>NZ_QEYE01000001.1 GCF_003122205.1 Maritimibacter sp. 55A14
CAAGCCTATCCGATACGACAAGCGCCGCTACAAACGACGCAACAGGATCGAGATCATGTTCGGACGCCTGAAGGACTGGCGTCGCATCGCCACCCGCTACGACAGAAGCCCGACGGTTTTCCTCTCAGCCATCGCGCTCGCTGCCACCGTCTTGTTCTGGCTGTAAATCAATGAGTCTGGAGCCTAGCGGAGGTCTTAGGCTTGTCAGTCCCATCATCTGCCATTTTTGGTCCACTCAAGTTCCAGAACTTGTAAATGAGGCTAGTTCATCTGGAACCCGTACGCCACCGCAGCACCCACCAATTACCAATTAATGCCTTAGATTCCTGATCCAACTTAGTAAGTCTTCAAGTAAATCTCAGGTTTCTATTTGGAGATTTTGGCTCCGGCGGTAGGGATCGAACCTACGACCAATTGATTAACAGTCAACTGCTCTACCGCTGAGCTACGCCGGAACACCGGGGGCGGTTTAGCAAGTCCGATCTCGGGCGTCCAGTGGAATTTTGGCCCCGTCCCCGCCCGCCTCTCAGCGCAGGTAATAGACCGCGTTGCGGGCCAGCGGCCCCTCGCAGCCGACGATCTCTTTGCCATAGAGATCAATGAGATGCGCCAGGACATTGCGTTCGGCGGCGGGCAGCAGGCCGGGCGCGACATCGGTATAGATGCGCCGGGCAAGCTGCGCCGGCGTGGCCGGGGCGGCGGCGAGCTCGCCCAGAATCTGCGCCTCGCGCCCGCGCCGGTGCGCGATCTGGTAATGCACCATCGCCAGCGGGTCCTCCAGCGCCGCGCCGTGGCCCGGCAGGTAGAGCCTGTCATCCTCGCGCGCCGCCAGAAGTTCCAGCGAGGCCATGAAATCGGTCAGGTCGCCATCGGGCGGCGAGACCATCGTCGTGGCCCAGCTCATCACGTGATCGCCGGTGAAGACGCGCTCACCCCAGGCGAAACACATGTGGTTGCCCAGATGTCCGGGCGTGGCCAGCGCCTCGATGCGCCAGCCCTGTCCCTCCACGATCTCGCCATGCGCGAGCCGCCGGTCGGGGACAAAGGCGCGGTCGATCCCCTCGCCGCCGCCCAGTTCGCCGGCCTGCGCCAGCGCCTCCATCGCGGCGCTGCGCCCGGCCCCGCTGGGCCCCATCGCCAGCACCGGTGCGCCGGTCGCTTCGGCCAGCGGGCGCGACAGCGGCGAATGGTCCACATGGCTGTGGGTGACAAGGATATGGCTGATCCCCGCCGGCCCCGCCGCCTCCAGGATCGTCTCCAGGTGCGTCTGGTCCTGCGGTCCGGGGTCGATCACCGCGACCGGCCCCTCGCCCAAGAGATA
Organism: Maritimibacter sp. 55A14; assembly: GCF_003122205.1. Lineage (GTDB taxonomy): Bacteria > Pseudomonadota > Alphaproteobacteria > Rhodobacterales > Rhodobacteraceae > QEYE01. Next base: position 1,322 of record NZ_QEYE01000001.1, read on the forward strand.
GGTGTTGGTGCCGCGGAAGGTCATGGGCGAGGCATTGGGCGCCACCAGCCGGCGCAGCCCCGGCAGCAGCGTCTCGGGCCGGCCGACGGGCGGGTCAAATTCGGTGATGAACGGATCGGCCATTGCGCATCTTCCCCGCGTTGCTCTCTCGGGCTACCGTTCTGCCATGAATTTCGAATGGCTGAAACGTCCGATGCCGCGCAGCCTCTATGCCCGCGCCGCGCTGATCCTGATCCTGCCCATCGTGCTGCTGCAGCTGGTGGTCTCGGTGGTGTTCATCCAGCGGCATTTCGCGGATGTGACCCGGCAGATGACCGACGGCGTCGCGATGGAGTTGCGCTACGTGCTCGACACGGCGCGCGCCGCGCCCGACCGCGCGCAGGCGCTGGAGCGGCTGGCGCCCTTCGCCCGCGCCATGTCCTACGATCTCTCCTATGGCGCCGAGGACGCCGAGGCGCCCGCCCCGGTCACCAACCGGCGGCGGTTCTACGACCTTACCGGGATAACGGTGATGGATCGGCTGCGCGCCCAGATCCCCGAGTTGCGCAAGATCGACCTGGCAGCCGACAGCAGCCGCGTCGCGCTGAGCGCCGCGATGCCCAAGGGTGAGATGCAGCTCTCTTTCTCGCGGCGGCGCGTTTCGGCCTCCAACCCGCACCAGCTCCTGGTGCTGATGATCCTGGCTGGCGCGCTGATGACCGGCGTGGCCTTCGTCTTCCTGCGAAACCAGCTTCGTCCGATCCGGCGGCTGTCGCGCGCCGCGGAGGCCTTTGGCAAGGGCCGCGTGCTGCCCTACCGGCCCGCCGGGGCGCTGGAGGTGCGTGCCGCGGGCAATGCGTTCCTGGACATGCGCGCGCGCATCGAGCGGCAGATCGAGCAGCGCACGCTGATGCTCTCGGGCGTCAGCCACGACCTGCGCACGCCGCTCACCCGGATGAAGCTGGCAGTCTCGATGCTGGAGCCGGGTCCCGACACCGAGGCGCTGGCCCGCGACCTGAACGAGATGCAGGAAATGCTGGACGGGTTTCTGGCCTTCGCGCAGGGCGACGGGGCCGACGCTCTGGACCCGACCGACCCGTACCATCTGGCCGAGACGCTGGTGGAGGACGCCCACCGGGCGGGCCAGAACGTGTCCCTGGCCCGCGCGCCGGGCAGTGCCCGGTCGGGCACGGTGCCGATGCGTCCGATGGCAGTGCGCCGGGCGCTGGGCAATCTGCTGTCCAACGCCACGCGCTACGGCACGCAGGCGCGCCTCACGGTGGCGCTGACACCCGGCGCGCTGCGCTTCGCGGTCGAGGATGACGGCCCTGGTATCGCGCCGGAGGACCGCGAGACGGCGCTGCGCCCCTTTGCCCGGCTCGAAGCCGCGCGCAACCAGAACCGCGGCCCCGGCGTCGGGTTGGGTCTGGCCATCGCCGCGGACATTGCGCGCAGCCACGGCGGAATTCTGCGGCTGGGCGACAGCGCCGATCTGGGCGGGCTGAAGGCGGAACTCGTCCTGGCCCGCTGAGCCGAACGCATCCTTCGCGGGATCACCCCTCCGCCGGCGGTGCCTCCGGGTGAGGCCCGTCCGGTGCGGTATGGGATGGTGGCGCAGTGACGGACCAATTTAATACCGAAACAGAACCAAATATCGGTGAGCGTGGCTGATCGGTACGGAAACCTGTTGCAATTTGCCCCTCGTTGGATAGCCTTACCGGTACAGAACAGAATGGGTCGGCCAAATTTGGATCATTTTTGGTACAGACCCCGTCAAGCGAGAGACTGATAAGTCCAAGAAAACCGGGAGAACGAAGATGATTGCCAAGTTTTTTCAAAAAGGGGTGAGTCGCCGCAAGTTTCTCGGCACGACCGCCTCTGCCGCGGGTCTGGGTCTCGTCGGCTCGACGCTTCCCAAGCGCGCCTTCGCGGCCGACAAAACCGTGAAGGTCGGGTTTCTGGCGCCGCTGACCGGACCGGTCGCGGCCTGGGGCAAGCCGGGCCTCGACGGCTGCGAGATATGGGCCGAATGGGTCAACGACGCCGGCGGGTTGGAGATCGGCGGGGAAACCTACGCGGTGGAGTTCGTCGGCTACGACAACGAGTACGACCCCGCCAAGGCGCGCGCCGGCGCGACCAAGCTGATCCGCGAGGACGGCGTGAAATTCATCATGATGCTGGGTGGCGACACCTGGGCCGGGGTGGAGCGCGTGGCCGATCAGACGGGCATGCTCTTCTCGACGCTGCTGCCCTCCGATCTGGGCCCCGAGACGACCACGCTGATCGCCCCCGCCGAGGTGCATCCGGTCTATAACGTGACCGGCGTGGAATGGATGGCCGAGCAGCATCCCGATCTCAAGACCGCGGTGATCTGCGCCCAGGACGATGCGCTGGGTCTGCCCTCGGTCGCGACCTACCTGGCGGCGTTCGAGGCTGCGGGCATCGAGATGCAGCAGGAGCCGCTGCTCTTCGACCCGGCGACCACCGATTTCGCGCCTGTCGTCACCAAGCTGATCTCCGACAACCCCGATATCGTCTGCCTCGACACCTGCTATGCCGACTATGTCCACCCGATCGTCGAGCAGCTCTTCCAGCAGGGCTACGAGGGGCAGATCATCTCCTGCACCGCGGATTTCTACGACCAGATGGTCGAGAAGACGTCGAAGGAGTTCATGGAGGGCTTTATCTTCCAGTTCCCGGATTTCGACGACCCGGAGCTGAACAAGGACTTCATCAACTTCAAGGACCCCAACAAGTTCTTCGAGGTCTACAACGAACGCCACCCCGGCGAATGGGGCGCGGTGAGTTGGGAATACGCCTCGATCATGGACCTGTGGGCCGCCGCCGCACAGAAGGCGGGCTCGGTGGAGCCCGACGCCGTGCTTGAGGCGATGACCGCCGACGGCAGCGGCAAGCACGCTTTCGGCGACGCCGACTGGTGGGGCGAGGATCTCTTCGGTATCGACCACGCGCTTGTCGGAAACTGGCCGGTCGTGCGCATCGAGGACGGCAAGGCCCGCATCATGGCCTACAAGTCGATCCCCGAATGGTACGACAAGCATGGCGAGCTTCTGAAGAAGCACATGGCCGATTTCGGGCAGATGTGGAACCAGCGCGGTTAAGTTTCCCCTCCGTGCTCAACTGGCGCGGCGCGGGGATCTGATGGCCCGTGCCGCGCGCTTTCCAACAAAGCTGGACCGAACATGATCGAACTGCTGGCTCAGACCGGGCTGAACGCGCTCTACGCGGCGGCCTACATGTCGCTTGTCGCCGTCGGCCTGGTGCTGATTTTCGGCGTCATGGGCGTGATCAATTTCGCGCATGGCGAGTTATTCATGATGGGCGCCTATACCGTCGTCGCGCTCTACACTGATTTCCAGATGCCTTACGTTCTGGTGGTGGGCCTGGCGGTGATGTTCGTCGGTGCGCTCGGCATTTTCATGGAATGGTCGATGTTCCGACCGCTCAGGGACAACCCGCTGGGTGGCCTCGTCGCCTCGATCGGCTTCCTGATGATCCTGCAAGCCGCCGTGTCGATGGGCTTCGGTGTGCGCATGGAGCATGTGCCGCCGGTCACGCAGGAGGTGATCGAGTTCAGCGACCGGGTCCGCCTGCCGGTGCAGCGGCTGGTGGTGATCCTGGCTGCGGTGGTGTTGCTGGCCGCGCTCTGGGCCTTCCTCAAGAAGACCCGATTTGGCTGGGCACTGCGCGCCTCGGCGCAGGACCGGGAGGCTGCTGCGCTGCAGGGCATCTCGATCCGGCAGACCGCGCAGATCGCCATGTTCATCGGTGCCGGACTTGCGGGCGTGGCCGGTGCGCTCACCGCACCGCTCATCTCGGTCAACCCGCATATGGGCCATTCGGTCATCATCGCTGCCTTCATCGTGATCATCGTGGGCGGCATCGGTTCGCTTGAAGGCGCGGTGATCGCCGCGGTGATCTATGCTTTCGTCCACACATTCGTGACCACCTTCTACGACGGCGTGGTGGCCGATATCGTGGGCCTGTCGCTCATGCTGCTGGTGCTCGTCGTCAAGCCCACCGGCCTCTTCGGGACCGCCGACCGTGCCTAGATCGCTCATCCACGTCCTCGCCTGGCCGCTTCTGGGCGTCTTCCTGATCGCCCTGCCCCACGTGCTGAGCTTCTCGCAGCAGGAGATTCTGGCCTATCTGGTCTTCAACGTGCTGCTGGTGGCCTCCTACCGGCTGCTGACGCTGACCGGGGAATGGTCGCTGGGCCATGTCGTCATCATGGGGGTCGGCGCCTATGGTTCGGCCCTCTACACCAAGCATTTCGGCGTCCCGGTCCCGGTCTCGATGCTGCTGGGCGCGGGCACGGCGGCGCTGATCGCCATGGTCCTGAGTTACCCGCTCTTCCGGATGAAGGGGTTCTACTTTCTCATCGGCTCCTTCGCGGCGGGCGAGATCATCCGGCTCCTGTGGAAACGCTACCGCGAGCCCTTCGGTGGCCCCAAGGGTCTCAAGCGGATCGACCCGATGCCCGATATCGACATCGGCATCTGGAGCTTCGATTTCTTCGAGCCGGTCAGCTATTACTATTTCGCGCTGGCCGTGGTCGCGGTCTGCCTGTGGATCATGTGGCGCATCGAGCGCTCGCCCGTCGGGCTGACCTTCCACGCGGTCCACTGGCAGGACAACCTGGCCGAGTCCGCGGGCGTCAACGTGCGCGCCTACCGCACGCTGGCCTTTGTCATCGCCAGCGGCTTCGCGGGGCTCTCCGGCGCGCTGATGGCCCATTACATTGGCACCATCAACCCCACCAGCTTCGACGTGGAACAGATGGTCTTCGTGCTGACCTGGGCGATCGTCGGCGGCACCGCAACCTTCTACGGCCCGATCCTGGGCTGCGTGGTGCTGACCATCCTCAACGAGATCGTGCTGCGCGAGATGGGCTTCGAGCAGATGCGGCCGATGATCTACGGCCTGGTGATGATCCTGTCGGTGCTTTTCCTGCCCAAGGGGCTGGAGAGCATCGTGCAGCGCCTGGTCGGACGCAAACCCGCACCCGGCGCCCTTGCCGAGCCCACGCGGATGGAGGACCGGGCATGACCATTCCCTTCCTGGAAGTCGATACCCTCACCATGCGCTTCGGCGGACTGACGGCGGTGGACGCGCTCTCCTTCAGGGTCGAGCATGGCGAGATTCACGGGCTGATCGGCCCCAACGGCGCGGGAAAGACCACGACTTTCAACATGATCTCGGGCTTCTACACGCCGACCGAGGGCAGCATCCGCCTGCGCGGTGAGGAAATCTCCGGCCTCAAGATGTTCGAGGTCGCGCGCCGCGGCGTGGTGCGCACATTCCAGCATTCCACGCTCTTCGCCGAACTGACAGTGCTGGAAAACGCGCTCGTGGGAACGCATATGCCCTTCCGCCCCAATATCTTCGCCGCCATCGTCGGCTGGGACACCGAGGACCGGCGCGGCGCCCATGCCCGCGCGATGGAGTCGCTCGACTTCTTCGGCATCGCGCATCTGGCGGGCGAACGGGCGGGCGATCTCTCGCACGGGCACCAGCGCGCGCTAGGCATGGCCGTGGCGATGGCCGCGCACCCGGACGTGATCCTGCTCGATGAGCCCTTCACCGGCATGAACCCGGAAGAGACGAACCGGATGATGGAGCTGATGCGCCGGCTGCGCGAGAGCGGCGTGACCATCCTGCTGGTGGAGCATGACATGCACGCGGTGATGGGGCTCTGCGACACGATCACGGTGATGAATTTCGGCCGCCTGCTGACCGAGGGCACCGCGCAGGAGGTGCGCCATCATCCCGACGTGATCGCGGCCTATCTGGGGGGCACGCGCCATGTTGCTTGAGATGCGCGATGTCAGTGTCAGCTACGGCAAGGTCTCGGCGCTGCGGAACCTCACCCTCAAGGTGCCAGAAGGCGGGATCGTCACGATCATCGGCGGCAATGGCGCGGGCAAGAGCACCACGCTGCGCGCCATGTCTGGCCTCTCGAAGCTGAGCGCGGGCGAAATCCATTTCGACGGCGAGCGGATCGACCACCTGCCCCCCGACAGGATCGTCGCCCGCGGCATCGCCCATGTTCCCGAAGGCCGCCGCATTTTCCCGGACCTGACCGTGGAGGAGAACCTGCGCACCGGCGCCTTCCTGCGCCGCGACGCAGGCGCGGTGGAGGCCGACTTGCGCAAGGTCTACGAGCGCTTCCCGCGGCTGCGCGAGCGCCGCGTCCAGCTTGCCAAGACGATGTCCGGCGGCGAGCAGCAGATGCTGGCCATCGGACGGGCGCTGATGTCGAAGCCAAGGCTCCTGCTGATGGACGAGCCCTCGATGGGGCTCGCCCCCGTGATCGTGGAGGAAATCGCCCGCATCGTCGAGGAGATCAATGCCGAGGGCGTGCCGGTGGTGCTGGTGGAACAGAATGCCGAACTGGCGCTCGACCTGGCCGATTACGCATATGTGCTGGAGACCGGCGATCTGGCGCTGGAAGGCCCGGCAGAGGAGTTGCATGACAATGAACATGTCCGCGCAGCCTATCTCGGTGTCTGACAAGCGCGTCACCGCGATGCGCGCCGCGCTCAACGCCGGCTGGCGGCGGCGCGACGTGATTTGGGAACGCTGGCAGGAGGCCGCCAACCGCGCCCTGGCCGAGGGGCGCGGCAGGGCGGCGCGTTGGGGTTTCATCCGCGCCGGCTGGCTGGCCCGGTTGGGCTTTGCGCAAAGCGACCCGCGCCGCGCCGCGTCGGAGGCCAACCTGGCGCTGGCCGCGCGGCTGGCCGGGCGCGAGCCGCGGGCGCGCCGGCTCTATGCGCGGGCGCGAACGCTCTGGGCCGGGGTGCCCGAGCAGATCGCGGGGCTGGAGGTCAAGCCGCGCAGCCGCTCTTCGCTTTTTCATCTGCGGATGGAGGCCCGCCACCGCGAGACATTCCGCGCCAATCTCGACACCCGGCTCGGCCGTTTCGTGGCCGAGACGGACGAGGCCCTGGCCGCGCTGGCGGAAAGCCAGCCGGTGCCGCACCGGCTCTACCCCCGCTGGAAGGGCGAAAAGCCCGCCATCCACGACGACACCCGCAAGCTGCTTGCGGCCTGCCTTCTGATCGGCGTACCCTCAGACTAACGCCATCACGCCGATTTGATCCTCGCGCCCGGTGAGATCAGGATCGCGCGAGGCTGCCCGATCCGGCCGACATCCCGCAATTTCCCCTGTTAGGTTGCCTGTCGGGGACCGCGATGCCGGAACCCTCGGCAAGGATCGGTGCGGCACACAGCCCGGTCCTGCATATCTGGGAGGGGACATGAGCCAGGCTGAAACCCTGAACCATCCTTTGCGTGCGATCGCCCGCCCCGGCTGGCTGCGCCGGCGGCTGGAGCGGCTGCGGCTATTCGAGCCGCGTTTTGGCGAGGCCGCGACGACCCGGCCCGAGGTGATCCGGCTGGAGGCCGAGGACGGCGCGGCGAAAGCGTCCCCGGTGCGCATCTTCCTGGGCACCACGCCCGCGGAATGGCGGGCGCTGCGCGTCCTGTTCTGGTCGATCCGCGCGTTGCGTGACCCCGCCCGCAGCTACGAATTGCACGTCATGGCCAATCTGGCGCGCTTCCCGCGCCGCCGCTGGCGGACGGCCTATCAGGGCTACCGCGCCGCGGTGCCCGCGCTGGCCGGGGGCGCCGGGCGCGCGATCTATTGCGAGACCGGCACGGTCTTCCTGGAGGACCCGGCGCGGCTCCTCGATCTCGACATGGGCGGGGCCGGCTGGCTGGCCGCGCCGGACGGACGGCTGGCGCTGCTCGATTGTGCGACGCTGGCCCCGCTCTGGCCCGCCGGAGAGTTGGAGGACGGCACGCCCCCGGACCGGATCGAGGCCCGTGCGCGGCGAGGCGCCCTTCCCGCCGACTGGGCACGGGGTGCGGAGGGCGCGCAAGGCGCAACGGGGGCCGCGCTGCTGCCCGCCAACGCCGCCCCGCAAGCGGGTTCCGCGCCGCTCGCCCGGCTCTGGCAGGACCGCGAGCGCGCCGCCGACGCCGCCGGGTTCCTGCCCTTCACCAAGGACCGGGCCAGCCACGAGTTCGGCGAGCTGATCGGGCTCTACCGCCAGATGCACGACGCGCAGTTCTTCCCCGGCCAGCGGCTCAAGCACCACCTCGCCCCGGTGCGCGAGCTGGTCGCGGCGACCGGGGCGGAGACGCTGCTCGACTACGGCGCCGGCAAGGCAGAGGGTTACGCGCGGATCGCGGGTGCGCCGGACGACAGCCCCCTGCGCCACACCCCCGCCTGGCCCGGCGTCACGGTGCGCTGCTACGATCCCGGCGTGGAAACCTTCGCCGATCCCGGCGCGGAGCCCGTGGACGGCGTGATCTCCACCGATGTGGTGGAGCATCTCTGCCCCTGGGACGTGGCCTGGGTGCTCGACGACATGTTCGCGCGCGCTCGCGGCTTCGTCTTCGTCGTTGCGGCCTGCTACCCGGCGGTCAAGCGCCTGCCGGACGGGCGCAACCCGCATACCACGCTGCAATCGCATGACTGGTGGCGCGACCAGATGCGCCTGGCCGCCCGTCGCCACCCCGGCATCGCCTGGTGCCTGGGCTGCGACGACCGCGGCCCGCTGCGCAAGACCACGACGCTCTACCGCGACTGATCAGGCCGCCGCGGCGCCGACCTGGCCCAGGATCGCATCCACACCCGGTGCGCTCTTCACGCGCTCCAGCGCGTCGTGGCGGATGTGATTCGCGGACATCTCGGCGCGCAGGTCCTTCTCGCTGACCTCACCGGCATCGAGACATTCGGCCAGGTAGGAGAAGAAGAGCGCCTCCTGCCGCGGGTCGGGATGCGGCTTGTAGCGGCCCGGCAGGCGGACCCCGGCCCCCGGCAGCCAGCGCCCGATCAGCGGCACCCGGTTGGTGAAGTCGATGGGCAGCCCCGTCTTCCAGGGCTGGGTGCGGCGCTTGGTGTTGTGCAGCAGCCGCGTATCCGCGCCCAGACGGTCAAAATCATTCCAGATCGTTTCCAACTCGCCGATCGTCTCGCGCGTCTCCTCGGCCAGGATGATCCAGTTCTCGTAATCCAGGTCGCCGCTGAACATGCGCTCGAGATTCCGCGCCATGTTCCAGTGGGTGAGTTTCGCGCAGTCGAGCAGCATGGCGCTGGTCGCGATATAGTCGTCGCGCCCGTTATGGCCGGGCCGCGGTCGCGCCAGGATCGCCTTGCCGCCCATGTCGCGGTCGAAAAGCTCCATGATGTCGCCGACGGCGAAAACATCCGGGTCGATCACCACCGCGCGTCCGGCATAGCCCATCTGCTCGGGCGGGCTGAAGCGCACCGGGGTGAAGCTTTGCAGATCGTCGTTGCGCCAGACCCGCCAGCCGCCGGCGCGCAAGAACTTGCGGCCCTCGTATTCCCGGAAGATCGGGAAGTCCTCGCGCCGGGTGATCTTCACCTCGATAGCGTCGGGGCGCGCCGACTGGCGCTTGAGCGAATGCCGGGCGACGATGGCGCCGGCCATCTGCTGGGCGTTGGTGTGAATGAAGACGGTGTTCGCCATTGCGGATGCTTTCATCTGTTCTGCCGGGATCGGTCGCGCTAGAACCTACCCCCGCGGCGCGCTTGTGGGCAACCATCGAATCGCCCTATGCCGCAGAGCAATTACGGAACCCGAGAGCGATGACACAAGCCCCGACACCGGCATCGACCGAGCGCATCTGGCACAGGTTGCGCCGCAATGCCGGCGTGATCCTTGGCGGGCGTGCCATCTTCGGCCTGGTCAATCTGGCCGCCGCCGCCGTGGCGGTGCGCGCCGTCGGCATCGAGGGCTTCGGCCTCGTCGCTCTCCTGCAAGCCTATATCCGCGTCATCGCGGGCTTCATCCGTTTCGATTCCTGGGCCGCCGTTACCCGCTACGGCGCCGTGCTGATGGAGTTCGACCGTCCCTCGGACCTGCGCCGCCTGATGGGCTTCACTCTGCGGCTCGACATCATCGCCTTCGCCATCGCCATCGTGATCGCCATCCTCGCCGCGCCTCTGGCCGCGAAATGGCTGCACTGGCCCGATGAGGTCACCGCGCTGGTGCCCTGGTACGCGGTTACGATCCTGTTCATCACCGGGGCCACGCCGACCGGCTTCCTGCGGCTGGTGGACCGGTTCCGCGTACTGGCCGAACAGCATGCGCTCAACGCGGTGATCCGGCTTCTCGGCGCCGCCCTGGTGCTGAGCTTCGGCGGCGGTGTCGTGGCGCTTCTGGGCGTCTGGGCGGCGGCGGGTATTGTCTCGGGCTGCTACATGTTCGCGGTCGCCTGGCAGGAGGCGCGCCAGCGCGACCTGATGCCGCGGATGCGCGGTCAGTGGAGCGTGCTTTCCGACGGTTTCCCGCGAATCTGGCGCTTCGTCGCGCTCACGAACGGAACTGCCATCGTCGAGACGGTGACCAGCCACGCCACCGTGCTGATCGTGGGCGGCATGCTGGGCCCCACCGGGGCCAGCCTCTTCGCACTGGTGCGCCAGATCACTGAATCGATGGCCAAGCTGCGCTCGCTCCTGGGCCCGATCGTCTTTCCCGAAATCGCCGGGCTGGAGGCGCGTGGCCAGCGCCACAGGGTGCGCCGGCTGGTACGGCGCACGCTTCTCGTCTCGGTCCTGATCGTGGGGTTGATCGTGGGCGTGCTGGTATTCGCGGCGGAGCCGCTGCTGGTTCTGCTCTTCGGCCCCGAGAGCGCATCGGCCGCGCCGCTCCTGCTGGGCGCGGGTGCGGCGGCGAGCCTGGCCGCGAGTGGTTTCGCGCTGGCGCCCGCAATGCTCTGCGTCGGCAAGGAGGTCGCCGTCTTCCGCACCGCGCTCATCGCCACGCTGCTCTTCCTGCCGGTGCTTCTGCTGCTGCTGAACGTCGCGGGGCTGACGGGCGCGGGGATCGCGCTGCTGCTGTGGCAGGGCACGATCTTCTTCAGCCGGATCCTGATCCTGCGCCGCGCGTTGCGGAGACCCGCGTGACATCGCCGCCACGTGTCTGGCTGCTTCTGGGCCAGCGGCACGGCGACAATGCGCAACTGCGCGCGCTGGCTGCGGACCTGGGCGCGGAATCGCGGGAAATCCAACTTGATTTCAACGGGTTCTGTCAGCTACCGAATGCTGCTCTGGGCGCAAGCCTGCTGTCGTTGCGCGGACGGCCCGCCGAAGCCGCGCCGCCCTGGCCCGACCTGGTGATTGGCATAGGGCGGCGATCGGTTCCGGCGGCGCGCTGGCTGCGCGCGCGCTCTGGCGGGCGCACGCGGCTGGTGCATATGGGCCGTCCCCGCGCGCATCCCCGGCATTTCGACCTGCTTCTGACCACCGGCCAGTACGCGATGCCCGATGCGGCCAACCTGATCCGTCTCGCCCTGCCCTGGCAGGCTCCGCTGGCCGAGCCCCCCGCCGCAGGCCCCGCCCGCCATGTGCTGGCCGTTCTGGGCGGCGACAGCTGGACGGTCCGGCTCGACGAAGCCACGGCCGGGACGCTGCTGCACCGCGCCCGCGCGGCGGCCGCGCGGCACGGCCTGCCGTTGGCTGTTGCCACCTCGCCCCGGACGCCGCCGCGCCTCGCCGCGGCGCTCCGCGCCCGTCTCGGTTCTGCGGAGCGGTTCTACGATTGGCACGCGGCCGGCGGACGCGACAATCCCTACCGGGAGTGGCTCGGGCAGGCCGCCGAGATCGTGCTGACCGGCGACAGCGTCTCGGCGCTGAGCGACGCGGTCTGGACGGGCTGCCCGGTGCAGGTCGTCGCGGCGCCGGAGCGCCCCTGGTTGCGCCTGATCACAAGACCCGGCACGCCCCTGCGTATCTGGCGCCGGCGCGGCGGCAACCTGGCGCTGGGCGCGCCGCCCCCTGATCTGGACGCACTCTTTGCCGATCTGGAGGCCCGCGGCCTGGCGCAGCCGGACCCCGAAGGCGGCTGGCGCCTGCCGCCCTGCTGCGCGGCGCTGGAAGCCGAGCGCCACGCCGCGCTCGCCCGCTTGCGCGCGCTGCTGCCTTGTGCGGAGTGATATCCGAGCGCAGGGTTTCGGGCCGTACAGTCAGGGTTCTGGTAGGCCCGGAGGGACTCGAACCCCCAACCAAAGCGTTATGAGCGCTCTGCTCTAACCAATTGAGCTACAGGCCCGCCTGGCTCCCGTGATTACGTGCGTCGCGGGGGGCGGTCAAGCGCCACGGGATGCGCGCGGGCGGTTCCCTTCGCCGCGCGCTTGGGCTAGGAGATGCGCGCGACATATTCAGCGGGCATCTGGCAGGGGACATCCGGCGATGACGAGCGACAAGGGGCTGACCTATGCCCAGGCGGGCGTGGATATCGACGCGGGCAACGCGCTGGTGGAGCGGATCAAGCCCGCCGCCGCGGCAACCCGGCGCGCGGGCGTGGTGGACGCGCTCGGCGGCTTCGGCGCGCTCTTCGATCTCAGGGGCGCGGGCTACGCCGACCCGGTGCTGGTTGCCGCAACCGATGGCGTCGGCACCAAGCTGCGCATCGCCATCGACACCGGGCGGCTCGATACGGTGGGCATCGACCTCGTCGCGATGTGCGTGAACGACCTGGTCTGCCAGGGGGCCGAGCCGCTCTTCTTCCTCGACTATTTCGCCACCGGAAAGCTCGATCCGGCCGAGGCCGCTCAGGTGATCGAAGGCATCGCCGAGGGCTGCACGCGCGCCGGCGCGGCACTGATAGGTGGCGAGACGGCCGAGATGCCGGGCATGTACGGCGCGGGCGATTTCGACCTCGCGGGCTTCGCCGTGGGCGCGATGGAGCGTGGCCAGAGCCTCCCCACCGGTGTCGCCGAGGGTGACGTGCTGCTGGGTCTCGGCTCCGACGGGGTGCATTCCAATGGCTATTCGCTTGTCCGCCGGATCGTGGACCGCTCAGAACTGGACTGGGACGCGCCCTGCCCCTTCGGCCCCGGCACGCTGGGCGCGGCGTTGCTGACGCCCACGCGCATCTACGTGCGCCCGGTGCTGGACGCTTTGCGCCATGGCGGGTTGCGGGCGCTTGCACATATCACCGGCGGCGGACTGACCGAGAACCTGCCGCGCGTCCTGCCCGAAGGGCTGGGCGCGGAAATAGCACTGGATCGCTGGCCGCTGCCGCCGGTCTTCCGCTGGCTTGCGGATCAGGGCGGGCTGGAGCAGGCCGAGATGCTCAAGACCTTCAATTGCGGCATCGGCATGGTGGCCGTGGCCGAGCCCGGCGCCGCCGACCGGCTGGCAGGGCAATTGCGCGCCGCGGGCGAGACCGTAACCCCGATCGGCCGCGTAAGCGCCGGCGCGGGGGTGCGCTACAGCGGGGCGTTGGGGTGACACCCCGGCGCGTCGCGATCCTGATCTCCGGCGGCGGCTCCAACATGGTGGCGCTCGTTGAGAGCATGACCGGCGATCATCCCGCCCGGCCGGTGCTGGTGCTCTCCAACCGGCCGGATGCGGCTGGGCTGGAGAAGGCCCGGCGGCTCGGCGTGCCCACCGCCGTGACCGATCACCGCCGTCACCGCAAGGACCGCGCCGCCTTCGAGGCCGAGATGAACGCCGCGCTCGACGCTGCCGCGCCCGACATCCTCTGTTTCGCGGGTTTCATGCGCATCCTGACACCGGGCTTCACCCGCCGCTGGGCCGGGCGGATGCTCAACATCCACCCCTCGCTCCTGCCGCGCCATCGCGGGCTCGACACCCATGCGCGCGCGCTGGCCGCGGGCGACTCGGAACATGGTTGCACCGTGCACGAGGTCACGGCCGAGCTCGACGGCGGGCCGATCCTGGGCCAGGCGCGGGTACCGGTCCGCCCCGGCGACACGCCCCAAAGCCTCGCCGCGCGTGTGCTGGAGATGGAGCACCGCCTCTACCCCGCCGTGCTGCGCCGCTTCGCCGCCGGCGACCGCACCCCGGTCCACCTGCCGTGACCGGGCCGGTCTCCGCGATCCGCAATCTCGGCCCGGCCTCCGACGCGGCCTTCGCCCGCGCGGGCATCGCCACGGCGGACGAACTGCGCGCGCTGGGCGCCGACGACGCCTATGCCCGGCTGCTGGAGAGCGGCGCGAATCCGCATTTCATCGCGTATTACGCGCTGGTCATGGGGCTCCAGGGGCGCCCCTGGAACGACTGCCGCGGGGCCGAGAAAACCGCGCTGCGCGCCCGCTTCGACGCGCTCTGCAAACGCGCCACGGCCGCGCCCGCCACGGTGCTCGAACGTGAGCTTGACCGGCTGGGCGTGCGCGCCCTCCCCACCCGCTGATCCCGCCCTTCGCCTTTCGAAAAATACTCCGGGGGACGGCGTGGCGCAGCCGCGGCGGGGGGCAGCGCCCCCAGCAACGAAAAATGCCGCCCCCAGGGGGACGGCATCGCGTCGCAGGCCCGACGGTGGCGGATCGGCGTCAGCCGACCAGTTCCAGCCCGGAGAAGAAATAGGCGATCTCGACGGCGGCGGTTTCCGCAGCGTCGGAGCCGTGGACCGAGTTTTCGCCCAGCGAGCGCGCGAATTCCTTGCGGATCGTGCCCTCGGCCGCCTCGGCGGGGTTGGTCGCGCCCATCACCTCGCGGTTCTTCGCGATCGCGTCCTCGCCCTCGAGCACCTGCGCCACGATCGGACCCGAGGACATGAAGCTGGTCAATTCGTCATAGAAGGGCCGCTCCCTGTGGACCTCGTAGAATTTCTCGGCCTGCGCCTTGGTCAGGTGCAGACGCTTCTGCGCGACGATGCGCAGCCCCGCGCCTTCCAGTTTGGCGTTGATGGCGCCGGTCAGGTTGCGCTCGGTCGCGTCGGGTTTGATGATCGAGAAAGTGCGTTGCAGTGCCATTGATGGTCCCTCTTGTCAGCGGCTCGGCGGGTGCCCTCTGCGCCCCGCCCCGGATCGTCCGGCTGCCCCGTAGCATGGGGGGCGCAGGTTGAAAAGCGCCAATACCCGCCGATTGACACCCGCACGGCACTCGGGCAGAGGGACGCCATGCTACGCATCAGCGACATATCCTACAGCGTCGAGGGCCGGCCCCTCCTCGAAGGCGCCTCCGCCACGATCCCGACCGGGCACAAGGTCGGGCTCATGGGCGCGAACGGCACCGGCAAGACGACGCTCTTCCGGCTCATCCGGGGCGAACTGGCGCTGGAGGGCGGTGAGATTTCCATGCCCAGCCGGACCCGCATCGGCGGCGTCGCGCAGGAAGTGCCGGCCGGGCCGACTTCGCTCCTCGACACCGTGCTGGCGGCCGATACTGAGCGGCTGGAACTCATGGCCGAGGCCGAGACGACGGGCGATGCCGCCCGCATCGGCGAGGTCCATGCGCGGCTGGCCGATATCGACGCCTGGTCGGCGGAGGCGCGCGCGGCCTCGATCCTGGTCGGGCTGGGCTTCGACAGTGCCGCACAGGCCCGCCCCTGCGCGGATTTCTCCGGCGGCTGGAGGATGCGCGTGGCGCTGGCCGCGGTGCTCTTCGCCGAGCCCGATCTGCTGCTCCTGGACGAGCCCACGAACTACCTCGATCTCGAAGGCGCTCTCTGGCTGGAAAGCTACCTCGCGCGCTATCCGCATACCGTCATCATCATCAGCCACGACCGCGGGCTGCTGAACCGTGCGGTGGGCGCGATCCTGCATCTCGACGAGCGAAAGTTGACGCTCTACCAGGGTCCCTACGACCAGTTCGACCGCCAGCGGCGCGAGGCCGCCGCCCAGGCCGCCGCGGAGGCCCGCAAGCAAGACGCGCAGCGCAGGCATCTGCAAAGCTATGTCGACCGGTTCCGCTACAAGGCCGACAAGGCGCGCCAGGCGCAGTCTCGTCTCAAGATGCTGGAACGGATGGAGCCGATCACCCAGATGAAGGCGGGCCGGTCGATCCAGTTCACCTTTCCCGCGCCCGATCCGCTCTCGCCGCCGATCATCGCGCTCGAAGGGGGCGCGGTCGGCTATGGCGGCGCGCCGGTCCTGCGGCGACTCGATCTGAGGATCGACCAGGACGACCGGATCGCGCTCCTGGGGCGCAATGGCGAGGGCAAATCGACCCTCTCCAAGTTGCTTGCCGACAAACTGCCGCTGATGGACGGACGGATGACCCGCGCCTCGCGGCTCAGGGTCGGGTATTTCGCGCAGCACCAGGTCGACGAACTGGTGGTGGCGGAAACCCCGCTTCAGCATCTCGCGCGCGCCCTGCCCGGCACGCCGCCCGCCAAGCTGCGGGCGCGGCTCGCCGGGTTCGGGCTGGGCGCCGATCAGGCCGAAACGGCGGTCGGGCGGCTCTCGGGCGGGCAGAAGGCGCGGCTGTCGCTGCTGCTGGCCACGATCGACGCGCCGCACCTGCTGATCCTCGACGAGCCCACGAACCATCTCGACATCGAGAGCCGCGAGGCGCTGGTGCAGGCGCTGGCGGGTTACGAGGGCGCGGTGATCCTGGTCAGCCACGATTTCCACCTTCTCAACCTGACCGCGGACAGGCTCTGGCTGGTGGAAGGCGGCGCCGTGCGCGTCTTCGACGACACGCTCGACGCCTATCGCAGGCAATTGCTGGGCGAGAAACCCGCCGCGGCCGCTCCCGCCGCCCGGCCCGCGCCCGCCCGGCCCCGCCCCGCGCCGCGCGACCGGATCAAGGATCTACGCGCCGAGGTCGGCCGTTGCGAGGCGCGGATCGAAAAGCTCCAGGAGATGCGCGCGAAGCTCGACCAACGGCTTGCGGACCCCGCGCTCTACCTTCCGGGCAAGGCCGGGGAAGCCGCGAAATGGCAGAAGAAACGCGCCGAGGTGGCCGCCGGGCTCGAACTGGCCGAGTCGCTCTGGCTCAAGGCGCAGGACAAGCTGGACGCGGCGGAGGGCTAAAGCAGTGGATCCATCGGTGGCAATCACGGCCTTCGTGGCGCTGTTCGTCATCATCGACCCGATCGGGCTGACGCCGGTCTTCGTGGCGCTCACCCGCGGAGCCTCGGGGCGCGCCCGGCGGGGCATCGCGATCCGTGCCTGTCTGACGGGCGTGGCCCTGCTGACCGTCTTCGGTCTGGCCGGCGAGGCGGTGCTGAACTTCGTCGGTATCTCGATGCCCGCCTTCCGCATCTCCGGCGGCATCCTGCTTTTCATCACCGCGCTCGACATGCTCTTCGAGCGCCGCAGCCAGCGCCGCGAGGGTCAGACCGCCGAGCATGACGACCCGTCGGTCTTCCCGCTGGCCATGCCGCTCATCGCCGGACCCGGCGCAATGGCCACGATGATCCTGCTCGCCGGTCAGAGCGGCGGCGACCCTCTGCATCTTCTGATGGTTCACCTGGTGATGTTGGGCGTTGTGGGACTGGCCTTCATCCTCTTTCTCGCCGCCGCGCCGCTGGAACGCGCGCTGGGCCATACCGGCACGCTGGTCATCTCGCGGCTTCTGGGGATGCTGCTGGCCGCGCTCTCGGTACAGTTCGTGCTCGACGGACTGCGCGATTTCGGCGTGATCTGAGCCCGCCCCCTACCCATGCCGCGGGCGGCTCCCTAAATTGACCTGATGGAGAACGATTCCCTCGCACGGCTCCTCTATCTCGTTCTGCTGGGCAGCGCGATCGGCGGCTATTTCATCGTGCAGAACCGCGGCAATCTCTCGCGGCTGGCGCAGCAGGGCGCGATCTGGGCCTTCATCTTCATCGGCGCCATCGTCGCGGTGGGGCTCTGGGATGACCTGCGGCGCACGGTGGACGGCCCGCGCGCCACGGTGATGGAGAGCGGTACAATCGAAGTTCCGCGCGCCGCCGACGGCCATTTCTACTTGCGCCTGGGCGTCAACGACACGCCGGTACGTTTCGTTGTGGATACCGGGGCCAGCGGCATCGTGCT
Source organism: Maritimibacter sp. 55A14 (assembly GCF_003122205.1). Lineage (GTDB taxonomy): Bacteria > Pseudomonadota > Alphaproteobacteria > Rhodobacterales > Rhodobacteraceae > QEYE01. The sequence continues at coordinate 19,067 of NZ_QEYE01000001.1, forward strand.
GAGTCGCGAGGACGCGCGCCGCGTCGGGCTCGACCCGGAAAGCCTCGACTACTGGGGCGAGGCCAACACCGCCAACGGCATGGTGCGCACCGCGCGGGTGCGGCTCGACAGCCTGTCCATCGGCGGCATCTCCGACCGCAACGTGACCGCCTGGGTGAATGACGGGCAGATGGACCAGTCGCTTCTGGGCATGAGCTATCTGCAACGCTTCGCGAAGATCGAGATCGCGGGCAGCCGGATGCTGCTGCACCGCTAGGCGCGGCCTTCCCTTGACCTGCAACATATGGCCTTGGCCGACCTGCGCCTCTTGCCTCCGTGCGGAGCAAGGCCGCAGGCCACCCCACACCTCATCGCTTCGGGTCCTCCCGGCTCCGGGCGGCGTCAGACGTTCTTTGACGCCTTCTCGGCCCAGTTGCCGCTTTCCTGGCTCCAGTAGCGCGCGGGCGCGCCCGCATCGGTCAGGGCACGCCACTGGTCGCGCGCCGCCGCCACCGCCGCCGCGTCGTTGCCGTCAAAGAGGATGCTGACCCGCGTGAACCCGTCGATCTCGGCCGGGTCGGCCCGCGCGCCATCGACGCAGATCAGCGCCTGCGCCCCGTTGGCCGGCGGCCCGGCTTCGGCGCTTAGCAGGACGGGCTGCGCCGAGTCATGCGGCCCGCCCGCCAGCCCGTGCGGAAGGAAGCCGTCCTCGGGCACCAGCCAGAGCCGCTCATCAAGCCAGTCCAGCCGCGCCGCGTCGCCGCCGCGCACCAGCACGCGCCAGCCCGCAGCGCGCGACTTCTCCAGCAGCATCGGCAGCGTCGCCTCCAGCGGGCTGCGCGTCAGGTGGTAGAAGAAGACCTCGGCCATCAGCTTTCGTAGCGGTCGCGGATCAGCCGGTCGAGCGCGCGCACCCCCCAGCCCGTCGCGCCCTTCGGGGCCAGGGCGGTGTCCTCCTTGACCAGCGCCGTGCCAGCGATGTCGAGATGGATCCAGGGCATGTCGTCCTTGACGAACCGGCCCAGGAACTGCGCCGCGGTGATCGAGCCCGCGGGCCGCCCAGCGGAATTCTTGATATCCGCGATGCGCGACTTGATGAGCTTGTCATAGGCAGGCCCCATCGGCATCCGCCATGCGCCTTCGGACTCCGCAGCGGCGGCCTTCAGGAAGGCGACGCAGAAGGCATCGTCATTGGAGAAGACGCCGGTATTCTCGTTGCCCAGACCGACGATGATGGCGCCGGTCAGCGTCGCCAGGTCGATCACGCCCGAGGGTTTGAACCGCTCCTGCGCGTACCAGAGTACATCGGCCAGCACCAGTCGCCCCTCGGCATCGGTGTTGATCACCTCGATCGTGTCGCCCTTCATCGAGACCACGACATCGCCGGGGCGCTGCGCACGGCCGTCCGGCATGTTCTCGACCAGCCCGATCAGCCCGACCACGTTGGCGCGGGCCTTGCGCCGGGCGACCGCGCGCATCACGCCCGAGACGACGCCCGCGCCGCCCATATCCATCGTCATCTCCTCCATCCCGGCGGAGGGCTTGATCGAGATGCCGCCGGTGTCGAACACCACGCCCTTGCCGACCAGTGCCAATGGCGCCTCGTCGCCGCCGCCGCGCCATTCCATCACCGCCACCCTGGACGGGCTCTCGGAGCCCTGCCCCACGGCCAGGAGCGCGCGCATGCCGAGTTCCTCCAGCTCCTTTTCCTCCAGCACCTCGACGATGAGACCCAGCTTCTCCATGTCGGCCACGCGGGCGGCAAACTCGGTCGTGGTCAGCACGTTGGCCGGCGCGTTGACCAGATCGCGGGTGAAGAACACGCCCTCGGCCACCGCGCGCAGTGTTTCGGCGGCCTCCGCCACCTCCTCCGGCTTGCTGGCCATCACCGTGACCGCACCGCGGGTCTTCTCCGCTGCCTCGCCGGTCTTGTGGTCGGTGAAGTCATAGGCTGTCAGCATCAGGCCATAGGCAATGTCGGCGCAGCGCTGCGTGTTGCCGGCCAGCGCCAGAAGCGCCCCCTCGCCCATGTTGCGCGCCAGCGCCGCACCGGCCTTGCGGGCGGTTTCCGTATCCGGGCGGCGCGAGAGCTTGACCACGATTACCGCTTCGGCGGCGAGACCGGTCGGGTAGGCCAGCACCTGCGCCGCGCCCTCCGACAGCTTCTCGAAGGGCTTGCTTTCGACGAAGCGCGCCAGCGCCCCCTTGGTCAGCCGGTTGACGCGCCGCGCGCCCTGATCGAGCTTGCCGTCGGGCGTGATCAGAACCGCGACACGGCCCTCGGCCGCGGCGATCCGGTCCAGATCGGTGGCGGTGAAATCGACGGCGACGAGGTCGGTCATAGGCGGCTCCATTCACTTGAGATCGGCATTGCCCATAGTGGTAGCGCCCCGCCGCCGGAATGGCCAGATGGGTCTGTTGCCCCGCGATAGAATGGGCTAGTCTCCGGCCAGTCCAACGGGAGGAAGCCGCGCGTGTCGAGAATCGACAGATACGTCCTGTCGCAACTCATTGCGCTGTTTGGCATTTTTTCGCTGATCCTGATTTCGGTCTATTGGGTCAACCGGGCCATCGGCATCTTCGACAAACTCATCGCCGACGGCCAGTCCGCCTGGGTCTTCCTGGAGGTGATCGCGCTCTCGCTGCCCAACGTGATGCGGCTGGTCCTGCCCGTCGCGGCCTTCGCCTCGGCGGTCTACGTCATGAACCGGCTGAGTTCGGAGAGCGAGCGCGTGGTGCTGGAATCCTCCGGCATGGGGGCTTTCCGCCTGATCCGCCCCTTCATGGTCTTCGCGCTGATCGTGGCGCTGCTGGTAGGCGCGCTGTCGCATGTGCTGGTTCCGGTCAGCCGCGCGCAGCTTTTCGAACGCCAGGCCGAGATCTCCCGCGACTACACGGCTCGCCTGATCGTGCCGGGAAAATTCCTGCATCCGGTTTCGGGCGTGACCTTCTATATTGGGGACATCACGCCGGCGGACGAGCTGAAGAACCTCTTCATGCATGAAAGCCTGGAGAATGGAAATTCCACAACCTATACCGCCCGCAGCGCATTTCTGGTGCGCGGCGAAGGGACGGACGCCGCGCCCAAGCTCGTTATGTTCGACGGTCGGCTCCAGACACTGGACCCGAACGGCAGCCGGCTGTCGACCGTGGCCTTCGAGGATCTGACATACGACATGGGCCGGTTCCTGGATTTCGGTGCAAACGACCGCACCAGCATGCGCGAGTTGAACACTCTGTCGCTGCTTTACCCGTCGCAGGAGACGCTGGCGGCGACTGCGCGCACCCGCGAGCAGCTTTCGCTGGAGGCGCATCGCCGCATCTCCGAGACGCTGGCGCCGTTCGTCTATGTGGCGATCGGGATGGCGGTCCTGCTGCTGGGCGGGTTCAGCCGGTTCGGTCTCTGGCGCCAGGTCGTCGGCGCCATCGTCGTGCTGGTCCTGGTCTGGAGCATCGGAAGCCGGGTCGAGGACCAGTTGCGCGACAATGGCGACCTGTGGCCGTTGCTCTATCTCCAGATCGTCGTCGGCACGGCCGTGGTACTGGCGGTGCTGGGCTATGCCAACCATCCGCTGACACGGCGGCCCGGTCCGCAACCGCCCGCGCAGGGGGTAACGCCGTGACGCTGCATCTCTATTTCGCGCGCAAGTTCCTGTTCAGCCTGATCGCGGTCTTCGGCGCCTTCTTCACGCTCAACGTCATGATCGACATGGTCGAGCATCTTCGCCGTTTCGACAGCGACGTGGTGGGCTTCGGCGAGGCGCTGGGGCTGGCGCTGCTGAACGCGCCGACCAACCTCTATCATATCACGCCGCTGATTGTCGTGCTGGCCACCATCGCGCTCTTCCTGAGCCTCGCGCGCACTTCCGAGCTGGTGGTGACGCGGGCCTCGGGCCGCTCGGCGCTGCGCAGCGTCGCCGCGCCCGCGCTGACCGCCTTCATGCTGGGTGCGACTCTCGTCGGGGTGCTCAACCCCATCGTCGCGGCCACGGCGCAGGAATACGACCGGCTGGCCACCCGCTATGCGCGCGGCGTCGAAAGCGTGCTGTCGATCAGCCGCGAGGGGCTCTGGCTGCGGCAGGGCAACGCGCTGGGCCAGACCGTCATCCACGCGGCGAGCGCCAATCTGGATGGCACGCGGCTCAACGCCGTGACGTTCTTCGCCTTCGACCGCGACGGGCGCGCGCTCTTCCGGATCGAGGCCGAGAGCGCCGAGCTGATCAAGGGCGCCTGGCGCGTCGGCGCCGGCAAGCGGTGGGATTTCGCCACGCCGGGCAGGAACCCGGAGGCAGAGGCAGAGACTTTCGCGTCGTTCCGCCTGCCCTCCGATCTGACGCGCGAACAGATACGTGACAGTTTCGGCTCCCCTGCGGCGATCTCCGTCTGGGACCTGCCACGCTTCATCGGGCAGCTTGAACAGGCCGGCTTCTCGGCCATGCAGCACCGGGTCTATTTCCAGATGGAACTGGCCAAGCCGCTGCTTTTGGCGGCGATGGTGCTGGTCGCCGCCGGCTTTACCATGCGCCACACCCGCTTCGGGCGTACCGGACTGATGGTTTTGCTGGCGCTGATGGCCGGGGTCACGGTTTTCTTCCTGCGCAATTTCGCGCAGGTTCTGGGCGAGAACGGCGAGATCCCCGTGCAGGTGGCGGCCTGGAGTCCGCCGCTCGCCGCGATCTGCCTGTCGCTGGGATTGATGCTGCATCTGGAGGACGGCTGAATGCGGCGTCTGGTCCGAACGCTACTTCTAGGCGTTGCGATCGCGGGCTGGACGGCACCGGCCGGGCTGGGCCAAAGCCGCGACGCCCCCGCGACCCTGATCGCCGACCGGGTGGATTTCGACAGCCGGGAGCGCAATCTCGTGGCCTCGGGCAATGTCGAGATATTGCAGGAGGACACGCGGCTCACCGCCTCGCGCATCACCTATGACGGTCAGGCGGACCGTATCGTCGTGGAGGGTCCGATCACTCTCCAGGATGGTGAGCGCACGGTGATCCTGGCCGACATGGCCGAACTGTCGGCCGACTTGAAGAACGGCATACTCACCAGTGCGCGCATGGTTTTCGATCGTCAGCTTCAGATTGCCGCCGCCGAGGTGGAGCGCGTGGAGACCGGGTACACGCAGATGCGCCGCTCGGTCGCCTCAAGCTGCAAGATCTGCAACAGCAGCGATACGCCGATCTGGCAGATTCGCGCCCGGACCGTCACCCATGACGAGGAAAAGCGGAAGCTCTATTTCGAGAACGCCACGCTCGAAGTCTTCGGCCTGCCGGTGGCCTGGGCGCCGCGGCTCTCGCTGCCCGATCCGACGGTCAAGCGTGCCAGCGGCTTCCTGGTGCCGGAATTCCGGACCACGGACAACCTGGGCTCCGGCGTCAAGCTGCCCTATTTCATCACCCTGGGCGACCATGCCGACCTGACCGTGGCGCCCTATGTGACGACGAACGACTCGCAGACGCTGGAACTGCGGTATCGCCAGCGTTTCGCGCGCGGCGAGCTGGATTTCCAGTCCGCGATTACCGAGGACGAACTGACCGAGGATCAGCTCCGCGGCTATTTCTTCGCGCAGGGCCGCTTCGAGATGCCGCGGGATTTCACGCTCAACGTCGATATCGAGCTTGTCAGCGACCCCGGCTATCTTCTGGAATACGGCTATTCCGACAAGGACCGGCTGGACAGTTCCGTGCAACTGACCCGGACGCGCCGCGACGAACATATCGAGGGCGAGGTCATCGCCTTCCGTAGCCTGCGCGACGACGAGTCGAACCGCTCCATCCCCTCCTGGGTCGTTCAGTCGGAATATACGCGCCGCTTCAGCCCCGCCGGGATCGGCGGCACCGCCAGCGTGACCGCGCAGACGCTGGGATATTTCCGCACCGCCGACGACGACGGCCCCGACAGCCGCGACGCGCTGCGCGCCTCGGCGCGCGGCGACTGGCGGCGCAACTGGATTCTGCCGGGCGGCGTGGTCTTCTCGTCGCTGGCTGCGCTCAACCTGGATTTCTACGGCATCCAGCAGGACAGCGCCTTCGACAGCAGCGAGGCCCGCGTGACGCCCTTCCTGGGCGCCGAACTGCGCTGGCCGTTGATCAAGGGCGGCACGCATGCAAGCCATGTGATCGAGCCCGTCGCGCAGCTTGTCTGGAGCCGCGAGGACGGCACCACCCTGCCCAACGAGGACAGCCGGCTGGTGGAGTTCGACGAAACAAACCTCTTCTCGCTTTCGCGCTTCTCGGGCGCCGACGCGGTGGAGCGCGGCCTGCGCGCCAACCTGGGGCTCAGCTATACCCGGCGCGACCCGCAAGGCTGGTCGATGACGCTCGCCGCCGGCCGGGTGATACGGGAGGAGAATCTCGGCCAGTTCACCGCCGCCACGGGGCTTTCGGGCACCACGTCGGACTGGGTGAGCGCGGTGCATTTCGCGGTCTCGCCGGGCCTGTCGCTGGTTCATCGCGCGGTCTTCGACGACGATCTCGATTTCGCCAAGGCCGAAGCCCGGCTGGGCTGGACGACCGAGGATCTGGAACTGGCTTCCTCCTATGTCTGGCTGCGCGCCGATCCCGCCGAAAGCCGGCCCGAAGATCTGTCGGAGATTTACGTGGATGCCGGTTATCAGCTCACCGACCAATGGCGCGCGCGGGCCAACTGGCGCTACGACATCGTGGCCGACGACACGACCCGCGCAGGCTTCGGCGTGACCTACCAGAACGAATGCATCGCGGTTGACCTTTCCCTCTCGCGTCGCTTCACATCCTCAACTAATGTGACGCCGTCGACGGATTTCGGCCTCACCGTCTCGCTGACCGGCTTCGGCGACCGGGGGGACGGGGCGTCGCGGGCCCATAAATGCCGCGGATGATGCGCAGAACGGACAATACCTGATGAGACTAGAACTCGCCGCCGCCTTCCTTGTTGCCAGCCTGGCTTTCAGCGCCCCGGCCGCGCCCGCTCAGCAAAGCCCGTTCTCGGCCGCGATCACGGTGAACGAGCGGGCCATCACCTATTACGAGATCGAACAGCGTGCGCGGCTGCTTTCGGCGATGAACCGGCTGGGCGATCTGGAAGAGCAGGCCCGTGACGACCTGATCGACGAGCGCCTGCAGCAGATCGCCGCGGACCGCGTGGGGCTCGTCCCGCAGGAAGGCGTGATCGAGGAGGCGATGGCCAACTTCACCGAGCAGATGGGCATGTCGGATGCGCAGCTCAACGAGGTGCTGGCCGCCAACGGCGTCGAGCGGGAGACCTATCGCGATTTCGTGGCCAACCGGACGCTATGGCGCGGGCTGATCCGGTCGCTCTTCCTGGCCGATGCTCGCGTCTCGGAGGCCGAGGTCGATCGCGCGATGGCGCTGGCGCGCGGCAACAGCGGCGCCTCGATCCGCCTCTCCGAGATCATCCTTCCCCTCTCCCCCGAATTGGAGGAGAGCAACCGCGAGCTCGCCGCGCAGCTCTCGACCAGCCTCCAACAGGGTGGCTCCTTCCCCGACGCGGCGCAGACCTTTTCCGTGTCGCCCTCGGCCGACAGGGGCGGGTCGATGGGCTGGCTGCCGCTGGGTCGCCTGCCGCCGCAGATCACCTCGATGGTGATGTCGATGGACCCCGGACAGGTCACCGAGCCGATGCAGCTTCAGAACGCGCTGGCGATCTTCAAGTTTCACGGCATCCGGGAAGAGGAATTCACCCGCCCGCGCACCGCTTCGGCCGAGTATCTGCGGATCTTCTTTCCGGCCGGTTCCGGTCTCGCCGCCGCGCGCGAGCTTGATCGCACACTCGACACTTGCGATGATTTCTACGGCCATGACGACAGCACGCCGGACGAGAACGTGACCCGCGAGGTTCTGCCGACCGAGCAGATCCCGCAGGAGATCGCGCTGGAGATCGCCCGGCTCGATCCCGGAGAGGTCTCGATTTCCGAACGGCGCGACGGCGTAGTGCAATTCCTGATGCTCTGCGGACGCACGGCCGAGCTTTCCGGCGACACCGACCGCGAACAGGTGCGCGCGGGGCTCTTCGCCCAACGCCTGCAATCCTATGCCGACAGTTTTCTCGAAGAACTGAGGGCCGACGCGATCATCGTCGAGAAATGACCCTGGCGATTGCGCTCACCTGCGGGGAACCGGCGGGCATCGGTCCCGAGATCGCCGCCCGCGCCTGGGCCGAACTGGGTGCCGCGACACCTTTCTTCCTGATCGGCGACCGGGCGCATGTCACTTCTGCCGCCCCGGACATTCCGGTGGTGGAGATCGAGGATCCGATCGCCACCCGTGCCGCCGCCGCCGAGGGCCTGCCGCTTCTGCATCATCCCTTTCCCGCCGCGGCAACACCCGGCCGGCCCGACCCGGCCAATGCCGCGTCCGTGGTCGAGGTGATCGCGCGCGCCGTCGATCTGGTGCAGGCGGGTCGCGCGGCGGCCCTGACGACCGGCCCGATCCACAAGAAGGCGTTGCAGGACGGCGCCGGCTTCGCCTTTCCCGGCCATACCGAATACCTGGCTGATCTGGCCGGCGGCGTCACGCCCGTGATGATGCTGGCCGCGCCGGGGCTGCGAGTGGTTCCGGTCACGATCCATATCCCTCTCGCCAAGGTGCCCCGCGCGCTGACCCGCGACCTGCTGGACCGAACGATCCGCATCACCGCGGAGGGGCTGCGGCGCGATTTCGGGCTTCGGACGCCGCGCATCGCCGTGGCCGGGCTCAACCCCCATGCCGGAGAGGGCGGCGCGATGGGCCGCGAGGAGATCGACGTGATCGCGCCCGCGCTTGAGGTACTGCGCGCCGAGGGGCTGGAGATCGCCGGGCCGCTCTCGGCCGACACCATGTTTCACCCGGCGGCGCGCGCGCGCTACGACGTGGCGATCTGCATGTATCACGACCAGGCGCTGATCCCGGTCAAGACCGTGGATTTCGCGGGCGGCGTCAATGTCACGCTGGGCCTGCCCTTCATCCGCACCTCGCCCGATCACGGCACCGCACTCGACATCGCGGGACAGGGCCGGGCCGATCCGGCGAGCCTGATCGCGGCGCTCCGCATGGCCGCCGGGATGGCAGTGCGGCGCGGGGCGGCGGCATGAGCGGACCCATCGAATGAGCATGATTGACGGGCTGCCGCCCTTGCGCTCGGTGATCGCCGAACACGGGCTCTCGGCGCGTAAGTCGCTGGGCCAGAACTTCCTTCTCGACCTGAACCTGACGGCCAAGATCGCGCGTCAGGCCGGCGATCTGAGCGCCTGCGACGTGCTGGAGATCGGTCCCGGCCCCGGCGGGCTGACGCGCGGGCTGCTGGCGGAGGGCGCACGACGAGTGCTTGCGGTGGAGAAGGACAGCCGCTGTCTGCCGGCGCTTGCGCAGATCGCCGACGCCTATCCCGGCCGTCTGGAGGTGCTGAACGCCGACGCGCTGGAGATCGACCCGATGGCGCATCTGACCCCGCCGGTGCGGGTGGTCGCCAACCTGCCCTACAATGTGGGAACCGAACTGCTCGTGCGCTGGCTGACGCCCGCCTTCTGGCCGCCCTTCTGGCAGAGCCTGACGCTGATGTTCCAGCGCGAGGTGGCCGAACGCATCGTCGCGCCGCCGGGCGGCAAGTCCTACGGGCGTTTGGCGATCCTTGCGCAGTGGCGGGCGGAGGCGCGGATCGTGATGGATCTGCCTCCCGAAGCCTTCACGCCCGCGCCCAAGGTTCGATCCGCCGTGGTGCATCTGACGGCGCGGCCCGAGCCGCTCCACCCCGCCGATCCGAAGGTGCTGAGCCGCGTCGTCGCCACGGCCTTCAACCAGCGCCGCAAGATGCTGCGCGCCAGCCTGCGCGGGCTCGCCCCGGATATCGAGGAGCATCTGCGCCGCGCCGGAATCGCGCCCACGGACCGGGCCGAGCAGGTGCCGATCGAAGGTTTCTGCGCCCTGGCGCGGGCGCTTGCCGAAGCGTGATCGGGCGTTACTCGGCCGCCTGCGGCTCGCCGTCGGGATTGTTGCTGCCGCCGCCGCCGTCCCCGGTCGATTTACGGCGCGCGCGACGGGGTTTCTTGGGCGCGCTCTCCGGCGTCTCCACCAGGCCGCTGCCTTCGTCCTCGTCGCCCATATCGACCACATCGGCCGATGCCTGGCGGCGCTCCTCGCGGGGCTGATCCTGCTGCTGGGATGGCTGCTGGTCCTGCGCCCGCTGGCCGCCCTGGCCCGGATTCTGACCCGGATTCTGGCCCTGCCCGTCCCCGCCGCGATCGCGGTCCCGGCGGTTCTGCTGTGCGGCTTCCTGCTGCTCGCGCCGCGCTTCCTGTTCGCGCATCGCCTCGCTCAGAAGCCTTGTATAGTGTTCGGCGTGCTGCTGGAAGTTCTCAGCCGCGACCCGGTCGTTGGCAAGCGTCGCATCGCGCGCAAGCGTCTGGTATTTCTCGATGATCTGCTGTGGCGTACCGCGCACCTTGCCCTCGGGGCCGGAGCTGTCGAACACTCGGTTAATGACATTTCCGACAGAGCGGCGGTTACTGTTGCCCTTGCCGCGCGAACGTGACTTCGATGGTCTCATTGTGCTTGTTTTCCAGCCTTTTGGCATAATTTCTGCGGGGGTTCTTCAAGTGTTCCTTCGACGCCCTGGTCGAGGTCCCGACAGATGTCTTTTCTGGCTTACTCGCGGGGGAGCATATCGGCCGCTCCACCATCCGCGCCCCAAGGTGTAACCCTGACAGTTTGCCGAAAACAAGCAAAAACCGCGAAACAATGTCAGATAATCGTGAGAAAACGCCGATTTGTCGCAGTCATGCCCGCAGATGCACAACCCGGTCGCGCCCATCCATGTCCCGCTGCAGCCCCGCGCGGCGCAATCCGGCGGCGTCGGCCAGCGCGAAAACCGCCCCGGCCTGCGTGGGGCCGATCTCCAGCAGCAGGTGGCCCCCCGGCGTCATGTGGCCGCGCGCGGCGGCCAGGATGGCGCGATAGGCGTCCAACCCGTCGCCGCCGGGTGTCAGCGCCTCATGCGGCTCCCAGTCGCGCACCTCCGGATCGAGCCCCGCCATTTCGCCCGCAGCGATATAGGGCGGGTTCGAGACGATCAGATCGAAGGGGCCTTCGACCGCGTCGAACCAGTCCGCCTGCACAAGCGTGGCGCGGTCCTCCAGGCCCAGGGCTGCGGCGTTGCGCCGGGCGACGTCCAATGCGGCCGCGCTGCGATCTGTGCCGGTTCCGTGCGAAGCGGGCCGGTCGGCCAGAAGGCTCAGCAGGATGCAACCCGAGCCGGTTCCGAGATCGAGCACACGGGCAAATTCCAGCTCCAGCGCCGCGGCAACCAGCGTCTCCGTCTCGGGCCGCGGGTCGAGCACGTCGGGCCCGGTGATGAACTCACGCCCCCAGAAGGCCCGCCGCCCGGTGATCTGCGAGACCGGGCGCCGCGCGGCGCGCGCGGCTATCGCATCCTCGAAGCGTGCCGCTTGCGTGTTCGTTATCGGATCGGCAAGAACCAGGGTCAGCCGCCCTGGCGGGATAACCAGCGCATGGGCCAGCAAACGGCGCGCGTCCCCGACCGGATCGGGAATGTCCGCAGCGCGCAACCGCGCCGCGCCCGCCGCCAGCGCCCGTGCGGCGGTGCTCATGCGTCGAGCTCGGCCAGACGGTTCGCCTGGACCTCGGCAATGAGCGCGTCGATGATCTCGTCCAGATCGCCCGCCATGACCTGGTCGAGCTTGTAGAGCGTCAGCCCGATCCGGTGGTCGGTGACGCGGCCTTGCGGAAAATTGTAGGTCCGTATCCGCTCGGACCGGTCGCCGCTTCCGACCTGTGCCTTGCGGTTCGCCGCGCGATCGGCATCGGCGCGCGCACGCTCCATGTCGAAGAGCCGCGCGCGCAGCACCTGCATGGCGATGGCGCGGTTCTGGTGCTGGGATTTCTCGGATGAGATGACGACGATCCCGGTCGGCACATGCGTGATGCGCACGGCGGAATCGGTGGTGTTGACATGCTGGCCGCCCGCGCCGCTGGCGCGCATCGTGTCGATGCGCAGGTCGTTGGGGTCGATCTGGATATCGACCTCCTCGGCCTCGGGCAATACCGCCACGGTCGCCGCCGAGGTGTGGATGCGCCCGCCGCTCTCGGTCTCCGGCACGCGCTGGACGCGGTGCACGCCGCTTTCGAACTTGAGCCGCGCAAAGACGTTCTGCCCGGTGACATTGGCCACCACCTCGCGGTAGCCGCCCAGCTCGGTCGCGGTCGCCTCCACCACCTCGACTTTCCAGCCGCGGGCTTCGGCATAGCGCTGATACATGCGCAGCAGATCGGCCGCGAAGAGCGCGGCTTCCTCGCCGCCGGTGCCGGCCCGGATTTCCAGGATCGCGGGGCGCGCATCGGCCTTGTCGCGCGGCAGCAGCGAGAGGCGCACGGCATGTTCCAGCTCCGGCAGCCGCGCCTGGAGTGTCTCCAGTTCCTCGCGCGCCAGCCCGGCCATTTCCGGATCGTCCAGCATCGCCTGCGCCGCCTCGATCTCGCGCAGGGTGTCGCGATAGGCGTCGATTTCCTCCACCACCGGCTTCAGTTCGGCATATTCGCGCGAGAGCGCCGCGATCTCGCCGCTCTCCACACCGGCGGCGAGCTTCGCTTCGAGAAACTCGAAACGCCCGCGTATCTGCTCGAGCTTGTCCATGGGTATCATGCGCGGGGTTTCCCCGATCCGTGCCGGGCGGTCAAGTGGGCCTGTGGGTGTCTCGCCCACGGAGCGCGAATATGATAAAATGGTATCATGAGACGATTTACCATCACGCTCCTGGTGATCCTGGCCCCCCTGCCCGCCCTGGCCGATGCCCAGATCGGCGGCAAAACGGTGGATTGCTACTGCACCGACAAGGGCGGCAACCGGGTCGAGCTGGGCGAGACGATCTGCCTTGTCGTGGATGGGCGCGCCTTCATGGCGCAATGCCAGATGTCGCTCAATGTGCCGATGTGGCGCGACATGGGCACCGGCTGCGTGTCATCGGGACTGCGCGAGCGGCTCCAGCGCCTCCAGCCAGCGGTCGATGCGCGCGGCATTGACGCCAAAATCTGACCGCCCGTAGCGCGCCCGCGACCAGATCGCCAGCGTCGCGCGCCCGTCGCCCAGATCGCGCGCCTCGACCGAGACGAAGTCGGGATAGCCCATCAGCCGGCTACGCTGCACATAGGTTGTGAGACCCGTGTCGGGCCCTCCTGCCAGCCGTACGGTGCGCGGCGCGGCCATCGCCACCTCGTCGAAGGCCAGGGCCAGGTCAGCCGGCGGCATCGCGAAGACCGGCGCGGCGCGGTCGCCGCCTTCGGGCAGCACGAGGTAATCGTTGGGTTTGCCGGTGCGGGTCTCAGGCCCTGGCGCCACATGCCATTGCGCAGTGTCCGCAGGCATCAGCCGGACCCAGAGCGAAAAGCCCAGAATCGCGAGACTGGCCAGGCCCGCCGCCAGGACGAGCAGGACAAGGGCGAGCCGCACCGGGCTATTCCGCCGCTTCCTGCGACGCCGCCTCGATCTCGGCCGCGCGGCGTTCCACCTGCTCCACGATATGCTCGATCATCTCGGCATTGGAAAGCTTGTGGCTCTGCTTGCCGGCCAGATAGACCATGCCCGAACCGGCGCCGCCGCCGGTGAAGCCCACATCCGTCATCAGCGCCTCGCCCGGCCCGTTCACGACGCAGCCGATGATGCTCAGGCTCATCGGGGTCTTGATATGGGCAAGGCGCTCCTCCAGCGCCTCCACCGTCCTGATCACGTCGAAGCCCTGCCGGGCGCAGGACGGGCAGGAAATGATGTTCACGCCGCGATGGCGCAGGCCAAGCGACTTGAGGATCTCGTAGCCGACCTTCACCTCCTCCACCGGATCGGCGGAGAGGCTGACACGCAGCGTGTCGCCGATGCCCATCCAGAGGAGATTTCCCAGACCGATCGCCGATTTGATCGTGCCCGAGGTCAGACCGCCGGCCTCGGTGATGCCAAGATGGATCGGCGCGTCGGTGGCCTCGGCCAGGCCCTGATAGGCGGCGGCGGCCAGGAACACGTCCGAGGCTTTGACGCTGATCTTGAACTCGTGAAAATCGTTGTCCTGAAGGATGCGGATATGTTCCAGCCCGCTTTCGATCATCGCTTCCGGGCAGGGTTCGGCATATTTCTCCAGCAGGTGTTTCTCCAGGCTGCCGGCATTGACGCCGATGCGGATCGAACAGCCATGGTCGCGGGCCGCCCGGATCACCTCGCGCACCCGCGCCGCGTCGCCGATATTGCCGGGATTGATGCGCAGGCAAGCCGCGCCGGCCTCGGCCGCCTCGATGGCGCGCTTGTAGTGGAAATGGATATCCGCGACGATCGGCACCGGGCTCTCGCGCACGATCTCGCGCAGCGCGCGCGTGGCGGCGGCGTCGGGGGCGGAGACCCGCACGATATCCGCCCCCGCCTCGGCACAGGCCGTGATCTGGGCCACGGTCGCGGCCACGTCGGAGGTATCGGTGTTGGTCATGGTCTGGACGCTGATCGGCGCATCGCCCCCCACCGGGACGGCGCCCACATGGATCTGGCGCGACGTGCGGCGGTAGATGTTGCGCCACGGGCGGACCGCGTTCAGGGACATGATGCCTCTCGCTGCTGTGCTGCGTTACTGGGCTGCGTTGCGCCACAGATAGTCTGGCCGGGCGCGGCTGGCAATGCCGGGACGTCGCCGCAGCGGCGCTACTGCGTGCTGGCTTCGGCCACGGCGGGGCGCGGCGCGGGCAGCATCTCGTCGGGCAGATCGGCCAGGTCGTAGCGCCCCTGGATATCCGACGCGGCGAGTGAGACATTCTTCGCCACGCTGGTTGCCGCCCCGGCCGGGCCATAGGGCGTGCCGTCCACCGAGAAATAGACCGACCCGGAATTGCCCGCACGCAAGAGAGGCGCCTCATCGGATTCGGGCAGCGCATAGCGTTCGCCCGCGTCGAGGATCTTCTCGAAGAGCACCGTGCCGTCGCTGGCGGATATGCGCACCCAGGCCGGGCGCACCGCGAAAATCTCCACCTCGGGGATCTCGGCCATCGTGACCTGGACCGTGTCTTCCTGCGGCGCCGCGGGTGCGGCAGGTTCGCTCTGCGGCGCGGGCTCGCGCAGCGTCGTCAGCCGGTCCGGCCCGGCCGGCACATAGGCACCGATGGAGCCCGGATCGAGCGAGGAGATCGGGCCGTCGCGGGCCACCATCACCGGCATGTCCAGTTCTTGCGGGCGATAGAGCCGGTCGAGCGCATCCGGGCCGGGTATCGCATCGAGCCCCGCCATCTCGGCGCTGCCGTCGGGCACGGCGTCCAGAGGATCGAGCGTCGCGGCCACGCCGGGCGCCTGATCGACCGGGGCGAACTGCACCCGCTGGATTTCCTGGAGAACGGCCCAGCCGCCATAGCCCAGCCCGCCAATAAGCGCGAGCAGGACCGCGACCGAGGCCACCGCCGCAGGC
Organism: Maritimibacter sp. 55A14; assembly: GCF_003122205.1. Classification (GTDB taxonomy): domain Bacteria; phylum Pseudomonadota; class Alphaproteobacteria; order Rhodobacterales; family Rhodobacteraceae; genus QEYE01. Next base: position 34,464 of record NZ_QEYE01000001.1, read on the forward strand.
TGGATCTGTCCCAGCACCGAGTCGCCGCCGGGCGGATGGTAGCGGATTTTCGCCGAGGCCAGCCCGTCGCCGCCGGTTGCGGGGCCCCCGAGAGGGCGCGGTTTCGCCTGGCCCGACGACGGCTTCCCGGCAGGCTTGGCGGGGCCGATTCCGGGATTGACACCGTCGAAGGCGCTTTCCTCGCAGAAGGTGCTGTACGCCCAGTCCGGATCGAGCTCCAGATACCGGGCATAGGAGCGGACATATCCGGCGATGAACCCCTTGGTCTCGAAGGCCGAGGGGTCGGAATTCTCGACCGCGGCGATGTAGGAGGCCTTGATTTTCAGCTCGCGCTGCACGTCCAGAAGGGACTTGCCCATCGTCGCACGCTCGCCGCGCATGATGTCGCCCAGCTTCAACTCAAAGGCGTCGAAGCCTTTGAGTTCCGGGACCGGTTCGATCTCTGGGTCGGATTTCCGCCCGATCATTCCCCATGCCTCGTCATGTGCGCGCCTGTATCCCCCGGGCCATGATTCGTAGTTGTCGGGCCCATTTGAGACAGGACTTTAACACAGGAGCAAATACCACGCACCCGTGCGTTGAATGCGGCAAGGTCGGGGCAAGACGGTGGCAGAGGGGCTCAGGCGCTCAGCCCGGCGCGGTTGAGTTCGCAGCGGCCCCAGAGGCTGTCCATGGCGCGCACCAGCCCATCCAGAAGCTCCGGCCCGTGGACCGGCGAGGGCGTGAAGCGCAGCCGTTCGGTGCCGCGCGGCACGGTGGGGAAGTTGATCGGCTGGACGTAGATGCCGAAATCCTCCAGCAGCAGGTCCGATATCATCTTGCATTTCACCGGATTGCCGACATGGACCGGCACGATATGGCTGCCGTGGTCGATGAGCGGCAGGCCGAGCCCCTTGAGGCGCATCTTCAGGATCCGTGCCTGGGTCTGGTGCCGCTCACGCAGGATCTGATCACCCTTGAGATGCGCGACCGAAGCCGCCGCGCCGGCGGCCACCGCCGGAGGCAGCGAAGTGGTGAAGATGAAGCCCGGCGCGTAAGACCTTATGGCATCGACCATTTTCGCGCTGCCGGCAATATACCCGCCCATCACGCCATAAGCTTTCGCAAGGGTTCCGTTGATGATGTCGATCCGGCCCATGAGCCCGTCGCGTTCCGCCACGCCGGCGCCGCGGGGGCCGTACATGCCGACCGCGTGCACCTCGTCGAGATAGGTGAGCGCGCCGAACTCGTCGGCCAGGTCGCAGATCTCGGCCATCGGGCCGAAATCGCCATCCATCGAATAGATCGATTCGAACGCGATGACGACCGGACGACCCGGCTCCACCGCTTCGAGCAGTTCGCGCAGATGGGCCACGTCATTGTGACGGAAGATGTGCTTCTCGCAATTGCCGTGGCGGATACCCTCGATCATCGAGGCGTGGTTGAGGGCGTCCGACAGGATGACAAGCCCCGGAAAGAGCTTCGGCAGGGTCGAGAGCGTCGCCTCATTCGCGATATAGGCAGAGGTGAAGATCAGCGCCGCCTCCTTGCGGTGCAGATCCGCGATCTCCGCCTCCAGGCGTTTGTGATAGACCGTGGTGCCGGAGATGTTGCGCGTGCCGCCCGATCCCGCGCCGGTGGCCTCGATCGCCTCGTGCATGGCATCGAGCACGACCGGATGCTGGCCCATGCCCAGATAGTCGTTGCCGCACCAGACGACGATGTCGCGCTCCGATCCGTCGGGACGCCGCCACACGGCATTCGGGAACGCGCCCTTGCGCCGCTCGATGTCGATGAAGGTCCGGTAGCGGCCTTCCTCGTGCAGCCGGTTCAGGGCGGTGTCGAGCCCGGCGTCGTAATCCATGGTCTTCCTCCTCAGCGCGCAACCTTCAGGGATCATCCTGCGCTCCGGTGGGCGGCGCTTTGACCTAAGTCAATTGCGCCGGGTCACGCACTGGCGGCTTGGTGCTGTCTATGTCCTATTTAGCGCAGCGTGGCGGTTGAAGTCCACAAAAGGACGCATATTCAAGACCTTGCGGAGTTTATATCCGAGTATTTTAATCGGATTTATTATATTTGGATTTCGCCCGTGATTTCAATCCCCTGCCCGGCGCGGCCCGACACCAGCCGGCAAGGGCGGTGCCCGCGGGGGATCCTGCGGCGCATGGACACACGAAAATGTCAGGGTGTCGCGTCCCCGCGCGCCGCGCCTGAACAGCCGCGCCTCAGTAAATATAGCGAATCTGGTCGCCCCAATAGCGCTCCAGCCGCTTGAGGGCGGAGTTGATGCCCATCAGCGTCTCCCCGCCCAGCACCTCTCGCTCGGCGATGCTCTCGGCATGGCCGGTGAAGAGATGTGCCACGATCTCGCAGATCTCGCGTCCGCGCGCGGTCAGCCGCACCCGGACCGACCGGCGGTCGATCTCGCAGCGCTGGTGGTGCATGTATCCCGCCTCCACCAGTTTCTTGAGATTGTAGGACACGTTCGAACCCTGGTAGTAGCCGCGCGACTTCAACTCCCCGGCGGTCACTTCCGCGTCGCCCACATTGAAGAGCAGCAGCGCCTGCACGGCATTGATTTCCAGCACGCCCAGCCGTTCGAATTCATCCTTGATGACATCGAGCAGCAGCCGGTGCAGCCGTTCCACCAGTGCGAGCGTCTCCACGTAATCGTGCATGAAGGCGCGTGCGGGCCGGTCAGCCAGTGGCGTGTGCAAACTCATCCGTCTCTCCGCGGTGTCACAGATCGATTACGTGACCATCGCGCCGATTCGCCAAGAATCGGTTAAGCGGAGAAAAACGCGGCGTACTCAGCCCCGCAGCGGCTGCGACGACAGCTCTGCGATCACGGCCGCATAGGGCGCGGGCGGCGCGCTCTGGCCCGACACCCAAGCGTAAAGATCGTTGTCGTTTTCTTCCAGGAGCCGCTCGTAGAGCGCCAGCGCCTGCGCATCCATCGACGCCAGCCGATCCTCGGCATAACGGCCCAGGATAAGGTCCATTTCCTTGGTCCCGCGCCGGGCGGAGCGCATCCGCAACCGGCGCAGGCGGATATCGCGGGGCTCGGCCCCGGCGTCGCTCTCAGGCATTCTTGAGCGCCGCGCGCAGGCGTTTCTCGAGCTGGCCCAGACGGTCGTTCAGGCGGCCGTAATCGCCCTTGAGCCGGCGCATGTCCACCAGAATGTCGTGCACGTTGGCCTCGAGCGCTGTCTCATCCACCGGGCCTTCCAGCCCGTCGCCCTCGCCCGTGAGCAGCCACATGATCGAAACGTTCAGGATTCCGGCCAGCATCTGCACACGGTTGGCGCGCGGCTCGCTCACGTCGTCCTCCCAGCCGGTGACGGTCTTGACCTTGACGCCCAGCTTCCTGGCAAGGTCTTCCTGGCTCAGCCCGATGGCCTCACGCGCCGCCGCAACGCGGTCCCCGAAGGTGGCGGTGTCATTGCTGTAGTAGCTTTCGGCGCTTACGTCCTCGACGGCATTCATCGCTTTTGAACTCCTGTGTTCCTGTCAGGCCGGATAGCCTTGATCAGCTTCGGCGCGCAACCTAAGACGAAGCACCGCTACATGCAAATCAAGGACCGACATCATGCCTTTCCTGTCCGACATTCTCGCGCGTGTGAAACCCTCGCCCACTGTGGCGGTGACCACGCTGGCGCGCGACCTGAAGGCACAGGGCCGCGACGTGATCGGGCTGGGAGCGGGCGAGCCGGACTTCGACACGCCCGACAACATCAAGGCGGCGGCGAAGCGCGCCATAGATGAAGGACAGACCAAGTATACCGCACCTGACGGGATTGCGGAACTGAAGTCTGCGATTTGCGAGAAGTTCCGCCGCGACAACGGGTTGGATTACGATGCGTCGGAGATCTCCGTCTCCACCGGCGGAAAGCAGGTGCTCTTCAATGCGCTGATGGCCACGCTCAATCCGGGCGACGAGGTGATCGTGCCCGCCCCCTACTGGGTCAGCTATCCCGACATGGTTCGACTCTGCGGCGGCGAGCCGGTGATCGTGGGCGCGACGCAGGAGGCGGGCTTCCGCATCACGCCCGCGCAACTGGAGGCCGCGATCACCCCGCGCACCAAGTGGCTGATCTTCAACTCGCCATCCAACCCCACGGGCGCGGGTTACGGGCGCGCGGACCTCGCGGCACTGACCGAGGTGCTGATGCGCCATCCGCATGTCTGGGTGCTGAGCGACGACATGTACGAGCATATTGCCTATCCGGGTTTCGACTTCTGCACCCCCGCCGAGGTCGAGCCGCGCCTGCGCGACCGCACGCTGACGGTGAACGGGGTCTCGAAAGCCTATGCCATGACGGGCTGGCGGATCGGCTATGCCGGCGGACCGGAGCACCTGATCACCGCGATGCGAAAGGTGCAGTCGCAATCCACGACCAACCCCTGCTCGATCAGCCAATGGGCCGCGGTGGAGGCGCTGAACGGTCCGCAGGATTACATCGCCACCAGCCGCGCGGCCTTCCTGCGCCGCCGCGACATGGTGGTGGAGATGCTGAACGCTGCGCCCGGGCTGAGTTGCCCCGTGCCCGAGGGGGCCTTCTACGTCTACCCCTCGATCGCGGGTTGCATCGGCAAGACGAGCCCCGCCGGCACCCGGATCGCGACCGACGAGGATTTCGCCACCGCGCTGCTGGAGGAAACCGGCGTCGCCGTGGTCTTTGGTGCGGCCTTCGGGCTCTCGCCGCATTTCCGCGTGAGCTACGCCGCCTCCGACGAGGCACTGCGTGAGGCCTGTACGCGGATCACGAATTTCTGCGCTTCCCTTTCGTGAACTGTGCGGTAAGACTCCGCGCCATGTCGGGTGAACTGCCAGAACTCTATTTCCGCGTTCGCGAAAATGGCGCGCTGGTTTTCCGCGTGGACACCCAGAACCGTCAGCGGCGGCTCGACATGGACCAGATCGCCGTCGTCAACATCCGCAACGGCTCGGTGAAGCCGCATGGCGACCGGGAGATATCCGAGGCCGAGATGGCGCAGATCCGCGCTTGGATGGAGGCCCGGCAGGAAGAACTCGCCGCGCGCCAGATCGACGACATCCACCGCGCCGTCGATCACCTGAACCTGACCGCGCAATGGGCGCAGAGCACGGCGAGCGACGACGATCTGGAGGAGATCACCGATACGCTCCTGCTGGCGATGCACGATCTGCGCACGGTCCTTGTCCGGCGCAAGGCCGAACGCATCACGCAGGGCCGTGACTGAGGCCCTGCCCCGCAACCCCGATCAATGCGGAAGGTGACCCCCGATGCCCCTGACCCGTGACGAAAGCCAGCGGCTCTGCCTCGACCCCGATGCCGGCCTGCCGCGTCTCTTGGAGATCATGCGCCGCTTGCGCGACCCCGAAACCGGCTGCCCCTGGGACATCGAGCAGGATTTCGATAGCATCGCCCCCTATTCCATCGAGGAAGCCTACGAGGTGGCCGACGCCATCGCGCGGCGCGACTGGACCGATCTGGAGGGCGAATTGGGCGATCTGCTGTTGCAAGTCGTCTACCATGCCGAGATGGGGGCCGAGCGCGGGCTCTTCGATTTCGACAGCGTCGCGCGGACCATCGCCGACAAGATGGTGGCGCGCCATCCGCATGTCTTCGGCGCCGAGAGCCGCGACAAGACCGCCGCGCAGCAAACCCGCGACTGGGAGGCGATCAAGGCCGCCGAACGCGCCGCCGCGGGCGAGGCCCGCAGCCGGGTGCTGGACGGGGTCGCGCTGGGCCTGCCGGCGCTGATGCGCGCGGTGAAGCTGCAAAAGCGCGCGGCGCGCGTCGGTTTCGACTGGCCCGATACCGGCGACGTTCTGGACAAGATCGCCGAGGAGACGGCCGAGCTTCTGGAGGCGCGCGACAGGCTGGGCCCGGCAGAGATGGAGGAGGAGTTCGGCGATCTGCTCTTCGTCATGGCCAACCTGGCGCGCCACATGAAGATCGACCCGGAGGCCGCCCTGCGCGCGGCAAACGACAAGTTCATGCGCCGTTTCAATACGATAGAGGACCGCCTTGAAGCGGAAGGACGGACACCGGACCAATCCGACCTGGCCGAGATGGACTCATTCTGGAATGATGCGAAACGCGTGGAGAAAGCTGCCGAGTAAAACAATCAGGTATTGACCCGATCAAAAGACTCGGATTTATGTACGGGTGTTTTCAAACGGACCCGAAAGGATCGCCATGATACCCGCATTCCTCAGCCTCGCCCTCGGGGCCGCCGCTGCCCTGACCGCCCTGCCCGCGCTCGCGCAGGAGGTCAATGTCTACTCCTACCGGCAGCCCGAATTGATCGCGCCGCTGGTCGATGCCTTCACCGAGGAAACCGGCATCGCCGTCAACGTGGCGCATCTCGACAAGGGCCTTGTCGAGCGGCTTAAGGCCGAAGGCGAACGCTCGCCCGCCGATCTCGTCTTCACCGTGGACATCTCGCGGCTCTCTGCGGTGGTCGAGGCCGGTCTGACCCAGCCCGTCACCAGCGACACGCTGACCGAAAACGTGCCCGCCATCTATCGTGACCCGGACGGGCACTGGTACGGGCTGACCACCCGCGCCCGCGTCGTCTATGCCTCGAAGGAGCGCGTGCCGGAAAGCGCGGTGACCACCTACGAGGATCTGGCCAACCCGAAATGGGAAGGGCGCGTCTGCACCCGCTCGGGCCTGCATCCCTATAACGTGGCGCTGACTGCCGCGGTGCTGCACCATCACGGCGCGGAGGGCACGAAAGCCTGGCTCGAAGGGCTGAAATCCAACCTCGCGCGCAAGCCGCAGGGCAACGACCGCGCGCAGGTCAAGGCGATCTGGGCCGGCGAATGCGATATCGCGCTGGGCAACACCTATTACATGGGCAAGATGCTGGCCGATGAGGAACAGAAAGCCTGGGCCGACGCCGTCCGCATCGTCTTCCCCGAATTCGAGGACGGCGGCACCCATGTGAACATCTCGGGCGTGGCGCTGACGAAATCCGCACCGAACCGCGAGAACGCGGTGAAGCTGATGGAATTCCTGACCTCGCCCAAGGCGCAGGAGATCTATGCCGAGGCGAATTACGAGTACCCGATCGCGCCGGGCACCGAACCGGCCGATCTGGTCGCCTCCTGGGGCGATTTCACGGCCGACGACGTGAACCTGATGAGCCTGGCCGGCAACCGGCCGGAGGCGCTGAAACTGACCGAAGAGGTCGATTTCGACGGCTGACCCGTCGAAGAACCGACGTGTACCTTTGACTTGCGGGGGCGCTCTGCCCCCGCTTTTTTTGTTGGGCTCGTCCGCGAACCGAGTTGGTCTGTTTTGAGTCCTGAGCGATCATTCGTCTTGTTTCAAGACCTTGAGCGCTGCATCCTTTGCGCGCTCACGGTGAGAGCGAAAAATCTCTCTTTCACCCGCACTATCCCATAATTCTTCCAATTCGGTTGTTTCGCCTTCCAGTCGACCAAGCGCCCATAGAATACGCCGTTTGAGATTTGGAATTTTGAGTATTTTCTCGGCATCCCGCTTAATGGTTGCGCTGTAATCTGCCGCCTGAGATGGATCAGTTAATCCACCTGCCATCCCAACTACTTCACACATAGCCCAGAAGCTTTGCTCAGCATCTGCGGGTATAGGTTTCTTTCGGTCAGCGTATTCCCCGATGACGCCGAGTGGTGTCGTAATGGCAAGAAAGCCAAGCTTCTCCAAATGGCCAAGCCAGTCACTTGCTGCATCATTTTCGAATACTCCAGCACCCCAAGTTCCCATGAGCAGGCTTCTTCTCATTTACACACTATATAAGATTGTAGATGTTTACTTAAACGGCATCAATGTCCGCATTGCCGACCAACGCGGCTCAGAGACATGGCATGTCTCTCCGGCCGGCCGGCGGGTTCTGGAAATCGCCACGCGCCGCGCATAGGTCTTGGGGCGAGGAGCCCGTGCCATGACCCTGACGATCCCTTTCGACAACAGCTATGCCCGCCTGCCGGAGCGCTTCTACACGAAGCTCGCGCCGACGCCGGTGGCCGAGCCGGGCCTGATCGCCGTGAACGAGGGACTGGCCCGGCAGTTGGGCCTCGACCCCGAGGCGCTGGCCACCCCGGAGGGGCTCGCCGTTCTGGCGGGCAACGCCCTGCCCGGCGGGGCCGATCCGTTGGCGCAGGTCTATGCCGGGCACCAGTTCGGCGGCTGGGTACCGCAGCTCGGGGACGGGCGCGCGATCCTGCTGGGCGAGGTCACCGACAGCGACGGCATCCGCCGCGACATCCAGCTCAAGGGTGCGGGGCGCACGCCCTACAGCCGCATGGGCGACGGCCGCGCGTGGCTGGGGCCGGTCATGCGCGAATACATCGTCTCGGAGGCGATGTACGCGCTGGGGGTGCCGACCACCCGCGCGCTGGCCGCCGTGACCACGGGCGAGCCGGTCTTCCGCGAAGGCGCGATGCCCGGCGCGGTGCTGACCCGCGTGGCGGCGAGCCATGTGCGCGTGGGTACCTTCCAGTATTTCGCGGCGCGCCGCGACATGGACGCGCTCGGCGCCCTGACGGAGTATGTGATCGAGCGCCACTATCCGGACGCCGCCCCAGCCGAGCGGCCCGCGCAGGCGCTCCTCGACGCGGTGATCGCCCGGCAGGCCCGGCTGATCGCGCAATGGATGGGGCTGGGCTTCATCCACGGGGTGATGAACACCGACAACATGTCGCTGGCGGGCGAGACCATTGATTACGGCCCCTGCGCCTTCATGGACGACTATCATCCGGGGCGCGTCTTCTCCTCCATCGACCAGATGGGGCGCTATGCCTATGCCAACCAGCCGCAGATCGCGGTGTGGAACCTGGCCCAACTCGCCACCTGCCTGCTGGAGCAGATCGACGACGACCGGGAGACCGCGATCGACCTGGCCACCGAGGCCGTGAACCGCTTTCCCGATCTCTACCAAAATGCCTGGCTCACGGTGTTCCGCGCCAAACTGGGGCTGGAACGGGAGGCCGAAGGCGACGGCGATCTGGCGCAGAACCTGCTGTCGCGCATGGCCGAGGGACGGGCCGATTTCACCGCGCTGTTCCGCGCGCTCTGCACATTGGGCGAGGATGCGGCGGAAGATGGCCCGGCACGCGATCTCTTCGCCGAGCCCGCGCTTTTCGACGGCTGGGCGGCGCTCTGGCGCGAACGGCTGACGCAGGAACAGCGCGGTACCACCGCCCGGCAGGACGCGATGCGCGCCGCCAACTCCGCCCATATCCCGCGCAACCACCGCGTGGAGGAGGCGATCCAGGCTGGCGTCGCGGGCGATTACGCCCCGTTCGGACGGTTGATGGCCGCTCTGGCACGGCCCTATGAGGATCCGCCCGAGTACGCGGATCTGAAAATCCCGCCCCGGCCGGAGGAAGTCGTGCGCCAGACCTTCTGCGGCACCTGACGCCGCCAGCGCCGCGAAAGTCCCGCCAACCCACCCCGCAGGCTTTCCTCGCCCACGCAAATCGCTTAAACCCCGGCGTGAGAGTCCGGGACTGCCGATGCGAGAGCCGATCATCGACCGTTGCGAGGCCAAGGGCCTGCGCATGACCGAACAGCGCCGCGTCATCGCGCGCGTGCTGGAGAGCGTGCGCGACCACCCGGATGCCGAAGAGCTCTACGCCCGCGCCTCAGAGGTGGACCCGAACATCTCGCTGGCCACGATCTACCGCACGGTGAAGCTCTTCGAGGAGGCAGGCATCATCGAGAAGGTGGAGTTCGGCGACGGGCGCGCGCGCTACGAGGATGCCGAGCGCGCCCATCACGACCACCTGATCGACCTCGACAGCGGCGACGTGATCGAATTCGTCGATCCCGAGATCGAGGCGCTGCAGGAAAAGATCGCCGCGCGGCTGGGCTACAGGCTGACCGGCCACAAGCTGGAACTCTATGGCGTTCCCCTGAAGAAACCCACGCAAGGACCTGACAATGAGTGAAATTATCGACATCGCTGCACGCGAGATTCTGGACAGCCGCGGCAATCCCACCGTCGAGGTGGATGTCACGTTGGAAGACGGCACGATGGGCCGCGCCGCGGTTCCTTCGGGCGCTTCCACCGGCGCGCACGAGGCTGTGGAGCGGCGCGATGGCGACAAGGCCCGCTACAAGGGCAAGGGCGTGTTGGATGCGGTCGCCGCCGTCAATGGCGAGATCGCCGAGGAATTGCTGGGCACGGACGCCACCGAACAGGTGATGATCGACCGCCTGATGATCGAGATGGACGGCACCCCGAACAAGTCCCGGCTGGGAGCCAACGCGATCCTGGGCGTGAGCCTCGCGGTAGCGAAGGCCGCCGCGGCCTATTCGCTGCAGCCGCTCTACCGCTATGTCGGCGGCACCTCGGCGCGCGTGCTTCCGGTGCCGATGATGAACATCATCAACGGAGGCGAGCACGCCGACAACCCGATCGACATCCAGGAATTCATGATCATGCCGGTCTCGGCGGGCAATATCCGCGACGCGGTGCGCATGGGCGCCGAGGTATTCCACACGCTCAAGGGCGAGTTGGCCGCCGCCGGTCTCGCCACCGGCGTGGGCGATGAAGGCGGCTTCGCACCAAACCTGAACTCCACGCGCGATGCCCTCGATTTCATAATGAAATCCGTCGAAAAGGCAGGCTACAAGCCGGGCGAGGACATCTATCTCGCGCTCGACTGCGCCTCCACCGAGTATTTCGAGAACGGCAAATACGTCCTGGCCGGCGAGGAGAAGACCCTGACGCCTGAGGAAAACGTCGCCTATCTGGAGGCGCTGATCGGGGATTATCCGATCATCTCGATCGAGGATGGTTGCGCCGAGGACGACTGGGACGGCTGGGCCGCGCTGACCACGGCAATCGGCGGGCGCTGCCAGCTCGTGGGCGACGACCTCTTCGTGACCAACCCCGCGCGGCTCTCCGACGGGATCGCCAAGGGCTGCGCCAATTCCATGCTGGTCAAGGTCAACCAGATCGGCACGCTGACCGAAGCGCTCGCCGCCGTGGAGATGGCGCATCGCGCGGGCTTCACCAATGTCATGTCGCACCGCTCGGGCGAGACCGAGGACGCCACCATCGCCGACCTGGCCGTGGCCACCAATTGCGGGCAGATCAAGACCGGCAGCCTCGCCCGCTCCGACCGGCTGGCCAAGTACAACCAGTTGATCCGCATCGAGGAGATGCTGGGCGAGACCGCCGAATATGCTGGCCGCTCGATCCTGAAGTAACGAACCGCCCCCCGCGTCCCGGCGCGGGGGCTGCCGGGCACCGAATGCGACCCGGCCATGTCGCAAGCTGACATGAATCGCCTCTCCATGCTTCGAAACTCCACGGAATAGCAGCAGGAGAGGATCGCCATGAAAACCCAAGCCCGTGTCTGCATCGTCGGGGGCGGCGTTGTCGGCTGCTCGGTCGCCTATCACCTGACCAAGCTGGGCTGGCGCGATGTCACGCTGCTGGAACGCTCGGAACTGACTTCGGGCTCCACGTGGCACGCGGCGGGCGGGTTTCACACGCTCAACGGCGATACCAACATGGCCGCGCTCCAGGGCTACACGATCCGGCTTTACAAGGAACTGGAGGAGATCACGGGCCTCTCCTGCGGTCTGCACCATGTCGGCGGCGTCACGCTGGCCGATACGCCCGAACGCTTCGACATGCTCAAGGCCGAGCGCGCCAAGCACCGCTTCATGGGTCTGGAGACCGAGATCGTGGGGCCGGAGGAGATCGCGAAACTCGCGCCGATCACAAATCTCGACGGCATCCTCGGCGGGCTATACGACCCGCTCGACGGGCATCTGGACCCGTCAGGAACAACCCATGCCTATGCCAGGGCTGCGCGCATCGGCGGGGCAGAGATTGTCACCCATTGCAAGGTGCTGGAAACCAATCCGCGTCCCGATGGCGGCTGGGACGTGGTGACGGAGCAGGGCACGCTCGTGGCCGAGCACCTGGTGAATGCCGCCGGGCTCTGGGCGCGGGAGGTCGCGGCGATGACCGGGCTCTACTTGCCGCTTCACCCGATGGAGCACCAGTATATCGTCACCGACGACATCCCCGAGATCTACGAGCGCGGTCAGGAACATCCGCATGTGATGGACCCCGCCGGGGAAAGCTACCTGCGTCAGGAGGGCCGCGGGCTCTGCATCGGGTTCTACGAGCAGAAGGCCCGGCCTTGGGCCGTGGATGGTACGCCCTGGGAATTCGGCCATGAGCTTCTGCCCGACGATTTCGACAAGATCGAGGACAGCATCGCCTTCGCCTATCGCCGCTTCCCGGTGCTGGAACGCGCCGGGGTGAAATCCGTGATCCACGGCCCCTTCACCTTCGCCCCCGACGGCAACCCGCTGGTTGGTCCTGTGCCGGGGCTCAGGAACTACTGGTCCGCCTGCGCGGTCATGGCGGGCTTCAGCCAGGGCGGCGGCGTGGGGCTGAGCCTGGCGCAATGGATGGCGGAGGGCGAGCCGGAGCGCGACGTCTTCGCCATGGACGTGGCGCGGTTCGGCAAATGGATCACGCCGGGCTATACCCGCCCCAAAGTGCTGGAGAATTATCAGCGCCGCTTCTCGGTCAGCTACCCCAACGAGGAACTGCCCGCCGCGCGCCCCTTCCGCACCACGCCGCTGTACGACACTTTCGATGAGATGGGCGCGGTCTTCGGCCAGCAATACGGACTGGAAGTGGTCAATTACTTTGCCCTGCCCGGTGAGCCGCGCTTCGAGACGCCGAGTTTCCGCCGCTCCAACGCCTTCGAGGCCACGCGGCAGGAGGTAATGGCGGTGCGCGAGGGCGTCGGCATCAACGAGGTGCAGAATTTCGGCAAGTACCGGGTGACGGGGCCCGCCGCACGCGCCTGGCTCGACCGGATCATGGCCGGGCAGATCCCCGCGCCGGGGCGGCTGGCGCTCAACCCGATGCTGTCGCCCGCGGGCCGCATCATCGGGGATTTCACCGTGGCCTGCCTGGACGATGAGCGGTTTCAACTCACCGCCTCCTACGGCGCGCAGGATTTTCACATGCGCTGGTTCGAGCAGAACGCGGCCGAAGGCGTGGCGGTCGAGAACGTCTCGGACCGCCTGACCGGCTTCCAGATCGCCGGGCCTCGGGCGCGCGATCTGCTGGCCCGCGTGGCTCATACGGACGTTTCGGCGCAGGCGCTGCGCTTTCTCGACGCCCGGCATATGGATATCGGGCTCTGCCGGGCGCTCGTGCAGCGGGTCAGCTATACCGGCGATCTGGGCTATGAGATTTATGTGGACGCGATGGATCAGCGCGCGCTCTGGTCGGTGCTTTGGGAGGCGGGCCGCGACCTTGGGCTACGCCCCTTCGGCATGCGCGCGATGATGTCGCTCAGGCTCGACCGCTTCTTCGGCGCCTGGATGCATGAATACGGCCCCGACTACACGCCGGCGGAAACCGGGCTGGACCGGTTCATGCGGCTTGAGAAGCCCGCCGATTTCATCGGCAAGACTGCGGCGCTGGAGACGGCGCAGCGCGGCCCCGCGCGCCGGCTCGTGGCCTTCGAGGTGGAGGCCGGGGATGCCGATGTCGTGGCCTATGAGCCGATCTGGCTCGACGGCGAGGTTGTGGGCTTCTGCACCTCCGGCGGCTGGTCGCACTGGGCGGGAAAATCCGTCGCGCTGGGCTTCCTGCCGCGCGACTGCCTGTCCGGAGTTCCGGCGGTGGAGATCGAGATACTGGGCCGGATGCGCCCCGCGCGGATGCTGACCGAGCCGCTTTTCGACCCCGAGGGCGCGCGGCTGAGGGGGTGAGCCACGCGGGGTGAAGGCGACATGTTGCGGATCGAAGCGCGACCGCTCTAGACTGCGCGCCATGAGCCAGACCGCGATCCTTCTTCTGGCCGCGGGCGCGTCGCGCCGGATGCGCGGCCGCGACAAGCTGCTGGAGCCGATGGGCGACCGGCCGCTCCTGCGCGAACGGGCCGAGACCTGCCTGCGCGCGGGCGCCGGGCTGACCGTCGCGGTCCTTCCCCCCGATACGCCCGCGCGCCAGTCCGCGCTCGACGGGCTCGAAATCCGGATCGTGGTCGCACGGGACGCGGGACTGGGCATGGCGGCCTCTATCCGCGCGGGCATACGCGCCCTGCCCCCGCAGGTGGAGGCCGCGCTCCTGGTGCTGGCCGACATGCCCGAGTTGACCTCGGCCGATCTGGCCGCGGTGCTGAACGCGCATGACCCCACGAAGCCGCGCATCTGCCGCGGTACGGCCGAAGACGGCAGACCGGGCCATCCGGTGCTCTTTCCCGCCCGGCTCTTCCCCCGGCTGCTGGAGCTTGACGGAGACGAGGGCGCGCGAAGCTTGATCGAAGCGGAGCGGGGAAACACGCGCGCGGTCCCCCTGCCCGGCCGGCGGGCGCTGACCGATCTCGACACGCCGGAAGACTGGGCGCGCTGGCGGAAACACCACACGCTCTGAACATGGAAACGGGGCGCGGCCAGGCAGCAGCCGCACCCCGTCCCCACTGATTGCCCTCAGATCCCCCTAATCCAGGAGCAACCGTGCCTCGTGCCGCTTCAGCGTGGTCCGCGCGGAGCTGTAGCTCTCGACCCCGGCCTTGTGCTTTAGCTCGGGGAAAAGCTCGAAGATCTCGTTGCGCTGCGCGTTGCCGATCCCGCGAAGGGAATGATCGCCGGGCTGGAAGCTTTCGGTCCAGGCGCCGTTGGCAAGGATTACCTCGTGATTGTCGAACAGCATGTGGAAATAGGTCGTGCCGATGCTCTCGACCTGGTGGATGCCGTTGTTGTTGACCAGGTGCTTGGCGGCGACCAGGACCTCGTGCTCCTCGAAATAGAGCGAGGTGCGGTCATTGGCGACCAGCATTCTGTGGTTCGGAGAAACCATCATGTCGCGCTGCGGCAACCCCGGCGCCAGGGCGCCCGCGCGGATCAGGATCGGCTTGAGATGCGGCGCGCTGATCAAATCCTGATAGGTGACCTTCTTACCGCCGATCCAGCGGATTTCCTGGATGCCGTTGTCGCGGGTGATGACCTTGTCACCGGCCCGCAGGTCCTCGACCAGCAACTCGCCGCGCGGCGTCGCGATGGAGGTGCCGGGCGTGAAGCAGATCACGATCTTCTCGATCTCCTTGAAGACGACATGGCCGGTCGTCTTGCCGTCGGCGTCCAGGAAATTGACCTTGCCGGAGATCGAATCCCCGTCCGGGTCGGTCACCTCGTTGACGATCTCGAAGCGGCCCGTGCCGGTCAGATCGAGCGTATCGTAATCGTCTCCTCCGCTGCCGCCGAAGACGACATTGCGCGCCTCGGGGTCGAAGCCCGAGAAGCTGTCACGGTCGTCGCCGCCGAACATCACGTTGTTGCCGCTGCCGCTGACAAAGCTGTCGTCGCCGTCGCGCCCGCGCATCACGTCATTGCCAGCGCCACCATCCAGAAGGTCGTCGCCCGCGCCGCCGTCGAGTTGGTCGTTACCGTCGCCGCCCAGCAGCGTATCGTTGCCGTCATTGCCGAAGAGATGGTCGTTTCCCGCGCCGCCGTCGAGCAGGTCGTCGCCGGCATCCGGGCCATCGACGATCTCTACTTTCCCGTCGACCCAGTCGCCGTCGCCGACGAGCCTGTCATTGCCTTCTTCCCCGAAGAGCCGGTCGTCGCCGGCGCCGCCCAGCACCAGGTCGTTTCCTGCGCCGGCCTTCACCGTGTCGTCGCCGCCTTCGGCCAGCACGATATCATCGTCGCCAGATTGCCCCGGCAGGATCGCGTCGCCCGCGTCGATCCGATCGCCATCCGGGTCGTCCAGATAGGTGATGTCGATGACATCTGCCGCGTCATCGCCCTCCACCAGCCCATCGCCGCCGGGCGCCGGGGCGAAGGCGATATCGGTCAGCCAGATTTTCTGATCCGTGGCCTCACCATTGTCGTAGTCGATCTCGATCCACGCCACCGGGCCCGGAATGTCGACCAGCACCGAGCCCGATTCGTCCGTGGGCAGCGTGTCGGGCGTGGTGCCTGTGACGGTGGCGCCATCGACGGACTGATATCCTTCCGGCGTCAGCGAAACCGCCACCGGATTGCCGTCCGCGTCATAGGCACGGATCGTCACGATATCCGTGTGATCGTCGTACCATTTGCCCATATCGACATCGTTGATGCGAAAGGAAACATCCGCAACGCCATCGGCCAGCCCGCTGCCCGGCACGGCCGAGAAGGCAATCGTCGTCAGGGAGGTATCGTCAACGCCTTGGCCGGTGCCGCCGCGCCCGAAGAGCTCCAGCCCGGTCATCTGGGTGAAGGGATCGGCGCTCTCGACATACTGATGCGTCTCGGTCACATTGATGCGGCTGTGGCCGTTCAGGTCGAGAAATCCGACATCGACGCGGATGCCGCCGACCGTCGTGCTGCCGCCATCGGCAAGGCTGGTGCCCGCCGGCCCGAATGCGCCCCAGTCCAGGATGTGATCCGTCATACCGCCTACCCCCACGAGCCGCCTGACAAAGGGATCTTCACCTGTCTGCCTGGCAGCAACCGGCACGATGTGCCGTAAGTAACATGCGCGCCGAAGCGCGCGTAACCGAAATGGTCAGCGGTACGAGTGCAACCTGAAGAAAAGCCCGATCATGGAACGGCTGTCAGTGACAGCCGCCCCATGACGGTACCCCACCCCTACGCAACTCATAACCAACCTTGACCCACTCAACACAGCCACCCCATGGCCAAAACAAGCAGTGCCCCCCAGTCGGGCAGGTTTAAAATTACTGAACTGGCGGGCTGAAACAAAGGAGAATCTGGCGGAACCGTGTCAAAGTCTTGTCGTGATCGCGTCCGTCACGCGCCGGATCCGGGGCGCATCCGGTCCACGTCCCGACCCGCATTGTTTCCGGTTTGAACCGGCGCGCCGGGGCGGTCTTCGCCAGTTTTCAACCTTGGATTGCGGTATGTTGGAGGTCGACTCCGTAAACGAGAACCCAGCCGGGCCGCACAGATGTTTCAGCCTCTGATTGTTTCCACGCCGCAATGCAGCCCATCGACCTCCGCAACCTCACTGTGCTGTGAACGGTGCGACAAATATGTCGAAAATGCGGCGATCCGGTTCAGTCAACCTACCGCATCAAACGGTCTTTTGCGGCCGGATTGTCACGGCCCCGTGAACTGGCGGCGCGAATCGCCTTTAGCCGGGCGACGATCGTCCGATCCCGAAACGACTCGGACGAGAAGTCGCACGTTTCTGAAATCGGTCATGCGGGGAACGGTCGCTGGTGCCCGAGGTCGGACTCGAACCGACACGCCTTGCGGCGGGGGATTTTGAATCCCCTGCGTCTACCATTCCGCCACTCGGGCCAGCGCGACGGCCGGTCTAGCGCGGTGCCCTTGCCTCGTCAACGGCATCGCGCGCGCCAGGGTGCACGAGCGAGCGCGCAATGACGCTTGACCCCCCGCCCGCCGCGTGCTGCAAGGTGGCAAGCTGAATGAAGGGCCGCGATGCTCAGATCCCTCTACGACCGCACGATCCGGCTGGCCGAGACGCGCCATGCGCTCTGGGCACTGGCGGTAATCAGCTTCCTGGAAAGCTCGGTCTTCCCGATCCCGCCCGACGTGCTGATGATCCCGATGATCCTGGCCGCGCCGCGCCGCGCCTTTCTGATCGCCGGGGTCTGCCTGGCCGCGTCTGTCGCCGGCGGGCTGCTGGGTTACGTGATCGGCGCCTTCCTCTATGACAGCGTGGGCCAACCGGTGCTGGCCTTCTACGGCAAGGAGGCCTATTTCGCCGAGTTCCGAGACACTTACAACGCCTGGGGCGCCTGGGCGGTGCTGATCGCGGGGGTCACGCCCTTTCCCTACAAGGTCATCACCATCCTGTCGGGCGCGACGGGGCTTAACCTGACGATCTTCATGGTCGCCTCGGTGATCGCGCGGGGGATCCGCTTCTTCATCCTCGCGGCGCTGCTGTGGAAGTTCGGCGCGCCGATCCGCAGCTTCATCGAGCGCCGGCTGGGACTGCTGTTCACGCTCTTCACGGCGCTGCTGCTGGGCGGCTTCGCGGCGGTCCGGTACCTGTGACGCGCCGGCAACTCATATCGCTCGCCGCCGGCGGCTCGGCCGCGCTGCTGCTGGGGGCGCTGGCCTTCCAGTATCTGGGCGGGCTGGCGCCCTGCAAGCTCTGCCTCTGGCAACGCTGGCCGCACGGTCTGGCGGTGCTCGCGGGCGGGCTGGGCCTGCTGCTGCCCGGCGTGATCTGGCCCGTCCTGGGCGGTCTGGGCGCGCTGACCAGCGCGGGCATCGGCGCCTATCACACCGGGGTGGAGCGCGGCTGGTGGCCGGGACCGACTTCCTGCAGCGGCGGCGGCGAGGGGCTTGGCGGGTTGAGCGGCGCGGAGCTTCTGAGTTTCGAGAATGCCGCGCCCGTTGTCATGTGCGACGAGGTCGCCTGGGAATTGCTGGGCCTGTCGATGGCAAGCTGGAACGTGCTGGCCTCCCTGGCGCTGGCGCTGATCTGGCTCAGGGCGGTTCAGGCTTCCAGTTCGGCATCCCAGTAAAGGAAATCCATCCAGCTTTCATGCAGATAGTTGGGCGGGAACTTGCGCCCGAGATTGCGCAGCTTCTCGGCATCCGGGGCCAGCGGCCTCTTGCGCAGGCTCAGCCCCGACTGGCGCAGGAGCCGTGAGCCCTTGCGCAGGTTGCAGGGCGAACAGGCGGCCACGACATTCTCCCATGTGGTCTTGCCCCCCCGCGAGCGCGGCAGCACATGGTCGAAAGTCAGCTCGCCGCGCGAGCCGCAGTACTGGCAGGCGAACCCGTCGCGCAGGAAGAGGTTGAACCGGGTGAAGGCGACGCGCTTTTGCGGTTTCACGAAGTCCTTGAGCACCACAACCGAGGGGATGCGGATCTCCATCGAGGGGGAGCGCACCACCCGTTCGTATTCCGCCAGGATGATGACACGGTCGAGGAACGCCGCCTTGATCGCCTCCTGCCAGGGCCAGACCGAGAGCGGATAATAGGACAGCGGCCGGAAATCCGCGTTGAGCACGAGCGCCGGATGCGCCTTGAGGTTCACCGGTTCCCTGACGAAATTGGTCCTGAAATCGCCATCCATCCTGTCTATCCGATCCCTGCTGCACCTGCTGTCGGGACATCCGGGCGGGGCAACGCCGCCCCTGTAGTGAGAACTATATCTGGTCTTTCGAACCTGACAAGCCCTCCATATACTGTGAGCCATCGACGTGATGTGATGTAGCGCGCGGAGGTCACAGGCCAATGACAAAACCGCCCCCTGCCCCGGCTGCCCTCGAATCGGCGCTCTATGCCCCCGATCTCGATGCCGCCGAAGCCTTCTATGGCGGCGTTCTGGGGTTGAAACGGATTGCCCGTGTCGATGATCGGCACGTGTTTTTCCGGCTGGCAGGCAGCATCCTGCTGATCTTCAATCCCGCCCAGACGGTGAAACCGCCGGGCAATCCCGACCTGCCGGTGCCGCCGCACGGCGCGACGGGGCCGGGCCATGTCTGCCTTGCCGCAACCGCGCCGCAGCTCGAAGCGTGGCGGACACACCTGGAGGCAAGCGGCGTGGCGATCGAGGCGGATTTCCGCTGGCCGAACGGGGCGCGGTCGATCTATTTCCGAGACCCGGCCGGCAACTCGCTGGAACTCGCGGAGCCGCGTCTCTGGGACCTCTGAACGCGGCAGAATCCGTTTGACCCGGCGCGGGGATTAGGGCGCTATGGGCGCATCACCCGAAACCGCGGAGCGTCCCATGCCGAAGGCTTACCTGATCCTTGTCATCGCCGTGCTTTTCGAGGGGGTGGGCACGGCCTCGCTTCAGGCGTCGCAGCAATTCACCCGCTGGCTGCCAACGCTCGGCGTGGCGGTGGGATTCGGCGGTGCGATGATCTGCCTCGTCTGGGTGCTGCGCTACCTGCCGCTTGGCATCACCTATGCGATCTGGTCGGGGCTGGGCATCTGCCTGACGGCGGTGATCGGCTGGGTCTTCTTCCGCCAGGGCGTCGATCTGCCCGCGATTCTGGGCATGGGAATGATCGTCGCGGGCATCGTGGTCATCAACGTCTTCTCGGGTACCGCGACGCATTAACGGCGCGCCTGCGTTCGCGCGTGGAGATCGGCGACGATGCGGCTGGCCGTCTTCTCGAAGAGAAACGGCAGCACGGCATGAATCAGCGCGGCCAGCCCGGCCGCCAACAGGCTCAGCGCAAAGCGCAGGGCAAAACGGGCGTGCTGCAGGTAGCTTTCGTTCACGCTCTGCGGATGATCCAGAAAGATGCGGGAAATCATGGTGCTCCTCCTTCAAGTTCACCGGCAAGTTACCCGCGGGGCGGTGGGAACATGTCCCAAACTTCGCAGCCTTTGCGATTTATTTGGGATCATCTCGCGTGTATCATTCAGGAATGGAGATTTTGGACGATCTCGACCGCCGAATCCTCGCCGCCCTGCAACATGATTGCGCCATCGCGCTCGATGCGCTGGGTGAAAAGGTGGGCCTGTCGCGCAACGCCTGCTGGCGGCGCGTCAAGGCGCTGGAGGCACGGGGCATCATCCGCCGGCGGGTGGCGCTCCTGGCGCCCGAGAAGCTGGGGCTGGGGCTCAGCGTCTTCATCATGGTCCGCACCGACCGGCACGCGGCTGACTGGCTGGAGCAGTTCCGCAAGGCCACCCGAGACATGCCCGAGATACTGGGCGCCTACCGGATGTCGGGCGATCTGGACTACCTGATCCGCGCACGGGTGGCCGACGTCGCCGCCTATGACGCGCTCTACCAGCGGCTGATCGAGCGGATCAGCCTGGCCGATGTCTCCGCCAGCTTCGTGATGGAGGAGATCAAGGAGACGACCGAGCTGCCGCTTTAGTTTTCCTCGACGATCACCAGGTCGCGGTCGCTGGCGCCCTTGGCGAATCCCAGCGCCTCTTGGTAGCGGGGCGAGTTGTAGCAGGCCACCGCATCCTCGAAGCTGTTGAACCGGGCCACGACATTGCGCGGCCGGTCGCGGCCTTCCATCTGCTGGTAGCGCCCACTGCGGGCCAGAAACACGCCGCCGTGCTCGGCGATGGCCTCGGTCGCGATGGCCGCGTATTTGCCGTAGGCCTCCTCGTCCAGCACCTCGACATGCGCGATCCAGAAAGCACCCATATCCGTCTCCCCTGTTGTCAGTCCTGTGCTGCGATCAGCGTCTCGACCGCCGCGATCGCCGCCTGGGCGCCGCCCGCATCCGGCCCGCCGCCCTGTGCCATGTCGGGACGGCCGCCGCCGCCCTTGCCGCCGAGCGCGGGCGTCGCCGCACGCACCATATCCACCGCCGAGACGCGCGACGTCAGGTCGTCCGTCACGCCGGCGGCCACCGCGGCCTTGGCCCCGGTATCGGCGATCAGAAGGATCGCGCCGCTGCCCAGCCGCGCCTTGTGCTCGTCGATGAGCGCCGGCAGGTCGCGGCCTTCGACGCCGTTCAGAACCGTGGCCAGGAACGGCACCCCGGCCACGTCGCGCGCCGCCGGACCGGCACCGTCCCCGGCACCGCCGGCCATCGCAAGTTCGCGGCGCAGTTGCGCGACCTCGTTCTGAAGCGCGCGCCGCTCGCCCAGCAGGACCTTCACGCGATCGGGCACCTCTTCCGGCTGCGCCTTGAGCGCCAGTGCCGTCTCGGACATCCGGTGGTCCTGCGCAGCGAGATAGCGGAAGGCAGCCTCGCCGGTCAGCGCCTCGATCCGGCGTACGCCGGCGCTCGACGCCGCGTCGCCCAGAAGCGCGAAGACCCCGATATCGCCGGTGCGCCGGACATGCGTCCCCCCGCAAAGCTCGATCGAATAGGTCTCGCCATCGAGCCCCTTGCCGGAATTGGTCTGCGTGCCCATCGATACGACCCGCACCTCGTCGCCGTATTTCTCGCCAAAGAGCGCCTGCGCGCCAAGATCGCGCGCCGCATCGGGCGTCATGATCCGCGTCTCCACCGGGCTGTTCTGGCGGATGAAGGCGTTCACCTCCTCCTCGACCTGGCGGATCTCCTGCGGGGTCAGCGCCTTGGCGTGGCTGAAATCGAAGCGCAGCCTCTCCGCCGCGTTGAGCGAGCCGCGCTGCGCGACATGCTCGCCCAGATGGCGGCGCAGGGCCTCGTGAAGAAGATGCGTGGCGGAGTGATTGGCGCGGATCGCGCGGCGCCGCTCGTGATCGACCTCAAGCTCGGCCGGCGCGCCGCGCGCGATCCGGCCCTCGGTCACTTCGGCGAAATGGATGAAGACGCCGGCGCTCTTCCTGGTGTCGGTGATGCGCGCCGCGCCGCCCTCGCAACGAAGCCAGCCGGTATCGCCTACCTGCCCGCCGGCCTCGCCATAAAACGGCGTCTGGTTGAGCACGATCTGCACCACTTCGCCGGTCTTCGCCGCCTCTACGCGCGCGCCGTCGCGGATTAGCGCCAGGATTTGCCCCTCGGCATTCTCGGTGTCGTAGCCCAGGAATTCGGTCGGTCCGTGCTCCTCGGCCAGGTCGAACCAGATCGCGGCATCCGCGGTCTCGCCCGAGCCCGCCCAAGCCGCGCGGGCCTGCGCCTTCTGCTCGGCCATCGCCGCGTCGAACCCGCCGGTATCGACCTGCCGGCCCTTCTCGCGCAGCGCGTCCTGCGTCAGGTCGAGCGGGAAGCCATATGTATCGTAGAGCTTGAAGGCCGCTCCGCCGGGCAGCGGCGCCCCCTCGGGCAGTTTCTCCAGCTCCTCGTCGAGGAGCCTCAATCCCCGGTCGAGCGTCTGCTGGAAGCGCGTCTCCTCCAGCCGCAGCGTCTCCTCGATCAGGGCGCGGGCGCGGCCCAGCTCGGTGAAATGGCTGCCCATCTGCGCCACGAGCGCACCCACCAGCCGGTGCATCACCGGTTCCTGCGCGCCCAGAAGATGCGCATGCCGCATCGCGCGGCGCATGATCCGGCGCAGCACGTAGCCGCGCCCTTCGTTCGAGGGCATCACACCGTCGGCGATCAGGAAGGAGGTGGACCGCAGGTGATCCGCGATCACCCGGTGATGCACCTTCCCCGGCCCGTCCGGATCGGTCGAGGTGGCATGCGCGGCCGCCTCGATCAGCGTGCGCATCAGGTCGGTGTCGTAATTGTCGTGCTTGCCCTGCAGGAGCGCGCCGATCCGCTCCAGCCCCATGCCGGTGTCGATCGAGGGTTTCGGCAGATCCTCGCGGTGGCCGTCCTCGAACTGCTCGAACTGCATGAAGACGAGGTTCCAGATCTCGATGAACCGGTCGCCGTCCTCGTCCGGGCTGCCCGGCGGGCCGCCGGGGATATGTTCGCCGTGATCGTAGAAAATCTCGGTGCAGGGGCCGCAAGGGCCGGTCGCGCCCATCGACCAGAAATTGTCGGCCGTCGGGATTCGGATGATCCGGTCGTCGCTCAGCCCGGCATATTTCTTCCAGATCTCGGCGGCCTCGTCGTCGGTATGGTAGATCGTGACCAGCAGCCGGTCCCGGTCAATCCCGAATTCCTTCGTGATCAGGTCCCAGGCATAAGGGATCGCCTGGTCCTTGAAATAGTCGCCGAACGAGAAATTGCCGAGCATCTCGAAGAAGGTGTGGTGGCGGGCGGTATAGCCGACATTGTCCAGATCGTTGTGCTTGCCGCCGGCGCGCACGCATTTCTGGCTGGTCGCGGCGCGGCTGTAGTCGCGGTGTTCGATCCCGGTAAAGACGTTCTTGAACTGCACCATGCCGGCGTTGGTGAACATCAGCGTGGGGTCATTGCGCGGCACCAGCGGCGAGCTGTCGACAATCTCGTGGCCGTGCGTCGCGAAATAGTCCAGGAAGGTGGACCGGATGTCGTTCAGGCTCGCCATATCTCGGGATCCCCGGCTAGGAAATGCGTGTCGGTTCCGGGGTGTAGCCCGGCGCCGTCAGACTGTCCAGCAATCCCGAATTTTGCAACGAGAAAGGGCCGCGCCCACAGGCCCGGCCCCTCGACTTTCGCGCGCGCAGCGCTCAGCCTTCGAGCAGCGCCTCGTCGGCATCGCCCGCCCCGGCCCCGGCCTTGGCGTCGAGCCCGTGCGCTGCGCGGATCTTGTCCTCGATCTCCTCGGCGATCTCGGGATGCTCTTTCAGGAAGCCCTTGGCGTTCTCGCGGCCCTGTCCGATCCGCTCGTCCCCATAGGAGAACCAGGAACCGGATTTCTCCACGATCCCGGCCTTCACGCCCATGTCGATCAACTCACCCGTCTTGGAGATGCCCTCGCCATACATGATGTCGAATTCGACCTGCTTGAAGGGCGGCGCCACCTTGTTCTTGACCACCTTGACGCGCGTGGCGTTGCCCACCACCTCGTCGCGGTCCTTGATCGCGCCGATGCGGCGGATGTCCATGCGCACCGAGGCATAGAATTTCAGCGCGTTGCCGCCCGACGTCGTCTCCGGGCTGCCGAACATCACGCCGATCTTCATGCGGATCTGGTTGATGAAGATCACCGTGCATTTGGAGCGCGAGATCGAGCCCGTGAGCTTGCGCATCGCCTGGCTCATCAGCCGGGCCTGGACGCCCACGGAACTGTCGCCCATGTCGCCCTCAAGTTCCGATTTCGGGGTCAGCGCGGCGACCGAGTCGACCACCACCATGTTGACCGCGCCCGAGCGCACCAGCGTATCGGTGATCTCCAGCGCCTGCTCGCCCGTGTCGGGCTGCGAGATCAGCAACTCATCGAGATCGACGCCCAGCTTGCGCGCGTAATGCGGGTCCAGCGCGTGTTCGGCATCGA
Organism: Maritimibacter sp. 55A14; assembly: GCF_003122205.1. Taxonomy (GTDB): domain Bacteria; phylum Pseudomonadota; class Alphaproteobacteria; order Rhodobacterales; family Rhodobacteraceae; genus QEYE01. The sequence goes on from NZ_QEYE01000001.1 coordinate 59,114, forward strand.
CGAAGGCGCAGACGCCGCCGGACTTCTGCTCCTCGGCGATGGCGTGCAGCGTCAGCGTCGTCTTGCCGGAGCTCTCGGGGCCGTAGATCTCGATGATCCGGCCCTTCGGGATGCCGCCGATGCCAAGCGCGATGTCGAGCCCGATGGAGCCGGTCGAGGTCGCCTCGATCTCGGCGATCGGATTGTCGCCGCCGAGGCGCATGATCGAGCCCTTGCCGAATTGCCGTTCGATCTGGCTGAGCGCCGATTCCAGCGCCTTCTGCTTGTCCATTTCGCGCTTTCCGTTCAACTCGAGTACGTTCTGGGTCGCCATGTCTTCACCTCTTATTTCATATCGCCGAAGGGGCGGCAATCGCTGCTCTCGTTCACCTCTTGTTCTACGCCTTTATGAGGTCAAAACAAGAACATTTCAACAGAATTTTCCGGCTCCCACTGTTCCATTGGTATAGTTAAGGATTGGTATACAACCTGAGGTATGCGTTACGTCTGCGGCAGACCTGTCCCATGCTTCTGTTCTGGAAGGAAAAGCCGCTCTATCTCGCGGCGCCCAGGACCGGAAGTTTCTCCATCGAGCACCGTCTGGCCAGGCACGCGGCGCTGATTCTGCGGAAGCCGCCGGCGATGAAGCATATGCCGGCCTGTCATTTCGAACGCGACTTCCGGCTCCAGGTGTTTGATCCCACGGTTTGATGGCGGCGATCCGAAGCGGCGGGCGGGCTACGCCTGCGGCGGGCGCATCTGCCCCTGCACGGTGGCGGTCAGTTCGCTCAGCGAGAAGGGCTTGGGCAGGAAGACGGCGTTGGGGATCGTCGACTGGTGTTCGGCCACCGAATCCTCGGCATAGCCGGAGACGAAGACGACCCGCGCATCGGGCCGCGACTTCAGCGCCTCGCGCACCCAGGTCGGGCCGTCCATGCCGGGCATGACCACGTCGGTCACGAAGACATCCACCGACAGGTCCGGATCGGAGAGCCGGTCGAGTGCGTCCTCCGCGGACTCCGCCTCGATAACCGTGTAGCCCCGCATCCGCAGCGCACGCGCCGCGAAGGCGCGCACCGGGGCCTCGTCCTCCACCAGAAGCACCACGCCGTCATCGACTTGTGGGCCGGCGCCGGTGGTGCCGCCCGAGACCGGCGCGGGGGCCGCGGCGGGGCGGTCATGGGCGGGGAAATAGAGCGTGAAGACGGTGCCCGTGCCCGGCGCAGAATCCGCGAAGATGAAGCCGCCGGTCTGCTTGACGATGCCATAGGCGGTCGAGAGCCCCAGCCCCGTGCCCTCGCCGGTGCGCTTGGTGGTGTAGAAGGGCTCGAACACCTTGGTCAGCTTGTCGGGTGCGATCCCCGTGCCGTCATCGGTGACCCGCACCGCCACATACTCGCCCGCGGGCACGATGGCCCGATCCCGCCTGAGATCCTCCGCCAGGTGGCAGTTTTCGGTCTCGATCCGGATCTCGCCACCGCCGTCCTGCATCGCGTCGCGGGCATTCACGACCAGATTCATGATCACCTGTTCCAGCTGCCTCTTGTCGGCGCGGATCGGGCGCAGATCCGGGTCATGGCTCAGTGTCAGAGCGATCCGCTCGCCCACAAGCCGGTTCAGCAGATGCGCCAGATCGGCCATCGTGTCGCGCATGTCCAGGGTTTCGGGCTGCAGGTTCTGCTTGCGGGAGAAGGCAAGCAACTGCCCCACCAGGCTGGCCGCGCGGTTGGCGTTCTGGTTGATCTGGATGAGATCCGCGTATTCGGAATCGCTTTCGTCATGGCGCAGCAGCAGCAGGTCGCAATGACCGGAGATGGCCGTCAGCAGATTGTTGAAGTCATGCGCGACACCGCCGGCCAGTTGCCCGATGGCCTGCATCTTCTGGCTCTGGACGAATTGCGCCTCCAGGGTCTTGAGTTCGGTCGCGTCATTGAGCACCGCCACCAGCGAGACCTCACCATCCTCCACGATCCGGTGGAGCATGATTTGCAGGAAGACATCGCCCTCCGCGCGGGCGGCGCGCACCACCTCGGGCTTGCGCGGCGCGCGGCCCCGCACTGCATCCGCCAGCCATTCGCGCACCGGGCGGCCCAGCCCCTCGACCAGTTCCCCGAGATGAACCGGGCCATTCATCGAGTGGCACAGTAACCCTCGCACCATGCGGTTGGCCATTGCGACGGTCCCGTCCGGCGCCAGCTTCAGCAGCGCCACGGGCAATTCGTCGAAGAACCGTTCTGTCGCAGCGCCGGAGAGTTCCTCGCCCTCGCAGGGGGCCAGATAGATCTCGCGCCGACCGCCCGCGCCGGTCTGCACGGTCACGCGGACATCGACCGGACCGCGAGCGCCGGCGATGCGATGCACCCGGTCCGGGCGCAGCGGCAGGTCGGTGAATATCCGTTCCAGATGCTTCACGCGCCCGCCCAGCAACTCGCGCAACGGTTCGTTCATCGAAAGGATCGTGCCGCTTTGCGATGCGGTGAGCATCGGAAGACCGACAAAGCCCGGCGCGTTGCTCCGCGGGGCGCTCATATCCTCCAGCCTCCAGAGCGTGCCATCCGCCCCCAGATCATGCGCCGATAGTCGCATATGGCCACCGCGCCCGACAATATCCTCGCGCGCGTGGCCGTAGGTCGCGGCGGTCTCGCGCATGCGGCGCAGCGTGAAGCCGGTGTTGGAGACCTGACCGGCCAGCGCGCGTGCCAGCATGTCGCCCGGAGCGGGCTTGAACCGCCGCGCGGCGGCAGCATTGCGGTAACGGATAATCCCGTCGCGATCGGTGCAGAAGGCCGGCACGCTGTCACCGTGGAGGATGCCGGTTACAAGGCCGAGCGTCCCCGGCCCCGCCGGTCCTCTGCCGCGCCGCCCCAGGATGGCCACGAGTCCGGCCAGCGCCGTGAGCATACCGGCCGCGCTGAGTAGCGCGAGCTGCGCGAGGGTGCCGGGCAGCAGGCTACCCAGGCCCAGACAGGCTGCAGACAGGATGAGAAACCAGCCGACGCGCGAGGACAGGATCCGTGCCGTTGCGGTCACCGGGCCGGGAAGGTTCGCGGAATACGCCACCAGGGCCTCCGTTGCGATTCGATGCCCCGGCATTAGCTCCGCGATTGGTTAAGGCCCCATTAAGCACCACTTGCGGTTGTTCTATGAACCATGTCCTACACGCGTCAAGACGCAACAATAGAACCCGTCGCCTTCCTGAGTCGGCAAGAATCTCTGCGCGAGAAGCTGCTCCCAAGCTGAATATTGGGACGTAAACGTCTGTATCTGTTTCGAATTTTCTGCATCAAGAAGGGAGCATGTGACATAGGCGAGCCGCCCGCCGGGCGCCACCAGTGCCGCGGCTTCCGCAAGAATGCCGCGTTGCGCGTCCAGGAGCCGTTCCAGCCCCTCCGGGTTCAGGCGCCACTTGGCTTCGGGGCTGCGCCGCCAGGCGCCGCTGCCGCTGCAAGGCACGTCGCAGAGCACCACGTCATAGGGCCCGTGCCGGTTCGCCGTGCCGGGTTCGATCGGCCGGATCGACGCAGCCGCCCGCGCGGCGCGGGCAGGCAGATCAACCATGCGCGCGGGGTCCGCGTCATGGGCGTCGATGGCCGCGCCGGGCGCCCGCGCGGCCAGGGCCAGCGCCTTGCCCCCACCGCCCGCGCAATAGTCGAGGATGCGGCCTTCGGACGGCACGGGCAGCAGGTCCACCACCGCCTGCGAGGCCAGGTCCTGCAATTCCACGAGCCCGTCGCGATAGGCGGACGAGTTCCGGATTTTTCGTTCGTTTTCCGTAACCTCCAGCGCCATCTTCACATTCGGATGCGGGCGCGCCACGATCCCGTCGGCAGTCAACGAGGCCAGCGCGCCGTCGCGATCCGCCCGCAGCGCATTGACCCGCAGCCAGACCGGCGCGCGGTGCCGCAACGCCGCCATGACCGGTTCGAAATCCGCGCCCAGCGATGCCTCCAGCGCGGGCATGAGCCAGTCCGGACAATCCAGCGCAACCGCCTGCGGCATCGCTACATCCGCCCCGAGATGGGCGTGTTCGGCTTCGGTCAGTGGCGCAGGGGAATGGGTGGCGCCGGTGAAAAACGCCTCCGGGTCCTGCCCGGCCTCGCGCAACTGGCCCAGCATCCGGCCGCGCCCGGTTTCCGCGCCGCCAAGCGCGGCATGTGAGCGCCAGCAGCGCAGCGCGGTGAAGACGTGATCGCGGATCGCCGCGCGGTCGCCGGAACCGGCGAAGCGGCTGGCGCGGGCCCAGTTGGTCAGCGCCTTTTCTGCCGGCGCGCCCGAGCCGATCCGGTCCAGTATCTCGATCGCGGCGGCGATGCGGGCGGACGGCGTCATGCGAAAATCACTGGAAATTCGCCTCGCAACTTATTTGGATAGCGCGTGAAAACCGGTTTCATTTATCCTCGATGAACCGATAACCGCCGCCTGCTCGCTCCAGCCGTCCCAGGGCCGGGCGAAGGATATGTCCGCCTGAGAAGAGCAGCCCGTCAGTCGCGATCATGTCGAGGCAGCGCTTGCGGGCGGCCCGCGCGGCCTCGGCATCGACATCGAAGGAGACGCCCACATCGGGATCGGCGAGTTGCAGGTCCTGCGCATGGACCACGTCGCCCGCATGGATGAAGGCCTGCCCCCCTGCGTCGAGCCGGAAGCCGCTATGGCCCGGTGTGTGGCCGGGCATCGGGATCGCGGTAAGGTCCGGCGCGATCTCGGCCTCGCCCTCCAGGCTGCGGATGCGCCCGTCATAAGCCGCGAGCAACGCCGCGGCGAGTTGCTGCCAGCCCGCCATCGTCTCGTCGCCCTGAAAGCGCGCCGCATCCGACCAGAAGGCAATCTCGGCCTCGGGGATCACCACCTCGGCATTGGGAAAGACCGCCGCGCCTTCAGCCGTCAGCGCACCGGCAATATGGTCGGGATGCAGATGCGTGAAGAAGATCAGGTCCACGTCGCCGGGCGCGACGCCGGTCTCGTCAAGCGCGTCGGGCAGATTGCCCGCGGTCGGCCCGAAAAGATCGCGCGGGCCGCTGTCAACCAGGATCGTGCTGCCCGGACGGCGGATCAGGAAGGCGTTGAAATTCGTGCGGATCGCCGCTTGCCCGGCGGCTTCCAGTAACTCCGCGATATGGCCCGGATCGGTGGCGGGAAAGACGCCGTTGTCGAACTCCAGCGCGCCGTCGGTCAGCACCGTCAGGCGGATGTCGCCGAATTCATGGGTCAGGGTCCGGGCCATACGCTCCTCCTGTTGTCATACCCCGCGGTAATTGGGGCTTTCACGGGTGATCTGCACATCGTGGACATGGCTTTCCTTCAGCCCCGCCCCGGTGATGCGGACAAATTCGCAGCCCCCGCGCATCTCGTCAATCGTGGCCGAGCCGGTATAGCCCATCGCCGCGCGCAGGCCGCCGACGAGTTGGTGGATCACCGTGCCGGCGGAGCCCTTGTAGGGCACCTGCCCCTCGATGCCCTCGGGCACCAGCTTGTCGGAGGCTGCGTCCTTCTGGAAGTAGCGGTCGGCCGAGCCGCGCGCCATCGCGCCCAGGCTGCCCATGCCGCGATAGGCCTTGAAGCTGCGGCCCTGGTAGAGGATCACCTCGCCCGGACTTTCGTCTGTACCCGCGATCATGCTGCCCACCATCGCGCAATGGGCGCCCGCGGCGATCGCCTTGGCGAAGTCGCCCGACAGCTTGATGCCGCCATCGGCGATGATCGGCGTGCCGCTCGGGTCGGCCGCGGCGGCGCATTCCATGATCGCGGAAAGCTGCGGCATGCCCACGCCCGCCACGACCCGCGTGGTGCAGATCGAGCCCGGTCCGATCCCGACCTTGACGGCGTCCGCGCCGGCGTCGATCAGCGCGCGCGTGGCATTGGCGGTGGCGACATTGCCCGCCACCACCTGTACCTCGTTGGAATGTTTCTTGATCCGCTCCACGGCCTCGGCCACGGCGGCGGAATGGCCATGCGCCGTGTCCACCACCACCAGGTCCACGCCCGCGTCAATCAGCGCCTCGGACCGCTCGAAGCCCGCATCGCCCACGGTGGTGGCCGCAGCCACACGAAGGCGCCCCAGATCGTCCTTGCAGGCGGCCGGGTTCAGCACCGCCTTCTCGATATCCTTGATGGTCAGGAGGCCGGTGAGCCGACCCTTCTCGTCCACGACCAGCAGTTTCTCGATCCGCCGCGCATGCATCAGCGACTTGGCTTCGGCCAGGTCGGCGGGCTCGCGCAGCATCGCCAGATTGTCCCAGGTCATCATCGCGCGGACCGGCGTGCGGTCGTCCTCGGCGAAACGCATGTCGCGGTTGGTCACGATCCCCAATACGCGGCCGTCACCATCCACCACCGGAAAGCCGGTTATCTTGTAGCGCTCCTGCAGCGCCTTGGCGTCGGCCAGCGTCTGGTCGGGGGTCAGGGTCACGGGATGGTAGACCACGCCGCTCTCGAAACGCTTGACGCGGCGGACCTCGCGGGCCTGCTCCTCCACCGTCAGGTTGCGGTGAATCACCCCGATCCCGCCGACCTGCGCCAGCGTGATCGCCATCTGCGCCTCGGTCACGGTGTCCATCGCCGACGAGAGCAGCGGAATGTTCATCGAAATGGTCTTGGTGACCTTGGTGCGGGTATCGGCCGTTGTCGGCATCACCGAAGATGCAGCGGGAACCAGCAGAACGTCGTCGAAGGTCAGTGCCTCGCGAATCTCCATGAGCGGTCTCCTGAAAGGGAGTTTCGTTTGGCGCTTCCCTATCTCACGGGCGGGACAGAAAGGAAAGCCGCAAATCGAGACTCAGGCTTCGGCGGCGTTGGTCTGCACCGCCAGCCGTCCCTTCGCCCAGAGTTGCATGACCTTCCAGGCGATGGGAAGGATGGCCAGCGTGGCGCCGACCAGCGCGAGGCCCGCCAGGATGCGCCACGGCCCGCCGGCGAGGCCGGCCATCAGTTCCATGTGCCCGGCGAAGGCCGCGAGCGGGAAGGTGAAGGCGCCCCAGAAGGGCGAGAACCCGGCCTGCGTCAGCCAGCGCGCCCCGGCCAGGAACAGCACCGCCAGCCCCAGCCCGGCCCAGGCGAGCGCCGCCCCCAGCGCGCCCTGCCCGACCATCAGCGCGACCGCGCCCAGCAGACAGACCGGCGACAGGTGGATCGCCAGCAACGGGCGCAGCGGCGCGGGCACGCCGGCGTGCAGAAACTGCCGCAGGCTTTCGGCCCCGATCAGCGCGGCCAGCGGCAGCGTGACCCACAGGATCGCCTCCGCAAGCGCCGGGTAGCCCAGCGGTGCGGCAGCCAGCGCGCCCACGATGAAGCCCACGAAATTCAGGTGCCAGACCGGCGTGACCCGGCGCTGTTCCGGCGGGCCGGTCACGAAAACCCGGACGATCACCAGGGCCAGAACGGTGTGCGCGGCGAAGCCCGCGGCCAGCACGGCACGCGCCGCGCCCAGGCTGTAGGGCTCCAGCACCAGCGCAAAGAGAAAGACCGACAGCGTCATCGCCGCCAGCCCGGCACGCCCCGGCAGGATTCGCAACTCGTCGGCGAAGACGCCGGGACGGCGCATCAGCTTGGTCACGTAAGCCGCCATCGTGAAAAGGAAAAGCAGGGTCGCGGCCCCGAGGAGCATCTCGCCGGGTGCGGCCCCGATGCCGAAGACCTCACTCGCTCTCCGCCAGGCCAGACCCAGGCCCAGCAAGCCGAGGACGGGAGGAAAGATCGCGGGCGGCGTGCGCCGCCAGAGCCCGGTTCCTGCCTGCATCTCGTCCTCCGCCATCTGCCTTTGGCGGAGCCTTGCGCAAACCGCGCCCTCTGGCGAGGGGGCGCGGCGTCGCAGTCCGGCTTGCCAGCTCCGCGCAGCGCGCGCATTCTGCGCCCCGAGGAGGAGCCGCCATGACCCGACACGGCTACGAGACCGGCCGACTGAACCTGCCCTTCGTGGGCATCGCGACCTTCGGCAAGCGCCCCCTTGCCACGGATTGGGACCGGATCGAGGCCGATGCGGCGATCCTGGGCGCTCCCTTCGATTTCGGCACCCAGTTCCGGCCCGGCGCGCGGTTCGGACCGCGGGCGGTGCGCGAGGCATCGACGCTCTTCTCCTTCGGCCATGCCGGGGCCTATGACCATGAGGACGACGCGACCTATCTGGGCCCGGACGTGCGCATCGTGGACATGGGCGACGCCGATATCGTGCATACGGACACCGTGCAGAGCCACGCCAATATCCGCCTGGGCGTGACCAAGGCGCTGGAGGCTGGCGCGCTGCCGGTGGTGATCGGCGGCGACCATTCGGTCAACATCCCCTGCATCGATGCCTTCGCCGGCCGCGGCGACATCCATGTCCTGCAGATCGACGCGCATCTGGATTTCGTCGACGAACGCCACGGCGTGCGCTTCGGCCACGGCAACCCGATGCGGCGCGCGGCCGAGAAGGACCATGTCACCGGGCTCACCCAGCTTGGCATCCGCAATGTCTCGTCCACCGCGCGCGACGGCTACGAGGCCGCGCGCGCCATGGGCGCCGACATCCTGTCGGTGCGGCAGGTCCGGGCCTTGGGCGTCGAGGCGGTGCTGGCGCGCATTCCGCCCGGCGCGCGGCTCTATGTCACGATCGACATCGACGGCTTCTGCCCTTCCATCGCGCCGGGCACGGGCACGCCCAGCCATGGCGGGTTTCTCTATTACGAGGTGCTGGAACTGCTTCAGGGCGTCGCGCGGCGTCACGAGATCGTCGGCATGGATCTGGTGGAGGTGGCTCCGGATTACGATCCGACCGGCTCCACCGCGATCCTGGCGGCGCAGATCCTGCTCAATTTCCTCGGATTTATCTTCCATGCCCGCGCCGTGGGCTGATCACGCCGCCTTGATACCCGGTGCCCCGCAGGCCTAGACTGGACCCGAGGTGAAGCCGGAACGAAAGACCAGGGATGCCATCTGAACCAATGCGGAGCGATCAGCCGGACCGCCCGGCCTGGCTGCAAAATCACAGGCTTCAGGCCTGGTTCCTGGGCATCATCGCCTTCGGGATCGTCCTCTTCCTGCTGGTCGAGGCGCGTTTCCTGCTGATCTCGCTGGCCATCGCGATCATCCTGTTCAGCCTGACCAGCGACGCGATCAACTATATCGGGCGGCTGCGCATCGCCGGGATCGGCATTCCAAACTGGCTGGCCAGCATGCTGGCGGTGGCGCTGATCGCCTCGGGGCTGCTGACGCTGTCGGGCGTGCTGCTCTCGCAGGTCAACACGATCCTCATCACCACGCTGAGCTATACCGAACAGGCGCAGTTCGCGATCGCCGACCTCTTCCGCTGGATGGGCGAGGACGTGTCGCAGGCGGTTCTGGGCGCGGTGCGGGACATAAATGTGGGCTCCTATCTGCGCTCGGCCGCCGGACAGGCGGGCAACGTGATGTCCGCGACGGTGCTGGTGATCCTCTTCGTGGGTTTCCTCTTTGCCGAACGGGTCTGGTTTCCCGCCAAGCTCACCAGCCTCTTTCCCGATCCCGGCCGCGCCGACCAGGTCCGCCGGACCATCGGCACGATCATGCGCCGCGTGAACCGCTACCTGCTGGTCAAGACGGCGGTCAGCATCGCCACCGGGCTGATGGTCTATGGTGTGATGCGGGCTTTCGGCCTGGACCTGGCGCTGCCGATGGCGATCGCCACCTTCGTGCTCAACTACATCCCGAATATCGGTTCCATCATCGCGACGGGACTGGTCACGCTGGTGACCTATGTGCAGTTCGCCGATCCGACGCCGACCCTGATCGTCTTCGTCGTCACCGGGGTGATCCAGTTCGTGAACGGCTCCATCATCGACCCGACGCTGATGGGCCGCGCGCTGCGGCTCTCGTCCTTCGGGATCATCATCTCGCTGGCTTTCTGGAGCGTGGTCTGGGGCATTCCGGGAATGTTCCTGTCGGTGCCGATCATGGTGGCGATCATGATCGTCTGCTCGCAGCATCCGGCCCTGCACCCGCTGGCGATCCTGCTCTCGCGGGAGGGGATCCCCAGTACGCTCAGCGAGGACGAGACACTGGACGACATGCAGCCTTCCCGCGACGACGAGCGCAAGATGCGGCAGGGTTGAGAGCCGCGCTCAGTCTCCGTCGCGGGACCCGCCCCGGAAACCAGAGGCGACGACGAATTTCTCGGAACTGTCGGACCGGCTGGCGGGCGGCTTCACATTGGCGACCTTCGCGAAATTCTGCTTGAGCAACGTCTGGAGCTCAGCCTCGGCACCGCCGGCCAGGACCTTGGCCACGAAGGTACCGCCCTGTTCGAGAACGTCGAACGCGAAATGCGCCGCCGCCTCGCAGAGTGCGACAATGCGCAGATGGTCGGTCTGCTTGTGGCCCGAACTGGCCGCCGCCATGTCGGACATGACCACGTCCGCCTTGCCGCCCAGCCAGCCCTTCACCGTCTCGTCGGCGTCGTCGGCCAGGAAGTCCAGAACGTGCAATTCCGCCCCCGGAATGGGCTCCACCTCACGCAGATCGACGCCGATCACGCGGCCGGCGGGCTTGCCGGGCTTCTCTCCCAGCGCGTTGACACGCGCGACCGCAACCTGGCACCAGCCGCCGGGGGCGCAGCCCAGATCGACCACGCGCGCGCCGGGCACGAGGAACCGGTATTTGTCGTCAAGCTCCAGGATCTTGAAGGCGGCGCGGCCGCGATAGCCCTCCTTCTGGGCGCGCTGCACGTAAGGATCGTTGAGCTGCCGCTCCAGCCAGCGGGTCGAGCTGAGCTTGCGCCCCCGCGCGGTTTTCACGCGCACCCGCAGGTCGCGCTGACCACGCCCCGAGCTTCGCTTCCTGTCATCGGCCATGTCAGTACGTCCCGCCGTCCAGAACCCCGTCGGAGCTCATCTGCGCGAAAAGCAGCGCCTCCCGCAAGCCCCGGTCGGCCACCGACAGCCGGTCGGTGGGCCAGGCCCTGAGTAGCGCCTGCAGGATCGCAGCCCCCGACATGATCAACGAATGCCGGTCGCGCCCGATCCTGGGGTCGCTGCGGCGACCCTCCGGCCCAAGCGCCAGGTACTCGTTGACCACCGCGTCGATCTGGGCGCTGGTCATCCGGAGCCCGTCGACCTTGTTGCGGTCGTAGCGCCTGAGCCCCAGATGCGACGCCGCAACCGTGGTGACGGTCCCCGAGGTGCCGATGATCTGGAAGCCGTCCCGCGCCTGATCGGCGGCGTCGTGATAGGGGCTGAAGGCCGCGAGCTTTTCCTCGAAATAGCAGGACATCAGGGCGAATCGGGCGCCGTCGTCTTCCACATCCGCAAACTGATCCTTCAGCGTGGCGACCCCGAGCGGCACCGAAATCCAGTCCACCATCCGGGCGGCAGGAAAGGGTCCGTCGGCATGGACGAAGCCGGTGTGCAGCCGCATCAGCGCGCGCGGCCGGTCGGGCGGGGCAACCGCCGTCAGGTCGAGCCAGACCAGCTCCGTCGAGCCGCCGCCGATGTCGATCACGAGAAGCTGCTCGGTCCGGGTGGAGACGAGCGGCGCGCAACTCACGACCGCCAGCCGGGCCTCCTCCTCGCATTCGATGATGTCGAGCTTCAGGCCCGTCTCGCGCCCCACCATGCGGATGAACTGCTGCGCGTTCTGCGCCCGGCGGCAGGCTTCGGTCGCCACCAGCCGCATGCGCTTCACCTGATGCTTCTGGAGCTTGCGCTGGCAGATTTTCAGCGCCGCGACCGTTTTGGACATTGCCGCGCGCGACAGCCGCCCGCTGGCCTCCAGCCCGTTGCCCAGACCGACGGATTTCGAAAAGCTGTCAACCACATGGAACTCATTGCCCTTCGGCTGGGCGATGAGCATGCGGCAACTGTTCGTGCCGAGGTCCAGAGCCGCGTAAAGGTCCGCCGGATCTGGCCGATTTGGCGCGGGGCGCTCAACCGATATCGGGAACGCGCCCGCGTTAACGGGGCGCTTGGGCGCCATGATTTGGTGCCTCCAAAGAAGTTGCGGGAAAGGTAACGCGCGCCCGCCCCCGGTGCAAGCCGCCGCGAGGTCGCTTCCTGCCTGTGCCAGGTCGAAATTCAGCGCAGGGTATGCGATGCAAGGGACTAGAAGTCTTCAATCAGGCCAAGGAGGTGCAATCCATGCCCGAGGTAACCATCGTCTATTGGCGGGACATCCCCGCCCAGGTCATCGTGGGCAAGGGGCGGCGCGGCGCGAAGGCCCAGCTTGCGGAACGTTTCGAACAGGCCATCGACCGCTGCGCGATGAAGGTTGGCGCGGACGACACCGATGCTTATCTTGCAGAGTGGCGAAAGGCGGAGCCTTACGAGGTCGATGGCGAGCCTCAGGAGGTCGCAAAAGCCGAAGCGGCCCGACTCGAAGCCGACTACGACACCGCGAAGATCAAGACACTGATCGCGAATGACGGATGGGCCTGAGCCCTTGACCCTCCAGAACATGAGGAGACGCGCCATGGCGCTGCTGAACTTCCGCCGCAAGGAAACGGCCCCTGTCCCGGTGAAGCCCGAGGTCGAGGCATTCCTCAAGGACTACTCCATCGAGGTAATGCCGCGCACCGCCGAGAAGGTGGAGGATTTCCGCGAGCTTCTGCCCGAGGGAACGCGCGTCTACATCGCCCATATCGAAGGCACGCCGATCGAGGACATGGTGGCCACCGCGACGCGCCTGAACGCCGACGGCTTCCGCGTGATGCCGCATTTCCCTGCACGGATCATCAAGGACAAGGCCATGCTGGCCGACTGGATCGCCCGCTATCAGGGCGAGGCCGACGTGCGCCAGGCGCTGCTGCTGGCCGGCGGCGTGGAAAAGCCGCATGGCGATTTCCACAGCTCCATGCAGCTCATGGAATCGGGGCTCTTCGACAAGGCCGGCTTCACCCGCCTGCATGTCGCCGGCCACCCCGAGGGCAACACCGATATCGACCCCGATGGCGGCACCCGCAATGTCGACGAGGCACTGCGTTGGAAGCAGAAGTTTTCCGAGCGCACCGACGCCAAGATGGCGCTTGCCACGCAATTCGCCTTCGAAGCGGCGCCGGTCATCAAATGGGCCGACAGCCTGGCGGAGGCCGGCATCGACCTGCCGATCCATATCGGCGTCGCGGGACCGGCGAAATTGCAGACGCTGATCAAGTTCTCCATCGCCTGCGGCGTGGGTGCATCGTTGCGTGTTCTGCAGCGTCGCGCTAAAGATGTATCCAAGCTGCTGCTGCCGTTCGAGCCCGACGAGTTCATCGGCGCGCTGGCGGCACACCGGGCCGCGCACCCGGATTTCAACATCACCAATGTGCACTTCTTCCCGCTCGGCGGGATCAAGACCAACGCAACATGGGCCATCGAACACGGCGGCGATTCCGCCATTCCGGCCGCACAACAGTAAGGACCGCCTGACATGACGCGCACCGTCGTCGAGAGCAAGACCAAGACCGTCACCATCGGCTTTGACGAGCCGTTCTGCGTGATCGGGGAACGCATCAACCCCACCGGCCGCAAGAAGCTCGCCGCCGAACTGGAGGCCGGCGATTTCTCCACCGTCGAAAAGGACGCGCTCGAACAGGTCGCCTGCGGGGCGATGGTGCTCGATGTCAACGCGGGCGTGGTCTACAACTCCAACCCCAACCCCAACGAGACCGAACCGCCGCTGATGACCAGGATGATCGAGCTGGTGCAGGGGCTGGTGGACGTGCCGCTCTGCATCGACAGCTCGGTGCCCGCGGCGCTGGAAGCGGGCTTGGCCGCCGCGCAGGGCCGGCCGCTCCTGAACTCGGTCACGGGCGAGGAGGACCGGCTGGAACTGGTGCTGCCGCTGGTCAAGAAGTACAACATCCCCGTGGTGGCGATCTCCAACGACGACACCGGCATTTCCGAGGATCCGGACGTGCGTTTCGCGGTGGCCAAGAAGATCGTCGAGCGCGCCGCCGATTTCGGCATCCCCGCGCATGACATCGTCGTGGACCCGCTGGTGATGCCGGTGGGTGCCATGGCGACGGCAGGCCAGCAAGTCTTCCGCCTGGTGCGCAAGCTGCGCGACGAGCTGGGCGTCAACACCACCTGCGGCGCCTCCAACATCTCCTTCGGGTTGCCCAACCGGCATGGCATCAACGCCGCCTTCCTGCCGATGGCGATCGGCGCGGGCATGACCAGCGCCATCATGAACCCGGTCCGCCCGGTGGAGATGGAGGCGATTCGCGCCGCCAATTTCCTGATGGCTCACGACCCCAACGGGGGCGAGTGGATCAAGTTCTCCCGCGTGCTGGACGCGGTCAAGGAAGGCAAGGAATTCGCCGAGGCCAGCCAGGAATCGGCGGCCGCATCGGCGGGCCAGCGTGGCGGGCGGCGCGGCGGCCGCCGGCGCAGTGCCTGAGCGGCATCGCCCCGGCGGCGCGCGGACAGCGCGCGCCTGAGATTGCGGTCAAGGCCGGGCGCGCGCCCGGCCTTGCGCATTTTCCGGGTCCTGCATAGGGCCTGAGCAGGAAGGGAGGATGGCATGACACGCTATTTCATCATTGCGGCACTGGCCGGGGCCGTCGGCGCCGTCAGCAACGCCTTCGCGGCAGGCGTGATCGCGGGGGCCAATACGCTTGCGCTCCTGGCCACCCCCGCGCGGTATGCCGTGGCTTGTGTCCTGGCGCTGCTGCTGCCGCTCATCTTCCGGGGAATGCCGCGCTGGTCGGCAATGCTGCTGGCATTGGCCGCGCTCACGTTCCTGCCCTCGCTCAACGCCAAACTTGTGCTGGGCGTCGGCGCGCCCTGGCAGACGGTGCTGGTTCTCAACGCGGTCTATGCCGGGGTGACGACGCTGGTCTATCTGGTGGCGGCCGGACGGCACGCCTCGCATCGTGGCTGAACGGCATGCACAAAAAGGTGACAGCCGCTCTCTGGACAGGCGCGGAGCAATCGCGGAACCTGCATGACAGACCGGCCGCCTGCGCCGGAACGAGGCTGGCCAACCGGCACCGGGGACAACGTGACGAAAATTCCTGACCGCGAGACCGGCCAAGCACCGGCGGTGCCGCCGCCCCCGCCGCTGCGGATCGCCGTTCTGCGCACGCTGCTGCGCATCGCCGCCATCGTGGCGCTGGCTGTGGCGATTCATCAGGCCACGGACTGGCTGATGGACCAGATCGTGACCATGCCCATCGAGTATCGTGGCCCCGCGACCATCCTGCTGGTGGGCGCGCTGCTGTGGTGCTACGCGCTGCTTCTGGCCATCCCCTTCGTGCCCGGCGTGGAGATCGGCCTTGCTGTGCTGATGGCCTATGGCGCGGCGGGCGCGCCCTTTGTCTATCTTGCCACCTGCCTAGGGCTGTTGCTGGCCTATTGCGTCGGCCGCTTCCTTCCTGTGGCCAGCCTGATCGCGGTGTTCCGGGATCTGCACATGCGCCGGGCTTGCGAGCTTCTGTCGAGGATGGAGCCCCTCGATGGCCCCGCAAGGCTCGCCCTCCTGCGCGGCCACCTGCCCGAACGGCTGGCGCCAGCCGCGCTGAAATGGCGTTACCTCGCGCTGGCGCTGCTAATCAACTTGCCGGGCAACGCCGTCATCGGCGGTGGCGGCGGCATCCTGCTGATGGCCGGGCTGAGCCGCATCTTCCTCTTCCGCAGCGTCGTGCTGACCATCGTGCTGGCCGTCGCCCCGGTGCCTCTGGCGGTGATCATCTTCGGGGCGGGCATCATCGACTGACGCTTTGCCGCTCAGAAGCAGGATTCTGCCGCTTGCCGCCTTTCATCCTCGGCTGCGGCCGCTATGCTGCGCGCGCAACGGCCGCCAGCAAGGACCCGTAGAAGACATGAGCCAGGATCCCCTCGTCATCTTCATGCCCTCCGGCAAGCGCGGGCGCGTGCCCGCCGGGACGCCCGTGCTGACCGCGGCGCGCCAGCTTGGCGTCGATCTCGACTCGGTCTGCGGCGGGCGCGGCATCTGCTCGAAATGCCAGATCGCACCGGCCTATGGCGAGTTTTCCAAACACGGCGTCACGGTCGAGGCCGACGCGCTGTCGGACTGGAACAAGGTCGAGGCCCGTTACGATGAGAAACGCGGCCTGAAATCGGGCCGCCGGCTGGGCTGCCAGGCGCAGATCATGAAGGATGTCGTGATCGACGTGCCGCCCGAGAGCCAGGTGCACAAGCAGGTCGTGCGCAAGGCCGCCACGGCGCGCAAGATCATCATGGACCCGGCCACCAAGCTTTATTACGTGGAGGTGGCCGAACCCGACATGCACGAGCCGTCGGGTGACCTGGAACGGCTTGCCCAGGCGCTTGAGGATCAATGGGGCCTCAAGGATGTGGCGGCCGATCTCCACATCCTGCGCGAAGTTCAGCCGGTGCTGCGCAAGGGCGGCTGGAAAGTCACCGTCGCGGTGCATCGCGGGCTGCACGACAACCGTCCGCGGATCATGGAAATCTGGCCGGGCTTCTACGAGGCCGGCATCTACGGGCTGGCGATCGACCTGGGCTCCACCACCATCGCGGCGCATCTGTGCGACCTGGTGGACGGGCGGGTGCTGGCTTCCGCCGGCGTGATGAATCCGCAGATCCGCTTTGGCGAGGACCTGATGAGCCGGGTCAGCTACGTGATGATGAACCCCGGCGGCGACCGCGAGATGACCGGCGCCGTGCGCGAGGCGATCAATACCCTGACGCGCGAAATCGCTGCCGAGGCGGGCGTGGATACCGGCGCCATCATGGAGGCGGTCTTCGTCTGCAACCCGATCATGCACCACCTGCTGCTGGGCATCGACCCGGTGGAGTTGGGCCAGGCGCCTTTCGCGCTGGCCACCGCCAATTCGCTGACGCTCAACGCCCGCGAGATGGATCTCGACGCGATGAACGCGGCTGCCCGCGTCTTCGTGCTGCCCTGCATCGCGGGCCATGTCGGCGCCGATGCCGCCGCCGTCGCACTGAGCGAGGAGCCGCACAAATCCGAAGATCTCGTGCTGATGGTCGATGTCGGCACCAATGCCGAGCTTCTGCTGGGCAACAAGGACCAGGTGCTGGCCTGTTCCTCGCCCACGGGCCCGGCCTTCGAGGGCGCGCAGATCAGCGCCGGCCAGCGCGCCGCGCCGGGCGCGATCGAGCGCGTCGAGATCGACCTGGAGACCCGCGAGCCGCGCTTCAAGGTCATCGGCTGCGACCTCTGGTCGAACGAGGACGGCTTTACCGAGGCCGTGGGCGATGGCGGCATCACCGGCATCTGCGGCTCGGGCATCATCGAGGCGGTGGCCGAGATGCGCATGGCCGGGATCGTCGATCCGTCCGGGCTGATCGGCTCGGCCGAACAGACCGGCAGCGCGCGCTGTATTCCCGAAGGCCGCACCCATTCCTACCTGCTGCACGACGCGCGGGCCGAAGGCGGGCCGCTCATCGCCGTGACGCAGGGCGACATAAGGGCGATCCAGTTGGCCAAATCCGCGCTCTACGCCGGCGCGCGGCTGCTGATGGACAAGATGGGCGTGGACGGCGTGGACCGCGTCGTGCTGGCCGGTGCATTCGGCGCGCATATCAGCCCGAAACACGCGATGGTGCTGGGCATGATCCCCGACGCCGATCTGGACCGCGTCACCTCGGCCGGCAACGCGGCGGGGACCGGGGCGCGGATCGCGCTCTGCTCGGTCGCGGCGCGCGCGGATATCGAAAAGGTCGTGCGCCGCATCCACAAGGTCGAGACCGCCGTGGAGCCGCGTTTCCAGGAGCATTTCGTCGCCGCCAACGCGATACCGCACGCCACCGCGCCCTTCGCCAAGCTCGCGGCCGCCGTGCCGCTGCCCCAGGTCAGCTTCAACACCGGCGGCGGCGACGGCACCGACGGCGGCCGCCGGCGCCGGCGCCGCGGCTGACGCGCATCGCGCTTGACGCGGGCGCGGGCTTGTCCTAATCGGACGGGATCGCGCGGGTGTAGCTCAATGGTAGAGCAGCAGCTTCCCAAGCTGACGACGAGGGTTCGATTCCCTTCACCCGCTCCATCCTCCACCGCCCGATTTTCCGTTGCACATCGCCGCGCCCGAGGCTAAGCGGCGGGGCATGGACCTGCGTTATCACATCCCGCTCGACCGCGCGACGCTGCGCGCCCACGGCGTGCCGGACGACTGGCCGATGGGCGTCGCCGACCGGGTGCGCTTTCACGAACTGGACACGCTGGGCCACGTGAACAACGCCGCCTATCTGACCTGGTTCGAAAACTTCCGCGTCCATTACACCACCGCCTACGGGCTGACCCGTGGTCGGCCGCAGCTCGACGGGCTGGTGCTGCGCGCACTCAACGTCGATTACCGCGCGTCGCTGCGGCTGGGCGAGGACTATATCGTGACCGGTCGCACCACGCAGATGCGCAACACGAGTTTCACGATGGAATACGGTGTGTTTTCAGGCGATCTTAAAGTTCTATCGACGGCCGTTCTGGTGCTTGTCGAAGCCGATGGCACCACCAAGCGGCCGATCCCGGAAGAGGTGCGCCGCGCCTTCGCGGAGCGTGACGGGGCGCAAGCAGCCTGAACGCGGCGGGCCTCAGCTCCGGTGGCCGCGGATATAGTCCAGAAGCTGCCGGGTGGAGCCATCCTGCCCTTCCGCCCCGGTCTCCCCATCCTCCAGCAGTGGCTCCAGCGCGGTGGCCATTTCCTTGCCCAGTTCCACCCCCCACTGGTCGAAACTGTTGATCCCCAGGATCACGCCCTCCACGAAGACCCGATGTTCGTAGAGCGCGACGATCTGGCCCAGCACGAAGGGCGCGAGACGCGGATAGAGCAGCGTGACCGAGGGTCGGTCGCCCGGAAAGACCCGGTGGCGGGCCTGGCGTTCCAGCTCGGTGCCCTCATAGCCCGCTGCCGCCATGCGCCGGCGCGCCTCCTCCAGGCTGCGGCCCTGCATCAGCGCCTGCGACTGGGCCAGGCAGTTGGCCAACAGCAGCCGGTGATGCCCGGCAAGGTCGGGCTCATGGCCCTCCGCCCCGGCCAGGAATTCGCAGGGCACGACACGGCTGCCCTGGTGGAGAAGCTGATAGAAGGCGTGCTGCCCGTTGGTACCCGCCTGCCCCCAGACGACCGGCCCCGTGTCGCGCCGGACCGGGTTGCCATCCATCGCCACAGACTTGCCGTTGCTTTCCATCTCGAGTTGCTGAAGATAGGCTGGCAGCAGCTCCAGCCGTTGCTCATAGGGCAGCACGGCGCGGGTCGCATGACCGCAGATCTGGTTGTGCCAGATGCCGGTCAGCGCCAGGAGAACCGGCAGGTTCCGCTCCGCCGACGTCTCGCGGAAATGCGTATCCATCGACGCGCCGCCGGCCAGGAACTCGGCGAAACGTTCCGGCCCGATGGCCAGCATAAGGCTCAGCCCCACCGGCCCCCAGAGCGAATAGCGCCCGCCGACCCAATCGGCGAAGCCGAAGACGCGCTCGGGCGGTATGCCGAACTCCGCCGTGCGCGCCTGCGCGGTGGAGACGGCCGCGAAATGCCCCGGCGCGGCCTCGGCCCCCAGCGCGGCCTCCAGCCGGGCGCGGGCGGTGGCGGCGTTGGTCATGGTCTCGACGGTGGTGAAGCTCTTGGAGACCACGACGAAGAGCGTCCTGGCCAGATCGACACGGGCCAGCACATCGGCGATATGCGCCCCGTCGACGTTGGAGACGAAATGCACTTCCGGCCCGTCGCCATAGGGGCTGAGCGCGCGCACCGCCATTGCCGGTCCCAGATCGGACCCACCGATGCCGATATTGACCACATGCCGGATTCGCGCGCCGCCGGGCGCGGTAAATCGCCCCGCGCGCAGGTCGCAGGCGAAATCGCGCATCCGCGCGAGCGCCCGGCGCACGCCCGGCATCACATCGGCGCCGTCCGGTTCCACCGGCCCGCCCTCGGGGTTGCGCAGCGCCGTATGGAGCACCGCTCGCCCCTCGGTCTCGTTGATGGGGGCACCCGAAAACATCGCCGCCCGGCGCGCCGCCAGGCCCGCCTGCCTCGCGAGATCCAGGAGCGCCGCGCGGATATCCGCGTCGATCGCGGTCTTCGAATAGTCGAAGAGGAGCCCATCCGCGCGGGCCGAGAACCCTGCGGCGCGATCCGGATCGGCGGCGAAAAGCGCCGCGATCGGCCGACGGGCGGCGGCAAGGCGTTTCAACTCCGACCAATCCGGCATCCGGGCACCGTCACTCCGCATGGTGGACAATGGCCTCGCCAAGGATCAGCCGTACCGGCGCATCGGCCACCGGCCCGCGTTCGGCGGCACGCTCCAGCGCGGCGCGTTTTTCCGGCCCGGTGATCAGCAGGTGCAGGTGCATCGCCCCCATCAGGACCGGCGCGGTCAGGGTGACGCGGGGCTCGGGCACCTCGGCGGCGCGGATCGCGGCCAGGGCCGGCGCATCGTCGGCCAGCGCGGCGTCCAGCCCTTCGCCGCCGCGAAAGAGCGACGCGATATGCCCGTCCGCCCCCATGCCCAGCAGGCAGACCGTCAGGGGCAGCACTTCGGCCACGCCTTCGCACAGGCGCTCCAGCGCATCCTCCGGTGCCGCAGCGGCGGGATCATAGAGCGGCACCAGCCGCGCTGCCGCCGCCTGCCCGGTCAGCAGCCGTTCGCGGATGAGCCGCGTGTTGGAGCGCGGATCGTCGGCGGGCACCCAGCGCTCGTCCGTGGGCACCACATCGACGCGCGCCCAGTCGAGCGACACCTCCGCCAGCGCGTCGAAGACCGGCCCCGGCGTGGTGCCTCCGGGCACCGCCAGCGTCGCGCGCTCACCCAGCGAGAGCGCGCCGCGCAGTTCCGAGGCGATGCGCCCGGCCAGATCGACCATCATGATATCGCGGTCGGGATACTCCTTCAGCTCCATCTCAACCCTCTATCTCGCGCCAGCGGCGTCCATCGCGATGCATCAGCATCAGCGCGTCGTCCGGCCCCGAACTGCCCGGATCATAGGGCATCGCACGCGCGCCCCGCGCCTGCCAGCCCGCGATCACCGGATCGGTCCAGGCCCAGGCGGCCTCGACCTCGTCGCCGCGCATGAACAGCGTCTGGTCGCCACGGATCACGTCCATGATAAGCCTTTCATAGGCGTCGGGGAAGTTGCGGCCATCCTCCCCCAGCGCCTCGGCGAAACTCATGTCGAGCGGCACCTCCACCAGCCGCATGCCGCCCGGCCCCGGCTCCTTGATGGTCACGCGCATCACCATGCCCTCGTCGGGCTGGAGCCGGATCGCCAGCACGTTGCCGCGCCGCCGTGTTTCATGGCCGAAGATCGAATGCGGCGGGTCCTTGAAGGTCACGGCGATTTCCGAGACGCGGGTGCGCAGCCGCTTGCCGGTGCGCAGGTAGAAGGGCGTGCCCGCCCACCGCCAGTTCGACACATGCACCTTGAGCGCGATGAAGCTCTCGGTGTCGCTGCCGGGGGTGCCGACCACATCGACATATCCCGGAACGCCCGGCCCCGCCCGGTACTGGCCGCGCACGATGTCCTCCGGCCCGACCGGATCGAGCGCGCGGATCACCTTGAGCTTCTCGTCGCGCACGGCGTCGGGCTCGAAATGCGAGGGCGGCTCCATCGCGATCAGGCAGAGAAGCTGCATCATGTGGTTCTGGACCATGTCGCGCATCGCCCCGGCCCGGTCGTAATAGGCGCCGCGCCCCTCGACCCCCAGACTCTCGGCCACGGTGATCTGGACATGGTCCACATACTGCGCGTTCCAGAGCGGCTCGAAGAGCACATTGGCAAAGCGCACCGCCATCAGGTTCTGGACCGTCTCCTTGCCCAGATAATGGTCGATCCGGTAGATCTGATGCTCGTGGAAGGCGGCGGCCAGAACGGCATTGAGCGCCCGCGCGCTTTCCAGGTCGTGGCCGAAAGGTTTTTCCACCACGATCCGGGTCTCGGGCCGGGCGATGCCGTGATCGTGGAGCCGCTCGGCCAGCGGCCCGAAAAGCGCCGGGCCGACAGAGAAATAGAACGCCTGCACCATGTCGGCGCGCAGCGCACCGGCCAGGTCCGCCCATCCCTCCGTGCCGATGGCGTCCAGGGGAATATAGCGGACCAACCCCAGAAACCGATCGAGAAGCGCCGCGTCGTATTGGTCCGCGGGCACTTGGTCGGTCACGGATTCGCGCACGAAATCGCGGTACTCGTCATCCGTCAGCCCACTGCGCGCGGCCCCGATGATGTGCGCGCCATCGGGCATCTGCCCCGAGGCGAGCCGCCGGTAGAGCGACGGCAGGATCTTGCGTCGCGCCAGGTCGCCCGTGCCGCCGAAAATGACCAGATCGAAGGGATCGACCGGGATGACGCGCGAAACCATTGCCGAACCTCCTGTCCGCCACCGCGCCCCGGAAGGCCGGATCGCGGGCAGAGTAACATCCCCCCCAAGCGGCACAAGCCGCTTCACATCCGCGTGGGAAAAAACCGCAAGACTTTTACAAACCGCGCGGGCAGGTTAGCTAGCGGATGAACGCTCATCACCAGCGCGAGGGATCATGAAGGACCAGGTCGAGGAAGCGAGGGTCAATGCGGGCAAGTTCCGGGATCCGCATCTGACCGCCACGGGCGAGCGCCGCGCCTCCGTTCCGCTCAGCCATCCCGAGACGCTGTGGTTCAACACCGGGACGCTGTGCAATATCGAATGCCGCAACTGCTATATCTTCAGCTCCCCCAGCAATGACGACCTGGTCTATATCACCGCCGCCGAGGTGACCGGCTATCTCGACCAGATCGCCGCGCGCGACTGGCCGGTGCGCGAAATCGGCTTCACCGGCGGCGAGCCCTTCATGAACCCCGAGATCATCCCGATGCTGCGGCAGAGCCTGGAACGCGGTTTCGAGGTGCTGGTGCTGACCAACGCGATGCGGCCGATGATGCGGCGGCGCGTTCGGGAAGGTTTGCAAGATTTGGCCAGCACTTACGGCGACAAGCTCACGTTACGGGTATCTCTCGACCATTTCCGCGAGGCGTTTCATGACGAGGAGCGCGGCGCTGGCGCCTATGCGCGCACCATCGAGGGTATGGAATGGCTGCGCGACACCGGCATTCGCATGGCGGTGGCCGGGCGCACTGTCTGGGGCGACAGCGACGCCGAGAGCCGCGCCGGATATGCAGCGCTCTTCGCACGCCACGGCTTTGCCATCGACGCGAATGACCCGTCGATGACCGTGCTCTTCCCGGAAATGGACGAGAACGCGGAAGTTCCCGAAATAACAGAGTCTTGCTGGGGCATTCTTGATGTAAAATCGGAGAGCATCATGTGTGCCTCGTCGCGCATGATCGTGAAACGCAAGGGCACGGCGCGGCCGGCGGTCGTATCTTGCACGCTGCTGCCCTACGCACCGGAATTCGAGCTGGGCGAGACGCTGGCCGAGGCCGAGCGCGACGTGCATCTGAACCACCCGCATTGCGCCAAGTTCTGCGTGCTGGGCGGGGCGTCTTGCTCGGGTTGAACACCTAGCGCCGGGCCGCAAGCGCGTCTGACAGGACCCCGCGCACCGCGTCCATGTCCACATCGCTGGCCACGAAGGCCTGGCCTATACTGCGCGCGAGGATGAAGCGCAGCTTGCCGTCCTGCACTTTCTTGTCCTGCATCATCAGCGCGAGAAGCTCATCCGTTTCTGGAAGATGGCCCGGAATATCCGTGACTTCCGTCATCATCTTCATGTTTCTGAAATGGGCGCGGACGCGGCTTGGTTCCTCCTGCGGACAAAGCCCCAGACGCGCCGAAAGCTCGAACGCCAGCGCGCAGCCGATGGCAACGCCTTCGCCATGCAGCAGCCGGTCGGAATAGCCGGTCGCGGCCTCCAGCGCGTGGCAGAATGTGTGGCCCAGGTTAAGCAGCGCGCGGTCGCCCTGTTCGGTCTCGTCGCGCACCACGATATCGGCCTTCATCTCGACCGATCGGCGCACGGCATGAGTCCGCGCCACCGCGTCGCCCGCAGCCAGCGCCGGGCCGTTCTCCTCCAGCCAGGCGAAGAACTCCGCGTCGCCCAGAAGCCCGTATTTCGCCACCTCGCCATAGCCGGCCAGGAAGTCGCGCTCCGGCAGGGTGTCGAGCACCTGCGTGTCCGCCAGCACCAGTGCGGGCTGATGGAACGCGCCCACCAGATTCTTGCCGTGGGGCGAGTTGATACCGGTCTTGCCGCCCACCGAACTGTCGACCTGCGCCAGGAGCGTCGTGGGCACCTGCGCGAAGCGCACCCCGCGGCGCAGCACCGCCGCCGCGAAGCCCGCCAGATCGCCGATCACCCCGCCGCCGAGCGCGATCACCATGTCGCGGCGTTCCACCTGCCGCTCCAGAAGCCATTCGACGGACCGTTCCAGCATCGGCCAGCTCTTGGTCGCCTCGCCGGGCGGCAGCGCCAGCGAGGACGATCCGACGCCTGCCTCCGCCAGCCCGTCCTGAAGCGCGCCCAGATGCAGCTCCGCCACCGTCTCGTCGGTCAGGATCGCGACCTCGGGCCGGGCGAGCAGAGGCGCGATGGCGTGTCCCGCCCCCGCCAGGAGCCCCGCGCCGATGCGCACGTCATAGGCGCGGCCCTCCAGCCCCACATGAACCGTCTCTGCCGTCGTCATCTGGACACCCTTTCAAGAATGCCGGCCGGGTGCGCCTCCAGCGCGGCGATCACACGCGCGGCCATATCGTCGATGGAATAGGCCGCATCGGCCTCTACCACAATTGCGGCCTGCGCGTAATGCGGCGTACGCGCCTCCAGAAGCTCCGCCAGGCGCTTGCGCGGCTCGGGCACGCGCAGGAGCGGCCGCGTGTCCTTGTGGCGCACCCGCTGCCACAGGAGCGGCAGGTCGGCCTTCAGCCACACGGCCACCCCGCGCGCCGCGATCAGGTCGCGGTTGCGCGGGTTCAGGAACGCGCCGCCGCCCGTGGACAGGATCACCGGCGGCCCGTCGAGAAGCCGTGCCAGCACGCGGGTTTCCTTGTCACGGAAAAAGGCTTCGCCGTCGCGCTCGAATATCTCGGCCACGCTGCGATTGGCGGCTTCCTCGATCGCGTGGTCGGAATCAACGAAGGCGACCCCCAGCTTGCGCGCCACCGCTTGTCCGACCGCACTCTTGCCCGACCCCATCATGCCGACCAGCGCCACGGTCTTGTTGAGTTTGTAGGCGCTTTTTCTTGGCATGGACCCGCTCAAACCCGTGCTGACAGAATTCAATGACGTGTAATCCAGCCCAATGCCATATATATTCGTTGGCGAACAGACCACAGGCGACGAACCGGGAAAACAACCGGCGGGCTGGCAGGTATCAATAGGGCAGACATGGGGCAGACATGGGGCGGATGTTGAAGTTTCTGGCGATTCTGGTGATTCTCGGCGGGGTCGCGCTGACCGGTTACGCCTATCTGGGCGATATGACCCCCCCGCGCGAGGAAGTGACACAACCGGTGACGCTGGATGTTGAATAGGACGCTCGCGGTCTGCGCGATCTGCCTGAGCACCCCGGCCTGGGCCGAGGAGCCGCTCTCGGCAATCGACTGGCTGTCCGATACCGTGCGCGAGGCCCCGGCCGCACCCTCCGAGGGCGCCGCCCCCGACATCGCCGATTCCGCCACCGTGGCCGAGGTTACGACTCGGCCGCTTGATGCACCCGACAAGGATGCGGTGGGCCTGCTGCCGCCCGAGACGACCGGCCTGCCGCGCGATCTCTGGGCCGGATCCTCCACCGCGTCGCTGGTCAGCCTGATCGCGCGGCAGCGCACCGACGCCCTGCCCGCCATCCAGGATCTGCTTTACACGATCCTGCTGGCCGAGGCCGACCCGCCTGCCGACAGCGGACCGGAGGCGCGGCTGCTGTTGGCCCGGCTCGACAAGCTCCTGGAATTGGGCGCGCTGGAGCAGAGCCAGGCGCTGCTGGAACGCGCCGGTCCGACCGAGCCCGAGATTTTCCGGCGCTGGTTCGACGTGAGCCTGCTGACCGGCCACGAGAACCACGCTTGCGCCACCATGCGCGCCACCCCTGCCATCGCGCCCACCCTGCCCGCGCGCGTCTTCTGCCTTGCGCGCGGCGGGGACTGGAACGCCGCCGTGCTGACCATGGAGACCGGCGAGACGCTGGGCCGGATCAGCGAGGCCGAGGCCGATCTGCTGGCGCGCTTCCTCGATCCCGCGCTTTTCGAGGGCACACCCGATCCGCCGGCGCCGGAGCGGCTGACCCCGCTCATCTTCCGCATTCGCGAGGCCATCGCCGCGCCGCGTCCGCCGGGGCCGCTGCCGCTGGCCTTCCTGCATACCGACCTGTCCCCCAATGCGGGCTGGAAAGCGCAGCTCGATGCCGCCGAGCGGCTGGCGCGCAACCGCTCGGTGCCGCCGGGAAGGCTGATCGCGCTCTATACCGGTCGCAAGCCCGCCGCGTCGGGCGGCGTCTGGGACCGGGTGCGCGCGGTGCAGGCCTTCGATGTGGCGATGCTGGCGGGCGATACCGAGGGCGTGGCGACCTGGATGCCGCGCGCCTGGCAGGCGATGCGCGAGGTCGGACTGGAAGTGCCCTTCGCGCGCTATTACGGCGCGCGGCTGGCGCTGCGACCGTTGACTGGCGAGCCCGAGAACCTGGCCTTCCGCATCGCGCTTCTGTCGGACGGCTACCAGGCGACGAGTGCGGTTTTCGAGCCGCAGGATGCCGAGGGCCGCTTCCTCAAGTCGCTGGCCCTCGGAAATGTCGCGGACCTCACGCCTCCCGGCGCCGTGGCCGCGGCCATCGCCGACGCCTTCTCCGCGCCGTTG
This sequence comes from Maritimibacter sp. 55A14, assembly GCF_003122205.1. Lineage (GTDB taxonomy): Bacteria > Pseudomonadota > Alphaproteobacteria > Rhodobacterales > Rhodobacteraceae > QEYE01. The sequence goes on from NZ_QEYE01000001.1 coordinate 85,732, forward strand.
GGGACAGGAACGCTCAAGGGGCTGCTCGACGAGGGCCGCCTGGGCGAGGCCATCCTGCGCGCGATGCTGCGCATCGAGGACGGCGCACATACCGATCCGGATGACATCCAGTCGGCGCTCGCGCTGATGCGGCAGGTCGGGCTGGAAGACGTGGCCCGCCGCACCGCGCTGCAACTGCTGCTGCTCGACGCAAGGGGCTGAGGCGATGAGCGCCGCCATCGAGAGGTTCCTGGAGGCCCAGCAGGCGGAACTCGGCGCCGCCGAGAACACCGTGCTGGCCTATGCCCGCGACCTGGCGCATTTCCGCGACTGGCTGGACCGCACGCAGGGCGCGACGCTGGAGACCGCGACCCGCAACGGGATCGAGGCCTACTTGTCCGGGCTGGAGGCCGACGGGCTGGCCCGCGCCACGCGGGCGCGCCGGCTTTCGGCGATCAAGCAATTCTACCGTTTCGCCTGGGATGAGGGCTGGCGCGGCGACAACCCGGCGATCCAGATCAAGGGGCCGCGCAAGGAACGCCACCTGCCCGGCACGCTGAGCGAGGCCGAGGTCGAGCGCCTGCTGGAGGCCGCGCGCCAAGTCGGGCGCACCCGCGCCGACCGGCTGCGCAACACCTGCCTGATGGAGTTGCTCTATGCCACCGGCATGCGGGTGAGCGAGCTTGTCGGCCTGCCGGTGGGCGCCGCGCGGGGCGGGCCGCGCATGTTGCTGGTGCGCGGCAAGGGCAGTAAGGAACGCATGGTGCCGCTCTCGCCGCCCGCGCGCGACGCGCTCGCCGCCTGGATCGGGCTACGCGACCGCGACGAGGCCGCATCCGTCGCGGCGGGCGGGCAGCCCTCGCGCTTCCTCTTCCCCTCCAGCGGCAAGGCCGGCCACCTGACGCGGCATCGCTTCTACGGGCTGATCAAGGAAATCGCGCTGACCGCCGGGATCGACCCGGCGGGCGTCACGCCGCACACGCTGCGCCACGCCTTTGCGACCCATCTGCTGGCCAATGGCGCCGACCTGATGTCGATCCAGACGCTTCTGGGACATGCGGATGTCTCCACCACCGAGATCTACACCCATGTGCTGGATGAACGCCTCAAGACGCTGGTCATGGACCATCACCCGCTGGCGCGGGAGGACTGAACTGCGGCTGGCATGACGGTCAGAGCCGCATTCCGAGACCGCGAGGACGGTCACTCCAGCCTGCATGGGTTTGATATTTAACGTATTTATTAATCTACGTACCGCCGCAGGCCGGGCGGCAACGTGTCCTCGCTGGGCCACCAGCCGCTCAACAACGCAGCGTCGTAACCCTGCGTCAGCCCCGCCGCGCACATTTCGGCCGCCGCCGCCTCGGCGTCGTAGTCTAGCCGTTCGATTCGCGGCGCGTCCCCGTCGAGCACCGCGAAGCGCGTGGCCCGGTGCCCGTCATGCGGCGGCAGGCCGATCACCCCGGCATTGATCCAGTCGATGCCCGCGACACGGCGGCGGAAGGCGATGCCGCAATGTCCGGCGACCACGCCGTCCACGGCTCCAATACCGGCCTGCAACAGTCGGATTTCATGCTCGAAAACATCATCGCCCGTATCAGGCCAGATGAACCGGCTGACATCCGAGGCCCCGCCATGCAGCACCGCGTAGCGCCGCCCGGCATGGGTGAAGACGATGCGCCGGGGCAGCCCCGCCATCCAGCCGCGCGCCGCCGCGTCGAGCCCGGCTCGCGCATGTGCGTACGAGTCGCGCGCCAGGACGGCACAGGCCGAACCCTGCCCGTAGCCGCAGCCGCAATCCGCGGCATCGGCGGCAAGCTGGATCTCGCAATTGCCGGCCAGCACTGCGCCGCCCGATTGCCGGATCAGCGCCACGCAGCCCGGCCCGTCGGCGCCATAGGCCACCACGTCGCCAGTGCAGATGCGCCGCGCGGGCGGTATTCCCAAGCCTTCGGCACGGGCCAGCAGCGCCTCGAGCGCCTGCCGGTTCGAATAGGGCCGCCATAAAGCAGGACCGGCCCGTCAAACACACCCAGATCGGTGAGCTGCATAGCGTCTCCCTTGATGCGGCGGGGCCGAGCCCCCATAAGGTCAGAGAACAGTTTTCCGCGACCGGGACAAGATGGACACCGCAGTAACGATGCTCGACACGACATTCTGGATGACCGCTGGCGCGATCCTGGGCCTGCTCGGGCTCTCGGCCTTCTTCTCGGGCTCCGAGACGGCCCTGACGGCCGCGAGTCGCGGGAAGTTGCGCGCGCAGGCCGACAAGGGCGCCCCCGGCGCGCAGGGCGCGCTGGAGATTACCCAGGACAGCGAGCGGCTGATCGGCTCGGTCCTGCTGGGCAACAATCTGGTCAATATCCTGGCGGCGTCGCTGGCCACCAGCCTCTTCACCCGGATGTTCGGGGATTCGGGCGTGGCGTTGGCGACGCTGGTGATGACCGCGCTGGTGCTGATCTTCGCCGAGGTGCTGCCCAAGACCTATGCGATCACCAACGCCGAAAGCGCCGCGGCGCGCGTCTCGCCGGTGATCCGGCTGGTGATCCTGGTCTTCTCGCCCGTGGTCGGCGCGATCCGCTGGTTCGTGCGCCAGATGCTGAGCCTCGTGGGCGTGCAGACCGATCCCGACAGCCGCATCCTCTCGGCGCATGAGGAGATCGCGGGGGCCATCGCGCTCGGCCATTCCGAGGGTACGGTGGAGAAGGAACATCGCGACCGGCTGCTGGGCGCGCTCGATCTGGGCGACCGGGCGGTGGAGGAGATCATGCTCCACCGCTCCTCGATCGAGATGATCGACGCCGATGCCGACCCGGAGGCGGTGCTCGCGCAATGCCTGGCCTCGCCCTATACCCGGCTGCCGGTCTATCGCGACCAGCCCGAGAACATCGTCGGCGTGGTCCATGCCAAGACCCTGCTGCGCGCCGTGGCGGGGCTGATCCGCGGGCCGCACGCCTCGGACGCGAAGCTGGCCGCCTTCCGCGTACTCGACGTGGCAATGGAGCCCTATTTCGTGCCCGAGACCACGACCCTGGACGACCAGATGCGCGAATTCCTGCGCCGCAAGACGCATTTCGCACTGGTGGTCGATGAATACGGCGCGCTGCGCGGGCTGATCACGCTGGAGGATATCCTGGAGGAAATCGTGGGCGAGATCACCGACGAGTTCGACGTGGACGAGGAAAAGCCACTGCGCGAGGCCGAGGATGGCAGCATCGTGGTAGAGGGCGGCATGACGATCCGCGACTTCAACCGGGCGACCGACTGGACGCTGCCCGACGACGAGGCCAACACCGTTGCCGGTCTGGTGATCCACGAGGCTCAGACCATTCCCGAACAGGGGCAGGTCTTCAGCTTCCACGGTTTCCGCTTCGAGGTTCTGGTCCGCATGGAAAACCGTATCACAAAGCTGAAGATACGCCGGCTCTGAGGCTGCCGCCGCGCGTCAATTCGTTTCGGCGAAGGTGATACTGACGCGGCGGTTGCGCTTGCCCTTCTTCTCGATCTTGCCGAATGCCACCGGCCCGATCTCGCCTGTTCGCGCGACGTGGGTGCCGCCGCAGGGTTGCAGATCCACCTGGTCTTCCGGGGTTCCGATCCGCACCAGCCGCACGCGCCCGGCGCCGCGGGGCGGCTGCACCGACATGGTCTTGACCAGGCCCGGATTGGCCTCCAGGTCCGCATCGGTGATCCATTCCTCGCCCACCGGCAGGTCGCGCGCGATCAACTCGTTGAGCCGGGCCTCCAGCGCGTCGCGGTCCGCCGGCGCCTCGGGCATATCGAAGTCGAGCCGCCCCTTCTCGGCCGTGATCGACCCGCCCGTGACCGGCAGCGGGATCACCACCGAGAGAAGATGCAGCGCCGTGTGGATGCGCATGTGGCGATAGCGGCGCTCCCAGTCGAGAAGCTGGATGACCTCGGTGCCGACGGGCGGCAGGCGGCTGGGCTCGCCCGGCACCAGCACGATCTCGCCGCGCTCGCCCTTGACGGTGGTCGCGACCGCGATCTCGCCGCCTTCCCACAGAAGCCGCCCGCTGTCGCCGGGCTGGCCGCCGCCGGTGGGATAGAAGATCGACGCCGCGCAGACGATGCCGCCTTCCTCGGTATGGGCGGTCACGCTGCTGCGCGTCTCGCGGGCATAGGGTTCGGCCATGAAGACCGGTTCGGTGGTCATATGTCGCCTCCATCCGCCGCATCACTGTCGCCTGCCTGGCCCGCGGGCGGCGCCTCGGTGCCCGGCTTCGCCGTGGCGACCGGTTCGCTTTCCGCACCTTTCGCCGGGGCGCCGCGCAGCGTCTCGGGGTTGCGCAGCCAGATGTCGCGCTGCGCGAACGGGATCTCGATGCCTTCCTCGGTGAAGCGCTTGACGATCTCGTGGTTCATGTCTGAATGCACGTTCAGCACGAAGTTCACGTCGCGCAGGATGGCGCGTATCTCGAAATCGAGCGAATCCGCCCCGAATTGCTTGAAGACCACATAAGGTTCGGGGTTGAGCACCACCATCGGGTGTTCCCTGGCCACCGACAGCAGGATTTCCTCCACCTTGCGGGTGTCGCTGCCATACGCCACGCCCACCGGCACGATGACCCGCCCGGCCAGGTTCGACAGCGTATAATTGGTCACCCGTCCGGCCACCAGATCGGCATTGGGCAGGATCACGTCGGAGCGGTCGAAAGTCTGGATCCGGGTCGAGCGCACCGAGATGTCGCCGACATAGCCATGCACGCCACCAACCTCGATCCAGTCCCCTTTCTTGATCGGCCGCTCGATCAGCAGGATGATCCCCGAGACGAAATTCGACACGATGTTCTGAAGCCCGAAGCCGATCCCGACCGAGAGCGCGCCAGCCACGATCGCCAGGCTCGACAGGTCGAATCCTGCGGTGGTGATGGCCAGCAGAGCTGCCAGGACGATACCAAAGTAGCCGGTGCCAGTGACGATCGCCTCGCGCCCGCCGATATCGAGCTTGGTGCGCGGCAGGACCGAACTGCGTAATGCGCCCTGGATCAGCCGGGTGATCGTGTAGCCGATCACGAAGACCACCACCAGGGTCATGATATCGCTGAAGGAAATGGTGACCTTGCCGATGGTGAACCCATCGCGCAACATCGTCCAAATCTCGCTCAGCCGCGAAGGACGCATTCCCCAGATCAGCGCGAAGAGCGGCACCGCGGCCAACACCAGCACGCCCGAGACCAGCACCGGGATCAGCGATTCCGCATGGCCGCCTTCGGGATCGCTGCGCATCAGCAGCGCGAAGCCGTTGACCAGGAGCCGCTGGAGCACCGCAATCAGCCCGATCAGCGTCAGCGACATCACCGAGGGGAAGACGAAGAACGTGCCGGCGTTGAAATAACCCACCACCGCCAGAAGCGGCCCCACCACGCCCACGCCCATGACAACGCGCGAGACCAGGTACATCAGCCGGTCGCGGAACAGCCCGCTGTCATCGTCATCCATGGTGTCGAGTGCATCGACGCGCAGCACCCGGCCCAGCCGCACCAGCAGGAGGCCCATCACGACGACGACGGGAAAGCCCAGGACGAGCCGCGCCTCTTCGGGGAAGACCGGCTGGCGCAGCGCGGCGCCGAGCAGCACTGCCACCGCCAACATTACGCCCAGCCCCGTGGCCGCGCGGCGGCCCTTGGCCAGCATCCGCTCGTCGAGATGGCAGAATTCCGGCGCGCGATCGTCGGAACTGAAGATGACCGAGGCCATCCAGCGCCCCCCGAAGAGGAAAAGCCCCATCCAGGGCAGCACGTCGAGCAGCGCATCGCCACGCGCGCCGGTCAGCCCGGTCAGCCGTACCGCGAACATCAGCGCTACCAGGCCCAGCATCGGCAGCGCGAAGCTGGAGAGCGACACGATGATCCAGCGGAACTCGCGATGGTAGATGCCGCTGCCGCGCGGGATGAACGCCCCCACCAGCCGCAGGAACCAGCGCCGTCCACGCACCAGCAGCACGAAGGCAAGAAGCGACAGGACCCCGATCAGCGGCGCGTTCTCGCGCCGTTTAACCGCACCCGTGCTGCTGTTCCAGTTCTCCCGGATTTCGCCCGAGACCTCATTGCCCAGGCGGGCCAGCCCGGCCGCGGCGCCGGGCCAGTTGGACGGGTTGAGTGGCGACGGACCGAGCCGGAAGATCCGGTCGGTCTTTCGCGTGTCTATGATCTTGTCGATCTCCTCGACCAGCCCGTTGGCGCGGGTGAAGGCTTCTTCCGCCCGGACATGGGGCGCGCGCGCCTCGGCGAGTTGATCGTTCAGTTCGCTCCGACGCTCGCTGATCGCATCGGGCTCGCTCTCACCCTCCGCCGGTGCGGGTCCAAGCGCGTCGATCTGGCCCTGTATGGTCTTGATTCGTTTGTCATTTACGGATTGCGCCGACTGGAAGCGGCTGCGCCAGTTCACCAGTTCCTTGCGCAGCGATTCTAGCGCCTCGTTCGACGCCTCGCCGCGCGCGACCGTGTCCTCGGCCCGTTTCGCGATCCGCGTCCATTCGTCGTAATCCGGTGCCTCGGCCTGCGTACCGGCCGACGGCTGCGCCATCAGCGGCGGCGCCGAGCCCCCCAGCGCCCCGGCCGCAACCACGAGCGCCAGGAGAACGGCGCGCAGAAGCCCGATCATCCTGACGCCACGCAGGGCCATCTATTCGAATACCGACGGCAGCGGCCGTGGTCCGGTGTCGAGCCATTGCGGCACCGGCAGGCCCTTCTCGTGCAGAAACTCGGGGTTGAAGAGCTTGGACTGGTAGCGGTTGCCATAGTCGCAGAGCACCGTGACGATGGTATGCCCCGGCCCCATCTCCTCGGCCATGCGGATCGCCCCGGCGATGTTGATGCCCGTCGAGCCGCCCAGGCAGAGCCCCTCCTCAGTCACCATGTCGAAGACCAGCGGCAGCGCCTCCGCATCGTCGATGCGCCAGGCCATATCCACCGAGAGCCCTTCGAGATTGGCGGTCACACGGCCCTGCCCGATGCCTTCGGTGATCGAGGTGCCCTCGGCCTTCAGCTCACCATGCGCGTAGTACTCGTAAAGCGCCGAGCCTGCGGGATCGGCGATGCCGATCTTCACGTCACGCCGGCGCGCACGCAGCCCCTCGGCCACCCCGGCCAGCGTCCCGCCCGAACCCACCGCGCAGACGAAGCCGTCCACCCGGCCATCGGTCTGTTCCCAAATCTCCGGTGCGGTGGTGTCGATATGTGCCTGGCGGTTGGCAACATTGTCGAACTGGTTGGCCCAGACCGCGCCATTGGGTTCGGTCTCGGCCAGCTTCTCGGCCAGCCGGCCGGAATAGCGCACATAATTGTTGGGGTTCTTGTAAGGGGCCGCGGGCACCTGCACCAGTTCCGCGCCGGCCAGGCGGATCATGTCCTTCTTCTCCTGGCTCTGGGTCTCGGGGATCACGATGACGGTGCGAAAGCCCATCGACCCGCCCACCAGCGCCAGGCCGATGCCTGTGTTGCCCGCAGTGCCCTCCACGATCGTGCCGCCCGGCGACAGCAGGCCGCGCTCCACCGCGTCGCGGATGATCCACAGAGCGGCCCGGTCCTTGACCGACTGGCCGGGGTTCAGGAACTCCGCCTTGCCCAGGATCTCGCAGCCCGTGCGCTCGGATGCCGCCCGCAGGCGGATCAGGGGCGTGTGTCCGACCGCGTCCGGCAGGTCCTTGAAAATCCGCATGTCCAGAGCCCCTTGTCTTGCAGCAGTGCCTTCCCTTGATAGGACCGGCGGCGGCGGAACTCAAGCACCAGCGGCCCCGCGCAGGCGGTCGCGGTTGCGCGCCAGCCAATGCGCCGAAACCACCAGCGGCGCGGTGCGCAACTCCCCCCGGTCGAGCGCCGCCATCAGCGTCTCGAACGACAGCAGATGGGTGCGGATATCCTCGCCCTCCTCGGCCAGCCCATGCACCCCGGCGATGCCGTCGGGCAGATCGGCAGGCGCCAGATAGGCGGTGATGAACTCGCTGAGCGCGCCGGGCGAGGGGTAGAAGGCCGAGATGCGCTCGAGCCCGCCCGCAAGCTCCAGCCCCGCCTCCTCCAGCGCCTCGCGGCGGAGCGTGGTCGCGTGGTCCTCGTCGGGCTCGCAGCGCCCGGCGATCGGCTCCAGCGTCCAGGGATGGGTGTCACCGCGCGCATGGGGGCCGACCCGGAACTGTTCGACAAGCAGAACCCTGTCGCGCCGCGGGTCGTAGGGCAGAACGGTCACGGAATCGGCGGTGACGAGGGCGGCGCGTTCGCGCGGGCGGTAGCGCCCGCCACCGAAGGCCGGCAGGTCGAGATCGAACTCCTCGACATTGAAGAACTTGGCGTAGGGGCGCCTGTGGGCGCGGGTTATCGCCGCGCCTGCGCCGGTGGCGATGCGCGGGCGCGGCGGGTCGCGGCGCGCGTTGAGGCGCGACTGCGCGCGTATCCGCATGAGCCCGTGACGCTCCGCGACATCCCGGCTGGAACGCGCGCCATACTCGCTCATGATCTCGCGCGCGGCCTCCAGCGCCAACATGCGCGGCCCTTTCTTCCAGGTCTCCAGGTGCCAGACATCGCCGGTCTCGAACCAGCCTGTCACCGGGGCGAACATATGCGCGGCGAGACGCGCACCCTGGCACTCCACCTCGACCGGGACGAGCCGGTAGTGGTCGCCCTCGCCCTCGTAGAACTTCAGCCGCGCGATCTCGTCGCTACCAAGCCCGGTCACGAGCACGCCCGCGGTCGCGCCGCCCTTGCAGGGCAGCACCACCGGATAATCGCCGGGCACGACGCTGCGCGGCTCATGCCCGTGCAGCCGCGCCGGCACGAGATCGGGCGCCGAATCCCGGCCCAGGACCACCGCCAGCAGGTCCGGGTCGCGCAAGGTGCCGTAGAGAAAGAGCCGCTCTGCCATCATGCCGAAACAGATATTCCTGCGCCTCAGCGCCAGCGTTGACTGGCCATTTCGGACAACGCGCCGCCGATCAGACCGCCGACGATCAGGACCGCGATGACCGGCAGCGTGGCCGCGCTTGTCGCGTATTCAGCGCCCAGCTTGAAGACGCCAGTGATCGCGTCGACCGGCCCGTCATAGCGCATCCGCGTGCTGAAGATCAGCATCTGCCGGATCGAGAAGATCAGAAGCATCCAGACCACGATCATCAGCGAGGTGCGCAGCCCGTGACCGGCGGCCGGAAGCACGCCCTGTCCCACGAGCCGACCCATCACGAACCAACCACAGAAGAGTCCCACCCCCGTCGCCGTCAGGAGCAGGTTCGTCGTCGCCATGCCCTCGGGCAGGATCTGCGTATACGCCATCCCCGCCAGAAGGCCGACAATGGCGAACGTGGCGGCGGCGACCAGTTTCGCGGCTGTGGGCAAGCGGCTCTCCTCGCGCGGGGCGGGTCATCGTGACCTGCGTCACATTACAGTTACCACCACGCAAGGACGCTGCGCAATATGCCAGTAATAGTCCCACATTTGCCGGAACCGCAGGTCGATGCCCGTTGCGCGGATGTCGCGCGGATATCGTCCCAGTCGCGCGCCAGTCGCGCGAGAAAAGCTCGTGCCTGCGGCGTGGAGCCCGGGCAGCATTCCGGACGGGTAGATCTATCAAGGCAAACGCATGAAATCCTCTCGCCCACCGGCCGCTCGTGTTGCCACTCGCCACGAGGTACATGGTTGATCCGGTCCATCTTCCGAGGTTGAACAAGGCGTTACAACCATTCATGTTCTTGAGGTTTTATCCATTTCGCGCGCGCGATAGGCAGCCAGGGCGTGGCGTCGGCCCGTGTCCAGCGCGACGAGCGGCTCGGGCACGGCCATATCGGGTGAGAGGTTCCAGCTTCGCGGCGCGGCCTCGAAGAACGCCAGTGCATCGGCCCCCGGCCGATCCCCGGCGCGCTCTGCCACGTAGCGCGCAACGTACTCCCTGCCGGGATCGAACTTCGCAAGCTGCGTGTCGGGATTGAAGATGCGGAAATACGGAGCGGCGTCCGGACCGGAGCCCGCCACCCACTGCCAGCCCATCGCGTTGGAGGCCGGATCCCAGTCGATCAGGCACTCCTCGAACCAGCGCTGACCGATCCGCCAGTGCTTCATCATGTGCTTGGTCAGGTACGAGCCCGCGATCATCCGGGCGCGGTTGTGCATCCGGCCGGTCACATACATCTCGCGCATCGCCGCATCGACGAAGGCGATCCCGGTGCGGCCCTGCTTCCAGCGCAGTACGGCCGTGTCCTCGTCCTCCGACCAGGGGAAGGCGTCCCATTCGGGGCGCCAGTTGGCATGGGTGATGCGCGGCGCGTGCCAGGCCAGGTGATAGGCGAATTCGCGCCAGCCAAGTTCTTTGAGGAAATGCTCGGCCCCCGGCGCGCCCCGGCGAAGCGCGGCGAGCCCCGCAAGCCAGACGGTGCGCGGGCCGATCTCGCCATAGGTCAGGTTCTCCGACAGGCGCGAGGTCGCGGGTTCCGCAGGATAATCGCGGCGCGCCTTGTATTCGGCGATCCGGCGGTCGATGAAGGCGCCAAGCCGGCCCTGCGCCGCGCGCTCGCCCACGCAGACATGGCGCGCCAGCACGACCGCGCCAGGCCCCATCGCCGCGCCCATCGCCCAGTCTGCCAGCCGCGCGGATTGCGGCCAGGTCTCCGGCGCCGCCAGCGACGTGACGGCGGGAAACGGCGCTTCCAGCTCGCGGTCCTTCACCGCGCGCCACATCGGAGAAAAGACCTTGTAGAAACCGCCCTGCTGGGTTTCGACGGTCCAAGGTTCGAATAACAGATGTCCGGGATGACTGCGCGCCGCGAGCCCGTCCTCGACGAGCCCCGCCTTGACGCCCGTGTCGCGCGCGACCGCGTCCGGGTCATAGGCGCGCGACCACCAGACCGCGCCGGCGCCCGTTTCCGCCGCGAGTTCGCGCAAGACCTCCAGCGCCGGACCGCGGCGCAGGGTCAAGCGCGACCCGATTTCCGCAAGGCGGGCGGCAAAGGCCTCCACAGCCAGCCCGAGACGCCATTTCGGGGCGGCGCCCAGCGTCTCGACCAATTCGTCATGGATGAAAACCGGAATGACCGGACGGCCCGACGACGCGGCGGCGTGCAAGGCGGGGTGATCGGCCAGGCGGAAGTCACGGCGAAGCCACAATATGACCGGCGATGCATCGCGCATGGCTGCCCCCTGCCCCGTTTCAGACGGATACGCGCGGCCCCCCGCCGTAGATCACAAGACCGCGTCGAGCGCCGTCATGAGCTGCTCGACTTCCGCTTCCTGCGTGTAATGTACGAAGCTCATCCGAAGCACACCTCGATCCGGGTCCACCCCCATCGCCTTCAGCGGGCAGACCGCGTAGAAATCGCCGCCGCCCGCCATGATGCCATGTGCGGCGAGTGCCGCGGCAACCGGTTCGGCCGGGCGGTCCAGCGCCAGCGCGACGGTGGGCGCACGCTGCGCCGCATCGCGCGGACCAAGAAGCCGCAGATCGTTGCGTTGCGACAGACGGTCGAGCAGCGGCTCCAGCAGCGCCACCTCATGCGCGCGCATCAGGTCATGCACCTGCCGGCCTTTCTCGACCGGGCGCGCGAGCCCGTCGAAATGGTGCATGTGCAGGGCGTCGACATAGTCGGCCATGCCCGCGCAGGCCGCGATCTGCGCGTGGTCCGGCCCCGCCGGGGTGAACCGCTTGTAGAGCGTATCGGCATTGAAGAAATGCGCCTGGTTGGGCAGCGCCTCGCCCAACGCGCGGCGGATCACCATCAGGCCCTGGTGCGGCCCGTAGGTCTTGTAGGCCGAGAAGAGGTAGATATCGGCCCCCAGCGCGCCCACGTCCGGCAGCCCGTGCGGGGCGTAGCTGACCCCGTCCACGCAGACGGCCGCGCCGGCGCGGTGCGCGGTCTCGACGATCTCGGCCACCGGGTTGATCTCGCCCACCACGTTGGAGCAATGCGGAAAACAGACGAGCCGCACATTGCCGTCCAGCAACGGCGGCAGCGCGGCGGGGTCGAGATGCCCGGTCTCCGGGTCGATCCGCCATTCCCGGATCTCGATCCCGTCCTCGGCGAGCCGCCGCCAGGGGCCGGAATTGGCCTCGTGATCCTGGTCGGTGACGATGATCGCGTCACCCGGCTTCAGGTGCTGCCGGAACGCCTGCGCCAGGACGTATGTGTTCTGCGTCGTGGACGGTCCGAAGGAGAGTTCGTCATTTTCCACCCCCAGGATCGCGGCCAGCCGGCTGCGCGCCTCATCCATCTCCTCCCCCGCGAGGCGGCTGGCCTCGAAGGGCGCATAGGGCTGGACCTTTCGCTCGCGGTAGAAGCGCGTCAGGCGCTCGATCACGAAACGCGACGCGTAGGAGCCGCCGGCGTTTTCGAAGAAGGCCTGACCCCGAAGCGAGGGTTCCGAGAAGGCGGGGAACTGGCTGCGCGCGAATTCAGTGTCGAGTTGGGGCATGGCCTCTCCTGTCATCAAAAGGGCCCCGGATCGGCTCCGGGGCCCTCTTGGATGTCAGGTTAGCCACCCCGCGCGGGCGGTGGCAAGCGCGATCAGGCGCGTTTCTCGCTCATCAGCCCCTTCAGGATCGCCCAGCAGATCATCAGCAGGATGATCGTGAATGGCAGACCGGTCGAGATCACCATCGCCTGCAGCGCACCCAGGCCGCCGCCGATCAGAAGCGCGATGGCCACAAGCCCTTCGAAGGTGCACCAGAAGACCCGCTGCGGGACCGGCGCATCGACCTTGCCGCCCGCGGTGATCGTGTCGATCACCAGCGAACCGGAGTCCGACGAGGTGACGAAGAAGACGATCACCAGGATGATCCCGATGGTCGAGGTGATCGAGGCCAACGGCAGCCCTTCGAGCATCGCGAAGAGCGACAGCGGCGGGTTGTAGCTGTCGATCACCTGCGCCTTGACCGCGCTGCCGACGGGATCGGACAGAACCTGGTCGATCGCCGCACCGCCGAAGACCGCCATCCAGAAGACGCAGACCAGCGACGGAATGATCAGTACGCAGGTAACGAATTCCCGCACCGTGCGGCCCCGGCTGACGCGGGCGATGAACATGCCCACGAAGGGTGACCAGGAAATCCACCAGGCCCAGTAGAACGCTGTCCAGCCCTGCATGTAGCCGGTGTCTTCACGGCCGAAGGGGTTTGACAGAGGGATGACGTTCTTGAAATAGGCCCCGATGCCCTGCACGAAATCGCCCAGGATCGTCATCGTCGCGCCGGCCAGCAGCACGAAGACCAGCAACAGCGCGGCAATCGCCATGTTGATCTCCGAGAGCACCTTCACGCCGCCATCGAGCCCGCGCAGGACCGAGATCAGCGCAACCGCCGTGATCGCGATGATCAGGATCACCTGAACCGTCACACTCTCCGGAATGCCGTAGATATGGTTCAGACCGGCGTTGGCCTGCTGTGCGCCGAAGCCCAGCGAGGTGGCCAGACCGAAGAGCGTTGCGAAGACCGCGAGTGTGTCGATGATATGGCCAGTCCAGCCCCAGACCTTTTCCCCGAAGATCGGGTAGAAGGCCGAGCGGATCGTCAGCGGAAGACCCTTGTTGTAGGAGAACAGCGCGAGCGACAGCGCGACAACGGCGTAGATGGCCCAGGGATGCAACGCCCAGTGGTACGAGGTCGCCGCGAGTCCCATTGCCTTGGCCGCCTCGACATTGCCCTCGATGATCGCCCCGTCCTCGCCGAAGGGCGACGGTACGCCGAGCGGCGCGGAAATCGCCATGTGGTAGACCGGTTCCAGAACCCCGAAGAACATCAGGCCGATCCCCATGCCCGCCGCGAAGAGCATCGCGAACCAGCCGGTATAGGTGTAGTCGGGCGTGGCGTCCGTGCCGCCCAGCCGCACCGAGCCCCAGGGGCTGACGATCAGGAAGAGACAGAAAATTACAAAAATGTTGGCCGAGAGCAGGAAGAACCAATCAAAGGTACTGGTCAGCGCAGGGCGCAGCCATCCAAAGAAATCGGACGCCTGCGCGGGCGCAATGAGCGCATAAGCAACAAAGGCCACAATGGTCAGGCCGGAAATCACGAAAACCGGATTGTGGATGTCGAAACCGAACGGCCCGATCCTGCCGTCTACATTGTCCTGACCGATCGTGTAATCCGTTTTGATCAGGTCGGCGGCGCCTTCGGGCGCCGGTATGCCCTGGTCGTCTGGTGCATCTGTCATGCAGTATCCCCCTTATGAGCTCGCTCGATTCTTTTTGGGCGGTCCAGGTGATTCACGCGGCCAAACCCTTGCATGAGCGACTTGTGGCCAATTTGTCCGCCGGAGATCGGTCCCCGACATGTCGCGTTGCGGTACCCGATACTACAAAAACGACAAAAAGCGCGCAATCGCCGCTTGGCTTGCCCATACCGACGCCCCATTGGCCAGCCTGCGGCGCGCTTCTCAGGCCTTGCGGCGCTGGCCTTTCCGCCGGTGAAGGACAATCTCCGCCAGGACCGAGAGCGCGATTTCCTCGGGCGTGATCGCCCCGATATCGAGCCCGGCGGGCGCGTGGAGCGCCTCGAGCCGCGCCGGATCCGCGCCGCTTTCGCGCAGCCGCGAATCGAGCGCCGCCATCTTCGCCCGGCTGCCCACGAAGGCCACGTAATCCGCAGGTGCCCCAAGCGCGGCCTTCAGCGCCGCCTCGTCGCCCGCGCCCTGCGTCGCGACGACGACATAGCGCCCGCGCGCGCTGACCGGCGTCCCGTCACCGGGCGGGGCATCAGGATTGCCTTGACCCGGCGCATCCTCCCCCGGCGCGCAGAGCGTCAACTCGAACCCGAAGCCCGGCGCCAGCCCTGCCAGCGCGCGCGCCACCGGGCTTTCGCCCCAGATCACCAGTTCGGGCGCGGGCACGACCGGCTCCACGAAGACATCCATCGTGCCCTGACTGGGGCACATGTTGCGGGCGAAGCGCACCCCCTCCACCTCGTCGCCGGGGGTCACGCCGCGCGCCTCCAGCACATCGCCCGGCTGGATCGAGATCAACCGGGGCCGGCCGTCCTCCAGTGCCTCGCGCGCCGCGCGCAGCACCGCCGCGCGGGCACAGCCGCCTCCGATCCAGCCCTCGTGGATGGTGCCGTCGGCGCGGATCACTGCCTTGGCGCCAGCCTTGGCCGCGGTGACCGACACGGTACGCACCACGGTGGCCAGCGCGAAGGGTGCACCGACCTCCTTCAGCCGCGAGGCCAGCGCCAGGATGTCGCTCTGGCTGGGAAGCGGCCCGGTCATAGCCGCGCGAACTCCGGCTCCAGCGCGGCCAGGCTCTCCAGCGTGTTGGCCGGGGCGAAGAGATCCAGATGCGGCAGCGCCGCCGCCATGCCGCGGGCCACCGGCGCATAGCCCCGCCAGCCCTTGAGCGGGTTGAGCCAGACGATCCGGCAACCCCGGCGCCTCAGCCGCGCCAGTTCCGCCGCCAGCCGCTCCGGCGGGTCGGTGTCGTAGCCGTCGGACAGGATCATCACCACGCTGCGCCCGTTGACGCGGGCCTTCGCATAGCCCGCATTGAACGCCGCCAGCGCGCCGCCGATCCGCGTACCGCCGCCGAAGCCCTGCGCCATGAGCGACAGCCGATTGACCGCGCGCAGGCTGTCACGGTCGCGCAGCGCGTCGGTGATCCGAACCAGCCCGGTGTGGAAAAGATACGCATCCGCGCGCATGTCGGCGGCCAGCACGCCCTTGAGGAAGGCCAGAAATACGCGGGCATAGACGGTCATCGAGCCCGAGACGTCCAGGAGCAGCACCAGGTTGGCGGGCCGGTCGGGGCGGCGCCGGTGAAAAAGGCGGATCGGCTCGCCCCCGGTGGCGACCGAGGCCCGCGCGATGCGCCTGAGATCGAGACTCTGCCCGCGCCGCGCCGCCTTGCGCCGCCGCGAGCGGCGGTCACGGATCGCGCGCGCCAGCCGCGCTGCGATGGCCTCGGCCTCTGCAATCTCCTCTTGCGTCACGAACTCGCGCAGATCGCTGCGCATCGTGTTGGCCCGGCGCGACGCGACGAGCCGGCCCTCCCCGTCCGCCTCCGCCGCGCCGCCGCTCTCGGCATCCGGGCGTTCCGCGCGTCCGGCGCGCCGCGCCTCCAGCGCCTCGGTGACGAAAGGCCGGTGCTGGCGGTCGCGCCGGGCCGGTTGGGCGGGATCCGGCACGGTGCCCGCCCGTTCGCGGCCTCGGTTGAACCAATAGGCGTCGAAGAGCGCATCGAAGCCCCCGACCTCCTCCGCGTTGCCCGCGCAGACCGCCTTGAGCGCCAGCCGCGCCTCGCGCGGGTCGGTCGGGTTGACCGCCGAAAGCGCTGCCATCGCCGCGGCGCATTCACCAACGCCCAGCCGCCATCCGTTGAGCCGCAGATGCGCGAGGAATCCCGCCAGACGCTCCGCCGGGCCGCTGGCGCGGGCGGGAAACCGGGTGACGCGGGACGTCATCACGCCGCCCGCCCGGCCAGCCGCTGCGCGACCTCCAGCGGGATCGCGGCGCGGTCGGCCTGTGTCTTCAGAAGCGTGACCAGCGCCGCCCTGAGCGCCACCGGGTCCTCGCCCAGATCGGCCAGGCCCAGACCGGCGATCGCGGCGGCGAAGTCCAGCGTCTCGGCAACGCCCGGCGCCTTTTCCAGCTCCTCGCGCCTGAGCGCCTGCACGAAACCAACGATCTGCGCGGCCAAGCCCGGCTCCAGGCCCGGATGACGCGCCGCGAGGATCGCCAGTTCGGTCTCGCGATCGGGATAGTCGAGATGGGCATAGATGCAGCGCCGTCGGAGCGCGTCCGAGAGATCGCGGGTGCCGTTGGAGGTCAGAATCACATGCGGCCGCGCCCGCGCCGTCACCGTGCCCAGTTCCGGGATCGAGACGGTGAAATCCGACAGCACCTCCAGCAGATAGGCCTCGAACTCCTCGTCGGCGCGGTCGATCTCGTCGATGAGCAGCACCGGAGGCCTGTCCTGGCTGATCGCCTCCAGAAGCGGCCGGCGCAACAGGAAGGGCTCCGAGAAGATGCGCGCCTCCACATCCGGACCGGTCTCGCCCGCCTCCGCCGCCGCCCGGATCGCCAGAAGCTGGCGCTGGTAATTCCACTCGTAGATCGCCTGGCCCGCGTCGAGCCCCTCGTAGCATTGCAGGCGGATCAGCCGCGCGCCGCGTAGCGCCGCCAGGCTGTGCGCCACCTCGGTCTTGCCGACCCCCGCCGCACCCTCCAGCAGTAACGGGCGCTCCAGCACCAGCGCCAGATGCAGCGCCATCGCCAGGTCGTCCGAGGCGACATAGCCCTGCCCGGCCATCCCGTCGCGCAATTCCCGCCAGTTCCGCATCGCCTCTGCCCGCTTCATCTTTCCCGAAATACTCCGGGGGAGTCCCGGATTTATCCGGGACGGGGGCAGCGCCCCCGCCCCTGCGACATCTCAGCCATGCAGGCCCAGGTCATGGGCGATCTTCCATATCCGCCAGTGATCGTGCGGCATGTGACTCTGCGTCAGACCAAAGGCCCGGAATGCGTCATGCACCGCGTTGGAGAAGGCCGGGACCCCACCCACATTGGGGCTCTCGCCCACGCCCTTGGCCCCGATCGGATGGTGCGGGCTGGGCGTCTCGGTCCAGTCGGTGGTGTAGTTGGGCGTCTCCCAGGCCGTGGGCAGGAAGAAATCCATCAGCGTGCCGGTCTTGACGTTGCCGATATCGTCATAGGCGATCTCCTGCCCCATGGCGATGGCCAGCGCCTCGGTCAGCCCGCCATGAACCTGCCCCTCGATCACCATCGGGTTGATCCGGGTGCCGCAATCGTCGAGGGCATAGAATTGCCGGATCCCGTGCTCGCCGGTATCCACGTCGATCTCCATCACGCAGATATAGGCCCCGAAGGGATAGGTCATGTTGGGCGGGTCGTAGTAGCTGACCGCCTCCAGCCCCGGCTCGATCCCCGGAATGGCCTGGTTATAGGCGGCATAAGCGATTTCGGCCATGGTCTTGAACCGCTCGGTCGCGCCCTTGACGGCGAACCGGTCCACGTCCCATTCCAGATCGTCGTCATGCACCTCCAGCAGATAGGCCGCGATCATCTGCGCCTTCGCGCGGATCTTGCGCCCCGCCATCGCCGTCGCGGCACCCGCCACCGGCGTCGAGCGCGAGCCATAGGTGCCCAGCCCGTAGGGCGCCGTGTCGGTGTCACCCTCCTCGATTGTGATCTGGTCGGCCGGGATGCCGGTCTCGGAGGCCAGGATCTGCGCGAAGGTCGTGGCGTGCCCCTGGCCCTGGCTGATCGTGCCCAGCCGGGCAATCGCGCTGCCGGTTGGGTGGATGCGGATCTCGCAACTGTCGAACATGCCCATGCCCAGGATGTCGCAGTTCTTGACCGGCCCCGCGCCCACGATCTCGGTGAAATGCGTCAGCCCGATACCCAGCAGCTTGCGGGTCTTCCCGGCCTTGAAATCGGCGATCCGTTGCGCCTGCTCGGCCCGCAGACCTTCATAACCCACGGCCCTGAGCGCCTTCTCCCAGGCGGTGTGATAATCGCCGCTGTCATATTCCCAGCCCAGGGCGGACTGGTAGGGGAACTGATCAGCCTTGATGAAATTGATGCGCCGCAACTCGGCCGCGTCCATGTCCAGTTTGGCGGCGAGAATCTCGATCAGCCGCTCGATCATGTAGGCGGCCTCGGTCACCCGGAACGAGCAGCGATAGGCTACGCCGCCCGGCGCCTTGTTGGTATAGACCCCGTCCACGGCCACATGCGCGGCCGGAATGTCATAGCTTCCGGTGCAGATATGGAAGAAGCCGGCGGGAAACTTCGTGGGGTCGGCGCAGGCGTCGAACGCGCCGTGATCGGCGATCACATGGGCCTTCAGTCCGGTGATCCGGCCGTCCTTCGTGGCCGAGATCGTACCGTCCATCCAGTAGTCGCGGGCAAAGGCCGTGGCCATCAGGTTCTCCATCCGGTCCTCGACCCATTTCACCGGCACGCCGGTGACAATGGAGGCCACGATGGCGCAGACATAGCCCGGATAGACCCCGACCTTGTTGCCGAAGCCGCCGCCGATATCGGGCGAGATCACCCGGATGTTGTGCTCGTCGATACCCGAGAGCAGCGAGGCCACCGTGCGCACCACATGCGGCGCCTGGAAGGTGCCCCGGACCGTCAGCTTGCCGTTGACCTTGTCCATCGAGGCGACGCAGCCGCAGGTCTCCAGCGGACAGGGATGGGTGCGCTGGTAATAGATCCGCTCCGAAACCACGACCTCGGAGCCGCCGATCGCGGCCTCCGCGGCCTCGCGGTCGCCCGCTTCCCACCGGAAGATGTGGTTGTGGTGGCGCCGCGGCCCGTGCGCGCCCTCGTCCTGTCCCTCGAGGTCCTCGCGCAGCACCGGGGCGTCGTCCTCCAGCGCCTTGTAGGGATCGACGACGACCGGAAGGTCCTCGTATTCGACCTCGACCAGATCGACGGCATCAGCGGCGATATAGCGGTCCTCGGCCACCACGAAAGCCACTTCCTGCCCCTGAAAGAGCACTTTGCCGTCGGCCAGCACCATCTGCCTGTCGCCGGCCAGCGTCGGCATCCAATGGAGGTTCAGCGGCTCGAGATCCTTGGCGGTCAGCACCGCGACCACGCCGGGCAGCGCCAGCGCGGCGGCGGGGTCGATCGACGTCACCCGCGCATGGGCGTGGGGCGAGCGAACGAAATCGCCGAAAAGCATCCCCGGCAGCTTCACGTCATCGACGTAATTGCCCTTGCCTTGCGTGAAACGGGCATCCTCGACCCGCTTGCGGGCGCAGCCCGTCCCCTTGAGATTGGCGGTGCGTTCCTCGCGGCTTGGCGTCATCTCGTTCATTGCGCGGCCTCCTTCGCGGCGTTGAGTTCGGCGGCGGCGGCCAGGATCGCCTTGACGATGTTCTGATAGCCGGTGCAGCGGCAGAGATTGCCGGACATGCCGAAGCGCACCTCCTCCTCGGTCGGGTCGGGGTTCTCCTGCAGAAGCCGCCAGGCGCGGGTGATCATACCCGGCGTGCAGAAGCCGCATTGCAGCCCGTGATGCTCGCGGAACATCTCCTGGAGCACATGCAGGGCGTCGGGCGTGCCGATCCCCTCGATCGTGGTGATCTGCGCGCCTTGTGCCTGCGCCGCAAGCACGGTGCAGGATTTCACCGACCGGCCGTCCATGTCCACGGTGCAGGCCCCGCAATGCGAAGTCTCACAGCCGATATGCGGCCCGGTGATCTCCAGGCGTTCGCGCAGCACATGGATCAGCAACTCGCGCGGTTCGGCCAGAGCCTCGACCGGCTTGCCGTTCACCGTCAGCTTCAGGTGCATCTTCTCTGCCATCTCCGCCTCCCCTTCAGGCGCGCTCGAAGGCGCGCGCGATCGCGCGGGCCAGGATCACCCCCGCGACATGTCTCTTGAACTCCACCGGCCCGCGATTGTCCTCCACCGGGTCGATATCCGCCTGCATCGCGTCGACCGCGGCTTTCACCGCCTCCGGCCCGCAACCGGTACCGGTCAGCGCCGCGGCCGCGCCCGCGCTCAGGACCGGGACATCCGACAGGTTGGTCATCGCGATGGCCGCCGCCGTGACCTTGCCGCCCTCCACCGCGATCTGCACGGCGGCGGCGGCGGTGGCGTAATCCCCGATCTTGCGCTTGAGCTTCTCATACGCCCAGCCGCCGGTCGGGCGCGCGAAGTTGATGGAGGTCAGTATTTCCTCCTCCTCGCGCGTGGTCATGAAGGCCGACTCGAAGAAGTCGCGCGCCGCGACCTCGCGCGTGCCGTCGGGGCCGGCCAGCGTGAAGCGCGCATCCAGACACTGCATCAGTCCCGGCATGTCGTTGCCCGGATCGCCATTGGCCACATTGCCCCCGATGGTGCCCAGGTATCGCACCTGCGGATCGGCGATCTGCCGCGCCGCCTCGGCCATGATCGGCGCGGCTTCCGCCAGGCCGGAATGGGTCAGGATCTCATGCTGCGTGGTCATCGCGCCGATGCGGATCTCCGCGCCGATCTCGATGCCCCTGAGTTCGTCGAGCCCCTGCAGGTCGATCAGGTGCTCCGGCGCGGCCATGCGCAGCTTCATCATCGGGATCAGGCTGTGGCCGCCCGCCACCACGCGCGCCTCGTCGCCATGCGCGCGCAGGAGCGCCACGGCCTCCGCCACGGCACCCGGTCGGTGATATTCGAAAACGCCCGGTATCATCTCTCCGGCTCCTCCGTGTTCTCCGGCGCCTTTTCCGGCGCGCTCCGGGGAGGCTAGCCCGCGCATCGCCGTCGTGCGACACGCCGCCGCACGGCGAGCGCATCCCGCTGCACGAGTTGCGGCATGGTTGCACGAATTGCGATCAGAGCCCCAGCCGGTCCCGCAGCGCGGCGACGCGGGCGCGACTCACCGGCACCTTTTCCAGATGCGCGAAACCCTCGAATAGGCAGACGCCATTATCCTTGCGCCGCTCGAAGCCGCTGACATGGCCGGTATTGACGAGATAGCTGCGATGGGCGCGAAAGAAGGCCCCGTCCGAGAGTCGCCGCTCCGCCTCCGTGATCGACCAGGGACAGAAGACCCGCCCGCCTTCGGTATAGGCGATCGTGTAATGGCCCTCGGCGCGGATCGCCGCAACCTGGCCCGCGGGCAGGAAATAAGTGATCCCGTCGCGCTCGAAGGGCACGCGCGGCCCGGTGCCCGCGGGCGGCGCGGAAGGGGCCTCCTCAGGCATGGCCGTCCCGCCCGGCGCCCCCGACAGGAACCGCGCCCCCGACAGCAGGAAGGCGCCCGAGATCACGAAGCCCGAGAAAAGCACGATCAGCGCAAGCTGCTCGTTGTCCATCGCCGGGCGCGGCAGCGCGCCGCCAGCAGTGGCGGCGAAGTCCGTCCAGTACATCGCGGTGAAATGCACGATCACCACGGACCCCCCGAAGATCAGCGTGGCCAGCAGGATGTTGCGGCCGGTGCGCCGCCCATAGGCCACGCGGATCGCCACGATCCCCATTCCCACGGCCAGGCCACCGGCCACGGCATATCCCGTTGGGTCGTAGACCGGCAGGCAGCCCTCGATGCCCGAAAGGCCCACGTAATGCATGACCACGATGCCCAGTCCCAGCACCGCACCCGCCGCGACGCTCTTCCAGCCCCGGCGCGGGCCGAAATGCATCAGCAACAGCGCCAGCCCCGCCAGCAGGATCGCGATCAGGACCGAGGCGACGGTCCTCAGCGCCTCGTAATAGACCGCCACGTTGAAACGCATCGCCAGCATGGCCACGAAATGCATCGACCAGATGCCGCCGCCCAGCGCCACCGCCGCCATCGCGATGCGCAACTGCCGGATGCCCATCGGCATGGCCGACAGCCCGCGCGTCAGCGCAAGCCCGGTAAAGGCCGCCATCATCGAGATCGCGACGGAGGCCAGAACCAGGCGGATATCGTAGCTGTAGACCAGCATGCCCACCGGGTCCGCGCAGGCCGCGCGGCCCCGTCATCCTTTCGTCCGGTACGCCCGGACGGCATGAAACGCCGCCACCCCTGTCCTGTCAACTCGGCAACGCCGGCGCGAGGCAGGCCGGATGCCGCGCATCAGGCCGAGAGATCGACCACCACGCGCCCGCGCACCTGCCCTTTCAGGATGTCGGCGCCCAGCCCCGGCAGGTCTTCCAGCGTCGCCGGCCGGACCATCGCCTCCAGCTTGTCCATCGGCAGGTCGCGGGCGATCCGCTCCCAGGCCCTCACGCGGTTTTGATAGGGCTGCATAACGCTGTCGATACCAAGAAGGTTCACGCCGCGCAGGATGAAGGGCGTGATTAGCGCGCCCTCGATCGCCGCGCCACCCGCGAGACCGACCGCGGCGACGCTGCTGCCGTATTTCATCTGCTTGAGAACCCGGCCCAGCATGACCCCGGCCACCGCATCGACGCAGCCCGACCATTGCTCGCTCTCCAGCGGCTTGCGGGTCGGCTCCGCGAAATCCTCGCGCGGCACAATCCGGCTCGCCCCCAGCCCCTTCAGGTAGTCTTCCTGCTCGGGCCGCCCGGTAACCGCGGCCACTTCATGTCCGAGATGTGCCAGGATCGCCGTGGCGACCGAGCCGACACCGCCCGCGGCGCCCGTGACCAGAACCGGGCCGTGGCCGGGTTCCAGCCCCTGATCCTCCAGCGCCATCACCGCCAGCATCGCGGTCAGTCCGGCCGTGCCCACCGCCATCGCTGCCCGCGTGTCCAACCCCTCGGGCAGGGGCACAAGCCAGTCGGCCCTCACGCGCGCCTTCTGGGCATATCCGCCCCAATGCGCCTCGCCCACGCGCCAGCCCGTGAGCACCACGCGATCGCCGGGCTTGTAACGGTCGTCGGCGCTCTCCTCGACCGTGCCGGCAAAATCGATCCCCGGCACATGCGGGTAATGGCGCACCAGCCCGCCACCCGGCCCGATGCAGAGCCCGTCCTTGTAGTTCACCGTGGAATATTCCACCGCGACGGTCACCTCGGCCCGCGGCAGGTCGGCCTCGGATATCTCCTTCACCGCCGCCGCGGTCTTGCCGGTCTCCTCGTCCTTCTCGACGATCAGTGCCTTGAACATGTCGCTCTCCTTGCCAATGGCGTGGCCGCGGCCCCGCTTTCTTCTTGCTCCAAATATCCCGGGGAGCGCGAGGGGCAGCGCCCCTCGCCCCCTCCGTCCGCCCGGCGCTCAGGCCCAGAATCCCTCCTGCACGACGCCGCGGCGTTCCCCGTCGGGCGCCATGACCCGAAGCTCCGACCCCGGCTCCCAATGTGTCATACGCACCATGCCGATGGCCACATTCGTCCGGTGGTCGGGCGAGAAGGCGGCGGAACTCACCCGGCCCACCCGGCGGCCCTTGTCCGACAGGACCGGCCACCACGCGGCGCAGGGCGGCACCGGCGCGCCGTCGATGGCAATGGCGCGGATCTGCTGTACCGGCCCTTCCCTGGCCACGCGGAGCAGGGCATCGCGCCCGATGCAGCCGATCGCCGTATGGGTGTTGCAGAACCGCCCCAGCCCGCATTCATGCGGCGTGTTGTCGTCGGTCATGTCATTGCCGTAGCTCAAGAGCCCGCCCTCGATCCGCTCGATCAGGTTGGGGCAGCCCGCATGCACATCCCACTCCTTTCCGGCCTCCATCAGCGCGTGCCAGAGCGGCATTCCGATATCGCCCCCCTCCACGTAAATCTCGAACCCGCCCTGCTTGGAATAGCCCGAGCGCGCGATCACCATGTCGCGGCCCTGGAAATCGAACACGCCGAAGCGGAAGAAGCGGATGTCGCGCACCGCGTCGCCGAATACCGCCGCCATCAGGTCATCGGCGCGCGGCCCCTGAATGGCCAGCGGACTCACATCCGGCTCATCGACCAGCACGTCGAGCCGCCAGCCATGCGCCGTCGCGCGCACCCAGTACAAGAGGTCCGAATCCGCAATCGAAATCCACCAGCGATCCTCGGCCAGCTTTACCGCCACCGGATCGTTGAGCATGCCGCCGGTCTCATCGACGATGGGCACGTAATAGCACTGCCCCGGCGTCATGCCGCGCAGGTCGCGCGGGGTGAGCATCTGCATCAGCCGGCCCGCATCGGGGCCGCGCAGTTCCACCTGCCGCTCGCAGGCCACATCCCAAACCTGCACCGCCTCCTTCAGGTGGCGGTAATCCTCCTCGATGGAACGGAACACCGTCGGCAGCAGCATATGGTTATAGACCGTATAGGCCTTGACCCCCGCCGCCTCGACCCCTTCGGAAAAGGGCGTGCGGCGAAGACGGCGCGACAGCGACAGAAGCGGTGCGCTCATGTTCCGGTTTCCTCGGGCATGAAGACCAGGTCCGTGTCGCCCCAGACGATACCGAGCGCCGTCAGCATCGCGTGGACCTGGCCCCGGTGATGGGTCTGATGATTGAAGAAATGCGCCACGCAGAGCGCGCGCGGCCGCGTGACCTCGCGCCCCTGCGCGCCGGAATGCCAGCTCAGCACCCCTTCCAGCGCCTCGGGCACCAGCCGGTCGGCCCAGTTCAGGATGCGCCGGTCCGCCGCCGCGCGCGCCGCCTTGTAGGCGGTCCAGTCGGAATGGAGGCGCGGGCTCTCGGCGATGCCGCCCTCGGGCGCGGGGCCGCCATCGAGCCGCGCCATCCACAGATCGTCAGCCCAGAGCAGATGGCTCAGCGTGCCGGCAATCGAACCAAAGAAGGCCCCGCGGTCGCGCTGCCGCGCGGCGGCGTCCAGTCGGTCGCATGCGGCGACGAGGCTTTCGTTCTGCCACATGTTGTAGCGCGCCATCATGGCGCAATATCCCGGTGTCGCGATCACTTGCCGGGGCCGTGCCAGTCGATCTGGCAGATCTCGGCCGAGCGGCCGTCGAAATCCCAGACCCGCCCGAAGGCGCGCACGCGGCCCTTGGTGGCGGTGGCCACGGTGATGTCGGGGCCCATCCAGTATTGCGTGTTGGTCACCACGATGTTGGTGTCGGGATCGGCGCCGCTCACCGGCACCACCTCGCCCTGGATTTTCTTGCCCACCATCAGCCGCCGCGTCTTGCCCTCGGTGGTGAACTCGACCGGCGCGCTTTCGGCACCCAGGAACTCGCTGACCAGAACCGCGAAGAGCCCGGTCGTGCCCCGCGCCTTGCCCGAGAAGATGTTGATGAGCGCGTTATGCGCGGCATAGCTGGCACGGTCGTCGATATAGGCCGCGGCCTTCCAGTTGCCGCGTGCCATCAGGCCGGGGATCTCCAGCACCAGGCCGACATTGAGCCCCGAAAGCTCCTCGCCGCCGTAATGCCCCTCGTCGATGCGCACCCCGGCCCAGGCCTGGCAGTAGCCCTCGGTGGGCGCGTGCTTGCCCAGGCTCACGACGCAGGGGCAGAAGACAGTGCAGTTGCAGTTCAGGATCAACTCGCCCTTGATCGCCCAGGGAATGTTGCCCGCATCCTGGCGCTGAGCACTCGGGTGGCGGCTGTCGATCTTCGCGGGGGTCTTAAGCCGGTCGGATTTGGTCTTGGCAGTCATGTCGTCCTCCCTGGGGTCAGCCGGTTCCGGCGACCAGTGTCGCAATCGCGGCCGCCAGCAGCACCAAGCCCAGCGGGCGGGTGACCGGTCGGCCGATCTCGGGCAGTTTCTCCAGGACCATCACCAGCGTGGCGAGTCCCATCCAGGCCAGGTTCATCGTCCCGCCCACGAAGGCCAGCGCCATCAGCGCCCAGCAGCAGCCCAGGCAGAGCACGCCCAGCCGCAGCCCCATCGCCGCCGCGCGCGCCGGACCCGGCGCCCAGTGCTGCATGAAGAAGGTCAGCGGCTGGCGGCATTTCGAAAGGCACGCTTCCTTGAGCGCGGTGAACTGGTAGGCCCCGGCCAGCGCCAGCAGGAGCGCGGTCAGCAGCGCCGAGCGGCTGCCGCCCAGCGGGTCCAGCAGCCCCGCACCGGCAAGCCCGACCTGCGCCCCCGCCGCCAGCGCCGCGAAGCCCAGCCAGACCGCCAGGTACCCCGCCAGCAGGGCCAGAAATCCGTCCCGCGTGGCCGCGCCCGTGGCAATCAGATCCTCGTATGTGGCGAGCGCCGGTAGAAAGGTTGGCGCCATCATCGCCGCCGACATGGCCACCCACATCGCCAGCACCGTGGGATATCCGGCAAGCCCCGGCTCCACCACGCAGAGCGCGGACCAGAAGTCGTGCCCGTAGAGCGCGGCACCGGTGCGCAGGTCGCCCGGCACCTGCATGGCATAGAGCAGCGCCCAGGCGCCCAGCACAGTGCCGAAGAAGGCCAGCCAGTGCCAGCCCGTCATCCGTCTGATCCGATGCGCCACGGTCATGGGCCGCTCTTTTGCGAAATGATTGCCTCGCAGGCCAAGGTCGTGCTAAATGAAATAAATGTCAAACAATTAATTGTCAGACAAATCAAGGCGGCGCAATGCAGGTGGAATACAGACTCAAGGAGGATGGCGACCTGTCGGTGCAGATCGCAGGCGCGATCCGCGATGCGATCGTCGCCGGGCGGCTGATCGTGGACGAACGCCTGCCCTCGGAGGCGGAGTTGGCCGAACAGTTCGACGTCTCGCGCCCCACCGTACGCGAGGCGCTCAAGCGGCTGGCCGCGCAGAACCTGATCCGCACCCGGCGCGGCGCCTCGGGCGGGGCGTTCGTCAACCGGCTGCGCTTCGAGGACGCGCATGGCCAGCAGATCACCACCTCGACCCTGCTGCTGAGCATGAACGCGGTCGACTTCGAGACCGCCTGCGAGGCGCGCTATGCGCTGGAACGCGCCTGCGTGCCGCTGGCTGCGGCCCGGCGCGGACCCGACCACCTGGCCACGATGCGCGCCGAGATCCACCGGCAGGGCCAGCCGGGGCTCTCCGACGAGAGCTTTTGCGCCTCAGACGTGGCCTTCCACCGCGCACTGGTCGATGCCGCCGGCAACCCGGTTCTGTCCTACCAGCTTGCCGGTGCGGTGGAAGCGATGCAGCCGCTGATGAACATGATCACATTCTCGGCCCGCTCGCGCGCCCGCATCCTGGCGCTGCACGGCGCCATCGCCGACGCGCTGGAGGCCCGCGACGCCGCGCGGGCGGAGGCCGAACTCGCCGCGCTGGCGGCCTACACGATCGAACTCGCCGATGACGTGCGCGCCCGGCGGCGGGCGCGCGCCGAGGCCGCCGGCGGCGCACCCGGCACCGGGCAATAATCCCTTGGCACGGCCCCGGCCCTGTTCTAGCGTCAGGCGGTCACGCATCGCGAAGACGGTGCGCCAACAAGGGAGCTACGACGATGAAACCACTCAAGAACGTAACGGCGCTGGCGACGATCATGGCACTCGCCGTCCCGGCGATGGCCGCCGACGACAACCTGCTGGTCTTCGACTGGTCCGGCTACGAGGACCCGGAATTCTTCAAGGGCTATATAGAAAAGCACGGCGAGGCGCCGAGCTACGCCTTCTTCGGGGATGACGACGAGGCGTTCCAGAAGCTCTATTCGGGCTTCAGGGCGGATGTGACCCATCCCTGTTCGCAGATGGTCTCGAAGCACCGCGACGCGGGGCTCGTGGAACCCTGGGATACGTCCAAGATCCCGGCCTTCGACAATATCAACGAGGATTTCCTGGCTTCCGACATCTTCAAGGACGACGCGGGCGTGTGGTTCATCCCGATCGACTGGGGCGCGACGGCGATCACCTACCGCACCGACGAGGTGCCCGAGGAGGAAGTGCAGACGCTCGAGGTCTTCAAGGATCCGAAATATGCCGGGCGCATCTCGCTGCCCGACAATACCGACGACGTGTGGTCGCTGGCCTATCTGGCCACCGGCGTGTCGGACTGGCGCAATGTGACCGAGGAGCAGTTCCAGGCCGCCGCGGACTGGATGCGCGAGGTGCACCCAAATGTGCGCGCCTACTGGCAGGACGGCGCGGAGCTGAGCCAGCTCATGTCCTCGGGCGAGGTGCTGATCTCCTGGTCGTGGAACGAGACACCGACCACGATGATCGCCGAGGGGCATCCGGTGGCGTTCGAGCGCGAGCCCGCGGAAGGCTCCTCGACCTGGTTCTGCGGTTACATGAACCTCAAGGACGGCCCCGGCATGGAGGAGCGCGCCTATGACTTCATCAATGCCTGGCTGGAGCCGCGCTCGGCCGAGTATATCGTGAACGCCTGGGGCTACGGCCACTCCAACGCCGAGGCGATGGCCGATATCCCAGAGGAAACCCTGGAAGAGGTCGGCCTGGCGGAGATCGACGCGCCGATTCTCGCCCAGGTGCCGATGGACAACGAACTGCGCAACCGCATGCAGGAAGAGTTCGAGAAGATCAAGGCGGGCTTCTGAGCCGCAAGCGCGCCGCCCGGACATCCGGGCGGCGCCGAGCTTTTGCCGCTGCGCGGCGGATCATGCCTCCGGCGGGAGTATTTCGGGAAAGATGAAGGCGCGCGCCGCGCCGTTCAGCGGAAGAGTACCATCGCGCCCGCGTCCCAGCCAACGCGCGCCCGTGCGCCGCGGTCGAGCACCGGGCGGCCGGGCAGGTTGCGCATCGAGATGGTGACCGGCGCCGCCACCCCGTCGAGCGTCACGTCATAATAGGTCATGTCGCCGAAATAGACCACTTCGCTGACCGAGCCCTCGGCCACGCGGGCGGCCTTCTCGGAAGTATCGAAGAGGATCGTCATGGTCTCGGGCCGGAGCCCGACCACGGTGCTGGTGCCGGAGCGGCCCTCGGGGCATTGCGCGGGGTCGAGCGCGACCCGCCCCAGCCCGGCCACATCGACCTCCAGCCCGTCGGCGCCGTTGCCGCCCACCGAGGCGTCGAGGAAGTTCATCACCCCGATGAATTCCGCCACCCGGCGCGACACCGGGCGGCGGTAGAGCACCTGCGGGCTGTCGAGCTGGGCGATGCCGCCGTCGAACATCACCGCGATCCGGTCGGACATGATCAGCGCCTCCTCCTGGTCGTGGGTGACCAGGATGAAGGTGATGCCGACCTGGCGCTGAAGCTTGCGCAGTTCGACCTGCATCTGTTCGCGCAGCTTCTTGTCGAGCGCCGAGAGCGGCTCGTCGAGAAGCAGCACCCGCGGCTTGAGCACCAGCGCGCGCGCCAGCGCCACGCGCTGCCGCTGGCCGCCGGACAGGGCGTGGCTCGCGCGCGTCTCATAGCCCCCCAGCCCCACCATGTCGAGCGCCTGGCCCACCTCGCGCGCCATCGCCTCGCGGCCCAGTCCCTTGCGGCGCAGGCCGAAGCCCACATTCTCGCCCACGCTGAGATGCGGGAAGATCGCGTAGGACTGGAAGACCATGTTGGTGGGCCGCTTGTTGGCCGGCACCCCGCGCATGTCCTGCCCGTCGATCCTGAGCTGCCCGCCACTGAGATCCTCGAACCCCGCGATGGTGCGCAGGAGCGTGGTCTTGCCGCAGCCCGACGGCCCCAGGAGCGAGAAGAATTCGCCTTCGCGGATCTCGGCCGAGACGCCGGTCAGCGCGCGCACCTCGCCGTAATTCTTCTCGACCCGGTCGAGTTCGATGAGCTGTCGTGTCACAGGAAGCCTCCGCTGTCCTTTGCCCCGGTTCTGGCGACGCCCCGGCGGCGGAAATATTCGGCGGCGGTCAAGAGCAGCAGCGAGGCCACGAGCATGATCGTACCCAGCGCCATGACGATGGGGATCTTCGTGGGGAAGCGCAACTGCGACCACAGATAGACCGGCAGCGTCGGTTCGTTGCCGGTCAGGAAGAACGCGATGATGAACTCGTCGAGCGAGATCGTGAAGGCGATCAGCATCGAGGAGATGATGCCCGGCATCACCAGCGGCAGGGTAATCAGCCGGAAGGTCGACCATTTCGTCTCGCCCAGGTCATAGGAGGCCTCCTCCAGCGACTCGTCGAGCGACAGGAAGGCCGAGTTCAGGATGGCGATGGAGAACGGCGTGCAGATCAGCACATGGCCCAGGATCACGGTCCAGGCGCCCAGATCAATCCCCAGTTGCAGCAGGACCACCAGCAACGCCACCGCGACGATGATCTCGGGCAAGACCAGCGGCAGCATGATCAGCCCCATGATCCCGCCCTTGGCCGGAAAGCGGTAGCGCGCCGAGGCGCGCGCCGCGAAGAGGCCGAAACAGGTGGACAGCACCGCCGTGGTCAGCGCGATCCAGAGGCTGTTGAAGACCGAGTCATGCAGCGCCTCGATCCGCGTCAGCTGCACGAACCAGCCGGTGGTGAAGCCCTGCAGCGGAAAGGCAATGATGGTACCGTCGTTGAAGGCGAAGAGCGGCAGCAGGATCACCGGCGCGTAGAGAAACAGCAGATAGGCGACCGCATATGTAGCCAGGCCGCGCCCCTTCATTGCCGCACCTTCAGGTAGCGGCGGTTGAGCCACAGGAAGATGAGCGAGATCGCGGTCACGATGATCATGCCCGAGATCGCCAGCGCCGCCCCCAGCGGCCCGTTGTTGAGCTTCATGAACTGGAGCTGGATCATGTTGGAGATCATCGCGCCGTCCGGCCCGCCCACAAGTTTCGGCGTGACGTAATCGCCGATCGTGGGGATGAAGACGATGAGCGTGGCCGCCACCACGCCGGGCATGGCCAGGGGCAGCGTGACTCGCAGGAAGGTGGTGAAGCGGCTCTCGCCCAGGTCCTGCCCGGCCTCCAGCAGCGCGCGGTCGATCTTTTCGAGCGCCACGAAGATCGGCAGGATCGCGAAGGGCGCCCAGGCATGGGCGAGCGTGATCACCACCGCATTGGCATTGTAAAGGATGAAGGTCAGCGGCTCGTCGATCAGTCCCAGCCCCAGCAGACCGGAATTCAGCACGCCGTTATATCCCAGGATCACCTTCCACAGAAAGACGCGCAGCAGGTAGCTGGTCCAGAACGGGATGGTGATGAGGAAAATCCAGAGCGCCTTGCGCTCGGGCCGGACATTGAAGGAGACGTAATAGGCGATCGGAAAGGCCAGCAGCACCGTCGCCGCCGTCACGATCACCGCGATGACGACGGAGCGCAGCATCAGCGTCTGGAAAAGCGGCTCTGTCCAGGCCCTGATATAGTTGGCGAGCGTGAACTCGCGGATCATCACGAGGTAATCCTGGGTCCAGAAGCTGATCGCCACGATGGTCGCGAGCGGCGCGGCCAGAAGCAGCAGGGCGTATAGGAAGGTCGGGCTGACAAGGATGAGCCCTTGTGCGCCCTCGCTGTGCCTCCAGCGGGAGAAAGCCCCGTCCGATGATGACATTCGCGTCCCTATCCCCGGTCCACCGCGGCAAGCTGCTGCCGCATATCCTCTGCGCCGGGTTCCTCGGGCAAGCACACCACCGGAACCTTCTCGCGCAGGTGATCATGGAATGTTTTCAGACCATACTCAAGATCGGAGAGGATCACCCCGTCATAGGCCGAGGATTTCGTGGCCTCCGCCGACCAGACACAGAGCATCTGGTCCTCCTCCAACGTGTCGCGGTCGATGCGCCCCGACAGGTAGCGCGCGAGGCGCAGCGCGCGGCTCTCGTCGCGGTGGCGGTAGACCGCGCCGCGCTGGAGCGTGCGTTCGGCATCGAGCGGGATTTCCTGGTAATAGGTCACGCTGTCGGGATAGAGCCCGATCACCGTGTTGGGGAAAAGCGCGATATAGACCCAGGCGCCGCGCTGCGCGGGGGCCAGCGGTGAAGTGTCGCCGATAATCGAGCGGTAGGCCCGCACCGACCAGAGCCGCGAAGGCCCGTCGTTGAAGCGCCCCTCCGACCGGGCCGCGCCGCGCTCGAAGGGCTCGTCGTGATAGGCCGTGCCGTAGAGGTCGTGCAGGGCGGGATGCGCCTGGCGGACATGGTAGCCTTCGTTGTCGACATCGCGGACCGCTTTCCAGTTCACCGCGATCTCGTCGGTCCAGAACCCGTCGCCCGTGGGCACGACATCCGCCGCGCCATAGGCTGCCGCCTCGGCCTCGTAACGAGCCAGCAACTCGGCCACCGGCGGCTGGCCGGAGGCCACGAAACGGATGAAGACGAAGCCCAGCCAGACCTCTAGCTCCACCGGCTTCAGCCCCCAGGCCACGCGGTCGAGATCGGGGAAGGTGTCGGCCTCGGCCACGCCGCGCAGCGTGCCGTCGAAATTGTAGGCCCAGCCGTGGAAGGGACAGATCATCGCCTTGTTGCAATGGCCGCGTCGGTCGGCGACCACCCGCGTGCCGCGATGACGGCAGAGGTTGTGGAAGGCGCGCAAGCGGCCGTCCTGCCCGCGGATCACCACGGCACGTTCATGGCCGATATCGAAACAGATGTAATCGCCCGGCTCCGGCAAGTCCGAGACATGGCCCGCCAGTTGCCAATGGGTGCGGAAAAGCGTCGCCAGTTCCAGATCGAAAAGCTCCCTGGAACTGTAGGTCCAGCCCGGCAGGCCGGAGCGGTCCCAGTTCACGGGCGGGGATGCAGCGCCGCTCATGTCTGCTCCTCCCGTCTTGTCCAGGCCCAGAGGCACATGATTTCGGACGCCACATGGGCACCGGCCACGGCGGTGGCCCCGGTCGGGTCGAAGGGCGGCGAGACCTCCACCACGTCGCCGCCCACCAGGTTGATGCCGGCGATGTCGCGCAGGATGACCGCCGCCTGCCCGCTGCTGAGCCCTCCCCAGACCGGCGTGCCGGTGCCCGGCGCGAAGGCCGGGTCGAGGCCGTCGATGTCGAAGCTCAGATAGACCGGATGGTCGCCCAGGATCTCCCGTATCCGGCGCGCCGCCGCCTGCGGACCCTGCAGATGCACCTCGCGCGCGTCGATGATGTTTACGCCCAGCGGATCGGGATTGTCGGTGCGGATGCCGACCTGAACCGACCGCGCGGGGTCCACGATGCCGCACTTGACGGCCTTGTAGAACATCGTGCCGTGGTCGATCCGGTCCATGTCGTCATCGGGCCAGGTGTCGGAATGCGCGTCGAACTGCAGAAGCGAGATCGGCCCGTATTTCGCGGCATATGCCTTGAGGATCGGAAAGGAGATGTAGTGATCGCCGCCCAGCACCAGGCTGGCCGCGCCGGCGTCCAGAATGCCGGCGATATGGGCCTCCAGCCGGGCGGGGAAAGACGCCACGGCGGCATAGTCAAAGGCCAGGTCGCCGTAATCGACGACGGTGAACTCGTCGAGCGGGTCGAAGCCCCACCCATGGGGCGCATCCGCCGACTGGAGGGCGGAGGCCTCGCGGATCGCGCGCGGCCCCAGCCGGGTGCCGGGCCGGTTTGTCACGGCCTGGTCGAAGGGCACGCCGGTCACCGCCAGATCGACGCCGGTCAGATCCTTGGTGTAACGGCGGCGCAGGAAACTCGGCGCGCCGCCGAAGGTGTTCTCGAAGGCGCGGCCACGGGCGTCTTCGCGGGTGAAGGCCGTGTCCACCTCGCGCCTTGCGTCGGGAAGCGCCATCAGCCCAGCCTCACCCCGTCGGCCACCAGCGCGTCGGTGACTTTCGCAATGGCGCGGCCCAGCGTCTCGGCCACGAAATCGACCTCGTCGCGGGTGATGACCAGCGGCGGCGACATGACGTTGAGATGGCCCATCGGACGCACCATCAGGCCCATCTCCTCGCAGGTGTCGGAGATCCGCCGGCCGATATCCAGCTCGTCGGGCAGCAGCCGCTTCGTCGCCTTGTCGGCCACATTCTCCACGCACATCATCAGCTTGCGGCCCCGGACCTGCCCGACGATGGGCAACTCCTCCAGCGCCTTGAGACGGGTCTCGAAATAGGTTCCGACCTCGGCCGCATGGGCCAGCAGGTCCTCGCGCTCGATGATCTCGATATTCTTGAGCGCCGCGGCGCAGCCCACCGGGTGTCCGGCATAGGTGAAACCCGAGGTGAACCAGCGGTCGCCCTGCATCGCGGCATGGATGCGGTCGGAATAGATCAGCGCGCCGATCGGGATATAGCCCGACGACAGCCCCTTGGCGGTGCAGACGATGTCGGGCTGCACGCCGAACTCGTCGAGCGACGAGAACCAGTGCCCCAGCCGACCCCAGGCCGTCACCACCTCGTCGGCGATGAAGAGGATGCCGTGGCGTTGGCAGACCTCCCACATCCGCTTGAGATAACCCTCCGGCGGCACGATCACCCCGCCCGAGGCCTGGATCGGCTCGGCAAAGAAACCGCCGACCTTTTCGGGTCCGATTTCAGCGATCTTCGCTTCGAACTCGGCTACCAGATGGTCGCAGAACTCCGCCTCGCTCATGCCCTCCGGCGCGCGGTAGTAATTCGGCACCGAGACATGGTGGATGCCCTCCTGCTTGTAACGGAATTCCGGCACCTGGTCGCCCGGCCGCTTGCCGATCGACATCGCGATATAGGTGGAGCCATGGTAGGAATGGTCCCGCGCGATCACCTGGGTCTTTTCAGGATGTCCCGCGCAGGTCTGGTAGTACTGGACCATCCGGTAGGCACTGTCGATCGCGGTGGACCCGCCGGTGGTGAAATGAACGTGGTTCAGATCGCCCGGCGCCAGTTCCGCGAGCTTGGCGGAGAGCCGCGCGGCGGGCGCGTTGGTGACATCCACGAAGGTGTTGGAAAAGGCCAGCCGCTCCACCTGCTCGGCGATGGCCTCGGCCATCTCGCGGCGACCCAGCCCGATATTGGTACACCAGAGCCCGCCGACCGCGTCGAGATACTTGCCGCCGTTCGCGTCCCACAAATGGCAGCCGGAACCGCGGTCGATCACCAGCGCGCCCTCGCGCTCGAAATTTTCGAAATGCTGCCAGGGATGCAGCGCATGGGCGCGATCCATCTCCCACAATTCGCGGGCGGCATCATTGGGTTTGGCGGCGCGGGTGGTCATCTTTCCTCCATCAGGCAGAGCCCTCGTCGGGCGGACCGGGCAAGCTTAGACACGGGCGCCGCCCGCGTGCCAGAGAATTCTTGCCCTTTCACGCGCGGGTTGCCAGAAGGTCAAAGGCCATAGCCGCCGGAGCGGATCATGAAACGCCTCTACGAACCCGAAGCCTACGATACGTCCTATTGGCCCGAAAGTTTCTGGCGCGCCTCGGTCGAGGAAGTGCCGGAGCATCCCGCGCTGGAGGGCGACCGCGAGGCCGAGGTCGCGATTATCGGCGCGGGCTACACCGGGCTCGGCGCGGCGCTGGAACTGGCGGAACGCTACGGCACCGAGCCCGTACTGCTCGACGCCGCGCAGCCCGGCTGGGGCGCCTCGGGGCGCAATGGCGGCTTTGCCTGCATCGGTGGTTCCAAGCTGCCTGACGCGACGGTGATCGAGCGCCACGGGCTCGACGCCGCGCAGGAATTCCACCGCTTCCAGCGCGCCGCAATCGACACGGTGGCCGACAATCTGGACCGCTACGGCATCGAGGCCGACACCCATTCGGAGGGTGAACTTTGCCTGGCGCACCGCCCCGGCGGGCTGGCGGAGTTGCGGGCCGAGGCCGAGACCGCCCGGCGCCGCTACGGGCTGGCGACGGAGGTGCTGAGCCGCCCGGAGTTGGCCGAACGCGGCATGGGCGCGGGCACCTTCCATGGCGGGCTGATCACCCGCGCGGGTTTTGCGCTCAACCCGATGAAATACGTGCTCGGACTGGCGCGCGCGGCGGGCGCGGCCGGCGTGGCGATCCACGGCCAGAGCCCGGTGACCGCGATTCGCCGCGACGGCGCGCGCTGGCGGCTGGAGACACCGGGCGGCACGCTGCGCACCGGGCGCGTGATCGTCGCCACCAACGGCTATTCCTCCGAAGACATACCGCCGGCGCTGGCAGGCGTGGTGCTGCCGGCGCTCTCCTCGATCCTGGTCACGCGGCCGCTGGAACCCGCGGAGCTTCAGACCGCGGGCTGGCGCAGCGACATGATGGCCTATGACACGCGGCGGCTTCTGCATTACTTCCGCCTGATGCCCTGCGGGCGGTTCCTCTTCGGCACCCGCGGCGGGCTATCGGCCGGACCGGGCGCCGCGCGGCAGGTGCGCGCGATGGCACGCCGGCAATTCGAGGCGATCTTTCCCGGCTGGGCGCATGTCGAGACGCCCTGGTTCTGGTCGGGCCTCGTCGCGCTCACCGGCAGCCTGACCCCGGTCCTGACCGCGGCGCCCGGCACGGAGGGCGTGATCCTGGCGCTGGGTTACCACGGTAACGGCGTGGCGACGGGCAGCCATGCCGGGCGCGTGGCCGCGGCGCTCGCCATGGGCGAGGATCGCCGCCCGGCGCTGTTGCGCGCCGCCCCGCGGCGCTTCCCGCTGCCGCGGTTGCGCCGGACCGCCCTGCGCGCGGCCTATGCCGCCTACGCCCTGCGCGACGGTCCGGTGGGCGCGTGACCCGGCGCCGCTTGCGCCTATGTCCCGGTCAGGGCAAAAGAGCCTGCGCGAACAGGAAACGGAGATCATGAGCGAAACCGACACGCAATTGCGCGCCGCCTTCCTGGCCGGGATGAGCCGCGCCGCCGCCACCGTCAGCGTCGTGACCACCGACGGCCCCGGCGGGCGCGCGGGCGTCACCGTGTCGGCCATGACCTCGGTCTCCGCCGACGGGGTGGCGCCGACGATGCTGGTCTGCGTCCATCACGAAAGCGCCACCGCCGCGGCGATCCTGGCAAACGGTTGTTTCTGCATCAATGTCCTGCGCGCCGACCAGCGCGAGATATCGGACGTCTTCGCGCGCCGCCTGCCGGCGCCGGGCGGCGACAAGTTCAAGGCCGGCGGCGCCGTGGCGATGACAACCGGCGCGCCGCGGCTCGACGATCCGCTGGTGGCCTTCGACTGCCGCCTCGTCTCGGGCGAGCGCGTGGGCACCCATCACCTCTTCATCGGCGCGGTCGCGGATGTGCATATCGGCGAGGGCCAACCGCTGCTCTATGGCAACCGCTCCTACCTGAAATCCCGCCCCCACTCGTGAACAATACGCCGCAACCCGTTGTGATTTCGGGAAATCACGGCGCCAGTCGGCGGTACTCCGTCACCATCCGGTAGTTCTTGCGCGGCCCCACGACGCGCCAGACCGTGCGCCAGACCGGCCAGCCGGTGAAATCGTAGGAGACATGGTAGAGGTCGGGCTCGCAAAGATGCGTGTCGTCGGGCATCAGCCGATCCGGAACGATGCGGTGAAACCGCCGCCCGTCCGCGTAGAGCACCTCGATCACCCCGCCTTCGCCCGCCCGCCAGAGATAGCGGCGCGTGGCATCGAGCGCGGGGCCATCCTGCATCTGCAGCCGCCCGCTCTCCTCCATCACCAGCCCGCCGGCGCCGTCAGGCGAGAAGCGCGCCCGCCCGTCCAGCCGGCCGGTGCCGCCGCCCAGGCGATCCGCGATCCGACGCGACATGGTCCAGTCGCCCAGGAATTCCTCCAGTGTCAGCCCGTGATCGGTCAATCGCTCGTGTCACCCAGGTTGAAAGCCGCACATCGTGGAACCCCGGCTGCTGCTTGCCGCCGGCCGGAGCGCGGTCTATGACGGCGCCGAGCATACACCAAAACGCAAAGGCCCTCATCCATGATCCCGCGCTATTCCCGCCCCGAAATGGTCGCCATCTGGTCGCCCGAGACGAAATTCCGCATCTGGTACGAGATCGAGGCCCATGCCTGCGACGCCCAGGCGGAGCTGGGCGTGATCCCGCGCGAGAACGCCGCCGCCGTGTGGAAGGCCCGGGACGTGGAGTTCGACGTTGCCCGCATCGACGAGATCGAGGCGGTGACCAAGCATGACGTGATCGCCTTCCTGACCCACCTCTCCGAGATCATCGGCGGCGAGGCCGCGCGCTTCGTCCACCAGGGCATGACCAGTTCCGACGTGCTCGATACCACCTTCAACATCCAGCTCGTGCGCGCCTCCGACATCCTGCTGGCCGAAATGGACGCATTGCTGGCCGCGCTCAAGACCCGCGCGCTGGAACACAAGGACACGGTGCGCATCGGCCGCTCGCACGGCATCCATGCCGAGCCGGTAACGATGGGGCTGACCTTCGCGCGCTTCTATGCCGAGATGGACCGCAACCGCGCCCGTCTCCGCGCCGCGCGCGCCGAGATTGCCACCGGCGCGATCTCCGGCGCGGTCGGCACCTTCGCCAATATCGACCCCGCGGTCGAGGCGCATGTCTGCGCGCAGATGGGCCTCGCGCCCGAGCCGATCTCCACCCAGGTCATCCCGCGCGACCGGCACGCCGCCTTCTTCGCCACGCTGGGCGTGATCGCGAGTTCCATCGAGAATGTCGCCATCGAGATCCGCCACATGCAGCGCACCGAGGTGCTGGAGGCGGAGGAGTTTTTCTCCAAGGGGCAGAAAGGCTCTTCGGCGATGCCCCACAAACGCAACCCGGTGCTGACCGAGAACCTCACCGGGCTCGCCCGGCTGGTGCGCATGGCGGTGGTGCCCGCGATGGAGAATGTGGCGCTCTGGCACGAGCGCGACATCTCGCACAGTTCGGTGGAGCGCAATATCGGCCCCGATACCACGGTGACGCTGGATTTCGCCCTGGCCCGGCTGACCCAGGTGGTGGAAAAGCTGGTGATCTATCCCGAACACATGACCCGAAACATGAACAAGTTCCGCGGCCTGGTGCATTCCCAGCGCGTTCTGCTGGCGCTGACCCAAAAGGGCGTGAGCCGCGAGGACGCCTATCGCCTCGTGCAGCGCAACGCGATGAAAGTCTGGGAAGAGGGCCGCGATTTCATGACCGAGCTCAAGGCCGACCCGGACGTGACGGCAGCGCTGAGTGCGGAGGAGATCGAGGACAAGTTCGACCTCGGCTACCACACCAAGCATGTGGACACGATTTTCGCCCGCGTCTTCGGCGACTGAAATCGCGCGCCTTCGGCGCAAGTCCTTGCTTTGCGCCCGCCCACGGCGGCCGCGGTGCCTCCGGCGGGGATACTTGGAGCAAGAAGAAATGGCGCGCGCCCATTCTTCTTGCAGGACATATCCCAAGGGGCCGCTCCGCCAGGGGCGGCGGGGGCAGCGCCCCCTGCGGCGCCGGACCGCCCGCGCTCAGGCTTCCTTGACGAGTTGCTCCTTGGCCACGAGCATCAGCTCGTCGAGCTTGCCGCGAATCTCGGCCTCGCTGGCGAGTTCGCCTAGGTCGCCGGCGACCTTGCGGACCACGTCACCGACGCCCGGCTCCTCGAAATCGGCCTTCACCACTTCCTTGGCGTAATTGGCCGCGTCCTCGCCCGTCTTGCCCAGAAGCTCCGCCGCCCAGAGCCCGAGCAGCTTGTTGCGGCGCGCTTCGGCGCGGAACTGCATTTCCGCATCATGGGCGAATTTGGACTCGAATGCATTTTCCCGGTCGTCGAATGTGGTCATCTCTGTCTCCGCAGGCTTGAGATCGGTCGAACCTAGATATGACCGGCCCCGCGGCGGCCTGCAAGGGCGGATAGGCGCGCGGGCGCGACTCCTTGCCCTGCTCGGGGCTTTGGCCTATAGCGCAGGCACACGCGGCCGGCATGCGAATCCCGGCCCCCTGGCGATTGGAGACCCGATGGCACGCCGCAAGCTCATATACGAAGGCAAGGCGAAGATCCTTTACGAAGGGCCCGAGCCGGGGACCATCGTGCAGTATTTCAAGGATGACGCCACAGCTTTCAACGCTGAAAAGAAAGAGGTGATCGAGGGCAAGGGCGTGCTCAACAACCGGCTCTCGGAATTCTTCATGACCGGGCTCAACGCGATCGGCGTCCCGACCCACTTCATCAAGCGGCTCAACATGCGCGAGCAGCTGGTGCGCGCGGTGGAGATCATCCCGCTGGAGGTGATCGTGCGCAACGTGGCCGCCGGCTCCATCTCCAAGCGGCTGGGGATCGAGGAGGGCACGCAGTTGCCGCGTCCGATCATCGAGTTCTGCTACAAGGACGACAAGCTGGGCGACCCGCTGGTTTCGGAGGAACATATCATCGCCTTCGGCTGGGCCAGCCAGCAGGATCTGGACGACATCGTGGCGCTGGCGCTGCGCGTGAACGATTTCCTCTCCGGCGTTATGCTGGGCGTCGGCATCCGGCTGGTCGATTTCAAGATCGAGATCGGCCGCATCTGGGAGGGCGACTTCCAGCGGCTGGTCGTGGCCGACGAGATCAGCCCCGACAGTTGCCGGCTGTGGGATATCGAGACCGGGCGCAAGCTCGACAAGGACGTCTTCCGCCGCGATCTGGGCGACCTGGCCGACGCCTATACCGAGGTGGCGAAGCGTCTGGGCGTGATGCCCCGCAACAGCAATGTCACCAGCGGCCCGAAACTGGTGCATTGAGCCGCACCGCCAGACTGTCAGAGCAGGCCGTCGAAACCGGAGAGAGATAGGATGAAGGCACGCGTGCATGTAACCCTGAAAACAGGCGTTCTGGACCCGCAGGGCGAGGCCATCCGCCACGCGCTGGGGGCGATGGGCTTTGCCGGGGTGGATGCGGTGCGGCAAGGCAAGCTGATCGAGCTCGATCTGGCCGAGACCGACCCGAAGGCGGCCGAAGACCAGGTGCGCGCGATGTGCGAGAAGCTGCTCGCCAACACGGTGATCGAAACCTACACGGTGGAGTTGGAGTAGGCGCATGCGCGCGGCGGTTCTGCAGGCCTGGCGCGCCGATCTCTCGCTGGAGAGCCTGCCCGATCCGGACTGCCCCCGCGACGGGGTCGTCTTGCGCGTTCTTGCCTGCGGCGTCTGCCGGTCGGACTGGCATGCCTGGACCGGCGCGGACCCCGATGTCGCCCTGCCCCATGTGCCCGGCCACGAATATTGCGGCGTGGTGGAGGAGACCGGCCCCGAGGTCTCGGCCTGGCGCCCCGGCGACCGCGTCATCGCGCCTTTCATCCTGGCCTGCGGGCACTGCCCGTCCTGCCAGGCCGGCCACCAGACCACCTGTCCGACCCAGATCGTGCCCGGCTTCACCTGCCCCGGCGCCTTCGCCGAGCGCATCGCGGTGGCGCGCGCCGACACCAACCTCACTCGCCTGCCCGAGGGCATGGATCCCGCGCTGGCCGCCAGCCTGGGCTGCCGCGTCACCACCGCCTGGCACGCGCTGACCGACCGCGCGGCGCTGGCGCCCGGCGAATGGCTGGCGGTCTTTGGCGGCGGCGGCGTGGGCATCTCGGCGCTGCTGCTGGGCCGGGCGCTGGGTGCGCGGGTGGTGGTCGTCGACGTGGTCGAGGAGAAGCTGGGATTTGCCCGCGCGCTGGGCGCGGATGCGACGGTGAACGCCGCCGACGCCGACGCGGCGGAGGCCGTCCGCGCGCTGACCGGGGGCGGCGCGCATGTGGCGGTGGAGGCGCTGGGCATCGCCGCTACCACCACCGCCGCGATGCGGTCGCTGCGCAAGCTGGGGCGCATGGTCCAGATCGGCATGCCCGCGGGCGAGCACGCCTCCATGACGCTGCCGATGGATGTGCTCTATTCCGGCCAGCTCGCGCTATTCGGTACCCGCGGCATGCCCGCGCGCCGCTATCCCGGCCTGCTGAGCCTGATCGAGGCCGGCCATGTCGATCTCGCACCCCTGATTGCGCGCCGGGTGCGCCTGTCGGACGCCACCACGGAGTTGCGCGCCTTCGATGGCCCGGCCCCGCCGGGCGTTGCCGTCATCACCGATTTCGCCGCCTGAACGAGGAGCCCGCCCCATGAAATCCGCCGTCATCGTCTTTCCCGGCTCCAATTGCGACCGCGATCTCGCCGTGGCCTTCGAGCAGGCCGGCGGCCGGCCCGCGCAGATGGTCTGGCACAAGGAGACCAGCCTGCCGGCGGGGCTCGACATCGTGGGCATTCCGGGCGGCTTTTCCTTCGGGGACTACCTGCGCTGCGGCGCGATCGCGGCGCGCTCGCCGATCTGCCGCGCGGTGGTCGACTTCGCCAAACGCGGCGGGCTGGTGCTGGGCATCTGCAACGGCTTCCAGGTGCTGACCGAAACCGGGCTGCTTCCGGGCGCGCTGCTGCGCAATGCCAATCTGAAGTATATCTGCAAGGACGTTGATCTTACGGTGGAAACAACGGACAGCCCCTTCACCCGCGGCTACCGAAAGGGCCAGGGCATCCGCATCCCCATCGCCCATCACGACGGCAATTACGCCGCCGATGCGGCGCTGCTCGGCCGGCTCGACGCGGAGGACCGCGTGGCCTTCCGCTATGTCGACAACCCCAACGGGTCGGCGGGCGACATCGCGGGCGTGCTGTCGGAAAACCGGCGCGTGCTGGGCATGATGCCGCATCCCGAACGGCTGGCCGATGCGGCGCTGGGTGGCACCGACGGGGCGGCGCTCTTCGCCGGGCTGGCGGAGGCGTTCGCGCCCGCCTGAGCCCGCCCCGCATAGGCGGCGTTTCGCGCAGGCGCGCGCGGCTTCGCTTGAGCCCCCGCCCCGGCGGGCCTAATGTTCCTGCATGTCGCACAGGCCGGATCCAGATATTCCGCGCATGACATCGCCCCGCCTGATGCGCGTGGTGGTGCTGTTTTTCGTCGTCGTGGCGATCAGCGTGGTCTGGGTCTCCAACCGGCTGCTGACCGAGCGTTTCACCGAGTCCACCAAGACCCGCGCGGAGCTGCGGCTGGCGCTCTATTCGGGTTCGATCGTCAGCGAGTTGCAGCGCAATTCGGCGGTGCCACTATTGCTGGCGCGCGATCCAGTGATGATCGCGGCGCTGAATTCCGGGGATTACTCGGCCACCTCGCAGCGCCTGATCTCATACCAGAAGGAGATCGGCGCGGCCTCGATGATGCTGCTCGACGGCGACGGGCGCACCGTGGCGGCCACCGATCGGCAAAAACTGGGCAGCCAGCACCGCAACGCCAATTACTTCGTCAACGCGGTGCGCACCAATGACACGGTCTTCACCACCTCCGAGATGGAGACCGGCGCGACCGAGTTCAATTTCTCCCGCCGCGTGACCAGCGAGAAGCAGGGCATCGGCGTGATTGTCGTGAAGGTCGATCTGGCCAAGCTGGAGCAAAGCTGGATCGGCACGTCCGAGGCGGTTCTGGTGAGCGACAGCGAAGGCCGCATCCTGCTGGCGACCGAGCCGCAATGGCGGGGTCGCCCGGTGCAGGAGGCGCTGGCCGCGCGCCCCGCGCCCTCGGCCATCGAACGCGCGATCCAGGCCACAGCGGACTGGAGCCAGACACCGGCGGATGCCTATCTGAAGGGTCAGGCGGTGCTGCGGACCGAAAGCCGCATACCGTTCCGCGGCTGGCGGCTGATCTCCTTCACCACCTATGCCTCCGTGCGGGAGCGGGTGAACGGCGTGCTGGCGATGGAAATCATGGGCTTTGCGATCCTTCTGGCGCTGATCTTCTACGTCCTGTCGCGGCGGGCCCGCAGCCAGTCTGTTCAGTTCCAGCGCGAGTCAATCGAGCTGCGGCGGCTCAATTCCCGGCTGCAGCGGGAGATTGCTGAGCGCGAGAAGGTCCAGCGCAATCTTCAGGTGGCCGAACAGACACTGGCGCAAAGTTCCAAGCTTGCCGCGCTGGGGGAGATGTCGGCCTCGGTCAGCCATGAGCTCAACCAGCCGCTCGCCGCGATGAAGACCTATCTGGCGGGCGCCAAGCTACTGCTTCAGCGCCACCGCCCGGAGGAGGCGCTGTCGAGCTTCCAGCGCATCGACGACCTGATCGAGCGGATGGGCGCGATCACCCGGCAACTCAAGTCCTATGCCCGCAAGGGGACCGAGGATTTCGCCCCCATCGACCTGCGCAAGTCGGTCGGCGCGGCGCTCACGATGATGGAGCCGCAGCTCAACAAGATGAAGGTCGAGATCACCACCACCCTGCCCAAGGAGCCGGTGATGATCGAGGCCGACCGGATCCGGCTGGAACAGGTCATCATCAACCTGCTGCGCAACGCGCTCGACGCGATGAAGGACCAGGACGACCGGCAGCTTGACATCCTGCTCAGCAAGGGCGAGACGGCGATGCTTACGATCCGTGACAACGGCCACGGGATCGAGGATATCGACGCGCTCTTCGAGCCCTTCTATACCACCAAGGCGCCGGGAGAGGGCGTCGGGCTGGGCCTGGCGATCTCGACCGGCATCATCAAGGATTTCGGCGGCCGGCTGACCGGGCGCAACGGGGCCGACGGCGGCGCGGTCTTCGAGGTGCAGCTCCCGCTGAAGAAACAGGACGATGACATGCGCGCCGCGGAATAGGACCGATCATGCAGGATACGATGAAAATAGCGATCGTCGACGACGAACAGGACATGCGCCAATCCATCAGCCAGTGGCTCGCGCTGTCTGGCTACGAGACCGAAACCTATGCCTCGGCGGAGGATGCGCTCAAGGCCATTGGCCCGGATTTCCCCGGTATCGTGGTCAGCGACATCAAGATGCCCGGCATGGGCGGAATGACCTTCCTCAAGAAGCTGATGAACATGGACAGTGCCCTGCCGGTGATCATGATCACCGGGCATGGCGATGTGCCGATGGCCGTGGAGGCGATGCAGATGGGCGCCTACGACTTCATG
The DNA here is from genome assembly GCF_003122205.1 of Maritimibacter sp. 55A14. GTDB lineage: Bacteria > Pseudomonadota > Alphaproteobacteria > Rhodobacterales > Rhodobacteraceae > QEYE01. Next base: position 130,469 of record NZ_QEYE01000001.1, read on the forward strand.
GAAAAGCCCTTCAACCCCGACCGGATGACCGATCTGGCCAAGCGCGCCGTCCAGGCGCGGCGGCTGACGATGGACAACCGCGCCCTGCGTCGCGAGCTGTCGGACGGCACCGTGCTGATCCGCAAGCTGGTGGGCACCAGCGCGGTGATGGAACGGCTGCGCGAGGACATCCTGGATCTGGCTCAGGCCGACGGCCATGTGCTGATCGACGGCGAGACCGGCACCGGCAAGAGCCTGGTGGCGCACGCGCTGCATGCCTGCGGTCCGCGGGCGGGCAAGAAATTCCTGACGATAAGCTGCGCCGCCTATTCCGACGAGGAACTGGCGGCCAAGATATTCGGCCCGATCGACGAAGGCACCGCCCTGCCGCTGGTGGAGGAGGCGCGCGGCGCGACGCTCTGCCTGGAGGATGTCGAGGCGCTCTCGCCCACGTTGCAGGCCCGGCTGCTGACGCTCATCAACGATCAGGCGGACATCCCGGAAGTGCGTGTCGTGGCGATCTGCAACCATCATGAGCAGGACCGGAGCTGCGAGGACGCGCTTCGCCCGGACCTCTACTACCGGCTGGCGGCGATGAAGGTGGTGATCCCGCCGCTGCGCACACGTGGCGAGGACATTCTGACGCTCTTCAACCGCTTCGCGGAGCAATTCGCCGAGGAATACGGCTGCCCCGCCCCGCAGGTCGCCGCCAAGGAGGCCGCGCAGCTTCTCCAGGCGCCCTGGCCGGGCAATGTGCGCCAGCTCATCAACATCGCCGAGCGCGCGGTACTGCAAAGCCGGCGCGGATCAGGCTCCATCGTCAGCCTGCTGCTCGACGACACCACGGATATGAGCCACGCGATCTCCACCGAGGGCAAGCCGTTGAAGGAATATGTCGAGGCGTTCGAGCGGATGCTGATCGACAACACCATGCGCCGCCACAAGGGCTCCATCGCGGCGGTGATGGAGGAGCTGAGCCTGCCGCGCCGCACACTGAACGAGAAGATGGCCAAATACGGGCTGAGCCGGTCGGACTACCTCTGACCGGCCGTGTCGCCGGGTGGCAGGACCAGCGGCGCACGGCTGAGCGCGTTGCCCCGGTCGGCGGCCTTGGCGGCGAGGCGCAGGAACTCGGCCCGCTCGGCAGGGTCGAGCCCGACCAGGATCTCGTCCTGCAGTTCCTCCACCACCGGGGCGGCCGCGGCCAGCAGCGCGCGGCCCGCCGGCGTCAGCGTGAGCGCGCGCGCGCGCCGGTCGCTGGCGGAGACAGCGCGGCGCACCAGCCCCTTGGCGGCCAGGCGATCGGTCACACCGCCGATCGTCGCGCGGTCATAGGCGATGAGCCCCGCCAGGCTGGCCTGGTCCAGCCCCGGATGGCGCTCCACTGCGCGTAGGGCGGCGAATTGCACCGCGGTCATATCCCAGCCATGCGCGCGCATCCGGTCCTGGAAGACCGAGGTAGAGATCTGGTTGAGCCGCCGGATCAGATGGCCCGGCATCAGATGGATGTCCATGTTACGCCCCTTCTGCCGTGCGCCGCGCGCGCCCGGCTGACAGAGCCGATTGACAGGCCACGCGTAAGTGTATTACCTCCATTGATAAGTATACTGCGCATTTCTGGCAATGGGGGAGTTTCCATGAATCGCACGACGCCCCGCCGGACCACCCCGGCATGAGCGCGGCGCCCGTCCTGATCGCGGGTGGCGGCATCGGCGGGCTGGCTGCCGCGGCCGGCCTGGCGCAGAAGGGCATCGCATCGGTCGTCGTGGAACAGGCCGCGCGGCTGGGCGAGATCGGCGCGGGGATCCAGATAGGCCCCAACGCCTTCCATTCCTTCGACTATCTGGGCATCGGCGATGCCGCCCGCGCGAATGCGGTCTATATCGACGCGCTGCGCCTGATGGATGCGCAGGACGGCACCGAGATCACCCAGATCCCGCTGGGCGAGGCGTTCCGCGCCCGCATGGGCAACCCCTATGCCGTGGTGCACCGGGCCGACCTGCATGGCAGCCTGCTGGACTATTGCCGCGAAAGCCCACTGGTCGAGCTTCGCACCGGCACACGGGTCACGGGCTATGCGCAAGAAGGCGGCACTGTCCGGCTGATATCGACGGAGGGCACGCTTGCGGGTCGCGCGCTGATCGGGGCCGAGGGGCTGCGCTCACCCATCCGCGCGCAGATGCTGCGCGACGGGGAGCCGCGCATCTCGGGCCACACGACATACCGTTCGGTCATCCCGACGGAACAGATGCCCGAGGATCTGCGCTGGAACGCAGCCACGCTCTGGGCCGGGCCGAAATGCCATATCGTGCATTACCCGCTCAAGGGCTGGAAGGTTTTCAACCTCGTCGTGACCTATCACCGCGACCTTCAGGAGGCGATCGCCGGCCGGCCGGTCAGCAAGGCGGAGGTGGCGCAGGGCTTCGAGCATATCCATCCCCGCGCGCGCCAGATCATCGAGCACGGGCAGGACTGGAAGCTCTGGGTGCTCTGCGACCGCGAGCCGGTTTCGAACTGGGTCGACGGCCGCGTGGCGCTTCTGGGCGATGCGGCCCACCCGATGCTGCAGTATTTCGCGCAGGGCGCCTGCATGGCGATGGAGGACGCGGTGGCTCTGTCGCATTGCATGGCGGCCCATGACGACACCGAAACGGCGCTGGAGCGCTATCAGCAGATGCGGCGGGTGCGCACCGCGCGGGTGCAGATGAATTCCCGCCTCATCGGCGATTACATCTACCATCCCGACGACGCCAAGGCGGCGGTGCGCAACCACGTAATGTCCACCATGACGCCCGAGGACTGGTGCGACCGGCTGCACTGGCTCTATGGCTCCAACGGGCTGGAAACCTGAAGAGGAGGACAGCATGTCCCTGACCGAGAAACCCGAAGAGACGCCGGAGCGGCTGGCCTTCTACGACAAGATCGACAAGGAGGCGTTCACGCCGCTCTGGGCGGTGATGTCCTCGATCATCACGCCGGAGCCGAAAAGCGCCTGCCAGCCGCATATCTGGCGTTTCGAGAATGCCCGCGCGCATTTGCTGGAGGCCGGCGGGCTGATCACCGCCAAGGAGGCCGAGCGGCGCGTGCTGATCCTGGAAAATCCCGGCCTGCGCGGCACATCGAAGATCACCACCTCGCTCTATGCCGGGCTGCAACTTGTCATGCCGGGCGAGGTCGCACCGGCGCATCGGCACAGCCAGTCGGCGCTGCGCTTCGTGCTCGACGGCTCGGGCGCCCATACCGCCGTCAACGGCGAGCGGACCGAGATGCAATATGGCGATTTCGTCATCACCCCGCCCTGGGCCTGGCATGACCACGGCAATACCACGGATGAGCCGATGATCTGGCTCGACGGGCTCGACATTCCCATCGTGACGCATTTCGACGCCTCTTTTGCCGAGGGCATGGACGCCGACGAACAGCCGATCACCCGCCAGACCGGCGACAGCCTGGCCCGGTTCGGCGCCAACATGCTGCCGGTGGACTACCGGCAGGAGAAACTGGCCTCGCCGATCTTCAACTATTCCTATGCCCGCTCGCGCGAGGCGCTGGAGAAGATGAAAGCGCAGCAGGAATGGGATCCCTGCCACGGGCTGAAGATGCGCTATGTGAACCCCGTTGATGGCGGCTATGCGATGCCCACCATCGCGCCCTTCCTGCAATTGCTGCCCAAGGGGTTCAAGACCGCCGCCTACCGTTCCACCGACGCGACGGTCCATGTCCCGGTGGAGGGGCGCGGGCGGACCAGCATCGCGGGCGAAACCTTCGAATGGGGGCCGCGCGACATTTTCGTAGTGCCAAGCTGGCACCATGTCAGTCACGAGGCGGATGAGGAAGCCGTGCTCTTCAGCTATTCCGACCGCGTGGCGCAGGAAAAGCTGGGGCTTTTCCGCCAGGACCGCGGCAACAACTGAGGATCGGATCACCCATGGATTATGTCTTCCCCCCTGCCCCCGTCCCGTCGGTCGCCGTCGCGGGCAGCGACGCGCGCCTGCCGGTGCGCCGCATTTTCTGCGTCGGGCGCAACTACGCCGCCCATGCCCGCGAGATGGGCAAGGATCCGGACCGCGAGCCACCCTTCTTCTTCATGAAACCCGCCGACGCGCTGGTCATGGATGGCGAGACCGTGGCCTATCCGCCGCAGACCGAGAACCTGCATTACGAGGCCGAGATGGTCGCCGCCATCGGCACGGGCGGGCACGACATCGCGCCGGAGGAGAGTCTTTCCCACGTCTGGGGCTACGCCGCGGGCAACGAGCTGACCCGCCGCGACTTGCAGATGGAGGCGCGCGACATGGGCCGGCCCTGGGACCTGGGCAAGGGCTTCGATCGCTCCGCCGTGGTCGGGCCGGTGCATCCGGTGGCCGAGGTCGGCCATCCCGACAAGGGCTTCATCCGGCTGCGGGTCAACGGCGAGACGCGGCAGGATGCCGACCTGGCCGAACTGATCTGGTCGGTGCCCGAGATCATCTCGATACTGTCTCAATCCGTGACGCTGGCGCCGGGCGACCTGATCATGACCGGCACGCCGGCGGGGGTGGGCGCGCTGCTGCCCGGCGATGTCTGCGAGGTCGAGGTGGAGGGGCTGGGCCGGATCACCACCACGATCGGCCCGCGCGCCTGAACTGCGGACGGGCTCAGCCCAGCCGCCCAAGCTCCCGCGCCAGATCGCCATAGCCGGTGAAGCGGCGCTCATATTCCAGTCCCAGCCGCGCCGCGCAGGCGCGCGCCTTGATGTCGAGGGCGGGATCGTCGGTCTGCGCCTGGTAGACCAGCCGGGTGTAGTTGCCGAAGAGCATGTCGCGCAGCTCCGGGTGCCGGTCGAGCCCCATCGGCTTCCACACGAAAGCGTCGAACTGCTTGACCAGGAAATCGGTCAGGTAGAAGACCGTCATCTCGTCCTCGGCCTTCGCGGCGAAGGCCTCGTTGCCCTCGAAGAAGGCGTAGCAATGCGGACCCGGCACCATCTCCACGCCCAACTCGGCGCATTTGGCCTGCAACCCGCCGCCGGTGCCGCAATCGGCATAGACCACGAAAATCGTCTCATAGGCGTCGCGGTGCTTCTCCACCGCCTGCGCCACGGCCTGGGTGATCTTCTCGGGATAGAGATGCAGCTTGGCGGGCAGGCAGGTCAGGTCCATGTGGTCCCAGCCATTGGCGCGCTTCAGCGCCAGTATCTCGTGGGCCAGTGCGCCGCAGGCGATCAGCAGAATGCGCCCGCGCCCGTCGGCCGCGTTCAGCCCCTCTTCGGTCAGTGTCCTGTCGTCGGGTTTCACTTCAGCACCATTGCGGTTCCGTGGAAGACCACCTCGCTGCGCGCCAGCCCCCGCACCGCGGCGGTCTCCCGCCCTGGCACCGCCTCGGTCGTCACACCCGGGAGATTACTTTTCGATACGATCATAATGATCGTCGTCGCGCTTCGACAGCCGGTCCGAGATGACGCGGAAGATCAGGTAGGCGATCAGCGCCACCGGGATTACCACCAGCCAGCTCAGCGCCGGGGACCGCACCAGGCCCGACAGCAGCGTGCCCAGGAACAGCGTCACCCCGGCCGTCGCGAAGACGCAGACGAGGATCAGGACGAGGCGGTCGACGGGCATGGCCTGGCCTTCCATAGCGAGTACCTGCCATTAACTTGTGTCATCGCACCGCGAAAGCCAAGGCCGCCTGCGCCAAAAGGCCCCACAGGGGGCCTTTTGCGCGTCACGCGGCGGCAATTCCGTCACGCATTGGGCTGATTGTGCTTGCGCGACACATAGGTCTTCGCGGTTTCCACCGCCACCGCGGCGTCGCGGCAATAGGCATCGGCGCCGATCGCCTTGCCGAATTCCTCGTTCAGCGGCGCACCGCCCACCAGCACGATGTATTCGTCGCGGATGCCCATCTCGATCATCGTGTCGATCACGACCTTCATGTAGGGCATGGTGGTGGTCAGCAGCGCCGACATGCCCAGGATGTCCGGCTGTTCGCTTTCCAGCGCTTCCATGTAGTTCTCGACCGGGTTGTTGATGCCCAGATCGACGACCTCGAAGCCCGCGCCTTCCATCATCATGCTGACCAGGTTCTTGCCGATGTCGTGGATGTCGCCCTTGACCGTTCCGATCACCATCTTGCCCTGCTTGGGCGCGCCGGTCTCGATCAGCAGCGGCTTGAGGATGGACATGCCGCCCTTCATCGCGTTTGCCGCCAGCAGCACCTCGGGCACGAAGAGGATGCCGTCCCGGAAGTCCTCGCCCACGATCTTCATGCCGCCGACCAGCGCCTCGGTCAGGATCCGGTAGGGCGCCCAGCCACGCTCCAGCAGGATATACACGCCGTCCTCGACCTCGTCCTTGAGACCATCGTAAAGGTCGTCATGCATCTGCGGCACGAGTTCCTCGTCGGGCAGTTCCGACAGGACAATATCTTCTTCATCAGCCATGGTTTAACCCCGTTTGCTGCGCGCAGCCTCTATTCATCTGGCGCTGTTTCCCCTTAATGCGGCATTCGCTCTGCGCGAATTGCGACATGCACCGCGCTCTAACCGACAGATTGTCGCAGGCGGACCGTGCCGCGGGACCGAATCCGCGCAGGCTTGCGCATGTTCCTGGTTCGTTCTAGTCTTGCGGCATGCTGCCCCGACGCCCCATCGCGCCCGCCGAGCGCCCCGGCCGTGGCGCCACGACCAACCGCAGCGGCCGGTATGAGCAACTCACGCATGAGCGCGCCGACGACGGCTGGGAGCTTCCCTGGGAGGCGCCGCCGATCCGCACCGAGATCCGCGAGGAGCGCGCGCGCAGCATCCTGACGCGCAACACCTCCCCCGATGTGCCCTTCGACCGCTCGGTCAACCCCTATCGCGGCTGCGAACACGGCTGCATCTATTGTTTCGCGCGTCCCAGCCACGCTTGGCTGGGCCTCTCGCCGGGGCTCGATTTCGAGACCCGGCTGATCGCCCGCCCCGACGCGCCCGAATTGCTGGACCGCACGCTGCGGAAACCGGGTTACAGGCCGCGGCCAATCGCCATCAGCACCAATACCGACCCCTACCAGCCGGCGGAGCGCGACCGCGGCATCATGCGCGCGCTGCTGGAGGTGCTGCGCGACCACAACCACCCGGTGACGGTCGCCACCAAGGGCACGCTGATCGAGCGCGACGCGGATATCCTGGGCGAGATGGGCCGCAAGGGCCTGGCGCAGGCCGGCATTTCCGTGACCACGCTCGATCCCGGCCTCGCGCGGCGGCTGGAGCCGCGAGTGCCCGCCCCGGCGCGCCGGCTGGCCGCGATCGCGGCGCTGGCGGAGGCCGGCTGTCCGGTCCGCGTCATGGTCTCGCCGGTCATCCCCGCGCTGACCGACCACGAGGCCGAGCGCATTCTGGAGGCCGCGCGCGATGCCGGGGCGCAGGCAGCGAGCTGGATCATGCTGCGCCTGCCGCTGGAGGTGGCGCCGCTTTTCCGCGAGTGGCTGGCCGAGCACGCGCCGGGCCGCGCGGCCCGCGTCATGGCGCGGGTGCGCGAGATGCATGGCGGGCGCGACTATGCCGCCGACTGGCACCGCCGGATGCGTGGCGACGGCCCCTATGCCGCGATCGTTGCGCAGCGTATCCGCGTGGCGATGGCGCGGCTGGGCCTCAAGGCGGAACTGCCGCCGCTCGACCTGGCGCAGTTCGCCCCGCCCCCGCGTGCGGGCGATCAGTTGTCGCTCTTCTGAAGTCATGGCTCCGGATCCGGCTCAGGCCCTGCGGCGGCGCCGTTCGCGCGGCTTGGCGCCCGCCCCGTCGGTGCCGTCGGAGACCGAGGAAAAACCGCCCAGGGTTTCGGCGATCTGCTCCAGCGTCGGGCGCGGCCCCGGCGTCCGGCTCTCAAGCGCGGCGCGCATCAGGCGCAGATGCTCGGGCATGGTGCCGCAGCAGCCGCCGATGATCCGCGCGCCGCAGTCGCGGGCCAGCACGGCGTATTCGGCCATCAACTCCGGCGTGCCGTCGTAATGGATATGCCCGTCCACGTATTTCGGGATGCCCGCGTTGCCCTTGGCGATCACCGGGCGCTCGGCCCCGGCGGCGAGGATGCCCAGCACGGTGCGCAGCAGATCGGCCGCGCCCACGCCGCAATTGGCCCCGAAGGCCAGCGGCGGATGGTCCATGCCCTCGACCAGTTGCGCCAGATCGGCCGATGTCACGCCCATCATCGTGCGGCCCGCGGTGTCGAAACTCATCGTGCCGCACCAGGGCATGCCGGCCAGCCGCGCGGCTTCGCCTGCGGCCTTGTATTCCTCGGGCGCCGAGATCGTCTCGACCCAAAGCACATCGACACCGCCCGCCTTCAGCCCCTCGGCCTGCTCGTGGAACATCTCCACCGCATGCTCGGGCGTGAGCGCGCCCATCGGCGCCATGATCTCCCCCGTCGGGCCCATCGACCCCGCGACAATCACCTCGCGCCCCGCGGCATCCGCGATCTCGCGGCCGATCTCCGCCGCGACCCGGTTGAGTTCGGCCACGCGCGCCTCCGCCCCGTGCAGCTTGAGCCGTGAGGCATTGCCGCCGAAGCTGTTGGTCAGGAAGAGATCGCTGCCCGCCTCGACCGCGCCGGAATAAAGCGCGCGCACCTTTTCGGGCGCCTCCACATTCCACATCTCGGGCGCGTCGCCCGATTGCAGCCCCATGTTGAAGAGATTGGTGCCCGTCGCGCCATCGGCCAGCACCCAGTCCCGCTCAGCGAGCATTCGCGTCAGTGCATCCGTCATGCTGATTGGCCTCCATTCCGCTCATGCCGAGCCGGGCCGAGTCGCGCGCCCCGTCCCTTTCATACCAGATGTGCCACGACGTGCCCGCCGGCACAAACTCATATCCGGCATGAAAATGATGAATTCCGCTCAAGTTCACGCCGCTGCGGCGCGGCCGGCGACCTCCCTGATACGCCCGACCATGGCCCTGAGCCCGTTGGAGCGCTGCGCCGAGAGATGGTCGTGCAGCCCGAGCCGTGCCAGAGCGCCGCCTGCGTCGAGCGTTTGCACCTCCCGCACGGGGCGTCCGGCGTAAAGCGCGTGCAGCACCGCAATCAGGCCGCGCACGATCATCGCGTCGCTGTCGCCGCGGAAGCTGAATGTGGCCTCGGGACCCTCGCCCTCGATCTCGGGCACCAGCCAGACCTGGCTGGCGCAGCCCTCGACCTTGGTGGCGGGCACGCGAAAAGCGTCGTCGAGCGGGTCCATCGCGCGGCCCAGCTCGATCACGTAGCGGTACCTGTCTTCCCAATCCTCGAGAAACTCGAAGTTTTCGGCGATTTCCTCGAATTCGGTTTCAGCCAACTCAGATCTCCCGTCGCGTCCCTGCCCTTCACGTAGGGACAAGCGCTGCAAAGGTCCAGTCCGCGCCGCCGCCGGCCCGGATCATGGCTTTCCAATAGCTCCGGTTTCGGTTTATCCAAGGGCAGGTTGCAAGGGAAGCCGTCCATGAAAGCCGTCACCGCCGCCCTGTCGATCCTTTTGCTGGTCAGCGCCTGCGCGACGATCCGCGAGTCGCGCCTCAACCCGGTCAACTGGTTCGGCCGCAGCGTGGAGACGCGCCAGCCGGCGCGCGGCCAGGATGCGCAACTGATCGCCGCGGCGGAGACCGAGGCCGCGCGGCCGATCGGGGCCGACGGCCGGCCGATCCGCCCGGCGCTTCGCCACGATATCGGCGATTACCGCATCCTTGTGACCGAGATCACCGACCTGGACGTGATCCGCGTGCCCGGCGGAGCCATCGTGCAAGCCACCGGACGGCCGCGCCGCCAGGGCTACTGGGACGCGGATCTGGTCATGGCGCGGCTCAGCGACCAGACGGAGGAACGGCTGGTCCTGGAACTCCGTGTCTTTCCGCCCGTCGCCGCGCGGCCCGCGGGCAGTGCCCCCTCGCGCGAAGTCGTGGTCGCCCGCCACCTGAGTGCGAAAGTACTCGACGGCGTGCGCGAGATCGTCGTCGTGGGCCAGATGAACCGCATGAGTTCGCGCCGCTAGTGTTCGCCACCTGACAAAAGGTTCCCAGTCTGCCTCTGGTGCGCCCTCGGTCGCTCGGACGAAGGTCCGAGGGGGCAGAGACGCGCCCGCCGCTGCCGTTCGGGTTGCCGCCGCGCGCGGGATCAAGGCCGAAGGCCGCCGCGTGATCGCCGACGCGCCCCCACGCGGCGGCGATTTGGAGAGGCAAGCGCCACGCTCTGAATCTTTTTCGGATTTGGCAGGGATAAAGTGCCCCCAACGACCGTCGGATCGCCACCGCGCGCGTCGGAGACCGCGCGGCTCCCCGCTTGAGCGCCTTGTCCACAAAGGGCTCCTAGCCGTCCTCTGACCGTTTTCGCTCAAGGATGCTGGGCCGATGCCCGATACCCTGCTTCCATCGGGTATCTTGTGTCAGGTGGCGAACACCAGGGCGACCTCCCTCTGCAAGAAAAGGCCAAGCGTGAAGGTTCGCCTGTTACCCCATGCAGGATGAAGGGCGAATCCCGCCGCGCGGGCCGCCCGGATGGACCGGCGACGTCTCCGGATATGCCAACAGGCGCATGGATCATCGTCCCTCCTACGGCTACGGGGGCTCAGACCGCCGCCCCCGCCCGGCATCCCGCGGTTGCATCCTTCGGCCGCCCGCCCTGCGCACCGCGCCGTCACGAGGTTTCTGCAATTCCGCTGTTGCCGTTCGCCCCGGCATCGCTACGATCCCCGCAAAACAATTTGCTGCGACCAGGGAGACCGCACATGAACCGCATTCTGAAAACCTCCGCCATTGCCGCCATCGCCGTCAGCTTCGCCGGGGAGACATTCGCGCTGGAGTGGAATGTCTCGCTCTGGGGCAAGCGGCGCGCCTTCACCGAGCATGTCGAGAAACTGGCCGAGCTGGTCTCCGACCGGACCGGTGGCGAGTTCACGCTCAACATCTCCTATGGCGGGTTGTCGAACAATCGCGAGAACCTGGACGGCATTTCCATCGGTGCCTTCGAGATGGCACAGTTCTGCGCTGGCTACCACCGCGACAAGAACCCGTCGATCACGGTGCTCGAACTGCCCTTCCTGGGGGTGGACGACCTTAATGTGGAGCGCAGCCTGTCGATGGCGCTCTACGGCCATCCGGCGGTGGTCGAGGATCTGGCGCGCTGGAACGCGACGCTGCTGATGCCCTCGCCCATGCCGCAATACAACATCATCGGCCTGGGCGACGCGCCCCGCGAGCTGGAGGATTTCGAGGGGCTGAGCGTGCGTGCCACCGGCGGGATCGGCGTGGCGATGGAAACGCTGGGCGCGGTGCCCACCTCGATGTCCGCAACCGAGGTGCGCCAGGCGCTCGACAGCGGCGTGGTCAAGGCGGTGGCCTTCGCCCCGCATGCGCATATGTCCTTCGGCACGGTCGAGAACGCCCGCTGGTGGACCACCAACCTCAACCCCGGCACGGTCAACTGCCCGGTCGTGGTCAATACCGACGCGCTGAACGCCCTCTCCGACGAACATTTCGAGGCACTGATGGGCTCGGTCGATGAGGCGCTCGATCACTACGTCGCCAATTACGAGAACAACACGATGGCCAAATGGGGACCGCTGCTCGACGACAAGGAGATCGAGCGGATCACCTATTCCAAGGAGGATCTGGCCGCCTTCCGCGCCGCCGTGGCCGAACCCGCGGCCCAGGCCTGGATCGCCGAGAACGACGCCCGCGGCCTGCCCGCGCAGGAGCTTTTCGACTTCGTGCAGGAACTGCTGGCGGAGCGCGCCGGGGTCGACGATGGCTCGCTCAAGTCGCTCGATCCGGTCGAGGGGCTGCCGGAGGAGTTGCAGGAGAAGGATACGCAGTAAACGGACGCGCCCCATGGCCGGCACCGCCTCGGTTCTGGAAGACGCCACAAGACTGAGCCGCCTCGACCGCGGGCTCTACCGGGTGGAGCGTGCGCTGGCGCTGCTCAGCGGGCTTGCCGTCTTCGCGCTGATGATCCTGGCGGTGGTTTCGGCGGGGGGGCGCAATCTCATCAACCAGCCGCTGCCGGGCTATGTCGACTGGATCGAACAGGCGATGCCGCTCATTGCCTTCATGGGCGTGGCCTATACCCAGCGCGATGGCGGCCATATCCGCATGGATATCCTCGTCGGGCGGCTCTCCGGGCGGATGCTCTGGGCGGCGGAGTTCCTGACCACGCTCATCGTGCTGGCGCTGATGCTCCTGCTTGTGTGGGGAAGCTGGGCGCATTTCGCCCGCAGCTTCGATTTCGCCGCCCCGCTCTGGAGCCGCGACAGCTCGATGGATATCGCTCTGCCCCTCTGGCCCGCGAAACTGCTGGCGCCGGTGGCCTTCGCGGTGCTCTGCCTGCGGCTGGTGCTGCAACTCTGGGGCTATGCGCGGGCCTTCGCGCAGAATGCGGTGGCGCCGGTCGCGGTGCCGCTGATCGAGGACGCCGCCACCCTGGCCGAACGCGAGGCCCGGCACCTCGCGGGCCACGACGGGTAGCGGCGCGTGGAGCCCATCGACATAGGGATCGCGGTCACCGGCGGGATGCTGGTGCTGGTGCTGCTGGGCATGCGGGTGGCCTTCGCCGCCGCACTGGCCGGGTTCGCCGGGCTCCTGTGGATCTTCTGGGCGCGCAAGGGCCTTGAGCCGGAGGCCTTCGCCTGGGCGCTGACCCTCGCCGCCAAGACCGCGGGCCAGGTACCGCATTCGAAAGTGTCGAGCCAGGCGCTCTCGCTCATCCCCACCTTTATCCTGATCGGTTATCTGGCCTATTACGCGGGGCTCACCCGCGCGCTCTTCGAGGCCGCGAAACGCTGGGTGGCCTGGGTGCCGGGCGGGCTCGCCGTCGCCACCGTCTTCGCCACGGCGGGCTTCGCCGCCGTCTCGGGGGCGAGCGTTGCCACCGCCGCCGTCTTCACTCGCATCGCGATACCGGAAATGCTGGAGATCGGCTACGACAAGCGCTTCGCGGCGGGCGTGGTGGCCGCCGCCGGCACGCTGGCCAGCCTCATCCCGCCGTCGGCCATCCTGGTGATCTACGCGATCATCGTGGAGCAGGATGTGGGCAAGCTCCTGCTCGGCGGGTTCATCCCCGGTGTCTTCTCGGCGCTGGTCTACGGGCTGCTGATCGTCGGCATGGCGCTGGCGATCAAGGGCTTCGGCCCGCCGGTGGGCGGCTATTCCTGGCGCCAGAGACTTGTCGCGCTGCCGCCGGCGCTGCCCATCGTGGCGGTGGTGGTGATCATCATCTTCTTCGTCTACAACCCGCTGCCCGAATGGGTGCGCCTGGGTCCGGTCCAACTTGGCGGCGACGCCTGGGGCACCCCCACCGAGGGCGGCGCGATCGGCGCCTTCATCGTCTTCTGCGTGGCGCTCTGGCGCGGTATGCGCTGGGCGGAGTTGAAGGACGCGCTGCTGGAGACCGCCAAGCTCAGCGTGATGATCTTCACGCTGATCTGGGGCGTGCTGATCTATGTGCGTTTCCTGGGCTTCGCCGACCTGCCCGGCGCCTTTTCCGAATGGATCACCGGACTCAACCAGCCGCCGCTGCTGACGCTGGTGATGATCCTGCTCGCCTATGCGGTGCTGGGCATGTTCATGGACGCGATCGGCATGCTGCTTCTGACCCTGCCGGTGGTCTACCCGGCGGTGATGGCGCTCAACGGGGGTGAGTTCGTCGCCGCCGCCGATAGCGCCTTCGGCATGTCCGGGCCGATGTGCGCGATCTGGTTCGGTATCCTGGTGGTGAAGATGGCGGAGTTCTGCCTGATCACCCCGCCCATCGGGCTCAACTGCTTCGTGGTGGCGGGGGCGCGCCCCGATCTGAACGTGCAGGACGTGTTCCTGGGCGTGACGCCGTTCTTCCTGGCCGACGCGGTGACCATCGGCCTGCTGGTCGCCTTCCCGTCAATCGTCCTGTGGCTGCCCGGACTGGCCTGAGGCCGCATCGAGCAAGCGGGTCACCTCGGCATCCGGGACCTGGCCGAAGTTCACGTAAAACTGCCCTACGGCGAGGAAATCCGCGGGCGCAGACAGGCAAACGACCTCGTCCACCTCCCGCTCCAGCACACCCAGCGTGTCGCGCGGCGCGACCGGCACCGCCAGCACCAGCCGCGCGGGACCGCGCCGCGCCAGCGCCTTGAGCGAGGCGCGCATCGTAGCCCCGGTGGCGATGCCGTCATCCACGACGATGACCGTCCGCCCCTCCACCGGCACCGGCGCCCGGCCGCCCTGGTAGAGCGCGCGGCGGCGCGCGATCTCGGCAAGTTGCGCCCCGGCCAGGCGTTCGATCCCGGCGCGGTCGAGCCGGGCCATCGCCGCCACCGCGTCGTTGATGACGATTTGGGGCGCATCGCCGTTGACCACTGCGCCGGCGGCCAGTTCCTCATGCCCCGGCACGCCGATCTTGCGCACCATGACGATGTCGAGCGGCGCCGAAAGCGCAAGCGCCACCTCGTAGCCCACCGGCACGCCGCCACGCGGCAGCGCCACGACAACCGGATCGGCATACCCCTTGTTGCGCAACGCATCCCCCAACGCGCGCCCGGCCTCAATCCTGTCGGCAAAGCGGGTCATCCCGGCACCGCGGTTTTCAGATGCGCCGTGAACCAGCCCACAGCCAGGTCGGCGGCGCGTTGCAACGTGCCCGGCTCGGTGAAGAGATGCGAGGCGCCCTCGACAAGCTCCAGCCGGTGCTTGCAGTGAAGCTGCATCGCGGCGTCCTGGTTGAGTTCTATCACCCCGTGATCGCGCGCGCCCACGATCAGCAACGTCGGCGCGCGCACGAAACGCAGGCGCCGCCCGGCAAGGTCGGGCCGCCCGCCGCGCGAGACCACCGCGGCCACCTGCCCCGGTGTCTCGGCCGCCGCCACCAGCGCCGCCGCCGCCCCGGTGCTGGCGCCGAATAGGCCCAGCGGTAGAGACGCGAGCCGCGGATCGTGACGCACCCAGGCGATCGCCTCGGTCACCCGCCCGGCCAGCAGCGGAATGTCGAAGATGTTGGCGCGGTCCTCCGCCTCCTCCGGGGTCAGCAGATCGAAAAGCAGCGTCGCGATGCCCTGCGCCGCGAACACATCGGCCACGGAGTTGTTGCGCGGGCTCAGATGGCTGCTGCCTGCGCCGTGCGCGAAAAGCACCATCGCACCGGCATCCCGCGGCAGCCGGAGTATCCCCTGCTGGCCGCGCGCGCCCAATGTGACGAACTGCTTGCTTCCCTGTTGCAGAACCATGGCCCTGTCCGCAATCCTTGGCCTTTCGTGCGGTCCTCCCGCGACTGAGATCATATTCGCATACCGCGCCGGCGCAGGTCGTTGATATAAGTCAATACGCACGGCCCGCCCGTGCCCCCTTGCCCGCGCCGCGCGCGGTGCTAACGTCGGGCGCGCCCGACAGGAGACCATCCATGACCGCAGCCTTCAACCCGCATCTCGCCGCCACCACACCGCCCCCGGTGATGGAGGCCCGCCGCTGGATCGAGGGCGTGACCTTCCCGCCGGAGCGCCCGCTACTCAATGTCAGCCAGGCCGCTCCGGTGGAGGCCCCGCCCGAAGGGCTGCGCCGCGCCATCGCCGAGGCCGCGATGCGGGAGCCGGAGGCGCATCTCTATGGCCCGGTTCTGGGCCTGCCGGAACTGCGCGCGCAGCTCGCAGCGGACTGGTCGGCGGCCTATGGCGGGCGGATCGAACCCGGCCAGGTGGCCATCACCCAGGGCTGCAACCAGGCTTTCTGCGCCGCCATCGCCACGCTGGCGGGCGCGGGCGATGCGGTGATGCTGCCGGTGCCCTGGTACTTCAATCACAAGATGTGGCTCGACCAGCAGGGCATCGCGACGCAGCCACTGGCCACGGGCCCGGACCTGTTGCCCGACCCCGAGGCGGCGGCGGCGCTGATCACCCAAGCGACCCGCGCCATCGTGCTGGTCAGCCCCAACAATCCCGGCGGCGTCGAATACCCTGCCGGGCTGGTGCGGGCCTTCATGGATCTGGCGCGCGCTCGGGGGGTGGCGCTGATCCTCGACGAGACCTATCGCGATTTCGATGCGCGCAGCGGCGCGCCGCATGATCTCTTCGGCGATCCCGACTGGTCCGACACGCTGATCCATCTCTATTCCTTTTCCAAGGCCTACCGGCTGACCGGGCACCGTGTCGGCGCGATGGTCGCCTCCGTGGCGCGGCTGGCGGAGGCGGAGAAGTTTCTCGACTGCATCGCCATCTGCCCCAACCAGCTTGGCCAGCGCGCGGCGCTTTGGGGGATGCGCAATCTCGGCCAGTGGCTGGCCGGCGAACGGGCCGAGATCCTCGACCGGCGCGCCGCGCTTTCCGACGCGTTCGCGGTGCTGGAAGGTTGGCGGCTGATGGGCTGCGGCGCCTATTTCGTCTATGCCGAACATCCCTTCGAGATGGACTCCGACGTGCTGGCCGAACGGCTGGTGCGCGAGGCCGGCGTGCTGCTGCTGCCCGGCACCATGTTTGCGCCGACCCGCGCCGAAGGCGGCGACGGAGGCGCCGAACGGCAGTTGCGCATCGCCTTCGCCAATATCGACCGGCCGGGCATCGAGACGCTACTGGCCCGGCTGGCCGCGTTTTCGCCCTGAGCGCGGGCGGGGATGCTTGTCACCCCTGGCGGCAGCCATTAAGACCGGCATCAGGACGCGAGCATGGAAGGGCCGCAGATATGGCGACTATCGGCAAGGGCAAGGGGTCCAAGATCTTTCTGGCGATCCTGCTGGGTCTGTTGATCCTTGGCCTGGCGGGCTTCGGCATCGGGGATTTCGGCGGCTCGGTCCGTTCCGTGGGCGCGGTGGGCGATGAGGAGATCCCGGTCCAGGAATACGCCCGCGCCCTGAACACGCAGCTTCAGGAATTGCAGAACCAGACCGGCGAGCGGCTGTCGATGACCGAAGCCCGCCAGATGGGGCTGGACCGGATGGTCCTGGGGCAGCTTCTGCGCACCGCCGCGCTCGACAACGAGGCGCGCCGGCTCGGACTTTCCGTGGGCGACGGGCATGTGCGCGAGCGCCTGATCGCCATCCCCGCCTTCCAGGGTATCGACGGCAGCTTCGACCGCACCTCCTACGAATTCGCCCTGCAACAGGTCGGGGTGACGCCTGCGGAATTCGACGAAGAACTGCGCGACGACGCAACGCGCAACCTGCTGGCCGACGCGATCACCAGCGCGACCGAGCCCGGCGACACCTACACCCGGACGCTTCTGAATTTCATCGGCGAGCGGCGCGACTTCACCTGGGCGCGCCTTGGCGCCGACGCGCTGGAGGGACCCGCCCCCGAGCCGACCGAGGCGGAACTGGCCGAGTATCACGACGCCAATCCCGAGCTTTTCACCACGCCGGAGTCCCGCGACATCACCTATGTCTGGCTGACCCCGGACATGCTGATCGACAGTATCGAGGTGGACGAGACGCAGTTGCGCGCGCTCTACGAGGAACGCGCGGACCGCTACAGCCGCCCCGCGCGCCGGCTGGTGGAGCGGCTGGTCTTCGGCACCACGGAGGCCGCGGCCGCGGCGCGCGCGCAGATCGACACGGGCGAGACGAGCTTCGACGACCTGGTGGCCGAGCGCGGCCTGACGCTGGACGAGGTGGATATGGGCGAAGTGACCCGCGAGGATCTCTCGGCAGAGGCGGCGGAGCAGGTCTTCGGCCTGCTCGGCCCCGGCGTCGCCGGTCCGGTGCAGTCGAGCCTGGGTCCCGCGCTCTTCCGTGTCAACGCGCTGCTGGAAGCGCAGAAGGTGCCCTTCGCGCAGGCGGAGGCGGATCTGCGCGACGAGTTTTCCAGCGATCGCGCCCGGCGGATCATCGACGACAGCGTGGACCGGATCGACGACCTTCTGGCCGGCGGCGCCACGCTGGAAGAGATCGCCGCGGAAACCGAGATGCGCCTGGCCCAGATCGACTTCAACGCCGAGACCGATGGCCATATCGCGGCCTATGACGCTTTCCGCGACGCCGCGGGCGCGGTGCAGGAGGGCGACTTTCCCGAACTGGGCGAGCTTTCGGATGGCGGCATTTTCGCGCTGCGCCTCGACGGGATCACCCCGGCCCGGCTGCAACCGCTCGACGAGGTCCGTGCGGCCGTCGAAGCGGCCTGGCGCGAGGACGAGAACCTTGCCCGGCTCGCGGATATGGCCGAGGAGAAACTGCCCGCGCTCGAGGACGGCGAGAGCTTTCGTGAACTCGGCCTGGAGCCGCAGAGCGATACCGACCTGACCCGCAACGCCTTCATCGACGGCGCCCCGCGCGGCCTGCTGGAGACGGTCTTCCGGCTGGAGACCGGTGGCGTGGCGATGGTGGAAGGCGAGCGCGCGGTTTTCGTCGCGCGGCTCGACGCCGTCACGCCACCCGACATGGACGACCCGGACATGCAGGCGCTGCGCGAGTCGCTCCGGTCCCGCCAGCAGAGCGGTATGGAGGACGACCTCTTCGAGGGCTTCGCCAGCGCGGTGCAGCAGAATGCCGGGGTCGAACTGAACCAGACGGCGATCAACGCCGTTCACACGCAGTACCCCTGAGGCGAAGCGGCATGGCCCTTACCCCCAGCCTCGCGGAATTTTCCGCCGGATACGACGCGGGCCGCAATAAGGTCGTCTATGCCCGCCTTGCGGCCGATCTGGACACGCCGGTTTCGCTGATGCTCAAGCTCGCGCAGGGCGCGCGCGACGCCTTCATGCTGGAATCGGTCACCGGCGGCGAGACCCGCGGACGCTATTCCATCATCGGCCTCAAGCCGGACCTGATCTGGGAATGCCGGGGCATGGAAAGCCGCGTGAACCGCACCGCGCGCTTCGACGCGGACGCTTTCGAGCCGATGGAGGCCGACCCGCTGACCGCGCTGCGCGGGCTGATCGAGGAAAGCCGGATCGACCTGCCCGACGACCTGCCCGCGGCCTCGGCCGGGCTTTTCGGCTATCTGGGCTACGACATGATCCGGCTGGTCGAGGATCTGCCCGACGTGAACCCCGATCCGCTGGGCCTGCCCGACGCGGTGATGTTGCGGCCCTCGGTCGTGGCGGTGCTCGACGGGGTGAAGGGCGAGGTGACGGTGGTCAGTCCCGCATGGGCCGGATCGGGGCTGTCGGCCAAGGCGGCCTACGCGCAGGCGGCGGAACGGGTGATGGACGCGGTGCGCGATCTCGACCGTCCCGCACAGGGCGAGACCCGCGATCTGGGCCAGGCCGCCGAGGTGCCCGAGCCGGTCTCCAACTTCGTCCGCGCCGATTACCTGGCGGCGGTCGAGAAGGCCAAGGACTACATCCGCGCGGGCGATATTTTCCAGGTCGTGCCGTCGCAGCGCTGGGCGCAGCCCTTCCCGCTGCCGCCCTTCGCGCTTTACCGGGCGCTCAGGCGTACCAATCCCTCGCCCTTCATGTTCTACTTCAATTTCGGCGGCTTCCAGGTCATCGGCGCGAGCCCCGAGATCCTCGTGCGGGTCTTCGGCGGCGAGGTGACGATCCGCCCGATCGCGGGCACGCGGCCGCGCGGTGCGACCCCGGCGGAGGACAAGGCGCTGGAGGCCGAGCTTCTGGCCGACCCGAAGGAACAGGCGGAACACCTGATGCTGCTCGATCTGGGGCGCAACGATGTGGGGCGCGTGGCCCGGATCGGAACCGTGCACCCGACCGAGGAATTCACCGTCGAACGCTACAGCCACGTCATGCATATCGTCTCCAACGTGGTGGGCGAGCTCAGCCCGGAGCATGACGCGCTCTCGGCCCTTCTGGCGGGCCTGCCCGCGGGCACCGTCTCGGGCGCGCCGAAAGTGCGCGCGATGCAGATCATCGACGAGCTGGAGCCCGAAAAGCGCGGCGTCTATGCTGGCGGCGTCGGCTATTTCAGCGCCGGGGGCGACATGGACATGTGCATCGCGCTCCGAACCGCGGTGGTGAAGGACGAAACGCTCTATATCCAGGCCGGCGGCGGCGTCGTCTATGACAGCGACCCCGACGCCGAGTTCCAGGAGACGGTCAACAAGTCGCGCGCCATCCGCAAGGCCGCCGAGGATGCCGGTCTCTTCGTCCGCGGCAAGGGTCAGTAGCGCCCCTGCCTGCCCCGGATCGACCGCGACGTTTGGTCCCATCTGTGCTAGGCTCCGGCCACGCAAACACGCAAACGGGGGGACTTGCGATGACTGTCAGACCTGACCCAACCTTCCACGCCTCGCCGAAGCTGGCCATGGAAGCTCCTGCCGAGTCTCTTGCCTATACATTGATGCTCAGCCCGGATGGCTCGAAACCTGACGGGCTGGCCATCGTTAACGTGGATCCGTCATCCAAGGATTTCGGCAAGGTCGTCCATCAGGTTATCATGCCCAACAAGGGCGACGAGTTTCACCATTTCGGCTGGAACGCCTGTTCCTCGTCGCTCTCGCCGCTGACCGGCCATGCCTTCCTGGAGCGCCGCTACCTGATCATTCCCGGCATCCGCTCGTCGCGCATCTACGTGGTGGATGTGAAAGAGCCGCTCAAAGCCAAAATCCACAAGATCATCGAGCCCGAGGAGGTCTTCGCCAAGACCGGCTATTCGCGCCCGCACACGATTCATTGCGGCCCCGAAGGCATCTATGTCTCGACCCTGGGCGGCGGCGGCGAGGACGGCACCGACGGCCCGCCGGGCATCTTCATCATGGATTGCGAGACATTCGAGGTGATCGGCCGCTACGAGATGGATCGCGGCCCGCAGGACAAGCACTACGATTTCTGGTGGAACCTGCCGCGCGACTACATGGTCAGTTCCGAATGGGGCCTGCCGCCGCAATTCGAGAACGGCATCGTGCCCGGAGACCTCTTGTCCAACCAGTATGGCCACCGCATCCATTTCTGGGACCTGCGGGGCCGGCGCAACGTGCAGACCATCGACCTGGGCGAAAATCACCAGATGCCGCTGGAGATCCGGCCGGCGCATGATCCGGTCAAGGAATATGGCTTCTGCGGGGTCGTGGTGGACACCACCAACCTGGAGGGCTCGATCTGGACCTGGTGGCGCGACGACAAGGGCAAGTTCCACGCCGAGAAAACCGCCACCATCCCGCCGGAGCCCGCGAAGGCCAAGGATCTGCCGGAACTGCTCAAGGGCTTCGAGGCGGTGCCGCCGCTGGTGACGGATATAGACCTGAGCCTCGACGACCGGTTCCTCTACGTCTCCTGCTGGGGCACCGGCGAGATGCGCCAATACGATGTCTCCGACCCGATGAAGCCCAAACTGGCCGGATCGGTACGGATCGGCGGCATCACCGGCAAGGCGGGGCATCCGTCGGGCAAGGCCTATGCCGGCGGGCCGCAGATGGTCGAGATCAGCCGCGACGGCAAGCGCGTCTACTGGACCAATTCGCTCTATTCCACCTGGGACGACCAGTTCTATCCCGAGGGCGTTCCGGCGGCGATGGTCAAGGCGGATGTGGGTCCGGACGGGGGGCTGACGCTCGACAAGAAATTCTGGGTCGAGTTCCCGGAGGGCTACCGCAGTCACCAGATCCGGCTGGAAGGCGGCGACTGCTCGACCGACAGTTTCTGCTACCCCTCGGTCTGACGATTGGACGGGGCGATGACGGCCACGGCCGGCCTCTGGCTGGCCGTCATCGCCAGCGGGCTCTACCACGGCGTCAATCCGGGCATGGGCTGGCCGCTGGCGGTTTCCGCCGCGCTGATGGAGGGCGGACGCGGCGCGCTGTGGCGGGCGCTGGCGGCGCTGGCGGTCGGCCATTTCGCCGCGATGCTGGCGATCCTGCTGCCCTTCGCCGCGATGAACCTGCTGGTGGAATGGCAGCGCGAGATCCGCATCGGCGCGGGCGGCGTGGTGATCGCGCTGGGGCTCTGGCTGCTGGTCAACCGCCGGCATCCGCGGTTTCTGGCGCGTATCCCGCCGGCGCGGCTCGCGCTCTGGTCCTTTCTGGTGGCCACGGCGCATGGCGCGGGGCTGATGCTGGTGCCGATCTATCTCGGGCTCTGCGGTCCGGCGGAGACCGATACCGGCCACATGGCCGCGGCGGAGCTGATGGCGCGCAATGCCGGCGTGTCGCTCGGCGTGGCGCTCGTGCACACCGTCGCGATGATCGGCGCGGGCGGGGCGGTGGCGCTGGCGGTGCATCACTGGCTGGGGCTGAAATTCCTGTCGCGGAGCTGGTTCAACCTCGACATTCTCTGGGCACTCAGCCTGATCGCGGTGGGCGGCATCGCGCTGGCCACCGCGATCTGAGCCCTCACTGCCCGCGCAGAACCGCCGAAACGGGCGCCAGGATCACGGTTTCCGCCTGGTCTCCGAGCGCCCATTCGAAGAGCCCCGTCACCGTGTCGGAATAGCTGTGGCCCAGCATGACGACATGGCCCTCGGTCCGGGCGCGGAAGGCGGCGCGGTCGAGATAGCGCTTAATGACCGGCGCGGCCTCCTGCTCCGCATCCAGGCTGCGGAAGACCAGCGCGGCGGGAACGCCCTCGCGCGCGGCCTTCTTGTGAGTGGTGTTGAGCCCCTCGTCATGGGTCAGCAGCCCGTGCCCGCTATCGGCCAGATAGGCGATCACCGCGTCGGCGATCGGGCCGGTCCGCGCGAAACCTCCCGACGCGCGGTCGAGCAGCCCCACCGCCTGCGGCAGCGTGTTGAAATAGGCGGCGAGCGCCGTTTCCACATCCGCGGGCTTGGCCGAGGGCGGGATGCCGGCATCGCCCGATCCGGTCAGCGAGATCACCTCGAAACCGGCTTCGCGCAGGTCGGCGGCGCGGGTGGCGGCGTTGGGCGCGGCCGGGTCGATGGCGAAGCTCACCGGAAAGCTGAAGGTCTTGAGCACGTCGATATCGAGCCCCTCACCGCCCGCGTCGATCAGCACGATGGCCATCAGCGGACGGTCGTCGGCGGCCTCGAAGCCCACGGCGTTGCGCGCCAGCGCGCCAAGCGCGGGACGCGCCGCGTCAGCCGTCTCCTCCCCCTGCTCCTCGGTGCCGGGGGCGTCGTTTCCGGGGGCTTCCTCGTCGCCGGTGCCGACGCTGGGCGGCTCCTCCGGCTCGGGGGCGGGCTCGGCCTCGGGCGCCGCGGTCTCCGGCGCGCCGATCTGGGGAAATTGGCGTTTGGGGGTCGAGCCCACCGGATTCTCGATCTCCGGCATCGGCACTCCGACGGCCTGGTCCGGGATCTCCACGGGCGGCTCTTCCACCGCCGGGGCAATCGGGGCCTTTTCGTCCTCGGGTTCCGGCGCGACGGCGGGCTGATCCAGCGCCGCAGTCACATCGGGCGGATCGGCCGGCGCGGTGTCGGCTGCCGGGGGCGCCGACTGTGTCGTTTCGTCCTCGGGCGGCGCGGGGCGCGGCGTGTCGGCGGACGGCGGAGTGTCCGGCACCGGCAGGACCGGCTCGCTCTCGGCGCGTTCGCGCGTGAAGCCGGAGCCCGCGGGCACCGCAAGCTCGGCCTGGGCAGTCTCCGCGCGGTCGCTTTCAGGCAAGGGTGCCAGCGCCGACGCGATGCCCAGAACGATGACCGAAAGGACCGATCCCCAAATCAGACCGGAAATGAGACCTCTGCCCATGCTCTGCCTCCATTGCTCCCGCAGGTCGGGCCTTGACCCCCGCCCGCGGCTCTGAGCATTTATAGCGCGACCACGGTCCGGGTTCACCCCCAATTGCGCGAAAGGCCCGAGATGCTTCTGCTGATAGATAACTATGACAGCTTCACCTATAACCTCGTCCATTACCTGGGCGAATTGGGGGCCGACGTGACCGTGCGCCGCAACGACGCGCTGGACGTGCAGGCGGCAATGGCGCTGCGCCCATCCGGTATCGTGCTCTCGCCAGGGCCTTGCGATCCGGACCGGGCCGGCATCTGCCTGGCGCTGACGGAAGCCGCCGCCGAGACCCGCACGCCGCTTCTGGGTGTCTGCCTGGGCCACCAGACCATCGGCCAGGTTTTCGGTGGCCGGGTCGTGCGGGCGCGCGAGATCGTGCATGGCAAGATGGGCGTGATCCGGCATGGCGCCGCGGGCGTCTTCGCCGGGCTGCCCTCGCCATTGCTGGCCACGCGTTACCACTCGCTGGTGGTGGAGCGTGAGAGCCTGCCCGATGTGCTCGAGGTGACGGCGGACCTGGAGGACGGCACGATCATGGGGCTGCGCCACCGCGAGTTGCCCATCGAGGGCGTGCAGTTCCACCCCGAGTCGATCCGCTCGGAACATGGCCACGCCATGCTGAAGAATTTTCTGGAAACGGTTCCGGTGCCGGCATGAGTGAACAGATGAAACCCCTGATCGCCGCCGCAGCCGACCGCGCCCTGACCCGCGCCGAGGCCGAGGCGGCCTTCACCATCCTCTTCGAGGGCGATGCAACCCCCAGCCAGATGGGCGGTTTCCTGATGGCGCTCAGGACGCGCGGCGAGACGGTGGACGAATACGCCGCCGCGGCCGCCGTGATGCGTGCCAAGTGCAACGCCGTGCGCGCGCCCGAAGGCGCGATCGACGTGGTGGGCACCGGCGGCGACGGCAAGGGCACGCTCAACATTTCCACCGCCGCCGCCTTCGTGGTGGCGGGCGCGGGTATCCCCGTGGCCAAGCATGGCAACCGCAACCTCAGTTCCAAATCCGGGGCGGCCGATGCGCTGACGCAGATGGGCATCAACGTGATGATCGGCCCGGAGGTCGTTGAGGAAGCGTTGAAAGAGGTCGGCATAGGCTTCATGATGGCGCCCATGCACCACCCCGCGATCCGCTTCGTCATGCCGACCCGCCAGGAATTGGGAACCCGCACGATCTTCAACATTCTCGGCCCGCTCACCAATCCCGCCGGGGTCCGGCGGCAACTCACAGGTGCCTTCTCGCAAGCCATGCTGCGCCCGATGGCCGAGACGCTGGCCAAGCTCGGCAGCGAACGCGCCTGGCTAGTGCATGGCAACGACGGTACCGACGAGTTGTCGATCGCCGGGCCCAGCCATGTCGTCGCGCTCGAAGCGGGCGAGATCACCGAGTTCGAGATCACGCCGGAGGATGCCGGGCTGGAACGCCACCCGTTCGAGGCCATCCTGGGCGGCACGCCCGAAGAAAACGGCACCGCCTTCCGGGCGCTGCTCTCCGGCCAACCGTCGGCCTATCGCGACGCGGTCCTGCTCAACGCGGGGGCCGCGATCCTGATCGCCGGGAAGGTCAAGACATTGCCCGAAGGCGTTGCAAAGGCGAGAGAAAGCATAGACAGTGGCGCAGCCCGCGCAAAAGTGGACGGGCTGGCCAAGGTGACACAGGCGGCTGCATGAGCACGATTCTGGAGGATATCCGCGCCTACAAGCTGGACGAGGTCGCCAAGCGCAAGGCCGAGCGTAACCGGGAGGACCTGGAGGCTTCCGCCAACGCCGCGCCCGTCCCGCGTGGCTTCGCCGAGGCGCTGCGCGCTGCCAGCGTCAACGGCTACGGCCTGATCGCCGAGATTAAGAAGGCCAGCCCTTCCAAGGGCCTGATCCGTGAGGATTTCGACCCTGTGGCGCTGGCGCAAGCCTATGAAGCGGGCGGCGCGGCCTGCCTGTCTGTGCTGACCGACACGCCGTCCTTTCAGGGCGCCGACCGGTTCCTGACCGAAGCGCGCGAAGCCGTGGCGCTTCCGGCGCTGCGCAAGGATTTCATGTTCGACCCCTGGCAGGTCATCGAGGCGCGGGCGCTCCATGCCGACTGCATCCTGATCATCATGGCCGCAGTGGACGATGCGCTCGCGCAGGAACTGGAGGCCACGGCGCAGGACTGGGGAATGGACGTGCTGATCGAGGTCCACAATGCCGAGGAACTGGAGCGGGCGGCGCTTCTCTCCTCTCCTCTGATCGGAATTAACAATCGGGATCTCAACACGTTCGAGACCGATCTTGAAGTCAGCCGCAACCTGGCCCGCCAAGTGCCGATGGACCGTCTGATTGTCGCGGAATCCGGGCTTAATACGCCCGAGGATCTCGCCGATCTGGCCCGCTACGGCGCGCGATGCTTCCTGGTCGGCGAAAGCCTGATGCGCCAGGACGATGTCGAGGCCGCCACCCGCGCGCTGCTGCGCGACCCGCTGAGCGCCGGGGGCGGGTTATGAGCGGGCTGACGCATTTCGACGCCGGCGGATCGGCGCATATGGTCGATGTCTCCGACAAGGACGTGACCGACCGGGTCGCGGTGGCCGAAGGCTATATCAAGATGTCGCCTCAAACCCTTGAAATAATTATGGACGGCAGCGCCAAAAAAGGTGACGTCCTCGGCGTTGCGCGGTTGGCCGGGATCATGGGCGCGAAACGCACGTCCGATCTGATCCCGCTCTGCCACCCGCTGCCGCTGAGCCGCGTCGCGCTGGACCTTGTCCTCGACACCGCCCTGCCGGGCATCCGCATCGAGGCGACCGTGAAGACGTCGGGGCGGACCGGCGTGGAGATGGAGGCCCTGACCGCCGTCAGCGTCGCCGCGCTGACCGTCTATGACATGGTCAAGGCCGTCGACAAGGAGATGCAGATCGGCGGCACGCGGGTCATCCTGAAGGACGGCGGAAAATCCGGGCGCTACGAGGCCGCGCGATGATCTCGACCGAAGAGGCGCTGGCGCATGTGCTGGCGCTCTGCCGCCCGCTCGGGGTGGAACATGTGCCGCTGGCGGAGGCCGCGGGGCGTGTGCTGGCCGAACCGATGGTGGCGCGGCGCACGCAGCCGCCCTTCGCCGCCTCGGCGATGGATGGCTACGCGCTGGACGGGGCTGGCGCCCTGCCAGGTTCGTGCTTCAAGATCATAGGTGAAGCTGTTGCCGGAAAAAGATTTTCCGGCGCGGTTAATCCCGGTGAGGCTGTGCGCATCTTCACCGGCGCCCCGGTGCCCGAAGGTGCCAGCCGCGTCGTCATCCAGGAGGATGTGGTCCGCGACGGAGACACGATCACCCTGGGCGACGATCTGGGCGGCAAGGACCATATCCGGCCCGCGGGCGACGATTTCAAGGCCGGAGACCGGCTGGAGGCGCCGCGCCGGCTGAGCCCGTCCGACATCGCGCTGCTGGCCGCCATGAACCATGCCGAATTGCCCGTCGCCCGGCGCCCGGAGATCGCCGTCATTCCCACCGGGGACGAACTGGTGGCGCCGGGAGAGGACCCCGGCCCCGACCAGATCATCGCCTCCAACAGCTACGGGCTCAAGGCGCTGCTGGAGGCACAGGGTGCCCGCGTGCGCCTGCTGCCCATCGCGCGGGACACGGCCGCCTCGCTGGGTACGGCGCTGGAGCTGGCGCGCGGTGCCGACATGATCGTGACCATCGGCGGCGCCTCGGTCGGCGATCACGACCTGGTGCGGCAGGTGGCGGGGGACCGGGGGCTCGCGCTGGAATTCTACAAGATACGCATGCGGCCCGGCAAACCGCTCATGGCCGGCCGGATCATGGGTAGCGTCATGGTCGGCTTGCCCGGAAACCCCGTCTCGGCAATGGTTTGCGGGCATATCTTCTTGCGCCCCGCCGTGGATGCGATGCTGGGCCTCAAGGTGCGCGCGCTGCCGCGGATGCAGATGCCGCTTGAGCAGGCTATCCGCCCCAATGGCGGGCGGGAACACTACATGCGCGCCCGGCTGGTGGAGGGGGCGGAGGGTCTGCGGGTGCGGGTCTTCGGCCGGCAGGACAGCGCACTCCTAAGCGTTCTGGGCGACGCCGACGCGCTGGTCGTCCGCCCGCCCGACGATCCCGCGCGCGCCGCTGGCGAGCAGGTCGACGTGATCCGGCTGTGACCGCCGCCGATATTGACACAAAACAGGAACAGAGATAGAACAGGCCCGAACAAGGACCGGCGACGACACGCGCCGGCCGACAGGCGGAGGGCCGAGCATGCTGACGCAGAAACAACGCGAACTTCTGGAATTCATTCACAAACGTCTGCAACGCGATGGCGTTCCCCCGTCCTTCGACGAGATGAAGGAGGCGCTCGATCTGCGCTCGAAATCCGGTATTCACCGGCTCATCACGGCGCTGGAGGAGCGCGGATTCATCAACCGTCTGGCCCACCGGGCCCGCGCCATCGAGGTGATCAAGCTTCCCGATGCCATTGAACGCGGCGGCTTTTCGCCCCGCGTGATCGACGGCGAGGCCGACAATTCCAACCCGCCGCGCGACGCCATGCCGGTTGAGGCCGCGCATGCGCTGGAACTGCCCGTCATGGGCCGGATCGCCGCCGGCACCCCGATAGAGGCGATCAGCCACGCGTCGCGCAACGTTGCCGTTCCCGGCTCGATGCTGGGCAGTTCCGGGCACCATTACGCGCTGGAGGTCAAGGGCGACTCGATGATCGAGGCCGGGATCAACGACGGCGATATCGTGGTGATCCGCGAACAGTCGAGCGCCGACAATGGCGACATCGTCGTGGCCCTCGTGGAGGATCACGAGGCGACGCTCAAGCGGCTGCGCCGGCGCGGCGACATGATCGCGCTCGAGGCCGCGAACCCGGCCTACGAGACGCGCGTCTACCGTGCCGATCAGGTCAAGGTGCAGGGCCGGCTGGTCGGGCTCATCCGCAATTACTGAGGCGCTTCGCGCCGCCCTGTCCCGCGAGTCCAGAGCCTGTCGCCGGCCAGCGGGCGCGCGCCGGTGAAGCTGTAGCCGCCCCCGTCGCGCCGGTGTGCCGCAATGGCTCCCAGCGCGCGCAGGTGGTTCTTGTCCACCACCACCGCCGCACAGTCCGCGCCGTCCAGCACCGTCTCCGGCACCAGTACAAGCGCCTCCGCCGCGCAGGCGGCCGCCAGCATGGCGGGTTCCGGCGCGCCGTCGAAAACCGCGAGTACCGGGTCCGGCGGTTCCCTTCGGGTCGCCGCGTCTTCCTGTGCGGCCAGATCGCCGTCATTCTCCAGCCAGGAGCGCGCCGCGAACCCCTCGCCCCGCGGCTTGCTGAGCACCCTGCCCCCGGACCCCATAACGCCGGTGAGCTTGCCGGTCTCCGAGATCAGGATCTCCGGCCGCTCGGCCCCCAGCCAGAACGTCGCCGCCAACAGCACCGGAAGCAGTCCGGCCAGCCGCAGCCGCCCCTGCCAGAGCACGACCACCAGCGCCCCCGCCGCCAGCAGAGGCAGCACCGCGCCACCGGGCTTGACCACCGGGATCACCGCGCCCTCCCAACCCGCCACGCGATGGGCCACGCCGAGGATCCAGTCGATCCCCGCACCCATCGCCGCGAAACCCGGCCCCGCCAGACCCAGCGGCCAGAGAAGGAAGGCAAGCACCGCCGCGGGCATCACGACCATGCCCATGACGGGAACGGAGGCGAGGTTGGCCAGCAGCCCGTATTGCGACATCTGGTTGAAATGCACGGCGGCGATGGGTGCGGTCGCGGCCCCGGCCACCGCCGAAGAGATCAGCACCGCCAGCGCCGGGCGAAGCCAGCGCGGCATGCGCCAGGCATCCTCCGGCCGGGCTTGCTGCCAGTTGCGCAGCGCGCCGAACACCGCGACCAGCGCGGTCGTGGCGGCAAAGGACATCTGGAAACCCGCCGTCACCAGGCTTTCGGGACGCAGCGCCAGCACCAGCATCGCCGCCATCGCCACCGCGCGGAGCGTCAGCGCCCGCCGGTCCAGCAGCACCGCCAGCAGCATCACCGCGACCATGATGAACGCCCGCTCCGTCGCGACGCTGGCCCCGGAGATCAGCAGGTAGGCGAAGGCCACCGGCAGCGCCGCGGCGGCGGCCAGTTTCTTGCCCGGCACGCGCAGCGCGAGCGGCGGGACGAGCGCGATCCCGGCCCGCAACCCGGCGAAGACGAAACCGGTGAGCAGCCCCATATGCAGCCCCGAAATGGCCAGCAGATGCGCCAGGTTGGAGGCGCGCAGATCCTCCAGCACGGCGCTCTCCACAGCAGAACGGTCGCCGGTGACGATGGCCGCGGCGAACCCGCCGCTGCGGCCGGGCAGTTGCGCGCGGATTGCCTCGGAAAGCCGCATCCGCAGCGCAAAGACCCACGGCCGCCAGCCATCGGGTGCGGGCGCGGTCAGGCCC
The DNA here is from genome assembly GCF_003122205.1 of Maritimibacter sp. 55A14. Taxonomy (GTDB): domain Bacteria; phylum Pseudomonadota; class Alphaproteobacteria; order Rhodobacterales; family Rhodobacteraceae; genus QEYE01. The sequence goes on from NZ_QEYE01000001.1 coordinate 160,343, forward strand.
AGCATCGGGCTGCGCGTGTAGCCCACCGCACCCAGCCCCTCGAACCAGGCCAGGCGGCGGAAATCGAAGCCGCCGGGCTCCACCGGGCCGGAGGGGGGCGACAGATGCGCCGTGGTAATCACCCGCGCGCCGGGCACCGCCCGGTCGAGCCCGGTTTCGCCATGCAGCGAGATGCGCACCCGACCGGGCGTCGCGTCGGGGTCCACGCGTGACAGCACCACCCGGTCGAGCGTGACGCGCGGCCGGTTCGAAAAGGATCGGTCGAGCGCGACGACGCGGCCTTCCACCGGGCCGTAATAGCGGAACCCCAGCACCGGCGCGGCCACGTCATGGGCGCGAAACCCTGCCAGCAGGAAGCCCAGAACCGCCAACGCCACCGCTGCCGCGATGGGCGCGGCGGCCGGCCCGACCCGGAGCGCCAGGAGCGCCGCGCAAAGCCCCGCCGCCGCCGCGGCGGCGTAGTGGCCCGGCTCGGGCTCGCGCCCCAGCCCGAACCAGAACCCGATCCCGCAAGCCATCATCACCGGCACCCAGGGAAAGAGCCGCCCCCGCTGCCTCAGCAGCGCCAGAGCCGCGAAATGCAGGGGGGCGAGGCTTGTTCTCATGCCGGGGATTGCCTAAACACTGGGGGCCAAAGCCTATTCCCCACATGGTTTCCAGAAGGTTAACGCGCGCATGTCCCAGGCCCCCGTCGTCACCCGTTTTGCCCCGTCGCCGACCGGTTTCCTGCATATCGGCGGTGCGCGCACGGCGCTTTTCAACTGGCTCTACGCACGCGGCCGCGGCGGGAAGTTCCTGCTCAGGATCGAGGACACCGACCGCGTTCGATCGACCCCGGAGGCGACGCAGGCTATCCTGGACGGGCTGACATGGCTGGGGCTCGACTGGGACGGCGAGCCGGTCAGCCAGGCCGCGCGCGCGGCGCGCCATGCCGAGGTGGCGCGCACGTTGCTGGACCGGGGCCATGCCTATAAATGCTTCGCCACGCAAGATGAGATCGAGGCGTTCCGAGAAGCCGCGCGGGCCGAGGGACGCTCCACCCTCTACCAGAGCCCCTGGCGCGATGCCGACTCCGCCAGCCATCCCGACGCGCCCTATGTGATCCGGCTGAAGACGCCAACCACGGGCAGCACGGTGATCCGCGACGTGGTTCAGGGCGACGTGACGATCGGCAACGACCAGCTCGACGACATGGTGCTGCTGCGCTCGGACGGCAGCCCGGTCTACATGCTGGCCGTGGTGGTGGACGACCACGACATGGGCGTGACACATGTCATCCGCGGCGACGACCACCTCAACAACGCAGCGCGGCAGATGGGCATCTACGGGGCGATGGGCTGGGACATCCCCGTCTGGGCGCATATCCCGCTGATCCACGGGCCCGACGGCAAGAAGCTCAGCAAACGCCACGGCGCGCTGGGGGTGGAGGAATACCAGCGCATGGGCTACCTGCCCGAGGCGATGCGCAATTACCTGGCGCGGCTGGGCTGGAGCCACGGCGACGAGGAGTTCTTCACCACCGCCCAAGCGCTCGAATGGTTCGACATCACCGGCATCAAGAAGGCTCCGGCGCGTTTCGATTTCAAGAAACTCGACAATCTCTCGGGACGCCATATTGCAGTTGCAGCAGATGCCGAGATTCTGCACACGCTTTTGCAATATCTCGCGGCGACGGGCGCCGCCCCATTGACAGACGCACAAAAATCGTCCCTCATGCGTGCGATGTATTGCCTTAAAGACAGGGCAAAGACCATGCCGGAACTCCTTGAAAAAGCGCATTTTATCCTTGGGTCACGGCCCTTCTCGCAGGATGCGCAGGCGGAGAAGGTTCTCGACACAGTATCCCGTGGTATACTGAAACAATTGACGCCGCACCTGCAAAATGCTAGCTGGTCGCGGGATGGGCTGGAGGCCGCCGTGCAATCCTTCGCGGAGGCACATGACCTCAAGCTCGGAAAGATCGCACAACCCCTCCGCGCCGCGCTCGCCGGCCGGATGGTGTCCCCAAGCGTTTTCGACATGATGACCCTCATCGGACGCGATGAGACCATCGCCCGGATCGAAGACGCCACAGCTTGACGGTTCGGCCGGGAGACGCGCCGGACAAAAGAAAAACCGGGGCACGCGCGCCCGAATTGCGTTGCGCGGGCCCTGTCCGGCAGACCTTCCGGCACCCGGCGCGACCGGGTCCGCCACAGCATGAAAGGGACAGATGATGGCCGACAAGAAGACTGCAACTTTGAGCTTTGCCGACAAGACGCTTGAGTTCCCGATCTACTCGCCGACCGCGGGGCCCGATGTGATCGATATCCGCAAGCTCTACGCCGATGGCGGCGTCTTCACCTACGATCCGGGCTTCACCTCCACCGCATCCTGCGAATCGAAGATCACCTTCATCGACGGCGACAAGGGAGAGCTGCTCTATCGAGGCTACCCGATCGACCAACTGGCCGAGAAGTCGCATTTCCTCGAGGTCTGCTTTCTGCTGCTTTACGGCAACCTGCCTTCGGCCGTTGAACTGGAGGATTTCGAGGCCCGCGTGACCAAGCACACGATGGTCCACGAGCAGATGATGTATTTCTTCCGGGGCTTCCGCCGCGACGCGCATCCGATGGCGATCATCACCGGGGTGATGGGCGCGATGTCGGCCTTCTATCACGACAGCACCGACATCACCGATCCCTGGCAGCGCGAGGTCGCGGCGATCCGCATGATCGCCAAGGTTCCGACGATCAGCGCGATGGCCTACAAGTATTCGGTCGGCCAGCCCTTCGTCTATCCGCGCAACGATCTGGATTTCGCCTCCAACTTCCTGCGCATGTGCTTTGCGGTGCCGGCCGAGGAATACGAGCCCAACCCGATCCTGAGCCGCGCGATGGACCGCATCTTCACGCTGCACGCGGATCACGAGCAGAACGCCTCGACCTCCACCGTGCGGCTGGCGGGCTCGTCGGGTGCGAACCCTTTCGCCTGCATCGCGGCGGGCATTGCCTGCCTCTGGGGACCGGCGCATGGCGGCGCCAACCAGGCCTGTCTGGAGATGCTGCGCGAGATCGGTACGGTGGACCAGATCCCCGAATATATCGCCCGCGCCAAGGACAAGGACGACCCGTTCCGCCTGATGGGCTTCGGTCACCGGGTCTACAAGAACTTCGACCCGCGCGCGAAGGTGATGAAGGAAAGCGCCGACGAGGTGCTGGACCTGCTGGGGATCGACAACAATGAGACGTTGAAGGTCGCCAAGGAACTCGAGAAGATCGCACTCGAGGACGAATATTTCATCTCCAAGAAGCTCTATCCGAACGTGGATTTCTATTCCGGCGTCATCCTCGACGCGATGGGCTTCCCGACCTCGATGTTCACGCCGATCTTCGCGCTGTCGCGCACGGTCGGCTGGATTTCCCAGTGGAAGGAGATGATCGGCGACCCGACCCAGAAGATCGGCCGTCCGCGCCAGCTCTACCAAGGGGCCACGATGCGCGACTATGTGGATGTGGAAGACCGCTGACGGCGCTGAAATCACGGATGCGGCCGCCCATTTCGGGCGGCTGTTTTCCGTTCGGGGTCCAAATGATCTGCAAGACACGGCATTGCGCGGTGTGCCGCGCGGGATCGAGGGCGAAGCCCCTACCCCGCCCCGCCGTCGCGCCGCGGGGTCCGGGACGCTCCGCGCCGCGCCGCCCAGCCGCCCCGCCGTCCGGTCTGGCCCGCACGGTCGAGCCCGGCTTCCAGCACGCGGGTCATCGGATGGTCGGGCTGGGCGCTGCCATAGACCTCCAGCAGTTCGGGGATCAGCGCCTTCATGTCCGCGCCGTCGGGCATGCCCAGCGCCCAGTCGAGGAAAATCGTGCGGCAGTCGGGCTCGGTGATGCCCTCGATCCGGTAGGCCTCGTAGATCAGTCCGCGCGGATCGGCTGCCAGTTTCGGTCGTGCCATGTCCATGCCCCGTCATGCGCCGCCGGTCAGTCCCGCGGTGCGCCAAGAATATCATCCACCAGCCGTTCGCACCGCATCTGCTGCGACCCGAGCGTGTCACGCAGCGACGCGATATCCTCCGCCCCGGTCTCGCGCAGCAGAAAAGCGCGGCCGCCCTCGCCAAGCGCCTCCATGTCGAGCGGCTTCTCCACCAGCAACCGGCTGCCCTGGTTGAGCCGGCGCAAAAGCCCGTGCGCCTCGGCCAGCGCGGCGGCCTGCGCCTCGGCAATCCAGCCGCAGTCCGCGCCGGCCTGCAACTGGGCATCGGGCTGGCGGTCGGGCACGCCGGCGATCAGCGCCGCGGCCTGGGCCACCAGCTCGATATCCTGGAGCCGCCCGCGCCCCAGCTTGGGCTCCCACGGGTTGCCCACACGCCGGGCATCGGCGGCGCGCGAGATACGCTTGCGCATGTCGGCGGTGTCCTGGCGTATCTTCTCCGTATCACCGCGAGCGGTCAGGAGCGTGCGCCGGAATTCCCCGATCTCCGCGCAGAGCCCGTCATCGCCGGCCACGGGCCGGGCGCGGGTCAGGGCCAGATGCTCCCATGTCCAGGCCTCGCGCTGCTGATACTGCGTGAAGGCCGACAGCGCCGTTGCCACCGGCCCCTGCCTTCCCGACGGTCGCAGCCGCATATCCACCTCGTAGAGCTGCCCCTCGGCCATGCGGGCCGAAAGCGCGGTCACCAGCGCCTGCGTCAGCTTCGCGTAATAGGCGGTCACGGAGAGCGGCTTGCGGCCCTCCGACTCGGTCGCGCCGCGCGCGTCGTAGATCACGATGAGGTCGAGATCGGATTTCGCCGTCAGCATTCCCGCACCGAGCGAGCCCATCGCCAGGACCGCCGCGCCGCGCCCCGGCGGCGGCCCGTGGCGTACCGCGAACGCCCCGCAGACCACGGGCCAGAGCGCGCGCAGCACCGCCTCGGCCAGGTCGGAATACTGCCCGGCGGCCTCGTCGGCGCCGATCAATCCGCGCAGGTGATGCACGCCGACGCGGAAATGCCGCTCCTTCATCCAGCGCCGCGCGGCGTCGAGTTGCGCCTCGTAGTCGTCGAGTGGCGCCAGAACGGCGGCGAGTTTCTCGGTCAGCCCGTCCGCCCCCGGCCAGGGATCGAAGAAATCCCCCGCGATCACCGCGTCCAGGACCTGCGCGTTGCGCGACAGATGCGCGGCCAGCCCCGGTGCGGTGGCGCATATATCCGCGATCAGGTCGACAAGCTGTGGATTGGCCTCGAAGAGCGAGAAGATCTGCACGCCCGCGGGAAGGCCCGACAGGAACCCGTCGAACTGCGTCAGCGCCTCGTCGGGCCGCGAGGCACGCGCGAACCGCTTCAGCAGCACCGGCTTCAGGCGGTTGAATATCTCCACCGCGCGGGAGCTGCGCAGCGCCGGATAGCTGCGCCAGCGGCTGACGATCTCGCGCGCGGTCTCGGAAAATGCGTCTTCCGGCGCGGCCTCGCCCTGACCGGGCGCGAAGAAGCCCTCGATCAGCGTGTCCACGCCCTCCAGCCGGGAGCGCAGGTCGCGGCGGTAGGCCTCGGTATCGTCCCAGCCCGAGAACCGCGCCAGCCGGTCGAACCCGTCGGCGCTGCCCGGCAGCTTGTGGGTCTGCGCGTCACCCAGCATCTGCACGCGGTGCTCGACGGTGCGATGCGCGACATAGGCCTCGGTCAGCGCTTCGGCCGCCTCCTGCGGCACCCAGCCCTTGTCCGCCAGCACCGCCAGCCCCTCCACCGTGCCGCGCAGCCGCAGGTCGGGGTCGCGGCCGCCGGCGATGATCTGCCGTGTCTGGGTGAAGAACTCGATCTCGCGGATGCCGCCGCGTCCGAGTTTCATGTCATGGCCTTCGAGCGTCAGCCGCCCGCCCAGCCCCTTGTGCGAGCGAATGCGCAGCCGCATGTCGTGGGCATCCTGGATCGCGGCGAAATCCAGGTGCTTGCGCCAGACGAAAGGCTTGAGCCGGTCGAGGAACGCCTCGCCTGCCGCGATGTCGCCCGCGCAGGGGCGCGCCTTGATATAGGCGGCGCGTTCCCATGTGCGCCCGACGCTCTCGTAATAGCGTTCGGCGGCTTCCATCGACAGGCAGACCGGCGTCACCCCCGGATCGGGGCGCAGCCGCAGATCGGTGCGGAAGACATAGCCCTCCCCCGTCACATCCGACAAGAGCGCGCACATTCGCCGCGTCGCCCGGATCAACGCCGCGCGGACTTCGTGGAAATCGTCGGGGTCGTATCGGGTCTCGTCGAAAAGGCAGATCAGGTCGATATCCGAGGAATAGTTCAACTCCCCCGCGCCCATCTTGCCCATCGCCAGCACGCACATCCCCGCGGCGGTCTCGATCTCGTCCTCGCCCGCGCCGGGGATCTTGCCGCGCCGGATCTCCGCCCCGACCAGCGCCTTGAGCGACAGATCGACCGCCCGGTCGGCAAAATCGCTGAGCGCCCCGGTGATCCGATGCAGCTCCCACACACCACCCAGATCGGCCAGCGCGATCAGCAACGCCACCCGGCGCTTGGCCTGCCGCAGCGCGTCCTCGAGCGCCCCGGCATCGCCTGCGGACAGCGCCGCCATCACGTCGGCCAGCGCCTCCTCCGGGGGTTGCTCCCAGGCCGCGCGCAGCCACTCCGCCTCGCGCCGCAGGAGGGTGGCCAGGAAAGGGCTGCACCCGGCCGTGCCCTCAATCAGCGCGCGCATCGGCGCGGGCGCGCCGTCATAGAGCGCCGCCGTCTCGGCACCGATCTCGGTCTCATAGGGGATGGGCGCGGAACTGAGCCGGGAAATCAGGGACATGGGCGCAGAATGCGGCCCCGCGCGATGGGGGTCAACGCCTCTCCGCGCGCAGTCCGGTTATTGCTTGTCATTGCCCGCGCCTTCTTCAAGACTGCCCGCGCAGGCCGGGCGGCGACCCGACGGCGGAGACGGGAGCAGATCATGAGCAAGAGTGTCAGGCGCGTCAGGGAGGTGCTGGAGGCCGCCGGGCTGGACGTGGAGATCATGAAGACACCGGACAGCACGCGCACCGCGCAGCAGGCAGCCGTGGCGGCAGGCTGCGCGCTGGACCAGATCGTGAAGTCGATGATCTTCGCAGGGGCCAAAAGCGGGCGGCTGCTGCTCTTTCTGACGGCGGGCGGCAACCGGGTGGTCGAGGCCGCCGCCGAACGCCTGTCGGGCGAGCCGCTTGTCCGCGCCGACGCCGCGCGGGTGCGCGCGGAGACGGGCTTCGCCATCGGCGGGGTCGCGCCGCTGGGCCATCTGAACCCGATCCGGGCCTTTCTCGACCCGCGGCTCTGCGATTTCGACACGGTCTGGGCCGCGGCCGGCACGCCCTATCACATATTCCCGATCGCCCCCGACCGGCTGATCGCACTGACCGGCGCGACCACGGGCGAATTCACGAGATAGCGTCCAGCACCGCGCGCGCCGCGCGCAGGCCCGGATCCGGCCCGTCGCGGCCCAGCTTGCGCATCGTCTCGCGCGCCGCTGAAAGCTGCTGCGCACGCACCGACCCGTCGGTCAGCGTCTCCAGCAGCGCCTCGGCGATGGGCGCGGGCCGGCAGGCTTCGCCGATAAACTCCGGCACCGCGCGGCGCTCGGTGACGATATTGACCAGGTTGACCGTGTCGATCCGGATCAGCCGCTTGATGATGCGCCGCGAGAGCCAGTTCATGTCATAGGCCACCACCATCGGCGTGTCGGTCGCGGCCAGTTCCAGCGCCACCGTGCCCGACGCCGCAAGCGCCGCGTCGGACGCCGCGAAGGCGCGGCGTTTTTCGGTCTCGGCCTCGGGCGCGGACATCTCGCGCGGGTCGAGCACCACCGGATCGCCGGGCCAGCGCGCCACTGCCGCCAGCACCTCACCCGCCACGTGGCGCGCGGCGGGAATGACGACGCGCGCCTCCGGCAGCCGGGCCAGGACCGGACGCAGGGCCTCGCCGAAGATAGGTGCGAGCCGCGACACCTCGCCCCGGCGCGAGCCCGGCAGCACGCAGATCAGCGGTACGCCCGCGGCGATCTCGTGGCGGGCACGCAAGGCGCGCGCCTCCTCGGCCGAGGGGACCGGATCGCAGACCACCGGGTGGCCGACGAAGTCACAGCCCATGCCCGCTTCCTGCATATAGGGGGACTCGAAGGGGAAAAGCGCCAGCACATGGTCGATGCACTGTGCCATCTTCGCCGCCCGGCCAGGCCGCCAGGCCCAGACCGTGGGCGCGACGTAATGGATCGTGCGGATCTCCGGCGCGGCGGCCTTCACCCGGCGCGCCACGCGCAGGCAGAAATCCGGGCTGTCGATGGTGATGAGCGCGGCGGGCCGCGCGCTCAGCACCGCGTCCACGGCCTCGTCCCGGCGCGACAGAAGGTGCCGCAGCCGCGGCAGCACCTCGGTAATCCCCATCACCGACAACTCGTCCATGGGAAAGATGCTCTCCAACCCCGCCGCCTGCATCAGCGGGCCGCCCACCCCGATGAAGAGCGCATCGGGGTCTGCCGCTGCGAGCCCCTGCATCAGGCTCGCGCCCAACCTGTCGCCCGACGCCTCGCCCGCGATCAGGAAGAAGGTGCGCGTCATGCAAGACCCCCGCGCGCCCAGATGAAAAGCCCCGCCGCATCGGCGGCGGCCAGCGTCGCGGCACGGTCGAGGATCATCACCCCGCCCGCGGCGATCACGATGCCCGCCAGCCCCGCCCCGGCGGCGCGGCGCACCGTATCGGGACCGATCACCGGCATGTCCGCGCGCAGGTCCTGCCCCGGCTTGGGGCGCTTGAGGAAAACGCCGCGCGCGCCCTTTGCGTCCGGGCGGCAGGCCGCGCCTGTGCGCGCCACCCAGTCCAGCATCGCGTCGGTACCCTGCACCGTCTCCACCCCCAGGCAAAGCCCCTGCGCGACGACCGCGCCCTGCCCCAGGTCGAGCGCACCCAGCGCGGCGGTGATCGCATCGGCACGGTCGGCATCGGCGCGGTCGGCGGGCGTCGGCGCATGGGCGCCCAGAACGCCCTCCTCCGCCACGAGGCCCGGCACCAGTTCATGCGCGCCCAGAACAGCGAAGCCCGCCTCCTCGAAGACCGCGATCACCGCGCGCAGGAGGCCGTCATCGCCCGACTTCAAGGCCGCCATGATGCGCGGCGCCAGCGCCAGCGTCGTGGCGTCGAGCGCGGCGGGGTCGAGCGCCGGGCGGGCGAGCGCGCCGGCCATCACCACCCGGTCCACGCCTGCGGTGCGCAGATCGTCGAAAAGCGCGCCCAAACGCTCGAACCGGGCTGCGATCACCTCGACATCATCCGGGACGGCTGCGCGGACCCCGGCGAAATCGACGGCGCAGACGGGTGTGCCAGCGGTGCGGGCGGCCTGCGCGATATCCGAAGGCAAGGTACCGTCGCCCGCCAGGATCGCAAGTTTTCCAGCCGCCCCCATGCCCGGCCTCACCGCGGGGTCAGGAACGAGCGTTCGGACCCGCCCAGGATGAAGGCGATCATCTCGCGCAGATGGGCGTTGCCGCTGCCCGCGGCCTCCAGCTTCGCGGCGCGGTCCTGAAAGCTGCCCTCGCCGGTGGCCAGCGCCCGGTAGGCGGCGCGCAACTCGGCGATCTCGGCGCGCGACAGGCCGCGGCGCTTGAGCCCCACCAGGTTGAGCCCGTCGAGCCGCCCGCGCGGCCCCTGCACCAACCCGTAGGGGATCACGTCATGGGTGACCATCGTCACCGCGCCGACGATCGCGCCCTTGCCCACGCGCACGAATTGGTGGATGCCCGACAGCCCGCCGATCACAACCCCGTCGCCGATCACGCAATGGCCCGCGAGTGCCACGTCATTGGCCAGGATCACGCTGCTGCCCACCTGCGCGTCATGGCCCACATGCGCGCCGGTCATCAACAGGCAGTCGTCGCCCACGCGCGTGACCCGGCCGCCGCCCTCGGTCCCGGTGTTGAGCGTCGCGCCCTCGCGGATGCGCACGCGGCGGCCCACCTCCAGCCGCGAGGCCTCGCCCTTGTATTTCAGATCCTGCGGCACCTCGCCCACGCAGGCGAAGGGAAAGATCACCGTGCCCTCGCCGATGCTCGTATGGCCGGTGACGACGGCATGGCTCTTGACCTCGACACCCGCCGCCAGCCGCACATCCGGGCCGATCACCGAAAAGGGGCCGATCCGGCAGTCCGCGCCGATCTCCGCGCCGTCTTCCACGATGGCCGCGCCATGGATCTGCGCCGAGGGGTGAATCGCCATCAGGCGGCCTATTTGTTGTCGCCGGGAAGCACGATCATGGCCGAGAACTCGGCCTCGGCGGCCTTTTCGCCATCGACCATGCCGATGCCTTCGAATTTCCAGATCTTCCCGTGCCCGCGCAGCACGTTCACGTGCAGCTCCAGCACATCGCCCGGCACCACCTGCCGGCGGAACCGCGTCTTGTCGAGCGTCATGAAATAGACCAGAGGATGCTTGTCCACCAGATCGAGCGTCCAGCCCACGAGGACGCCTGACGTCTGCGCCATGGCCTCGATGATCGTGACGCCGGGCATCACCGGCTTGGTCGGAAAATGTCCCTGGAAATGCGGCTCGTTAAAGGTGACGTTCTTGACCCCGACGGCGCTCTCTGCGGGGAGGATGTCGCGCACCCGGTCGATCAGGAGAAACGGGTAGCGATGCGGAATGATCCGCTGGATCAGAGAGATATCCGCTTCGTCCAGCGGCGGTTGAGACGCATCCATCATCGTCGGGAAACCCTTCCAGTTCTGCGGGCCGTCGCGGGCCTCCGCTCCTGACTAGCAAGCCGCCCCCGGACTGGCAAGCGCCAGCCCTATCCCAGCCACCGGTCCGGTTCTTACTCTGACGCGGGCGCCGGCGGCGCGTCCCCGGTCGGCTCGGGCGGTTCGTCCACAGGCGCGCCGGGCGCCGGCGCGGGCGGCTCGGCGGGCGTGTCCTCGCCGATCTGCGACCCGTCTCCCAGTTCGGCGTTCACGCGCTCGATCGCGATATCGGTGATGTCGATGCTGCCCGCCGACAGGATGATCGCCCGGTCCTGCAACAGAACGGCCGCGCCGGCTTCCTGCACGATGCCCAGCAGCACCGGCAGCGAGGCCTCGAAGAAGCGCTGGCGTTCGGATTCGGTTCGTACCTCGATGTCGCGTGCTTTCTTGTCCTGGCGGGCGCGGATCGCGACAACCCGTTCGTCGAAGGCGTCGGCCAGATCACGAAACTGGGCCGCATCCATCTCGGGGCGCCTTTCGGTCAGCTCGCGTTCCTCGGCGGTCAGCTCCGCCTCGATCCGCCGGTTCTCCGCCGCCAGGTCGTTGGCCTGCTGCTCCAGCTCGCGCAGCACGCGCTGGCCGAAATCCGACTGCGAGAAGAGCCGCTCCTGATCGAGGGTCAGCACCGGGCTGCGCGGCAGGCCGTCCTGTGCCGCTGCCACCACAGGCAACCAGGCCGCGATCAGCCAGGCCAGCGCGGCCCCCAGTATTCGCGCCGGGCCTCGCCGCCCCATCATCGTCAGAACTGCGTGCTGACGGTGAAGTCGAAGGCCCGCGTCTCGTCCTCGGGCTCTTTCATGAGCGCCTTGGAAAAGTTGAATCGCAGCGGCCCCAACCCGGTCTGCCAGAAGACCGAGAAGCCGATGGCGGAGCGCAGAGCAAAGCCATCATCAACCGGCACGCCGCCCGTGCCAATCGTGTCGTCGAGTCCCCAGAGCGAGCCGACATCTAGGAACACGCCGCCGCGCACACCGAATTCCTCGGGCAGGCCGACCGGGAACTGCGCCTCGAAGCGGGCAACCGCGAAGTAGTTGCCGCCCAGACCGTCCTGGTTGACGGAATTCACGTCACGCGGGCCGATGCCGCGGAAATCGAAGCCGCGCATCTGCTGGGAACTGAGGTTGAACCGGTCGGTCAGCCGGGAGTCGTCGCTCAGCATGATGAGCCCGCCCACCTCCAGCTCCGCGCTCAGCGTGATCTCCTCGTTGCGGATACGCTTTTGCGCGCCGATCAGTGCGGTGGACTTGACGTATTCGACATCGCCGCCCAGCCCCGCGACATCGCTGGAAAAGGTCAGGATCACGCCTGCAGTGGGATCGAGTCCCGTCCGCCGCGTGTCGTAGGAGTAGGAGAAGCCGACGGCACTGGTCAGGAAGGAGCCCTCGTCGCGCTGGATGATGGGCGAGTTGTTGGCGTCCACGCCACTCAGCTGGTCCTCGGAGATGCGGTAGCGAAGCTGGAGCCGCCCGTTCTCGGAGACCGGGAAGTCGATGGAGGGCTGGAAGCCGATCGACTGGGTATCGAACTCCGCATTGTCCTGATCGGTCCGCCGCCGGAAGAAGAGCTTCATTCCGACGCCCAGATCACGGTCGAGGAAGCCGGGCTCGCGAAAGTCCAGATCGAGCGTGCGCGTCTCCTGCGCGGTGTTCACCGCGAAGCGCAGGAACTGCCCGCGGCCCAGGAAGTTGCGTTCCTCGAATGAAGCGCCGATGCCGGGGCCGTCGTCGGTGCTGAAGCTCAGCCCCAGCGACAGCGTGCCGGTGGGCTGTTCCTCGACATTGACGTCGATGATGCGCTGTTCGGGGCCGGACCCTTCGGAGGCGTTCACGTCGGAATTCGCGAAGAAACCCAGCGCGCGGATGCGCTGCGCGGCCTGACGAATCTCGCGCGGGTTGAACGGATCGCCCTCGACGACATGGAACTGGCGCCGGATCACCCGGTCCACCGTGGTCGTGTTGCCCTCGATGTCGATGCGCTCGATGAAGACGCGCTCGCCCCGGATGATGTCAAACTCGACATCGAGCGTCAGATCCGCGTCGTTGCGGGTGATCCGCGGCTCGACCCGGATGAAATCGAGCCCGTCACGCACCGCCAGCCGCTCCATCCGCGCGATGGCGCGGTCCACCAGCGCCGGCGAATAGGTGATGCCGGGGCGGATGCGCAGCACCTTGTGGTATTTTTCCGGGTCGATCTCGGGCAGGTCCGACACGGTGGTGATCTCGCCGAATTCGAAAGACTGACCCTCGCGGATATGGAAAGTCAGGAAGAAGGCGTCGCGGTCGCGGGAAAATTCCTGCGTCACCGACAGGATCTCGAAATCCACGTAGCCGCGCGAGCTGTAGAAATCCGTCAGCTCCTGCCGGTCGAAGTCGATTCTATCGGCGATATATGTGTCGCTGCCGATAATGCGCCGCAGGATGCCCGCCTGCTTGGTCTGGAGCACGCGGCGCAGACGGCGGTCGGAGAAGCTGCGGTTGCCCACGAAACTCAGGCGCTCGACCTCCACGACGCCGCCCTCGCGGATCTCGAAGATCAGATCGACGCGGTTGTCGGTACGCCGGATGATGACGGGTTTCACACGCGCGGCCATGCGGCCGGTCTGGCGATAGGCGTCGGCGATGTTGTTGGCGTCGCGTTCGGCCTGGGCGGGGTTGTAGACACGCCGTGGCTGCGATTCGACGATCGCCGTCAGCGCCTCGTCGTTGAGCCGCTTGTTGCCCTCGAAATTGATCCGGCTGATGGTCGGGAACTCACGCACCCGGATCAGCAGTTGCGCGCCCTGCGGCACGACCTCGACGGATTCGAACAGCCCGGTCCCGATCAGGTTCTGATAGGCGTCGTTCACCGCGCCCGTCGTCACGGCCTGACCGCGGGGGATGCCCGCGAATGTCTCGATCGAGGAGCTTTCGATCCGCTGGTTGCCTTCCACCACGACGGAGGTGAAGCGGTAGCTCTGCGACGCGGCCGGCCCGGCGGGCAGGATCAGCGCCAATACGAGTGTCAGGAAGGCCATTCCGGCGATGACCTGCACCCAGCGCATCGTCCGGTTTTCATTCACTGATCTGGACGTCATTCTGGGAGCCCCGCCTCACACGCAATCGAAGCCTGAATAGAGCGTATGGGGGGGCTTGTCAAAAGCCCAGAAACGCGAGGCGGCGCTGTTGAAAACAGCGACCGCCCGAGCATGCAAACGTGAGGGGTTAATGACGAAAGTTCTGGTCAGACAGGGATGAACCAGGCCAACACGCCCAGAGACGCCGCAATCGCGCACGCATAGACCAGAAGGTCCGCGTTCAGGTCGATCAGCAGCGCAAGTCCCCTGTATCCGGCATGTAGCTGGCGCATTTTACTGAGCCTTTCCAATCATCCTCATAAAAAAATAGCCAAGGATTATGGCGCAAATTTGTCGGGATCAGGGACAGAACAAGTCGTTCGTCAGCCCGAAGACCATCAGCGAAAGGATCAGCGTGAGCCCGACCGTCATCATGATCTGGAGCGCCCGGTCGCTGGGCGGACGGCCGGTCACCGCCTCGTAGCCGAAGAAGACCAGATGCCCGCCATCGAGAACCGGAATCGGAAAGAGGTTGAGCATCCCGACCGCGGTGGACAGCACCGCGATGAACCAGATGAAGCTCTCCAGCCCCTGGCTGGCCGCCGCGCCCGAGACTTCGGCAATGCCGATCGGCCCCTGAAGGTTGCAGGAACTGATCGCGCCGGTGACCATGTGCCACAGCCCGCTCAGGCTGCCGGTGATCACCCCCCAGGTCCGCTCGGAACCCAGTTTCAGCGCCTCCAGCGGGCCGGGGGTATAGGTATGGGGCTCGAAGAATGTGCTTCCGGTGATGCCGATCAGCTTGCGCGTCTCCCAGCCGCCCTCGTCCGCCGGCAGATCGACGATCTTGGGCAGCAGCGCAATCTCCAATGTCTGGCCCGACCGCCAGATCGTCAGGCGCAGCGGATCGGTGCCCGACTGCGTGACCGCGTTCTTGAGTTCGTTGAAGCTCGCGATGGGCTGGCCGTCCACCGCGCGGATCATGTCGCCGGCTTCCAGCCCCGCGGCGATCGCGGCCGAACGCGGCTGCACGCTCGAAACAAGCGGCGGCATCGGGAACGGGCCCTCCACCGTCATCCGGGTGCTGTCGCGTTCCACCAGATAGGACTTGCTCGGCGCGGGCGCGGCGGAGTCGGCATAGTCGAAATAGGCCTCGAAGGAGGGCACCTCGTTACCGTCCACGGCCAGAATCCGGTCGCCCGGCTGCAACTCCACGGGAATGTCCTGCGGCAGCGGCTTGAGCGCGCCCACGATGGGCGTGTCGCGGGCCAGCCCGCCGACGATGAAGACCATTGCGAAGACCAGGATCGACAGGATGAAGTTGGCGACCGGCCCCGCCGCAACCGTCGCCGAACGCGCCCAGAGCGGCGCGCCATGCATCGTGTCGCCGTGGATGTTGGAGCCTCTCGCGGCCTCCAGCGCGGCGTCGTCCCGGCCGCTCGCCGCATCCGCGTCGCCCAGGAATTTCACGTATCCGCCGAATGGCAGCGCCGCGACCTGCCAGCGCGTACCGCGCGCATCGACCCGCGACCAGAGCACCGGGCCGAACCCCAGCGAGAAGACCTCCGCCCCGATGCCACACCAGCGCCCGACGATATAATGGCCGAACTCGTGCACGAAAACGATGATGCTCAGGGCCAGTATGAAGGCGATGACCGTGGCGGCGAAACCGCCGAACGACGGCAACAGGGAGACGATATCCAAA
Organism: Maritimibacter sp. 55A14; assembly: GCF_003122205.1. Taxonomy (GTDB): domain Bacteria; phylum Pseudomonadota; class Alphaproteobacteria; order Rhodobacterales; family Rhodobacteraceae; genus QEYE01. The sequence continues at coordinate 175,810 of NZ_QEYE01000001.1, forward strand.
CTTGTCCTCAGCTCTGGTTCAGGCGGCTTGCCGCTTCTTGCGTTGTCCTACGAGCCAGATGGTCCGTCGCCAGCACGCTATCAAGGGTGAATGTGGCACCGGTAAGGTCACCTTGGGCCATCAGCTTGTCGAGCGTCACCTCCACCAGCGGCGCCATGTCGGCAAAGCCGATCTGCCCGGCGAGGAAGGCATCGAGCGCGCTTTCCTTGGCCGCGTTGAAGGCCGCGCCCGCCAGGCCGCCGGCCTGCATCACCCCGCGGGCCAGGCGCAGGGCGGGGAAGCGCGCCTCGTCGGGCGCATGGAAGTCGAGCCGCGCGATCTCGGCCAGGTCGAGCCGCGCCACCGGCAGCGCGGCCCGGTCGGGCCAGTTAAGCGCATAGCCGATCGCGTGCCGCATGTCGGGCGGTCCCAGATGCGCCATCAGCCCGCCATCGGCGAAGCCGACCAGCGCGTGGACGATGGATTGCGGGTGAATCAGCACCTCGATCTGTCCCGGCGAGAAATCGAAAAGCTCACGCGCTTCAATGACTTCCATCGCCTTGTTGAAAAGGCTTGCGCTGTCGATGGAAATCCGCTGCCCCATTCGCCAGTTGGGATGCGCCATCGCCTCCGCCACCGTCGCGCGGGCCAGCCTTTCGGCGGGCCAGTCGCGGAACGGCCCGCCCGAGGCGGTCAGGATCACCCGTTCCGCATCGGCGCGCCTCTCGCCCGTCAGGGCCTGGAAGATCGCCGAATGCTCGCTGTCCACGGGCAGGATCGTCGCGCCGTGGCGCGCGGCCTCCGCGCGCATCAGCGGACCGGCGCAGACCATGCTCTCCTTGTTGGCCAGTGCCAGTGTGCCGCCATGCGCCAGCGCCCGCATCCCCGGCGCCAGACCCGCCGCGCCGACGATGGCCGACATCACCCAGTCGGCGGGCCGCGCGGCGGCCTCCAGCAGCGCGGCGGAACCGGCGGCCGCCGCCACCCCGCTGCCGGCAAGCGCGGCGCGCAGAGGCTCCAGGCAGTCGTCGAAGGCGGTCACGGCGATCTCGGCCTTGAGACGCCGCGCCTGATCGGCCAGCAGCGCTACATTGCGCCCGCCGCTCAGCGCGACCACGTCGAAGGCATCGGCGCCGCCGGCCTTGGCGATCAGGTCCGCCGTGTTGACGCCGATGGAGCCGGTCGCGCCGAAGATCGAGACCCGCCGCATCGGCCTAGCCCCCCAGACCGGGCGGGAAGGCGAAGAGCACGGCGTAGAGCGCCAGCACCAGCGCCGCGCCCACCAGCCCGTCGAACCGGTCCATCAGCCCGCCGTGTCCGGGCAGGATATTGGACGCGTCCTTGACGCCCGCGCGCCGCTTGATCCAGCTTTCGGCGACATCGCCAAGCTGCGCGGCCAGGCACATCGCAACCGAGAGTGCCATCAGCGGGTTGGCCCAGACGCCCTCGATGGAGGCGGCGAAGACCAGCCCTACCAGCGCCGCGCAGATCCAGCCCGCGACGGTGCCCGACCAGGTCTTCTTGGGGCTGATCCGGGGCCAGAATTTCGGCCCCCCGATCAGCCGCCCGGCGAAATACCCCGCTACGTCGGAGGCGATCACCACAAGAACCAGCCACAGCATCCAGACGGGTCCGTCATCGGCGCGCAGCACCACCAGCGCCGATGTGGCCACCACCATCGCGGCAGCACCCAACGCGAAGGTCAGCCTGCGGCCGGGGGCCACAAGCGCGGCCATCGCGGGGACCACCAGCAGGCCCAGCGCACCCCAGGGCGCGGGCAGCACCGGCGCGGCCAGGACGGCGGCGGCGGCCACGAGCGCGGGCTGCGGGGGCTGCGGCGCGCCCTGCATCCGCGCCAGTTCCCACACCATCAGCCCCGCGACCAGCGCGCAGAGAGTCAGGAAGGCCGCGCCGCCATACCAGACGGCCGCAAAACCCAGGAGGGCCATCACGGCGGCCGAGCCGGTGCGCGCGGCCAGGTCGGAAAAGCTTGCGCGGGCCAAGACTACCCGGCCACCGCGCCGAACCGGCGTTCGCGCGTTTCGAACCGCGCCAGGCAGCGCGCGAACAGTTCGGGCGTGAAATCGGGCCAGAGCGTATCGACGAAATCGTATTCGGCATAGGCCGACTGCCAGAGCAGGAAATTCGAGATCCGCGCCTCGCCGCTGGTGCGGATCACCAGGTCGGGGTCCGGCAGCACATGGGTGTCCAGGAAGCCCGCCAGCGTCTCGGCGCTGACCGCTTCGGGGTCGAGCCGGCCCGCCGCCACTTCGCGCGCCAGGCGCTGCGTGGCGCGCGCGACCTCGTCGCGGCCGCCGTAGTTCAGCGCGATAGTCAGATCAACGGTGGAATTTCCGGCCGTGAGTTCTTCCAGCCCGTCCATCATCGCGACAAGCTTGCGGTCCAGCCGGTTGCGATCGCCGATGAACCGCACCCGCACGCCGCGCTTCAAGAGCCGCTGCGCCTCATTGCGGATATAGCGGCGGAAAAGGGCCATCAGTCCCGCGACCTCGGGCTGCGTGCGCTTCCAGTTTTCCGTCGAGAAGGCGAAGATCGTCAGGTAGCGGACGCCGAGATCGGGGCACGCCTCGACGATCTCGCGCACACGCGCTGCACCGGCGCTGTGTCCGAAGAGCCGCGGGCGCCCGCGGCTCTGGGCCCAGCGCCCGTTGCCGTCCATGATGATCGCGACATGCATCCGCCGCGCGATCCCTGCCGCATCCTCAGCCATTCCGGGCCGCCCCGCCGCCGTGTCCGCCTGCCCGTGCCGGGGTCATACCTGCATGATTTCCTCTTGTTTGGATTCCAGCGCCTGATCCACATGCGCGATGGCCTTGTCGGTCAGTTCCTGGATCTCGTCATGCCAGATGCGCTCGTCATCCTCGCCCATGCCTGCCGCCCTGGCCTTCTTGAGCTGGTCCATGCCGTCTTTTCGCACGTTGCGGATCGCCACGCGCGCGTGTTCGGCATATTGCGCGGCGACACGGGAAAGCTCGCGGCGGCGTTCCTCGTTCAGTTCGGGGATCGGCAGGCGGATGATCGGCCCGTCCGTCTGCGGGTTGATGCCCAGACCGGAATTCCGGATCGCCTTCTCCACCGCGCCGATCAGGCTCTTGTCCCAGACATTCACCGTGATCATCCGCGGCTCCGGCACATTCACGGTGCCGCACTGGTTGATCGGCATGGTGGAGCCGTAGGCCTCCACCATCACCGGGTCCAGCATGGAGGCCGAGGCCCGCCCCGTGCGCAGCGATGCGAATTCGGAGCGCAGCGCGCTCATCGCGCCGTCCATCCGGCGTTGCAGATCGTCTAGATCAATCTCGAGGTCATCTCCCGACATGGCCCGTCTCGCCCTTCTGGTCTCTTCAACGGCTCTATAGCCGCTTCATTCCACGATTGTATAGGTGCCTTCGCCCCTGAGGATACCCTGGAAGCCGCCCGGTTCGTCGAGGGAGAAGACGATGATCGGCAGGTTGTTGTCGCGCGCCAGCGCGATCGCGGAGGCGTCCATCACCTTGAGGTTCTTCACCAGCACGTCGTCATAGCTCACCCGGTCATAACGTTTCGCATCCGCGTCGATATTGGGGTCCTTGTCATAGACCCCATCGACCTTGGTGCCCTTGAAGATCGCCTCGCAGGCCATTTCGCTGGCCCGCAGCGTGGCCGCGGTGTCGGTGGTGAAATAGGGATTGCCAGTCCCGGCGGCGAAGATGCAGACGCGCTTCTTTTCCAGGTGGCGCACGGCGCGGCGGCGGATATACGGCTCGCAGACCTGGTCCATCGGAATGGCGCTGATCACCCGCGTATAGACGCCCAGCGCCTCCAGCGCGGCCTGCATGGCCAGCGCATTCATCACCGTGGCCAGCATTCCCATGTAGTCGGCGGTGGTGCGCTCCATCCCCTGGGCGGAACCCTGAAGGCCCCGGAAGATGTTTCCGCCGCCGATCACCATGCAGATCTCCACGCCCAGATCGTGGACAGTCTTGACCTCCCTCGCGATACGCTCGACCGTCGGCGGATGCAGGCCGTAGCCCTGGTCCCCCATCAGCGCCTCACCGGAGATTTTCAGCATCACCCTCTTGTATGTCGTGCCCGTTTGGGAAGATGATGCGTCGCTCATGTTAGATGCTCTCCTGATACCCGGCCCCTTTGCCGCCGACAAAATGTCGGAAAAGCCCGACATGTTCAACGTCAATCGCGGGGCGAGGCGCTACGCAGCCGGAGCAAGCCGGAGATGATCGCGCCGGGGGCGCTCGATCCGGATCGTCCGGTGCTGATCGCGGGGCCGACCGCGTCGGGAAAATCCGCGCTCGCGCTGGAAATCGCGGACCGCGACGGCGGCGTGATCGTCAATGCAGACGCGCTCCAGGTCTATGATTGCTGGAAGGTGCTGACGGCCCGCCCGTCGGCGGCCGACGAGGCCCGCGCGCCACATGCGCTCTACGGCCATGTGCCCTGCGACCGCGCCTGGTCGGTGGGCGACTGGCTGCGCGACGTGGCAGCCCTGCTGCGCGACGCGCAGGCGCGCCCGATCGTCGTGGGCGGCACCGGGCTCTATTTCACCGCACTGACAGAAGGGCTGGCCGAGATCCCGCCGGTGCCCGCCGCGATCCGGGCCGAGGCCGATGCGCGGCTGGCCGCCGAAGGCGCGGCCCCGCTGCTGGCCGAACTGGCCCGCGCCGATCCGCGCACCCATGCCAGGATCGACCGGCGCAATCCCGCACGGGTGCAGCGTGCCTGGGAGGTGCTGCGCTCCACCGGCCGCGGACTGGCGGACTGGCAGGGCGAGACCGGCCCGCCGCTCCTGCCCCTGTCGCGGACGCAGCCCTTCGTCCTCGAGGTGGACCGCGACCGGCTCAACGCGCGCATCGCCCGGCGCTTCCGCACCATGCTGGAGGCCGGCGCGCTGGACGAGGTGCGGGCCCGCCTGCCCCGTTGGAACCCCGCCCTGCCCTCCGCCCGCGCCATCGGCGCGACCGAACTTGTCGCCCATCTGCGCGGCGAGATGACGCTGGAGGAGGCCGAGACCGCCGCCTGTCAGGCCACGCGCAACTATGCCAAGCGGCAGCGAACCTGGTTCCGCTCCCGCATGAGTGGCTGGACGAGGCTCGAAGCCCTTGCCTGAGGGCGCTCCAGGCCCGGCGGCAGAGGGCGAACGGCTCCACATCGGCGCTTTTCGGCACTTTGTTGAAGATTTCAACGCTTTGCCATTTTTTGGCCACAGGGGTCATGTTACGGTCTGTTTCTAAACCTGCAACAGAACCGCCATTTATCGACCGGAGGTTTCCCGCGACCATGCAAGAGCACGCCACGACACCCGCTTCCCCGGCGCTTGCCTATGTCCGCATCTGCTCGCTGCAAAGCGTCGCATCCGGCGCGGGCTGGCATGTGGAAGCCGCCCGCAGCCTCTCGGCCGACCTGTTTCTGTGGATCACCAAGGGCCAGGGGCGCAGCACCATCGACGGCATCACCCGCGGCTATGGTCCGCATACCGCGGTCTTCGTGCCCGCCGGCGTCATGCACGGGATCGAGGTGGGCCCGCGCGTCCAGGGCTACGCCGTCTTCATCCCCCGCGGGATGGAGCCCGGCCTGCCCCGCAATGTCATGCAGATCCGCACCACCGACATGTCCGAGCAGGGCGAGGCCACCCGCATGATCGAGGTGATCCAGTCCGAAATGTCGGACCGCCGCGAAGGGTTCGACCGCGCCGTCGCCGCGCAGATCACCATGCTTTCGGTCTGGCTGGAACGCCGCACCGGCCGCAACGAGCGCGCGGCGCCCGCCCGTTCCAGCGCCGCGCAACGCATCGTGCGCGATTTCGCCGCCCTCCTGGAGCGCGAGATCGATGCAGGCAAGTCGGTTTCGGATTTCGCCCGCGCGCTCTCGGTCACGCCCACGCATCTGTCGCGGGTCTGCCGGGACAGTTTCGGCAAGCCCGCCTCCGAGGTGCTGCAGGACCGGATCATCCTGGAGGCCCGGCGGATGCTGGGCGAAACCGACCTGAAGGTGCAGGAAGTGTCGGCCCGGCTCGGCTTCTCCTCGCCCGCATATTTCACCCGGCTCTTCGCGCAGCGCACGGGGCTCTCGCCCAGCGTCTTCCGGCAGCGCCACAGCAGGGGCGCCCATGTCTGAGCCCGGCCTGGGCCCAGTCTGATCCTCGCCTGAATCGCGGCCCGTCAGGGCGCTCCCGACCCGTGAACCGGCATTGACCCGGCCCGCGATCTGTTGCGGTATGGAAGGACGTTCCACACCGCAACCCGAGGACCGAGCGCATGACCGACCCTCTGAGCCAGGCGAGAGACACGCACCCGGCCCTGTTGGCGGAGGCGCGGGCCTGCCGCGACGGGCGACTCGGGCGGCGGGAGTTCCTGGCCCGCGCCTCGACGCTCGGTGCCTCCGCAGCGCTGGCCTACGGCCTGATCGGCCTGTCCGCACCGCGCGCCCAAGCGACAGAGCCGGCGCGGGGCGGAACCCTGCGCATCCAGCAGGACGTGCGCGCGCTCACCGACCCGCGCAGCTATGACGGCAGCCAGATGGCGAACCTCACGCGCGGGCTGCTGGAATATCTCGTAGAATACGGGCGCGACGGCGTGTTCCACCCGATGCTGCTGGAGCGCTGGGAGGTCGACGCGGACGCCACGCTCTACACGCTGCATCTGCGCCGCGGGGTGCGCTGGAACACCGGCGTCGCGTTCACGGCCGACGACGTGGCCCGCAACATCGCGCGCTGGTGCGACCGCAGCGCGCCGGCCAATTCGATGGCCGGGCGCTTCGCGAGCCTGATCGACCCCAACACCGGGCTTGCAGCGGAGGGTGCCATCGAAATTGTCGATACACACACGCTGCGGCTGCATCCGCACACGCCCGACATCACCCTGATCGCCGGGATGGCCGACTACCCCGCGGCGATCACCGATGCGAGCTATGATGGCGGCGACCCCTTCGCCCACGGCATCGGCACAGGCGCCTACCGCCCCGTGGCGCTGGAGGTCGGCCGGCGCTGCGTGCTGGAGCGTCACCCAGAACATGACTGGTGGGGGACGGAGGTGCTGGGCGGCCCCTGGCTCGACCGGATCGAGTTCATCGACACCGGCACCGATCCGGCCTCGGCGCTCGATGCGGCAGCGGCGGACAGTATCGACATGACCTATGAGACGACGGGCGCCTTCATCGGCGCCTTCGACCGGCTGGGCTGGCGGATATCCGAGACCGAGACGGCGAACACCATCACCATCCGGACCAACCAGGCCGCCGAGATCGGCGGCCGGGCGCCCTATGCCGACCGGCGGGTGCGCCGCGCGCTCGCCCTGGCGGTGGACAACGCGATCTGCCTGGAACTGGGCTACGAGAACCGGGGCAGCGTCGCGGCCAATCACCATGTCAGCCCCTTGCATCCCGAATATGCCGATATCGGACCGGCGCCATATGATCCGGCCGCCGCGCGCGCGCTGATGGAGGAGGCCGAAATGGCGGATTTTGCGCATGAACTGGTCTCGATCGACGACGACTGGCGCGCGCGCACCGCCGAGGCGGCGACCGCGCTTCTGCGCGACGCCGGCCTGACGGTCAGCCACGTGCTGCTGCCGCGCGCCGTCTTCTGGCAGAACTGGACAGGCTACCCGTTCAGCTGCACCGACTGGAACATGCGTCCATTGGGCGTGCAGGTCCTGGCGCTGGCCTATCGCAGCGGCGAGGCCTGGAACGAAACCGCGTTTTCCAATGCCGAGTTCGACGCGGTCCTGGCCGAGGCGCTGGGCATCGCCGACCCCGACCGGCGGCGGCGGCTGATGGCCCGGCTGGAGACGATCCTGCGTGAGGAGGGTGTCATCATCCAGCCCTATTGGCGCCGGCTCTTCCGCCACACCCGCAACGGGCTGCACAACGCGGGCATGCATCCGGCTTTCGAGATCCATGTCCACCGCATCGGCTTTCAGGCCTGATGTGCGGCCGGGCTGGACATCGATGCCGGGCCGGGCGAGACTTGACCCCGCACCCACCCGACCGAAGACCGCCGCCATGTCCCACTTCGCGCCGCTGCCCGTTCCGCCCTATCACGCCGTCATCTTCACCGCCCAGCGCCGCGAAGGCGACCGCGGCTATGCCGAGATGTCCGCCGAGATGTCGGCGCTCGCCGAACGGCAGCCGGGATATCTGGGGATGGAAAGCAGCCGCGACGGCGAGGGCTTCGGGATCACGGTCAGCTATTGGGCCGACGAGGCGGCGCTGCTCAACTGGAAGGCCGTCGCGAAACACCTGATGGCCCAGCGACTGGGACGCACACGCTGGTACAGCCATTACCGTATCCGCGTGGCAAGGGTCGAACGCGCCTATGAGGGACCGGAGGGGCGCTGACCCCGGCCGGCATCCCGGAATACGGCGCGCCTGCGGCGCAAATCCATGGTTTGCGCCCGCCTCCGGCAGGCGCAGTGCCTCTGGCGGGGATATTTGGAGCAAGAAGAAAGGATGCCGGCGACCCGTTCTTCTTGCTCCAAATATCCCGGGGGAGTCGCCCCGACAGGGGCGGCGGGGGCAGAGCCCCCGACCTATCGCTCCAGGATCGCGGCGACGTAGCCTTGCGTTTCGGCATAGGGCGGCACACCGCCGTGGCGCGCCACGGCTTCCGGCCCGGCGTTATAAGCCGCAAGCGCCAGCTCCCAGCTTCGAAAACGGTCGTATTGCTGGCGCAGGTATCGCGCGCCGCCATTGAGGTTGTCGCGGGGATTATCCGCGTCCACGCCCAGCTTCGCCGCCGTTCCAGGCATGAGCTGAGCCAGCCCGCGCGCGCCCTTGTGCGAGACCGCCTTCGGGTTCCAGCCCGATTCCTGCTGCACCAGCCGCGCGAAGAGATCGGCCGGCACCCGGTGGCGTGTCGCAGCCGCGCGGGCCATGCTGAAATAGGGGCCGCGGTAGCGGCCGCGATAGGCCGGCACGGCTTCCTCGTCACGGTTCGGACGCAGGCGTTCGGAATGGTCGTATTGCCGCGCGAGGCGGCGGTCGAGAAACTCCAGCTTCGCATCGAAATCGCCCTGGCGGCTCTTCGAGGATTTCGAAAGCCCCTGGCCCGCGGCCGGTGTCGCCGCAGCCAGCGCCAGCGCCGATATCGCGCAGAGGCACCGACCCGTCCGGCCCGTCCAGAATGCAATCCCCCGCCTCACCGCCAGCGCCCCCGCCTGCCGCTTCAATGATTTCCGGCGCGCATCGTAGCGGATGCGCCGGACGTTTCAAGCCCGTTACCCGGCTGCGCCCCTTCCCGCGCAAGCAGCGGCGCATCCATCAGGTCCTCGATCAGGAGGCTCACGAGCTGGCTGCGCCCGCTCACCCCGGCCTTGCGGTAGATCGCGGCAAGCTGGCTCTTCACGGTGCCTTCGGCCGCGCCGCGCAGCCCTGCGATCTCGGCGATGGAGAGCCCCTTCATGGTAAAGGCCGCGACGTCGCGTTCGGCCGCGGTCAGGCCCCAGGCCCGGAAAAGGCCCTGCATCACATCGGCCAGCGCCCCCGAGGCGACGGCCAGGCTGCGCGCGGCAACCTGCTCACGGCGCAACATCTCCAAAAGGAAGCGCAGTTCCACCGCGATGCCGACAATGAGCGCGATGCTCGCGATGGCCTCGATCACCAGATGCAGCCGCAGTGCCGCCATCCCGCCGCCATCGACCAGATCGGCGACCACATCGCCCAGGAAAAAAACCGCGCAGACCGCCTGTACGCCGATCAGCAGCGCCAGCGCGCGGCTGGAACCCTCCCTGGATGGCGGCGGACTCGATTGCGGCATCGGCGTCAGTCCTTCGTCTTCTCCGTCGCGTCCTTGTAACCGGTCACCATCGGGCGCACCAGATTGCGTTTCTCGATCAGCGATTCCGCGATCACGCCCCCGACATGCAGGACCACCGAGAAGATCGCCCAGTTGGCCAGGAACTCGTGCAACTCCTCCACCCAGTCGACGCCCCAGAACATGTCGGTGGTCATCATCCACCCGGTCGCGCCCAGGGCGAGCATGCAGGCCAGCAGGTTGTAGACCATGAGCGCCCCCAGCGGATTGTGGGACCGGTGCGGCCGCACGATCCCCCGCGCCATGTCGCCCAGATGCGCGAGTGCCGCCGAGAGCGACGGCGGAAAGGCGCTGAAACGCGCCTGCGCCGGCCCGGCGAAGCCCCAGAGGATGCGCAGCAGGGCCAGCGCCAGTACCGCGTAGCCCACGCGTTCGTGCCAGGCGCCTTCATCGTCGAGCACCGCGAGGTTGAGCGCGAAGCCAAGCACGACCGACCAGTGGAACACCCGCACGAAGAGGTCCCAGGATTTTTCCCGTTGCATTGCCATGTCTCCCGTTTGGCGGCTCCGGGGACGGGCCGGCAGGCCCGCCCCCGGCGGCCGGTCAGTCATCGGCCTTGATACGGCGCGGGTCGAAATTCTCGTCTAGGTAAAGCTCCATCCGTTGCCCGTCCTTGAGCGCGTAGACCTCGACCTCGCCATCCTCCATCTCGATCTTGCGCACCTCGTAGCCCTGCGCCGTCAGCTTCTCGGTGATCGTCTGCCGGTCCGCCGCGCTGATCGTGCCCGAGGCGAGCGCCGGGGAGGTCAGCGTCACGGCGGCGGCCAGGGCGGCGGCAATTCTTGCGGTTCGTGTCATGTCTCTCACTCCTGTCAAGACCCTGCGCCTGCTGCGCCAGGGCCGGTTGCGTCGTGACATGATCTGGCACGCGCGCAGGCCGCCGCGCCATCAACCGGCGGAGCAGACCGGTGCTTCTATGGCCGGGGTTGAGGCCCGTCTGCCTGGGGTTTATGCGCGCAGGGCGTTTCCACCCGCCGGACAGGGTTAACCATTCCTTCACCGCCCCGCGGGAATGGTGTAGATCGATCAGACGCAGGGGATTCGGCAGGAGGAACGCATGGCAGGTTCGGTCAACAAGGTCATTCTCATCGGCAATCTGGGCCGCGACCCGGAAGTGCGGACCTTCCAGAATGGCGGCAAGGTGTGCAACCTGCGCGTCGCCACGTCGGAGACCTGGCGCGACAAGGCGAGCGGCGAGCGGCGCGAGCGGACCGAATGGCACAGCGTGGCGATCTTTCAGGAGGGATTGGTGCGCGTCTGCGAGCAATACCTTCGCAAGGGCTCCAAGGTCTATCTCGAAGGCAAGCTGCAAACCCGCAAATGGCAGGACCAATCCGGTCAGGATCGCTATTCTACCGAAGTCGTCCTGCAAGGTTTTGACGGCACGCTTGTGATGCTCGACGGACGCGGCGAAGGCGGTGGCGGTGGCAGCTATGGCGGCGACGACCGAGGCGGCGATCCGGGCGCGTCCTCGGGCGGCGGCTTCTCCGGCGGGCCGGCGGGCGACCTGGACGACGAGATCCCGTTCTGACTCCCCGCTTGTCCGGCAGCGGCGAGGCACGGCGCACGCAGCCGCTGGCCGTGCTCCACCCGCGCTACGGGCAAGAGGCGCCACGTTTGCTGGTGCCGGGTCTCAACCCGGCGGCGCATCCCGCCTGACGGGCAGGCTCAGCGCAGCCGGGCGGGCTTGCGGGTGCTCAGAAGCAGGCTCGTCTCGCTCAGTGCCACGCCGTCGAAGCGCCGGACCGTCGCCAGCACCCGATCCAGCGCCTCCAGCGTGTCGGTGCCGATCTCCACGATCAGGTCCCATTTGCCGTTGGTGGCGTGCACCGCCTGAACCTGCGGAATGCCCAGAAGCCGTGCCACGGTGCGTTCGGTGCCGCGCCCCTCGATCCCCAGCATCATCAGCCCGCGCACCGGGGCCTGCGCCACGTCGTCCTTCAGGAGCGCGGTGAAACCAACGATCTCGCCCCGCTCCACAAGCTTGCGCAGGCGGTCCCGCACCGTGGCGCGCGAGACGCCCAGGGTCGCCGCCAGATCGGAGAGCGCGGCCCGCCCATCGCGCCGGAGGGCCGAGACGAGCCGGCGGTCGGTGTCGTCCATTTCGGTCATTACATCCACCATTATGGAAAGTATGACACCAATATGGCCAAAATGGCTGGTTCCGTCCATCCCGGTTTGCGCGAACTCTGGCGGCAAGACATGACCAAGCCATGACAAGGACATTCCCGATGACACCTAAAACCTGCATTCTGCTCGGCGCGCCGGTCGACAGCGGCAAGCGCCGTCCCGGCTGCCTGATGGGGCCTGCGGCCTATCGCACCGCCGGGATTGCCGGGGCAATCGCCGCTCTGGGCCACGGCGTGGAGGACCGGGGCGACCTGGCCCCCGCCCCGCCGAGGCCCGCGCAAAGCGCCAATCCCGCCGTGCATGGCCTGGGCGAGACGATCGCCTGGACAGAGAACCTGACCGCCGCCGCCCGCGACGCCGCCGCGGCGGGCTTCCCGATCTTTCTGGGCGGCGACCACAGCCTGTCGCTGGGCACGGTCGCCGGGGTCGCCGCGCATGCCGCGGCCGAGGACCGCCCGCAATATGTGCTCTGGCTCGATGCGCATCCGGATTTCCACACTCCGCTGACCACCGCCTCGGGCAACCTGCACGGCACGCCGGTGGCCTATTTCACCGGCCAGCCCGGATTCCACGGCTTCCCGCCGCCCGCCGCACCGGTGCCGGGCGAGAGGGTCTGCATGATGGGGCTGCGCTCGGTCGATCCGGCAGAGCATGCGGGGCTTCTCGAGCACGGCATCGGAATCCATGACATGCGCGCCATCGACGAGCATGGCATCGCCGCGCCGCTGCGCGCCTTCCTGGCGCAGGTCGCGGCCAGCAACGGCTGCCTGCATGTCAGTCTGGACGTGGATTTCCTCGATCCCGGCATCGCGCCGGCGGTCGGCACCACGGTGCCCGGCGGCGCCACCTTCCGCGAGGCGCATCTGGTGATGGAACTTCTGCATGACAGCGGGCTCGTCACCTCGCTCGACCTGGTGGAATTGAACCCCTTTCTCGACGAGCGCGGGCGCACCGCCACGCTGATGGTCGAGCTCACCGCCTCGCTTCTGGGCCGCAAGGTCTTCGACCGCCCGACACGGAGTTTCGCATGAAAAACCTCAACATCGTTCCCTTCGTCTCCGTCGACAACATGATGAAACTGGTGCTCGCGACGGGTGTGGAGCGCTTCCTGACCGGGCTGGCCGACTATATCGAGGAGGATTTCCGCCGCTGGGAGCTTTTCGACAAGACCCCACGCGTGGCCAGCCATTCCAAGGAAGGCGTGATCGAGCTGATGCCCACCTCCGACGGAGAGGTCTACGGCTTCAAATACGTCAACGGGCATCCCAAGAACATGAAGGAAGGCTTGCAGACCGTCACCGCCTTCGGGCTGCTGGCCGATGTCGGCAACGGCTACCCGGTGCTGCTGTCGGAAATGACGATCCTGACCGCGCTGCGCACCGCGGCGACCTCGGCGATGGTGGCCCGGCACCTGGCCCCAAAAGGCGCGCGCACCATGGCGATGATTGGCAACGGCGCGCAGTCCGAATTCCAGGCGCTGGCGATGAAGGCGGTCTGCGGGGTGGACCGGCTGCGCCTCTACGACATCGACCCGGTGGCGACCGAGAAGGCGATGCGCAACCTCGCCGGTTTTGGCTTCGACATGAGCTTCTGCCGCAGTAGCGAGGAGGCCATAGAGGGCGCCCAGATCATCACCACCTGCACCGCCGACAAGCAATACGCCACGATCCTGACCGACAACATGGTCGGCGCTGGCGTGCACATCAACGCCATCGGCGGCGACTGTCCGGGCAAGACGGAACTGCATCGCGACATCTTGCTGCGGTCGGACATTTTCGTGGAGTTTCCGCCGCAGACCCGGATCGAGGGCGAGATCCAGCAGCTCGACGCGGACCACCCCGTGACCGAGATGTGGCGGGTCATCAACGGCGCCGCGCCGGGGCGCCGGGACGCCCGCCAGATCACGCTTTTCGACGGCGTGGGCTTTGCGGTGGAAGACTTCTCGGCCCTTCGGTTCCTGCGCGACCGGCTGCGGGGCACGCGCTTCTACGACGATCTCGACATGATCGCCGATCCCGACGAGCCGCGAGATCTCTTCGGGATGCTGCTGCGCGCCGCGTCCTGATCGGCACCTCGCCCGTACCGGCCACCGGGGCGGGCGCTTCCTTCGGTCAGTGCAGCGATATCTCCCCGGTGACGTTGCGCCATTCGCCCGGCGAGATCAGCTTGCGGTGGGTGAAGCGGACGGAATGCAGCGGCCCCTCGATCTCTTCCTGCCAGAATTCGATGAACTTGAAGAGCTTCGGGTAATCCGGTGCAAGGTCGTATTCCTGCCAGAGAAAACTGTTCAGGACATGCTGGTAATCCGGCATCCGGTAGATCATTTCGGCCGTGGTCAGGCCGTAGCCGTCCAGCATCAGCTCGATCTCGGTCCTCGGCATTCTGCTACCTCCTTTTCTTCTTGTTACATAATGTTTGCCCGGCTTTTCCGATCCGTCAAGAAATCTGTACATCAAAGATAAATGATTCCAGTGTGTTAGCAGACAACGCCGTTGGCTGCTCGCGGCACAGGCAGAGGCCGATTGCATCCCGTATCTGGGTTCGGGTATAATCGCGCCAACTAGATATAGATGTCGGCAATACAGGCGCAGCACACGTGAGCGACACTCCAGAACCCCCTGACAACGCGGACGAAATGCAATTCGGCGGTCCGTCTTTCGAAGGCCCCTCGATCACCATCGAGGAGGAAATGCGGTCGAGCTACCTCGATTACGCGATGTCGGTCATCGTCTCGCGGGCGATTCCCGACCTGCGCGACGGGCTCAAACCGGTGCACCGGCGCATCCTCTACGCGATGCACGAGACCGGCAACACGCATGACAAGCCTTATCGCAAATCCGCCCGCCCGGTGGGCGACGTGATGGGCAAGTATCACCCGCATGGCGACAGCGCGATCTACGACGCGCTGGTGCGCATGGCGCAGGATTTCTCGATGTCGCTGCCGCTGCTGGACGGCCAGGGCAATTTCGGCTCGATGGACGGCGATAACCCAGCGGCGATGCGCTATACGGAAGTGCGCATGGATAAGCCCGCGCAGGCGCTGCTGGCCGATATCGAGAAGGAAACCGTCGACTTTCAGGACAATTACGACGGCAAGGATCTGGAGCCGACGGTCCTGCCCGCGCGCTATCCCAACATGCTGGTCAACGGCGCGGGCGGCATCGCGGTGGGCATGGCCACCAACATCCCGCCGCACAATCTCGGCGAAGTCGCGGACGCCACGCTGGCGCTGATCGAACAGCCGGACCTGACCTCAGAGCAACTCATGGACTACATCCCCGCCCCGGATTTTCCGACCGGCGGGATCATCCTGGGCCGGTCGGGCGCGCGGAAAGCCTATCTGGACGGGCGCGGCAGCGTCGTGATCCGCGCCAAGACCCGGATCGAGGAACTGCGCAAGGACCGGTACGCCATCATCATCGACGAGATCCCCTATCAGGTGAACAAGGCCGGCATGATCGAGCGGATCGCCGATGCCGCCAAGGAAAAGCGCATCGAGGGCATCGCCCATGTCCAGGACGAGAGCGACCGTGTCGGCGTGCGGGTGGTCATCGAGCTCAAGCGTGATGCGACGCCCGACGTGGTGCTCAACCAGCTATTCCGCTTCACCCCGATGCAGACCTCCTTCGGCTGCAACATGCTGGCGCTCAATGGCGGGCGGCCCGAGCAACTGACGCTGCGCAAGTTCCTGACCGCCTTCGTGTCCTTCCGCGAAGAAGTCGTGGCCCGGCGCACCGCGCATGACCTGCGCAAGGCGCGCGAACGCTCGCACCTGCTCTGCGGGCTGGCGGTGGCAGTCTCCAACGTGGACGAGGTCGTGGCGGCGATCCGAAGCTCAGCCGACCCCGCCGAGGCGCGCGAGAAGCTGATGACCCGGCGCTGGCCCGCACGGGACATCCTGGAATATATCCGGCTGATCGACGATCCCACCCACCCGGTCAACGAGGACGGCACCTATAACCTGTCGGAAGCGCAGGCGCGCGCGATCCTGGAGTTGCGGCTGCAACGGCTCACGGCGATGGGGGTCAAGGAAGTCACCGACGAATTGCAGAGCCTGGCCGACAAGATCCGCGACTATCTGGACATCCTGCGCTCGCGCGAGCGGATCATGGGCATCATCGCCGACGAACTGCGTCAGGTGCGCGACGATTTCGCCGTGCCGCGGCGCACCGAGATCGTCGATTACGACGCCGACATGGACGACGAGGACCTGATCGAGCGCGAGGACATGGTCGTGACCGTGACCTCCTCGGGTTACATCAAGCGCACCCCGCTGGTGGATTATCGCGCGCAGCGCCGCGGCGGCAAGGGACTGTCGGGCATGGCGACCAAGGAAGACGACGTGGTGACGAATCTCTTCGTCGCCAACACCCACACGCCGCTTCTGTTCTTCACCACCGACGGGATGGTCTACAAGCTCAAGACCTGGCGCCTGCCGCCGGGCGGGCGCAACGCGCGCGGCAAGGCGATCGTGAATATACTGCCGATCGCGGCCGGGGTTTCGATCGCCGCGATCATGCCGGTGGATGCGGCGGAGGAGGATTGGGACAAGCTCCAGATCGTCTTCGCCACGTCCGAGGGTACGGTGCGGCGCAACGCGCTGAGCGATTTCACCAACGTGATGCGCAACGGCAAGATCGCGATGAAACTGCCCGAGGGCGTGAGCCTGGTGAATGCGCGCATCTGCACCGAGGACGACGATGTCATGCTGGTAACCGCCAGCGGCCGGGCAATCCGCTTCCGCACCACCGATGTGCGGGTCTTCAAGGGCCGTGGCTCGACCGGCGTTCGTGGCATCAGGCTGGGCAAGTCGGACCGCGTGGTGTCGATGGCCGTGATCCGCCATTTCGAGGCCACGCCGGAAGAGCGCGCCGCCTATCTGAAGATGCGCCGCGCCGTCGCCGGGCTGGCCGACGACGCCGAGATGGACGACGAGGACGTGCCCGCCGCGGCCGATTTCAGCCAGGAGCGTTATGCCCAGATGTCGGCGGCCGAGGATCTCATCCTGACCATCACCGAGGGCGGCGCGGGCAAGCTCAGTTCCTCCCATGACTATCCGGTGCGCGGGCGCGGTGGCCAAGGCGTGGCGGCGATGGACCGCGCCATGCGCGGCGGCGATCTGGTCGCCGCCTTCCCGGTGGAGATGGACGACCAGATCATGCTCGCCACTTCCAAGGGCCAGTCGATCCGATGCCCGGTGGACGGCATCTCCTTCCGCTCCCGCGCGGCGGGCGGGGTCAAGGTCTTCAATACCGCGAAGGGTGAGAAGGTCGTCTCGGTCGCCTGGATCGCGGAGCGCGGCGAGGACGAGGAAGACGCCCCCGACGACGAGGCGTGAGTGCCGCGCGGCAGGGCTGTGACGGCCCTGCCGCCGGCCCTTGGTGAATTCCGCAATGTGATCCTAATCTGAACACATTTCTCCCGGAGGTTGTTTTCCGAGGGCGGGCGTCTAGTGACCGAGGGATGGAATGAACCAGCATGCCGAATTTCGCGCGAAACGGGAATACAGGTATGTGGAGGACATGTTGCGGGAGGCCGCCGCGGCGGCAGCGCGCGAACCAATAGTCCCGCCCGAACCGGCACCCGCGGCACCGCCCGAGGCCACGCCGCTCGACATTTTCGCGACCTTCACGCGTGTAGTCATAGGCTCCTTCTTCCTGGCGAAATCGGCCGGTCTGGTGCTTGCGGGCAACGCGCTCCACCAGGTGTTCGCGGCCGGGCTGATCCCCGGCACCTTCATCTGGGTGAGCGTCGGATTCGAGTTCCTCGCCGCCTTCTGTGTGCTGATCGGCTTCCAGACCGTGCTCGCCGCGTCGGTGCTGGCGGTGCATGTGTTCTGGAGCAGCTATCTCTTCAACTACGACCCCGGAAACTTGCCCGCGCTGCATCTCTTCTGGAAGGATTTCTCGATGGTAATGGGGCTCTTCATCGTGATCCTGCTCAGCCGCTACGGCGCCGGACTGGACCGGCTGAGCAAGGCCACCGCCCTGCGCGGCCTGCGCGACTGACCCCCACCGCCACCGCGCCCCCCTTTCCTTTTCCCGGCCACTCCCCTACATCCGGCGCATGACCGGACCCATCCATATCATCGGCGGCGGCATGGCCGGGGCCGAGGCCGCCTGGCAGGCGGTCCAACTGGGCGTGCCCGTGATTCTGCACGAGATGCGCCCGCGTATCGGCACCTTCGCGCACCGCACCGGTGATCTGGCCGAGATGGTCTGCTCCAACTCCTTCCGCTCCGATGACGATGAACAGAACGCCGTGGGCCTGCTGCATTGGGAGATGCGCGCGGCCGGCGGTCTGATCATGGAAATGGCCGATGCCCATGCCCTGCCCGCCGGCGGGGCGCTGGCCGTGGACCGCGACGCCTTCTCGTCCGGGGTGAGTGCGCGCCTGCGCGCCCATCCGCTGGTCACCCTCGAGGAGGGCGAGATCACCGGCCTGCCACCCGCCGACCGGGGCTCCTGCATCATCGCGACCGGGCCGCTGACCTCCGACGCGCTTGGGGAAGCGATCCGGGCCGAGACCGGGGCCGAGGCGCTGGCCTTCTTCGACGCCATCGCGCCCATCGTGCATTTCGACAGCATCGACCTGTCCAAGGCCTGGTTCCAGTCGCGCTACGACAAGGGCGAAACCGAGGAGCAGCGCACCGCCTATCTCAACTGCCCGATGGACCGCGACACCTACGAGGCGTTCATCGACGCCCTGCTGGCCGCCGACAAGACCGAGTTCCACGAGGGCGAGACCGCCAAATATTTCGACGGCTGCCTGCCGATCGAGGTGATGGCCGAGCGCGGCCGCGAGACGCTGCGTCACGGACCGATGAAGCCGGTGGGCCTGACCAACCCGCACGCGCCGGATGTGAAGCCGCATGCAATCGTGCAGCTTCGCCGGGACAACAAACTGGGCACACTCTACAATATCGTGGGCTTCCAGACCAAGATGAAGTATGGCGCGCAAACCGATGTTTTACGTATGATTCCAGGATTGGAACATGCCGGTTTCGCGCGACTTGGGGGCATACACCGCAACACGTTCCTGAACTCGCCGCGCTATCTCGACGCGCAGTTGCGGCTGAAATCGCGTCCGCATATCCGCTTCGCCGGGCAGATCACCGGGGTCGAGGGCTATGTCGAATCCGCCGCGATGGGTCTGCTGGCGGGACGGCTGGCCGTGGCCGAACTGCGTGGCGCGCCGCTCTGCGCGCCGCCGCCCGAAACGGCGCTGGGCGCGCTCGTCACCCATATCACCGGCGGCGCGGATGCGAAGACCTTCCAGCCGATGAACGTGAATTTCGGCCTCTTCCCGCCGGTCGACCTGAAAGGCGGGCGCCGCAACCGGCCCGCGCGCTACCGCGCCTATACCGACCGCGCCAAGGCCGCCTTTGCAGAATGGCTGGAGAACCAGACCGCTCTGGACCTTTGCTGACCGGGCTTGTTATCCTGTTTGCGACAGGGGAAGCCTATGAACGACACCGATACCATTGAAGAACGCACGAACCAGACGGGTCCGGCGGCCGGGCGTGACCGCGCCACCGCCCCACAGGACGCCGCGGCGGCGCTGCGCGACTGCGGCGCCGATACGGGCGCGCCGCTGCTCGATTTCGGCTGCGGCAACGGCATATCCGGCGCGGCCTTCGCCGATGCGGGCTTCCGGGTGATCGACGGCATGGACCCGTCGCCACGGATGCTGGAACGGGCGGCCGCGCGCAACATCTACCGCGGCCTCTGGCAGATCGTGCCGGGGCGCCGCCTGCCCTCGGGCAATGGCCCCTATGACAATATTGCTGCGCTGTGCGCGATCGGCCCCGGCGCCGCGCCGCCGGAGACCTTCGATGGGCTCTTCCGGCTGCTCAAGCGCGGCGGCTACATGATCCTCTGCTTCAATGCGGAGACACTGGCCGATGCGCGGTTCGAGGCCCGGATCGCCGAATATGTCGATTGCTGCGCGGCCGAGGTACTGTGCCGCGACCAGGGCGACCAGATCCCCGGGACAGAGCCCGGCGCGGTTGTCTATGTGCTGCGAAAACGCTGAATGTGCACGCGATTCGCGCCCTCGCCCACGGGTCTCCTGCATCTGGGCCACGCCTTCTCGGCGCTGACGGCCTGGGACATGGCGCAGGCGGCGGGCGGTACTTTCCTGCTACGTATCGAGGATATCGACACCGCCCGCGCCCGGCCCGAATTCGAGGCCGCGATCTTCGAGGATCTCGCCTGGCTGGGGCTGGACTGGCCGCGCCCGGTGATGCGCCAGTCCGACCGGATGCCGGCCTATCGGGGCGCGTTGACGCGGCTGGCGGCTTTGGGCGTGGTCTATCCCTGCTCCTGCAGCCGCGCCGATATCCGCGCCGCCCTTGCCGCCCCACAGGAACGCGCGGAGCCCGCGCGGGACGGTCCCGACGGCCCGGTCTATCCCGGCACCTGCCGGGGACGAGGGATGGCGACGCGGACGCCGGGCGATGCGCTGCGCCTCGATATGGTACGCGCGCTGGCGCGGTTGGGCGACGGTACCGACACGCATCACGCGGCGGAGACCGGCGCAGCGGAGATCGCGCGCCACCGGCTGGACCCGGACGCGCTGACGGATCGCTGCGGCGACATCGTGTTGGCGCGCCGCGATATCGCCACCTCCTATCACCTCTCGGTCGTGGTGGACGACGCGGCACAGGGCATCACCCATGTCGTGCGCGGCCGCGACCTTCTGGCGGCCACGCCGATCCATATCCTGCTTCAGGCGTTGCTGGAGCTTCCGCATCCAAGCTACCACCATCACGTTCTTATTCGAGATGAAGCGGGGCGCCGTCTCGCGAAACGCGACGACGCGCGCGCGCTGCGGCTCTGGCGCGAATCGGGCGAGAGCCCGGCCGACCTGCGGCGCCATCTGGGCCTGCCGCCCCTGGCGGCCTGAGCGGTTCAGCCCGGTTCGGGGCGCATCAGTTCCGTCTCCTCGCCGTCGCGGATGCCGGTGAAAAAGCAGCTCCTGCGGTTGGTGTGGCAGGCGGGGCCGGTCTGCTCCACCAGCACCAGCAGGCAGTCGCGGTCGCAATCGACGCGCAGTTCCACGAGCCTCTGGACATGGCCGCTCGTCTCGCCCTTGACCCAGAAGGTCCGGCGCGAGCGCGACCAGTAGGTGACGCGGCCGGTCTCCAGCGTGCGCGCGACGGCATCGGCATTCATCCAGGCCAGCATCAGCACCTCGCCGGTCGCGGCCTCCTGCGCGATCACCGGGATCAGGCCGCGGTCATCAAATTTCAGCGTGGAAGGATCGAATGCCATGACATATCCTTTTCAACGGGACCGGTCCGGACTATCTATTTGATCCGACGCCAACAGGAAAGTACCCACCCATGAGCGCCGAATCCGAACTGATCAAGCTCTATTCCCAACGCATCCTGGCGCTTGCCGCGGATATCCCGCTGACCGAACGGCTGGACGCGCCGGACGCCACGGCGAAACGGCGCGCGCCGCTCTGCGGCTCCAACGTGACGGTGGATCTGACAGTGTCGGACGGGCGCATCACAGACTTCGGGCAGGACGTGAAGGCCTGCGCGCTGGGCCAGGCCGCCGCCGCGGTGGTCGGGGCGAACGTGATCGGGCGCAGCCGCGACGAGATTCTGCGCGCCCGCGACGAGCTGAAGGCGATGCTCAAGGAGAACGGCCCACCACCCTCGCCGCCCTTCGACGGGCTGGCGGTGCTGGAGCCCGCGCGCGACTACAAGAACCGCCACGCCTCGATCATGCTGGCGCTGGAGGCGACGCTGGAGGCCTTCGATGCAGCCCGCGAGACCGCCTGCGCTTGATCTGCCATGCAGACCAAGAAAAAACCGCCGCGAGGCATGAGCCCGCGGCGGTGAGTGAGCGTATCTGGACCCCGAGGGGAGCGGAACCGAGGCCGGTCCGCCCCCCGCCCCCGGAACAGGCGATGTCGGGGGCGCGCATCCGGGGACGGGATGCCGGGGCGGTACAGAACGCAGGCAGGTTCAGACGAAACCGGGAAGATGCAACGCGACCAGAAGCGTGACCAGGATCGCGGCGCAACCCAACGCGTCTTCCGCCAGGGTCTGGGGCGAGCGGGCGATGATCCTGCGAATATCCGTAAGCATCCTGATCTCCTGTTCTTCCGATCCGTGTTGCCACTTTGTTCTCATATTCTTAACGCCCTGTAAAGAACTTTTGAGGAACATTTGCGAACAAAGCCGGTATCAGGTTTCTGGAACAGCCCCATTCGGTCCGCAACATATGGCCTTGCGCGCACATTCAACCGTTGTCCCCGCGCGGGAACACAGCCGCAGAGCGCCCGCTAGCGTTATTGTCATCGCTTAGGATTCGGGTCTTCCCGACCTGGCACTACCCGACCGAAATCAGACGAATCGCGCGATCCTGCTCCATCAGGTAGAGCAGCACGCGCGCCGCCTGCCCGCGCGGTCCCTCCAGCCCAGGATCGGCGGTCAGAAGCGCGCGCGCGTCGCTCTGCGCGGTGGCCATCAGCCCGGCCTGCGCCTCCATGTCCGCCACGCGGAAACGCGGCAGGCCGGATTGCGCGGTGCCCAGCACGTCGCCCGCGCCGCGCATCGCCATATCCTCCTCGGCAATGCGGAATCCGTCCTCGGTCTCGCGCATCACGCTCAGCCGGCGGCGGGCGCCATCGGAGAGCAGCCCGCCATGCATCAGCAGGCAGGTGGAGGCCGCCGCCCCGCGCCCCACCCGGCCGCGCAACTGGTGAAGCTGCGCGAGACCGAAATGCTCGGCCCCCTCGATCACCATGATCGAGGCGTTGGGGACGTCGACGCCGACCTCTATTACGGTTGTCGCCACCAGAACACGTGTGCGCCCGGCCTGGAAATCGGCCATCGCGGCATCCTTCTCGGCGGGCGGCATCTGGCCATGCACCAGCCCCACCGCGCCCTCGCCCAGCCGCGCGCGCAGCGCGTTGAAACGCTCGGTCGCGGCGGTCAGCTCCACCGTCTCGCTTTCCTCCACCAGCGGGCAGACCCAATAGGCCTGCGCGCCGTTCGACGTGGCATCCGCCAGATGCGCGATCGCCTCCTCCATCCGGGCGGAGGAGACCAGCGCCGTTTTCACAGGCCGGCGGCCCGGCGGCTTCTCGTCCAGCACCGAGACATCCATGTCGCCGTAATGCGCCAGCGCCAGGCTGCGCGGGATCGGCGTGGCGGTCATCACCAGGATGTCCACCGCGCGGCCCTTGGCGCCCAGTTCCATTCGCTGGGCGACGCCGAAACGGTGCTGCTCGTCGATGATCGCGAGCCGCAGGTCGTGGAACTCCACATCCTTCTGAAAGACCGCATGGGTGCCCAGCAGCACATGGATATCCCCCGCGGCGAGCGCGGCCAGCTTGGCGGCGCGCTCCGCCCCCTTGTCGCGCCCGGTCAGCAACTCCACCACGATGCCCGCGGCCTCGGCCAGCGGGCGGATCGAGGCCAGGTGCTGACGGGCCAGGATTTCCGTGGGCGCCATCATCACGCCCTGCCCGCCGGCCTCCACCGCGATGGCCAGCGCCATAACCGCCACCAGCGTCTTGCCTGCGCCGACATCGCCCTGAAGCAGCCGGTTCATGCGCAAGGGCGCGGCCATGTCGGCGGCGATCTCGACCATCGCGCGGTCCTGCGCGCCGGTGGGCGCATAGGGCAGCACCGTGCGCAGCCGCGCCTGCATCCGGCCAGTGCCCTCGGTCACCACGCCCTTGGCGCGGCGCAGCCGGGCGCGCGCCAGCGCCAGCGTCAACTGATGGGCGAAAAGCTCGTCATAGGCCAGCCGCAGCCGCGCCGGGGCGCCGGGCGCGAGGTCGGCAGCACTCTGCGGGCCGTGCGCGGCGGCGACGGCCTCGTGCCAGTCGGGCCAACCCTCACGTGTCTTGAGCGCATTGTCGATCCACTCTTCCAGTTCCGGCGCGCGGGTCAGCGCGGCGCGCGTGGCCTTCCACATCGCCTTCTGGGAAATGCCCGAGGTCAGCGGATAGACCGGCTCGAATCGCGGGATGTCCGCCGCCTCCTCCGGCCGCAGGATGTGGTCGGGATGGATCATCTCGGCGATGCCGTCAAATAGCTCCAGCTTGCCGGAGACCACGCGCCGCGATCCGGCTGGCAATTGCCGGCGCAGCCAGTCCTCGCGTGCATGGAAGAAGACCAGCCGGAAGCTGGTTTCGGCGTCCTCGACCGTGACGCGGTAGGGCCGGCCGCGCCCCGAGGGCGGGTGATGCGCCCCCACCTCGACCTCCACCGTCACGGTGCAAGGCGGCGCGACCTCGCGGATCGAGCCGCGCCGGGTGCGGTCCACCACCGAATGGGGCAGCGTGAAGAGCAGATCGCGCGGATGCGTCACGTCAAGCTGTGCGAAGAGCTTGGCCGTCTTGGGGCCCACGCCGTCCAGCGTCTCCAGATCCGCGAAGAGCGGGAAGAGGATTTCGGGACGCCCGGCCACGCGCTCAACCGTCCCCGATGAGGGCGAGCCAGCCGTCCTCATCCACCGTCTCGATGCCCAGTTCGGCGGCCTTTTTGGCCTTCGACCCGGCGCCGGGCCCCGCGACCACCAGATCGGTCTTCGCGCTCACGCTGCCCGAAACCTTGGCCCCCAGCGCCTCGGCCCGTGCCTTGGCCTCGGCGCGGGTCATCTTCTCCAGCGTGCCGGTGAAGACGACGGTCTTGCCCGCGACCGGGCTGCCTTCGGTGTCGGGCGGTTCGTCGGGGCGCACGTCCAGATGCGCGATCAGCCGGTCGATCGAGGCGCGCTCGGCCTCCTGCGCGAAGGCGTCGGCGAGCGAGGCCGCCACCGTCGCGCCGATCCCGTCGATCCCCACCAGATCGTCCCAGGCGACCTTGGCGCCCATTGGCAAGTCGGCCTCGGCCCATACGGCCTCGCGCGTCTCGGTGACGCGGGCGCGGCGGCCCTCGACCTTCGCGGCGGCCTGTTCGGCGCCGACGGCCTCCGCGGCGGCGCGATGGGCATGGGCGGCGGGAATCGCCGCCTCGACGCCGACGGCGAAGCTCTCCCAGGTGCCGAAATGGCGCGCGAGATCGCCCGCGGCAACCTCGCCCACATGGCGGATACCCAGCGCGAATATTACGCGCCGCAGGTCGATTTTCCGCTTCTCGTCAATCGCTTCGAATAGGTTACTCGCGCTTTTCTCGCCCCAGCCTTCGCGGTTCTTCAACTGCCGCGCACCCGACCCGAATCGCTCCGCCAGCGTGAAGATATCCGCCGGCTCCGCGATCCAGCCGTCGCGGTAGAACTGCTCCACCTGCTTGGCGCCCAGCCCCTCGATGTCGAAGGCCGCGCGGGAGACGAAATGCCTGAGCTTCTCCACCGCCTGCGCGGGGCAGATCAGCCCGCCGGTGCAGCGCCGTACCGCGTCGCCTTCCTCGCGGATCGCGTCGGAACCGCATTCGGGGCAGACCGTCGGGAAGGCGTAGGGCGCGGCATCTTCGGGGCGCTTCTCGAGATCCACATCCGCCACCTTGGGGATCACGTCACCCGCGCGATAGACCTGCACCCAGTCGCCCTCGCGGATGTCCTTGCCGCCGCGGATCGGGTTGCCCCCGGCATCGCGCCCGGCGATGTAATCCTCGTTGTGAAGTGTCGCGTTGGAGACGACGACGCCGCCCACCGTCACCGGCGTGAGGCGCGCCACGGGGCTGAGCGCACCGGTGCGGCCGACCTGTATCTCGATCTTCTCCAGCCGGGTCCAGGCCGTTTCGGCCGGGAACTTATGCGCCAGCGCCCAACGCGGCGTGGTCGACCGGAAGCCCAGCCGGCGCTGGTAGTCCAGATCGTCCACCTTGTAGACCACGCCGTCGATATCGTAGCCCAGTGTGGCGCGGCCCTGCTCGATGGCGCTGTACTGCGCCAGCATCCCGTCGGGGCCGTCGCAGCGCACGGTCAGCGGATTGGTCCGGAAGCCCAGTTCGGCCAGCCGCGCGATGGCGTCATACTGCGTGCCGGCGAGCGGCTCCGACAACTCCCCCCAGCCATAGGCGAAGAAGCGCAGCGGGCGGTCGCGGGTGATCCGCGCGTCGAGTTGGCGCAGCGAGCCCGCGGCGGCGTTGCGCGGATTGGCGAAGGTCTTGTCGCCGCGTTCGGACTGGCGCCCGTTCAGCGCCGCGAAATCCTCGTGGCTCATATAGACCTCGCCGCGCACCTCCAGCACCTCGGGCGCGTCGTCCAGCCGCTCGGGAATGTCATCGACGGTGCGTGCATTGGCGGTGACGTTCTCGCCGGTCTCGCCATCGCCGCGCGTCGCGGCCTGCACGAGGCGGCCGCCCTCGTAGCGCAGGTTGAGCGAGAGCCCGTCGATCTTGGGTTCGGCCGTAAAGGCGAGCGGCGCGCCGTCCTCGAGCCCCAGATACCTGCGCACCCGCGCATCGAACTCGGCCACCTCCGCATCCTCGAAGGCATTGCCCAGCGACATCATCCGCACCGCATGGGTGACCTTCGCGAAGCCGTCGGCAACCGGGCCGCCGACCTGTTCGGAGGGGCTGTCGGCGCGCTTGAGATGCGGGAAGGCGTCCTCGATGGCCGCGTTGCGCGCCTTGAGCGCGTCGTATTCGGCATCGCTGATGCGCGGGGCATCTTCGGTATGATAGGCGCGGTTCGCCGCGTTCAGCGCCTCGGCCAGGCGGTCCAGTTCGGCGCGCGCTGCGGTCTCGTCGAGCCGGTCCACCGGCGTCTTGGCATGGCGCTCTGACGGCATGCGGGTCCCTCTCCAGGCGTTGCGCTCCAAGTGATAGGTCGCAGGCCCGGAGAGGTCCAGAGCGGGGTGGAAGCCGCATCAAGGATTTGCCGCGCCGCCAGGCGCCGCGGCGGAGGGTCGTGTCAGGCGGTTTCGGCCAGCGCCGCCGGGGCGGATTCGAATTCCTTCTCGGGCTCGCGCAGCACATATCCGCGGCCCCAGACCGTCTCGATATGATTGTCGCCGCCGGTCGCCTGGCAGAGCTTCTTGCGCAGTTTGCAGATGAAGACGTCGATGATCTTGAGCTCCGGCTCATCCATGCCGCCATAGAGATGGTTGAGGAACATCTCCTTGGTCAGCGTCGTGCCCTTGCGCAGCGACAGAAGTTCCAGCATCTGGTACTCCTTGCCGGTCAGGTGCACCGGCTGGCCATCGACCTCCACCGTCTTGGCGTCGAGATTGACCGCGATCCGGCCTGTGCGGATGATCGACTGTGAATGGCCCTTGGAGCGGCGGATGATCGCGTGGATGCGCGCCACAAGCTCCTCACGGTGGAAGGGCTTGGTCAGGTAATCGTCGGCGCCGAAGCCGAAGCCCTTGAGCTTGTTTTCGGTGTCGTCGCTGCCGGTCAGGATCAGGATTGGCGTCTCCACCCGCGCCATGCGGAGCTGGCGCAGCACTTCATGTCCGTCCATGTCCGGCAGGTTCAGGTCAAGCAGGATCAGGTCGTAGTCGTAAAGCTTCGCCAGGTCGATCCCTTCCTCCCCCAGGTCGGTCGCGTAGACGTTGAGATTGGCATTCGACAGCATCATCTCGATACTACGTGAAGTTGTCGGATCGTCCTCGACCAGAAGTACGCGCATAACGGGTCTCCACTCTGATTTCGTGTCCCGTTAACGAAACACGACATTGGTTAATCACTCGTTACCATAGAACAAGAATTAAAAACAGCAACTCAGGGTTGTCTATACCGCTGCACCGATGTGGCCTTCAGCGCCCGTTCGCCATGCAACTCGATTGCACGTTTCCAGCCCTCCAGTTCTTCCTCCGACAACTCATAGATTTCGCGGGCTTCCGCATCGCTCAGCAGCCCATAGATCACCGCCCGCGCAACGGCCGCCTTGCGACTGGCCACCCAGCGCCGCGTCGCGGGCACGGGGAGGTCGGATCGGAACATCCGGCTGCCATCGGGCAGGCGGACGGAGCTTGGCCCCGCCATCCGTCTGATATACATGGTCTCACCCCTTGCAACCGCTCGCGGGGGAAACCCTGCGTGCCGCAGCTTAACGCGGGGTGAAACCGGATCTTGAGAATACCGCGCATTTTCCTATATTCCTGCGCATCTTCCCTTCGGAGGCCCCGATGCCACTCGACAGCCGACCCCACCCGCTGAACTCGCTTGGATTCGCCAAGCCCGAGCGCGACACGCGCGTCGTCGTGGCGATGTCTGGCGGCGTGGACAGTTCCGTCGTGGCCGCGCAACTCGCCGAGGGAGGCTATGACGTGGTCGGTGTCACGCTCCAGCTTTACGATCACGGCGCGGCGCTGGCCCGCAAGGGCGCCTGCTGCGCGGGGCGCGATATCCACGATGCCCGCCGCGTGGCCGAGACGATGGGCTTTCCCCATTACGTGCTCGATTACGAGGACATGTTCCGCGAGGCGGTGATAGACGAGTTCGCCGACAGTTACCTGGCCGGCGCCACGCCTGTGCCCTGCATCCGCTGCAACGAACGGGTGAAGTTCCGAGACCTGCTGGAGACCGCGCGCGATCTGGAGGCCGATTGCATGGCCACCGGACATTACATTCAGCGCAAGATGGGTGCCAACGGTCCCGAACTGCACTGCGCCACGGATGCGAACCGCGATCAGTCCTATTTCCTCTTCTCCACGACGCCCGAGCAACTCGATTATCTGCGCTTTCCGCTGGGCCACCTGCCGTCGAAGGAGGCCACGCGCAAGCTGGCGGCGAAATACGGGCTGAGCGTGGCCGACAAACCCGACAGCCAGGATATCTGCTTCGTGCCCGATGGCGATTACGCGAATGTGATCGAGAAGCTGCGCCCCGGCGCGGGCGAGCCGGGCGAGATCGTGGACATGGATGGACGGATGCTAGGCTGCCACGATGGCGTGATCCGCTACACGATCGGCCAGCGCCGGGGCCTGGGGATCGGCGGGCTGGCCGAGCCGCTCTACGTGGTGCGGCTCGACCCCGAGGCGCGGCAGGTCGTGGTCGGACCGAAGGATGCGCTGAGCACCCGCCACGTCCCCCTGCGCGAGATCAACTGGCTGGGCGCCACGCCGATCGGATCCCGCGCCGAATGGCATCTTTCGGTGAAAGTCCGCTCCACCCGCCCGCCGCGCGAGGCGATCCTGCGCCCCGCCGCCGGCGGCGCGGTGGTGGAACTGCTCAACCCCGAGGAAGGCGTCGCCCCCGGCCAGGCCTGCGTCTTCTACGAGACCGGATCGAGCCGCGTTCTGGGCGGCGGCTGGATCACGCGGCGCGCCTAGGCGCGCGGATGGCTGGACACCGGCGCGCCCGCTGCTAGGCTCCGCCCCGCCGTTGGAGACAAGGAGCCCGCCCATGCCGCTGGAAAAAACCCTCGCCCGCATCGACGCCGATCTGGACGCCGCGACAGGGCGGCTGCTGGAGCTCATGCGCATCCCCTCGATCTCCACCGATCCGGCCCACAAGCCCGATTGCGAGGCCGCCGCGGACTGGCTCGTGGCTGACCTGGAAAGCCTCGGCTTCGACGCCTCCAAGCGGGCAACGCCAGGCCATCCGATGGTGGTGGCGCATTGCGGCGGGCCGGGGCCGCATCTGCTCTTCTACGGCCATTACGACGTGCAGCCGGTCGATCCGCTGGACCTGTGGCGGCGCGATCCCTTCGACCCGGCGCTGGAGGCGACGCCGGCCGGCACGGTGATCCGCGGGCGCGGGGCATCGGACGACAAGGGGCCGCTCATGACCTTCATCGAGGCCTGCCGCGCCTGGAAGGCCGAACATGGCCGCCTGCCCTGCCGGATCACGGTCTTCCTGGAGGGCGAGGAGGAGTCGGGTTCGCCTTCGCTCATCCCCTTCATGAAGGAGAACCGGGACGAGCTTTCGGCCGATCTGGCGCTGATCTGCGACACCGGGCTCTTCGGCCATGACACGCCGGCGATCGTGACCATGCTGCGCGGCCTGGTGGGCGAGGAACTGACGATCACCGGCCCCGACAAGGACCTGCATTCGGGCATGTATGGCGGCATCGCAATGAACCCCGCGCGGGTGCTGGCGCGCATCCTGGCGGGGCTGCATGACGACACGGGCCGGGTGACGGTGCCGGGTTTCTACGACGGCGTTCCGGAGCTGCCCGAGGAGATCGCCGCGCAGTGGCAGGGGCTGGGCTTCGACGCGGGCGCGTTCCTGGGCGGTGTGGGGCTCTCGGATCCAGCCGGCGAGGCGGACCGCACCGGGCTCGAGATGATCTGGTCGCGCCCCACAGCCGAGATCAACGGCATGTGGTCGGGCTATATCGGCGCGGGTTTCAAGACGGTGCTACCGTCGCAGGCCGCCGCCAAGGTCAGTTTCCGGCTGGTGGGCGCGCAGGACCCCCACGCGATCCGCAAGAACTTCCGCGACTGGGTGCGCGCGCAGCTTCCGGCCGATTGCGGCGTGACGTTCGAGGCTCACGGCGCCTCCCCGGCCAGCCGGATGGCCACCGAAAATCCCGCATTCGAGGCCGCCCGCCAAGCCCTGACCGAGGAATGGCCGAACCCGGCGGCCTTCGTGGGCTGCGGCGGCTCGATCCCCATTGCCGGCTACTTCAAGGACATCCTGGGCATGGACGCGCTCCTGGCCGGATTTGCCCGCGACGACGACGCGCTGCATTCGCCCAACGAAAAATACGACCTGGAATCCTTCCACAAGGGTATCCGCAGCTGGGCCCGCATGCTCGATCGCATCTGCGACGCCTGAGCCGCCTCGCTCCCCCTTCTTCTTGCCCAAAATATTCCGGGGGAGGCGCGCCGCAAGGCGCGGCGGGGGCAGCGCCCCCCTCGCCACGGGACGGATCCCGCGCGCCGTGGCAAATCCCTGGGATGATCTTCGCGGAATGGCGCGGTTGACGGGGCTCGAACCCGCGACCCCCGGCGTGACAGGCCGGTACTCTAACCAACTGAGCTACAACCGCATTTCCGTATGCGGGGACCTGGGACGGGCAGTGGTGGCGCGGTTGACGGGGCTCGAACCCGCGACCCCCGGCGTGACAGGCCGGTACTCTAACCAACTGAGCTACAACCGCTCACTGCCGTCGGGCGGCGCCCGGACGTGGGGAGCCTTCTATGACCGCCCGCCCGCCCCGTCAAGCGCCAAGAGCGCAAAAATGCGGCCCGCGGTTCAGCGCTGGATACTCTCCAGGTAATAGGCCAACGAAAGGATGACCCCGCGGGTGAAGATCACCGTCCCATCCGGGCTGTCGAGCACGCCCGGACGCCCTTCCAGAAGCGCGCCGAAGACCGGCATCGGCCCGCCATGCCCCGCGCGCGTGGCACGCCCGTCGATCTGGTGCACCACCTCGCGCATCGGAAAGGCCCCGCCATTGCGCGCCGTCAGCCGCGTCAGGTCCGGGACTTCGACGGTCAGCAACTGCGCCATCGGCCCGTCGCCCTGGCCATCTGCGCCGTGGCAGGCCGCGCAATGGGTCGCGAAGGCCGCCGCCCCCGGATCCTCCCGCGCCGCATCCTGCGCGCGGGCCGGCGCGGCCAGGGCGAGCCCGCAGATCAGCATCACTCTCAGCATCTCGCATCTCCCTTCCGGCCCACCGGCCCATTCTGACGCCCGCGCCGCGGCGGGGCCTTGACCTGGATCATGCGCATTCGGCTTTCTCGGCCAGGGTCAGCCAGTCCTCCTCGGCTTTGGCGAGCGCCTCCTGTCGCTGTGCCAGCGCCTCGGTTGCCTTGCCGAATTTCGCAGGCTCACGCCGGTAGAGGTCCGGATCCGACAGGACCGCCTCCAGTTTCGCGATCTCCGCCTCAAGCCGCGCGATCTCATCCGGCAGACGCTCCAGCCGGTGCTGCTCGGTATAGCTGAGCCCGGACTTCCCGGCGCGTTTCTCCGGACGCGGACGTTTCGGCTTCTCGGCCGGAGCCGGGCCAGGTTCGTCCGGCGCGCCGCGCTGCGCGCGGTAGTCACTCCAGCCGCCGGCATAGACCGTGGCACGCCCGTCGCCCTCCATCGCCACGGTCGTGGTGGCGACGCGGTCCAGGAAATCGCGGTCGTGGCTGACCAGAAGCACGGTGCCGGGATAGTCGCCCAGGATATCCTGAAGCAGGTCGAGCGTCTCCACGTCCAGATCGTTGGTCGGCTCGTCGAGGACCAGCAGATTGCTTTCGGCGGCCATGATCCGCGCCAGCAGGAGCCGCGCCTTCTCGCCGCCCGAGAGCGCGCGCACCGGCGCCCGCGCCTGGCGCTCGTCGAAGAGAAAATCCTTCAGATATCCCACCACATGGCGCGGCTGGCCGCGCACCATCACCTGATCGGCCTTGCCCGCCACCCGCATCGCCTTGTCGCCGGTCAGGCTCTCCCAGAGCGTGGCGTCGGGGTCGAGCGCGGCGCGGTTCTGGTCGAAGACCGCGATTCCGAGATTCGTGCCCAGTTCCACCGATCCGGTATCGGGTGCCATCTCGCCGGTCAGCAGCTTCAGGAGCGTGGTCTTGCCGGCGCCGTTGGGGCCGACCAGCGCCACCCGCTCGCCGCGCCGGATGCGGATCGAGAAGTCGCGCAGGATCACGTGCTCCCCGAACCGTTTCGAGATGCCGCGCGCCTCGATCACCCGCTTGCCGCTCCGGGGGCCCGCCTCCAGCGCCATCGCCGCAGCGCCCTGCCGGGCGATCATCGCGGCACGTTCGGCGCGCATGTCCCGGAGCGCCCGCAGGCGCCCCTGGTTGCGCTTGCGCCGCGCGCTGATGCCCTCCACCGCCCAGCGGGCCTCGGACTTGATCCTGCGCTCCAGCTTGTGGCGGTTCTCGTCTTCCTCGGCCCAGAGCTTGTCGCGCCAGTCCTCGAACCCCTCGAACCCCGCCTCGCGCCGGCGTACCGCTCCCCTGTCGATCCAGAGCGTGGCGCGCGTCAGCGCCTTGAGAAACGCCCGGTCATGCGAGATCAGCACGAAGGCGCGCCGGGTCTCGGCAAGCTGCGCCTCGAGCCAGGTGATCCCCTCGATATCCAGATGGTTGGTGGGTTCGTCGAGCAGCATCAGCTCCGGCGCCTCCGCCAGCAACCGCGCCAGCGCCGCGCGCCGCCGCTCCCCGCCCGAGGCCGTCGCCGTATCCGTCGCGGGGTCGAATTTCAGCCCTTCGGCAGCCATCTCCACCCGGTAGGTCTCGCCCGGCTCCAGCCCGGCGGCGGCGAAATCACCCAGCGTGGCGAAGCCTGCGAGGTTGGGATGCTGCTCCATGTAGCCCACCGAGGTTCCGGGCGAGAGCACCCGCGCGCCGGTATCGGGCTCCACGAGCCCGGCCATGATCTTCATCAGCGTGGACTTGCCCGAGCCGTTGCGGCCCACCAGCGCCACCCGGTCGCCGGGCTGCACCACCAGGTCGAGCCCGGCGAAGAGCGGCTCGCCCCCGAAGGTGAGCGAAATGTCCGAAAGCTGGAGAAGCGGTGCGCGTGCCATGGCCCTTCCGCTACTAGCGCGCCGCGCCGGGGTCAATCCTCGGCCGCCGCGCACTTGTCACATGCCGATTGCGCTCCGCCCCCTCGAGGGGGTGGCCGGGTGGGGGCCGACGCTCATCTCCTGCTCCCGGCATGGGGGCGCCGCGGGGGCGCGGGGGCCTCACGCGGGCATCGCCGTCTCGACGATCTCCGCCCACCAGGACGCGCCGGCGGGGATCGCCTCGTCGTTGAAGTTGTATTCCGGGTGATGGACCATCGCCCCCGGTCCGTTACCCACCAGGATATAGGCGCCGGGCCGGGCGTTGAGCATGTATGCGAAATCCTCGCCCCCCATGATCAGCGGCGCCTCGCCGCAGTCGCCCGCGACCTTGCGCGCCACCTCGGCGGCAAACGCGGTCTGCGCCTCGGCATTGCGCATCACCGGGTAGCCCGGCATGTAATTCACCTCCGCGACCGCGCCGAACGTGGCCGCGGTGCCCTCGGCGATGGCGCGGAGCCGCTCGGCGGCCTGCGCGCGCACGCCTTCGTCGAGCGAGCGGATTGTGCCCTTCAGATGCACCCGCGCCGGGATCACGTTGAAGGCGGTCGAGGAGGTCTGGAAACTGGTGATCGAGACCACGACCTGCTCGGTCGGGTCCACGTTGCGGCTGGCGATGGATTGCAGCGCCAGAACCAGGTGGCTGGCCGCCAGCGTGGGGTCGATCGTCTCATGCGGCTTGGCGGCATGCCCGCCCTTGCCGTTGAGCGTGATCTCGAACTGGTCGGTGGCGGCAAAGAACGGCCCGGGCCGGATCGCGAAACGGCCCAGCTCCAGCCCCGGCCAGTTGTGCATGCCATAAACCTCCTGGATGCTGAAACGCTCCATCAGCCCGTCCTCGACCATCTCGCGCCCGCCGCCGCCGCCTTCCTCGGCGGGCTGGAAGATCACCACGGCGGTGCCGTCGAAATTGCGCGTCTCGGCCAGGTATTTCGCCGCCCCCAGCAGCATCGCCGTGTGCCCGTCATGACCGCAGGCATGCATCATTCCCTGCACGGTGGAGGCATAGGGCAGCCCGGTCGCCTCCTCGATGGGCAGCGCGTCCATGTCGGCGCGTAGCCCCACCACCTTGCCCGAGCGGTCGCTGCGGCCGCGGATCACGCCCACGACGCCGACGCGGCCGATGCCCGTCACCACCTCGTCGCACCCGAAGCCGCGCAGCTTCTCGGCCACGATCCCCGCGGTGCGGTGCGTCTCGAACAGCAGTTCGGGATTGGCGTGCAGGTCGCGCCGCCATTCGGTGATTTCGTCATGCATCTCCGCCAGGCGGTTCTTGATCGGCATGGTTCGGTTCCTTTCACCCCTTGGGCAGAGAGTGGGTCGCCCCCCACGCCCCGTCAAGCACTCACGTCCAGGCGTTCTTTCAGTGGACTGCCTTGCGGATGCGCCGCACGATCAGCCAGACGACCAGCACCACCGGCAGCGTCAGGACCGCCGTGACCCCCGGCTTGTCGAGCCCGACCGCACCTTTCGCGAAGGGCGCCACGACATAGCTGGCCAGGTTCACCGCGTAGTAGCTGACCGCCACCACCGACAGCCCCTCCACCGTCTTTTGCAGGCGCAGTTGCGCGTCAGCGCGCCGGTCCATGCTTTCCAGCAGCTTCTGGTTCTGCGCCGAGCGTTCCACATCCACCCGCGTCCGGAGCAGATCGGCCGCCCGCGCCGCGCGTTCGGTCAGGTTGGTCAGCCGGTCGCGGGCCGAAGCGCAGGTGCGTATCGCCGGGTCGAAGCGGCGCATCATGAATTCGCGGAAGGTCTGGCGGCCCTGGAATCGCGCCTCGCGCAGCACCTCGATGCGCTGGCCGACGATCGCCGAATAGGCTTCGGTCGCGGCGAAGCGGTAGCCGTGGCGTGCCGCCATGTGCTCCAGTTCGGCCGAGACCTCCAAAAGCGCGTGCAGCGCCTCCTCAGCCTCCGCCTCATGCGCCGAGAGGCTGTCCACCAGTTCCGCAAGGCGCTCCTCCAGCCCGTTCATGCGCCCGCCCAAATCGCGCGCCACCGGAAGGCCCAGCATCGACATGGTCTTGTAGGTCTCGATCTCGGTCAGGCGCTGCACCACGCGGCCGATCCGCCGCTGCCCCGTGGTCGCGGGCACGAAGACGGCGATGCGGCTGTGGCCGGTCGCGTCGATGCGGAAATCCGTGGCGATCACCGCCGAGCCGTCGAGCACCCGGCTGATGGCCAGGCTTTCGGCCTCGAACCATTCCGCGATACGCCGCGCGATCGCATCCTCGTCGCCGTCATGGACCTCCACCCGCACCAGGGCCGAGACCAGCCGCTTTCCCGGCGCATGTTCCAGCCAGTCCTCGGGGAAGACCTCGAAGGCCGCGGGGTCGAAGGGCGCATCCTTGGTGCCCTCCACGAAGACCGTGTAGGTCATGAACTCGGTATGGCATTCCCATTTGACCCGGTGCCGGCCGAGCTGTCCGAAGTAATGCGTGGCCTCCGGCCCCGGATGGCTGGAGCCGAACCTGTCGAGAAGCGCGATCAGATGCGCGCGGTCCTGCCCGCGGTCGCGCCCGGCGGCGTTCTCGGCCCGCTTGATGGCCAGGAAGACCGCGTGGCACGGCGCCGCGAGCACCGGGAAGGGCCGCGCGTGAAGCTCCTGCGACAGCGCGTAGCGCCGGGGATAGTCTTCGATCGGGGTCACGCTCGGGCTCTCCTGTTGTCTCTGCGCGGGGGGCGGGTCCGGTCGGCATGGAACTGTATACCGGAGCCCCCTGAAATGACGAAGCCCCGGCATTCTGGCCGGGGCTTCTATCCGTCGGTTTGTCGCCCCGTGCCTATTCGATAAGCGACAGAAGCTTGTCCAGCGACGCCTTCGCGTCGCCGTAATACATCCGCGTGTTCTCCTTGAAGAAGAGCGGGTTCTCGATGCCTGAATAGCCCGTACCCTGCCCGCGCTTGGAGACGAAGACGGTCTTGGCTTTCCAGACCTCCAGCACCGGCATTCCGGCGATGGGGCTGTTGGGATCGTCCTGCGCCGCCGGATTGACGATGTCGTTGGAGCCGATGATGATCGCTACGTCGGTGTCCGGGAAATCGCCGTTGATCTCGTCCATCTCCAGCACGATGTCATAGGGCACCTTGGCCTCGGCCAGCAGCACGTTCATATGCCCCGGCAGGCGGCCCGCGACGGGATGGATGGCGAACCGCACCTTCTTGCCCTTGGCGCGCAGCTTGCGGGTCAGTTCGCTGACCGACTGCTGCGCCTGCGCCACGGCCATCCCGTAGCCCGGAACGATGATCACGCTGTCGGCCTCCTCCAGCGCCTGCGCGACGCCGTCGGCCTCGATGGCGACCTGCTCGCCCTCGATATCCGCCGCCGGGCCCGTGCTGCCGCCGAAGCCGCCCAGGATCACATTGACGAACTTGCGGTTCATCGCCTTGCACATGATGTAGCTCAGGATCGCACCCGACGAGCCCACCAGCGCGCCGGTCACGATCAGCAGGTCGTTGCTGAGCGTGAAGCCGATGGCCGCCGCGGCCCAGCCCGAATAGGAGTTCAGCATCGACACCACAACCGGCATGTCGGCCCCGCCGATGCCCATGATCAGGTGCCAGCCGATGAAGAAGGCGAAGGCCGCGATCAGGATCAGCGTCCACATGCCCGCGCCGCTGAAATAGCCGATCGCCAGTACCACACAGGCCGCCAGTGACAGCGCATTGAGCGCGTGGCCGCCGGGGTATTGCGTGGGCTTGCCGTCGATCTTGCCCGCCAGCTTGCCGAAAGCCACGACCGAGCCGGTGAAGGTCACAGCGCCGATGAAGACGCCCAGCACCACCTCGATCTGCAGGAAGGTGATCTCGGCCGGGGTCTTCTTGGCCACCGTCGCGGCGAAGGCCGAGAAGCCCTCGCCGCCCGCGCCCGCGGCCTTGGCCGCCGCGACGCGCAGACGTTCCATCTCGGCGTTGAAGCCCACGAAGACCGCCGCGAGACCCACGAAGGAATGCAGCGCGGCCACGAGCTGCGGCATCTCCGTCATGGCGACCCGCTTGGCCACGATGGCGCCGATCACGGCGCCCAGTGCCATCATCGGGATCATCAGCCAGAATTTCCCGATCCCCGGCCCGAAGGCGGTGAAGACCACGGCCACACCCATGCCGACGATCCCGTACCAGACCGCGCGCTTGGCGCTTTCCTGATTGCTCAGCCCCCCCAGCGAAAGGATGAAGAGAACACTGGCCGCAATGGCTGCGGCGGTGACGAATTCCTGTCCGAACATCGCGCTCTCCCGCCGCTCAGGATTTCTGGAACATCGCGAGCATCCGGCGCGTGACCAGGAAGCCCCCGACAATGTTGATCGACGCGATCAGGACCGAGATCGCGGCCAGGATCACGACCAGCGCGCCGCCCGAGCCGATCTGCAGCACCGCGCCCAGCACGATGATGCCCGAGATCGCGTTGGTCACCGACATGAGCGGCGTGTGCAGCGCGTGGCTGACGTTCCAGATCACCTGGAAACCGATGAAACAGGCCAGCACGAAGACGATGAAATGCTGCATGAAGCTGGGCGGGGCGACCTGCCCCAGCAGCAGCATCAGCACACCGCCCGCGGCCAGCATCCCGACCTGCCGGCGGGTGTCGGCCCGGAAGGCGGCGAGCTCCTGCGCGCGCTTTTCCTGAGGCGTCGGCACCTTCGCCGGCTCCTTCTTGGGGGCCGCGGCGATGGCCTGCACCTTGGGCGGCGGCGGCGGGAAGGTAATCTCGCCCGCATGGGTCACCGTGGCGCCGCGGATCACGTCGTCCTCCATGTCATGCACGACCTTGCCGTCCTTTTCGGGCGTCAGGTCGGTCATCATGTGGCGGACATTCGTGGCGTAGAGCGTCGAGGACTGCGTTGCCATCCGGCTGGGGAAATCGGTGTAACCGATGATCGTCACGCCATTGTCGGTGACGATCTTGTCGTCCTTGACCGTCAGCTTGCAATTGCCGCCCTTCTCGGCCGCCAGATCGACGATGACCGAACCGCGCTTCATGGATTTCACCATGTCCTCGGTCCAGAGTTCCGGCGCCTCACGGTTGGGGATCAGCGCGGTGGTGATGAGGATATCGACCTCCGGCGCCAGTTCGCGGAACTTGGCAAGCTGCGCCTCGCGGAACTCGGGGGACGAGACCGAGGCATAACCGCCGGTCGAGGACCCGTCCTGCTGCTCCTCCTCGAAATCGAGATAGACGAATTCGGCGCCCATGCTCTCGACCTGCTCGGCCACTTCGGGGCGGACGTCGAAGGCCAGCGTGACCGCGCCCAGGCTCGTGGAGGTGCCGATCGCGGCCAGCCCCGCGACGCCCGCGCCGACGATCAGGACCCTGGCCGGCGGCACCTTGCCCGCGGCGGTGATCTGGCCGGTGAAGAAACGGCCGAAATTGTTGCTCGCCTCGATCACCGCGCGATAGCCCGCGATATTGGCCATCGAGCTCAGCGCGTCCATCTTCTGGGCGCGCGAGATCCGGGGCACCATGTCCATCGCGATCACGCTGGCGCTGCGCGACTTGCACAATTCGAGAAGCGTCTCGTTCTGGGCCGGCCAGAAGAAGGAGATCAGCAACTGCCCCTCGCGCAGGCGCTTGGCCTCGGTGTCGGTCGGCGGCTGCACTTTCGCCACCACGTCGCAGGCCTTCCAGAGCGCCGCCGGCGTCTTGATGATCTCGACGCCCGCCTCCTTGTAGGCCGCGTCCGAGAATCCCGCCGCGGTGCCCGCGCCCGCCTCGATCGCACAATCAAAACCCAGCTTCTGCAATTGAAGCGCCGAGTCCGGCGTCATGGCGACCCGCGCCTCGCCCTTCGCAACTTCCTTGGGTGTCCCGATTTTCACGTCAATTCTCTCCCATCTTCCCCGAAATGGTCGTTTTTGGCCCCGGAAATGCCGGGGCAGGCCTCTTTAAACGTGTTTTGGCGCCGCGGCAACAGTCACCTTCGTGGCATGCGACAATCATAACCAGCGGTGCACCCGCGCCATATACGCCTCCGCCGCGGGTCCGAAATTCTCGATCAGGCCGCGCTCTTCCCCGCGGATGAAGCGGCGCGAGATCACCGCGCCGAAGACGGGGACAAGCACCAGCGACGGCAGCGCGTCCCACAGAAAACAGAGCCCCGCAAGCACCAGTGTGTCTCCCAGATAGATCGGATTGCGCGTGACGCGATACACGCCCGTGTCGATCAGGTCGCGCGGCCTCTGGCGCGGCACGATCGTGGTGCGGTGGCGCAGAAACTCTAACCCTGCCAGCCCCATCAGCCCGACGCCACCGCAGATCAGCGCCCAGCCCATCACGGCCGCCCATGGCCCCGGCAGCCCGACGCCCAGGATCCGGCCCTGCGCCCAGACCAGCGCGGCGAAGCCGGCAAGCCAGACGGGCGGCAGATCGAACGGTCTGATCAGTCTCAATGGCAGGCGCTCCGAAACGCATCTTCGTGCCGACTGTCCGACAGAACGCCGCCCGCGTCCAGTGCCCCTTGCGGCAGGCCGCGCATCGCGCCAGCATGGGCGCGCGGAAGCAACGGAAAGGACGATCATGGAGGGCGGGTTTCTCGACGGGCGGCACGCGCTTGTCACCGGTGGTGGCAGCGGTATAGGCGCCGCGATCGCGCGCGCGCTCGCAGAGGCCGGGGCCGAGGTGACCGTCACCGGGCGGCGCGCCGGGGCGCTCGAGGCCCTGGCAGCGGCAGGCACGGGCCTGCACCCGCAGGTCATGGACGTCACCGACGAGACCAGCGTCGCCGCCGCCACCGCCGCCGCAGTCGCCGCGCGCGGCCCGGTCGCGATCCATGTCGCAAATGCCGGCATCGCCGAGGGCGCCGCGATCCACAAGACCGGGCTCGCGGACTGGCGCCGGATCATGGCCACCAATCTCGATGGCGCGTTCCTGTCGATTCGCGAGAGCCTGCGCACGATGCGTGGCGGCGATTGGGGGCGGGTCATCGCGGTCAGTTCCATCGCCGGGCTGCGCGGGCTGAAAGGCGCCGCCGCCTACAGCGCCTCCAAGCACGGCATGGTCGGGCTGATCCGCGGGCTCGCGGCGGATTACGCAGGCGGCCCGATCACCTTCAACGCGCTCTGCCCGGGCTATGTGGATACCGATATCGTGACCCGCAACAGCGCCTCCATTGCCATACGCACCGGCCTGACCGAGACCGAGGCCCGCGCCGCCATGATCGCCCGGAACGCGCACGGCCGGCTGATCGCCCCCGACGAGATCGCCCGCGCCGCGCTCTGGCTCTGCGGTCCCGGCTCCGGGAGTGTGAACGGCCAGGCCATCGGGATCGCCGGCGGCGAGACCTGAGCCCGATGCGCCTGCGCAGATACCGCCCCGCCGACGCAGCGCCCGCCTATGCGCTCTTTCGGCGCGCCGTGCATAAAGGCGCCGCCGCCGCCTATTCGGCCGAGGAACGCCGCGCCTGGGCGCCGGACCGGGAAATGCCCGCGGACTGGCCCGCGCGGCTCGGCGCGCATATCACCTGGCTGGCCTTTCACCGCCACCGGCTGGCGGGGTTCATGACGCTGGCCCGCGACGGCCATCTCGATCTGGCCTATGTCGCGCCCGAGGCGATGGGACGCGGCGTGGCCGACGCGCTCTATGCCCGGCTGGAGGCCGAGGCCCGCGCCCGCGGCCTGCCCGTGCTCGATACCGCCGCGAGCCATCTCGCGCGGTCCTTCTTCCTGCGCCACGGCTGGCAGGTCGCCGCGCGCCAGAGCGTCATCCGAAACGGCGTCGCGCTGACGAATTTCCGCATGGAAAAATGCCTCGCCCCGCCCGACGGCGGCTGACCTGCACCCCCCGCCCCCTTCTTCTTGCTCCAAATATCCCTGGGGGTGCGGGGGCTGGCCCCCGCCCGCACCCGCCGCAGGCTGCATACGGCGCTTTCCTTTCGTGCCACGGCTGCTACAATCTGAACCGAACGGTTCGGATTTCAGGGAGGCTGCCATGGCCCACAGACTGACCATCAACGGCGAGACGCAGGAGATCGACCTGCCGGGCGAGGTGCCGCTGCTCTGGGCGCTGCGCGACGGGCTGGGGCTGACGGGCACGAAATTCGGCTGCGGCATCGCCGCCTGCGGCGCCTGCACGGTGCACGTGGACGGCGAGGCCGCGCGCGCCTGCCAGTTACCCATTTCCGATGTCCGGGGGCCGGTCACCACGATCGAGGGGCTCGGCCGCCCCGGCGCGCTGGCCGCGATCCAGACCGCCTGGGTCGAACACCAGGTCGCGCAATGCGGCTATTGCCAGTCCGGCCAGATCATGCAGGCCGCGGCGCTGCTGTCGCAAAATCCCGACCCCACCGATGCCGAGATCGACGAGGCGATGGCCGGCAATCTCTGCCGCTGCGGCACCTATCCGCGCATCCGCGCCGCGATCAAGACCGCCGCACAGGCGATGAAGGGGGCCTGAGATGTCTAAACTGGGCAAGATCACCCGCCGCGGCTTCCTCGTCACCGCCGCCGCCGTCGCGGGCGGCGTGGCCTTCATGGTCTGGCAGGACCGCAAGCCGGTCGCCAACCCGCTCGCGCCCGAAGGCGACGCGGTGGCGCTCAACCCATGGCTCGTCATCGACGCCGAGGGCGTGACCATCGTCACCCCGCGCGCCGAGATGGGACAGGGCACCCAGACCACCCTGGCCGCGATGGTGGCCGAGGAACTGGACCTGGACTGGCAGGATATCCGCATCATGCACGGCCCGGCGTCCAAGAGCTACTATAACGGCGCGATCCTGGCCGCGGGCCTGCCCTTCCGCGACTACGCGCGCAGCGGCTGGAAGGAAAGCGTGGCGGACGCGACCGACGTGCTGGGCAAGCTCATGGGGCTTCAGGTCACCGGCGGATCGACCGCGATGATCGACGGGTTCGAGAAGATGCGCCATGCGGGCGCCGCGGCGCGCATCGTGCTGACCGAGGCCGCGGCGCGGCGGCTGGACCTGCCCGCCTCCGACCTGAGGACCGAGGCGGGCCATGTCGTCGCGCCCGACGGCACCCGCCTGGCCTATACCGACCTGGCCGCGGACGCCGCCGGGATCGAGCCGCCGCGGGCGCCCGCGCTGCGCCCGGCCGCCGAATGGCGCTATCTGGGCCGCGACATGCCGCGCCTCGACATGGAGGCCAAGGCCACGGGCACCGCGGAGTTCGGCATCGACGTCCGGCTGCCGGACATGGTCTTCGCCACGGTGCGGATGACCCCGCATCTGGGCGGTGGCATGAAAGGCTTCGACGCCACCGCCGCGCGCGCCATGCCCGGCGTGATCGAGGTGATCGACCTTGGCACCGGCATCGCGGTCGTGGCCAGCAACACCTGGCTGGCCTTCCAGGCCGCCGAGGCGGTGGAGATCGACTGGGGTCCCGCCCCCTACCCCGCCAGCACGGCCGAGCAGTTCGACGTGATCGCCACCGCACTCGACGAGGCGCCCAACTCCACCCTGCGCGGCGATGGCGATGTGGAGGCCGCGCCGGGCACGCTGGTGGAGGCCGAGTATCGCGCGCCGTGGCTCGCCCATGCCACGATGGAGCCGATGAACGCCACCGCGCGGATGCAGGACGGCCGACTGGAGATCTGGTGCGGCAACCAGGCCCCGGTCATCACGGCCGAGAAATGCGCCGCTGCCGTCGGGCTGGAGCGCGCCGCCGTCACCGTCCACACGACCTTCCTGGGCGGCGGGTTCGGGCGGCGCGGAGAGACCGATTTCTCCACATATGCCGCGCGCATCGCGGCGGCCATGCCGGGACGCCCGGTCAAGGTCACATGGACCCGCGAGGAGGACATGCGCCACGACTTCTACCGGCCCGCCGGCGTGGCGCGGTTCCGCGGCAAGGTCGAGGGCGGCACCGCGACGGCGCTGGCCGGCGCCATCGCGGCGCCCTCGGTCACCCGGCAGGCGGGCTACCGCATGGCCGGAATCGCCGCGCCGGGCCCCGACAAGTCGCACGTGGACGGGGCCTTCGACCAGCCCTACGCGATCCCGAATTACCGGATCGATGGGCATCTGGCCGATCTCGACGTGCCGATCGGCTTCTGGCGCTCGGTCGGCTTCTCGCTCAACGGCTTCTTCCACGAAAGCTTCATCGACGAGCTGGCTCATGCGGCGGGCCGCGACCCGCTGGAGTTCCGGCTGGAGCTGATCCGCCCCGAACACGCGCCCTCGGCCAAGGTGCTGGAGGCGGTGCGCGAGATGTCCGGCTGGACCGGCAACACGCCTGCGGGCGTGGGCCGCGGCGTGGCCTTCTGCTATTCCTTCGGCACCGCGGTGGCACAGGTCGTCGAGGTCCGCGACAGCCCCGACGGCATCCGCATCGCAAATGCCTGGATCGCCTGCGATCCGGGGCTCGCGCTCGACCCGCGCAACATCCGCGCGCAGATGACCTCGGGGCTGATTTACGGCCTTTCCGCGGCGGCTTACGGCGAGATCACCTTCACCGGCGGCCGCGTCGATCAGGGCAATTTCCCCGATTACGAGGCGCTGCGCATGCACACCGCCCCCGCGGTGGAGGTGCGCGTGCTTGAAAACAACGCGCGCATGGGCGGTGTGGGCGAACCCGGCACGCCGCCCTCGATGCCCGCGCTGGCCAATGCGCTTTTCGATCTCACCGGCACCCGCGCACGGGAATTGCCGCTCAGCCGGAGTTTCGATCTGATGATCTGATCCGGTTCGGTCGCCCCGGCGAACCGCGTTGCATTTCGCGTCCATTGCCCCGACACTCGGGCAAGGGAGGGATCGCATGCTCAGCAAATCCGACGAGACGACGGCCCGCAGGTCGATCCTTCTGGGAACGATTCCGCCGGATATCGCCGACCAGTTGATGGGCCGCGCCCATGTGCGCGAGTTCGCGCGCGGCGAGACGATCTTCGTGCAGGAGGAGCACGCCCACAGCGTCTTCGTGGTGCTGGAAGGCTGGATCAAGCTCTACCGGATCGCCCAGAACGGCAGCGAGGCGGTGGTCGGGGT
Organism: Maritimibacter sp. 55A14; assembly: GCF_003122205.1. Lineage (GTDB taxonomy): Bacteria > Pseudomonadota > Alphaproteobacteria > Rhodobacterales > Rhodobacteraceae > QEYE01. The sequence continues at coordinate 220,050 of NZ_QEYE01000001.1, forward strand.
CTTCAAGTCCGGCGACAGTTTCGGCGAGGCGGTGGCCTTCCGCAACGACGCCTACCCGGTGACGGCGGAGGCGGTCTCCGATTGCAGGCTGCTGCAAATCCGCGCCGACATCGTGCTCGAGATGATGCGTTCGCGGCCGGAGATCTGCACCGCGATGCTGGCCGCAACCTTCCGCCACCTGCAGGAGCTGGTGCGCCAGATCGAGCAGCTCAAGGCGCGCTCCGGCGCGCAGCGCGTGGCCGAATTCATGCTGGAGCTCTGCCCGGTGGAGACCGGCGCCTGCACCGTGACGCTGCCTTTCGACAAGGTACTGCTGGCGGGTCGGCTGGGCATGAAGCCCGAAAGCCTCAGCCGCGCCTTCGGGAGGCTCAAGGGCGCCGGCGTTCAGATCAGCCGCGAGCGCGCTGCGATCGCGGATGTCGAACGGCTGCGCGACTATGCCGAACAGGACCGCGCCGAGGCCTGGAGCCGGGCGAGATGAGCGCCCGCCTGCGCACCGTGCTGGAGGCGATCGACGCCGCCAATGCCGCGGACCCGACGCTGGAACCCGATGGCGCGGGCGAAGCGCCCGCCGCGCTGCTCTACGGTCGGCGGATGTCCGCGGAACTGGCCGGGGTCGCGACCGATCCGCCGGAGGTTTTGCAGATCGCGGTGCGTGGCCAGCATATCGAGCGCTGGAAGCTGCCCCGCACGGACTTCCCCGAGGGCCGAGATGGCTATCTCGCCTGGCGGCGCGCGCAGGCCGCCGCCCATGCCGGGCGCGTGGCCGGGCTGATGGAGGATGCGGGCTACGACGCCGAAGACCAGGCGCGCGCGGGCCAGTTGCTGCGCAAGGAAGGCATCAAGCGCGACGCCGATGTGCAGATGCTCGAGGACGTGGCCTGCTTGGTCTTCCTGCGCTGGTATTTTGCCGATTTCGCCGCCCGGCACGACAGGGCGGCGGTGGCCCGCATCGCCGCCAGGACCGCGCGCAAGATGTCGCCCGAGGGCCGCGCGCGGGCGCAGGCGGAATTCGATCTGGGCGACCTCGCCGCGGCCTTCGCGCCATAAGCCTCATAGCAGCGGCGCGGGTTCGAGACCGGCAGGAAGCAGCAGACGGACCCCGATCACAAAGGTGATGCCGCACCGCCAGGCCGGCTCCGCGTCGGCGGGGACGGCCATCAAGCCACCAGGTGGCGGTAGATTTCGGGCAGCGCCTGGGTCAGCCGGTCGGGATGGGCCACGACCGAGAAGCCGCCGCGCCCGAAGATGCGCCCGAACCAGGCCTTGGAGCGGCTGTCGATGGTCACGGCGTGGACAGCATGGCCCGCGCGGCGCGCCTCGCGCACCGCCATGCGGCTGTCCTCGATGCCGTGGCGCCCTTCGTAATGGTCCAGATCGTTGGGCTTCCCGTCGGTGATGACCAGAAGCAGGCGGCGGCGGCGCGCCTCACGCGTGAGCCCGGCCGAGACATGGCGCAGCGCTGCCCCCAGCCGCGTGTAATGGCCCGGCCGCAGCGCCGCGATGCGGGCCTCCACAGCCGGGCCCATCGGCTCGCCGAACCCTTTGACGCGGCGCAGCCAGACGCGGTCCCGCCTGAGCGAGTTGAAGGCCGAGATCGCGCAATCGTCGCCCGCCGCGCTGAGCCCCCAGGCCAGCGCCACCAGCGCCTCGCGCTCGATGTCGATCACTGCGCGGCCGGTCACCGCGCTTTCGGTGGAGCGCGAGATGTCGAGCAGGATCGACACCGCCAGATCACGCGCCTCGTGCCGCGCGGCGCGCCAGATGCAACCTGAGCCCTGCCCGGTGGCCAGCAGGTCGGCACGGGCGCGCACCGCGGCATCCAGGTCGATCTCCTCGCCATCTGGCTGTCCGGGCAGCATGACCCGCGCGGGGCGCAGTGCCTCGAACTGACGGCGCACCGCGCGGATGCGCCGCGCGGCACGCGGATCGGGCGGCGGCGGGGTTTCCAGCGCCTCGGCCGGGCTGTCGAGCACCCGCGCATGGCCGGCCAGATAACAGCCCGCCCGCGCATCCCATTCCGGGTAGACATGGATACCGGAAATCCGTTCCAGGTCAGCCTCTTGCGGGGCAAGGTCGAGATGCAGCTTTAACCGTGCGGCGGGGGCTTTGGAGATCTGCGCCAGGGCGATCTCGTCGGCGTCCCGCGCGGCTTTCTGCGCGTTGCCGGGATCGTCGTCATCGACCCGGCGGTTGAGGTTCAGGAATTCCGCGAAGCTCAGGATCGCCTCGAACTTGTGCAGGATCAGGCTGTCGCGCCGTTCCGGTCCGTCGGCCTTTCGGCGGCGCGCCTTCTTCTGGAGCGCCTCCTCCGCGGCCTCGGGCGCCCCGTCCGGTGCCTCGCCCGACGCATCGGGGCGCGCGCCATGCTCGAAGGGGCGCAGATCGGGCCAGAGCGGCACCGGCAGGAACGTGCGGTAGCCGCGCGGCGCGCACGGCACCTCCCCCGCCTCGGCGTCTTCCAGCGCGAACCAGAGCCGCGCGCCCTCGCCCGTCCGGGGCCGTTCCGCGCCCAGAAGATGCAGGATCACCCCCTCGACCCCGGCTTCAATGGCCGGCAAGGCGCGCCGGGGCCGACCCGCGCGCAAGGCGCCGCAGAGCTCGCTATGAAGTCCCGTCAGGCCCGGACAGTCCTCCAGCACCGCCCGCGTCGCCGCGCGCGCGGCGCGCAACGCGGCCAGGTCGCGGGCCAGCGGATCGGCGGGCAGAGCGGCGGGCGCCCCGGCCCGCGCGGCCATCGCCGCCAGCCACAGATAGAGCGCCCCATTGGCGGCACGCATGGGAAAGACCGTCAGGCGCGGCGGCAGGCGCAGCGCGGCGCCGTCGAAACTGGCGCGCGCCAACCGCTCCTCGGCCACGCCCAGACGGCGGCGCTGCGTCAGGCGATGCGTGCTGACCTCGGCGGCGGCGGGCCGGATCTCCACCGACCCGGCGCCGCCCAGGCCGCGAAAGAAGACCGCCAGCCGCCCGCCGATCTCGGAGAGATCGACCGCGGCCTCCTCATGCGTCTCGGGCGCATCGAGGCGGCTGGCGAAGGCATGCCACAGTTTCCCGACAGTTTCCTCGGGTTCCCATGGCTCGAGATCGATCCCGCCCATCGCCGGCCTCACCCGAAAACGGCGGTGACGAGATCAAGGAGCCCGCGTTTCACATCCTCGTCGTCGCTGAGCGGCTCGATCATCGCGGCGCGAACCGCGCGGTCCACGTCCATCCCCTGATGGATGAGCGTGGCGCAGTATACGATGAGCCGGGTGGAGACGCCTTCCTCCAGATCCTGGCCGCGCAGCGCCCTGAGCTTGCCCGCAAGCCGCACCAGCGGCGCAACGCGCGCCTCGGCCAAGCCGCTTTCGGCGGCGACGACGGCGATTTCCTGGCCCGGTTCGGGGAAGCCGAATTCCAGCGACAGGAAGCGCTGGCGGGTGGAGGGTTTCAGCGTCTTGAGAATATTCTGGTAACCGGGGTTGTAGGAGGCCACCAGCATGAAGCCGGGGGCGGCCTGCAACTCCTCGCCGGTGCGGTCGATAGGCAGGCTGCGCCGGTCGTCGGTCAAGGGATGCAGCACCACGGTCACGTCCTTGCGGGCCTCCACCACCTCGTCGAGATAGCAGATTGCGCCCTCGCGGACCGCACGGGTCAACGGGCCGTCCACCCAGACGGTTTCGCCGCCCTTGAGCAGGTAGCGCCCGATCAGATCCGCCGCCGACAGATCGTCGTGACAGGCCACGGTATAGAGCCGCCGGCCGAGGCGCGCGGCCATGTGGGCCACGAACCGGGTCTTGCCGCAGCCGGTGGGTCCCTTGAGCAGCAGCGGCAGGCCATTGACATGGGCGGCCGCGAAGATGTCGCACTCGTCGCCCTGGGCGAGGTAGAAGGGGGCCGCGGCCCCCTCCTGCATGATATTTCCGTCCATCGGTCTCACTCCGCCGGCGTGGTTGCATCGGCCGAGATCACCTCCCGGCGCGGGACGAGCACGGCGTAGATGAAGACCAGCACGCCCAGCACGACGACGGCACCGGCACCCAGCCGCATCCAGTAGAAGATCGCAAGCTGGTCCTGCACGCCCATGTAATCCTCGCCCAGCACGCGCTGGAGATGGGTCTGGAGCGTGCCCGCGAAAGTCAGCACCACAGTCATGAAGACCATGCCGCCCGACATCAGCCAGAAGGAGGCCATGTTGAGCACCTGGTTATAGGGATCGCGGTTTCGCAGGATCGGCATGGCGTAGGTGAAGATCGCCAGGTTGAGCGAGACATAGGCTCCGAAAAAGGCCAGGTGCCCGTGCGCCGCGGTGATCTGCGTGCCGTGGGTATAATAGTTGACCCCGTGCAGCGTGTGCAGAAAGCCCCAGACCCCGGCGCCGAAGAAGGCCAGCGTGGCACAGCCCAGCGACCACAGAAGCGCCGCCTTGTTGGGATGGTCGCGCCGGCCCTTCCAGACCATGACGAAGGCGAAAGCCATCATCCCGAAGAAGGGCACCACCTCGAGCGCCGAGAAGATCGAGCCGATCCACTGCCAGTAGCCCGGCGTGCCGATCCAGTAATAGTGGTGCCCGGTACCCAGGATGCCCGAGAAGAGGGCCGTGGCGACGATGACATAGAGCCATTTCTCCACCACCTCGCGGTCCACGCCGGTCAGCTTGAGCATCAGATAGGCCAGGATCGCGGCCATGATCAGCTCCCACACACCCTCGACCCAGAGATGCACGACATACCACCAGTACTGCTTGTCGAGGCCCAGATTCTCAGGGTTGTAGAAGGCGAAGAGGAAGAGCAGCGCCAGCCCCCAGAGCCCCAGAAGCAGGACATTGGTGATCGCCGTCTTCTTGCCCTTCAGGAAGGTCATGGTGACGTTGTAGAGGAAGATCAGCGCCGCCACGACGATGCCGATCTTGACCCAGCCGGGCTGTTCCAGGAACTCTCGCCCGTCCTTGCCCAGCAGCCAGCTTCCCTCGAAGAGGTTGAAGACATAGGTCACGACGACGCCGAGCGTGCCCAGCACCAGAATGGCAAGCTGCACATAGGCCAGCATCGGCGAATGGATCTCGTGCTCGGCCTCTTCGGGGATCAGGAAATAGGCCGCCCCCATGAAGCCCAGGATCAGCCAGACGATCAGGCTGTTCGTGTGCAGCATCCGCACGATGTTGAAGGGCAGCACCTCCGAGAGCGTGTTGGGGGCGACATAGATCAGCCCCGCCAGCAGCCCGCCCAGAACCTGGATCGCGAAGAGCGCCATCGCGGTGACGAAATAGACCTTCGCGATCTGTTGTGTCTCGTATTTCATGGTCTTTCTCCTCAGCCCGCGTCGTTCGGCGGCCAGTTCTGGGTGTCCATCCGGTCGGTCCAGAGCAGGAACTCGCTCAACGCCCGGATGTCGCTGTCGCTCAGGTTGAATTGCGGCATCTGCCGGCGCCCCGGCACGCCCGTGGGCTGCGCCTCCATCCAGCCCTTGAGCACTTCGAAGGCGCCCTCATGGTCGTCGGCGACGCCCCAGCGGGTCATCACATTGCCCAGCTCGGGGGCGAAATAGGCGCCCTCGCCATGCAAGGTGTGGCAGTTGATACAGGCGTTTTCTTCCCAGACGCGCTTGCCGCGCGCCACCTCTTCGGTCAGTCCCGCCGTATCCGTCGATGTGTTCACGATGTAGTAGTGGCTGTGAACCGACAGGCCGACGAAGATGACGATGAAGAACAGCGACCCGCCGTAGAATATGTTGCGGGCCATGGATTTCGTCATGACTTCGCGCATTGCGCTCTCCCCTGCGGAAGTTGTTTCGGTGCAGGGACCATGCGCACGCGGCGCAGCGCAGACCTTAACGAAAGTCAAGCAGATCGGGGAAAGGCGCGGCGCTGGTGTTCGCCGCCTGACATAAGATACCCGATGGAAGCAGGGTATCGGGCATTGGCCCAGCATCCTTGAGCTAAACGGTCAGATGACGGCTAGGAGCCCTTATTGATCGAGCGAGCAGTTGCCGCATTTCGCAGATGCAACATGAAGCCGCCAAGCTGTCCGGGATACTAAGCCACTTCACTACATCATGAATTTCCCGGTTGGCTCAAACCAAAGCGGCTCTTCCCACGGCACCGCTTCAACCTCCCCCCGCCTGCCCCTGGCGCAGTAGACCTGTTTCAGACCGTTTGAAGTTTGCAGCCATGCCCCTTTCTTTCGCTCCAACCATGCGCTTGCGTAGAAACCACCCATCCCTCGGCGACTACTTGCGCCAGCCAGTGCGGCATTGATGAATTTCTTTCCGTGATCAGTGGGCCAAAGAGTTGCCTTGAAGGACAATTCACCGTGTCCAACATCGGCAACACTCGCCACTGCAGGAATCCCGTCCATGTCGAATTCAATCACGGGCTGATCGCCCCAGCGATTGCCATTCGCGGCTAGCGTAATGAGTTTGCGCCGCAAGTATTCGTTGATCGTGCGAACAAGCACCTTCTGGGCCAGAAGCTCCTTGGCGTTCATAGTTTACCCCACTACTGTCGGTTGTCTCGGGGACCATACCTCCGTTTGGTGATGAAGGAAATAAAACTGATGGGGCAGGTTCGCTGGCACCGCGGATTCATTCGTATTTGGGGTGTATTTTCGTTGATGTGGGTATTGTTATGGGTGGTAAATCTCTGGGTGAGCTACCCGACCGGGGATGGTGAAGTGTTTCTTCGACACGGAAGGATCGTCATGGGCATTGACCATGCAAAGCAACGCGCTCAAGAGATCGAGTATTCAGACCCTGAAGGTTCCCGCGAACTCATTGCCCAGATTCCCGCAGCTGAGGAACGGCTTGCGGCGCAGAAGAGGGACGAATTTGTCAATACTGCCATCGTGATTATCCTTCCACCCGCTGCTCTCTTGGGGCTGCTCTACGTCTTCGGCTGGATTGCCCGCGGTTTTCGAAGTAATGACTGACGCGAAAATCTGAATCCGATGTGATTTGGTCGTGTCGAGCATGCTGCGCTTGCGCACACTGACCTCGCAGCCGCAGTGATTGAGCGCTCCGTCCGCATCTCTGCCCCCTCGGACCTTCGTCCGAGCGACCGAGGGCGCACCAGAGGCAGACTGGGACCCTTTTGTCAGGTGGTGAACACTAGCGTCCGCCCCGAAGGAACGCGCCCAGCGTCTCGGTCATCCGGGCGGCCTCGGCCTCGGTCAGCCGGGCATGGCCGGGCAGGAAGGCCGCGATGTCGTGCCCGGTATAGCGCCCAAGGAGCTGGCCGTCGCGGTGGATCAGGTTCAGCCGGGCGAAATCGCGCGCCGGGTCATGGCAGAAGATGCAGCGCTCGCGATAGAGCCCGCCCGTGGCAAGCTGCGCGCGGAAAACCTCCAGGAATAGCTCCAGCTCCGCGCCTTGCAGGCCGCCCTTGTGGTGGGCCAGGAAGGCTTCGATATCCTGCCCGTCGCTGCCCACGAGCCGGCCGTTCACGACGCTCAGCCGCTCGCGCACGAAAGGCCCGGCATGTCCGTGACAGGCAAGGCAGCGGGCCTCGAAAATTTTATGGAAATCCTGGGATGCCGCCGGCCCGCTCAGGCCGGCGGCGAAAATCAAGGCACCCGCGAGGTGCCGCCAGACCCTATTCGAAGGTCTCGAGATAGGCGATGACGTCTGCACGGTCTTCTTCCTTGCGCAGACCGGCGAAGCTCATCTTGTTGCCGGGAATGAAATCGCGCGGGTTTTCCAGATAGGCGGCCAGGTTATCTTCGCTCCAGACCATGCCCTCTTCCTTCTTCGCCATGAAGGCGTCGGAATATTTGAAGTCTTCGTTGGAGGCGACTTCGGCGCCCACGACCCCGGTCAGCGGCGGACCGACGCGCGGCTTGGCGCCCTCGCCGATCATATGGCACGCCTTGCACTTGCGAAACACCTTCTCGCCGGCTTCGGCGTCGCCATCGGCATGGGCCGGCAGCGCGATGCCCACCAGGCAGGCCACTGTCAGGGCGGTCTTGAGTTTCATCTTGTCATCCTCCTAGTTTTGGGAACGGGTTTTCAGATCAGTGTTTCCACGCGGGTTTCCGGTTGTCCAGCCAAGGTAGCGTGAATGTCGGGCGCGTCCATGAGACAAAAGGCGGTGGAGAGCCCGTCTGCCAGCGCCGCCCGCGGGGCGGAGATCGAGACCACCCGCCAGCGCCCGCCGGGGCGGCCCGTCAGCGGGTCGATGATATGACCGACCCGGCCTGCGGCGTCGAGCAGCGTGCCCTGCGGTGCCGACGTGGCCAGCGCCCGGTCGCTGAGCGCGGTGCGGCCCACAAGCGCGCCGTCGGGGCCGGCGATCCCGGCCTGCCAGGGACCGCCATCGGGCCGCCTGCCGTTGCCCACGACCTCGCCCATGTTCACCAGCACGTCGCCGAAGCCCCGCGCCCGCAGCAGGTCCGAAATCCGGTCGGCGATATACCCCTGCGCGATCCCGTTGAGCGTCAGGGCCATGCCGGGCCGGGCGAAGCGCACCGCCTCCGGGCCGAAGCGGACATGGCCGAAGCCAACGCAAGCGCGCGCCGTCGCCACCGCCGCCGCGTCCGGGCGGCTGCCACGTTCCGCCGCGCGGGCATGAAGCATCCAGAGCGGCTGCACGCTGGGATCGAAGGCGCCGCCGGTCTTGCGGTGGAGCGTGGCGCAGAGCCCGAGCAGTTCCAACATCTCGGGTGGCGGCGTCGGCAATTCGCCGTCGCGGTTGAGCTGCGCCAGGGCGCTGCCAGCCCGGTGCAGGCTGAAGATCGCCTCCTGCCGCGCGACCTCGGCCGCAACATCGGCGAAGATCGCCTGCGCCTCGTCCCCGGCGACACCGGCCAGCACCATGCTGGCCTCGGCCCCAAGCGCACGGCCCTGCCAGCGGGCGGCGGGCGCGGCGGCACGCGCGCCGGCTGGCCAGGCCAGCGCGGCGGCGCTCAGCGCGATGAAACGGCGGCGGCTCTGATGCTGTTGCTGGCTCATGGCTTTCATCCTTCCGGTAGCTCGATCTCGACCGGGGCGAGCACGGCCTCCGACGGTATCTCGTCGAGCCGCACCACCCGGCCGCCCTTGCGCGCGGCGAAGTCCTCTGCGCCTTCTGCGGTGCCGAAGGGCACGATTTCCGGCGCGCCCATGCCGCCCCTGACCTGTGCGCCCAGCACGAAATGCGCCGCATCGGCGGCGATCCAGTTCTCCGGTCCGGGCGCCTCCCAGCTTGGCGCAGCGCCCATGTCCGAGACATAGACCGCCAGCACCGGCGCGCTGCGCTCGGCACTTCGAAGATAGGCCAGCGCGTCGCGGACCTGCGAGAAGAAGATCGGGTCCGGCACGCCTTCGAGATGTATCTGCCCCTTGGGCCCGGCATGGCCGGTCAGCTGCATCATGCAGAAATGCCCCAACGCGTCGCCGGTCATGGCGGCGGGTTCGGGTGCCTCGGCAGTCTCTTCCCGGCAGGCGGCGGCCAGCATCAGGATCGCGGCGGCCAGAAGCGTGCGGGCGATCATGGCTCCAGCCTCCCCAGCGCGGCGCGCGCCAGCGCCAACCCAGCCAGCGGCCACAGAAGCAGCGACAGCGGCGCGGCCCAGCCCGGCAGGGCATCCGCGGCGCCCGTCATGCCACCGGCCAGCGCGACCTGTTCCGATCCCGCGACATTCCAGAGCCGGAACGCATCCGCGGGGTTGAGCGCCAGGACCCACGGAAAGACATGCCGCGTGAAGGCACCGCCGCCGTCATAGACCACCGCGCCCAGAAGGCCGAGATCGTAAAGCACCACCATCACCAGCCAGAGCCCGACGGCGAAGCCCGCGGCCCCGGCCGCCGATCCCGCCAGCGCCGAGGCCGCGTAGCCCAGCGCCAGGAAGGCCGCGCCCAAAAGCACCGCCGTGGCGACGAGCCGCGCGAGCGCGAGCACGCTCTCCGCACCCGCGCCACCCAGCGCCGCCGCCACCGCGCCGGCCGCGCCGAAGCCGACCAGCGTGGCGAAGGCCAGCGCAGCGAGTTGCGCCAGGAACTTGCCCGCCAGCAGCTCGCCGCGCGTCAGCGGATAGGTCAGCACCAGGCCCAGCGTGCCGCGCTCCACCTCGCCGGCGACGGCATCGAAGGCCATCATCAGCGCGATGAAGGGCACCAGGTAGACCGCCAGCGTGGTCATCGAGGCGACCGAAACGGTCAGCAGATCCACACCCAGCGACCCGGTCGGGGCCGAGCCCGCCAGCGTCAGCGCCAGCGCGAAGAGCGTCATCATCGCCGTGGCCATCATCAACCAGCGGTTGCGGCGCAGGATGCCCAGTTCCAGCCGGGTGACGGCGAGGATGCGGCGGATCATGGCGCGCCCTCCGTGGTGGCAAAATGGCGATAGATGTCCTCCAGGCTGGGCGGCGTCATCTCCACATCCGCGACCGCCCCGCCCAGGGCGGTGATCCGCGCCAGCCGCGCCATCTTCTCGGAGGCGGGGCAGGTCAGATCCAGCGCGTGCCCGTTGATGCGGCTGCCGCCCAGCGCGGCCTGCAGCGCGTCGGCACCATCCGGCCCGGCGGTCAGGCGGATTCGGATCGGCAGCGCGGCGCGCGCGGTCAGTCCCGAGAGCGTGTCATTGGCCACCAGCCGGCCCTCGCGCAGGATGGCGATCCGGTCGGTACGGGCCTCCAGTTCGGTCAGCGCATGGCTGGAGGTCAGCACCGCGGTCCCCTGCGCGGCCATCTCGTCCACCACCGCGTAGAGGTCATGGCGCGATACCGGGTCGAGCCCGCTTGTCGGCTCGTCGAGCAGCGCCACGCGGCGGCGGCCCAGAAGCGCCTGCGCCAGCCCCAGCCGCTGCCGCATGCCCTTGGACCAGGTGCCGATGCGGCGATCCGCAGCCGCGGAGAGCCCGACGCGCTCCAGCAAGGGCCCGACCACGCGCAGCGGCTCGCCTGCCAGGCGCGCGAAGAACTCCAGTTGCTCGCGGCCTGTCAGCGCGCCGTGGAAGGCGACCTGTTCGGGCAGATAGGCGGTGGCGGCGCGCGCAGCGGCGTCGCCCGGCGCGGCCCCCGCGACGCGGATGCGCCCCGCGCCGGGCCGCGTCAGCCCGAGGATGAGCTTGAGCAGCGTGGACTTGCCCGCGCCGTTATGGCCCAGCAGCGCCACGCGCTCGCCGCCCGCGACGGCGAGGCTCAGATCGCGCAGCACCTCGCGCCCGGCGTAGCTCTTGCTCAGGTCCGCCACCGTCAGGACGGGATCGGTCGGATCGCTCATGTCTTGCCCCCCTTGCCGGGCTCGTCGATCTCCACCGGGCGCATCAGCGGGTGCGGATCGACCACGCCGCCCGGCAGGAGCGCCGGGAAGGCCGATTGCGCCCAGCGCACAAGCTGCACCGCGGGCGCGCCCAGCAGCAGCTTCGCCGCCGGCTGCGACCAGAGCACATGGTCCATGCTGTCATTGGGCCGGTAGGGCGCATCCGCGATGCCGTCGCCGTCGATGTCGTAGGCGGCGAAATCGCTCCAGTAATTGCCCCGGCCCTCATGGCTCCAGTCCAGCCATTTGGAGCCCACGTATTTCACCTGCGTGCGGTTGCCGACAAAGGCGTTTCCGGTCATCGCGTTGCGTTCCGACCCGGCGGTGAAATGCACCCCGATATCGCAGCCCTCGAAGCGGTTTCCGGCGACCTCGTTCTTGTGGGCATTGTAGATGAAGAGGCAGCGGTTCGCGCCGTTGCGCACCAGATTGCCCGCCACGACCGAACTGTTGGTGTAGTTCAGCATGATCCCGTGCTGGTCGTCGCGGATCGAAACATTTCGGGTGATCCGCACCTTCCGCGAATACATCACCGCGAAGCCCAGATCGTTGCCGATCGAGACATTGCCGGACACTTCGCTCTCGTTGGCGTACATGTAATGGACCGCGAAGCGCAGGTCGCGGAGCTGGTTGTCGCGGAAGCTGTTGTCGCGCGAAGTGTTGACGAATATCCCGTCGCGGCCCCAGCGGATGTCGTTGCCCACCACGTCCGATCCGGGCGCATTCCAGACATAGACGCCGTTGCCGCGGTCGTTCACGCGGTGGTCCTGCCGGCCCTCGATCACGTTCCGCGCCACCATCGCATCGCGGGCACCGTGAACATCCACACCGTAGAGATTGCCGGTCAGCCGGTTGCCGGTGACGCGCGCGCGGTCAGCACCCTCAAGCAGCCTTATACCGCTGTCGAGCGTCTCATGGCTGTCGCCGGAACCGGTGATCGCGCAGCCTTCGACCGTCACGTCGGGCGCGGTGACGGTCAGCACCGAGCCCTGCCCGCCGCCGTCGATCCGCGCGCCCTCGGCGCAGGTGAGCGTCAGCGGTTTCGATATCTCCTGGCCGCCCGCATGGCGGCCCGCGCCGAGGCGGAGGGTATCCCCCGCCCCGGCCTCGCGGATCGCCTCCGCCAGGCCCGCGCCCCCTGCGGCCACGTCCCGCTCCGCCGCCGGGGCGAACCCCGGCGCGAACAGCAGCAGCGCAAGACAGAGGGCGCGGACCGGCATGGCTCAGGCGCCTCGCGGCTCGACCAGCATCCGGCCGCGCATCTCCATGTGGAGCGCATGGCAGAACCACTGGCAATAGAACCAGTGCACGCCCGGACGGTCGGCGGTGAAGGTGACCGAGGCGGTGGCCTGCGGCGCGATCTCCATCGCCACCCCGTAATTCGAGATCGTCAGCCCGTGCGTCACGTCATCCACATCATCCAGGTTGGTAACGTAGATCGTCACCTCGTCGCCCTGTCTGACGGTGAATTTCTCCATGCTGAACTGGGGCGCGACGGACCACATGTAGACCCGCACCTTGTTGCCGTCGCGAATGGGCTCGGGGTGGCCGTCCTCCAGTTCCACGCCATCGGCTTCGGCCTGGCGGCGGGCATCCTCGAACATCGGATCGTCGCGCGACCAGACGTTGACCGGGTTCACGATGTCGCGGCGCACGATGATGCAGTCATGCGGCTCGGCGAAGGTCGGCCCGTCATGTACGACCTGCATCTCGTCCGAGGAGATATCGATGAGTTGCTCGTTCTCGGGCTTGAGCGGCCCGACATTGATGAACCGGTCCTTGGAGAACTTGTTCATCGAGATCAGCCAGTTGCCGTCGGCATCCTTGGTCTCGCCCATCGAGGTGTGGTTGTGGCCCGGCTGGTAATGCACGTCCACCTTGGAGATGATCGGATCGACATCCTCTCCCGCATAGGCGCGGACCGCCTTCTCCATGTCCCACTTGACCACCTGGCTGTCGAGGAAGAGCGTGGTATAGGCCATGCCCTTGCCGTCGAAGGCGGTGTGGAGCGGGCCCAGGCCAAGCTGCGGCTCGGCCACGATGCACGAGCGCGGGTCGGCGTCGCTGTCGAAAAGCGCATCGACCCTGGTCACGTCGATGACCGAACAGGTGGGCGACAGCTTGCCGTTGATGACCACATGCTTGCCGTCTGGCGCGGTGTTGCAGCCATGCGGGCTGTTGGGGATCGGCACGTAGCGGGTGTAGTTCTTGCCCGACTCCTTGCGCCCGTCCAGAACCTTGACGCCGTTCAGTTCCTGGTAGTCGCCGTTGGCGACACCCGCTTCGATCTCCTTGATGTTGAAGATCACCACATGGTCGGTCTCGCTCGCGGTCATCTCGGCCAGGTTCATCCCCATCTCGGAGTTGTAGCTGGTCGAGAAGGCGTATTTTCCCTGGTAGTCCGCATCGCAGTTATCCAGGTTGCCGCTGACGATCACCTGCCAGGCAACCTCCATCGTGTCACCGTCGATGGCGGTGAAGATATTCACGTATTCCGACGGATCGTCGAGGATCTTGCCGTCATTGACCAGCGGCAGTTCATGCTCGCCATTGGCGAAGACATAGCCGGTGCGCGGGTATTTCTGCGGCCGAAGCCCGTGGATGTCGCCGGCATTGGGCACCTCGAGGATCTTGTCGCATTTCATCACGTCGCAGCGCACGCGGGCCACGCGGGTGTTTGCCTTGTCGTTCATGAAAAGATAGCGCCCGTCATAGGTCCCTTCGGTAAAGGACATGTGCGGGTGGTGCAGGTCGCCATTGTCGTAGGTCTTCATGCCGCGCGCGGCCAGCATGTCCTTCGTCTCCTGCGTGAGCCCCTCGGTCAGCACCTTCAGGCTCTCGTTGGTCTGGCCCCAGCCGGTGGCCGAGCAGCGGTTGAAGACCGGCACACGCATCAACTCGCGCATCGACGGGAAGCCCAGGATGCGCAGCTCGCCGCTCTGGCCGGAGGACCAGAAGCCGTAATACTCGTCCAGCTCGCCCGGCACCGGGGAAAAGCTGCCCTCCGCGGCGCGGGCGGGGCGCGCGCCCGAGAAAAGCCCGGCGGTCCCGGTCGAGGCGACAAGCGCCCCCGTGGCGGTCGCGCCCAGCATGCTGCGGCGGCTCATCTTGAACATCTTGGTTACGTCAGACATCGGAGCTCTCCTTTTCCACTGTCTTGGCGCCGAGCAGACGCGACATCGCACCTGCATCGGCCTCGTTCGCCGCGCGATCCTTCGCGCGCCGTTTCAGTTGCCTGATCACAACCGGGCACTTTGCCTCGGACTGGTAGAGCACCTGGCAATGCAGGCAGTTCACGCATTCGTTGGGATTGATCTCGCCCGTGGGGTGGATCGCCTGCACCGGGCATTCGTTGGCGCAGGTCTGGCACGGGCTGCCGCACTCGCGGTAGCGCTTGAGCCAGTCGAACATCCGCATCCGGGCCGGGATCGCCAGCGCCGCGCCCAGCGGGCACATGTAGCGGCAATAGAACCGCTCGACGAAGAGCCCGATCACCAGCAGCGTCACGGCGAAGACCACGAAGGGCCAGTCGCGGACGAATTTCAGGATGATCGCGGTCTTGAACGGTTCCACCTCGGCATATCTCTCGGCCATCGGCATGGAGGCCAGCGAGAGGCCGAACAGCCCCAGGAAGATCACGTATTTCACCGGCCAGAGCCGCTCATGCAGGCCCCAGGGCAGTTCCCATTGCGGCACTTTCAGCGCCCGCGCGACGCGGTTGGTCAGCTCCTGGAGCGCGCCGAACGGGCAAAGCCAGCCGCAATAGGCCCCCCGCCCCCAGAAGATGAGCGCGGCAGCCACGGCGAACCACTGGATGAACACGAGCGGGTCCATTAGGAACGCATCCCAGGTGAAGCCCGAGCGCAGAGAACCCGCCAGCGCCATCAGGTTGACGACGGAAAGCTGCGCGTTGGCGTACCAGCCCACGAAGACCAGCGTCAGCGTCAGGAACCCCATGCGGAACCAGAAATATGCGCGCGCATGGCGGGTGATCTGCATCTGGAAGAAGAAGGCGCCGGTCAACACGACGAGCATCGCCAGCAAACCCGCGATCTCCAGTTGCCGGTCGCGCCAGATACGCTGCCAGAGCGCGGTCTTGGCCGCCGCCTCCTCCGCCGCGTCGGCGAGCGCGGGGGCGGGCGCCAGCGGCTCAAGATACCGCTCGGGCAGCTTGTAGCCCAGATCGAAGGTCAGGAAGGATTTCTCCACCGCGCCCACGGCGCGTTGAACCAGTAGCTGCACCCGAAAGGGCGCGGCCGGGTCAAATTCGGCATCTGCGGGGATGCGGAAGAGATCAAGCTCGGTCACGCTGGGCGCGCCTTCGGCGGCGATCTCGCCCAGGCGGCGGTGGTCGCGGTCGAA
Source organism: Maritimibacter sp. 55A14 (assembly GCF_003122205.1). GTDB lineage: Bacteria > Pseudomonadota > Alphaproteobacteria > Rhodobacterales > Rhodobacteraceae > QEYE01. The sequence goes on from NZ_QEYE01000001.1 coordinate 235,623, forward strand.
GAATCGCACCGACCGATCGCCCTGGATAAGCTGTATGCGGTCGAAGATGCCGCCGCGCACATAGCCAGACCCCTTGAAGGAATAACGCCCGCGCCCGGCCAGCAGCAGCGCATGTTCGCCCGGTCGCAGCCAGTTGCGGAGATTTGCGTATTCCGCCTCGCCCAGCAACGACCGCCCGATGCCGGGCACGCTGACCAGCGCGGCCTTGAGATCGATGAACGTCTCCTCCGGCGCGCCCTTTGCGGGCCGGGCGGCGGCGCGGGTGTCGCCGCTGGCCTCGAAGGCCGCGTTCACCTGCCCCAGATCGAGCGACAGTTCGCGCACCGATCCGTCGCCGGTGAGCGCCTGCCAGTCGCGGATCTCGCCCTCGCCCCCGGCCAGGGCGCGTTGCGGCCCGGACTGCGCGGCCGGCGCGAGCCCGCCCAGCCCCAGCGCGCGCGCCACTTTCAGGCCGCCACGCACCAGGCTATCGTCGATGACCATGACCGTGACCGTGGCGCCCGAGATGATGTCGAGCTCATGTGCCTCGCCGCCGGCTTCGGCCTCGGCCTTCAGGTCGAGCCCGGCATAGCCCTCGATCACCCGGCGCATCTTTGCCTCCGGGATACCGACCAGGACGATCGGCTCGGAATGTTCCACCAGCCGCGCGCCGGTCAGCACCGCATCGGGCGAGATCGCGGCGATGACGTGGATCGGTTTGCCGGAATACCCCGTGGTCCCGGCGAAATCGGAGGTCAGGAAAGCCCAGGCCGCGACCTCGCCCTGCCGCAGCACCGGCACCACCGGCACATCCTCGCGCATCTGCCCGAAGGACGTGGCGCCCTCCACCAGATCGCCCGGTGCCACCCGGTCCAGGAGACCGGGCAGATCGGCCGCCCGAAGCGGTGCGGATAGCGCCAGCGCGGCCGTGGACAAGGCCGCAAGAAACCCGAGAAAGCGAAGCATTATTTCTTTCCGTCGCTGCACGAGGCGACTTGTCCCGCGGTGGCGCCGCGTCGGCCTTGATGAAAGTCAAACGTACAGGAATTTCGCGATTTTCTCAATTCAGAGTCGCGGGCGGGTGAGCACCGGCGCCAGTGCGAGAAGGAAAAGCCCGAAGGCCAGGAGCCACAGCAACGCGGCTCCGCCGAGCGCGCCGAAATACCAGCCCGCACCGCCCCAGGAAGCCGCGACGCGCAGGATCGCCGAACCGGCCACCAGCCCGTAGGCCCAGGCCACGGGGCGGGGCGCGACCAGCGCGCGACCGGTATGGCCGAGGCTCGCGCGGCTCATCACCGCGACGGTCATCCCGCCCACCGCTCCGATCCCCAGCAGATGCAGCGCCGCGCTTTCCGGCAGCAGGCCCAGCCAGGCCAGACCCAGCGCCAGATAGCCCGCCGCGAGCATCCCGAAGCCCAAATGGAGCGACCAGAGAATCGGCCGGTCGAGTACCAGCGCCCCGCGCCAGCCCGCAAGCCGCAGCGCCAGCGCCGCCCCGGCGATCAGCGCGGCCGCGCCGGCCAGCCAGCCCGGTGCGCCGGCACCGGCCAGAAGCGGCGTCAGGATCACCGCCGCGACGGCCGCGGCCTCCACCGGGCGGCGGCTTACCGGCAGGCGCGTCTCCTCGCCGCTCGCGCGCAGCGCGTTGCGGGTGAAGGCCGGCGTCACCCGCCCGCCGACCACCGCGATCACCGCCGCCACGCCCAGAAGCCCCATACGCAACCCCGGCGCGGCGCCGTTTTCCAGCACGCCGGTCCATTCCAGATGGGTCATCAGGTTGCCGCCCCAGACGATTGCGAGCAGGCCCAGCAGCATCACGTTCTGGGGCTTGGGCCGCTTGGCTAGCTGAACCGCGATCTTCAGGCCCAGGATCGGCAGGAAAGCCAAGTCGGCCACCGCCACCAGAACCGGATCGAGAAGGCCCGAGAACCACAGCGCGATCCGGCCCGCGAGCCAGATCGCCGCCGCCGCGGCGACGAATCGCGCACGCGCCTCCGGCGTGCCGGTCCAACTCGGCACTGCGGTCAGGAAGAAGCCGCCCAGCACCGCGCCGGCATAGCCGAAGATCATCTCATGCGCGTGCCAGTGCTGGGGCAGCGGCGCAACTGCGAAGCCGGGCCAACCGCCGCCGGACGCCTGCCCCGCGATCCAGGCTGACCAGGCCAGCATAGACACGATTGCATAGATCGCAGCCCCCAGGAAGAAGACGCGGAAGCCGCTGCCCAGCACCAACCTCAGGCGCGTGAAGCGCGGCGCAGACGCGGGCGGCAGAGACATGGACTGGACATCGCTCATGGGTTCACTCCGGAGGCGGCGCCGCCCCGCTGGCGGCGCTTGAGGACGGGACAGGTGGCGGCGTCGTGGAAATTCACCTGGCAGCGCAGGCAGAGCACGCATTCATTGGGGTTGATCCGCCCGATCGGGTCGATCGCGCCCACCGTGCAATGCTGCTCGCAGAGCCGGCATTCGCGACCGCATTGCGGGCGGCGGCTGAGCCAGTCGAAGAGTTTCAGCTTCGCCGGGATCGCCAGCGCCGCGCCCAGCGGACACAGGTAGCGGCAATAGAACCGCTCGATGAAGAGCCCCGACAACAGCAGGAGCGCGGCGAAGGCGACGAAAGGCCAGGCGCGCAGGAAATGCATGGAGATGGCGGTCTTGAATGGCTCGGCCTCGGCCAGCACCAGCGCCGCGCGCATCGAGTAGAAGGAGAGCGCGAGGATGCCCAGGAAAAGCACGTATTTGATGACCCAGAGCCGCTCATGCAGCACGAAGGGCACCGCGATCTGTGGCACGCCCAGCCGCCGCGCGGCCTGGTTGCTCAGTTCCTGAAGCGCGCCGAACGGGCAGAGCCAGCCGCAAAAGACGCCGCGCCCCCAGAAGAGCAGCCCCAGCGCCACGAAGCCCCAGAGCAGGAAGATCACCGGCTCGATCAGGAAGGTCTCCCAGCGGAAGCCGGTCAGCAGCGATTGCAGGAAGGCCACGACCTGCACGACCGAAAGCTGGCCGCCCGCGATCCAGCCCAGCCAGACCAGCGTGACCGCCAGATAGGCCGTCCGTCCCCGGCGCCAGAGCCTGGGGCGGCGCACGAAGCTCTCCTGGAAGAAAAGGATGCCGGCCAGCATGGTCAGCATCAGCGCGACGCCCGCAATCTCCACCCGGCGCGCCTGCCAGGCTGATATCCAGAGCGGCTCCGCCAGCGATCCGGGCGCGGGGGCGAGGCGCAGCGCCGCCGGCAGGCTGTAGTCGAGCGGTATCTCCATGCCCACCGCACCGCCCGCCGCGGCCGGGCGGCTGGCGGAGACCACCACGCGGAACGGCCGCGCGGCCTCGATGCGGTCCGCCGGCAGGCGGAAGACGCTGATCTCCTTCAGCTCCGGCGCCCCGGCGATCTCCAGCCCGTCGATGCGGGTGAAGTCGTCCGCCGCCGGACGGAAGACGCTCTCGTCCTGCTCCAGCCTGATCCGGTCGAAGCGGTCGCTCTGCCGCCAGGCCAGCCCGCGATGCGAATGTAGCCCGCGCGAGGCCACGAAGAGCGCCGCCTCGCCGGGGGCGAGTGCGGCCATGATCCGTGAATAGCGGGACTGTCCCAGAAGGTTGCGCCCGATCACGGGCGCGTCGAGCACCCCGGCCCATAGCTCCAGGAACGGCGCCTCGCCGCCGGGCAGCAGATGGGTCGCGCCGGTCAGCGCGGCGGCGGCCTCCGACATGCTGACCCGCGTGTGCGCCAGCGCGCCGTCGGCCAAAAGCCCCTGCCAGTCTCGCGGCGCGAAAGCCATACGGTCGATCCCGCCGCCGCCCGCGATCAGCCCGTGCCCCTCGGCCAGCACGCGCGCGGTGCGCAACACCGCGTCCCGGATTACCCCGGTCGTGACCGTGGCGCCCGAAATCACGTCGGGCAACCCGGCGCGCGGCGCGAAACCCGCCGCGTGCCTCTCGCGCAGGTCGAGCCCTGCGAAGCCGCCGACATAAGCGGCGATGTCTTCGGTTGAAATGCCCAGCGTCAGGATCGGCTCGTCATGGCGCACCAGTTCGGCGCCCGCGATGCCCGCCTCTGGCGTGACCGCGACCAGCACGTCGAGCGGGCGGCCCGAATATCCGACGGACCCCGCGACCTCCCATGTGGCGCCGACATACCCCAGAAGCGCGCCGTCCTGCGTGACCCGCCAGCCGGGAACGGGGCTGTCCAGCCGCTCCAGCCGTACCGGACCCGCGTGGCCAAGCAGGCGCGCGGCCTGGCCCGCGTCGAGTGCCGGGTTCCGCTCCACCCCGGCGCCCGGCAGCAACGCACCGCCCTCGCCCGCGCGGACCGGCGCGACCAGAAGCAGCAGCAGGCCGCAGGCAAGGCAGACGATGAGACATGCAAAGGGGCGCATGGGGCGGGCTCCGTGGCACTTCTGCCCGATCCATCGCGCAGCGCGCCCGGTCCGGCCTTAACGAAAGTCAAGGCGGTGCGCGCGGCCCCGCCGCAGGGTGACGCTGCCTCACCAGCGAACGGAGATACCGGAATGACAGTGATATCCAAGCTCCGCACAGCCGCCCTGACCGCCAGCGTCGCGATTCCGATCGCCCTGCTCGGCGGCCCGTCGGCGGCTCAGGACAAACCCGAGGGTCACGGCGATGCGCCAGCGGCCCAATACACCTACAGCGCCACCACGCTGGGCGAAATCGACGTGGAGCTTCCGGGCCGCAAGCCCGGCGATCCGGTGATCACGCCATCGGAGTTCAACAAGGCCGCGACGATCTATTTCGAGCGCTGCGCGGGCTGCCACGGCGTGTTGCGCAAGGGGGCCACCGGCAAGCCGCTGACCACCGACATCACGCGCGAGAACGGCTATGACTACCTGGTCAGCTTCATGACCTACGGCTCGCCCGCCGGGATGCCCAACTGGGGCACCTCGGGCGAGCTTTCCGAGGCCGAGATCGACATGCTGGCGCGCTACCTGCTGATCGAGCCCCCCGCCCCGCCGGAATTCGGCATGGCGGCGATGCGCGGCACCTGGAAGCTGCATGTCGCGCCCGAGGACCGGCCGACCGAGCAGATGAACGATCTGGAGATCGACAAGCTCTTCTCGGTGACGCTGCGCGACGCCGGCCAGGTCGCGCTGATCGACGGCGACAGCTACGAGATCGTCAAGGTGCTGGAGACCGGCTATGCCGTGCATATCAGCCGCATCTCGGCCTCCGGGCGCTATCTCTTCGTGATCGGGCGCGACGCCAAGGTCAACATGATCGACCTGTGGATGGAAGAGCCCACCACCGTGGCCGAGATCAAGGTCGGCTCGGAGGCGCGTTCCATCGAGACATCCAAGATGGAGGGCTGGGAGGACAAATACGCGATCGCCGGATCCTACTGGCCGCCGCAATACGTGATCATGGACGGTGCCACGCTGGAGCCGCTCAAGATCAAGTCCACCCGCGGGATGATCTACGACACGCAGGAGTTCCACCCCGAACCCCGCGTCGCGGCGATCATCAGCTCCCACTACAAGCCGGAATTCATCGTCAACGTGAAGGAGACCGGCAAGATCCTGATGGTGGATTATTCCGACATCAAGAACCTGAAAGTGACCGAGATCGAGGCCGAGCGCTTCCTGCATGACGGCGGACTCGACTCGACCAAGCGCTATTTCCTGACGGCGGCCAATGCCCGCAACAAGGTCGCGGTGATCGACACCAAGACCAGTTCGCTGATCGCGATGGTCGATACCCAGGGCCAGACCCCGCATCCGGGGCGCGGCGCCAATATCGACCACCCGGTCTTTGGTCCGGTCTGGGCGACCTCGCATCTGGGCGACGAGACGGTGGCGTTGATCGGCACCGATCCCGAAGGCCATCCCGAACACGCCTGGAAGGTGGTTCAGCAACTCTATGCGCTGGGCGGCGGGTCGCTCTTCGTCAAGACCCACCCGGAGAGCGAGCATCTCTACGTCGATGCGCCGCTCAACCCCGATGCCGAGGTTTCGGCCTCGATCGCGGTCTTCAAGGTCGGCGACCTGACGCAGGAGGAGCCGGAATACACCGTGCTTCCGATCGGCGAATGGGCCGCCATCGCGGACGGGCAGCCGCGCGTCGTGCAGGGCGAGTTCAACCGCGAAGGCGACGAGATCTGGTTCTCGGTCTGGAATTCCAAGGACAAGGAATCGGCCATCGTGGTGGTCGATGACAAGACCCTGGAGCTCAAGAAGGTGATCAAGGACGAACGGCTGGTCACGCCGACCGGCAAGTTCAACGTCTACAACACCCGCGCCGACGTCTACTGAGGCGGCACCACGGCCGGGGCGGCGCAGCGCCCGCCCCGGCCCCCTTACCGACAGGACCGGAGGGCAGTCATGAAACCGATCGGCAAGGTCTTTCTGGTGGGCGCGGGCCCCGGCGATCCCGGCCTTCTGACACTCCGGGCCGCGCGGCTGATCGAGAACGCCGAGGTCATCGTGCATGACCGTCTGGTCTCGCCCGAGATCATGGCGCTGGCCCCGCCGCAGGCGCGGCTGATCCCGGTCGGAAAGGCGCCGCGGCACCATCCGGTCCCGCAGGCGCGCATCAACGAGATACTGATCCGCCTGGCGCTGGAGGGCCGCACGGTCCTGCGCCTGAAAGGCGGCGATCCCTTCATCTTCGGCCGCGGCTCCGAGGAGGCCGCGGAACTGCGCGACATGGGCGTGCCGGTGGAGGTGGTGCCGGGCATCACCGCCGCGCAGGGTGCGGCCAGCGCGACCGGTGTGCCGCTCACCCATCGCGGGCTGGCCACCGGTGTGCGTTACGTAACCGGGCATTGCCGCGCCGGGGCCGACCTGGCGCTGGACTGGGAGGGGCTGGCCGATCCCGACACCACGCTGGTGATCTATATGGGCGTGGCCAATATCGGCCGGATCGCCGCGGCGCTGCACCGTGCCGGGCTGGATGCCGAGACCCCGGTTATGGCCGTGGCAGGCACCACCACCCCGCAGGAACGACGGTTGATTTCCAGCCTCGGGCGGATTGCGGGAGAGGTTTCGCGCGCCGGGCTGGCGGGGCCGGTGCTCTTCATCGCGGGGCGAGTCGTCTCGCTCTATCCCGGCTGCCCGGCCAGCGTCCTGGCCGCCCTCGCCGCCCCTGCCCGAACAGAACCCGCCCATGTCTGACCCCCAGATCATCCTTGCCGCGACGCTGCTGGCGCTCTGCGCAGGAGACGCCGCCGCTGACGAACCGCAGCACGACCGGCTGGAACGGCTGGTGCGGCAGGACTGCGGTTCCTGCCACGGGATGCGGCTCTCCGGCGGTCTGGGGCCGGACATCCGCGCCGCTGCGCTGGCCGGGCGCGACAACGAAACCCTGGAGACGATCATCCTCGACGGCATTCCGGGCACGCCAATGCCGCCCTGGCGGCCGCTGCTCAGTGCCGCCGAGGCGGCCTGGATCGTCGGTTACCTGCGCGAGGTGGACAGGCCATGACACACAATCTGCGACTCATCCTCCTGATCGTCATTCTTGTGCTCGGCGCGGCGCTGCGCCAGGCCGATGCGGGCGAGACCGGGGCCACGGCCACCGGCGATCTGGGCGTGGTGGTGGAACGTGCCAGCGGCACGCTGCTGATCGTGGACCGCTCGGAGCGCGCGGCGGTCGGGCGTGTGACGGGGCTGGGCGATCTCTCGCACGCCTCGGTCACCTTCTCGCCCGACGAACGCTTCGCCTATGTCTTCGGCCGCGACGGCGGGCTGACCAAGGTCGACCTGCTGACCCGGACCATCGCAGCCCGCGTGATCCAGTCCGGCAACGCCATCGGCGGAGCGATCTCCGATGACGGGCGGCTGATTGCGGTCTCGAATTACGAGCCGGGCGGCGTGCGGGTCTTCGACGCCGACACGCTGGAGATGCTGGCCGACATCCCCACCGGCGCCAAGACCATCGGGCTGGTCGATGCCCCCGGCCGCCGCTTCGTCTTCACGCTCTGGGACGCGGGCGAGACCTGGATCGCGGATTTCTCCACCGGCGGCGACCCCGCGATCACGAATATCCGCGGGATCGGCGCCAATCCCTATGACGCGCTGATCACCGCCGACGGGCGCACCTATATCGCCGGGCTCTTCGGCGAGGACGGGCTGACACGGCTCGATCTTTGGCAGGAGCGCCCCGCGCCGGAGCGCATCCTGGCGGGTTACGGGCGCGGCGAGGCCCCGCTGCCGGTCTACAAGATGCCGCATCTGGAAGGCTGGGCGCTGGCGGGCGACCGGTTCGCGCTGCCTGCCGTGGGCCGGCACGAGCTGCTCTGGGTCGACGCGCGCGACTTTGCGGAGATCGGCCGGACCCGCACCCACGGCCAGCCGGTCTTCGCCGTGGCGCGGCCCGGCGGGCGGCAGGTCTGGGTCAATTTCGCCCATCCGCTCAATGACACGGTGCAGGTGGTGGACGTGCCTTCGGGCGAGGTCGTGCATACCCTTACCCCCGGCCCCGGCGTTCTGCACATGGAGTTCGCGCCCCGCGGCGCAGAGGTCTGGCTGTCGGTGCGCGATGGCGGCCGGGTCGAGATCTACGACACCGAAACCTTCCGCAAACTGGGCGAGATCGCGGCCGAGAGCCCGTCGGGCATCTTCTTCACCGCGCGCGCCCACCGCATGGGGCTCTGAGCCATGACCGGACCGCTCGACGAGATCGACCACCGGCTGCTGGATGGCTGGCAGCGCGACCTGCCGCTGGTCCCCCGCCCCTTCGCGGCGATGGCCGGCGCGCTGGGCATTCCGGAGGCGGAGGTGCGCGCGCGGCTGGCGCGGCTTGCCCGCATGGGCGCGGTCAGCCGGGTCGGCGCGACCTGCCGGCCCAACACGGCGGGCGCCAGCACGCTGGCGGCGCTGGCCGCACCCGACTGGAAGGTCGAAGCGGTCGCGGCGACGCTGGCGCAGACGCCGGGCGTCAACCATGTCTACCTGCGCGAGGACACCTGGAACCTCTGGTTCGTGGCGACCGGGCCGGACCGGGGGCACGTGGACCACGCGCTTGACGCAATCCGCCGGGCCACGGGGCTGCGGGTGCTGGATCTGCCGCTGGTGCGGCCCTTCAACATCGACCTGGGCTTCCCGCTGCGCGGCGACCGTTGCGCGCCACCGCCACGCGCCGCCGATCCGGATGCGCTCCGGCCCGGCGACCGGGCGATCATGCAGGCGCTTTCCAGCGGCCTCGCGCTGGTGTCCCGCCCCTTCGCCGCGATCGCCCGCGATCTTGGACGAGGCGAGGCGGAAGTGTTGGAGCGCATCCGCGCGCTCGCCGCTGCCGGCATCCTGTCGCGGGTGGGAGTGATCGTGCGTCACCGGGCGCTGGGCTGGCGCTCGAACGCGATGGTGCTCTGGCAAGCCGCGCCGGAAGAGATCGATCGCGCTGGGCCGCGCCTGGCCGCCGTGCCGGGCGTCACGCTCTGCTACGAGCGCCGCCCGGTCCCGGTCATCTGGCCCTACACGCTCTACTGCATGATCCACGCCCGCAGCCGCGCCGAGGCGTTCGAGACGCTGGCGCGTGCCGCCGCAGAGTCCGGGCTGGAGCACGGGGCGCGCCGGGTGCTGTTTTCCACACATTGCTACAAGCAGACCGGCGCGCTGGTCGCCACAGGACGGGGAGACGCCGCATGAGTTCCGGCCCCGACGAGACCGACCGCCGCATTCTCAATGCTTTGCAGGAGGGTCTGCCGATCTGCCCGCGCCCATTCGCCGCCGCCGCAACCGCGCTGGGGTTGGACGAAGCCGAGTTGATCGCCCGGCTGGAACGTCTGCGCGCCGCGCGGATCATCACCCGCTTCGGCCCATTCTACGACGCCGCCGCGATGGGGGGTGCGTTCTGCCTTTGCGCTATGGCGGTGCCAGAGGACCGGTTCGACGCGGTGGCCGAGATCGTGAACGGCTTCCCCGAGGTGGCGCATAATTACGCGCGCGATCACGCGCTCAACATGTGGTTCGTGCTGGCCACGGAATCCGCGGACGGCATCGCGCCCGCCGCCGCACGCATCTCCGCCGCGTCCGGGCTGGAGGTGCTGCGCTTTCCCAAGCTGAGAGAGTTCTGCATCGGTTTCCGGGTGGCGGCATGAGCATCGACGCAACAGACCGCCGGATCGTCGCGGCCACGGCCGCGGGCCTGCCGCTGGTCCCCGCGCCCTATGCCGGGATCGCCGCGCAGACCGGGATCGCGGAGGCCGAGGTGATCGCCCGCATGTGTGCCATGCAGGCGCGCGGGGTGATCCGCCGGGTGGCCGCCGCGCCCAACCACTACGCGCTGGGCATGACCGCCAACGGCATGACCGTCTGGGACGTCGACGACGCGCAGGCGGAGGCGCTTGGCGATGCCGTGGGGGCACTCGATTTCGTCAGCCATTGCTACCTGCGCCCGCGCGCCCTGCCCGCCTGGCCCTACAACCTCTTCGCGATGGTCCACGGGACGAGCCGCGCGGAGGTCGAGGCCAAGCGTGCCGTCATCGCCCGGCTGCTGGGGGACGCCTGCAGGGCGCGCGACGTGCTCTACTCAACCCGGATCCTGAAGAAGGCCGGTTTCCGGCCGAGGCGCGAAGGAGACGCCTGATGTTCCGCCTCTCGCAATACATGCAGCAGCTTGTCACGCCGAGCCCCGTGCGCCGCCCGCGCGGGGTGCAGAAGCCGGTGGTGATCTGGAACCTGACCCGGCGCTGCAACCTCAAATGCCGCCATTGCTACACGGTCTCCGCCGACCATGCCTTTCCGGGCGAGCTGACCACCGCAGAGGCACATGGCGTGCTCGACGACCTGGCGGGTTTCGGCATCCCCGCGCTGATCCTGTCGGGTGGCGAGCCGATGGTGCGCCCTGACCTGATGGAGTTGGCGGCACGCGCGCGGGCCATGATCCGCTACCTCGCGCTCTCCACCAACGGCACGAAGATCGCGGGGGAAGCCGCCGACAGGATTGCGGAAATCGGCTTCGACTACGTGGGCATCTCGATCGACGGCGTGGGCGCCACCAATGACTGGTTCCGCGGCATGGCGGGCGCCTTCGATCAGGCGGTGGCTGGTGTGCGGGCCTGCAAGGCGCGTGGCATCAAGGTCGGTCTGCGCTTCACGCTGACCCGCGACAACGCCGCGCAACTGCCCGATCTGCTGGCGCTCTGCGATGCCGAGGGGGTGGACAAGTTCTATCTCTCGCATCTGGTCTATGCCGGGCGCGGCGACAAGAACCGGGGCGAGGACGCGGCCCATGACCACACGCGCGCCGCGCTCGATCTGCTGATCGACCGGGCCTGGGTCGCCGCCGCCGAGGGCGCGCCGCTCGACATCGTGACCGGCAACAACGATGCCGACGCAGTTTACTTGCTGCACTGGGCCGCGCGCCATTTCGCGCCCGAGAAGGTGGCGCATCTGCGCACCCACCTGGAAGCCTGGGGCGGAAACTCATCGGGCCTGGGGGTGGCCAATATCGACACCCAGGGCGGCGTGCATCCCGACACCTACTGGTCGGATTACACGGTCGGCAATGTGCGGGATGCGCGGTTCACCGAACTCTGGACCGGGCCCGACCCGATCCTGGCCGAGTTGCGCCGCCGCCCGCGACCGCTCAAGGGCCGCTGCGGGGCCTGCGCGTTTCGGGCGGTCTGCGGCGGCAACACCCGCATCCGCGCGCTGCAACTCACCGGCGATCCCTGGGCCGAGGACCCGGCCTGCTATCTATCCGATGCGGAGATCGGCGTGGACGCCGCGCCGCGCCTGACGGTCACGCCATTCCGGGGGAAACGCCATGATCCGGCGCATCGTTTCGTCTAGCCTGTTGCTGCTGGCGCTTACCGGCGCACCGGCGCACGCCGCCGACCCGGCGGCGCTCTATGCCGCGAACTGCGCCGCCTGCCACGGTGCGGCGCGGCTGGGCGGCACCGGCCCCGCGCTGATCCCCGAGACGCTGGGGCGGATGCGCGGCCCCGACGTGGCCAGCGTCATTGCCGGGGGCCGCGCCGCCACGCAGATGCCGGGTTTCGCCAGGGTGCTGCACGCGGACGAGATCGCGGCACTGGCGGATTACGTAACAGCGCCACTGGACGCGGTTCCGGTCTGGGGCGCGGACGAGATCGCGGCGAGCCGCAGCCTCAACCCCGATTACCGGCCGGTCGCAGCACCGGTCCACGGGGCCGATCCGCTCAACATGTTCCTGGTGGTCGAGAAGGGCGACCACCATATCAGCGTGCTCGACGGCGACAGCTTCGACGTGCTCGACCGGTTCCCGACGCCCTTCGCCGTGCATGGCGGGCCGAAATTCGCCCCCGACGGCCGGACCGTCTTCGTCATGTCGCGCGACGGCTGGGTGCTGAAATACGACATGGAGGCGCTGGCCGAGGTCGGGCGCGTGCGCGCGGGCATTAACAGCCGCAACATCGCGATCTCGCAGGACGGCAAATGGCTGGCGGTGGCGAACTACCTGCCCCGCACGCTGACCATCCTCGACACCGCCGATCTGAGCATCGCGCGCATCTTCGAGATCGCCGGCCGCGACGGCGCGCGCTCGCGCGTCTCGGCGGTCTACCAGGCCCCGGCGCGCGACAGTTTCATCCTGGCGCTCAAGGACGTGCCCGAGGTCTGGGAGATCGCCACTGACCCGGAGGCGCCGCCGGTTTACGAGGGTTTCGTGCATAGCCGCGAGAAGGGCATGGTGGAGGCGCTGCCCTCCTCGCAGGGGCTCTTCGCACGCCGCCGCATCATGGTGAGCGAGCCGATCGACGATTTCTTCTTCACGCCGGACTATTACAACCTGATCGGCGCCACGCGCGACGGCACGCGGGGGGTCGTCGTCAACCTGATCGTGGGCCGCGAGATCGCGGAACTGCCGCTGCCGGGCATGCCGCATCTGGGATCGGGGATCGCGTTTTCGCATGGCGGCCGGCAGGTCATCGCCACCCCGCATCTGCGCGAGGCCAAGCTCTCGGTGATCGACCCGGCAAGCTGGAAGGTGGTTGCCACGGTCGCCACCGAAGGCCCCGGTTTCTTCTTGAGGAGCCACGAGAACAGCCCATATTTCTGGGCGGACGTGTTTTTCGGGCCGAACCGCGATGCGATACATGTGATCGACAAGGAGACGCTGGAGATCGTGCAAACGCTGCGCCCCGTGCCGGGCAAGACGCTGGCGCATGTGGAGTTCGACCGCGACGGGCGGCACGCGCTGGTCAGCCTTTGGGAAGACGACGGTGCGGTGATCGTATATGACGCGAGGACGCTGGAAGAGGTCAAGCGCCTGCCGATGAAGAAGCCTTCTGGAAAGTACAATGTCTTCAACAAGATCACCTTCTCCGACGGCACCAGCCACTGAGCGCGCGGCGCTGATCGTGGCGCATGGCCAGCCTTCGGACCCGGACGGCCCGCAGGCCCGCGCGGAGGCGTTTGCGGAGGCGGTCGCGCGGCATCTGCCCGACTGGCGCGTCGCCGGGGCCACGCTGGCCGCGCCGGGCGCGCTGGCGCGTGCGGTCGCGGCGCTGGGCAACGCGCGGCCGGTGGTCTATCCGCTCTTCATGTCCGACGGCTGGTTCGTGAAGACCGAACTGCCGGGCCGTCTGGCCAAGGCGGGCGCGCCATCGGCCCGCATAACGGCAGCGCTGGGGCTCGATCCGGGCATGCCTGCGCTGCTGGCTCGGGCCGCGCAGGCGGGCGCGCAGGCGCATGGGCTGACGCCCGCGGAAACCGGGCTTCTGCTGGCCGCGCATGGCTCGCCCTCCAACCCCCGGCCCCGCGCCGTGGCCGACGAGGCGGCCCGCGCGATGGCGCCCCTGGCGGGGTTCCGCGAGATCGTCACCGGCTTCGTCGACGAGGCCCCCGGCATCGCCGAGGCCGCCCGCCACCTGCCCGCGCCCGCGCTCTGCCTGCCCTTCTTCGCGCGCACCGGTGGGCATGTGCTGGACGATCTCCCCGCGGCGTTGGCCGAGGCCGGGTTCGACGGACCGCTCCTGCCCCCGGTCGGCGAGGACGCGGCGGTGGCCGAAATGGCGGCACGCACGATCGCCGCCCTGCCCGTGGAGGATCCGGCATGAGCCCCGGCCACGACGCCCGCTGGCCGGTCTGGCGGCTGGCGCTGTTGCTCGCGCCCTTCGCCTTCGGTGCGGTGGCGATCAATCTTTTCATGCTGGGGCTGATGGCGCAGGCGGTGGGCCTTTCCGCGCTCTCGCCCTATGCGGCGATGGCCTGGGCACTGCCGCTGACCCCGCCGGCAAGCTGGGCGGCGGGCCGGTGGCTGCGCCGGCTGATGGACGAGGCCGAGGGATAGGTCGGGGCAGTTCAGCCCCGTTCGATACGTAGTCCGGAAGCGTCCCAGCCGCCCGGCCACACCTCCGCACCAGCCCCGCGCAGTTGGCGGATCAGCCCCACCGGGATGTCACGGGCATGGAGCCGGAGCCCCAGCGGATCACCCGCGGGCGCGGCATCGAACGGGCCGATCTCGGCAAAGCGGCCGTCGAAGCCCAGCGCCGGTTCGCAAGGCAGGTAGACCGCCGCGCCCGAGACATTGGGCCGACCCTCGCCCAGCGGCGTAGTTCCGGTCACGCCCACCACCGCCACCGTCGCCATCAGTTCGACGGCGCGCGCGCGGGCGCAGGCGAAGACACGGGAATAGCCCGACATCTGGCGCGTCATGGATGGGCAGAGGATCAGGTCGAGCCCCGGCGCTTCCCGCGCCAGCCGGGCCGAAAGCGCAGGCAACTCGATGTCGAGGCAGGTCAGAATTGCGCAGGTGAGTCCATTCCAGCCGAAGACCGAGAGTCCGTCATGTGGGCGGATCGCCCAGCGGTCCGGCGCGCGTTCGTTGGGCGTCGGGCAGAGCTTGCGCTGCACGAGGGGCGACGCCCCGCCCGCGCGGTAGAGATGCGCGCCGTTCTGGTACCGGCCGGCCCCGTCGGCGACCGGCCAGGTGCCGGCCAGGATGTCGATGCCGTGCCGGTCGGCGACACCCTGGATGCCGGGCCCCATCGCGGCGCCCGCCTGGGCCATCAGCGCCGCCTCGTCCCTCGCCGCGAAGCCCGGTTTCTGCCAGATCAGCCAGGCTTCGGAGACGTACTCCGGCGCCACCAGCAGCGCCGAGCCCTGCGCCGCCGCTTCCGCCGCGACCTTGTCGAGGCCATCGAGCCAGTCCTGCGGGCCGCCAAGCGGCCGGGCGAGATCGGCCGCCCAGAGCGTGAGCGAGAGCGTAACGGTCATCCGTGCCTGTCCATGAGTGCAGAGAAGGCGCGCGCAGGGCCTCCCGCGCGCGCCCGGTCCGGCCCTATTGCTTCAGCCGGGTCCAGATCTTGTTGTACATGTCCACCGTTTCCTGCGGACAGGGCCGCACGAAGTCGGGTGCCGGCGCGTCGGCGGGCATCACGATCTCGGGCGCGGTCAGCATCTCGGGGTCCATGAATTCCTCGCTACCCGCGATGCCGTTGGCGTAGCGCGCGAAATTGGAGATCAACGCGGCATTCTCGGGCGCCATGATGAAGTTCACGAAGAGTTTGGCGTTCTCCATGTTGGGCGCATCCGCCAGCACGGCGACGTTGTCCATCCAGCCGGTGAAGCCTTCCTTGGGATAGGCGTATTGCAGCGTCGGGCGCTGTGCCCGCGCGCGCATCGCCGCACCGTTCCAGTTCTGCGAGATGTCCACGTCGCCGGAGGTCAGCTTCTCGATGGTGGAATAGTCCATCGTGCGCCAGTGCTGCTTGGCGTTGAGCAGCAGCTCCGTCACCTCCTTGAGTTCCTCGACATTGCCGTTGCACCGCTCGTAGCCCAGATAGCGCAGGCCCGCGTTGATGACATCGTTCATGTCGTTGAGCATGTTGATGCGGCCCTGAAGCTCCTCCGGCGGTTCGAAGAGAAGCGCCAGCGTGTGGATGTCGTCGCCCTTGAAGACCTCGGTATCGACGGTGAAGGACGTCGTGCCCCATTGCCACGGCACCGAGTAGTTGCGGCCCGGATCCCACCACACATCGACCCATTTCGGGTCCATATGCTCGAAATTCTCCATCTCGTTGGGCTTGATCTCGGCCAGCAGGCCCTGCTCGATCATGATCTTGATCATGTAGTCGCCCGGCACGACGATATCGTAGCCGGTGCCGCCCTCCTTGACCTTGGCCAGCATCGTCTCGTTGCTGTCATAGCCGTCGAGCGTCACGTCGACATCGTATGCCTTCTCGAATTTCTCGATCAGTTCGGGGTTGGTGTAGTTGCCCCAGTTGTAGATGTTGAGTTCGCCTTCGGCCCAGGCCGGCGCGGCCCCCGCAAGGCCGAGCGCGCCGGCCGCGAAGAGCGTTACAATGCGTCTTGTCATCTGTCTTTCTCCTCTGTTGGTCGTTCTTGTGATACGGGCGCAAGCAGACCCGCCCGGTCAGGTCTTCCGCTGTTTCCCGATCAGGAAGAACAGCGTCACGAAAATCAGCGACAGGCCAAGTAGCAGCGTCGAGACGGCGTTGATCTCCGGCGTGATGCCGCGCCTGATCTGGCCCAGTATGTAGATCGGCAGCGTCGTCTCGCCCGGTCCCGCCACCAGCAGGGTGATGATGACATCATCGAGCGAAACCACAAAGGCTAGCATCACGCCCGCGAAGATGCCCGGCATCAGAAGCGGCAGCGTGACCCTGCGGAAAACCTGGAACGGCGGCGCATAGAGGTCGGCCGCCGCCTGTTCCAGCGTCAGGTTCATGTCCTCCAGCCGCGCACGAATCGGCATATAGGCGAAGGGGATGCAGAAGACCGTGTGGGCCAGCATCAGATAGCCGATCCCGGTGATGCCGGTGGCCTTCTTGATGATCGTGAAGAGTGCCAGCGTGGCCACGGCCGTGACGATCTCGGGCACCATCAGCGGCTGGTTGACGATGGCGTAGGCCAGCGTCTGGCCGCGATAGGGCCGCGTGCGCGTGGTCGCCAGCGCGGCCATCGTGGCGAAAATCGTGGAGAAGAGCGTCGCCACCGTCGCGACCTGGAAGGAGATTACCGTGGCGTTGCGGATGCCTTCGTTGCCGAACGCCTCGACATACCAGCGGAAGCTGAACTCGGTCCAGCGCACCACAGATCGGTTGTCGTTGAAGGAAAACGCGATCAGCACCGCAATGGGCGCGTAGAGGAAGACGATGCAGACCCAGGCCATCGGCGTGAAACCCGGCTGGTGGCGCAGGTCCGTCCGGAGCCGGGCACGCCGGCCGGCGGGGGCTGCGGCGGCGGGGGCTGCGGCGTCAGCCATGATTGCCCCCCTCGCGCGAGGCGTTGCGCACATAGATCAGCAGCGCCACCATCACCACCGCCATCAGGATCAGCGCGGCGGCCGAGCCGAAAGGCCAGTTGCGCGACGATCCGAACTGGAGCGCGATCAGGTTGCCGATCATCAGCTCCTTGCCGCCGCCCAGCAGCGTCGGCGTGATATAGGCCCCGAGGCCAGGGATGAAGACAAGGATCGAGCCCGCAACGATGCCGGGCTTCGCCGCCGGCACGATGATCCGCCGGAGCACCTGGAAGCGCGTGGCGTAAAGGTCGTAGGCCGCCTCCACCAGCCGGAAATCGAGCTTCTCCAGAGAGGCGTAGAGCGGCAGCACCATGAAGGGCAGATAGCTGTAGATCAGCCCGATGAAGACCGCCGTGTCGGTGTAGAGGATGCTGATCGGCCTGTCGATCAGACCGGCATTGATCAAGCCAAGGTTGATGATTCCCTCGTCGCGGATGATCAGCAATACCGCATAGGTCCGGATCAACAGGTTGGTCCAGAACGGCAAGGTGATGAGGAAGAGCCAGACATTGCGCTGCTCAGGCGGCTTGGAGGCGATGAAATAGGCGGTCGGAAAGCCGATGATGAGCGCGCCCACCGTCGCCACGAAGGCCAGCCCGATGGAACGGCCGTAAATCTGAAGATAGGTGGAGGAGAATTCCAGCGTGCCGTCGAAAATGTCGCGCTCGAAGAGGAACTGCACATAGGCATCGGTCGAGAACTCCCATGTCACCCCGCCATAGGTGCCCGGCGACAGGAAGGAATAGATCAGTGTGATCGTCAGCGGAAAGAGCCCGAAAATCCCGATCGTCAGCAGTGCGGGCGCCAGCAGCAGCCAGCGCGCACGGCGTTCGCGGACCTCCGCGGCGCGTCTTGCATCGACGAGTGTGCTCTGCGCCTCCGCCATCAGTCCACCAGAACCTGAAGATGCTCGTCGGGCAGAATGACCCCTGCCCGGTCGCCCGCGCCGCCCGGCGCATGCGGCGCACGCGCCACGATCGGCGGGCCGTCATCGAGGCGGATATGCACATTGTGCGCGGAGCCGAAATAGACCACCCTCTCGATCTCGCCCGTAGCGGTGCGCGCCCCGTCCTCGGGCCCCGTCAGGAGCACGTTTTCGGGGCGGATCGCGACGCTCACGGCGCCCGGCCGCATCTCCGCCTCGGGCAGCGCGGCCGAGGCCGTGGCGCCGCCGGGAAGCCGGACCACGCCGCGCCCTTCGTCAATCTTGTCAAGATCGACGTCCAGAATATTGATATCACCTATGAAATCGGCCACGAATCGGCGCGCGGGATGGTTGTAGATATCCTTGGGCGTGCCGACCTGGAGGATCTCGCCCGTGGCCATGACCGCGATCCGGTCGGACATGGTCAGCGCCTCCTCCTGGTCATGGGTGACGAAGACGAAGGTGATGCCGGTCTCGTTCTGGAGCCGCTTGAGTTCGATCTGCATCTCCTTTCGCAGCTTCAGGTCGAGCGCCGAGAGCGGCTCGTCGAGCAGCAGCACCTTCGGATGGGGGGCCAGTGCGCGGGCCAGCGCCACGCGCTGCTGCTGCCCGCCGGAGAGCTGGTCGGTGCGCCGGTCGGCCAGCCGTTCCATCTTCACCAGGTCCAGCATCCGCGCAACGGTGCCACCGATTTCCGCCGTCGGTTTGCCCTGCATTTCCAGCCCGAAGGCGATATTCTGCGCCACTGTCATATGCGGGAAAAGCGCGTAATTCTGGAACACCGTGTTCACCGGGCGCCGGTAGGGCGGCAGATGGCCGATCTCGGCCCCGTCGAGCAGGATGCGGCCCGCGCTCGGCAACTCGAACCCCGCGATCAGGCGCAGGAGCGTGGTCTTGCCGCAGCCCGACGGGCCCAGCAGCGTGAAGAACTCGTTTTCGCGGATCGTCACCGACACGTCATCAAGCGCCGTGACGCCGTCGGCGCCGCGCCCGAATGTCTTGGTCACGCGTTCGGCCTGGACCATCGCGCGGTCCGCGCCGGGCGTGTCGGTCCTCTGCTGCATCCGCACTCCCCCTCTCCGGTGGACATGGAAAGCCTAGGGTGGGGCCGGTCGTGGCGTAAATACCCCCGCGGGGATAGGCCCCTCAGGCCGCAGATTGACGCGAAAGCGCGCCCAGAAAAAGGGCGAAGAGTTCGGATTGCGAGGAAATGCCGAGCTTGCGGTAGATATTCTTGCGGTGGATCTTCACCGTGCCGGGGCTGATCCCGGCCATCCGCGCCACCGACTTCGAGGAATGCCCCTTGAGCACCAGGATCGCGATCTCGCGTTCGCGGTCGGTCAGGAGCCCCGCGCCAAACTCCGAGAGCGCGCCGTCGATGCCGGTGCCCGCGCCGGCGCCCCGCCGGGACTGCTGCGCGGCCGGGGTGAAGTGGCGGCGGTTGAGCGCGGCGAAGACCGATAGTGCGGCGCGCAGTGCCCGCAGGTCGGCGGCGGTGAAACGCGGCTGATCGGCCAGCCGCCCGATAGAATAAAAGAGATGCCGCCGTTCCGGCAGGTCGATGAGGAAAGCGGCCTCGTCCTGAAGCCGGATCGAATGGTAGTATTCCCGGCAATAGGTGGATTGCGCAAAGCGGTCCGGCGCAACCTCGCTGAGATGCAGGAAGGCGGGCGCACGCCCGGCCCGGAAGGCGACATAGAACGGGTCCAACAGATAGGCGCCTTCCAGGTAACGCCCGATCACCGCATCGCGGCGGTCCTCGCGCACGTTGTCGTAGACGCGCATGGGCGGGCGGCCGTCCTCGAGCATCAGCAGAAGGCAGCCCCGGAACGGCGCCACCGCGCGCAGGTAGTCCACCGCGCGGGGCACGAAGCCCGGCGCGCCGATCGCCGCGATGGCTTCGGCCAGCGCCTCGGGCGGGGTCAGGCCCGGTCCCGTATCGTCGGTGTAAAAGGCTGCCACGTTCGCCGTCCTGCCTTCCCAAAAGGGATATTTACGCGCCTCGGATGACAGCGCATCCTAGGCGTGTCGCCGGGCTTTGGGAAGCACCCGCCGCCCAGCCTGGCCGGAGGTGAAAGCGGATGGAACAGACAGCCGACATGGTGATCCTGAACGGGCGTGTCCTGACGATGGAAGATACGCACCCGCGGGCCGAAGCGCTGGCCTTGCGCGGGAGGCGCATCCTGGCGGTGGGCGGCACGGACGAGATCCGCGCCCTGGCCGGGCCGGGCACGCGCATCGTCGATGCCGGGGGCAATACCGTGCTGCCGGGCTTCATCGACAGCCATGTGCATCTCTTCCAGGGCTCCGCCGGGCTGGATTTCCTGTCCCTCGACACGGTGCGCGGGGCCGAGGCGCTGGCGGAGGCGATCCGGGGCTATGCCGCCGCCCGCCCCGACGAGCCGCTCATCGTCGGCACGGGGGCCAATTACGGGCTGATCGGCGGGCGCAACCCGACCCGTCACGACCTCGACGCGATCCTGGCGGAGCGCCCCGTGGCGCTGCTGGCCCCCGATATCCACACCGTCTGGGCCAATACCCGCGCGCTTGAGATGGCCGGATTGCTGGACGGGGCCGTTTGCCCGGAAGGCTCCTCGGTGGTGATGGGAGCGGACGGGCGCGCGACGGGCGAGTTGCTGGAGACCGGCGCCTTCGGACCGGTCCTGAAGCTTTCGCGCACCGGTGGGCGCGACATGCTGGGCTATGTCACCGGCGCCGACCCGGAACCGCCCGCAACCGCCGCCGAGCGCGCCGCCGACAAGGCGCTCATTGCCCGCGGCCTGGCGCATGCCGCCGCGCGGGGCATAACGACGCTGCACAACATGGACGGCAATTTCTACCAGTTGGAGCTGCTCGACGAGATGGAGGCCGCGGGCGATCTCATCTGCCGGATCCAGATCCCATTTCACCTCAAGAATTTCGACCCGCTCGAGCGGCTGGCGGAGGCGGCGGAAATGCATGCGCGTTACCGGGGCGAGCGGCTCTGGTCCGGGCGGGTCAAGATGTTCATGGACGGGGTGATGGAAAGCCGCACCGCGCTGATGCTGCGCGACTATCCCGACAGTCCGGGCAATGCCGGCGAGGCGGTCTTCCAGCCGGAGCATTTCAACGCCGCGTGCATCCGCGCCGATGCGCTGGGGCTGCAGATCAGCGTCCACGCGATCGGCGATCTGGCGGTGCGGCGCACCCTTGACGGCTATGCCGCGGCGCGGCGTGCCAACGGGCCGCGCGACAGCCGCCACCGGATCGAGCATATCGAGAGCATCCATCCCGACGACCTGCCGCGCATCCACGGGCTGGGCGCCGTCGCGTCGATGCAGCCGCGCCACGCCGCCTTCGCGGGCTTCTTCGACCCGCCCGCGCCGGACACGGTGCTCCATGCCGACCAGTTGCCGCTGGCCTTCGCCTGGGCCGATATCCGGCGCAGCGGCGCGCCGCTGGTCTTCTCCACCGACTGGCCGGTGGTGCCCGTGGACGTGATGCCCAACATCCAGGCGGCCGTGGCGCCGCGCGACCTGGGGCCGGGCTGGGGCGACCAGCGGCAAGGGCTGATGGAGACGCTGGCCTCCTACACGCGCGGCAATGCCTGGGTGGAGTTCTCGGAAGGCGAGAAGGGGCAGCTCGTGGCGGGACAATTCGGCGATGTGGTCGTGCTCGACGCCGACCTGGAGGCCACTCCGCCGGAAGCCATTGGTGCGGTCGCGCCCATGATGACGATCTGCGGCGGGTGCGTGACTTACGAGGCCTGAGCCGCGCTCCGCGCGGGATTTCCGCCTCCGGCGGGGATATTTGGAGCAAGAAGCAAGAAGAAGGGGCCGGCTCACGCTCGCGCGAGCGGCGGCGCGCCCGCGATTGCGCCGCGCGGCGTTCGGTGCTTTATGGATCGCGGTCGATCCAGGGGGCGATTGCGACATGACACGAACCATGCGGGCGGCGGATGTCCTGGCCCGGCGGCTTCACGAGGCGGGCTGCCGGATGGCCTTCGGGATGCCCGGCGGCGAGGTGTTGACGCTCGTCGATGCGCTGGAGGCGGCGGGGATCGAGTTCCGGCTGGTCAAGCACGAGAACGCGGCAGGGTTCATGGCCGAGGGGCTCTGGCACCGGACCGGCGCGCCGGGGATCATGGTCGCCACGCTGGGACCCGGCGCGATGAACGGGGTCAATGTGGTGGCCAACGCGCATCAGGACCGGGTGCCGTTGATCCTGCTCACCGGCTGCGTCGATGCGGTGGAGGAGGCGAGCTATACCCATCAGGTGATGAATCACCGCGCCGTCTTCGCCCCGATCACCAAGGCCAGCTTCCGACTGGAGCCGGACGCGGTGGACGCACAGGCCGACAAGGCGCTGGGGATCGCCACGGAGCCGCGCGCGGGGCCGGTCCATATCGACGTGCCGATCGCGGCGGCGGGCGCGGCGGTTGCGGTGCCGCCGCGGCCCGCGCGGCGGGCGGGCGCGGCGCCGCTCACCCCCGCGCCCGGCCCGGAACTGGAGCGCGCCCGCGCCTGGCTGGCGACCGCCGAGCGCCCGGCGATGCTGGTCGGGCTCGACGCGCTGGCCGAGGATGCGGGCGGGGCGATCCGGGACTTCGCGGATGCCTGGCAGATACCCTTCGCTACCACCTACAAGGCCAAGGGGCTGGTGGACGAGGACCATCCGCTCTGCCTCGGCGGAGCGGGGCTCTCGCCGCTGGCCGACCGGTCGCTGGTGCCGCTTTTCGGGCAGGCCGACCTGGTGATCGCGGCGGGCTATGACCCGATCGAGATGCGTCCGGGCTGGCGCGATGCCTGGGACCCGGCGCACCAGAATGTGATCGACATCGCGCCGGTGCCCAACCATCATTACATGCACCAGGCCGGGCTGGCCTTCCAGAGCGGCGTGGGCCCGACCCTGGCCGCGCTCGGCCGGCCCGGACGCCTGCCACCGCGCTGGCCGGGCGGCGAGGATGAGGCCGCACGCGCGGCCCTGGCGTGCGCCTTCCCGCGCGACGGCGACTGGGGCCCGGCGGCGGTAATCGACACCTGCCGCAGCGCCCTGCCCCGCGACACGCTGGCTACCGCCGACAGCGGCGCGCACCGCATCCTGCTGTCACAGATATGGACCTGCCACGAGCCGCGCGGGCTGATGCAATCCTCTGGCCTGTGCACCATGGGCTGCGCCATCCCGCTGGCGATCGGCGCGCAGATCGGTGCGCCGGAGCGCCCCGTCGTGGCCTTCACCGGCGATGCGGGCTTCCTGATGGTGGCGGGCGAGCTGGCCACACTGGCGGAGACGGGACTCGCCCCGATCATCGTGGTCTTCGCGGATGCGAGCCTGGCGCTGATCGAGCTCAAGCAGCGCGGCCAGCAGATGAAAAATGCCGGCGTCGATTTCGCGCGCCACGACTTCGCGGCCATCGCGCGCGGCTTCGGCGGGCATGGTCACGACGTAAGCAACCGCGCCGAGCTTCAGGCGGCGCTGGATCAGGCGCTGCGCGCCGACCGGTTCACGGTGATCGCGGCCCGGATCGAAAGGGGAGCTTATGACGGACGCATCTGAGGCACGCGGCGCACTGGACGGGGTGGTGGTGCTCGATCTCTCGCGCATCCTTGCGGGGCCCACCTGCACGCAGCTTCTGGCCGATCTGGGCGCCACGGTCTGGAAGATCGAGAACCCGGCCACCGGCGGCGACGACACCCGCGCCTGGGGCCCGCCCTATGCGCCCGACGGCCGGGGCGGAGACTCCGATCTCAGCGCCTATTTCATGTCCGCCAACCGAAACAAGCACTCGGTCGCGGCCGATCTGGCCGATCCCGCGGATCGGGCGATGCTGATGGACCTGGCCGCGCGCGCCGATATCGTCATCGAGAATTTCAAGCCCGACGGGCTGGAGCGGTTCGGGCTCGACGCCGAGAGCCTGCGCGCCGCCTATCCGGGGCTGGTTTACTGCTCGATCTCCGGCTACGGCCAGACCGGACCCAACCGCGACAAGCCGGGATACGACCTGATGGCGCAGGGCTGGGGCGGGATCATGAGCCTGACCGGCGCACCCGACGGCCCGCCGATGAAGGTGGGCGTCGGCATCGCCGACGTGATGTGCGGGATGTATGCCTGCGTGGGCATCCTGGCCGCGCTGCGCCACCGCGACGCCACCGGAGAGGGCCAACATGTGGAGATCGGCCTTGTGGACAGCCAGATGGCCTGGCTCATCAACGAGGGCACGAACTACCTGACCTCCGGCAAGTTGCCGCGGCGGCGCGGCAACGCGCATCCCAACATCGTCCCCTACGAGGTTTTCGCGGTGGCCGACGGGCATGTGATCGTCGCGGTGGGCAACGACGCGCAATTCGTACGGTTCTGCGATTTCCTGGGCCTGCCGGACCTGGCCGCCGACCCGCGTTTCGCCACCAACCCGGCGCGGCTGGAGCATCGTGAGACATTGATCCCGGTTATATCCGAAGCGCTGGCGCGCCTGCCCGCAGCCGCGGTCACCGAGAGCCTGGAGGCGCGCAAGGTGCCGGTCGGGCCGGTCCATACGGTCGATCAGGCGCTGGGCTCCGAACAGGCGCGGGCACGTGAAATGGTGGTGGAGGTCGCGCGGCCCGATGCGCCGCCTGTGCGGCTTCTGGGCAACCCGCTCAAATTCTCCGCAACGCCGGTAACATATCGTCGCGCGCCGCCTGCGCTGGGCGAGGGCCAAGCGGCGCTCGGGCGTTTCCTGGCGGCGACGCCGCCCAAGCAGGACTCAGGGGAGAACGATTAGATTACAGAGAGTTGGCGCCGGTTCCTCGACCAATCCGGACGAACCGGCGGAAAGCCGCGCGCGGCCTGACATCCGGACACAATTGCGTTGGGTCGCGCCCTCCGGCATGGCAAAGCAACGGCAGCGATGCAAGTGAATGTCGTGAAACGTTAACGGGTGATTCGAGAGGTACCGAGGTGCAGACCGACATTTACGGCAACGACATCTCCCTGGCGGCGGCGGACGCGGCCGAATCCTGGAACGCGATGATGCAGGCCTTCCTGGCGCATGGCGCATCGGTTCCCGATCACCTGGCCAGGGTTATCGCCGCCGAGCCGCAGTTCGGGCTGGCGCATGCGGTCAAGGGGCTCTTCATGCTGACCTTGGGCCGGCGCGAACTGGTCGCCGTTGCCGCGGAGGCGCTGGCCGCGGCCCGCGCGGCGCCCGGCGCGACCGCGCGCGAACGGCTCTATACCGAGGCGCTGGCCGAGTGGCTGGCCGGCCGGCCGACGCAGGCCGTCGCCCGGCTCGAGGCGGTCCTCGGGATGCATCCGCAGGACGCGCTGGCGATGAAGCTCAGCCATGCCATCCGCTTCATCATGGGCGACCGCCGTGGCATGCTCTCCTCGGTGGAGGCCGTGCTGCCCGCCTATGGCGCCGATCACCCCGCGCGCGGCTACCTGCTGGGCTGCCGGTCTTTCGCGCTGGAGGAGAACGGGTTCTTCGACGACGCCCGTCTGACCGGGATCGAGGGGATGCAGTCGGCCCGCGACGACGCCTGGGGCCTGCACGCGGTGGCGCATGTTCACGACATGACCGCCAATTCCGCCGCCGGGCTGGCCTGGCTGGAAGCCAATGAAGGCGCCTGGGACCATTGCAACAACTTCCGCTACCATGTCTGGTGGCACAAGGCGCTGATGCATCTCGACCAGGGCGATCTGGACAGCGTCTTCAGCCTCTACGACGCAAAGATCCGCAAGGATCACACCGACGATTTCCGCGACATCTCGAATGGAACCTCGCTGCTGATGCGGCTGGAACTGGACGGTCACGACGTGGGCAGCCGCTGGGAGGAACTGGCCGATCTGTCGGAGAACCGCATCGACGACGGCTGCCTGGTCTTCGCCGATCTGCATTACCTGCTAGCGCTGGTCGGCGACGGCCGCAAGGAGGCCGCGGCACGGCTCGTCGCGCGCATTTCCCGCGACGCAGATTCCGACGGCGTGGAAGTCGCGCGCATCTGCGCCGATCCGGGGCGCGCCGCCGCCGAGGGGCTGGAACTGTTCGGCGAAGGCGCCTATGCGCCCGCTTTCCACAGGCTGGCCAGCGCGCGGGCCGGCATGCAGCGCATCGGCGGCAGCCATGCCCAGCGCGACGTGTTCGAACGCCTGACGATCGACGCAGGCATCCGCGCGGGCTATCTCAACGATGCCGAGAAGATTATTTTGGAACGCTCCGCCATGCGCGCGGGCGCCGAGGACGCCTATGCCGCATCGCGCCGCGAACTGATCGGCCGGATGCGGCGGCAGGCCCTTGCGATGCCGGCGGAGTAGTGCATTTAACGTCTGAACCGAAATGACGACCGCGACAATCGACATGTCCGCTGCGCCCAAACCACCGCCGGCCCAGGGTCAGGCGTTTGCGCGCGCCGCTGCGGCGGCGAGCCCGGTTGCGCGCGAACGCGACATCCGGCTCGACTTCTATCGCGGGCTGGCAATGTTCATCATCCTCTTCGCCCATACGCCCGGCAATCTTTTCACAAGCTGGATCCCGGCGCGGTTCGGTTTCTCCGACGCGACCGAGATCTTCGTCTTCTGCTCCGGCATGGCCTCCGCGATCGCATTCGGCGCGGTCTACGCCAATCGCGGCTGGCCAATGGGTTCGGCCCGGATCGCGTTCCGGGTCTGGCAGGTCTACTGGGCGCATGTCGGGCTCTTCCTGGCGGTGGCGGCCACCGTGGCGGCGCTCAACGCATCGGGGCTCTTCATGCGCGACTACGTGGCGCAACTGAACCTCTACCCGTTCTTCGAGGACACCGCCGCCAACTTGATCGGCCTGCTGACGCTGAGCTACGTGCCGAACTATTTCGACATCCTGCCGATGTATCTGGTGATCCTGGCGATGGTGCCGCTGATGATGGGGCTGGCGCGCATCGACCCGCGGCTGGCGCTGGCGGGCTCGGCGCTGATCTGGGCGGCAACGCAGGTCGGCGGGTTTGCCCAGGGCGGCTATGAGGCGCTGGCCCCGCTCGCCGCGCGGCTGGAGTTTCTGCACCTGCCCGCCCAATACTGGTTCGAGCCGCCCAACAACACCCGCAACTGGTTCTTCAACCCGTTCGGCTGGCAACTGGTCTTCTTCACCGGCTTCGGCTTCATGCGCGGCTGGATACCGGCGCCGCCGGTGCGCCCCTGGCTGATCGGCCTGGCGCTTGCCGTGGTGCTGGTCAACATTCCGCTCAGCCATATCGGGATGCGCGAGCTGGGCACCGCCGACTGGGCGCGCGACTGGCGCATCGCCAACACGCCCTTCTTCGACAAGACCGATTTCGGGATCCTGCGCTACACGCATTTCCTGTCCCTGGCCTATCTGGGCTGGGTCGCGGCAGGCAGCGGCGGACACCGGCTGAAGGCGGACCCGCGCGGAATGCTGGGCGCCGCCTGGGGACGGCTGCTGCGCTGGATCCTCAAGGTCGGTCAGCAATCGCTGGCGGTCTTCATCACCTCCATGTGGCTTGCGCGGATCCTCGGCGTCTGGCTGGACGAGGCCGGCCGGAATCTGCCGACATTCTGGCTGGTTAACGTGACGGGTTGTGCCGTGCTGATCGCCGTGGCCTATGTGGCGGGTTGGTTCAAGAGCCACCCCTGGCGCAAACCGAAGGTGTAACGATGTTGCGGCGTGCGTTCGTTTCCGGCCTGGCTGCCCTGGCCGCCGTTCCCGCGGTTCCGGGCGCCGCCCGCGCCGGTGCAGGCGCGCCCTTCGACCCCGACGCGCTGCGCCGCATGGCTCAGGAGCGCGCATCCCGGCCATTCACCCTCCGCCCGACGGTTCCGCAGGCCTGGCTCGACCTGAAATACGAGCAATACTCCACGATCCGCTACAAGCCCGAACAACAGGTCTGGCGCGACACCGACACGCCCCTTCGGATGGAGTTCTTTCCCAACGGGCTCTACTACCCTTTTGCGGTGGGCATCCATGTGGTCGAGAATGGCCGCACCCGGCGCGTGGCCTACGACCCCGCAGTCTTCGCACGCGGCGACACGGTGCCCGATCTGCCGCAAGGCGACGCGCTGGGGTATTCCGGCTTCCGCCTGCTGACCGAACTGGAGACGGCCGACATCTTCCAGGAATTCTTCGTCATGCAGGGGGCGAGTTATTTCCGCGCCCATGCGCCGGGGCAGGTCTATGGCATCTCGGGGCGCGGGCTGGCGCTCAAGACCGCCGAGCCGGAGGGCGAGGAATTCCCGGAATTCACTGACTTCTGGGTGCTGCGCCCCGAGCCCGGCGCCGAGGTCTTCCGCGTCTACGCGCTGCTCGACAGCCCCTCGACCACCGGACTCTACCGGTTCGACATCCGCCCCGGTCCGCTGATCGGCATGGAGGTGAGCGCCGAGCTTTTCCCGCGCAAGGCGATGACGCATGTCGGGCTGGGCGCGCTGACCTCGATGTTTTTCTTCGACGAGACAAACCGCGACCAGCACCCGGATTTCCGGCCCGCCGTGCATGACAGTGACGGTCTGCTGATTTTCAACGGTGCGGGTGAGCGGCTGTGGCGGCCGCTGGCCAACCCAAAAACGCTTCAGGTCAGCGCCTTCCTTGACGAGAATCCCAAGGGTTTCGGGCTGATGCAGCGCGAGAGGCAGTTCGACGATTTCGCCGATCTGGTCGCGCGTTACGAACTGCGCCCGTCGCTCTGGGTGACGCCGGGCGAGGATTGGGGACGCGGCGCGGTGACGCTGGTGGAAATTCCCACCGACCGCGAGATCTACGACAATATCGTGGCCTATTGGCGCCCCGCCGAACTGATCGAGCCGGGCGCGTCCTACGCCTTCAGCTACCGGCTGGACTGGGGCGCGATGCCGGAGGGCGCGCGCGCCGTGGCGCCGGTGATCAACACCCGCATGGGGCCGCGCCACGAGGGCGGGATCGTCGTGGCGATCGACTTCGGACCCCATGCCGTGCTGCCCGACGACCCAGCGGAGCTGGGCCGCATGGTGCGGGCGACGCGCGGGCGGGTTGGCGATCCTTCGCTTAACCGCAATCCCGAGACCGGCGGGCTGCGGCTCGATTTCACCTTCTTTCCCGAGGGCGCGACGCTCTCCGAAATGCGCGCGCAACTTACGCTGGACGGGCGCGGCGTGTCGGAAGTCTGGCTCTACAGGTGGACGGCATGACGCTGCACGCGCCGATAACGGCCGAAGCCCCCGTCTGGATGCCGCCCGAGGCGCCGCTGGATTTCCCGGCGCAGGACCTCGCACACCGCGATACCGGGCCGGTGGCGCCGCCTGCGACCGACGGCCCGCGCCCGCATCGCTGGCGCCTCGCCATCGCCTTCGGCGCGCTCGGCTTGACGGCCTGCTACCTGCCTCTGCTCTGGCGCTGGTTCTCGGCCGGCGGGCTGAGCGCACTGGAGACCGGCGTGATCGCGCTGACCACAATCCTCTTCTTCATGATCGCCTGGTCCGCCTCCACCGTGGTCGCCGGGATGCGCCCGATGCCCGCCGCACCGCAGCCCGCGAGGCCGCCGCGGCCCCTGAACGTCGCGGTGCTCGCGCCCATCCATAACGAGGAGCCGGAGGAGGTCTTCGCCAATCTCGCGATCATGCGCGCCGCGCTGGCCGCCGCGCCGGGTATGCACCGCTTTGCCTTCTTCGTGCTCTCCGACAGCACCGACGACGCCATTGCCGCGCGCGAGCAGGCGCTGACCCTGCGCGCGCGTCACATGATGCCGGGCGCGCCGGCGATTCATTACCGCCGCCGGGCCGCCAATACCGACCGCAAGAGCGGCAATATCGCCGACTGGGTGTCACGTTGGGGCGCGGGCTACGACGCCATGCTGGTGCTCGACGCGGACAGCCTGATGAGCGCGGAGGCGATCACCGCGCTGACCGACACGCTGGCAGGCGACCCGTCGCTGGGGCTCGTGCAGACCGCCCCGCGCCTGCACGGCGCGCGCAATCTTTTCGCCCGGCTGCAACAGTTTTCCAACGCCGCCTATGGCGATCTCTTCGCGCGCGGACTGGCGCACTGGTCGGGCCGGGCAGGCAATTACTGGGGCCATAACGCGATCCTGCGTACCCGCGCCTTCGCCGAAACCGCAGGGCTGCCGCGGCTGGGACGCCGCAAGCGGCTGATCCTGAGCCATGATTTCGTCGAGGCCGCGCTGATGCGCCGCGCCGGTTGGGGCATCCGCCTGTTGCCCGATCTCGGCGGCAGTTTCGAGCGCGCGCCCGAAGATCTGATCGACTACACGCTGCGCGACCGGCGCTGGTGCAAGGGCAATCTCCAGCATCTGCGTCTGCTGGCCACTCCGGGGTTGCACCCGGTCTCGCGCATGCACCTAGCGCTGGGCGCGCTGAGCTACCTGGCCTCGCCCGCCTGGTTCGCGATCCTCGTGGTCTGGGCGCTGGTGGGCAACGGTGCCGAGGTCTCGGTGATCCGCTATTTCAACGAGGCCAACCCGCTCTACCCGGTCTGGCCCGAAACCTCGATGATCGCGCCCTGGGTGCTGCTGGCGATCCCGCTGGCGCTGCTCTTCGCACCGAAATTCATCGCCGCGGCGCGGGTGCTCGACGACCCCGACCGGCTGGCGCGCTTCGGGGGCGCGCGGCGCTTCCTGGCCTCCTTCGGGCTGGAACTTCTCGCCTCGGTCCTCTACGCGCCCATCCTCATGGTGCAGCAGACCCTCGCGGTCGTGCGGGTCTGGCTCGGCGCGCCGCAAGGCTGGGCGCCGCCGACCCGCGGCGGCGGCCAGTACGGGCTTCGGGCGCGGCTGGCCTTCCACTGGCTGGAGACGTTTGCGGGCGCGCTGCTGCTGGCAGGCATGGCTGCGGGCGTGGTCACGCTCTGGCTGGCGCCGATCGCGCTCAGCCTCGCGGCGGCAGTGCCACTGTCGATGATGAGCTGCTGTTTCGCCCCCGGCGATCTGCTGGAGACCGGTGTCGACCTGCCCGACGGGATCGCCCCCATACCCGGCGCCCCGATGTCGGTTGCCGCTGAGTAAACGCCCGCAATCTCCACAGAGCCTTCATTTTTCCGCCAGTTTTCAGATCTAGCCAACAGGCGGGACTTGGAAGAAAGGGCCGACGATGAACTATTTTGCGCTGGGTTTCGGTGTGATCGCCGCCACGGCGGTGGCCGGGCTCGATTACGCGACGCAGGCCCGTCAAATCCCCGGCGGCCTGTCTGTGGTGGCATATGTTCAGACCATCCCTGCACGTTTCAACGTCGCGCAGGATGAGACGCGCGCAGCCGAGGAGAAGGCCGCCCGGCAGGCGCAGCCGGCCAGCATCCATCTGCCCGAGCCACCCGCGGGCTGGACCCGCCGCGCCCTGACCGATGCCGACAGGGCCTTGCTGGACCTGCTGCCGCCCCAGCCCAGCGCCCGGGAAAAGGCCCTGACTGCGGAGTTGAAGGAAAGCACGGTCGCCGGCGCGCTGCTGGATCTCGACGCCCGCAAAGCCGAGGCCGCGCGGGCCGAACGCGACGCCCAGACATGGGTCTACCAGAAGGGCGAGGACATCGTCGCGCTGCGCGCCAGCTACAGCCGCACGCGCACGCCGCGCGGCATGCAGGGGCTGGCGATCGAGATTTCGGACAACAATGTGGCCGCGATGGTCGGGCGCGAAGGTTTCGCGGTGATCCAGGGCGTGGCCTATAGCCGTAATCTGGGCCTGCTCGGCGCCAGGGCCGAAGCCCCGTACCGGGAATTCAACGGCAGCCTGCGCGACGAGGTGAAGATCCTCGCCCGCGCCCGCGCCTCGGACGCGGCAGTACGCGAAATCCTGGCGGCGATCGACTATGACGGGCTGAACGCAATGCTCGATACGCCGCTCGACAATGTCGGCAGTAACGCCCCCGTCCTGTCAGTCGAGGAACAGAAACGCCTGGCCGACGCCGAAGTGAATATCCGCCGGGACCGCCATCTGGCCGCGGCGCGGGCCGCCGAGGATCGGCTCAAGGGCAAGGCCGACGCCGCACAGGAGGAGGTCGCGACCGATCCGGCGGCCGAGACGGCAGAGCATGCGGAGACAGATGACGCGGCGGAAGACTCCTTCTTCAGCCGCATCTTTGCCAAGCTGACCGGCGGCGGCGATAGCAGCACCGACACCGAAAAACGCTACGAGCCCAAGCGCTTCAGCGTCTCCACGAAGGGCAATTGCAAGATCGTCGCCACCGGCAAGACCTGCTCGGTCAAGTAACAGCAGCGGGCGACTCCGGCACCGGCGCGAGCAGGCTGCTGCAGAACGCAATCCAGGTCATTGCACCGGGCCAGTGCGTGGAGGGCCACCCATGGTGTAGAAGATGCCTGCGCATGTGCGGCTATCCCTGCGCCGCGTCCGGGACCACCACGGGCAGCCCGCGCCTGACCCAGCCCGGCCCAGCGGCGGATCCGTTCATGCCTTCCGGGATGTCGATCAGCCGGGTCATCCCGGCGGCTTGCAACCGCGCGGTAAGCTGGCTCGAGCGGACGCCGCGCGCGCAGATCAGCGCGACCGGACGATCCGGGTCGGCGGCGGTGATCCGCGCCAGCGCCTGTTCGAAATCGTCGCGCCGCATGTCGAGTGGGTGGCCGCCTTGCGGCACGCCGGTGCGCGCCCATTCGTCGGGGCGGCGGATGTCGATGAGGAAGATCTCCCCCGCGCGGGCCTTCTCAAAAGCCTCCGGCGCGCTCAGTTCCGGCCCCTCGAAGGGGCGCCGCGACCGCCAGCCATGGACACCCAGAGCCACCGCGAAGATCGCCGCGCCGGCGCCGAGAAGCACACGGCGGCGCGTCGTCGGCGCGTTACGTGCACCCATTTGCCTGTCCGCCATCGGCGGTTCCGCCCGTTCTGCCGACCGTTTCATGGAACCAGAAATAACGCAGTCCGGCTGCCGGGGCACCCCGCCCTCGCACCAAAGTGATGGCGCACGTTCAGAGTCCCAGGTAGCGGTGCAACGCCTCGCGGTCCTCGCGCAGTTCGGCCGAGTTGCCCTGCCAGACGACAACGCCGCGCTCGATGATGAAATGCCTGTCGGCGATGCGCAGCAGGTCCTTGAGGTTCTTGTCGACCACCAGGATCGACAGGCCGCTGCGCTTGATCTCCTCAAGAGCGGTCCAGATCTTCTGGCGTATCAGCGGCGCCAGCCCCTCGGTCGCCTCGTCGAGGATCAGAAGTTTCGGGTTGGTCATCAGCGCGCGCCCGATGGCCAGCATCTGCTGCTCGCCGCCCGAGAGCAGATTGGCCATCGAGCCACGCCGGTCTGCCAGTTCCGGGAAGAGCGCGAAGACCTTTTCCACTGTCCAGGGATCGGCCTGCTCCAGGTGGTTGGAGGCCGTGGCCACCAGGTTCTCCCACAGTGACAGGTTGGGGAAGACCTGCCGGCCCTCGGGCACCAGCCCGATGCCCAGATTTGCGTTGCGGAACGATGGGCGGCCCGCCAGTTCCGTACCGTCGAAGACGATGGAACCGCTGGTGGGCCGCACGATGCCCAGGATCGAGTTGATCGTGGTCGTCTTGCCCATGCCGTTGCGGCCCAGCAGCGTCGCCACCTCGCCGCTGCCGAACTCCAGATCGACGCCGAACAGCGCCTGGCTGGACCCGTAATGCGTCGTCAGGCCGGAAATCTTCAGCATCCGCCTACTCCTCCCCCAGATAGGCGTGGCGGACATCGTGGTTGAAGCGGATCTCGTCAGGCATGCCGGTCGCGATCACATGGCCGTAGACCAGCACCGATATCCGGTCCGCCAGCGCGAAGACCGCATCCATGTCATGCTCGATCAGCAGGATCGTGCGGCTGCCCTTGAGTTGCTTGAGAAGCGCCACCATCAGCGCGGATTCCTCCGGTCCCAGACCTGCCATCGGTTCGTCGAGCAGCATCAGCCCGGCCTCGGAGGCCAGCGCGATGGCGATCTCCATCAGCCGGTGCTCGCCGTGGCTGAGGGCCACCGTGGGCGCGTCGGCGCGCGGCCCCAGGCCCACCTGTTCGAGATAGCCGCGCGCGGCCTCGCGAATATGGGCGACGGCGCGCGCCGGGCGCAGGAAGCGGAAGGAATGCCCGTCGCGGGCCTGCACCGCCAGCGCGACATTGTCGAGCACCGACATCTCCATCACCAGCGAGGTGATCTGGAAGGACCGGGTGATGCCAAGCCGGGCGCGGGCATGGGCCGGCATCCGGGTGATATCGCGGCCCCGGAACACGATCCGCCCGGTATCGGGGCGGAGCGAGCCGATGAGTTGCGAGATCAGCGTTGTCTTGCCCGCGCCGTTGGGCCCGATGATCGCGTGCAACTCGTTCGCGGTAACCGCCAAGTTTATGTCGTCCGTGGCCTTGATACCGCCGAAGCTCTTGTTGAGCCCGGATATTTCCAGTTCCGCGCTCATTTTCCGTCCCTGCCCCGGCCGATCACGCCCATCAGCCCGCCGCGCGCGAAGAGCACCACGGCGATCAGCATCAGCCCGAACGGCAGGTGCCAGTAGATCGTGTAATTCGAGAGCACCTCCTCGATGATGATGAAGACCGCCGATCCCATCAGCGGGCCCAGCGTCGTCGCGGCGCCGCCCAGGATCACCATGAACATCAGTTCGCCCGAGCGCGACCAGTCCATCATCTCGGGCGAGATGAAGGTGGTGAAATTGCCCAGCAGCGCCCCGGCATAGCCCGCCATCGCGCCGGAAATGACATAGGCCGTCAGCTTGTAGAGATAGGTGTTGTAGCCCAGCGTCACCATCCGCTCGTTGTTGCCC
Organism: Maritimibacter sp. 55A14; assembly: GCF_003122205.1. Classification (GTDB taxonomy): domain Bacteria; phylum Pseudomonadota; class Alphaproteobacteria; order Rhodobacterales; family Rhodobacteraceae; genus QEYE01. The sequence continues at coordinate 270,388 of NZ_QEYE01000001.1, forward strand.
TTGGCGCCCTGAAGCACCATGCCGAAGCGGGAATTGGCGATGGTGCGCACGATCAGCAGCGCCGCGATCAGGCTTGCGTAGCAAAAGAAGTAGAGTTGCAGCGGCTCGTCCAGTTCGATGAAGGGCAGTTGCGAGCGCATGTCGATCACCAGCCCGTCATCGGCGCCGTATTCCTCGATAGAGATGAAGAAGTAATAGACCATCTGTGCGAAGGCCATGGTGATCATGATGAAGTAGACGCCCTTGGTGCGCAGGCAGATCGCCCCGGTGATCAGCGCGAAAAGCGCGCTGACCGCAACCGCCAGCGGGATCTGGAACATCCCGTTGAAGGAGGCCACCGCCTCACCCCCGCCATAGAGCATGTGATAGGCGGGAATGCCGACCGCATAGGCGCCGATCCCCACGAAGGCCGCATGCCCGAAGGAGATCAGCCCGCCATAGCCCAGGATCAGGTTGAGGCTGGTGGCCGCGATGCCCAGAATCACCAGCCGCGTGGCAAGGTCCACGTAAAAGGGATTGCCCATCCAGATGAAGACCGGCGGCATCACCGCCAGCAGCACGAGGACAGCCAGCGTGATCCAGTGTCTGAGAGCCATGCCTGCCATCCTTAGCGCACCTTGGGCGGAAAGAGGCCCTGCGGCCTCAGGGCCAGAACCACCGCCATGATGATGTAGATCAGCATCGCCGAGACCGCCGGGGCCGAGGTCTCGGCCGCAGTAGGTGACATGACCAGCCCGAAGATGTTGTCGAGGAAGGACCGCCCCATCGTGTCGATCATGCCGATCAGCAACGCCGCGATGAAGGCACCCTTCATCGAGCCGATCCCGCCCACGATAATGACCACGAAGGCTGTGATGATGATGCTGTTGCCCATCCCGATAGAGGCTTCGGTGATCGGTGCGATCAGCATCCCGGCGAGCCCCGCCAGCATCGCGCCCAGCGCGAAGACCAGCCCGAAGAGAAGCTGGATATCCACCCCCAGCGCGGCCACCATCGTGCGGTTCGAGGCGCCGGCCCGGATCAGCATGCCCAGCCGCGTGTAGTTCACCAGCCAGAAAAGCCCCGCAGCAGTGGCCAGCCCCATCGCGATGATGAGCAGCCGGAAGGACGGGATCGCCAAGGTCCCGCCCAGCACGATCTGCCCGTTGAGCCAGTTCGGGAGCGGCACCGCGATACCAGCGGGCCCCCAGATCATGTGGGCCAGCGTGTCGAGCACCAGGATCACGCCGAACGTGCCCAGCACATGGTCCAGATGGTTGCGGGCATAAAGCGGCCGCGCGATCACCCGCTCCACCCCGTATCCCAGCAGCCCCGCGATCGGCAGCGCCACGATCAGCGCCAGAATGTAATTGCCCAGCGCGAAGGTCAGCGAGGCGCAGATGAACGCGCCCAGCATGTAGAGCGAGCCATGCGCCAGGTTGACGAAATCCAGGATGCCGAAAACCAGCGTCAGGCCCGAAGCCACGAGAAACAGCAGCAGGCCAAGCTGCAGACCGTTCAGCGCCTGTATGAAGAAAAGCCCGTAATCCACGGGGACCGCTCCGAGTTTTGCTTATGTGTCAGGCCGGGCTTGGGGCGCCCGGCCTTTTGTTGCGATGCGCCCGGCCGTCAGTCCAGCTTGCACTCGGAGGCATAGATGTCCTGATGGTTCTCGAACACGGTTTCCACGACTTTCGTGGTCCAGTTCCCGTCCTCGTCGACCACGACCTCGCGCAGATAGAAGTTCTGGATCGGAATGTTGTTGTTGCCGTAGCTGTAGCTGCCCTTGACCGACCCGTAATCGGCTTCCTTGAATGCCGCGCGGATGCCGTCCTTGTCTGACATGTCGCCATCCACCGCGATGACGGCGTCGGCGATCATGTTGATCGAGTCATAGGCCTGGGCCGCGTAAAAGGACGGGTAGGACCCGTACTTCGCCTTGAAATCGGACACGAATTTCTTGTTGGCCGGGTTGTCCAGCGTCGGATCCCAGGATTGCGTGACCTTTGAGCCAAGAACCGAATCAAAGCCCGCCGCCTGAAGCTTCGGCAGCGACAGCGCATCGACGGTGAAGACCGAATAGAGCGGCAGCGTGTCCTTCAGCCCGGCCTGGCCGTATTGCTTGATGAAGGCGCCACCCGCGGCACCGGGATAGAATACGAAGATGCCGTCCGCCCCCGACGCCTTGGCCGAGGCCAGTTCGGCGGAGAAATCGAGCTGCGCATCCGCGCCCCATTTGGTCAGGTCACGGCCCACGATCTCGCCCGCGAAGGTGTTTTCCACGCCCGCGACCATGTCCTTGCCCGCGGCATAGTTCGGCGCCATGACATAGAGCGACTTGACCCCTTGCCGGTTCAGCACCTCGCCCATCGCCATCGGCGTCTGGTCGTTCTGCCAGGAGGTGGAGAAGAAGTTCTCGTCACAGAGAACGCCGGCCATCTGCGACGGTCCGGCATTGGCCGAAATCAGGAACTTCCCCGCATCGAGCACCGATTTGCGCGAGGCGAGCAGAACGTGGCTCCAGATATAGCCCGCGACGAAATCGACATCGTCCTGCTTGACCAGCTTGTCAGTGGCCTGCTTGCCGGTTTCCGGCGCGAAGCCGTCATCGGCGAAGATCACGGTCAGGTCATGCTCGCCCGCCTTGCCGCCGAGATGCTCCATCGCCAGATCGACGGCGTTCTTCATGTCGTTGCCGATCACGGCGGCGCCGGTGGTCAGCGTGGTGACGAAGCCGATCTTCACCTCGGCCGCCTGGGCCGGCGCGGTCAGCATGGTTGCTGCAAGCAGCGCAGTCAGCGTTCTTTTCATTTGGTCCTCCCGGTTTCAGAATTTGGCCAGCCCTGCATCCGTCGCCGGACCGGGGGCTGGCCGTCCCTTGTTATGTGCCGGCTGCGTCATTTGGTGGCCTTGCAGAAGCCGCGCAGCGATTCCTTCTGCATTAATGCGTTATTTTGCCTGTTGTGCAAGCCGCGCGTGGCCCGGTGCCTCGGGGCGGTGCGCAGGAGGCTGACGGCAATGACAAAATCTCCACTGCGCCCGCGCGTCATTTCGACAGGTCCAGCCGTGGCGTGGCGGCCGGACGCGCGGCCCAACCGGGTAACGCGGGCGACACGGCGCGGGTGACTGCAATATAATGCAGAAAATGAGTGCATCACGCCCCCGCCCCGTGTGCCGCCCGCAGCCCCTGCCGGTCGATCTTGCCGGTTCCGGTCTTTGGCAGGGCGTCCAGATAGACGATCTCGCGCGGGTATTTATGGGGAAGCAGGGCCGCCTTGGCATGGGCCTGCAAGGCCCGCGTCATCGCCGCGTCGCCGCCGCACCCCTCCGCCAGCGCCACCCAGGCCACCAACGTCATGCGGCAATCGGCCATCTCCACAGCCTGCACGCAGGCCTCCACCACATCGGGGTGCTCGTTGAGCGCCAGTTCGATCTCCAGCGGCCAGACCCATTGGCCCGAGACCTTTACCAGATCGTCCGCGCGTCCCCGGAAGAAGTAGTAGCCCTCCGCGTCGGCCACGAAACGGTCGCCGGTGTCGATCCAGCCCGCGCGCATTGTCCCAACCGTCTTGTCGGGGCGGTTCCAGTAATACTCCGCCCCCGAAAGCCCCATGACCTGCATCACGCCCTCCTCGCCCGGCACGGCCTCGTGTCCGTCGGGCGCGATCAGCCGCACCGCGTAGCCGGGCACGACCCGGCCCGCCGAGCCCTGTTTCTGCACCCGCTCGTCGTTGGTCAGGTAGATATGCAGCATCTCGGTGGAGCCCAGCCCCTCGACGATCGCGTGACCGAAACTGTCGCGCCAGGCTCCGGCGATCTCGGCCGAGAGCACCTCCGCCGCCGATACGCAAAGCCGCACCGACGACAGGTCGGCGCCTTCGGCGGCAGGGTCCCGCACCAGCGCGGTATAGAGCGTCGGCAGCCCGAAGAGAATCGTCGGGCGGTGACGGGCGATCTGCTCGAAGGCGCGGGCGGGCGTCGGGCGGCCCGACATCAGGACCGCCGCGGCGCCGGCCGCCATCGGGAAGGTCACGGAATTGCCGAAGCCGTAGGCAAAGAAGATCTTCGGGATCGAGAAGCAGATGTCACCCGGTCCGATCTTCAGCACGTCGCGCGCGTAGCTCTGCGCGGAATAGGCCGCGTCCTCATGCTTGTGGACCACGCCCTTGGGCCGCCCGGTCGAGCCCGACGAATACATCCAGAAGGCCATGTCGCGTCTTGTGGTGGGGTGCTCATCCAGCACCGGGGGCGCGTCCGCCCAGGGCCGCGCGCCCGCGTTCAGCACCGCGCCGCAGGCGGTTCCCGCACAGGTCTCCGGCCCGAAAAGTCCCGCGAAGGCGTCCGAGACGACGGCAGCCACCGCGCCGCTATCCTCCAGAAAGAACCGGATCAACTCGGGCGGCGAGAGCGTGTTGATGAGCATCGGCACCAGCCCCGCGCGCATCGCCCCTATGATCGCTGCCGGATAGGCGGGCTCGTCATCCATGAACATCAGGATACGATCGCCGGGCCGCGCGCCCGCACCCAGCAGCGCATTGCCGATCCGCGCGGCCTCGGCGGCCAGGACGCGATAGCTCCAGACGCCGCCGTCGTGCAGGATCGCGGGCGCGTCCGCGCGCGCCGCCAGGTTGTCCCACAGAAGCCGCGCCGCGTTGTAGCGCTCCGGCAGATCGAAGCCGATCCCGGCCGCGAGCCCCTCGGGCGTCGGCGCGCTCATGCCGCGTCCGGCGCGATGCCGCGCGCCGCCAGTTCGGCCGCGAAGCCTGGCGCCATGGCCTGAAGCCGCGCGGCGTCCAGCCGCCCGCCCCTTCGGATATAGCTCAACGAGAAATGCCAGGGGTCGAGCGCCATATGTTCCCCGAAGCCCTCGTACCAGGCGGCGGAATTGCGCGCGGCGGTCACGATTTTTTCCAGCACCGGCTGCCGCGCGGCCTGATAGGCCGGCAGCGCCTGCGCCACGTCCCAATCCGCCCCCTCCAGCGCGTGAACCAGCGCGATCACGTCCTCCAGTGCCAGCCGCGTGCCCGACCCGATGGAGAAATGCGCGGTGTGCAGCGCGTCGCCCACCAGAACCCGATTGCCCGCGTGCCAGCGCCCGCAGGCGAGGTTGGGAAAGCGCCGCCAGAGCGAATTGTTGGGGATGAGCCGCGCTGGGCCGAGTTGATCGGCGAAGGCCGCCTCGCAGGCGGCGCGGTACTCCGGCTCCGCCATCTGCGCGAACCCCGTGCGGGCGAACGTGTCTGCCTGCATCTCGACGATGAAGGTCGCGCGGCCGGGTGCGTAGCTGTAGTGATGCGCGGTCATCGGCCCGTGTTCGGTGTTCACGAAGGTCTGGGTCAGGGCGTCGAACTCACGATCCGCCCCGTACCAGACAAATCGGTTGTCGGCTTCGGTCAGGTCGGCGCGGAACGCCTGCGGATCGCTGCCCCGAACCAGGCTGTTGAGCCCGTCGGCCCCGATCACCAAATCGGCCGCGGGCAGGTCCGCCAGCGCTTCGACCCGCGCACCGTAGCGCGGCCGGATGCCCAGCGCCGCGGCGCGCTCCTGCAAGAGTTGCAGCAGCTCCAGCCGCCCGATGCCGGAAAAGCCGATCCCGTCGATCACCACGCGCCCTTCCGGGTGATTCACCACGATGTCGGACCAGCGCATCATGTGCGGCGAGATCAGCGCGGCGGTCTCCGGATCGTCCTGCGCCAGGAAGTCCATCGCCTGATCGGAAAACACGACACCGAAGCCGAACGTGGCGTCGGGCGGGTTCTGCTCATGGATGGAGATATCCAGATCGGGCCGCGTCCGTCGCAGCAGAATCGCGGCGTAGAGTCCCGCCGGTCCGGCCCCCAGGATGTTGATTTTCATGGCCTATCCCCCGGAGTTTCGCCACGCGATCATGTCCGCGCTTCATTTACGTAATCATTTACGTTATGCGTAAGTCAAGCCATCACATCGCGGAGGCCCCGATGACCGACAAGCCCAGACCGCCCGCCGGCCGCATCAGCGGCGTACAATCCGTCGAGGTGGCGCTGCGCCTGCTCAAGGCGCTGGCCCGCGCCCCCGGCCCCGCCAGCCTAACCGTGCTGGCCGCGGAGACCGGCATGGCCCCGGCCAAGGCGCACCGCTACCTGACCAGCCTCATCGCGGCGGGCATGGTGCGCCACAGGCAAAGCGGCAGCTACGACCTGGGCCCCGGCGCGGCCGAGATCGGGATCGCCGCGATCGCCCGCCACGACCCGGTGAACGCCGCCGCCGACGCCCTGCCCGGACTGGTGGACCGCACCGGGCTGACCGGGCTGCTGGCGGTCTGGGGCAATCGCGGCCCCACCGTCGTGCGTTGGGAGAAGGCCGCGACGCCGCTCGTCACCACGCTGGGGCTGGGATCGGTGCTGCCGGTCACTTCCTCGGCCACGGGGCTGGCCTTTCTTGCGCATCTCCCCGACCGCCTGACCGCACCGGCCATCGCCGCGGAAATCCCCGGCAAGGGCCCCGGCGACTTCGCCGATGCGGCCGCGGAGGTGCGCCGCGACGGACTGGCCATCGCGCGGCAGGATTTCATTCCTGGCCTCTACGCGATGGCGTGTCCGGTGCTCGATCTGCAAGACCGGGCGGCGGCGGTTGTCACGCTTATCACCACCGACCCGAAAGCCATCGCGCCCGGCAGTGCAGGCCGGCGCGCGCTCGCGGAATTCACGCCGGCGTCAGCGTGATGTGCAATATGTTGCAGAATTCATGCACATTTGTATTATTCTGCATAAAAGGTGCCGACTCAGCAGAGCGCCATGATGGCCGAAGCCGCCCGGAACAGCGGCGCGCGCGGCCGATGACCGGGAGGAAGAATGACACACGCGAACGAGAACGCGGCGCTCTATTTCGTCGACCGCCATGTCGATGAGGGGCGCGCCGAGAAGCCCGCTTTCATCGAGGGGATCGGGGCCGCGCGCAGCCTGAGCTATGGCGCGCTTTCGGACCTGTCGGGCCGCATGGCCGCGCTCTATGCCCGCCACGACATCCGCCGCGAGGACCGCGTCGCGATGCTGGTGCTCGACCAGATCGAGTTCCCGGTGATCTTCTGGGGCAGCCTGAAGGCAGGCGTGGTCCCGGTGGCGCTGAACACGCTGCTCTCCACCCAGGTCTATGACACGATCCTGCGCGACAGCCGGGCGCGCGCGCTCATCGTCTCGCACGACTTGCTGCCGGTGGTGGAGCCGCTCCTGGCCGACAGCCCCTACCTGGACGCGGTCTTCGTGATCGGCGGGGAGACCCCGGAAGGCTGCCACGACTTCACCGCGGAACTCGAGCGCAGCGAAACCGCGCCGCCGGTCGGCGTGAGCGGGGCGGAATGCGCCTTCTGGCTCTATTCCTCGGGCTCCACCGGCCAGCCCAAGGGCGTGCGCCATGTCCATGCCAGCCTGCGCGCGACATCCGACACCTACGGCGCCCAGGTCCTGGGTGTCGCGGAAGAGGACCGCGTCTTTTCCGCCGCCAAGATGTTCTTCGCCTACGGGCTGGGCAACGCGATGACATTCCCGATGGCCGTCGGCGCGACGACGCTGCTGCTGGCCGGGCGCCCGACGCCCGATGCCGTGCTCGACATCATCAACCGGCTCAAGCCCACGATCTTCGGCGGCGTGCCGACGCTCTACGCCGCGACGCTGGAGCATATCGACTCCGGCAAGGGCCGCATCGACGCACCGCTCCGCCGCTGCATTTCGGCCGGCGAGGCGCTGCCCGAGTTCATCGGCACATCCTGGAAGAAGCGGACCGGATGCGATATCCTCGATGGCGTCGGCTCCACCGAGATGCTGCATATCTTCCTGTCCAACCGGGCCGACGACGTGGTCTATGGCACTTCGGGCGTCGCAGTGCCGGGCTACGAGTTGCGGCTGGTGGACGAACACGGGCAGGAGGTCGGCACCGGCGAGGTGGGCGAATTGCTGGTGCAGGGCGACTCGGCCGCGCAGGATTACTGGAACCAGCGCGAGAAGAGCCGCGACACCTATGAGGGCCGCTGGACCCGCACCGGCGACAAGTACGAGCGCACCGCCGAGGGGCGCTATGTCTACTGCGGGCGCACCGACGACATGTTCAAGGTCTCGGGCATCTGGGTCTCGCCTTTCGAGGTGGAACAGGCGCTGACCTCCCACCCCGCCGTGCTGGAGGCCGCAGTCGTCGCGGCGCAGGACGAAGACGGGCTGCAAAAGCCCAAGGCCTTCGTCGTGCTGAAATCCGGCGCCGACCGCGACGGGCTGGAGGAGGCGCTCAAGGAGGTGGTCAAGGACCGGATCGGCAAGTGGAAATATCCGCGCTGGATCGAGATCGTGGAGGAATTGCCGAAGACCGCGACCGGCAAGATCCAGCGCTTCAGGCTCAGGGGAGAAGGCTGATGGAATGGTCGGATGGCGCGAACGTGATGATCGAGGCCGGCGGCAAGCGGCTGGAAGGCGCCTGTTTCGGCCCCTCGCCGGAGAAGGCCCCGACCATCGCGCTGCTGCATGAGGGGCTGGGCTGCCTGGCGCTCTGGCGCGACTTTCCGGCCCGGCTGGCCGCGGCGACGGGATTTGGCGTCTTCGCCTGGTCGCGCGCAGGTTACGGGCGGTCCGACCCGGCCGACCTGCCCCGCCCGCTCGACTACATGACGCGCGAGGCGGTCGATGTGCTGCCCGAGGTGCTGTCGGCTATCGGCTTTCGCCGCGGCATCCTGATGGGCCATTCCGACGGCGCGACAATCGCCGCGGTCTATGCCGGCAGCGTCGAGGATTTCCGCATCCGCGGCCTGATTCTGATGGCCCCGCATTTCTTCACCGAACCCGGCGGGCTGGCCTCCATCGCCCAAGCCAAGACCGCCTACGAGACCGGCGACCTGGCCGCGCGGATGGCGAAATATCACGACAATCCCGACATTGCCTTCCGCGGCTGGAACGACGCCTGGCTCGATCCCGGCTTCAAGGCGTGGAACGTGGCCGAGGTGATCGACTATCTGCGCATCCCGGTGCTGGCGATCCAGGGCGAGGCCGACGAATACGGGACGCGCGCCCAGATCGACGAGCTGGAGACGCGCAGCTACGCGCCCGTCGACGTGACCATGCTGCCCGGCTGCGGCCATGCCCCGCAAATCGACGCGCCGGAGGCGACGCTGGCCGCGGCGGCCGAGTTCACCGCCCGGCTGGAGCGGATCGAACATGCCGAGGTGGCCGTGTCGTGACCCGCAGCCCGCCCCTCCCCACGCGCGCCTACTTGCCCGGCCGCACCCCCCGCCCTGCAAAGGGCTTCATGGATGGGGTGATTGCCGAGGCGCCCGCGGTCACGCGCGATGCCGGGCACGGGTCCAATATCGTCTGGACCTACGGGCGGCGGCTGATCGCGGAAGGCTTCTACTGGGAGGCGCACGAGGTGCTGGAGCCGGTCTGGATGAACGCACCGCCCAACTCGCGCGAACGGCATATGGTGCAGGCCGTGATCCACTTGGCCAATGCCGGGTTGAAGCGGCGTATGGGCAAGCCGCGCGCGGCGGCCAGGCTCGACGCACTGGCGGCCGAATGCGCCGGGCGCGCCTTTGCCGGGCGCGACGGCGCGGTGATGGGCCTTTCCCCGGCAGCGCTGGATGAGATGCGACAGGGAATCGCATGCGTAACGGAGGCGGAACAGGTATGATGCATTATATTTCACATTTCGGATATGGCAGAAAAAGCGCTCAACGCTTTGTGTTTAAACAACATAATGCCAGGAAATGCCAATCCACCTCTTCTCTTGCCCTGACGCCAAAATGCACTATCTTGCAGAAACGTTACGGCGCCGGCCCGACGCCCCGCCCGCAGCAGACAGGAGACCGACCGTGACCAAGCGCATCGACTTTCAGACCGACCCGTCAAAGTACCGGCACTGGCGCGTGGAATATGACGGCCCGGTCGCGCATCTCTACATGGATGTGGACGAGAAGGGCGGACTCTTCGACGGCTACGAGCTGAAGCTCAACTCCTACGATCTGGGCGTCGATATCGAGCTGTCCGACGTGGTGCAACGGATGCGCTTCGAGCACCCGGAGGTCGGCGCGGTGGTGATGCGTTCGGGCAAGGACAAGGTCTTCTGCGCCGGCGCGAATATCCGCATGCTGGGCGGGGCGGCCCATGCCCACAAGGTCAATTTCTGCAAATTCACCAACGAGACCCGCAACACCTATGAGGCCGCCGGCGCCGAGAGCGGACAAAGCTATATCTGCGCGGTGCGCGGCGCATGCGCGGGCGGCGGCTACGAGCTGGCGCTGGCCTGCGACCACATCATCCTGACCGATGACGGCTCATCTTCGGTGGCGCTGCCCGAGGTGCCGCTCCTGGCGGTGCTGCCGGGCACCGGCGGGCTGACCCGCGTGACCGACAAGCGCAAGATGCGCCGCGACCTGGCCGATGTCTTCTGCGCGATGGAGGAAGGCGTGCGCGGCCAGCGCGCCAAGGAGTGGCGGCTGGTGGACGAGGTGGTGAAGAACTCGCAATTCGATCAGACCGTGGCCGAACGCGCCGCCGAATTCGCGGCCCGCAACAACCGCCCCGCAAACGCCGAAGGCATCGCCCTGCCCCCGCTCGAGCGCAGCTTCGCCGAGGACGGCAGCGTCAGCTATTCGCTGGTCGAGGTGTCGATGGACCGCGACGCGGGCGTGGCGACGGTGACGATCAAGGGCCCCGACACGCCGCCGCCGGCCAACACCGGCGAGTTGCACGCGCAGGGCGCACAGGGTTGGGCGCTGCGGGCGGCGCGCGAACTGGACGACGCCATCCTGCATCTGCGGCTCAACGAAACGGAAGCCGGGGTTATCGTACTGCGCACCCAGGGCGACCCGGCGGCGGTGGCTGCGCATGAGGCATTCCTGCTGGCGCATCGCGATTTCTGGCTGGCCAACGAGATCCTGCTCTACTGGAAACGGCTGCTCAAGCGCATCGACGTGACCTCGCGCACCCTGACCGCGATGGTCGAGCACGGCTCCTGCTTCGCGGGCATGCTGGCGGAGCTGATCTTCGCCGCCGACCGCAGCTACATGATGGAGGACGAGTTCGAGGGCGACAATCGGCCGACGGCCACGGTCACGCTGACCGAGGGCAATTTCGGCCCCTACCCGATGGGCAACGAGCTGACCCGGCTTCAGACCCGTTTCCTGGGCACGCCGGAGGCCGTGGAGGCCGCCAGGGAACGTATCGGCGAGCCGCTCGAGGCATCTGATGCCAGCGATCTGGGCCTCGTGACCTTCGCCTTCGACGATATCGACTGGGAGGATGAGATCCGCATCTTCCTGGAGGAGCGCGCGAGCTTCTCGCCCGATGCGCTGACGGGGATGGAGGCCAATCTGCGCTTTGCCGGCCCCGAGACGATGGAGACACGGATTTTCGGCCGCCTGACCGCCTGGCAGAACTGGATTTTCCAGCGCCCCAACGCGGTGGGCGAGGACGGCGCACTGCAACGCTACGGCACCGGGCAGCGCGGCGCTTTCGACATGCGCCGGGTCTGAGGATTTCACGCGAGGAGAGACGACATGCTTGATCTGAACAATGTCAGCTACGACACCATGATCCCCAACAATGTGGGCCTGTCGCAGGACCGGCGCGTGCTCAAGGCCCTGGAAAAATGGCACCCCGGCTATATCAACTGGTGGAACGACCTGATCCCGCAGAATTTCCAGGAGAGCCTGGTCTATCTGCGCACCGCCGTCAGCGTGGACCCGAAGGGCTGGGCCAAATTCGACTACGTGAAAATGCCGGAATACCGCTGGGGCATCCTGCTGGCCCCCGCGGTGGAGGACCGGCGCATCCCCTGCGGCGAGCATGCCGGCCAGCCCGCATGGCAGGAGGTACCGGGGGAGTACCGCGCCATGCTGCGCCGGCTGATCGTGATCCAGGGCGACACCGAGCCCGCCAGCGTCGAGCAGCAGCGCTTCCTGGGCAAGACCGCGCCCTCGCTCTATGACATGCGCAACCTCTTCCAGGTCAATGTCGAGGAGGGCCGCCATCTCTGGGCGATGGTCTACCTGCTGCAGAAATATTTCGGCCGCGACGGGCGCGAGGAGGCCGACGGGCTGCTGCAACGCTCCTCCGGCTCGGAGGAAGCGCCGCGGATGCTGGGCGCCTTCAACGAGGAGACGCCGGACTGGCTGTCGTTCTTCATGTTCACCTATTTCACCGACCGCGACGGCAAGATGCAGCTCGAGTCGCTGGCGCAGTCGGGCTTCGATCCGCTCTCGCGCACCTGCCGCTTCATGCTGACCGAGGAAGCCCACCACATGTTCGTGGGCGAAACCGGCGTGGGCCGCACCATTCAGCGCACCTGCGAGGCGATGAACGAGGCCGGGATCACCGACCCCTACGAAATAGACAAGGTCCGTGCCCTGGGCGTGATCGACCTGCCGACGATCCAGAAGAAGCTGAACCTGCATTACACGCTGTCGCTCGATCTCTTCGGCGGCGAGGTCTCGACCAACGCGGCCAATGCCTTCAACGCGGGCATCAAGGGCCGCTACATGGAGAACCGGATCGAGGACGATCACAAGCTGACCGGCGCCACCTACCCGGTGTCCGAAGTGGCCGGCGACGTGATCCGCGTGGCCGACGCCCCGGCGCTCACCGCGATCAACATGCGGCTGCGCGACGACTATACCCGCGACGCCGCGGGCGGCGTGGGGCGCTGGAACAAGATCATCTCCAAGGCCGGCATCGACTTTGAACTGAAACTGCCGCATGAAGGGTTCCACCGCCAGATCGGCGTCTTCGCGGGCGTGCCCGTGACCCCCGAGGGCCGGGTGATCAGCGCGGAGGAGTGGGAGGCAAAGCGCGCCGAATGGCTGCCCACCAGGGCCGATGGCGATTTCATCCAGTCGCTCATGGTACCGACATTCGAGACGGGGAAATACGCCGGCTGGATCGCGCCCCCGAAAGTGGGCATCGACAACAAGCCGGGCGACTTCGAATATGTGAAACTGCACATGGCCTGACCGCTGCGCCCCGCCCCGGCCGGTCGGTGGCGGGGCACCGGCAGGATTTGAGTATTTCGGGAAAGATGAAGCGGCGGGAGGGCCGTGCCGCCCGGATCGCCGCAGGGGAGAGATCATGACCAAGCCGATGAAGCAGCATCTCATCGACCCGGAGATCTGCATCCGCTGCTACACCTGCGAGATGACCTGCCCGATCAACGCGATCGAGCACAATGACGACAATGTCGTGGTCGATCCCGATATCTGCAACATGTGCATGGCCTGCATCCCGGTCTGTCCCACCGGGTCCATCGACGAATGGCGGGTGGTGCGCGAGCCCTATTCGCTGGAGGACCAGTACGGCTGGGACGAGTTGCCCGAGCAGGAGGAGTTCCCCGCCACAGCGTCAGAGGCCGAGACATCCATCGAGGCGATGGACGAGGCGATGGCCGCGCTGCTGGCCGATGCGCACAAGGGGGCGGGCGGACGCGCCAGGGCGCCGGTCTCCGCCTCCAAGCCCACGGTCAATCTCTACACGATTTCCAAGCCGGTTGAGGCCACGGTGCAGGGCAATTACCGGCTGACGGGCGACGACGCCGACAACGACGTGCGCCACATCATCCTGGATTTCGGCGCGACGTCCTTTCCCGTGCTCGAAGGCCAGAGCATCGGCATTACCGCGCCGGGCACCGATGCCGGGGGCAAGCCGCACCTGCCCCGGCTCTACTCCGTATCCAGCCCGCGCGACGGCGAGCGGCCGAATTACAACAACCTGTCGCTGACCGTGAAGCGCGAGCCGCATGGCGTTTGCTCCAACTATGTCTGCGATCTGAAGGCGGGCGACAAGGTGGCGGTGACCGGGCCCTTCGGATCGACCTTCCTGATGCCCAACGACCCGGAGGCGAAACTGTTGATGATCTGCACCGGCACGGGCTCTGCGCCGTTCCGGGCCTTCACCATGCACCGGCGGCGCACCAATCCGGGTGCGACCGGGCGCATGAGCCTCTTCTTCGGCGCCCGCGCCCCCGACAGCCTGCCCTATTTCGGCCCGCTGAAGAAAGTGCCCGAGAGCGCGCTCGCCAAGAATTTCGCCTTCAGCCGGGTCGCGGGCCAGCCAAAGACCTATGTCCAGGACAAGCTGCGCGAGCAGGAGGAAGCCGTGGCCGAACTGATCTGCGACCCTGCCACGCATGTCTATATCTGCGGGTTGCGCGGTATGGAGGAAGGCGTCGAGAAGGCGCTCTCGAACATCGCCGAAAGCACCGGCACGCAATGGCTTGCCTTGCGCGACACGATGCGCGAGGAAGGCCGGTATCACGTGGAAACCTATTGATGGATCAGACGAATTTGCCCGAAGTGGCTGTTTTCCGGCACCGGATCAAGGTGCGCTGGTCGGATTGCGACCCGGCGCAGATCGCCTATACCGGGCGCATCCCCTATTTCGCGCTGGAGGCAATCGATGCCTGGTGGGAATCGGTCACCGGCACGGACTGGTTCCGGCTCAACGTCGATCGCGGCATGGGGGCGCCCTTCGTACATCTTTCGGTCGACTTCCGCGCCCCGGTCACGCCGCGCGCGCCGCTCGATTGCGAGGTCCGGCTGACACGGCTGGGGGAAAGCTCCATCGGGTTCGCGGTGCGCGGGTTGCAGGACGGCACGCTCTGCTTCGAGGGCCGTTTCGTGGAAGCCTTCGTGATCGCCCATCCGATGCGCAAGACGGCGATCCCCGCCGGGATCCGCGCCCGGATGGAGCCTTATCTGGTGGCCGAAACGGCGCGCTGAGTCGGCAAGGCGTCGCAGGGGCCTGGAAATATATTGCATGTCATTGCCCGCTATGGCTAGATTTTGCGGCAGGTAGCCGAAGTGGAGACCAAGGATATGCGCGCCAGTCCCGGATTGAGCGACACGATCTTGCAGGATACTGCGCAGGACGCCGCATCGGCGGATGTGGACGCGTTCATCGCACTGGTGGGTGCTCGGACGCGGCGCGCCCGTGCGTTGCGGGCCATGTCGCGCCGCGTGCTGTCGGAACGCTCGGGCGTGTCGCAGCGCTATCTCGCGCAGCTTGAAAGCGGCCAGGGCAATATCTCCATCGGGCTTTTGATGCGGGTGGCGCAGGCGCTTAAAATGCGCATCGAGTTCCTGGTCGGCGAGGACGACCCGTGGGAGTCGGAGACCGTGCAGATGGCGCAGCATTTCCGCGACGCCTCGCCTGAGCAGCGCCAGCGCGTGCGCCAGATCCTCAATGTCGGCCCCGATCACGAGACCCGGCGTCAGCGCATCTGCCTGATCGGGTTGCGCGGTGCGGGCAAGTCCACGCTGGGCCGGCTCCTGGGCGCCGAGCTGGGCCTGCCCTTCACCGAGCTCAACCAGCACATCGAGGAGCAGAGCGGCATGCCCGTGGCCGAGGTCATGGCGCTTTACGGCCAGGAAGGCTATCGGCGGCTGGAACACGAAGCGCTGGAGCGCATCGTCACCGAGCGCGACGCGGTGGTGCTCGCGGTCGCAGGCGGGATCGTTTCCGAATCCGAGACATTCACCCTGCTTCTGCGGAATTTCCACACGATCTGGCTGCGCGCGAGCCCCGGCGAGCATATGGAACGGGTCCGCGCCCAGGGCGACCGGCGTCCGATGGCCGGCAATCCCAAGGCGATGGAGGAACTCACCTCGATCCTGACCAGCCGCGAGGCGCTTTATGCCCGCGCCCAGGCCACGGTGAACACCTCGGGCGAGAGCGTCGAGGACAGCCTGGCCCGGCTCCGGCACGTGGTGGAGGAGTTGGGCATCGCCGCCGATGAAGACTGAGGCCGACGGCAGGGCGCATATCGCACACGCCGAGGCCCGCGCGCGTGCGCAACCCGCGGGGTTCCGGCCCGTCCGTTCGGCCCTGCTGGCAGGATGCGGCAATGTCGGAGCCGGGCTGGCCTTCGCGCTCGACGCGGCGGGTATCGCGGTTCATGTGGCGGAACGGCCCGACGCGGTGGCGCGCTGCACGGACATGCTGGGCCGGCTGGTGGATGACGCGGTGGCGCGCGGGCTCTGCCCCGCGGGCGAGGCCGCGGCGCGCAAGGCACGGCTTGCCCCCCGCGCCGGGCTGGCGGACCGGCCGCCTGCGCAGATCGCCATCGAGGCCGTGGACGAGGACCCTGACGAAAAGGCCCGCGCCCTGCGCGCGCTGGAGGCCGCCGCGCCCGAAGCGGAGGCCGTCCTCACCTGCAGCGCCAGCCTGCCCGTCGATGCGCTGGCCGGGGCCTGCACCCTGCCCGCGCGACTGACTGGCCTGCGCATCCAGCCGCCCGCGCATCTCAGCCGGCTGGCGGAGATCGCGCCGGGGCCGCGCACTGCGCCCGAGGCGCGCGCGGCCGCACTGTCGCTCGCGCATATGCTGGACAAGCTCGCCCTGACGCTGGCCGCCGGCGCCCCCTCGCCCGTCGAGCGGCTGCGCCGCCGGATGCTGGAGGTCGCGGAGATGATCCTGCTCGACGGCTCGGTGCCCTGGGAAGTGGACGCGGCGATGGAAGCGTTCGGCTTCTCCCCCGGTCCTTTCGCGGCGCAGGACATCACGGGGCTCGACGCGGATTACGTGATCCGCCGGCGCGCCGCCCCCACCCGCGACCCGGCGCGCCGCTATGTGCCGATCTCCGACCGGATGGTGCAGGAGGGGCGGCTGGGCCGCAAGGTGGGCGTCGGCTGGTACCGCTATCCCGGCGGCGGCGGCGCAGTGATCGACCCGCTGCTGGAGGACATGATCACCGAGGAGGCCCGCTTCGCCCGCGTCAGCCGACGGGAATTCGACGCAGACCAGATCCGGACCCGGCTGATCGCCGCACTGGTCAACGAGGCCGCCGCGATACTGGACGAGGGCGTGCTGGCAAGCGCCGCCGAGATCGACTTGGTGTCGGTCCACGCACTCGGCTTCCCGCGCGCCCGCGGCGGGCTGCTGTGGCATGCCGACCGGATCGGGCTCGCGCGGATCCTGGACGACCTGACCCGGCTGGCGCGCGAGGACCCGGCGGTCTGGACGCCCGCGCCGCTTCTCGCGCGACTGGTCGCGGAGGGGCCGGGTTTCACCGATGCGGCGGGCTGAGAGACGGCTGAGAACCTGTTTCGAGACCCTGAACCGAAACGGTGAGGATGGACCTCGCGACCGCTTGCAGGTCCGGACACGAGCCACGCGGGGCCAAGGGACAAACCTTCGCCTATGTATCGCGCCAATTCGAAGTCACGCCCGCCCCGGCCTCCGCGCCGGGGGCCCGTCGCCGGATGCGCGAGGCCCCGGACCAAGTCCGGGGCGGGGCTCCGATCAGACGCGACAGGCTCCAGGACCATGAATTGCGGATCGAAACGGAGCCTGCCTAGCGCGGCGTCACCGGACCTGCGGCCACGACCGGGTTGCGGATTGTGCCGATGCCGTCCACCCCCGCCTCGATCACATCGCCGGGCCAGAGCCATTCCTGCGGCGTCCGGCCGGCGCCCACGCCCTCGGGCGTGCCGGTGGCGATGATGTCGCCGGGCTCCAGCGACATGCCACGCGAGATGTCGGCGATCAACTCGGGTATCTTGAAGAGCATGAAGCGCGTGTTGGAGCGCTGCTTCTCGACACCGTTCACGGTCAGCCAGAGGTCGAGCGCATGGGGGTCTTCCAGTTCGTCCGCGGTGACGATGCAGGGACCGAAGGGCGCGTAGGTATCCATTCCCTTCGAATAGATCCACTGCCCCGCCCGGCGGTTGTCGCGCGCGCTGATGTCGATCATGATCGAATATCCGAAGACGTGATCCATCGCCGCCGCCTCGCTGACGCGGCGGGCGCGGTTGCCGATGATGACCGCCAGTTCCACCTCCCAGTCGAGCTGTTGCGTGATCGAGCCGTCATGCTCCACCGCGCCACCCGGCCCCACCACGGCGGTCGGCGGCTTGGTGAAGATCACCGGCTCCTTGGGCAGGTCCTTGTCGGTGTCGAGCGCGGCGCTCGATTCGGCCACGTGCTCGGTATAGTTCAGCCCGATGCCGAAGATGTTCTTGCGCGGCCGCGGGATCGGCGCCAGCAGGTCCACATTGGCCAGCGGCCGAGCGCAGCCCACGGGCCAGTCGCCCTCGGCATGGTCGAGCGCGCCCGCCAGCGCGTCGAGCCCCGGACGGCCCAGGTCGATCAACGCGTTCATCTCGTCGGGCAGATCCTCGCCCAGCGCCGCGCCAAGCGCCGCGACATCCACCACGAGATCGTCGCGGATCACACCCAGAACGGCAGGCGCATATAGGTTTTCCCTGTATGTTATCAGTCTCATGCACTGCTCCCTTGATTCTGGATCGGTTGCTGGCCGCCGTTTTCGCCGAAGGCTTCCTCGCGAAAGAGGCCCAGTGCCTGCATCACCGGCAGGTCGTTGAGGCAGAAAAGGCAGGCGTCCTCGGTCTCCGACCCGTTCGCGTGTTCGTGCCAAGCCCATGACGGCACGCAGAAAATGTCGCGCTCCTGCCAGTCGAAACGCCGGCCGTCGATGACAGAATGTCCGCTCCCCTTGCAGACCTGGTAGAGAAAGCTTCCGGTGTGCCGGTGCGCCTGCGTGGCCTCGCCCGGCCGCAGCATCTGCATGCTGGCCCCCAGCGTCTGCATCACCGGGCCCGATGTGACCGGGTTCATGTATTGCATCAGGATGCCGTCAAAGGGCGACCCGTCGCTGGCCGCGGCATGGGCCTCAAGCGCCTCGTATGTCCGGTCCCATTCATATTTGAACATTGGCGAATAACCCTTGTCCCAGGCCCCGCCGCCGGGCCGCAAGCCCGGATTGCCCCAGATCGCGGTCATGTCGTCCACCGGATGCGCGACGGCCTGTGTCAGATCGGGATGCACCTCGTAGAAATTCGCCTCCAACGCGTTGACCAGCGGGATGTCCAGCCCGTCCTGCCAGATGCAGGGCGTACCGTCACAGGCCACGGCATGCTCATGCCAGGTGCCGTTCGGGGTGAGCACGAAATCATTGGCGTTCAGGGTCATCTTGTGGCCGTCCACCACCGTATAGGCGCCACGCCCCTCCATGATGAATCGGATCGCGCTGGCGGAATGCCGATGGGCGGAGGCCTGCTCGCCCGGATGCATGACCTGCAGCCCGGCATAGATCCAGCCTACCGCGGCGGCCACGTCCGAACGGCCCGGATTGTTCAGGTAGACCACGCGCCGCCCCGCCTTCTCGGGCGTGACCAGTTCGACCGAGCGCAACACATGCGCGCGCAAATCGGTATAGCGCCAGATCATCGGCACCGATGACGATTGCGGCTCCCAGGGCTCGATCTTGTTGGCCACGGTCCAGAGCGCTCCCGCGCCGTGGCGCTCCAACTCGTCGTAATAGGCCAACAGTTCCGGCGTGTCCTCGACATTCGCGCGGCCGGGGACATCTTCGCGATAGCGGTCATGGCGTGCCATCCTCGGGTCTCCCTTCCCGTTGACATCGGCATGCCCGCAGGCTCTCCCATTCGCGGCAGAGGGTAAAGCGGTTTCTCCCCTGCGCGCTACTCCCCCGGCCGGCTGATCTGTCCGCCGCCGACCGCGGCAGCCACGCCGGTTGTTCCCGGGCAGCTTGTCGGCAGCCCGTAGAGCACCCGCACGCCCAGATAGGCGAAAGCCTGCGCCTCCAGCATGTCGCCGTCGAGGCCCACATCCTCCACCGGCTGGACAAGAACATCAAGTTCCGCCTGCAATACATTCATAATATGAGCGTTTCTTCGCCCACCACCTGCCACCAGAAAACGCTCCACCGGGGCCGGGAAATGCTCCGTCCCGCGCGCCACCGCAGCCGCGATGCATGCGGCGAGCGTCGCGCAGGCGTCTTCGGTCGTCAGCTCCGACATGGCGTCGAGGAGAAATGAAAATTCGTTCCTGTCCAGAGACTTGGGCGGTATTCTGAAGAAATGCGGCTGCTCCAGCATCCGCGCCACCACGGCCGCGTCCGCCCGCCCGGCGGCGGCCAGCGCGCCGCCCTCGTCACAGGCCGGCCCGCCGCGCGCGCGCAGCAGATCGTCGATCGGCGCGTTAGCCGGACCGGTGTCGAAGGCCAGCAGCGCGCCCTCGGCCTCCGGCGCGGCGGCCCGCGGATCGACCCAGGTCAGGTTGCCCACCCCGCCGAGATTGAGGAAGGCCACCGGTCCGCCGGCGCCGATCCGGCGCGCGCAGGCCCAGTGGTAGAAGGGCGCCAGCGGCGCGCCCTCGCCGCCCAGTGCTACGTCGGAACTGCGGAAATCCCAGACCACGGTCAGGCCGCTTTGCTCCGCCAGCCGCGCGCCGTCGCCTGCCTGATGCGTGCCGCGCCCGCGCGGCTCATGCGCCAGCGTCTGGCCGTGAAATCCCAGCAGGTCCACGCCCTGCGCCCCGGCCAGCAACTCGGCATGGGCGGCACGCACCACCGCCTCGGCCGCCGCCACGCCGGGCTCGCCCGGCCAGCGGCCCTGTGCGGCGGCCAGCGTCGCGCGCTCGGCGTCGGTATAGGGGCGATAGCCCGTCTCGCCGAATTCCAGGATCTCCACCCCGTCGGTGCGCAGGAGAGCCATATCCACCCCGTCCATCGACGTGCCCGACATCGCCCCCAGCGCCCAGAGCGGCGCGCGCTCCCTGCCGTGTTTGCGCATGGCCTTTTCCTTTGCCCCCGGCGCCTGTATGGAGAAGCGCCCGGTGACAGAATGGACCACGCCCGCATGACCTACCACCCGAAATCCGAGTTTCTTCAGGTGATGACCGAGCGCGGCTATCTCGCCGATTGCACCGATCTGCAAGGCCTCGACAAGGCGCTCGCCGCCGGCGCGCTGCCCGGCTATATCGGCTTCGACGCGACCGCCCGCTCGCTGCATGTGGGCTCGCTCATCCAGATCATGATGCTGCGCTGGCTGCAGAAGACCGGCCACAAGCCGCTGGTGCTGATGGGCGGGGGCACCACCAAGGTGGGCGATCCCAGCTTCCGCGCCGACGAGCGCCCGCTGCTGACCCAGGCGCAGATCAACGACAACATTGCCGGCATCCGCGCGGTCTTCGCCTCCTATATCGACTTCGGCGACGGGCCGACCGGCGCGGTCATGCTCGACAATTCCGAATGGCTCGACGGGCTCAACTACCTGGACTTTCTGCGCGATATCGGGCGGCATTTCTCGGTCAACCGGATGCTGGCCTTCGAGTCGGTCAAGTCGCGCATCGACCGCGAACAATCGCTGAGCTTCCTGGAATTCAACTACATGATCCTGCAGGCCTACGACTTCCTGGAGCTCTACCGCCGATTCGGCTGCCGGCTGCAGATGGGCGGCTCGGACCAGTGGGGCAACATCGTCAACGGCATCGACCTGACCCGCCGCGTGGCGGGGGCCGAGGTCTTCGGACTGACCTCGCCGCTACTGACCACGTCGGATGGCCGGAAGATGGGCAAATCGGCAGGTGGCGCGGTCTGGCTCGATGCGGGCATGCACTCGGTTTTCGATTTCTGGCAGTTCTGGCGCAACACCGCCGATGCCGATGTCGGGCGCTTCCTGAAGCTCTATACCGAACTGCCGCTCGACGAATGCGCGCGGCTGGGCGCGCTCGGGGGGGCGGAGATCAATACGGCCAAGATCGCGCTGGCCAATGCGGTGACGACGCTCGCCCACGGGGCCGAGGCCGCCAAGGCCGCCGAAGAGACGGCGCGCGAAGTCTTCGAGAAAGGGGTTTCTGGACCTATGTCTGCGCATGAGTCAGGCGAGGATGTGGCGTCAATTCAAGGGCGCGTTAGCAGCTTACCCACTCTGAAGCTCACACGGGAAGAACTTGGAAAAGGTCTGTCTATTGTCCAAGTCTTCGTCCGCTCGGGCCTGGCGAAATCCGGCAAGGACGCCAAGCGCCTGATCGCCGAGGGCGGCGCGCGGCTCAACGACGAACCGATCACCGATCCGGGCCTCGTGCTCGACGCGGGCGCGCTGGCGCAGCCGGTCAAACTCTCCGCCGGCAAGAAACGCCACGCGCTCGTCACGCTGGACGGCTAGGCGCACCCCCCCCCCTTTCATCTTTCCCCAAATACTCACTTTCCCGGCGCCAGCCACAATCGGCGGCGCCGGGACGGGGCGCCTTACATGCCAAGTGCCTCGCGGTAAAGCTCCAGGATCGCCTCTTCCTCGCTCAACTCCTGCGGGTCCTTCTTGCGCATCGCCACGACCTTGCGCAGCACGCGCGTGTCGTAGCCGCGCGCCTTGGCCTCGGCCATGACCTCCTTCTGCTGATCGGCGATGTCCTTCTTCTCGGCCTCCAGCCGCTCGAAGCGCTCCACGAAGGAGCGCAGCTCCTCCCGCGTCACGCGCGTGGTCTCCGAAATGCCGTCGCTCTCGTCGTTCATCCTGCCTGTCCTCGTCTCTGTCGCGGACCCCGTTCCTAGAGCGCGCGCGCGCGCCCCGCAAGGCCCCCGAATGCGGGGTGTCACACCAGTCCCTCGAGACCCTCCAGCAGCGGCCCCAGATGGGCCTCATAGCGCCGCCAGTCCTGCGAGCTGCCGCGATAGACCGGCCGGCGGACCTGCGCGGCGCTGGCCGTGCTGACCGCGCGGGCCGAGCGGTGCGGTGCCAGGCAGGCCGCATCCCAGTCCAGCCCGCAGGCCGCCAGCAACCGCCGCGTGCCCGCCTCCGGGTCTTCGGTGAAGGCCTCGTAATCCAGATCGGCGATGCGGCCGGGCAGACACGCGTGCCAGCGCGCCATCAGATCGGCATACATCCGGTAATAGGCCGCGATATCGGCAAGGTCGCAGGCAAAACCCGCCCGCGCGCTGGCAAACCAGGTACGGAAGACCGACCAGCAGACGGCCCGCGCGTCGCGCCGCAGATGGATGACCGGGGCCTCGGGAAAGGCCGCGGCGATCAGCCCGGCCAGCAGGAAATTCTGCGGCATCTTGTCGGTGACGAACGCGCGCCCCGCGCCGCGCTGCGCCAGCCCGGCGAGATAGGCCTCGCGCAGCACTTCCAGGCCCGTGCGATCCGGCCCCGCGAAGCCCGGATCGGCGGCGGCGCGCAAGAGCGGCCCGGCCGAGCGGCTGAGCAGTTCCAGCTCGCCCTCGCCCGCCACGTCGCGGTGGCAGGCCAGGACCTGTTCGATCAGCGTGGTGCCCGATCGCGGCATTCCGACGATGAAGATCGGACAAGGCGCGGCGCGGCGGCGCGGCGCCAGCGGCGGGGCGGTCAGCCGCGCTGCCCGGTCGAAGAGCGCACGGTCGGCCTCGATCCGGTAGTCCAGCGCGGATTTGCGCAGCGCGCCGGCACGGGCGAAATGATCGAAGGCCGCCGCCGTCTCGCCCAGATCGTCGTGCGCCTTGCCCAGCGCGTGATGGAGCATCGCCCGGCCGGTGGCGTCGCGGCCCGGATCGGCGGCAAGCGCTTCCATCCGGTCGAGCCGCGAATCGCCGGGCTGTGCGGGTGCCACGAGCCCCAGCGCCATATGCGCGGCGGCATGATCCGGATCGGCTGCCAACGCGCGCCGGTACGCCTCGGCGGCTTCCGCCATCCGGCCCAGATCCTGGAGCGCGACCCCCATCCCGAACTGCGCCGCGGCGCGTTCGGGCGCAAGCTCGGCGGCGCGGCGGTGGCTCTCCAGCGCCGCCTCCGCCCGGCCCGCCAGGCGCTGCACATCGCCCAGCCGGCTCAGCACCCGCGCGTCGCCCGGCGCCAGGCGCAGCGCCTCATCGAGGCTCGCGATCGCGGCCAGGTGCCAGGCCCCCGCACTCAGCTTCTCGCCGAGTCCGTAATGGGCGCGCGCCGCGTCGGGCTCGGCGTTGAGCGCGCGCAATTCGGCCAGCACCTTGCGGTTGCGCGGGAAGCGTTCCAGCACTGCGGCCAGCAGGTCGAACGCAGCCTGCGGGTCGCCCTCGCGGGCAAGCCGCCGGGCGCGCGGCACCGCCTGCGCAACATTGGGAAGCGGTCCGGCCATCCTGCCCTGCCCCGTCTGCAATTCTTTGCCGGGCCGAACGTAGGGTCAGGCCCCGTTATCTGCAACCCGCCAGCGCGGATGCTTGCGCGCGAACCGGCGGCGGGGTATTGGCGGGCCATGGAATGGCTCGTCTATATCGGCGCGGTTTTCGCGCTCGCCGGGTTCGGCCTGCTGGTCTGGTGCATCCTGCGTGTGGCCCGGGCGCGGCGCGCCAACCTCTCCGACGAGGCGCTGCGCGCCGAGGTGCAGAAGGTGGTGGCTCCCAATCTGGGCGCGCTCTTTCTGTCGGCTCTGGGGCTGATGATGATCGTGGTGGGCCTCTTTCTGAACTGACCGCTCAGAGCCCCGCCACCCAATCCAGTATCTCCGCGACCATCGGTCCGGTCTGGCCGGGGCTCAGGATGTCGCCGGCGATGACATGGGCGAACGGGTCGTCGCCCATCCCCATGCGGCGCGGAGCGACCGTCACCGGTCCGCCCCAGCGCCCTGCCACCAGCCGGGCCGCGGCCGGGTCCACCACCTGGTCCGCGTCGGAGAAGGTGAAGAAGGCGGGCAACGCGAGCGCGGAGTAGTCGCGCGCCCGCGCTTCGGCCACCATCGCGGCCATCGGCACCAGCGCCTCGGTGGGATAGCGCGTGGTCCAGTAGCGGGCGTGGGCGTCGTTCTGCGCCGCGAAGCTCCGCTCCGCGCCTGCGATCAGTGGCACCCAGCGACGCGCGTAAGGCAGGGTTAGCAGCGCGGCGGCCGGGTTCTGCACCCGGAAGTTGGGCGAGACGAAGACAAGCGCGTCGATCTTATTGGCCAGGTCGGGCTCCGTCGTGGCGAGCGCGGCCAGCGTGGCCCCGGTGGAGGTGGCAAGCACCAGCACCCGGTCGCCCAACCGCCGGCCGATGGCCAGCGCCTCTTCCGCGTCACGCCACCAGGCTGCGACTCTGGCTTCGGCCAGCGCCGCCCCGCCGCGCCCGTGTCCGGCGAGCCGCGCGAAATAGAGATTGGCGCCCAGCCCTTCGGCGAGCCTGTCGGGCACCGGGCGAATCTCCTGCGAGGTGGCCGAGAAACCGTGCAGATAGACCACCGCCCAGCCAGTGCGCGCGCCGGGCTCTCCGGCCCAGAGGACGTGCTTTTCCGTACCGGACGTGATGTCGGTGAACCGCGCCTCCCGCCCCGCCAGATAGGCGTCAATGTCGGCGCCGATCACGGCCGGGTCGAAGGCCGGGCCGCGCGCCACCGGCTCTCGCGGCCCGTAGAGCGCCAGCAGCACGCCGGCGAGCGCAAGCGCGGCGAGAGCGACCAGCGCGCCCTTCAGGACGCGGCGCAACGCGCTCATCCGGCGCGCTCGAGCACTTCGGCCAGGCTCTGCTCGATCAGCATCAGGCATTCGGGGTCCGAGAAGCGGTGATCGGCGCCCTTCACCAGCGTCAGCCGGATATCCCCGCCGTCGGCATGGTCGAGAAGCCTGAGTGCGACCGAGATGTCCACATCGGCATCCGCCGTTCCTTGCAGCAGCCGCACCGGAAAGGGCAGCGCCAGCGGGGCGCGCAGCACCAGATGTGCGCGCCCGTCCTCGATCAGGCGGCGGGTGATGCGGTAGGGCTCGTCGGAATAGTCGGAGGGCATGTCCACATGGCCCGTATCCATCAGCGCCGCGCGCTGCGCGGCATCGAAACCCGCCCACATGCTGTCCTCGGTGAAATCCGGCGCGGCGGCGATGCCGAGCATCCCGGCGATGCGGCCGGGCCGTGCCTTCGCGGCCAGGAGCGCGATCCAGCCACCCATCGAAGAGCCGACCAGTACCTGCGGCCCCTCGGTCAGCGCGTCGATGGCTGCGACCGCGTCCTCGGCCCAGTCGCCGATGGCCCCTTCCAGGAAAACGCCGGAGGACTGCCCGTGGCCCGAATAGTCGAGCCGCAGAAAGCTTCGGCCCATCGCGCGCACCCAGGCTTCGAGATGGAGCGCCTTGGTGCCCTCCATGTCCGAGCGGAAGCCGCCCAGAAAGACCACGCCGGGGCCGGAACCCGAACTCTGCTCATAGGCGATGTGCCGGCCCTGCGGCGTGTCGAGAAATTGCGGCATGCGGCCCTCCCCGGCGCTGGCTTCTTCCAGTGCCGCGGAGCCTAGCGCGCCGGGCGCGCGCCGCGCAACAGCGCCCCGGCGTCAGCCCGCGCCGACCTTCCGCGCCTCGGCCGGGAGGGCGGCGCGCATCGCGTCGGTCAGCCGCTCCAGCCCGCGCTCCTCCAACTGACGTATACGTTCCTTGGAGACACCCATCTGCACACCCAGTTCCGACAGGGTCGGCGGATCCTCCGTCAGGCGGCGTGCAACGACGATGCTGCGCTCGCGCTCCGGCAGGGTCCCGAGCGCATCTTCCAGCGCGTCGTGAAGCCGCGCACGGTGGCTGCGCTCCATCACCTCGTCGGCGCCCAGCGGCGTCTCGTCCTCCAGCAGGTCGAGCCATTCGCGCCCGTCCTCGTCGGCGCGCTGCGGCGCGTTGAGCGACATGTCCGGTCCGGACATGCGCCCGAGCATGTCGCGCACCTGCTCCTCGGGCACGTTGAGCTCCCGCGCGATGGCGCCGACCGGGTCGCGGGCGGCGGGGCTGTCGGGGTCGTCGGCGGCGCGGCGTTCGATCTGCGCGCGCACGCGGCCCAGATTGAAGAAGATCGACTTCTGCGGCGCCGTGGTGCCGGTGCGCACGATCGACCAGTTGCGCAGGACGTAGTCGCGAATCGACGCCTTCACCCACCAGCTTGCATAGGTGGAGAAACGCGCGCCGTGGTCCGGGTCGAACTTTTCGGCCGCCTTGAGCAGGCCGAGATTGGCCTGTTGCAGCAGGTCCTCCTGCGACAGCCCGTAGCGGCGGAACCCACGCGCCAGTGACACCGCCAGCCGCCCATAGGCATTGATCAGGCGGTGCAGCGCGGCCTCGTCGTGCTCGTCACGCCAGGCGCGCGCCAAGCGCTGCTCGGTTTCGGCATCGAGCATTTCCGTAGCCATCGCCTGCTTGCGGAAATCGCGATCCGCGCTGACATGCATGTTCATGGCGTTTCCCCCGGAGTTAGTAGCGTGTCGAAACTATTTCCCAAAGCGCCGGTCTTGTCAAGATAATGTCGGAACGCTATTTCACCGTCATGACAGCGTCACGCAGGGCGGCGCATTGCGCCGAGTTGATCATCCATCTTGCCCGGCTCGCCCAGAGCGGCGAGACCGATCCGCGCCTGACGCCAGCACAATGGACGGCGCTGCGCTATTTCGCGCGCGCCAACCGGTTCTCCCGGACGCCATCGGCCTTTTCCAGCTTTCACGCCACCACGCGCGGGACCGCCTCGCAGACCGTGAAATCGCTGGTTGCGCTGGGGCTGCTCGAAGGCCAACGCAGCGAGGCGGACGGGCGTTCCACGCTCTTCGAGCTGACCGCGACGGGGCACGCGCTGCTGGAGCGCGATCCGCTCTGCTGCCTGACCGCGGCGCTGGACGGGCTCGCGCCCGAGACCCGCGCCGCCCTGCTGGACGGGTTGCGCGACGTGCAGACCGGGCTGGCTTCCGCCCGCGGGACCGAGCATTTCGGCACCTGCGGCGATTGCTGCCACCGCGAGAAATCCTCGGGCGGGGGATGCTACTGCGCCTCGGTGCTCGCGACCGTGCCCGAGGGTGAGGAAGGCAAGCTCTGTATCGGCTTCGCGCCGCGCGGCGGCAGCGGGCCGGCATGACGGAAACCCTGCCGAACCGGCTGCGCGCGTATGTCATGGGCCTGAAACGCCGGGATCTGCCAATCGCTTACGCCGCACTGGCGCAGGCGCTTGACGTGCCGGGTCCGGGCCGGATCGCCCGGCTGGGCGCGGCGCTGGAGACGTTGATGGCCGAAGATCAGGCCGCCGAGCGGCCCTTCCTGGCCGCGCTCGTGATCAGCCGCAGCGGCAGCGGCATCCCGGCGCCGGGATATTTCGACGCCGCCACCGCCCTGCGCGGCACACCCGATCACGACCACGCGGCCGAGATGGCCGCGGCCCTGCGCCATTATTTCACGGGCTGACTGACGCGAAGGCGCGTTGACTTCCCGCGCCGGTCCGTCCAAAAACCCTTCCCGACACATCTGACCCGCAACCGGGCGTTTCGTAGGCGCCAAACCGACGAGGAGACAGGCCGATGGCCGATATTTCCCTGACATTTCCAGATGGCAACGCGCGCAGCTTCCCGCAGGGCGTCACCCCCGCCGATGTCGCAGCCGAGATATCCAAGTCACTGGCCAAGAAGGCGATCTCGGCCACCGTGAACGGGCGGCACTGGGATCTGCAATGGCCGATCGAGGACGACGCGACGATCGCAATCCACACGATGAAGGATGAAGATCAGGCCAATGAGCTGATCCGCCACGATCTGGCCCATGTCATGGCCCGCGCAGTGCAGGAGCTCTGGCCGGACGTCAAAGTCACCATCGGCCCGGTCATCCGGAACGGCTGGTATTACGATTTCGACCGCGAGGAGCCCTTCACCCCTGAAGACCTGGGCGCGATCGAAAGGAAAATGAAGGAAATCATCAACCTGCGCGATCCCGTCAGGACCGAGGTCTGGGACCGCGACCGCGCGATCCAGCACTACAGGGACACCGGCGAGCCCTTCAAGGTCGAACTGATCGAGGCGATCCCCGAGGGCGAACCGGTGCGCATGTACTGGCACGGCCACTGGCAGGATCTGTGCCGCGGCCCGCATCTGCAGCACACCGGCCAACTGCCCGCCGACGCCTTCAAGCTGATGAGCGTGGCGGGCGCCTATTGGCGCGGCGATTCCAACCGCCCGATGCTGCAGCGGATCTACGGCGTGGGCTTCACCGGCAAGGAAAAGCTCAAGGCGTATCTGACCTTCCTCGAAGAGGCCGAGAAACGCGACCACCGCAGGTTGGGCCGCGAGATGGAGCTGTTTCACTTCCAGGAAGAAGCGCCCGGCATGGTGTTCTGGCATCCCAACGGATGGTCGATCTACCGCACGCTCGAAGACTACATGCGGCGCAAGCTGGACCGTGCCGGTTATCGCGAGATCAACACACCTCAGGTCGTCGACCGCAAGCTGTGGGAGGCCAGCGGGCACTGGGACAAATACCGCGAGAACATGTACATCACGGAGATCGACGAAGAGCACGCGAATGAAAAACGCGTCAACGCCCTGAAGCCGATGAACTGCCCCTGCCATGTGCAGATCTTCAACCAGGGCATCAAATCCTACCGCGATCTGCCGCTGCGGCTGGCCGAGTTCGGATCGTGCCATCGGTACGAGGCGCATGGCGCGCTGCACGGGCTGATGCGGGTGCGCGGGTTTACGCAGGATGACGCGCATATCTTCTGCACCGAGGACCAGATCGAGGACGAATGCAGCAAGTTCATAGACCTGCTGGGTTCGATATACAGCGACATGGGATTCTCGAAGTTCGACATCAAGTTGTCGACCCGCCCCGAGGTGCGTGTGGGCTCGGACGCGGTCTGGGACAAGGCCGAAGCGGCCCTGGAAAAGGCGATCCTGTCGGTGCGCAACGATTACGAGCTCGACCCCGGCGAAGGCGCCTTCTATGGACCGAAACTGGATTTCAAGCTGACCGACGCGATCGGGCGGGAATGGCAATGCGGCACCTTCCAGGCCGATTTCAACCTGCCCGAGCGGCTGGACGCGACCTATGTGGGCGAGGACGGCGCAAAGCACCGCCCGGTGATGCTGCACCGCGCGATCCTGGGCAGTTTCGAGCGTTTCCTGGGCATCCTGATCGAGAACCATGCCGGGCGGCTGCCGCTCTGGCTGGCGCCTCGGCAGGTCGTGGTGGCCTCCATCGTCTCGGACGCCGATCCCTTCGTGGATGAGGTCGTGGCGGCGCTCACGGCCACCGGGCTGCGGGCCGAGGCCGACACCCGCAACGAGAAGATCAACTACAAGGTGCGGGAGCATTCGCTGGGCAAGGTGCCGGTGATCCTGGCTGTCGGCGCGCGCGAGGTCGAGGCGCGCAGCGTCTCGATGCGGCGGCTGGGCGACAACCGTTCCGAAGTGGTGGCGCTGGAGGACGTGGTCGCGCATCTGGCCGCGGAGGCCCGCCCGCCCGACCTGCGCTGACGCGCCGGGCACAAAAAAGGCCGGGAATATGCATGCAAGCCCCTTACCGGCTGCGTTGTGGATCGCGACTGGCTTCAGGCGCGATCTGCAACCGCGCACTGACTGCTTTGAGCCACAGTGCTTGGTGCTGCGCTATGCATGAATGTCCATTTTAAGAAGAACTGCCTTTAACCGTAACCGCGTGCTTAATCTAGGGGGTACGTCTTAAAGATGCCAAATTGGATGACTAATGTCATGGCCGAAGAAATGCGTTGAATAACAACCGACAGGCGATGACATGACAAAGATCAGACGTCTTTCGATGCTGGGCAGACGTCTTTCGATGCTGGGCAGACGTCTTTCGATGCTGGGCAGACGTCTGGTCATTGGGGCGACGTGCGGCGTTTTCGTGCTATCCAATGTTGCGATGTCGCAAACCTCTAAGGCCTCTGACGGTCCGAGATTCCTAGGGGTCGGAGAGCGAAGCAGCATGTTTAAAGACGCCCCTATACCGGATGAATGCGACTTCATTTCCTACAACGTCAGTTTTTGTACTGATGGGACAGATTGGGTATTGGAACGTAAACCGATACACGGTGAACAAGCGCTTTATCAGCTTTCCGAAGATCGCCGCGCGTCATTTACGGTGATCCCTATGAAAAAAAACGCTGCGCTCAACCTTACCCCGGTTGAAATAGAAACACTGTTAGATCAGCGAATTTTTGCGGACGGTCCACGGGGCCAAATGACAATCGAGACAAATGCCTCAGAAATACTAGTGCCCAATGGAGGGATACTGCATAGGCGGGCTTTTGTCAGAGACACCGAAGGCCATGTCCACCTGTTGCAGGTTACTGTGTCGACACTCAACTATGGACTTGGCTTTTTTGAAACGACGATGGCGCTTTCCAGCACAGTTGAAACACCACAGATTTCAGAGGAACACTTTGCTTTTCACGATGAGTTTCTCAAAATCATACGGATATCAATAAGCGTCAAGGGGGTTCTGACCTATTGAGGAAAGCCGCCATCTGCATAACCGCTGCGGACGGCAGCTCCGTCCCGCAGAGCAAACCTCCAGGATAAAACACGCCCTCGCAGACATCTGCGAGGGCGCAAATCCATCGAGGCCCGATAAGGCAGCAAGGCAGCCCACTCGGCCCGAGGATGCAACCAATCCCGAAAGGGGCTTGATCTGCACGTCCGGCCTTTCCGTTTTCAGGGGCGGCCGCGTCAGTTCGACAGGGCAGTCCTGATCTGCTCGACCACCTGCGAAATCATGTCCGGGTCGTCGCGTGCCTGTTCGAGAGAAGCCTCGATGGCGGCCCGCTCCATCGGGTCGATATCGGCATCCTCGATCAGCGCGCTCAATTCCTCAACGGTCGGGTCTTCCATCGCATTGAGCTGCTCCAGCGTGGAGCCGGTCGCGGTATCCTGCGCTTCGTCGATGGCATCGGCAGTGGCGTCCGCGGCGTCTGTCGCCGTCTCGGTGGCCGAATCGACCGCGTCGGAAGCCGCGTCACCCGCCGCATCGGCGGCATCGCCTGCGGCATCCATCGCATCGCCGGCCGTATCCGCGGCGGCGTCCGCTGCATCCTGCATGGCCTGCCCTGCGGCTTCGGCCTCGTCCTGCATGTCAGCGGCCGCATCGTCCCCGGCCTCGCCAGCCCCCTCGACAACATCGGGGGCCGTGATCTCTTCATCCGCGACCGAAACCGGCGCGGGCTCCTCGCGGGCCCCGAAATACAGATACCCGGCGACAGCGGCCACGACGACCAGGCCTATCCAAACATACTTCATGATCAATCCACCCTCGGTAGGCCGCGTCGTCCTTCCGGGCAAGCCCCGGACAGGATGCGGCGCCGTTGAATTAGGTGCGGCGCCAGGATGGGTCAATGCGTGGATCAAGATGCCGCGGGTTTCGGCGGACGGACGCCGTCCTCCGGGCCGAATCAGCTTGATTGCCCACTGGCCCCTGTCTATTTTCGCCCGAGTTACGTTTTACCACAGAAGGACTTGAACCCATAGCCCGCAGACCTCACAACGCGCCCCCGACGCGCGACACCGGCCCCCGTGTAAATGAACGCATAAGGTCGACCGAAATCCGGCTCATCGGCCCCGAAGGCGAAAATCTGGGCGTCTCCACCCCCGAACATGGTATGCGGCTGGCCGACGAGGCCGGGCTCGATCTGGTGGAGATTTCCCCCAACGCGAATCCGCCCGTCTGCAAGGTGATGGATTTCGGTAAGTTCAAATACGAGACGCAGAAGCGCGAATCCGAGGCCCGCAAGAAGCAGAAGATCATCGAGATCAAGGAGGTCAAGTTCCGGCCCAACACGGACACGCATGACTATCAGGTCAAGCTCAGGAACGTGCTGCGCTTCCTTGAGAACGGCGACAAGGTGAAGGTCACGCTGCGTTTCCGCGGCCGCGAGATGGCGCATCAGGAATTGGGCCGCGAGTTGCTGGAACGCGTGGCCGAGGATGTGAAGGAAATCGGCAAGGTCGAGAACATGCCGAAGATGGAAGGCCGCCAGATGATCATGATGGTCGGCCCCGTCAAATAGCGATGAACCGCCCGCCTTCCGCGCAGGCCCCGAAATACGATGCGGTGGCCGAAGACGGGCGGATCTCCGCGCCCACCTATGACCGTAACATCGCGCCCCTAACCGAGGCGCTCGCCCCCTGGCTGGAAGGCCGGACGGGGCGCGCGCTGGAGATCGGCTCGGGGCCGGGCCAGCATGTCACCGCGCTGGCCCGCAGCTTTCCGTCGCTCTCCTGGACCGGCTCCGACCCCGATCCGGCACATCTGCGCAGCATCGCCGCCTGGACCGCCCATCTGGGCGTCCCCGTGGCGCCGCCGCTGGCGCTCGACGCCGCGACCGAATGGGCCGCGCGTCCGGACATCGCAGCCATCGCCCCGCTGGAGCTGATCCTGAACCTCAATGTCATCCACATCACCCCGATGGAGGTTGCGCGGGGCATCCTGCGAGGCGCGGGGCAATGCCTGGCGCCGGGCGGGCTGCTGGCCTTCTACGGCCCGTTCCGCGAGAACGGCGCGCATACCGGCGAGGGCAACGCCCGCTTCGACGAAGGCCTGCGCGCGCGCAACCCCGACTGGGGCATCCGCGACGCCGGCGAGATTGCCGAGCTGGGCGCGGCTGAGGGGCTTGAACACACCGCCCTGATCCCGATGCCCGCGAACAACCGCATCCTGCTTCTGCGGCGCGGCTGAAAACCGTTTGCCAAGCCGGGGGCGGCCGCCCTACGCTTGGGCCATGAGTGAATTCGACGGACATCGCTGGCATGACATGGGCGGGCGCGAGGCCGGTGCGATCGACCTCGCGCAGCACGATTATGCGCTCTGGGAGAAGCGCGTCGACGCGCTGATGGTGCTGGCCTCGGAAAAGGGCCATTTCACCGTGGACGGCTTGCGCCGCGCGCTGGAGGACATGGGCGAGCAGGCCTTCGAGACGATGAGCTATTACGAGCGCTGGATCGCGGCGGTGAACCAGAACCTGCTGGAGGCCGGGGTCTACACGATCGAGGAACTGGGCCGGCGCATGGAAGAGGTGCAGGCCCGCGGCGCGACCTATGGCGAGGCGGCGGAGAAGCGCGATGCCTGAGCGCGTCCGCGTCAGCCGCAGGATGCCGCCCGGCCATGTCCGCGCGCCAGCCTATCTGCGCGGCAAGACCGGCGTGGTGGAACGCGCCCTGGGCCGGTTCGCCAATCCCGAGCAACTGGCCTACGGCCTGCCGGCCGGCAAAGAACCGCTCTATCGCGTGCGCTTCACCATGGCCGAGGTCTGGGGCGCGGCGGCGGAACGCCCGGACGACACGATAGACGCCGAGATCTTCGCCCATTGGCTGACCCCCGTGACGGAGCGGCAGGATGCCCCATGACCACCATGACCACGACCATCTGAGCCCCTCCGGCCACCCGTACCGGAAGGATCAGGATCACCCGCTGAGCTATTGGCAGACAATGGAAATCGCCGTTCGCGAGCTTCTGGTGGAGAAAGGCGTGACCTCCGACGCCGAGATCATGGCGCAGATCGACAGGATGGATGCGCGCTCCCCCGCCGACGGGGCGCGGGTGGTGGCGCGGGCCTGGACCGACCCGGAGTTCAAGGCGCGGCTGCTGGCGGATGCCTCCGCCGCCTCGCGCGAGATGGGCTTCGATATCGGCGCACTGCGGCTGATCGCGGTGGAGAACACCGCGCAGGTCCACAATGTCATCGTCTGCACGCTCTGCTCGTGCTATCCGCGCAACCTGCTGGGCCTGCCGCCGGACTGGTACAAGCAGCGCGCCTATCGGTCCCGCGTGGTGCGCGAGCCGCGCAAGGTGCTGCGCGAATTCGGGCTGGAACTGCCTGACGACGTGACCGTCCGGATCCATGATTCGACCGCCGACATGCGCTACATCGTGTTGCCGCGCCGCCCCGATGGCACGGAGGGGATGGACGAGGCCGCGCTGGCCGCCCTCGTCACCCGCGACGCGATGATCGGTGTTGGCGTAGCGCGCATGCCCGGCTGACCGGGCCGCGGGCTTGTCGCGCCCTGCTCCGGAGCTTATGACCGCTGACAGAGCTTCGCGAGCGGGAGAGCAGGCCGATGGCCGGAACCTTCAAATCCATGACCGACCGACTGAGCGACCTTGCCATTCGCGGCCTGATCCGCGCGGCGTTCCTGCTGCCCTATCGTTGGCGCGTCCCAGCGGTGGGCTGGCTCACGGGGCAGATTCTGGCGCCTCTGGTGGGCTGGCGGGCGCGCATCCGCGCCAATCTGGCCCATGTGCTCCCCGACCTGCCGCGCGCCGAGGTCCGGCGGCTCTGCCGCGAGGTGCCCGACAATGCCGGGCGTACCTTCATCGAATTCTACTCGGTGGAGGAGTTCCACGACCGCATGAGACGCGCCCCCCTGGTCGGTCCGGGCCTTGCCGTCTTCGACGCTGCCAAGGCCGAAGGCCGCCCGGTGGTGATGATCTCGGGACATTTCGCGAATTACCAGGCGATCAATGTCGCCATAAACCTGCATGGCGAGCAGATCGGCGTGCTCTACCGCCCGATGAACAACCCCTATTTCAACAAGCATTACGTCGAGACCACCCGCCGGATCGCCGAGCCCATCTTCCCGCGCGACAAACGCGGCATGGCGCAATTGATCCGGCATCTGCGCGGCGGCGGCAATGTCGGCATCCTGATCGACCAGTTCTTTCGCAACGGGGCGGCGCTCGACTTTTTCGGCAAGCCCGCACCCACAGCGCTGTCGGCGGCCGAGCTTGCGCTGAAAACCGACGCGCTTCTGCTGCCAGCCTTCGCGATCCGGCAGGAGAACGGGCTGGATTTCATCGTCGAGATGGAAGAGCCGATCCCGCATAGCGACGCCGAGACGATGACGCAGGACTTCAACCGCCGGCTGGAGGCGCGGGTGCGCGCGCATATGGGACAATGGTTGTGGATTCACCGGCGCTGGAAGCCGGAGCTTCAGCGCAGGCGTGCCGCCGCGAGTATCGGTCCCTGAGCCTCGGCCTGGACGATCACGGCCACCGGCGCGTCGCCAGTGATCTCCACTTCGGTCGACCAGTTGCCGCCGCCGTCCCAGACGCCCAGATCGGTCCAGTTCGTGACGATGTTGTGATAGTCGATCTCGCGCCCGGCATTCTCGCCACGCTCGATCTTCACCGTCTGCTTGGGATCGTAGCGCACGAGTTGCACGACGCAGGGCACGCTTTCCATCGCCTCGGCCGTCAGTTCAATCGACAGCCTGTCGCCAATGCGTTCCAGCCGGATATCGACCGGCGCGGGCTCGGCCTTCTGCTCTTCGATGGTGGCATCGACATTCTCGCGATGCGCGCCCATCAACCGCTTTTGACCGTTGACCACGATCTGCGGCGTGTAGATCGTGGAGGTACCCGCGGCCTGCGCATAGGCGCGCTGCCGTTCGGTATGAGACGGGGTCGCAAAAATGTCCTTCCAGCCGATATAGTCCCAGTAATCCACATGCAACGCCAGGGCGATGACATCGTCGCGCTCCGCCAGTTGCCCCAGATAGGCATCGGCCGGAGGACAGGACGAACAGCCTTGCGACGTGAACAACTCCACCACGACGACAGGCTCCGTCTCCGCAACCAGGGGTGTTGCGGTCAGGGACAGGGAGAGGATCGCGGCGGAAAGCAGGCGCATGAAACTTTTATCCGTTTGCGGTACGGGGCTTGAATACCGCGCTCCCTCTTGAAAGGCCAATCAAGCCTTCGAGAGATGAATGTCACCCATGTTAACAGAAAAAAGACCCCGGCAAAGGGCCGGGGTCCATCATTTTCGCGCATTTTTTTTTGCCTGTCAGCCGGCCTTGGCCAGGTTGCGCAACACGTAATGCAGCACGCCGCCATTCTGGACGTATTCGATCTCCACCTCGGTGTCGATCCGGCTTTTCAGCGTGATTTCCTTCGTCGTTCCATCGGCATAGGTGATCGTGCAGGGTATCTCCGCCTGCGGGCGCATGTCGCCTTCGAGCCCGGTGATCGACACGGTTTCCGCGCCGGTCAGGCCCAGCGACTTGCGCGTGTCGCCGCCGGTGAATTCGAATGGAATCACGCCCATCCCCACCAGGTTGGAGCGGTGGATGCGCTCGAAATTCTCGGCGATCACCGCCTTGACGCCCAGCAGCGCGGTGCCCTTGGCCGCCCAGTCGCGCGACGATCCGGCACCGTATTGCTCGCCCGCGAAGATCACCAGCGGCGTATCCTTGGCCTGATAATCCATCGCCGCGTCGAAGATCGTCGTCTCCTCGCCATCGGGACCCTTGGTGTAGCCGCCCTCGACTCCGTCCAGCATCTCGTTGCGGATGCGGATATTGGCGAAGGTGCCGCGCATCATCACCTCGTGATTGCCGCGCCGCGATCCGTAGGAGTTGAAGTCGCGCGGCGCGACCTGCCGCTCGGTCAGGTATTTGCCCGCCGGGGTCGACGGCTTGAAGCTGCCCGCCGGGCTGATGTGGTCAGTCGTGACCATATCGCCCAGCACCGCCAGGACGCGCGCATCGGAAATGTCGGAAATCGTGCCCGCCTCCGGTGACATGTCCTGGAAATAGGGCGGGTTCTGCACATAGGTCGATTGCGGCGGCCAATCATAGGTCAGGCCCTCGGAGGTTTCGACCGCGCGCCATTTCTCGTCGCCCTTGAAGACGTCGGCATATTTCGACCGGAACGCCTCGCGGGTGACGGTCCGCTCGACCAGTTCGGCGATCTCCTTCTGGGTCGGCCAGATGTCCTTCATATAGACGTCATCGCCGTTCTTGTCGGTGCCGATCGGGTCGTTCGTCAGGTTGATGTTCATGTCGCCGGCCAGCGCGTAGACCACCACCAGTGGCGGCGAGGCCAGGTAGTTTGCGCGCACATCGGGGCTGATCCGACCCTCGAAGTTGCGGTTGCCGGACAGAACCGAGGTGGCGATCAGGTCGTTGTCGCTGATCGCCTTGGAGATCTCGGGCTGGAGCGGGCCGGAATTGCCGATGCAGGTGGTGCAGCCATAGCCCACGAGGTTGAAGCCGATGGCGTCCAGATCCTCCTGCAGGCCCGCCGCCTCGAGGTAGTGCGACACGACCTGGGAGCCCGGCGCGAGCGAGGTCTTGACCCAGGGTTTGCGGTTCAGACCCAGTTCGCGCGCCTTGCGCGCCACCAGCCCCGCGCCGATCATCACGTAGGGGTTGGAGGTGTTGGTGCAGGACGTGATCGAGGCGATCACCACCGAGCCGTCGCGCAACTCGTAATCCTCGCCCTCGACCTTGGCCGTCTGGCGCGGATCGTTGTTCACGTCGGGGGCGGGGCCTTCGGCGGCCATGTCGCAGGCGGCCTTGCTCTCGTCCTCGCCGCGGTATTCGGCGACCACTTCGAAGAACCTGGCAGCCGCCTCGGTCAGCGCGGTGTGATCCTGCGGCCGCTTGGGGCCCGAGATCGCGGGCACCACGTCGCCCATGTCCAGATGCAGCGTGTCGGTATAGACCGGGTCGTAATCGCTGTCGCGCCATAGCCCGTTCTCGCGCGCATAGGCCTCGACCAGTGCGATGCGGTCCTTGTCGCGGCCGGTTTGTTCGAGATAGCGCAGCGTCTCGCCGTCGATCGGGAAGAAGCCGCAGGTGGCGCCGTATTCGGGGGCCATGTTGGCGATGGTGGCACGGTCTGCCAGCGGCAGGTGGTCGAGCCCGTCGCCGTAAAACTCGACGAACTTGCCGACCACGCCCTTCTTGCGCAGCATCTGCACGACCTTGAGCACCAGGTCGGTGGCGGTGGTGCCCTCGACCATCGCGCCGGTCAGGCGGAAGCCCACCACTTCGGGGATCAGCATGGAGATCGGCTGGCCCAACATCGCGGCCTCGGCCTCGATCCCGCCGACGCCCCAGCCCAGCACCGCCAGGCCGTTGATCATGGTGGTGTGACTGTCGGTGCCGACCAGCGTATCGGGATAGGCGACCTCCTCGCCATTCTGGTCCTTGTCGGTCCAGACCGTCTGCGCCAGGTATTCCAGGTTCACCTGGTGGCAGATGCCGGTGCCCGGCGGCACGACGCGGAAATTGTTGAATGCGCCCTGCCCCCATTTCAGGAACTGGTAGCGTTCCATGTTCCGCTCATACTCGCGGTCCACGTTCATCTGGAAGGCGCGGGGATTGCCGAACTCGTCGATCATCACCGAATGGTCGATCACCAGATCGACCGGGTTGAGCGGATTGATCTTCTCCGCATCGCCGCCCAGCGCCACGATCCCGTCGCGCATCGCGGCCAGGTCCACCACCGCCGGGACGCCGGTGAAGTCCTGCATCAGCACGCGCGCCGGCCGGTAGGCGATCTCGCGCCGGGTGCTGCCGCCCTGCTCGGCCCAGTCCGAGAAGGCCTTGATGTCGTCGATATGGACCGTCTTGCCGTCCTCGAAACGCAGCATGTTCTCCAGCACGACCTTCAACGCCGCCGGCAGGCGGGTGAATTTGCCGAGACCGGCGGCCTCGGCGGCCTTGATGGAGTAATAGGCGACCGACCTGTCGCCCACGGTCAGTGTCTTTCTGGTTTTTGCTGAATCATGTCCGACGGTGATGGTCATGGCGGCCTCCTGGCATATGGCTAAGCTCCGGGTCCTTGTGGCCGATATGCCCAGTCACGGGCGCGGGTGCAAGGAGTCGCACGCAATGTATGCAATTGTGTACTGACAATCCAGAGGCATTTTCGCACCCCCGCACAACCTTCCACAAGGCCCGGCGCAGCGCTCAGCCCTTGCCTTTCCAGGGAACCAGAAGCCGCTCCAGCCAGCGCATGACCATCTCGATCGCATAGCCGATGGCGCCGATGATCAGGATGCCGATCACCACGGTATCGGTTTGCAGGAAGTTCTTGGCGATCATGATCATCGAGCCCACGCCGCGATCCGCGGCCACCAGTTCCGCCGCCACCACCGTACCCCAGCAGACGCCCATCGCGGTGCGGATGCCGGTGAAAATCTCGGGCAGCGTGTTGGGCAGGATGACGTGGCGCAGGATCTGTATCCGGGATGCGCCCAGCGAGTAAGCGGCATGGACCTTTGAGATCTTCACGCTCGACACGCCGGAGCGCGCGGCGATCGTCATGATGAAGAGCGAGGCCAGGAAGAGCAGGAATATCTTTGCGGTCTCGTCGATGCCGAACCACAGGATGATGAGCGGGATGAGCGCCAGCGGCGGAATGGGCCGCATGAACTCCACGATCGGATCGAAGAGCCCGCGCGCAATCGACGACAGGCCCATCGCGAAGCCCAGCGGAATGCCCACGAGCGCGCCCAGGAGCACCCCCGAGATCACGCGGTAGACGCTGATCCAGACATGCTCCCACAGGGCGACGTTGCGGAAGCCCTCGTTGATCAGCTTTGCCGCACGCTCCACCGTGCCGTCGAGAGGGGGCCAGAAGAACGGCTCCACCCACCCGAAGATCGACGAGAGCGTCCAGAGCGTGAAGAGAACCACCACCACGGCGATGGAATAGAAGCGCCCGGAATTGACCGCGCTCGCATCGCCGAATTTCACGGTCTTCTGGCGGGTGAAGGCATTGTCGGCCAGCCCCAGCCACATCATCAGCGCCGATGGCCGCTTTCCGTTCTCCGCCATGCGTTCACTCCCCCGTTCCGCCGGCCATGATCTCTTCCTCCATGCTCCAGATCATTGAGAGGATTTCCTCGCGCCGTTCCACGTAATCGGTCGAGGATTTCACCTCGCGCGGATCCTGCGTCAGGCCGCGTTCGGCGAAGGGCAGGCGATAGTCCTTCTCGATCCGGCCGGGCCGCGGCGCCATGACGATCAGGCGCGAGCCCAGGAAAAGCGCCTCCTCCACCGAATGGGTGATGAGGAGGATCGTCTTGCCGGTCTCCTGCCACAGCTTAAGAATCAGCCCCTGCATCTTCTCGCGCGTCAGCGCGTCGAGCGCGCCCAGCGGCTCGTCCATCAGGATCACGTCCGGATCGTTGGCCAGACAGCGCGCCAGCGCGACGCGCTGCTGCATCCCGCCCGAAAGCTGGTAGACCGGCTTTTCCCCAAAGCCCGCGAGCCCGACGAGATTGAGCAGGTTTTCTACCTTCGCGCGGGTCTCGGCGCGCGGCCGCCCGGCCATGTTGGGGCCGAAGGCGATGTTCCTCTCCACGTTCAGCCACTCGAAGAGCGCACCCTGCTGGAAGACCATACCGCGTTCGGCGTCCGGCCCCCTGACCTCGTGACCGTTCAGCCGGACGGCGCCCCGCGTGGGCGACAGGAAGCCCGCGATGATGTTGAGCAGCGTGGTCTTGCCGCAGCCCGACGGGCCCAGGACGGTGACGATCTCGCCCGCAC
This sequence comes from Maritimibacter sp. 55A14, assembly GCF_003122205.1. Taxonomy (GTDB): domain Bacteria; phylum Pseudomonadota; class Alphaproteobacteria; order Rhodobacterales; family Rhodobacteraceae; genus QEYE01. The sequence goes on from NZ_QEYE01000001.1 coordinate 311,133, forward strand.
CGATCTCCAGGCTTACATCCTTGAGCGCGTGGATATCCGCCGCCCCCGGCAAGGTGAAGGTCATCGAGACGTTGTCGATATGGATGCCGTCCATCGGCGCCTCCGGTCGGGTCTTTCGGGCAGCGGCGCAGACGGGCGGCGGGCCGGGGCGCGCCGCCCGGTGCCGGGTCACTTCAGGAAGCTGTCGTCCACGAAACCGGAATAGTCGTCGAGCACCGTCTCCAGCCCGCCGTTTTCCTTCATCACCTTGGCGACGCCGGCTGTCATGTCCTGAATGCCGCCGCCCAGCCAGTTCGGGCCAAGCTGCGCCTCGGCGCTGGGAAAGCCGAAATTGCCCAGCATCGCCCTGGTGGCATCCTCGTCCATGCCGGCGGCCTTCGCGATGGTCGGGATCCTGGCGTCGGGGTCGGCCTTGTAGGCGATGTTGGCGGCCTCGGTCACCTCCATGAAGCCGCGCACCAGGTCGGGATGTTCGGCCGCAAAACTCTCGGTCACGGTGACGATGTCGAAGGTGTTGATGCCGATGGCCTCCTGCTCGGCGCCGGTCATCAGCGGGCTGCCCACGGTCTTCATCCGGTCGATCGCGCCACCGAAGGCGCAGCCCATCACCACGTCGCCGCGCACCAGCGCCACGGCGGCGTCGGCTGGGTTCATCTGCACCAGGTCGACCTTGTTCACGTCCACGTCCAGATGCTCCAGCGTGCGCAGGAGCTTGTAATGGGTGACGTTGCCGAAGGGCGTGGCGACCTTCTTGCCTTCCAGTTCCTTGGCGTTCTCCTTGGTGATGCCGCTGTCGTCGCGCACGACGCAGAGGTCGTTCTCCGCATAGGTCACCGCGACGCCCACGAGCTTGAGCGGCGCGCCGTTGGTCACGCCCACCACGAAGGGCACGAAACCCTGACTGTAGGCGATCTGGACATCGCCCGACACCATCGCCTGCGTCATCTCGTTTCCGTTGCCGAAGGCGCGCCATTCCACGTCGACGCCCATCGCCTCGTCATAGGTCTCCTCGATCTGGGCCACCTGGTTGGCGGTCGGCCATTCGAGGAAATAGGCCACTGTCACCTTGTCGAGCGCGCTGGCCGCCGAGACCGCCAGCCCGGCGGCGAGTGCGGTTGCGCAAAACAGTCCGGTCCGTGTCGCTGTTTTCATGATGCAATACCCCCTGTTGTCGTGCGGCGCTTGCCCGGCTGCGGCGAAACCCGCGACCCGCGGCGCCCGTTTTCGTGGCCGTTTCCACGTGACGCATGGTGAACCGATACGAGCGTGACGCAAGCCCCGCCCGCCCGATACATCCAGATTTTCGCTTCCACTAGTCCAGTTGCGGCAATCCCGTGCGCCCCGTCCGCGCTGCGGCCGATCGGCGCTTCCCGCCGCCCGCGCCTTGGGCTAGACCGGCGGGGATGGAACTGCGCGTGCATGATCTGGCCTGCCGCCGCGGCGAGGTGACGGTGATCGAGGGGCTGAACTTCCGGCTCGCCCCCGGCGATTGCCTGGTATTGCGCGGGCCCAACGGGTCGGGCAAGACGACGCTCCTGCGCACGCTGGCCGGGCTGGCCCCGCCGGCGGCGGGCCGCATCGAACTGGACGAGGACGCGATCCTCTATGCCGGCCATGCCGACGGGATCAAGGCGCAGCTCACCGTGGCCGAGAACCTGGCCTTCTGGGCGCGCGTCTATGGCGGGGCGGATATCGCCCCGGCGTTGGCGGCCTTCCGGCTGGGCGACCTGCGCGACCGGCAGGCACAGCATCTCTCGGCCGGGCAGAAGCGGCGGCTGGGCCTGGCCCGGCTCAAGGTCTGCCCGCGGCCGGTCTGGGCGCTGGATGAGCCCACCGTGTCGCTCGACCGCGAGACCGTGGCGACCTTCGCCGATGTGGTTGCCGACCATTGCACCGCCGGCGGCAGCGCGATCATCGCGACCCATGTGGATCTGGGGATTGCCGGGACGCGGCTGCTCGACATCGCGCCCTTCCGCGCGCGAGAGGACGGCGATGCGGGCTCGCCTTTTCTCGATGCGGCGTTCGACGCGGAGCCCGCACGATGATGGCGCTCTTGCGCCGCGACCTGACGCTCGCGCTGCGCAGCGGCGGCGGGTTCGGGCTGTCGCTGGCCTTCTTCCTGATCGTGGTCACGCTGGTCCCCTTCGGCGTCGGCCCGCAGACCGCGACCTTGGCGGGCATCGCGCCGGGCATCCTGTGGCTCGGCGCGCTGCTGGCCTGCCTGCTCTCGCTCGACCGTATCTTCCAGCTCGATTTCGAGGACGGATCGCTCGACCTGCTGGCCACCGCGCCGCTGCCGCTGGAGGGCGTGGTCGCGGTCAAGGCGCTGGCCCACTGGCTGGTCACCGGGCTGCCGCTGACGCTGGCCGCCCCGGTCCTGGGGTTGCTCCTGAACCTGCCCGACGGCGCCTATTCGTGGCTCCTGCTCAGCCTCGCAACGGGCACGCCGGCACTGAGCTTCCTGGGCGCCTTCGGCGCGGCGCTGACGGTGGGTCTCAAACGCGGCGGGCTTCTGCTTTCGCTTCTCGTGCTGCCGCTCTACATCCCCACGCTGATCTTCGGGGCCGAGGCGGTGCGCCGCGCCGCCGACGGCCTCTCGCCCGCCACGCCCGCGATGATCCTGGCCGCGATCACCGCGGCCACGGTCGCGCTGATCCCCTATGCCGCCGCCGCCGCGCTGCGGATCAATCTGAAGTGACCGCCTGCGACCGTGCGGCACTTTCGGCGCCACCGCACAAGGCTTAGAAAGAGACCCATGTCGATCTGGGAATACGCAAATCCCGTGCGATTCATCCGCACCGCAGACCGCGTCCTGCCCTGGGCCGCGGCGCTGACTGCCGCCGCGCTGCTGGTGGGGCTGATCTGGGGCTTCTTCTTCACCCCCGACGACTACCGGCAAGGGTCGACCGTGAAGATCATCTTCCTGCATGTCCCCGCCGCGATGATGGCGATCAATGCCTGGGCAATGATGCTGGTCACCTCGATCATCTGGCTGGTGCGCCGCCACCACGTCTCGGCGCTGGCGGCCAAGGCGGCGGCGCCGATCGGCATCACCATGACGCTGATCGCGCTTTACACCGGGGCGGTCTGGGGCCAGCCGATGTGGGGCACTTGGTGGGAATGGGACCCGCGGCTGACCGCCTTCCTGATCCTCTTCATCTTCTACCTGGGCTACATGGCGCTCTGGGCCGCGATCGAGAACCCCGACACCGCCGCCGACCTGACCTCGGTGCTCTGCATCGTCGGCTCGGTCTTCGCGCTGCTATCGCGCTACGCGGTGAATTTCTGGAACCAGGGGCTTCATCAGGGCGCATCGCTGTCGCTCGATGCCGAAGAGAATGTGCACGACGTCTTCTACTACCCGTTGCTCTTCTGCATCGCGGGCTTCATCCTGCTCTTCGTCACGCTGGTCCTGCTGCGCACCCGGACCGAGATCCGGGCCCGCCGCATCGCCGCGCTGCTGGCACGGGAGGCGCGCGCCGCATGATGCCGGAACTGGGGAAATACGCGGTCGAGGTGCTCTCGGCCTATGCCGTCTCCATCCTGCTGATCGCGGGGCTGGTGGCGCTGTCGCTCTGGCGCTCGGCGCGGATGCGGCGCGAGTTGAGGCAAATCGAGGAAAGGCATCGCCGCAATGGCCGGTAAACTCTCACCCATGGTGGTCCTGCCGCCGCTGGTCTTCGCCGCACTCGCCGCGCTTTTCTTCTTCGGCCTGAACCGCGAGGATCCGGACGCCCTGCCCTCGGCGCTGGCGGGCAAGTCCGCGCCCCCGGTCGCACTGGAGCCGCTGGGCAGCGCACCCATCTTCGACGACGCGATGCTGCGCGCGCCGGGCGTCAAGCTGGTGAATTTCTGGGCAAGCTGGTGCGCGCCCTGCCGGGTCGAACACCCCAATCTGGAGGCGCTGGGCGCCGAGGGCGTGGCGATCTACGGCGTCAACTACAAGGACAAGCCGGGAAACGCGCTGCGCTTCCTGGACGAGCTGGGCAACCCCTATGCGGCGCTGGGCGCCGATCCGGAAGGGCGCATGGGGATTGACTGGGGCCTCTACGGCGTGCCGGAAACCTACATGATCGACGGCCAGGGCAATATCGTGCTGCGCTTCGCCGGACCGATCACGCAGCGCGCGCTGGAAAGCCGCATCCGCCCCGCAATGGCCGAGGCTGGCGCCGGCGGCTGAGCACCCCCGCAAGCGGCTGGAAATGCCCGGCCGCTTGGTGTAGGCGACAGAGCGGCTTCTCGAGGAACCCGATGACCCGGACATTGACAATCCGCCGCCCCGACGACTGGCACCTGCATCTGCGCGACGGCGCGATGCTGGACGGCGTCGCCCCCGAAAGCGCGCGCCATTTCGCCCGCGCGATCGTCATGCCGAACCTCGTGCCACCGGTGCTGACCGGCCGCGACGCCGCCGCCTATCGCGACCGCATCCTGGCCGCCCTGCCCGAGGGCGCGGGCTTCACGCCGCTCATGACGCTCTACCTGACCGAGACCACGGACCCCGCCGACGTGACCGCCGCCCATGCCGCAGGTCTGATCCACGCGGTCAAACTCTACCCCGCCGGCGCCACCACCAACTCCGCCTCGGGCGTGCGCGATTTCGACCGGGTCCGCCCGGTGCTGGAGGCAATGGCCGAAGCCGGCATCCCGCTTTGCGTGCATGGCGAGGTGACGGAGCCGGATGTGGACATATTCGACCGCGAGGCGGTTTTCATCGACCGCGTACTCGATCCCCTGCGCCGCGCCACGCCGGGGCTCAGGGTGGTGATGGAACATATCACCACCGCGCAGGGGGTGAACTATGTGAAGGCTGGCGGAAACGGGCTGGGGGCCACGATCACCGTCCATCACCTGGTCATCAACCGCAACCACATCCTGGCGGGCGGCATCCGGCCGCATTACTATTGCCTGCCCGTGGCCAAGCGCGAGGAACACCGTCTGGCGCTTCGCGCCGCCGCCACCTCCGGCGAGGCGCGCTTCTTCCTGGGCACCGACAGCGCGCCCCATGCCGACCCGCTGAAGGAAAGCGCCTGCGGCTGCGCGGGCTGCTTCACTGCGCCCAACGCCATGTCGATCCTCGCTCATGTCTTCGAGGAGGAGGCGGCGCTCGACCGGCTCGAAGCCTTCACTTCGCTGAACGGTCCCGCCTTCTACGGCCTGCCGCCGAACGCCGCGACGCTCACTCTCACGAGGGGCGACCCCGTCGCCTACCCCTACCGGATCGAGACCGGCGCGGGTCCCGTCACGCTATTCGATCCGGGCTTCCCGCTGCATTGGCGGGCCGCCTGATTTCTTCTTGCTCCAAATATCCCCGCCGGAGGCACTGATCCCGCTCGCGCCCCGGCCCCGCGAAAGGACCGACAGATGATCCCCACCTCCTTCCCGCCAGCCCAGGACATCGCCCGTCTCACGGCCCGGATGCTGCTGGAAATCGAAGCGGTGCATTTCAATGCGGCCGAGCCTTACACGCTGGCCTCCGGCCTGCCCTCGCCCGCCTATATCGACTGCCGCAAGCTCATCTCCTACCCGCGTATCCGCGCCACGCTGATGGATTTCCTGGCCTGCACGGTGATGCGCGAAGCGGGCTTCGAGGCGTTCGACAATATCGCCGGCGGCGAGACCGCGGGCATTCCCTTCGCCGCGATGGTGGCCGAACGCATGGGCCTGCCGATGAGCTACGTGCGCAAGAAGCCCAAGGGCTACGGGCGCAACGCGCGAATCGAAGGCGCGATGGCCGAGGGCGACCGTGTCCTCCTGGTCGAGGACCTGACCACCGATGGCGGCAGCAAGCTGAGCTTCGTCGATGCGATCCGCGACACCGGTGCGAGTTGCGCGCATACCGCCGTGATCTTCTATTACGGCATCTTTCCGGAGACCGAAAAGACGCTTGGGGATCATGGCGTTGCGCTCCATCACCTGTGCACCTGGTGGGACGTCCTGGCGGAGGCGAAATCGGCTGGCGCCTTCGATGCGGCGACCCTGTCGGAGGTGGAGAAATTCCTGTCCGAACCGCGCGCCTGGCAGGAGGCGCAGGCCACGCGCTGACGCCGGGCCGGTAAAAAAAATCTGCCACCGCCATCCACCCCAGAGCACACCAGCAGTTGACGGAAGACCCACACATGCCCCAATATGTGGGGGATTGTGGAGGATTCACATTCTATCCACAGAAACATACAATTTGCCAGGCAGGGCGCTCAGCCGTTAAGAAATGGTCCCAAAAGGGGACAGGCAGGCATGAACGAGATCAGCGTATTCCGACCGGATGCGGCGGGCAGCGACGGCACGGGTGCAGGGGCAGGCACCCTGCCGCACAATATCGAAGCCGAACAGCAATTGCTGGGGGCGGTTCTCACCAATAACGACATCTACGACCGGATCGCGGCGATCGTCCGGGCCGAGCATTTCTACGACCCGGTCCATGCCCGCATCTTCGAGGTCGCCGCGCAGCGCATCCAGAAGAACGCGCTGGCCTCGCCGGTCACGCTCAAGGCTTTCCTGGAGGAGGACGAGGGCCTGGCCGAACTCGGCGGGCCGTCCTATCTGGTGCGGCTCGCCGGTGCCTCGATCTCCGCCTTCGCGGCGCGCGACTATGCGCAGATGATCTATGACCTGGCGATCCGGCGCGAGCTCATGGCGCTGGGTCAGGACATCGCCGCGCGCGCCGGGCGCGTCGATGTCGAGAGCGACCCGAAGGACCAGATCGTCGAGGCCGAGCAGAAGCTCTACAAGCTGGGCGAGGAAGGCAAGTCGGAGACCGGCTTCCAGAGCTTCCTGAAGGCGGTGACGGACGCGGTCAATGTCGCCAATGCCGCCTATCAGCGCGACGGCGGGCTCGCCGGTGTCTCCACCGGGCTGACCGACCTGGACAAGAAGCTGGGCGGGCTGCACCGCTCGGACCTGCTGATCCTGGCCGGGCGACCGTCGATGGGCAAGACCTCGCTGGCCACCAACGTGGCCTTCAACATCGCACGCGCCTACCGCAAGGGCGCCCTGCCCGACGGGCGCGAGGGCGCGGTGGAGGGCGGCGTGGTCGGCTTCTTCAGCCTGGAGATGTCGGCCGAACAGCTTGCCGCACGCATCCTCTCGGAATCCTCCGAAGTGCCCTCCGAGCAGATCCGGCGCGGCGACATGACCGAGGCCGAGTTCCGCCGCTTCGTGGAGGCCGCCAAGACGCTGGAGGCCTGCCCGCTCTATATCGACGATACGCCGGCGCTGCCGATCAGCCAGCTTGCCGCCCGCGCCCGGCGCCTCAAGCGCACGCATGGGCTCGACGCGCTCTTTGTCGACTATCTGCAACTCGTCCGCCCGGCCACCGCCAAGGACAGCCGCGTGAACGAGGTCTCCGAGATCACACAGGGGCTGAAAGCCATCGCCAAGGAGCTCGACATTCCCGTGGTCGCGCTCAGCCAGCTCTCCCGGCAGGTCGAGAACCGCGAGGACAAGCGCCCGCAGCTCTCCGACCTGCGCGAGTCCGGCTCCATCGAACAGGATGCCGACGTGGTGATGTTCGTGTTCCGCGAAGAATACTACAAGGAGCGCGAGAAACCGGGCGACCACGATCTCGACGCGATGGTGAAATGGCAGGAAGCGATGGAGTCGGTCCACGGCAAGGCCGAGGTCATCATCGGCAAGCAGCGCCACGGCCCGATCGGCGCGGTGGAGCTCAGCTTCGAAGGCCAGTTCACCCGCTTCGGCAATCTGGTCAAGCCGTGGCAATCGGGCGGCGGCGATTTCGGCTGACCCGTTGGTGACTTGCCTTGCCGGGCGGGTGCGGATATTGCCGCCCCGAGACCACCGGACGAGGCCCATGACCCGCCCCATGCTGACCATCGACCTCGATGCGCTCGCCGCCAACTGGCGCGGGCTCGACGCCGCGTCCGCGGCCACGGTCGAGACCGGCGCCGTGGTCAAGGCGGATGCCTACGGGCTGGGGCTGGAGAAGGTGGCGCCGGTGCTGGCCGACGCGGGCGCGCGAAGCTTCTTCGTGGCCCTGGCCGAGGAAGGTGCAGCACTGCGGCGCGTGCTGGGCCCCGGCCCCGCGATCCATGTCTTCTCAGGCCATATGGACGGCGACGCCGCGGCTCTCGCGGGCAGCGACCTCATCCCGCTGCTGAACTCCGCCGAACAGGCCGCGCGCCATTTCGCCGCCCTGCCGGGCCATCCATTCGGCGTGCAGCTCGACAGCGGCATGAACCGGCTGGGAATGGAGCCCGGTGAGTTCGCCGCACTGCGCGACCGGATCGCGGAGGCCGGACCGCGGCTGCTGCTCAGCCACCTGGCCTGCGCGGACGAACCCGATTATGCGATGAACGCCGCGCAGCTTCAGAGCTTCGCCGCGATGACGCAGGGCCTCGACGCGCCGCGCTCGCTCGCGGCCACGGGCGGCACGCTGCTGGGGGCGGCCTATCATTTCGAACTCTGCCGACCCGGCATCGGGCTCTATGGCGGGCGGCCCTATGGCGACGCGCAGGCGGTCGTGCAGGTCTCGGTGCCGGTTATCCAGACCCGCACCGTCACGGCTGGCGAGGCGGTGGGCTATGGCGCCACATGGACCGCGCCGCGCGACAGTAATATTGCTACGGTTGCAGTCGGTTACGCCGATGGCTTCACGCGCCACCTTAGCAATGCGGCGACGCTCTGGGCCGGGGCGCGCGCCTGCCCGCTCGTCGGCCGTGTCTCGATGGACCTGCTGACCGTCGACGTCACCGGGCTGGACCGGGTTCCCGACAGCCTCGATGTGCTCGGCCCCCACCAGGGCATCGACGCGCTCGCGGATGCCGCAGGCACGATCGGTTACGAGATACTGACAAGCCTTGGCGCACGATACGCGCGCGGCTACATTCGCCGAAATGAGGCAGGAGCAGCATGACAGCCGCCGATATCCTTACCCTGATCCCCGCCGCCGTGGGCAGGTCCACCCTGGCCTTCTGCCGCATCATCGGCTCGGTCGCGATCTTCGCGCTCTCGACGCTCAGCCATCTGCTGCGTCCGCCCTTCTACCCGAAGGAGTTCCTGCACGCGCTGCTGCATATCGGCTATTTCAGCCTTCCCGTTGTGGGCATGACGGCACTTTTCACGGGCGGCGCGCTGGCCTTGCAAATCTATTCCGGCGGCTCACGCTTCAACGCGGAATCGGTCGTCCCCTCGATCGTCGCCATCGGCATGGTGCGCGAGTTGGGGCCGGTGCTGGGCGGGCTGATGGTGGCCGGGCGCGTCGCAGCCTCCATCGCGGCGGAAATCGGCACCATGAAAGTGACCGAACAGATCGACGCGCTGACCACACTCTCCACCCATCCGATGAAATACCTCACCGTGCCGCGCGTGCTGGCCGCGACCTTGGCAATGCCTGTCCTGGCCGCGATCGGCGACGTGATCGGAATCATGGGCGGCTATCTGGTCGGGGTCACGCGGCTCGACTTCAACTCCGCCGCCTATATCAAGAACACCTACGACTTTCTCGAGGTCGCCGATGTCACTTCGGGACTCTGGAAAGCCGCCGCCTTCGGCTTCATCGTGGCGCTGATGGGCTGCTATCACGGAATGCGCTCGGGCCGCGGGGCGCAGGGCGTGGGCAAAGCCACCACCAACGCCGTTGTCTCGGCCTCGGTGATGATCCTGGCCTCCAACTACGTGCTGACGGAGGTGTTCTTCTGATGGGCGCGCAGATGATCGAGATGCAGGACGTGCGCAAGTCCTTCGGCTCCAACCACGTGCTGCGCGGAATCGACCTCGACATCGCCAAGGGCGAGAGCATGGTGATCATCGGCGGCTCGGGGACGGGCAAGTCAGTGCTGCTGAAATGCATCCTCGGGCTCGTTCAGCCCGACAGCGGGAAAATCCTCGTCGACGGGCGCGACGCGACCCGTGGCGATCACGACGCCTTCCTGGCGCGGTTCGGCATGCTTTTTCAGGGTGGCGCGCTCTTCGACTCGCTCGCGGTCTGGCAGAACGTGGCCTTCCGCCTGCTGCGCGGATCGCTCAAGCGGCCCAAGGCGGAGGCCCGCGAGATCGCCATCGAGAAGCTGCGCCGGGTCGGCCTGAAATCCGAGGTTGCCGATCTCTTTCCCGCGGAGCTTTCGGGCGGCATGCAGAAGCGCGTGGGCCTGGCGCGCGCCATCGCCGCGGAGCCCGAGATCATCTTCTTCGACGAGCCCACCACCGGGCTCGACCCGATCATGTCGGGCGTCATCAACGAGCTGATCCGCGAGATCGTGGTGGAAATGGGCGCCACCGCCATGACCATCACCCACGACATGTCGAGCGTGCGCGCCATCGCCGACAAGGTCGCCATGCTGCACGACGGCGTGATCCAGTGGACCGGCCCGGTGGCCGATATGGACGCTTCTGGCGATCCCTATCTCGACCAGTTCATCCATGGCCGTGCCGAGGGCCCGATCGAGTCGGTGCGCTGAGAGGGCCATGCGCCACCAGCCGCGCAGCCAACGGCCGGGAGGCGCTTGCCCGCGGCGGTCAAAACCGGCATGGCTTGGCTGCCCCGCCCCGATGGACCCGCCCCCGATGATCCTGCGCCTCGCAAACCTTTCTCTGCTCGTCCTCTTTCCCATCGCCTGGTTCGCGCCGCTCTTGCGCGCGGGCTTCCTGCCGCTTTTCGGCCTGTCGGAGATCTCGGTCGTCACCGGACTTCAGGAACTCTGGCGCACCGATATCTTCCTGGCGCTCGTGGTGACGGCCTTCGCGCTCTTCGCGCCCTATCTCAAGACGATCGGCCTGGCGCTTGTGCATTTCGGCTGGCTCGACACGCGCGCCACACCCTGGCTCATGCTTCTGGGCAAGCTCGCGATGGCGGATATTTTCCTGATCGCGCTCTATATCGTGGTGGTCAAGGGCATCGGGCTGGCCAGGGTGGAGACCGCCTGGGGGCTCTACCTCTTCACCGGGCTTATCCTCGTCTCGCTGGCAATCTCGGCCCTGGGCACGCGCGCGGTGGGCCGGCCGGGCTGACGCCTGCTGACGCAGGCGGCCTCCGGCGGGAATACTTGGACCAGAGCAAGCGGCATTGGGGAATTCTTAACCTTCTCCTGCCCAGACTGGAGACACGGTACAGGCGGGAACGCCGATGACCGTCCAAAGCAAGGCGCCCCGTCTCCCCCGCCCCCCGTGCGGCCCGAGGCGGGGCGCCCCACCCCGCCCTTGCTCTGGCCGAAGTATTCCGGGGGGCGTTCCCGCAAGGCGGGAACAGGGGGCAGAGCCTCCACATCGCGCCGCGTCTTGATCCGGGCGCGGGGCTCGGGCACAAGGCTGCATGGCAAAGGCATCCTCCCCCTCCTTCACCTGTTCGGCCTGCGGCGCCGCGCACAGCAAATGGCAGGGCCGCTGCGACGCCTGCGGCGCCTGGAACACGCTTATCGAGGAGGCGCCGCTTTCCGCCGGTCCGGCCGGGCGGACACTGGGCCGCGGGCGCGCCCTCGGCCTGAGCGATCTGGCCTCTGACGAGGCCCCGCCGCCGCGGGTCTCCTCGGGACTGGCCGAACTGGACCGCGTCCTGGGCGGCGGCCTGGTCGAAAGCTCGGCCATCCTGGTGGGCGGCGATCCCGGCATCGGGAAATCCACCATCCTGCTTCAGGCCGCGGCGCGGTTCGCCCGCGCCGGGCTCAAGGCGATCTATGTCTCGGGCGAGGAGGCCACCGGCCAGATCCGCCTGCGCGCGCGCCGTCTGGGCCTGGCGGACGCGCCGGTCAGGCTCGCGGCCGAGACCAACCTGCGCGACATCCTGTCCACGCTCGATGCCGAGCGGCCGGGCCTGGTGATCATCGACTCGATCCAGACGATGTGGGCCGACAATGTCGAGAGCGCGCCCGGCTCCGTCTCACAGGTGCGGGCCAGCGCGCATGAACTGGTGAGCTTCGCCAAGCGCCGCGGCGCCGCGGTGATCCTCGTCGGCCATGTCACCAAGGACGGCCAGATCGCGGGCCCGCGCGTGGTAGAGCACATGGTCGACACGGTGCTTTATTTCGAGGGCGAGCGCGGTCATCAGTTCCGCATCCTGCGCAGCGTCAAGAACCGCTTCGGCCCGGCCGACGAGATCGGCGTCTTCGAGATGACCGGCGCGGGCCTGATGGAGGTCGCGAACCCCTCGGCGCTCTTCTTGTCGGAGCGCGACGCGCCGGCGCCGGGCTCGGCGGTTTTCGCCGGCATCGAGGGCACGCGCCCGCTGCTGGTGGAAATACAGGCGCTGGTTGCGTCCTCGCCGCTGGCCACGCCGCGGCGCACCGTCGTGGGCTGGGACAGCGGCCGCCTGGCGATGATCATGGCGGTGCTGGAGGCGCGCTGCGGTATCTCCTTCTCCGGATCGGATGTTTATCTCAACATCGCGGGCGGATTGCGTATCTCCGAGCCGGCCGCGGATCTGGCCGTGGCTGCCGCGCTTTTGTCGGCGCGCGGGGGCACCGCTCTACCCGCCGATACCGTCTTTTTCGGCGAGATCAGCCTCTCGGGGGCACTTCGCCCCGTCTCGCAGGTGGAAAACCGGTTGAAAGAAGCGCAAAAACTTGGTTTCTCGAACGCGGTTGCGCCACCTCAGGCAAAGACTGTATCGATAGAGGGGATCGACGTGCGGAGTTTCAGGGATCTCGGCGCGCTCGTGGAGAACATGTTGAAAGCCGGTTAAGGCGGACGCGAAGGGACAGCGCATGGAAGGTTTCACCATCATCGACGGCGTGGCCGCGGCGATCGTTCTGATCTCCGGTATCCTCGCCTTTTCCCGCGGGCTGGTGCGCGAGACGCTGTCCATCGCGGGCTGGATCGCTGCGGCAATACTGGCCTTCATCTTCGCCACTACGGTGGAGCCGCTGATCAAGGAAATTCCCGTACTGGGCGAGTTCTTTGCCGAGAGTTGCGAATTGTCGATCATCGCGGCCTTCGCGGCGGTTTTCGCGGTCGCACTGATCGTCGTGTCACTGCTCACACCGCTCTTCTCGGGCGCGGTGCAGCGCTCTGCGCTGGGCGGTGTCGACCAGGGGCTGGGCTTCTTTTTCGGCGTGCTGCGCGGGCTCCTGCTGATCGTGGTGGCCTTCCTGGTCTACGAGCGCGTCGTGGTGAACGATTCCATCGCCATGGTCGACGATTCGCGTTCTGCGGCGATCTTCGCCTCGGTTCGCGACAATATCGAAGCGCAGATACCCGACGAAGCCCCGCAATGGATCGTCGAGCGTTATGAACAGCTTGTGGGCGATTGCGGCAGCGCCGAGCCGGTCGAGACGACGCTGCCCCAGGTCGATGGCGGATCCTGAGGGATCGGCGCGTGACACTGCCGTGACAAAGCACTATATGGTGGGCCGAAAACGGCCCGATCCCAATTGCGCGAGCGCATGAGCCACTATCCAAGCCATCCATTCGACGATGACAAACTCCGCGAGGAATGCGGCGTCTTCGGTGTAACGGGCGTGGCCGACGCGGCCAATTTCGTGGCCCTGGGGCTGCATGCGCTCCAGCATCGCGGACAGGAGGCCGGCGGCATCGTCGCCCATCATCCCGAGAGCGGCTTCAACTCGGTCCGCCGCTTCGGCTACGTGCGCGACAATTTCACCAAGGCCAGCCTTATGGAAACGCTGCCCGGCCCGCTGGCCATCGGGCATGTGCGCTATTCCACCTCCGGATCAAAGGGGCAGACGGCGATCCGCGACGTGCAGCCTTTTTTCGGCGAGTTCTCGATGGGCGGCGCGGCGATCGCCCATAACGGCAACCTGACCAACGCCGACGCGCTGCGCCGCGAGTTGATCGAGCGCGGCTCGATCTTCCAGAGTTCCTCGGACAGCGAATGCATCATCCACCTGATGGCGCGCTCGATCCAGAAACGCACCTCCGAGAGGATCAAGGACGCGCTGCGCAGCGTGGAGGGCGCCTTCTCCATCGTCGCGATGACCCGCACCAAGCTGATCGGCGTGCGTGACGCGCTGGGCGTGCGCCCGCTGGTGCTGGGCAAGCTGGGTGACGGCTGGGTGTTGAGTTCGGAGACCTGCGCACTCGACATCATCGGCGCGGATTTCCTGCGCGAGGTCGAGCCGGGCGAAATGGTGGTGATCGAGGACGGCAAGCTGGAAAGCTACCACCCGTTCGAACCGCGCAGTCCCCGCTTCTGCATTTTCGAGCATGTCTATTTTTCCCGTCCCGACAGCATCCAGGGCGGCCGTTCGGTCTATGAGACGCGCCGGCAGATCGGGGTGGAACTGGCGCGCGAGGCCCCGGTGGAGGCCGATCTGGTCTGCCCGGTCCCGGATTCGGGTACGCCCGCGGCCATCGGGTACAGCCAGGAATCGGGCATTCCCTATGCCATGGGGATCATCCGCAACCAGTATATGGGCCGCACCTTCATCGAACCGACCGAACAGATCCGCAACATGGGCGTGCGGCTGAAGCTCAACGTCAACCGGGCGCTCATCCGAGGCAAGCGCGTGATTCTCGTGGATGACAGCGTGGTGCGCGGCACAACCTCGCGCAAGATCAAGGAGATGGTTCTCGATGCCGGCGCGGCGGAGGTGCATTTCCGCATCGCCAGCCCGCCGACCTCCTGGCCCTGCTTCTACGGCGTGGACACGCCACAACGCGAGAAACTGCTGGCCGCCTCGATGTCGGAGGAGGAGATGCGCAGACATCTCGGCGTGGACAGCCTGCGGTTTATCTCTCTCGACGGGCTTTACCGGGCGGTGGGCGAGAGCGGCGGGCGCGACGCCATGGCGCCGCAATATTGTGACGCCTGTTTTTCGGGTGACTATCCCGTTGCCCCCTCGGACCGGATCGCGGAAGGCTTCGAGATCAAGGCGGCGGAATGAGCCGCGCGGCAAACCCGCGCCGGTCACTGCCGCGGGCTTCTCTCGCTTCTGGACATTTGCGCCACAGCCGGGCATGACGGCCCCCCATGCCTGACGGATCGCTGAAATGACAGATCGCATCGCCCTCGTAACCGGGGCCTCGCGCGGCCTCGGCGCAGCCCTCGCCGAAGCCCTGGCGCCCACCCATCACGTCATCGCGCTGGCGCGCACAACCGGCGGGCTGGAAGAAGTGGACGACCGCATTCAAGCCGCGGGTGGCGCGGCCACGCTGGCGCCGATGGACATCACCAACGAGGACGCCCTGGCGCATCTCTGCCGCGCCATCTTCGACCGCTGGGGGCGGCTCGACCTGCTGGTCCATGCCGCGATCCACGCCGCCCCTCTCTCGCCCGCGGGTCATGTCGATGCGCGCGACTGGGACCGCTCGATCGACACCAACCTGCGCGCCACCGGGCGGCTCATCGCCCTGGCCGAGCCGCTCTTGCGCGCCGCGCCGGCAGGCCGCGCGGTCTTCTTCGCCGATCCCCGCGGGGGACAGAAATTTTTCGGCGCCTACGGCGCCACCAAGGCCGCCCAGGAAGCGCTGGTGGCAAGCTGGCGCGCCGAGACGCAGCGCACCGGGCCGCTTGTCCTCAGCCTCGCGCCCCGGCCGATGGCCACCGCGCTCCGCGCCCGCTTCTTTCCCGGCGAGGACCGCGCGCCGCTGGCCGCCCCCCGCGACGAGGCCGCCCGGCTCCTTCCGGAAATCCTCGTCGAGACCGAAACCGGCTGACCGCGCCCGCTTTCTTCTTGCTCCAAATATCCAGCCTTCCATGTCCGACGCACCAGCCCGAGCGCTAAGCGGGGTGCTGGCAGACAAGCCCGAACGAGTCTTCGCTGATCGGATGGCCAATGTGAAGTCCTTCAGGTCTTCTTCTTGTCTCCGATATTAACTGGCGCTTTGCCCCTGGAGAAATCGGCCGTCGCGACGACCTTTTCCTTGGCCTTCTTCCGTTTTTCACTTCGCGGTTGCCGCGTCTCTTGTCACCTTTGGTCATCGTCGGGCGCTACGATTTGCCCCCGCCCGCCGCAAGCCAGCGTTTGACGGACGTGACCGTTCCGAGCGGCCCCACGCTCAGAACACGGACCAGCCAGTCGATCTGGCCAGCATCGCCGCGGCCCGCGTCCCGGCGTGGGAATTGCCATAACCGTTCAATCCCGGCGACCAGATCGCAATGGAGGCCTTTCGTGGGGCAATCAAGAGAATGCCGCCTCCGACGCCGCTTTTTCCGGGCAGCCCGACCTTGAACGCGAACTCACCCGATGCATCGTAATGGCCACAGGTCATCATCAGCGCGTTGGCGCGTTTGGCATGCATACGCGAAATGGTACGTGGGGCGCATTCGAGACCTGCGAGCACGCGGCCGGACATCGCGAGCTGCTCGGTCGTCATTTCGATCGCGCATTGATGGAAATACGTGCCCAGGGTCAGGTCGGGATCGTTGCGCAGGTTTCCGTGCGATGCGAGATAATGCGCCAGCGCCTTGTTGCGCGCCCCGGTGCGTTTTTCGGAATCCGCCACTTCGTTATTGATGTAAATGTCATCCGTTCCTGCCATCGCCCGGATCAGCCCCAGTATCTCGGCCAGGGCCTGCCGGGGTTCACGCCCCGAAAGGAGAGCATCGGTCGTCACGATGGCGCCTGCATTCACGAACGGATTTGGGGGCCGGCCGCTGTCGGTTTCCAGCAGCATGATCGAATCGAATGCGGTTCTGGTCGGTTCGCGTCCAACCCGTGTCCAGAGTTGATCCCCGATCCGGCCCAGGGTCGCGATCAGCGCAAACACCTTGGATATACTCTGGATCGAGAAAGGGCGCTGCGCCTGTCCCACGGAATGGCAGCTTCCGTCTGCTGTAACGACGCTGATGGCAAACTGCTCCGGGACAACGTTCGCGAGTTCGGGAATATACTGCGCCGGCAGACCCCAATCAGCCTCTTCGTGGATACGGTCATGGATTTCTTCCAGGGCTTGGCCAAGACTGTCCATGTCGATCCCCCCATCAAGCGCCGCATGGGCATCAGTCAATCTGGTATTGTCAGAGGAATTGCCATTGGCCACCCGGCCCCGCCCTCTGACAAGAAGAGGGAATAAAGACTATTCTGTAAGGATAAAAGCCTTCCAGTGCACCGCCAGGAACAAGAACCGCGTAAAACGCAGCCTAGGGTCAGTGAAACTCACTAACGCGTGGTCCAACAGACCTTTCTGAGATATCCAAGCCAATGCAATGGGGGAGGCTTAGGGGGGATGTTATTTTATATAAGTCATAACTAAATAATTAAATCATATACTTACGTGATTCATGTGGTGGTTCTGTCAGACGGATTCGAACTGGTCTCCACAAGGACAGTATGACTGTCCCTATGCCGCGCCGAGTTGACGCCACTCAGCAAGAGCAGCGGCGCGGTTGGTCTTGAAAATGTCCCGACTGGAGAGGCTGCGTTCCCGGTTGAGATGGTTGGTGACGGAAGAGTGGACGGCGGCGAATTTCTGAAAACTTCGCATGCGCCGGAACCGGAGCATAGCTCGCTCGCGTCTTCGGAATGGCAGGTGCGAGTTCTCCGCCCTGTTATTCATCCAAGGGCCGGTTTCCTGCCGGTCTGCCGCGCCGATCTCCTTCATGGCGGCGCCGTAAGACCGGAGCTTGTCCGTGACGATGACCTCAGGGCGACCGCGACGCCGCATGGATTTCCTGAGGAATTTCAACGCTGCCTTCCTGTCTCGCGTCTTCGTCACGAAACTCTCGTCGAGATGCCGCCGCCAGCGGCTGAACCTCATTCCCTCAATACGGCGTTTTCGGATCTCGGCTGCAAACATAGGACCGAACCGGTGCCACCAGAAGCGTGCCGCCGGTACTGTTAGAGCAATCAGCCTTGGCATCTCCCTACCCGCCCTCCTCGCTGAGGAATGGACGTAAAAACATGATCAGTAAGGGAATTTAACCTTCAGAGCAGCGCAGAGCTGAACAATCGGACGTACATGAACCTACCAGAGCGGTTTAATCTGACAGGACCACGTCCCGGAACCATGCGCTGCTTCATGTGTTCCCTCTCTGCACCCTATGACAGGGCGCCAGAGTGAGGAGAACTAACAATGGCACATCTAATCCGAAGTACCGTTCTGGTGGCAACCCTTGCAACTGCGGCAGTGGCGGAGACAAAAGTCTCCAAGATCGATGTCGTGGTCGATCTCTCTGCAATCGAGACATACGAAGCGGCGGGTGCTTGGAAGAGCCTTGAGGCCGATCTTGAAACAGCGATTGCGGAAAGGCTCGTGACTCAAATCGCGGATGAGGACGCTGACGCCGCCGAAATCGAAATCGATATCGACGCAGTTGCCTTGGCGAACAATTTCGAGGCGGCCGTTGGTATCGGCGAGTGGACGATAGTCGGCGATGTGGACATCGACATGCCGTATCCGAGAAAGGACGAGGACTACACGCTGACTGTAACCACGGATCAACTCAATTCGTATTTCCCCGAAGGCACCGATACTTCGACGCTGACCATTGGCAGTGAAGTATACTATTCCGCCGTGGTTTCAGCCTTTGCCGACAATGTCGCATCAAAGCTGAAGTAAGGAGGAACCTGTTCGGGGGGCGGTGACCTGCCCCCAAAAAACCGGGCCATTCAAAATGAGAGTTTGTTCTCGTAACGTTCAAAATGACGAGGAGAACAGACGATGCGCAAATCACGTTTCACCGAAGAACAGATTGTCGGGATCCTGCAGGAGTATGCGGCCGGGGCGAAGGTTTCGGAGCTGTGCCGTAAGCACGGTATGTCAGATGCGACGCTCTACAAGTGGAAGGCCAAGTATGGCGGCATGACGGTTTCCGAGCTGCGCCGCCTGAAGGGTCTGGAAGCTGAGAATGCCGAGCTGAAGCGGCTTCTGGCCGATGCCATGCTCGACAACGCCGGTCTCAAGGGGCTGCTGGCAAAAAACTCCTGACGCCTGCACACCGCCGGGCCGCAGTGAGGAAGCTGATGGACGAGCATCAGTTCACGGAACGGCGGGCGTGCAGGCTGGTCGGGATTTCGCGGTCGAGCCTGGCCTACCGGGCGCGGCCGGAGCGTTACGCGCGGCTGAGGGAACGCCTGATCACGCTGTCGGGCAAGCACAGGAGGTATGGCTATCGCATGTTGCATGCCAAGCTGGTTCGCGAGGGCTTCAGGGTGAACGTCAAGGTCGTCGAACGCATCTACCGCGAAGAGCGGCTGTGGCTGCGCCGCACCAAGCGCAAGAAGATCCCGCGCGAGGGCCGTGAGGGCACCTGGTGCCCGATCGCCCCCAATCAGCGCTGGTCGCTCGACTTCACCAGCGACGCGCTGGCCAATGGCCGCAAGTTCCGCACCGCCAATCTCAAGGACGACTGCACCCGGGAGTGCCCGGCGATCGAGGTGGATTTCTC
>NZ_QEYE01000010.1 GCF_003122205.1 Maritimibacter sp. 55A14
TTCGGAAAATAGGGTTCCAGACGCGCCATCTGCGCGTCGCTCAGCCAGTAAAGATCAGACATGTCACCGCTCTGTTTTCAGGCGGTGAATCACGATGCTCGGCTGAAATCAATGGGTCCTGACCCTAACACGCTCGAACTGGCCGAGCACGTTGCGAAGATCGTCAGTCAGGTGCCCCCGTGCGCACATGACAATCTCCGCCGGCACGCCGTGTATTGCCTCGGCGACTGCTCCGGCGATACAGGCCAGCGTATCGGTATCTCCGCCAAGGCAAACTGCGGTGCGGACCGCGTCTTCCCAGTCCGTGCTCTCGAACGCGGCCGCGAGCGCGGGAGGCACTGTTCCCGCCGCCGAGACGTCAAAGCCGCCGCCCCTCAGCGCGACCTCGGGGCGCAAGTCGTAACCCCAGGTATCGCCGATCCACTCTCGAACCTCTGCGGCGGTGGCGCCCTGGCGAAGCGCCAGGATGGCACGCGCCACCGACTGAGCCGCCTTCACCGCATCTTCGTGATTGTGGCTAACCTCGGCCTGCGCGGCGGCGAGTGCGTCGGTCTCCGCCGCATCCGCGGCGAGCCAACCCACGGCGGCGACGCGCATCGGTGCGCCGTTGCCCCAGCTGCCGTAGGCCGGCGCCTCGTCGGTCAGCGCCCACCGGAGAAACATTCCCCCATAGCCTGCGTCCGGGTGTCGGCGCACATATGCGCGGAGTGTGGCTGCGAAGTCCCCCTGACACATGATGGCATCGGCCACCGCGACCGTGCACACCGTGTCGTCGGTGAAGCGGCAGTCGCGGTGGAATAGCTCGAACCCCTCCGGTGGCGCGGCGTGCCCCTCGAAGCGCGACCCGATGATGTCGCCTGCTATCGCGCCGATCATCTGTGTCTCCCGCCGGTTTTGTCCATCATGACGCGTTCCTCCCCGATCGGCGGGTGCTCCGGAACCAGATAGCGCGGCACGATCCACAGATAGGCGATCATGCCCAGGAGTTCGACGAGTGACTGAAGGACGATGACCACTGCCGCCGTGCTCGATTCCGGCCCCAGGGCCAGCACCAGCGGAAGTACGACAAAGGAGTTGCGGGTGCCGAAGGAGAATATGAGCGTCCTGCGCTCCGGCGCCGGTAGTCCCGCCACGCACCCCACCGTACACCCAAAAAGCGCAGCTGCGACCAGGTATGCCACGTAGATGCCTGCCACCTGCGCCAGAAGCGGCAGGGCATCACGCACCGCGTCGACTTGTGACGCGGCGATCAGGAACACGACGAGCGCCAGCAGTGGGATCGGCAGCCAACCGAGACGGCCCACGACATGCTGCCGTCCCGGCCGCGTCTCGGCCCACCGCTCAATCACGAATGCGGCGGCGAGGGGCAGCAGGATCAGCGTCACGAAAGCGGCAGCGACCCGATCGGCGGCGAGGAGTTCGAGGAATGTATCGCCCAGAAAGAGCCAAAGAAACACGGGCAGCAATGCGATTTGAACGAAGAGGAGGATCGGCGTTGCAGCAGCGGCGCGCAGGGCATCGCCGCGCCCAAGATGAGTAAAGGTGATGAACCAGTCGGTACAGGGCACGAGCAGCACGACGAGCACGCCCAGCTGGATCGCCGGGTTGTCGGGCAGAAACAAATACAGCGCCCAGACCAGGAGCGGCACCAAAACGAAGTTCCCGGCCAACATGGCACCAATGAAGCGGCGGTCGCGGGCGGCCTGCGGCAGGTGCACAAGAGGCACCTGCGTGAAGGTGGCGAAAAGTAACAGGCCCAGCACAGGCCAGAGCAGCATCTCGAACGCGCCCGCGACGCCGGGAACGAGCGTGCCCAACGCCAGCCCCAAAAGGATCGCAGCGAGATAGATCCAGACCTGGTGGCGTTCGAACTGTTGCAGCGTCATGGTCCTGTTCCGGTTGTCCCGAGGCGTGCCTCCCACCTGATACCGCGCGATCGGGCCAGAGACCAGCACAGGCAATCCGCCGACGCCTGGTGCGCCGGATCCTAACCCGCTTCCACCGGCAGGCGGGCCTCGATCCAGTCGGCCTTGCCCTCGTGATAGTCGCGGACTTTGCGATAGCCCAGTTGCAGCAGCCGATCAGCCGCGAGCGATGACCGCATGCACGGCCCGTTGCCGCAATACACCACGATCTCCGTGTCACGATCCGGTATCCGGATGGGCGCCTCCGACACAATGTCGTCGGAGCGAATGTTTATGGCGCCAGGCAAATGGGACTTGCGATAATGTGTGTCGGGCAGCGTGTCGACAAGGACGAACACGTCAGCCCGGTCGAGCTTTGCCTTCAGTTGGTCGCGTGAAATGCGGTCGGTCATGTGCGTCATCCTCCGTTCCGGTTCGGCTGGGACGATACCGGAAACGCCAGGCGGCACAGTCCCCAGAGGAACAGCCCGAACAGCAGATGCGGCACAAAGGAGCCAACGATCAACTGCGGTCCGACGACTAGGCCAAGCGGACCCCAGCCCACTATGGGAAAGAAGATCACCAGCACGCCGATCCACAGGACTAGCGCCAGCAGGGCTGCGTTGCGCAAGGTCAGGCTTTGGCGAAAAACCGCGACGAAAGCCATTGACCAGAAGGTAACATAGGCGAGGTGAAACAGCAGCCCGACGGGCGGCGGCAGTGACCGGCCGGCCAGTGTTTCTGCGAAGGCCAACCCGAGCGGCTTGGGAAGCGGCGAGACGCCCAGCTTCATCATGGTTATCATGATCACCGACAGCGCCACGCCGTTGGCAATGCCCAGCCCGAAGGCCCTGGCCCATTCACGGGTCGAGAGTCGGTGGAATTCCATGGTTAACCTCCTTTCGTTCTGCTATCGGCAGTATGGCCCGACGCACCTGCCTGCCATCTCTGTCAACCGTTGCCGAGGACGCTGGAGAGAGCTTTTCTCCACGGGCCTCCGGCGAGTCGCTTGTGCCCGGACCGCCGCATTTGCCGGATTGGCACGCGCAATCCCGCTCGGACGTCGTCGGGATGCCCCACGCGGAACGAGACCGGTAAAGAGCAAAACCGGCAACGGCGGTAGCCAGGATCAGCACTCCGGCAGTTCCGGCTGCGACCCAGGCGAGGCCGCCGGCGGCGACCAACCCTGCCACGATCGGCACAATCAGCGGCGCGCAGCAGAGCGCACAGGCCGCCAGTGCCGCGCCGCCGTATATCGCAGTAGGACGAAATGCGTGCTTCATCGCCCCGCCTCCGGGGTGCGGCCCTCGAAAGCGTCGAAAAGCTCCCACCCGGCCGCTTCGGCATGTCTCGGAGTGGTTACCGTCACCAGAAGGCGATCACCGATATTCTTGATATCGAAGGTCAGAAAGCTGCAGCACTCCGATTCCCGCGCAATGAGCGCGCTCACCTCGCCTTTCGCAGACCGGCGGAAATGGAGGCGAAGCACAAAGTCGCTCCGCTCGGACCGGAGCAGCGCTCGGCGCGCCAGATCACGGATTTCCGACAGGCGGTTTTCTAGGTTTTCCGGCTCCAATACGCAGGCGGCGGCAAGTGAGACGGCGCTCGGCGGACTTCCGGACGTCGGGCAGCACGGGTGGTGTTCGGGTGAAGAGCGCTTGATGGGTTCCATTGAGTTCTCCTTGACAACGCTCGGCCGAACATAGGACTTCAAGTAACTTGAGGTGCAACCGTGGAGTCTGCCCATGACCGATCACGAATCCGTGTTCTCAATCGGCGCCCTGGCCGAAGCAGCTGGGGTCTCGCCACCGACGATACGCTACTATGAGGAAATCAGGCTTATCCCGCCCGCGCGCCGCAGCGCCGCCGGCCACCGGCACTACACGCGGGAGGATGTGGACCGCCTGACATTTATTCGCCGGTGCCGGGACTTCGGATTCGGGCTTGACCAAATCCGGGTTCTGTCGAGCCTCGCGCTCAGCCCGGACAGGGATTGTGTCGAGGTTCGAGACATCGCCGCCGCGCATCTGACGGCGGTGCGTGCCAGAATGGTTGAACTGCGCAGCCTGGAACGGCAACTTCAGGAATTCGTCGAAACCTGCGAGGCTGCCTGCTGTGGTGGCCCTGGCCGCGACTGTGTTGCGCTGGCAGAACTCAAAACACGCTGACCGCCCGTCATCCGGGCAGGGCCTGTCGACCACTTCCGCACGTTCCTGAGCCAACCCGGGGTTTACCCGCGCAATGCGCAGATTGCTGCCATTGGGGCATGCGCGGCGAAAGCTCACTTTGTCCGCACAGCCGTCGTACCTTCCTTTGGCGCTCAAGGTCAGCTCTGGGGCACGTTGCCTTGGTGCGAATGACGAACCGGGCGGCTTTCAGCCGGGCGGATCACGCCGGACGCCGCGGCTTCCCTCACCCCGCTGGACCTGGCAGCGGCTAGAGATAGCTGCGCACCAGCGCGCCCGCCAGCAGGCTCCCGCCGTCGGCCATCACGAAGAAAGCCAGCTTGAACGGCAGCGACACGATCGCCGGCGGGACCATCATCATGCCCATCGACATCAGGACTGCCGCCACCACGAGGTCGATGATCAGGAAGGGCAGGAAGATCAGGAAGCCGATCTGGAAGGCGCGCGCCACCTCGCTGAGCATGAAGGAGGGGATCAGGACGGAGAGCGGCGCATCGCCCTCCGGCGCGCCGCCGGGTGCGGCCGGGCGCAGGTCGCGCATGGCGGCCAGCGTGTCCGGGTCCACCCGCGCGGACATGAAGCCGCGAAAGGGCTCCAGCGCGGCGGTGAGCGCCGGTTCCAGCTCCATCCGGCCGGCGGTCAGCGGCTCGATGCCCAGGCGCCAGGCGGCGGCGAGCAACGCGGAGAACCGCGTGATCGCCCGCGCGCGCCGGGTGCTCGGCACCTATGACCGTGCCGAGACGATGATCCAGGCCGGACTGTACGATCCGGGTTCCGATGCGGCGATCGACGAAGCGATCCGGCTCTGGCCGGGGCTCGACGCGTTTCTGTCGGAGGATGCGCCGGATGGCATCGCGGGGAGCTTCGCGCGCCTCGAAAGCCTGCTTGAGCCCGATGACGCGGCGGGGGCGGCGTCTGACGCCCGCGGCCTCAAGCCTAAAGCAGGGCTGTCAGGATCGAGCCCGCGGTGACCTGCCCGGTGCCCTGCAGGAGCGCCAGCGCGGTCATGCCGGGCGCGTTGGCGGGCGGGCCGGACTGTAGCTCCGAACGCAGCAGGAAGCTGCGTACGAGCTCCTCCATCCGGTCGGGATCGGCGAATTGCGCGACGCCCGCGTTGCCGAAGGCCGCGGCGGTGCGGGTTTGGAGAATTTCCACCTGGCGGTCCAGATCGAATGCGGCGAAGGCGCCGGGCAGCCCATAGGTCGTCTCGAAGACCTGGCGCAGCGGCGGCGAACCCAGAACCGACAGCCAGAGCGTCTTCGGGGCGTTGTCGCGCGCAGCCAGGTCCGCCAGTTCCCGCCGCACGTTGAGCGCCAGGCGGAAACTGGTATCGCGTTCGCCGACGGCAATCTCGAAACTGCGGGACTCGAATCGCGCGACGATATCTTCGGCGAAGACCGAAAGACCGGTACTGGGCACCTCGCCCGGCCCGAAGCGGAACGCTTCCGCGAGGGCGAGGTAGTTCTTGTTGGCGAGCCGGTTGGCCAGGGCCTCGCGGTCCTGGCTGCCGCCTTCGAGCACCTTGCGGATGAAGAAGCGGTTGTCGATGTCGTCCTGAAGGCCGAATGCGCCCAGCGCCACGCGCAGCGCGGCACGGTCCTCCACCAGTGCCTCGGCGGTGGTGAACGACGCGATCACTTCGCGGAAATGATCGGTGTCGCGGCGGATCGGTGTGGAGCGCGCGAAGCTTTCGCTCTGCGTCTCCAGCGTGCGGTTGAGGAATGTCCAGCCGGCGAGACCCGGCAACGGGACAACCGGCTGGAAATTCATCGCGGCGCAGCGGCCAGAAGCCGCTCCTCGCGCGGGATCAGGCTGCGCAGGGCCTTGAGCGCCGGGTAGAACCGCGCGGCCAGAAGATCGCGCGTCGCGGCGTCGAGCTGCCGCCGGCTGTCATGGTCCGTGAAAACCTGGCTGAGCTGCTCGATCCCGCGCAGGATCTGGATGCGCGCCTCATCGGGGTCGGAATCGCCCGACAGGACAAGCTGCATGATGTAGCAGACCCTGCGCACCGGCGTGTTCGCGGCCTCGGGGTGGATGGCGTCCCTGAGGCGCAGGATCTTGGCGTCCGGCGTAAGGATGCTGAGCCGCCCGCGCCGGGTGCCGTTCTCGATCACCGCGCCGTTGACGAGCACGCGCTCGTTCGGCCCCAGTTTGAGGACCAGCCCGCTCATGCCGCGGCCTCCCGCTGGCGCAGGCCGCGCATGATCGCGGTGTTGATCTCGATCAACGGCGCGGCATCGGCCTTGCCGCGCAGGATCTCGCCGCTGTGCTTGATGGTGAATTCGGCCAGGTAGAATATCTGCGCCCGAAGCTGGGGCGGCAGGGAATTGCCGGGTTCGGCTACATCCGCGGCGAGGATGGTCCAGAGCCGGCGGTTCTCGTGCAATGCCTCGGCAAGTTGCGACAGCCCGGTTCCGCCGGTTTCGGCTGCGGCACGAAGCCGGTGCGTGATGCGTGCGAAGGCCTCGTATTCGGTGCCTCGCGGCGTGCGGATGGGCGCGGTGGCCGCGCCATAGCCCATTTGTGCGGTTCGAGACGCATTCATCCGGTGTCCTCCGGCTTGGGGTCAGAAGGCGAGGCGGGACGGGAAGCGTCAGACCGCGCCCCGTCCCGATCCCGTTACCGGAACAGCGACAGGACGTTCTGCGGCTGCTGGTTGGCGATGGAGAGCGCCTGCGTGCCAAGCTGCTGCTGCACCTGCAGCGCCTGCAGCCGGGCCGAAGCCGCTTCCAGATCCGCATCCACGAGCGCGCCGATCCCCGCCTTGATCGAGTCGGTCAGGCGGTTCACGAACTCGCCCTGTTTCTCGATGCGGTTGAGCGAGGAGCCCAGCGCGGAGGCCCCGTCGATCGACGTCTGGATCAGCGTTTCGATCGCCGCCAACGAAGTGTCGGCGGCCGCCGGTGTGCTGACATCGACGGTCGTCAGGTCGAGACCGGTCTCGAAATCCACCGAGGCGACCGTGATGTTGGACGCGGTCACCGCGCCCGCCGCGTCACGGTCGAGCGAGGACAGGACGGTGATGCTGCCGCCCGCCGTGTTGAGCAGGTTCGCCCCGTTGAACTGTGCCGCGCCGATGACGGACGTGATCTGGCTCTTCAGTTCGGTCACATCGGCCGTGATCTTGGCGTTGTCCACGTTCTCGCCGGTGGCGGAAACCACCTTTTCCTTGATCTGGGTGAGAATGTCGGTGATCTGCTCCGCACCGGCCAGCGCGACGCCGACCGTGGATTCGCCCAGCGAAAGCGACTCGGAGATCGCGTTGAAGCCGCTCACATCCGATTCCATCACCTTCGAGATGGCGAAGACCGATGCGTTGTCGGCGGCCGAGCCGACCTTCTTGCCGGTGGAGATCTGGCTTTGCGTGTCTTCCAGATTGCCGTTGATCGTGCGCAGGGTCTGAAGCGCGACCATCGCGCTGGTGTTGGTGAGAATACTTGTCATTTTCTGCAAGTCCTTCAGTCATGGGACACCTTTGGTGCCCGGTTTGGTTCCGCCGCGTGTCGCGGCACTGAAGTCGTTCTGACCGATGCGGACTGCATTTTGTCGCGTTCCGCGCCATCCGATCCGGGATGCAAGGGGGAAACTGGGGCGGAATAGCTAACGGAATACTAAGATAGAACGGCGGGAAACTGCAGATTTTACGCGGTTTTTCGGCATATCTCAGGCCTTACGCTCGACACTGGGGCGGTCGGCGCCGAGGCTGCGGCGCCTGCCGCCGGTGTCGTAGGTGTCTAGCTGGTTCAGATTGCGCCGCAGCGCCGCCAGCCGGTTGCCCGCCATGCGCACGCCCGACATTGCGCCTTCCAGGAGCGTCTGGTTCCATTGTGCCGCCCGTTGCAGCGCGTGCCAGCGCCCGCGGTCGCGTATATCGCTGCTCTCCAGTGCGGTGACCAGGCGTTGCTTTTCGGGGATGATGACGGCCACCGCATTCAGGTCGCCATCGAGCAGGCAGCGCCGCTCGGTCTCCAGAAGCGTGTGAAGTGCGTCCATGTCATCGCGTCTCATCGCCGCGCTCCTTCAGGGCTGTGTAAATCGATTCGGCCAGTCCGATACCGCCGGAACGGACCATCTCGCGGGCCTGTTCGCGGACCAGGAAATCCGCGAACTGATCTTCGCCGGCGCCGCCGCCGAAACTTCCGCTTGTCTTTCCCAGCCCCGCGGATTTGAGCATTTCCGCGAGGAAAGCGGCCTCGAATTCCTGTGCGGCGTCGCGCAGGGCTGTGCGGTATGGGTCGTGCCGCCGCTGCGGACGGGGCGGAATGGATGTCCATCGGAGCCTCCGATTGGTTACAAGTTTCGGCAGTTTGGGGGGTGACGGTAAAGAACCGGTAACCTGCAATGCGTATTCCGGCGGCATTGCCAGATGTCGCCCGGAGACCGCAATGCAGCCAGATCTGCCCCTGAGGGCCCCTTATCCCGCCGCCTCTCCACAGGTGCCGCAATCGCAGGCGGCGCAATCCGTCCCGCAGACGGCCGCCGGTGCGGACCGCGCCGCGCGGGCGGCAGGTTTCGCACAATCCTATCGCTTGCTGGGCAGCGGCCAGCCGCACGATCCGCGCGTGGTGGCTGGCGGGTCCGCGGAAGTGCCGCCGGCCGAGCCGGGGCAGGACGATTCTCCCGTGCAGGACGCGGCGTTGCCTCTGCCGGGCGTGCAGGCCACGGAGGCGCCTCGTCCGGACATGGCCGGGCGAACAGGCCCTGGCCCGCGTCCTTCGCCGGGGGTGGCGTCCGCGACGCACTTGCCCACCCGTCCCGCGCCGGGCGCGGGCGGGCGTGCCGACACGGGCGTTGACCTTGCCGAAACGGCGCGGATGCCCTCGCCGGATATGGACGGGGGTGGCACCCCGTTGCCGATGGCTGATCCCGCGGCCCCCCCGGCGGCCGTGGCTTCCGTGGATTCTCCCACCGGGCTTCGGACCGGACAGGCGCCGGCAGCGGGCGCGACCGCGGTTCCTCTTGCCGGTGCGGCCGGGCCACCCGCCGATGCCACTGCCCCTACGCCACAAGCGCCCGTTGCAGAGGCGCCCGTTACCGTGATGTCCGCGCCGAAGACCGGCGCCGGCCGTTCTGAGCTCGGGACGACGCCCGCCACCCCGCCTGCCGCCCCGCCGGCCGCAGAGAGAGCCCTTCCGCATGGTGCCGCCCCGCTTGCGGCACCCTCCCGCGGCCCGGCGGCCGCGCAGCACGGCGTTCCAGCCGCGCACCAGGTGCGCATCCGCCAGCTCGACGCCGAACCGGTCGGGCGGGATCGCAAGGTGGCTGACATCGCGCTCGCCGATACCGGCGTCACGGGCCGTGGCGGCGAGATGCGCGCGCCGCCCGCCGGGGCGGAGCGCGCAGAGCAGCCGACGACGGCGCAGCTTGTCCGCGCCGTGGCGGCCCAGCTTGTCGATGGGTTTCGCGGTAGCTCCGCGCGCCATGTCGAGATCCTGCTGGAGCCGCGCGAGCTGGGTCATGTGCGCATGACGCTCAGCCTCTCCGACCAGGGCGGCAACGTCACGCTCACCGCCGACCGCCCGGAGACGCTCGACCTCATGCGCCGTCATATCGGAATTTTGTCACAGGAATTCGCCGATCTCGGCTATCGCGGCGTGGAGTTCAGCTTTGCCGGAGGGGGCGGGCAGGACGCAGGCGACGGGCGGCATGCCGCCGGGGGCGGTGTTGGCGCCGCGCCCGCCGGGGCGCCTGCCGCCGAGCCGCAGGCCGTAGCGGCGGCCGGGATGCAGATGGCGCTGCCGCTCTCCGATGGCGCGCTCGATATCAGGCTCTGAAAGGACAGATAATGGAAATCACCCAGAAGTTCGCCGCCAGCACGGCCGCCGCGACCGCTGCACCCGGTGCCGAGCCGGCGTCGCTGATCGCGTCGGATTTCACCACTTTCCTGCGCATGCTCACGGTGCAGATGCAGAACCAGGATCCGCTCGATCCGATGAGTACCGAGCAGTTCGCGACGCAACTCGCCACCTTTTCGGGGGTGGAACAGCAGGTGCGGTCCAACGACCTGCTGAGCAGGATCGCGGATCAGTTGGGTTTCTCCGGGCTGGGTGGTTTCGCGGACTGGGTCGGCAAGGAAGCGCTGGCCAACATGCCCGTGCGCTTCGACGGCAGCCCGGTCGATATCCGGCCTGACATTGCCGTGGGCGCCGATGCCGCTCGGCTCGTGGTGCGCGACGCGGGTGGCAACGTCCTGCGGAGCGAGGCGCTGTCGCCGGATGCCGAGGCGCTGCGCTGGCCGCCGGAGGGCGCCGAGGGCATGCCGCCGGGACTCGTCCGCTTCGATGTGGAAAGCTACCAGGGCGGGACGCTTCTCGATATCCGCCCGGCGCAGGTCTATGCCGAGGTACAGGAGACGCGTCTGGTGGATGGCGCGCCGGCTCTGGTCTTTGCCGGCGGCGCGACGCTGGCCCCGGATCAGGTCACAGCGCTGCGCCAGCCCGGAGGTTGAGCGGAACGCGGCGACTCCGCGTGACCATGCGCGCCTGCCCGCGCGTCCTGCGGTCCTGCGGAGCTGGTCAGGTCCAGCGCCCACGCCCGTTAAAGCCCCTGCCAGAACGTCAGCGCCGCAGCCGCCAGGCCCGCGCCCAGAAGCGTGAAGAAGAGCGGATGGCCCCGACGCGCCGGCAACTCGGGCTCGGGCGGGTCCATCTGCGCCATGATCGCGGTTTCCACCAGCCGCGGCAGGCGCGGGCCGAAGCGCGCCAGAACCAGCGCGGTGGCGCGCAGGTCGCGGGCCAAAGCGCGGGGGCCGACATTGCGGCGGATGTAGTCTTCAACGACCGGGCCGGCGACCTCCCAGATGTTGATGCTGGGATGCAGCGACCGGGCCACGCCTTCCACCACGACCATCGTGCGTTGCAGCAGGATCAGCTCGGTCCGGGTCTCCATGCCGAATCGCTCGGTCACCTCGAAGAGATAGGCCAGCAGCCTGGCCATCGAGATCTGTGTCGCATCCATGCCGAAGATCGGCTCGCCCACCGAACGGAGCGCCTGCGCGAAGGCGTCGATGTCGCGGTCGGCGGGAACGTAACCGGCCTCGAAATGAACTTCGGCCACGCGGCGGTAATCCTTGCGGATGAAGCCCATCAGGATCTCGGCATAGACGCGGCGGGTGTATTCGTCGATGCGCCCCATGATCCCGTAGTCGAGCGCGATCAGATCGCCGTTCTCGGCCACCTTGAGGTTGCCCTGATGCATGTCAGCGTGAAAATACCCGTCGCGCAGCGCGGTTCTGAGAAAGATCTGGAGTACCCGGCTGCCCAGCCCCGCGAGATCCTGACCGGCGGCGCGCAGAGCCTCCACATCGCCGATCGGCACCCCTTCGGCCCAGTCGAGCACCATCGCCCGGCGCCCGGACAGAGGCCAGTGCACCGCCGGCACGGTGAAGCCCGGATCGTCGGCCGTGGTGGTGCGGAATTCGTCGCCCGCCGAGGCTTCCATCCGCAGGTCCAGCTCCTTCATAACCACGCTCTCGAAATGCGCGATGACCTCCACCGGGCGCAGTCGCCGGGCGCCCGGCGCCAGGCGCTGCACCAGACCGGCGACGAAATAGAAGGCGTCGATATCGCGGCGGAAGGCGCGTTCGATCCGCGGGCGCAGTACCTTTACCGCGACCTCCTGGCCGGTACCGCGCAACCGCGCCTTGTGGACCTGCGCGATGGAGGCGGCGGCGACCGAGTCGCTGAACTCGGTGAATATCTCGTCTGCGTCGGTTCCGATCTCGTGCGCGAAGCTCTGCTTGGCGATCTCGGTCGGGAAGGGCGGCAGCCGGTCCTGAAGCACGCGAAGCTGGCTGGCGATTTCCGAACCCACGACGTCCGGGCGGGTGGAGAGGATCTGGCCGAACTTGATATAGGCCGGCCCCATCGCCGAGAGTGACCGGGCCACCGGCGGCAGCGACGGATTGCCCGACCGGGCGAGGAAGTGGAACGGCCAGCTCAGCACCCGGATCGCCACTTTCAGGTATCCAGGCGCGTTGAGTTCGTTCAGCACCACGGCCATCGCGCCGTTGCGTTCGAAGGTGGCGCCGGTGCGTATCAGCGCGAGAATATTGTGTGGGCCGCGCAAGACTCAGAGCTTCCAGCCGGAATGCAGCGCCGCGACGCCGAACGTCAGGTTGCGGAATTTTACATTCTCGAACCCCGCCCGGCGGATCATCGCGGCGAAATTTTCCTGGTCGGGAAACCTGCGGATGCTTTCCACGAGGTACTGATAGCTGTCGCGGTCGCCGGCGATGGCCTGGCCCATGCGCGGGATGACGTTGAAGGAATAGCGGTCATAGGCCCATTGCAGCCCCGGATTGGGGATCTGGCTGAACTCCAGCACCATCAGCCGCCCGCCGGGGCGCAGCACGCGGAATGCCTCGGCCAGCGCGTCCGGGATGCGGGTGACGTTCCGGATGCCGAAGGATATCGTGTAGACGTCGAAACTGCCATCCGCGAAGGGCAGGGCCATCGCATCGCCCACGATCCAGTCGAGCCGGTCGGAGAGCGCCTCGGCGTCGGCGCGCTTGCGGCCCTCCACCAGCATACTTTCGGTCATGTCGAGCACGGTCGCATGGGCCTCGGGCGCGCGCTTGAGGAAGCGGAAGGCGATATCGCCCGTGCCCCCCGCCACATCGAGCAGTTTTTGCCCGTTGCGTGGCGCGAGCCAGTCCATCATCGCGTCTTTCCAGACCCGGTGAATGCCGAAACTCATTGCGTCGTTCATCACGTCGTACCGGGACGCGACATTGGTGAACACGCCTTGCACCATGCCCGCCTTCTGGTCCTCCGGCACGGTCTGGTAGCCGAAATGTGTGGTCTTGGGGTCGTCGTCGGTCATGGGCCTTGCACTCGGGCTGCACTCCCCCTCCTTATAGGGCGCTGACAGGGCGGAGCAATGCGTCCTTTCCGAACGGAGGCCGGAATGCCGGAACTGCCAGAGGTCGAGACCGTCCGCCGCGGACTGGAGCCGGTGATGGCCGGCCGGATCATCCTGCGGGTCGAAACCCGGCGGCCCGATCTGCGCTGGCCATTGCCCGCGAGGATGGCCGAGCGGCTGACGGGCCGTCGCGTGCTGCGGTTGGGGCGGCGGTCGAAATACCTGTTGGCCGATCTCGATAGCGATGAGACGCTGATCGTCCATCTGGGCATGTCCGGGCGGCTGCTAGTCAGCCTTCCGCAATCGGGGCGTGCGACGGTGGCGCAGTTCCTCCACGCCCATCCCGCACCGCAACGGCACGACCATGTCGTGCTGGACATGGAGAGCGGCGCGCGAATCACGTTCAACGACGCAAGGCGGTTCGGCGCGATGGACCTCGTGGCGACGGATGCCGTTGCGTCACACCGCCTGCTCGCCGGTCTGGGCCCCGAGCCGCTGGGCAACGATTTTCACGAAACCTATCTCGCGGCGCGGCTGGCCGGCCGCCGGATGCCAATGAAGGCCGCGCTCCTGGATCAGCGCGTCGTCGCCGGTCTGGGCAACATCTATGTCTGCGAGGCGCTGTGGCGGGCCGGGATATCGCCCCGACGAAAAGCGGGAAATCTTTCGGAAAAACGCATTTCTGCGCTGACGGACCATATCCGCGCGACGCTGCGCGACGCGATCGACGCCGGCGGGTCGAGCCTTCGCGACTACCGCCAGACGGATGGCGAACTGGGCTACTTTCAGCACACCTTCGCCGCCTACGGGCGCGCGGGCGAGCCGTGCCGCAAATCCGATTGCGCGGGCGTGATCGGACGCATCGTGCAGTCCGGGCGATCGACTTTCTATTGTCCGAAATGCCAGAGATAGCTTGAAAACCCCTGCCGAGGTGGTAGGGACTTCGACCCGGATAACCATGAAGGGTGCCACACATGGCCTATGAGACGCTCATCGTCGAGATCGAGGACCACGTCGCGCTGATCAAGCTCAACCGCCCCGATGCGCTCAACGCGCTCAACAGCACCTTGCTGGGGGAACTCACCAAAGCACTGAAATCCGCCGAGAAGAACGACAAGGTCCGGGCGATCGTCCTGACCGGGTCGGACAAGGCTTTCGCCGCGGGCGCCGACATCAAGGAGATGGCGGAGAAGTCCTTTGTCGATGTCTACATGACCAATCTCTTCGGCACCGAGACCGACGAGATGCTGAAGGTCCGCAAGCCCGTCATCGCGGCGGTGGCGGGTTACGCGCTTGGCGGCGGTTGCGAACTGGCGATGATGTGCGATTTCATCATTGCCGCGGATACCGCGAAATTCGGTCAGCCCGAAATCAACCTGGGTGTCATCGCCGGGATCGGCGGCACACAGCGGCTGACAAAATTCGTCGGCAAGTCGAAATCCATGGACATGCACCTGACGGGCCGGTTCATGGATGCCGAGGAGGCCGAGCGTTCCGGGCTGGTCAGCCGGGTCGTTCCCGCCAAGAAGCTCATGGAAGAAGCGATGTCCGCGGCCCAGAAGATCGCCGAGAAATCGCGCATCACGGCCGCCGCCGCCAAGGAAGCGGTGAACCGCGCCTACGAGACGCCACTCTCCGAAGGGTTGCTCTTCGAGCGCCGGCTCTTCCATTCGCTTTTCGCCACCGAGGACCAGAAGGAGGGCATGTCCGCGTTCCTGGAAAAGCGGCAGCCGCAGTTCCGCGACAAATAGCGTGGAAAAGGGCTGGCGGGGCGTTGACTCGGGGCGAAACCGGGTCTAGAAGCCGCATCTCAGTTTTCGTGACAAAAGAACCGGAAGTCGAACATGGCCAATACGCCCCAATCCAAGAAGCGTGCCCGCCAGGCCGAGCGCCGCACCGCTGTGAACAAGGCGCGCCGGTCGCGGATCCGCACCTTCCTGCGCAAGGTCGAGGAAGCCATCGCCAGCGGCGATCAGGGCGCGGCCTCGGCGGCGCTGCGCGACGCCCAGCCGGAGCTGATGCGCGGCGTCAGCAAGGGCGTTCTGCACAAGAACACCGTGGCGCGGAAGATCTCGCGCCTATCCTCGCGGGTCAAATCCCTGAGCGCCTGACGACAACGCGACAGAAAAATGAACGGGACGTGCCCTGCGGCGCGTCCCTTTTTCGTGTTCTGCGCAAATTCGCACGGAAATCCATTCGAACATGTGCCCGTTTTGGCAGGCATGTAACAGAAATGTAGATTCGGCCGAGAAAGCTCAGAGTCAAGCGCAATGAAATCTTGCCGCTCCGCAGGCGGGCTTGCTAGCTTCCTGAGGCGATTCCAGACTGCCTTCGGGGATGACTGCCATGAGCGCGGGACCACGTCCAAGCGTAGCTAACCTGTTGCCGGACGAAACCTGGTCTCAGTTGTCTGAGACGCCGGATGCCGTGCTCGTCGATGTGCGCACGAAACCGGAATGGAGTTTCGTCGGCATCCCCGACCTGTCGCCACTCGGGCGTTCCGTTCTGTTGAGCGAGTGGCGTCAATACCCGGATATGTCTGTAAACCCGGAATTCGCCTCGGCACTGATCGACGGTCTTGGGGATAAGCTGCCCTCCAGGATCTTCTTCATCTGCCGGTCGGGCGCGCGATCCATGGAAGCTGCCACCGCCGTCTCGGCGGAGCTTGGAAAGCGCGGCCTGTCGGCAGAGTGCATCAACGTGGCGGAAGGATTCGAGGGCGACCTGGACGCGGAGAACCACCGAGGCACTGCCAATGGATGGCAGGCGCGGGGGCTGCCCTGGAGGCAGTCCTGAGCAGATAGAAAAACGGATCAAATATGACGGATGACACCTGGGGACGTGTGCAATCGGAACTTCAACGGACAATCGGAAAGGATGCCTTCAAAACCTGGATCGAACCTCTTGAGCTGAGCGCCATCGAAAATGGTGTCGCCCGTTTCCTCGTACCGACCTCGTTCATCGGGAACTGGGTGTCGCGTAATTTCGGTGACGATCTGCTGAGGATTTTCGGCCGCAACGATGCCAAGGTACATCGCCTGGATTTCAATGTGCGCTCGACCCGCGCACCCGGCCCTGCGAAATCGCAACAGCGCGCCGACACCTCGAAGAGCAACCTTCAGGCTGTCGTCAACGAGGCCGCCAACCCCGCTGCCGCGGGCGGCGGCAATGGCGGGGTGCCGGGCTCGCCGCTTGACGCGCGCTTCACCTTCGACAGTTTCGTGGTCGGCAAGCCCAACGAGCTGGCCCATGCCGCCGCGCGCCGCGTCGCCGAGGGCGGGCCGGTAACATTCAATCCGTTCTTCCTCTATGGCGGGGTGGGGCTGGGCAAGACTCATCTTATGCACGCCATCGCCTGGGAGC
This sequence comes from Maritimibacter sp. 55A14, assembly GCF_003122205.1. Classification (GTDB taxonomy): domain Bacteria; phylum Pseudomonadota; class Alphaproteobacteria; order Rhodobacterales; family Rhodobacteraceae; genus QEYE01. The sequence continues at coordinate 16,316 of NZ_QEYE01000010.1, forward strand.
TGTCGCGCCGCAACCCGGCGGCCAAGGTCGTCTACCTGTCGGCGGAGCAATTCATGTACCGTTTCGTGCAGGCGCTGCGGTTCAAGGACATGATCGGCTTCAAGGAGATTTTCCGGTCGGTCGATGTGCTGATGGTCGATGACGTGCAGTTCATCGCCGGCAAGGACAGCACGCAGGACGAGTTCTTCCACACCTTCAACGCGCTGGTGGAGCAGAACAAGCAGATCATCATTTCCGGCGATCGTTCTCCCAGCGAGATGAACGACCTGGACGACCGCATCAAGTCGCGCCTGCAATGGGGACTGGTCGTCGATCTGCACCCGACCGATTACGAGCTGCGCCTGGGTATCCTTCAGCAGAAGGTCGAGAACCACCGCGAAATGTATCCCGATCTGCGCATCGCCGATGGCGTGCTGGAATTTCTGGCGCATCGCATATCGACCAATGTGCGGGTGCTGGAAGGCGCGCTGACGCGGCTCTTCGCCTTCGCCTCGCTGGTCGGGCGGGAGGTGACGCTCGACCTGGCCCAGGATTGCCTGGCCGACATCCTGCGTGCCTCCGACCGTAAGGTCACGATCGACGAGATCATCCGCAAGGTGGCCGACCACTACAACCTGCGCCTCTCGGACCTGCTGTCGGCGCGGCGCACGCGGACCATCGCGCGGCCCCGGCAGGTGGCGATGTTCCTGTCGAAGACGCTGACCTCCAAGTCGCTGCCCGAGATCGGGCGCCGTTTCGGCGGCCGCGACCACACCACGGTGATCCATGCCGTGCGCAAGATCGAGGAACTCAAGGCGCATGACAACCAGATCGCCGAGGATGTGGAGCTTTTGCGCCGCATGCTGGAAGCCTGAGCACGGGGGCGCGATGCCGCGCCCCTTGACCCTCCGGCCCGTTCGTCAGACAGTCCAGAAAACTATTGTGTCGCGGGCGGGTTCGGCTAATCTCGCCGCCCCGGCAGGCGGAGGGAACGAGGGCCATGAAGATCAGCATCGAACGCGGCGCGCTTGTGAAAGCGATGGCTCAGGCGCAATCGGTCGTCGAGCGGCGCAACACCATTCCGATCCTCGCGAATGTGCTGATCGAAGCCGAGGAGAATGCCGTCAGTTTCCGCGCCACCGACCTGGATATCGAAGTGGTCGACAAGGCGGTGGCCCATGTCGAACGGCCCGGCGCAACCACCGTGGCCGCGCATATCCTGCACGAGATCGTCCGCAAGCTGCCCGACGGCGCGCAGGTGACGCTGGTTGACGATCCGGCCTCGGGTCGGCTGGAGGTCAGCGCGGGGCGCTCCAACTTCTCGCTCGCCACATTGCCGAAGGAAGATTTCCCGGTCATGGCGAGTTCGGAATACTTGGCGAATTTCGCCGCCCCCGCGCCGGTCCTGCGGCGGCTCTTCGACAAATCGAAATTCGCGATCTCCACCGAGGAGACACGCTATTACCTCAACGGCGTCTACATGCATGTGGCCGATGGCGAGGACGGCAAGGTGCTGCGCTGCGTGGCCACCGACGGGCACCGGCTGGCGCGGATCGACGCGCCGCTGCCCGACAATTCCGGGGACATGCCGGGCGTGATCGTGCCGCGCAAGACCGTGGGCGAACTGCGCAAGCTTCTGGAGGATGACGACGCGGTGATCGCGGTGTCGGTGTCGGAGACCAAGGTGCGCTTCGCGACGCCGGAGATCACCCTGACCTCCAAGGTGATCGACGGCACCTTCCCCGACTACACGCGGGTCATTCCCGTGGGCAACACCCGCAAGCTGGAGGTCGATGCCTCGGAGTTCGCCAAGGCCGTGGACCGGGTGGCGACCGTCAGTTCGGAACGCTCGCGCGCCGTGAAGCTTGCGCTCGACGAGGACCGGCTGGTGCTGTCGGTCAACGCGCCCGACAGCGGTGCGGCCGAGGAGGAACTGGCCGTGGCCTATGGCGACGAGCGTCTGGAGATCGGGTTCAACGCGAAGTACCTGCTGGAGATCGCCAGTCAGGTGGACCGGGAGAACGCGGTCTTCCTGTTCAATTCCTCGGGCGATCCGACCCTGATGCGCGAGGGCAATGACACATCGGCGGTCTATGTGGTCATGCCGATGCGCGTGTGACGCCTGCCGGGAGCCTCCGGCGGGAGTATTTTTGGAAAGATGAAAAGGGCGGTCCATGCCCGGCCTTCACCTGTCCGCCCTGACGCTGTCGCATTTCCGATCGCACCTGCGTGCCAGCCTGTCGCTCGACGCGCGGCCGGTGGCGATTTTCGGGCCGAACGGCGCGGGCAAGACCAATATCCTGGAGGCGGTCTCGCTTCTGTCGCCGGGGCGCGGGCTGCGGCGTGCGGCGGCGGGGGAACTGGCGCGCACGCCGGGCGGGATCGGCTGGAAGGTCACCGCGCGGACTGGCGGGCCGGGGGCCGGGCACGAGATCGAGACCTGGGCCGAACCGGAGGCGCCGCGACAGCTGCGCATCGACGGCAAGCCGGCGGCGCAGGTTGCGTTGGGCCGGCTTCTGCGCGTGCTCTGGCTGGTGCCGGCGATGGACCGGCTCTGGATCGAGGGCGCGGAGGGGCGGCGGCGCTTTCTCGACCGAATGGTTATGAGCTTCGTGCCCGAGCATGCCGAGGCGGTCCTGGCCTATGAGAAGGCGATGCGGGAGCGCAACCGGCTGCTCAAGGACATGGTGCGCAATGCCGCCTGGTACGGCGCGCTCGAGACGCAGATGGCCGAGAGCGGCGCGGCAATCATGGCCAACCGCCGGTTCGCGCTGGCGCGTCTCGACCGCGCGCAGCGGGGCGCCGCGACGGCCTTCCCGGCGGCGGCGCTGGACCTGGCCGGGCCGGAGGGGCCGGAGGGGGCCGGGGCGCTGGCCGCTGCCCTGGCCGAGGGGCGCCCCGCCGATCTGCGCGCGGGCCGCAGCCTGACCGGCCCGCACCGCACCGATCTGGAGGCGGTCTATGCCGAAAAGGCGATCGCGGCGAAGCTCTGTTCCACGGGCGAGCAGAAGGCGCTGCTGATCTCGCTCGTCCTGGCCAATGCGCGCGCCCTGGCGGAGGATACCGGCGCGCCGCCGGTGCTGCTGCTCGACGAGGTGGCCGCGCATCTTGACGCCGACCGGCGCGCGGCGCTCTATGACGAAATCGCGGCGCTGGGCGCGCAGGCCTGGATGACCGGCACCGGACGCGAACTCTTCGCCGATCTGGGCGGACGGGCGCAGTTTCTGGAAGTGACCGCCGAGAACGGCGACTCGAGGATTACGAAGGAGGGATAGGCCATGAGCCCACAGCGCGTGTCACTGATCACACTGGGCTGCCGCGATCTGCCGCGGGCGCGGGCCTTCTACGAGGCGCTGGGCTGGCGTGCGTCGCCGGAGAGCCAGGAGGCGGTCGTCTTCTTCCAGATGAAGGGCATGGTGCTGGGGCTTTTCGGGCTGCGGGATCTGGCCGCCGACCAGGGCCGGCCGGATGCGCCGCTGGGCGTCGGCGCGGTGACGCTGGCGCAGAACTTCGCCACACGGGCCGAGGTGGACGCAGCATATGCCGCGTCGCTGGACGCGGGGGCCGAAGGTCTGAAGCCGCCGCAAGAGGTATTCTGGGGCGGCTATTCGGGCTATTGGGCCGATCCCGAGGGGCATGTCTGGGAGGTCGCGATGAACCCGTTCTGGCCGCTTTCCGAGGACGGTACGCTGACCCTGCCGGAGCCGGAGTGACCATATCCATTGGGGAAATGGCGCTCTATTCCGGGGCGCTGCTGATCCTCTTTCTTACGCCGGGGCCGGTCTGGGTGGCGGTGATCGCGCGCGGCATTTCCGGCGGCTTCCACGGGGTCTGGCCGCTGGCGCTGGGCGTGAGCCTGGGCGACATGATCTGGCCGTTTCTGGCGATTTTCGGGGTAAGCTGGATCGTTTCGGTCTATGCCGATTTCCTGACGGTCCTGCGCTATGCCGCCTGTCTGCTCTTCCTGGCGATGGGGGGGCTGCTGATCCGCCATGCTGGTCATAATGTGAGCGGCGGAGACAGCCGCCTGACGCGACCCGGCGTCTGGGCGGGCTTCTCGGCCGGGGTGATGGCGATCCTGGGCAATCCCAAGGCGATCCTGTTCTACATGGGGATGCTGCCGGGTTTCTTCGACATGTCGCGGATCACCGCCGCGGACATCGCCGCGATCTGCGCCGCGTCGATGGTGGTGCCGCTTCTGGGAAATCTCGCGCTGGGCCTCTCACTGTCGCGCGCGCGCGCCTTGATGCGCTCGCCCGGGGCTCTGAAGCGGCTCAATCAGGGGGCGGGGCTGCTGCTGATCGCGGTGGGTCTGATCATCGCGCTGAGTCCGGTCTGACGCACCCGATTCGAATCCTTTCAACACATTGAAATAAAAAGAAAAATAACGGTGCTTGCCGCGTGACATTCGGGGGCAAACCCTCTATTCTTCGGCCCATAAAAAAGGGGAAATCCGCAGATGACGGACAAGGATCAGGCCGGGCGGGATTACGGCGCAGATTCCATCAAGGTTCTCAAGGGCTTGGAGGCCGTGCGCAAACGGCCGGGCATGTATATCGGGGACACCGATGATGGCTCGGGTCTGCATCACATGGTCTACGAAGTGGTGGATAACGGCATCGACGAGGCGCTCGCCGGTCATGCCGATCTGGTGACCGTCACGATCCATGCAGATGAGAGCGTTTCGGTTACCGACAACGGCCGCGGCATCCCCGTCGATCTGCACAAGGAGGAAGGGGTCTCGGCCGCCGAGGTCATCATGACCCAGCTTCACGCGGGCGGGAAGTTCGACCAGAATTCCTACAAGGTGTCGGGCGGGCTGCACGGCGTTGGCGTCTCGGTGGTCAACGCGCTCTCCGACTGGCTGGAGTTGCGCATCTGGCGCGCCGGCAAGGAGCATTTCGCCCGCTTCGAGCGCGGCGAGACGGCGAAGCATCTGGAAGTGGTCGGCGACTCGGCGGGCAAAACCGGGACCGAAGTGCGTTTCCTGGCTTCGACCGACACGTTTTCCGACCGCGATTACAGCTTCAAGACGCTGGAACACCGGCTGCGCGAGCTGGCCTTCCTCAATTCCGGCGTCCGCATCAGGCTGCGCGACGAACGGCCGGTGGAGCCCGAGGAGATCGAACTGCATTACGAAGGCGGGGTGCGGGAATTCGTCCGTTACATCGACCGCAACAAGTCGCCGCTGATCGAGGCGCCGATCTATATCGAGGGCGAGCGTGACGGCATCGGGCTCGAGGTGGCGCTCTGGTGGAACGACAGCTATCACGAGGCGGTCCTGCCCTTCACCAACAACATCCCGCAGCGCGACGGCGGCACCCACATGGCCGGGTTCCGGGGCGCGCTGACGCGCACCATCAACACCTATGCGGCCAGTTCCGGTCTGGCCCGCAAGGAGAAGGTCAGCTTCACGGGCGACGATGCCCGCGAAGGCTTGACCTGCGTCCTGTCGGTCAAGGTGCCGGACCCGAAATTCAGTTCGCAGACCAAGGACAAGCTGGTCAGCTCTGAAGTGCGCCCCGCTGTCGAGGGGCTGATGAACGAGAAACTGGCGGAATGGTTCGAGGAGCATCCGGCCGAGGCCAGGCATATCGTCGGGAAGATCGTCGAGGCGGCGCTGGCGCGCGAGGCGGCCCGCAAGGCGCGCGAACTGACACGGCGCAAGACGGCGATGGACGTGGCCTCGCTGCCGGGCAAGCTGGCCGATTGCCAGGAAAAGGATCCCGCCCTGTCGGAGATTTTCCTGGTGGAGGGCGATAGCGCCGGCGGCTCGGCCAAGCAGGGCCGGGCGCGGGCCAACCAGGCGGTGCTGCCCCTACGCGGGAAGATCCTGAACGTGGAGCGCGCGCGCTTCGACCGGATGCTGTCGAGCCAGGAGATCGGCACGCTGATCACGGCGCTGGGCACCGGGATCGGCCGCGACGAGTTCAATATCGACAAGCTGCGCTACCACAAGATCGTCATCATGACCGATGCCGATGTCGACGGCGCGCACATCCGGACGCTGCTGCTGACCTTTTTCTTCCGGCAGATGCCCGAGCTCATCGAGCGCGGGCATCTCTATATCGCGCAGCCGCCGCTCTACAAAGTCAGCCGCGGCAAGTCCGAGGTTTATCTGAAAGACCATCCTGCGCTTGAGGACTACCTGATCGGGCAGGGTGTCGAGGGGGTCGTGCTGAAGCTTGGCTCGGGCGAGGAGATCATCGGGCAGGATCTGGCCCGCGTGGTGGAGGAGGCCCGCACGGTGCGCCGCATCCTGCAGGCTTTCCCCACGCATTACCCCAGCCACATCATCGAACAGGCGGCGATCGCCGGGGCGCTTCTGCCTGGACAGATGGACGACAGCCCGCAGGCCACCGCCGACGCCGTGGCCGCCCGTCTGGACCTGATCGCGCTGGAATACGAGCGCGGCTGGCAGGGCCGGCCGACGCAGGATGCCGGATTGCGCTTCACCCGGATCCTTCGCGGGGTGGAGGAGGTGCGCACGCTTGACGGCGCGGTGTTGCGCTCGGGCGAGGCGCGCAAGCTGGGCTCCCATACCGGCAGCCTGCAGGAAGTATACGGCCAGCCCGCGCGGCTCCACCGCAAGGAAAAGTCGGAACTGATCCACGGGCCATCGGAACTGCTGGACGCGATTCTCGCCGAGGGTGAGAAGGGCCTGTCTTTGCAACGCTACAAGGGGCTGGGGGAGATGAACCCGAACCAGCTCTGGGAGACGACGCTCGACCCGGAGGCACGCACGCTGTTGCAGGTGCGGGTGGATGACCTGGCCGATGCAGACGACCTCTTCACCAAACTAATGGGCGATGTCGTGGAACCGCGCCGCGAGTTCATCCAGAAAAACGCGCTGAGCGTGGAGAACCTGGATTTCTGAGGTCGCGCATCAGGGTCCGGGGGTGGTTCCCAGATGGACCCGCCCCCGGCGCGCAGCCAGTTCCACCTGGCGCTGGCGTTCGCGGAAGCGGGCGCGGGCGGCCTCGGAATACTCGTCCGTGCAATGGTGGCAGGCCACGCCTTCCTCATAGGCGGGATGCGCACGGTCGGCGGGCGCCAGCGGACGCCGGCAGGCATGGCAGAGCAGATGCGGACCCTCGCGCAGCCCGTGTTCAACCGATACGCGCCGGTCGAAGACGAAACAGGCGCCGCGCCACAGGCTCTCGGCCTCGGGCACCTCTTCGAGATATTTCAGGATGCCGCCCCTGAGGTGATAGACTTCCTCAACCCCTTGGCCGATCAGGAAATTTGTCGATTTCTCGCAGCGGATGCCGCCGGTGCAGAACATCGCGATACGCTTGCCGGCGAAGCGCGCGCAGTTGGCCGCCCACCAGGCGGGGAAGTCGCGGAACCGCTCGTTGCCCGGATCGATGGCGCCCTCAAAGCTTCCGATCGCCACCTCGTAGGCGTTGCGGGTGTCGATCACCGCCACGTCGGGGGCCGAGACCAGCGCGTTCCAATCCGACGGATCCACGTAACGCCCGGTGCCCGCGCGCGGATCGACATCGGGTTGGCCCATCGAAACGATCTCGCGCTTGAGGAGCACCTTCATGCGTCCGAACGGCATGTCCGACGCCGCGCTTTCCTTGTGCTCCAATGCCGCGAGACCCGGAATGGCGCGGATATGGGCGAGCGCAAGGTCAATGCCCGTGCGCGGCCCGGCAATGGTGCCATTGATCCCCTCGCGCGCCAGCAGGACCGAGCCGCGTATCCCCTCAGCCTCGCAGAGCGCCAGGAGCGGCGCGCGCAGCGCGCGCGGGTCGGGCAGCGGGGCGAAATGGTAGAGGGCGGCGACGACGATCCGGGACATGGCCGGTGACATAGCGCCGATGCGCGGGCGGGCGCAACGGCATTGACGCAAATGACTCGCCTGCTACCTGACAGAGCAGGAGGAATGCCATGACATGCCCTGCCAACGAAGCCCTGATCGTGATCGATGTGCAGAACGATTTCTGCGAAGGCGGCGCGCTGGAAGTGCCGGACGGCGACGCTGTCGTGCCGCGCATCAACGCGCTGATGGAGAAATACCAGACGGTGGTGCTGACCCAGGACTGGCACCCGGCCGATCACAGTTCCTTCGTTTCGCAGCATGAGGGGAACGAGCCATTCCAGATGGTCGAGATGGAGTATGGCCCGCAGATCCTCTGGCCCGATCACTGCGTACAGGGCACCTCCGGCGCAGAATTCCACCCCGACCTGAACACCGATCCTGCCCAGCTTGTCATCCGCAAGGGTTTCCGCCGCGGCGTGGACAGCTATTCCGCATTCTTCGAGAACGACCATGAGACGCCGACGGGTCTGGACGGCTACCTGCGAAGCCGCAGCGTGGACACCGTGACGCTGGTCGGGCTGGCCACGGATTTCTGCGTGCAGTTCTCGGCCACCGACGCTGCCCGGCTGGAGTTTCGCACCGTCGTCGTCGAGGATGCCTGCCGGGCCATCGACATGGACGGCTCATTGGAGGAGGCGCGCAGCGCCATGCTGGACGCCGGCGTGCGGATCGACTGACTGGACAGGCCCTGCCGCGCTTGCTTTAACGGGGGCCTGTCACGGAGGCCCCCATGGTCGATATCGCCACGCGCGTCTATAACCACCATTGGAAGATCGACCCGATCGTGCGGTCGCTGATCGACACGGATTTCTACAAGCTGTTGATGTGCCAGTCGATTTTCCGGAACCGGCCGGACACACAGGTCACGTTTTCGCTGATCAACCGCACCACGAAGATCCCGCTGGCCGATCTGGTGGACGAGGGCGAGTTGCGCGAGCAGCTCGACCATATCCGCTCGCTCTCGCTCTCGCGGGGGGAGAGCACCTGGCTGCGCGGCAACATGTTCTACGGCAAGCGGCAGATGTTCCGCCCCGACTTCATGGAATGGTTCGAGGGGCTGCGCCTGCCGCCCTATCACCTGGAACGAGTGGGCGACCAGTACGAGCTGACCTTCGAGGGCCAGTGGCCCGAGGTGATGCTGTGGGAGATCCCGGCGCTCGCGGTGCTGATGGAGTTGCGCTCGCGCGCGGTGCTGAACCGGATGGGCAAATTCGAGCTACAGGTGCTTTATGCCCGCGCCATGACCAAGCTGTGGGAGAAAGTGGAGCGCCTGCGCGGGCTGGACGGGCTGCGGCTGGCCGATTTCGGCACCCGCCGCCGGCATTCCTTCCTGTGGCAGGACTGGTGCGTACAGGCGATGATGGAAGGGTTGGGCGGCAAGTTCGCCGGCACCTCCAACTGCAAGATCGCCATGAATCGCGAGGTCGAGGCGATCGGCACCAACGCCCATGAATTGCCGATGGTCTATGCCGCGCTGGCCGAGAGCGACGACGAGCTGGCGCAGGCACCCTACCGCGTGCTCTCGGACTGGCACGAGGAGCACGAAGGCAACCTGCGCATCATCCTGCCCGACACGTTCGGCACCGAGGGCTTCCTGAAGCGCGCGCCCGACTGGCTGGCGCGCTGGACCGGCATCCGCATCGATTCCGGCGACCCGGCGCAGGGCGCGGAGACGGCGATCGCCTGGTGGAAGAGCCGGGGCGAGGACCCGCGCGAGAAGCTGATCATCTTCTCCGACGGGCTGGACGTGGAGAAGATCATCGAGTTGCAACGCAAATTCGCGGGTCGGGCCAAGGTCAGCTTCGGCTGGGGGACGCTCCTGACCAACGATTTCCGCGGGCTGGTGCCCGGCGACGCGCTGGCGCCTTTCTCGCTGGTCTGCAAGGCCGTCGCGGCCGAGGGCCGGCCGACGGTCAAGCTCTCCGACAATCCGCTCAAGGCGATGGGGCCGGAGGTCGAGGTGGAGCGTTACAAACGGGTGTTTGGCGTCGGGGAGCAGGAGGCGATGGAGGTGGTGGTTTGACGTATTTGTATTTTGTCATTCCATTTCATCCGCAAACCGCAACGCCGCCCAGTTGCGCCGCTCATGCACGATGCGCAGGATCACCACGACCGTTTTAACCTGCCGGTAGAACACCAGATGCCGCCCGACCGTCAGCGATCTTGCGCCCGGCACGAAGTGGGATCTGTCTTGGCCCGTGTTGGGGGCGACCACGGCGCGCGCGAAGCACGCGAATAAGTCCGCGGAATATGCGTCTGCCTGGCCCGGACCCCAGGCTGCGTTCGTATAGTCCCAGATGTCATCAAGGTCAGCGACGGCTTGCCTTGTCAGGCGGTAGCGCGTCACGCCGACGGTTTGCGCTTAGCGGCCAGGAAGTTTTCCAGATCAACGTCCAGCGTTTCTTCGGTCACCGCCTGCCGGTCGGCGTCTTGCAGGCTGACTTTCAGTCGGTTGAATTCAAGTTCCATTTCCTGCCGCTCCAACATCCGCAACCCCGCGCGCACCACGTCACTGGCTGAATTGTAACGTCCACTTTCAACAGCCTCGGTTATGAATTCATTAAAGTGATCGCTCAGCACGACAGAGGTGTTGCGGGGCATGGCATCTCTCCTTTGCGCTCAGTGTACCAATTCCTGGTACACTCATCAATGCTTGCAAGGTCGGGATTCAGACCACCTCTCACTCCTCCCCGTCAAGCTTCCCGCGCAGCGCCTTCACCTCTCCGCGCTTTTTCTTCGCCGCCACCCGCTTGCGTTTCTGGTTAGCCGAGACCCCAGTCTTGATCCGGCGTTTGGGTTCATCCGTGGCCTTCAGAACCAACTCCGTCAGCCGCTCGCGCGCGATCTCGCGGTTGCGGGCCTGGCTGCGGGTCTCCTCGACCTGGATCACCACCGCGCCGTCCTTTGTCCAGCGCCGTCCGGCCAGCCGCCTGAGCCGCCGTTTCACCGCGTCGGGCAGGTTGGGGGAGCGTTCGGCCTCGAACCGCAACTCGACCGCGGTGGAGACCTTGTTGACATTCTGCCCGCCGGGACCGGAGGCGCGGATGAAACTCTCCGTCACTTCCCAGTCTTCCAGCGCGATTGTGTCGGTGATGCGGATCATGGGCGCCAGCATAACCGCGGGCCCGGAGACGAGAAAGGGCCGCTCCGGCGGAGCAGCCCTTCCCGAGATCAAAGGAGATGGGCCAGATGGGCCGTGATCCCCGTCGATTGGCTTTCTACTGAAAGGATTGCCTCTAGGCGAAAACCCCCCGACGCTGCCCGACCTCGCTCTCCAATATCACTCTCGACACTGGACCACCTCCTTTCGTTTGTTGCTGTTACGTAGAAGGTTGCCACATATTTTGTGTTTGTCAAAACTTTTTACGCAACCAATTGCGAGGCGCCTGCGAAACCGGGGCCATCAGACCCCGGCCTTGACCATCGCCTCGGCCAGTTTCGGCACGGTGTTGCTGTTGAGTCCGGCGATGTTGATGCGCGAGTCTCCGACCATGTAGATGCCGCTGTCGGCGCGCATCTTTTCGACCTGTTCGGGCGTCGCGCCCAGCATCGAGAACATGCCGCGATGGTCGGCGATGAAGCCGAACCGGTCCGACCCGGTCATGTCACGCAGGGCTTCGGCCAGTTGCATGCGCAGTTCCAGCATGCCGCGGCGGACCTTCTCCAGTTCGTCCTTCCATTCCCGGCGCAGCGCTTCGTTGGTCAGGATCATCGTGACCAGCCGCGCGCCGTGATCGGGCGGGAACGAGAAGTTCTGCCGATTCAGATAAGCCAGGTTGCCCTGCGTGACGTCGCGGGTCTTGGCATCGGGCGCGATGGCCAGAACGATGCCGGTGCGTTCGCGATAGATGCCGAAATTCTTGGAACAGCTCGCCGCGATCAGCATTTCGGGCATCCGACTGGCCAGCAGGCGGACCCCGGCGGCGTCGTCGCGCAGCCCGTCGCCAAAGCCCTGATAGGCGATGTCCACGAAGGGGATCGCATCCTTTTCCAGCAGCAGGTCGGCGACCTGTTCCCATTCCGGGCCGCGCAGATTGGCGCCGGTGGGGTTGTGGCAGCAGCCATGCAGCAGCACCACGTCGCCGGGCTTGACCTTCTCCAGATCGGCCATCATGCCCTCGAAATCCACGGTGCAGCTGGTCTTGTCGAAATAGCGGTACTCCGCCATCGGCATCTTCAGGTACTTGAGGATCGACGGATGGTTGGGCCAGGTCGGCGCCGAGAGCCAGACCGTCGCCTTGGGCGCGGCCATGCGGATCAGTTCCAGCGACTGACGGATCGCGCCGGTCCCGCCCGGCGTGTGTGCGGCGGCCACGCGGTCGCGGTCCACCGTGTCGGCGATCACCAGATCGGCCATCGCTTGCTGATAGCCCGGATCCCCCACCAGCCCGGTATAGGCCTTGGTCGTCTCCAGCTCCCAGAGCTGCTTCTCGGCTTCCTTGACGGCGCGCATCACCGGGGTCACGCCCTCGGCATTGCGGTAGACACCCACGCCAAGGTCGATCTTGTCGCCGCGCGGGTCCTCGCGGAAGGCCTGCATCAGTTTCAGGATCTTGTCGGCGGGTTGCGGTTTGAGTGCGCCAAACATGTCGTTCGCCTTTCAGTCGGGAATACGCGCCAGATCCCTGTCGCGTTTCAGGATGCGGGTGCTCTCGGCCTGCCGAACCGGGACAAAGCCGTGTTTCTGATAATTGACCAGTGCCCGCGGATGATCCAGCGTGCAGGTGTTGACCGTCATCTTCGCGACCCCAGGCCGGTCCCAACCGGTATGGATCGCGGTTTGCAGCAGGTAGCGGCCCAGCCCGCGCCCCACCGCCTGCGGCACCAATCCGAAATAGGCCAGGTCGCAGATGCCCACCTTGCGCCAGTCCAGCAGGAAGAAGCCATGCGGCCAGCCATCCGAGAAGAGCGTCCAGAGCGCGACATCCGCGTCATGCAGGAGCGCGCGCAAATCGGCCTCCTCCATCTCGAACATATCGTCCCAGACATAGTCGCGCCCGACCGCGTCATAGAGCGACAGGAAATACCAGGCCGGCGGCGCGGTCGCGTGCAAAAGGGTCACCGGGCTTCCCACCGGCGTTGCAGGCCACGGAAAACCGGGGCGCTCGGTCATCTCCAGCCAGGTGGTGGTGTAGCTGACTTCGGTGCCTGCGGGGATCAGGGTCATCCCGTCTCCACCTTCAATTCGTCGAACTGGCCCCATTCGGACCAGGACCCGTCGTAAAGCGCGTGATCGCGCCGCCCCATGCGTTCCAGCGCCAGGTTGAGGATCGCGGCCGTTACGCCGGAGCCGCAGGAGGTGATGACCGGTTTCGCCGGATCGACGCCCGCGGCCTCGAAAAGCGCGCGCAGCGCCTCGGGGTCCTTCATGGTGCCGTCGGCGTTGAGCAGGCTGGCGTAATGCAGGTTCCGCGAGCCCGGAACATGCCCGGCCCGAAGACCCTCGCGCGGCTCGGGCTCGTCGCCGCGGAACCGCGCCGGGCTGCGCGCATCGACGATCTCGGCGTCACGCAGCTTGGACGCGGCGGCGACCTGCGTGACATCCTTGACCATATGCGCCTGGCGGCGGACGGTCATGTGGCGCTCGCGCAGCACCGGCGGCATGTCCTCCAGCGCGCGGCCCTCCGCCTGCCATTTCGGCAGGCCGCCATCCAGAACCGCCACGTCGGCGTGCCCCATCAGCCGGAAGAGCCACCAGACCCGCGCCGCCGAGAAGAGCCCGGCCGTGTCGTAAACGACGATCTGATGCCCGTCGCCCACGCCCATCGCGCGGCAGCGGCTCATGAATTTCTCCACCGGCGGGACCATGTGCGGCAGGGCCGAGCGGTTGTCGGAGATATCGTAGATATCGAAGAACCGCGCACCGGGGATGTGGCCGGCGTTATACTCGGCCCGCGCGTCGCGCCCGGCGGCGGGCATGTGCCACGAGCCGTCGAGGATGCGCAGGTCCGGGTCGGCCAGATGGTCGGCCAGCCAGGCGGTGGAGACGAGCGTGCGGGGGTCGCTATGAGGCATATCCGGGCATCCCTGAGATCGCGGAACCAGACTAATGCCTATCCAGCGCGGCAGGGTGTTTCAAGGGCCAAGCCCCGCTCGGGCGGCAGGTTCCCGCGCTCCGCTCAGCCGCCCTGGCGCAGCAGCCGTGCCTTCTGGCGCTGCCAGTCGCGCTTCTTCTCGGTTTCGCGCTTGTCCACAGTCTTCTTGCCCTTGGCGATGCCGATCTTGATCTTGGCTATGCCCCGGTGGTTGAAGTAGAGCACCAGCGGCACCAGCGTCATGCCCTTGCGCGCGCTCTCGTTCCAGAGCTTCGACAATTCCCGCTTGCCGACCAGCAGCTTGCGTTTGCGCCGTTCCTCATGCCCGAAGGTCTTGGCCTGCGCATAGGGCGCGATATAGGCGTTGATCAGCCAAAGTTCGCCATCCTCGACGCTGGCGTAGCTCTCGGCGATGTTGGCCTGGCCCAGACGCAGCGACTTGACCTCGGAACCTTCCAGCATGATGCCGCATTCGAGGTCTTCCTCGATCGCGTAGTCGTGCCGGGCGCGCCGGTTCTCGGCGATCACCTTGTAATTGGGGTTATCCTTGGGCTTGGCCATGCGCGCGGACATAGGTCAGATGGGGGTCCGAGTCCAGATGGTCCCGCGCCGATTGACCGCGGGCAGGGGCCGCGTAGTATCGCGGGCATGGCCGGGCACGGGGAGGACGGACATGACGGAGATGCCTGAGGAGTTTCGGGAGTTCCTGAAGGCGCATCCCGACACGCGCTATCTGGATGCGCTGATGTTCGATCTGGTCGGCAGCGCGGTGGGCAAACGCTACCCGCGTCGCGACTGGCCGAAGTTCTGCACAGGTGGCGCGGCCTTCTGTGCCGGGATCACCACGCTCGACGCCCTGGGGACAAGCTGGGACGTGGAGGGGATCGGCTTTTCCGACGGTGATCCGGACATGGTGGCGCGCCCGGTTCCCGGCACGCTGGTGCCGGTGCCCTGGCTCGATGGCGTCGCGCAATGCCTGATCCGGCCGGAATGCCCTGACGACCCCGATGGCTGGTGGTTCGACCCGCGCGCGATCCTGGCCCGCGTGCTGCGCCGGTTCGAGGGGCTGGGTCTGACCCCTGTGGTGGCCTGCGAGCTGGAATTCTATCTCCTGGATGCCGGGCGCGGCCCGGATGGCGCTGCGCTGCCCGCCAAGCCCACCCGCACCGGACGCGACAGCGCCGCGCCGCGCGTGCTGGCCTTCGACAAACTCGACGAATGGGGCGCGCTGATCGCCGATATCGACGCGGCCTGCGCCGCGCAGGGACTGCCCGCGGGCGCGGCGACGGCGGAATATGGCGGCAGTCAGTTCGAGATCAACCTTGGCCACCTGCCCGACCCGGTGCGCGCCGCCGATCACGCGCTCATGCTGCGCCGCGTGGTGCAGGGCGTGGCCGCGCGGCACGGGCAGGCGGCCACCTTCATGTCCAAGCCCTTCACCGGACAATCGGGCAGCGGACTGCACATCCACCTGAGCCTTCTCGACGGCGAGGGGCGCAACGTCTTCGACGAGACCGGCCCGAAAGGTGGGCGACTGTTGGGCCAAGCGGTCGCCGGGCTTCAGGCCACGGCCTGGGACGCACTGGCGATCTTCGCGCCCAATATCGGCGCCTATCGCCGTTTCGCCCCCGACGAGTTCGTGCCCGTCAACACGAGCTGGGGCAGCAACAACCGCTCGGTCGCCTTCCGCATTCCCTCCGGTCCACCTGCCGCCCGGCGTATCGAACACCGCATCGCCGGGGCCGAAGCCAACCCCTATCTGGTCATGGCCGCCGTGCTCGCCGGCGCGCATCACGGCATCGCTTGCAGGCTTGAGCCCACGGCGCAAGCCGAAGGCAACGCGGGCGCCGAGATCGACCCGGACATGCCGGTCAAGCTCTGGTCGGCGCTCGACCGGATCGAAGGCTCCAAGGTGATGGCCGACTATCTCGGCCCGCGCTACCCGCGCGCCTATGCCGATATCAAGCGTGCAGAGCTCGATGCCTTCCTGGCCGAGGTGCTGCCGCGCGAATACGACTGGTATCTCTAGAGCCGCGCCCACCTGGTCCGCAACAACTGACCTTGCACCGGCATCGGTCCGTTGCCCGCGCGCGGCTCGTCAGCGAATGCGCGAGCGCTTGCGAGGGCGGTATCACCGCTTTGGTTTCGGGTTTTCGGGGCTCAATGTCTTTTGCGCAAACACCCTGTGCGGCCTGAATCCCCGATCCTCGTGAAGCCCGCGATCAGATCCCGGCGGGCATGTCGATCCCCGGCCGCCAAGGCTTGATGTCCAGAAGCGGCGTGCCGTCGAACGCATCCACGGCGTCGATCTCCATCACGCCGGCGGCGGCGTCGAGCGCGGTGATCCGCACGCAGGCTAGCCCCAGCGGGTTGGGCCGCACCGGTGAGCGCAAGGCGAAGGTTCCGCGCGGCGCATCGTCCCCGTGCGGCTGCTGCGCGATCAGGTCGCGCCGGTCGCGGTCCAGCCAGTAGATCAGGATCACGTGCTGGCCCGGCTCCAGCCCTTCCAGCCCCGGCCCATAGCCCGGCCGCAATTCGACCCGCGCGCCCTTGCCCGTCTTGCGCGCCGCCGTCAGGTTGCGCGGGCAGTCGCCGGGCGACCAGGGAGAGCGGATATGCCCGATGAAGGCCAGGCCCGCGTCATGCGCGGCCCCCGGATCGAAACCCAGCACCCGGTCGCCGGGCTGTGCAGGTTTCTTTCTGGCGGCCATCGCGGCGGCTCAGTTGATCAGGCCGGCATGGCGCATCGCGCTCTTGATCAGGGCGCGCGTGTCGGGCGTGAGCGGGGTCAGCGGAAGCCGGATATCCTCCTCGCAGCGACCCAGCACCGAAAGCCCGTATTTCGCACCCGCCAGGCCTGGCTCCACGAAGATCGCGCGGTGCAGCGGCATCAGCCGGTCCTGCAGTTCCAGCGCGGTGCGGAAATCGCCCGAGAGCGTGGCCTCCTGCATCTGGGCGCAGAGTCGCGGCGCGACGTTCGCGGTGACCGAGATGCAGCCGACGCCGCCCTGGGCGTTGAAGCCATGCGCGGTTGCGTCCTCGCCGGAGATCTGGATGAAATCCGGGCCGCAGGTCAGGCGTTGGGCGCAGACCCGCGCCAGGTCGCCGGTCGCGTCCTTGACCCCGATGATGCGCGGCAGCTTGGCCAGTTCTCCCATCGTCTCGGGCAGCATGTCCACCGCCGAACGGCCCGGGATGTTGTAGATGATGATCGGCAGTTCGCAGCAATCGTGCAGTGCGGTGAAATGCGCGATCAGCCCCGCTTGCGTGGGCTTGTTGTAATAGGGCGTCACCACCAGCGCGGCATCGGCACCCACCGACTCGGCATGGCGCATGAAGCGCATCGCCTCCAGCGTGTTGTTGGAACCCGCACCGGCGACCACCGGGATACGGCCGGCGGCGGCTTTCACCACCTCTTCGACAACCATTTCATGCTCGACATGGCTCAGCGTCGGGCTCTCGCCCGTGGTGCCGACCGGGACGAGCCCGTGGCTGCCCTCGGCGATGTGCCATTCCACAAGTTTCTTGAGCGTGTCCACATCGACCTGGCCGTTCGCAAACGGCGTGACGAGTGCGGGCAGGGACCCTCTGAACATGACACGCTCCTTCATTTCGGTTCCGGGGAGGCGCCCCGGCTGAAAACCGCGCGGACAGTACCGGGCCGCGCCCCGGTTGCCAAGTTGGGCGTTGCAATAGACTGCCTGACCGCTACAGTCCATCCCGTGTGGCATGAAACAGGCATAGTTATGCTCGCTCGACCCTTGGCCCTGCTGCGCATGATGGCTGCCGTCTTCCTGCTGTGCGGACCGGCGGCTGCCCTGCCGGACGAGGCTGACGGCGCCGCCCTGGCCGAGGCACTTGCTGCGGCCCGCTCGGGCGACTGGGCGCGGGCCGAAGCCGCGCTTTCCCCCATCGATACACCCGCCGCGCTGTCGCTTCTCGAATGGATCAAACTGCACAACGGCGCGGGGTTCTGGGAAGACTACGACGCCTTCCTGAATGCGCATCCCGACTGGCCGGGGCTCGACCGGCTGCGGAGTTTGGGCGAACGCGAGATCGGATCGGGCGCCGAGCCAAAGGCGGTGATCGCCTATTTCGACGGCGCCCCCCCGCAGACCGGCGCGGGCGTCGTGCGGCTGGTGGAGGCGTTCGCGGCGCTGGGCCGGGCCGGGGATGCGGGCGCCGAGGTCGTGCGCGCCTGGCGCTCCATGGTGATGAGCGCCGAGGACGAGGCCTATCTGCTCAAGCGGTTCCCGGACCTGCTGGCCCCGCATCACGAGGCCCGGCTCGACATGCTGTTGTGGCGCGGGAGCGCGGGGGTGGCGCGACGGATGTACCCGCTCGTCTCCGATGGCTGGCGGGCGCTGGCGGAGGCCCGCATCGCGCTGCGCTCCAACGCCTCGGGGGTGGATACGCGCATCGACGCCGTTCCCGAGGACCTGGCGGATGATCCGGGGCTGGCCCATGAACGTTTCGCCTGGCGCGCCGCCCGCGGCCGGACGGATGATGCGATCGAGCTTCTGCGCGCGCGCTCGGTGTCGCAGGCGGCGCTGGGCGTGCCTGACGCGTGGTCCAGCCGGCGCCGCGCCCTCGCCCGCGAGAAGATGCGCGAGGGCGACGTGGCGCTGGCCTACGAGATCGCCTCGCGCCATTTCCTCGTCGACGGATCGGATTTTGCCGATCTGGAATGGCTGTCGGGCTATATCGCTCTGACGCAGCTCGGCCATCCGGGGCTGGCGGTCGATCACTTCACGCGGTTCCGCAACTATGTTGAGACGCCGATCAGCCGCGGCCGCGCCGGCTACTGGCTGGGGCGCGCGTACGAGGCGCTGGGCGAGGCGGAAAACGCGAAGGCGGCCTATGCGTTCGGCGCCCGCTACCAGACCAGCTTCTACGGCCAGCTCGCGGCGGAACGCGGTGGCATCGCGCCGGATGCGGATCTGTCCGGGGCCGAGGATGTGGCGCCCTGGCGTCAGGCCGCCTTCGCCGAGACGCCCGTCCTTCAGGCGGCGGTCCTGCTGCACCGCGCCGGTCAGACGGCCTGGGCCAGGCAATTCTTCACCCATATGGCCGGGACGCTCGAACGCCGGGAGCTTGCGCAGCTTACCGATCTGGTGCTGGAACTGGGCGAGCCGCATATCGCCCTGATGCTGTCGAAACGCGCCGCCCGCCGCGGCATCGAGGTGCCCAAGGGCTATTACCCGCTGACCGCGCTCACTCGCCAGCCGGTGCCGGTGCCGATGGAGCTTGCGCTGGCCATTGCCCGGCGCGAGAGCGAGTTCGATCCGCTCGTGGTCAGCCCGGCGGGCGCGCGCGGGCTGATGCAGCTCATGCCCGGCACCGCGAAGGCGATGGCCGCGAAGACGGGACAGCAGTATTCCGCCGCGCGCCTGACCGACGACTGGACCTACAACGTTGCGCTGGGCACCGCCTATCTGGCGGAACTGATGGATGTCTTCGACGGCTCGATCGTACTCGTCGCCGCGGCCTACAATGCCGGCCCGAGCCGCGCGAGCGCGTGGATCGAGGCGTTCGGCGACCCGCGAGCCGATGGCGTCGACGTGGTGGACTGGATCGAGCATATCCCCTTCCGCGAAACCCGGAACTACGTGATGCGGGTGATGGAATCGCTCCATGTCTACCGCGCCCGGCTGGGCGGCCGCGCCGCCCCGCTGCGCCTGACGATGGATCTGAAGGAAGGCTAGGGCTGCGCGCCGTCCGGCCCGGCGCGCCCGGTCTCGTCCGGAGGACCGCCTCCGGCGGGAGTATTTCCGGAAAGATGAAGATGCGCACGCGCCCTGCCTTCATCTTTCGTCAAATACTCCGGGGGTGAGGCCGCAGGCCGAGGGGGCAGCGCCCCCTTGCCCTGCGCTACCGTGCCACCCGTTCGCGCCAGAGTGTGAAGAGCCCCGCCCCCACCACGACCGATGCGCCAATCACCACGTTGCTGCGCAGCGCCTCGCCGAAGACCATGAGCCCGATGGCCGAGGCGAAGACCAGTTGCAGGTAGGCGAAGGGCTGGACCGCGCTGGCCTCGGCCACCTCATAGGTGCGGATCAGCAGCCAGTGCCCGCTGGCCCCGGTCACGCAGAGCACCCCCATCCAGAGCCAGTCTGTCGCGATCATCGGCTCCCAGAACCACACCCCCACGCAGGTCATCGCGGCCGATCCGGTCACGCCGGTCCAGAAGAAGCTGGTCGCCGTCGTGTCGCGCCTTGCGGCGTAGCGGGTGAGCAGCCCGTAGAGCGCGAACATCAGCGCCGCGGTCAGCGGGATGAGCGCGGCGGGCGAGAAGACGCGGAAGCCCGGCTGCAGGATGATCAGCACGCCGATGAAGCCCACGCCGATCGCCGCCCAGCGCCGCCAGCCCACGCGCTCGCCCAGGATCGGGCCGGAGAGCGCCGCGATCAGAAGCGGATAGGAGGTGAATATCGCGTGGCTCTCCACCAGACCCAGCGCCACGAAGGCCGCGATCATCACGCAGATCTCGGCGGCCAGCAACAGGCCGCGGAATACCTGCAGGCCCGGCTGTGTCGTCGCCGCGGCGGCACGCAGCCCGCCGGCCTTGCGCGCGGCGACCGAGATCACGAAGGCGGCGAAGAACCAGTAGCGGATCATCACCACCATGAAGACGTTGTATTCGCCCGCCAGGTGGCGGGAAATGCCGTCCTGCACGGCGAAGACGAAGGTCGTGGCGATCATCAGCAGGATGCCGAGGCGGGCGTTCGACTGACTCATGGGTGCCGCTCCAGCCGGCCGGCGGTCATGTGGCGCTTGGTGCCGTATCCCGGTAGGCGCGTCACCGCGAAACCGGCCTGCGCCAGCGCGCGGCGGATATGGCCTGCAGCCGTGTAGGTGGCGAAGCTGCCGCCCGGCGCGGTGTGGCGCGCGACCTCGCGCAGCAGCGCCGCATCCCAGAGTTCCGGGTTGCGCGCCGGGGCAAAGCCGTCGAGGAACCAGGCGTCTGCACGCCCGGTCCATTCCGGCAGCCGCGCGCGCGCATCGCCCAGGATCACTTGCGCCTCCAGCGATTCCGTCACCAGCCGTGTTTCGCCGCGCGACCATGCCTCCAGCAGCGGGGCGGTGAGCGGGGCAAGCGCGGGAAAGGCGCCGAGCGCGCGCGCCATGTCCGCGGCCCGCATCGGATAGGCTTCGAAACTGGTGAATCGCAGGCGTCCGGGCAGACCGGTCTCCAGCCAGCACTGCCAGGCCGCCAGCAGGTTGAGCCCGGTGCCGAAACCCAGTTCCGCGATGTGGAACCCCGCGTGCATCCGTTCCGGCAGGCCGTTGCCCGCCAGAAAGACATGCCGCGTCTCCGCCAGCCCGTCCTGGAGCGAGAAATACGGGTCGTCGAATCGCGCCGAGACGGGCCCGCCGCCTTCGCGCCAGACGATCTCTGCTGTCTCTGCGACTTGCCGCGTGCGGGTGGCCATGCGATGTCCCGGAATGCCGTGATCGGTGCGGAGCATGGTGGGAGGCAGAGCGAATGGCAAGGACCGAGGTGACGGTTTTCGGCGCGGGGGTGTTCGGCCTGTCGGTGGCCTTCGCCTGCCTGCGCCGCGGCGCCCGCGTCGTGGTGGTGGAGCCGCACGCGCCCGGCGCCGGGGCCTCGGGCGGGCTGCTCGGTGCGCTGGCGCCCCACACGCCTGACGGCTGGAACGCCAAGAAGCAGTTCCAGTTCGAAAGCCTGATTGCGGCCGGGGCCTTCTGGCGGGCGGTGGAAGAGGCGGGCGGACGGCGCACCGGCTATGCGCGGGTCGGGCGGTTGCAGCCGGTCGCGGATGAGCGCGGTCTGGCGCTGGCCCACGCGCGCGCCGAGGCGGCGGCGCAAAGCTGGGCGGGAAAGGCCGAATGGCGCGTTGTGCCGGCTGCGGGCCGCGACTGGGCTCCGGTCAGCCCCACCGGCTGGCTGATCGAGGACACGCTCAGCGCCCGGATCGACCCGGCGGCGGCCTGCGCCACGCTCGCCGCCGCCGTCGCAGCGCTGGGCGGGCGGATCGGGCCGGACGCGCCGCAGGCCGGTGGCGCGCAGGTCTGGGCCACGGGGCATGAAGGGCTGGCGGCGCTGTCGGCGGAACTGGGCCGGCCGGTCGGCAGCGGCGTCAAGGGTCAGGCGCTGGCGCTGGCGCTCGACATGCCAGATGCGCCGCAGCTCTTTGCGGACGGGTTGCATATCGTGCCCCATGCCAACGGAACGGTGGCGGTGGGCTCCACCTCGGAGCGGGATTGGCAGGACGCCGACACCACCGATGCCGCGCTCGACGGGATCCACGCGCGCGCCTGTGCCGCCTGTCCGGCGCTCGCAGATGCGCCGGTGGTCGCGCGCTGGGCGGGGGTGCGCCCGCGCGCCCGGTCGCGCGCGCCGATGCTGGGGCGGCACCCGGCGCGCGACGACGTCTTCATCGCGAATGGCGGGTTCAAGATCGGCGTCGGACTGGCCCCGAAAGTGGCCGAGGTCATGGCCGACCTGGTGCTGGAGGGCCACGACGCCATCCCGCCCGAGTTCGCGGTCGCGGCCAGCCTGCGCTGAGGGCGCCGGAATTGCCATCATGCGGCCCGTTCGGGCAAGCTGCGCGCAGGTGGCTTAACCCGGAAGACGGAGACCGAGGATCATGGAACCTGCGCTGCGCTCGCTCGATCACCTGGTGCTGACGGTGGCGGACATTCCGCGCAGCGTGGCCTTCTACACGAGCGTTCTGGGAATGGAGGCCGAAAGTTTCCGCCCATCCGATGGCAGCACGCGGACCGCGCTCACCTTCGGCAGTCAGAAGATCAATCTGCACGAGGCCGGGCGGGAGTTCGAACCCAAGGCCGCCGCCCCGGCGCCGGGCAGTGCCGATTTGTGTTTCCTGAGCGGTGTGCCGCTTTCGCGCTGGCTAGAGCATCTGGAGCGCCACTGCATCGCGATAGAGGAAGGCCCGGTCGCGCGCAGCGGCGCAACCGGGCCCATCACATCAATCTATATCCGCGATCCGGACGGTAACCTGATCGAGATCTCCGAGCCCGCCTGAACCTTCGGTCAGTCCTCCGACAGGCCGGCCTCGGCGCGCAGGGCCTTCATAAGGCCGTCGAGCGCCTTGGCGTTGATCTCGTTGACGAGCCGATCCTTGTCGTCGAACTGGTCGGTATTCTGGCCGACCAGCACCTCCGGCCCCTGCAGAAGCCGCGGCTGGAAGGCCACCAGCATCAGCCGCAGCGCGAATTGCGTGCGCTCGCCGCCCGCGCGGCCGGCGGTGGCCGACATGATCGCCACCGGTTTGCGGATCAGCGGAAACGGCCTGGTGCGGCTCGTCCAGTCCAGCGCGTTCTTGAGCACGCCGGACGGTGCCTTGTTGTATTCCGGCGTCGAGATCACTATCGCGTCGGCATCCTTGATCTGGTCGATGAGCGTCTGGACCGGTTCAGGGATGCCCTTCTCGGATTCCAGATCGCCGTCATAGAGCGGCAGGTTGAGATCAGCCTCGGTGAACTCGGCGGGCTCGAAAAGGCGCGCCGCCTCGCGCATCAGCTTGGTGTTGTAGCTGTCGCGGCGCAGCGAACCGGAAATGCCGAGAAGCCTTCCTGTGGCCATGACTGTCTCTCCTTCATGTAATGCGATGTTGGTGGCAAGGTATGTCCCGCGTCCGGGGATGCAACCTTGACGGCGCCTGGCGCGGCGCGCATGCCTTGTGCGCAGGCGCACAGCGACTGAAGAGTTGCGAAGAAGCACAGCAACTGAAGGAGGGAAAGGCGGCCGATGCGGCATGGCGGGCAGATACTTGCGGACCAGTTGCGCCTTCAGGGCGTGCGGCGCGTCTTTTCGGTGCCCGGCGAGAGCTTCCTTGCCGCGCTGGACGGGCTGCATGAGAGCGGCATCCAGAATGTCGTCTGCCGCCAGGAAGGTGGTGCGGCCATGATGGCCGAGGCGCATGGCAAGCTGACCGGCGCGCCCGGCGTGCTCTTCGTGACGCGCGGGCCGGGGGCGACGAACGCCTCTTCCGGCATCCATGTGGCAATGCAGGACTCGACGCCGATGGTCGTCTTCGTGGGCCAGATCACGCGCGGCCACCGCGACCGCGAGGCGTTCCAGGAAGTGGATTACCGGCGCTACTTCGGACCGCTGGCGAAATGGACCGGCGAGATCGACGAGACGGCCCGGCTGCCCGAATATATCAGCCGCGCCTTCCATGTGGCGCGCTCCGGCCGCCCCGGCCCGGTGGTGCTGGCGTTGCCCGAGGACATGCTGAGTGCGCACGCCGACGTGCCCGACATCCCCGCCGCGACGCACGCCGCGCAGCCCGTGCCGCAGGATGCGGCCGCGGCGATCGTCGATCATCTGGCCGCCGCCGAGCGCCCGCTGGTGATCGCGGGCGGGCCGGGCTGGGACAGCACCGCCGCCGCCGATCTGGGCCGCTTCGCCGAGGCGTTCGACCTGCCGGTTGCCGTGACCTTCCGGCGGCAGGATTACATGGACAATTCCCATCCCTGCTATGCCGGCGATCTGGGCGTGGGGATGAATCCACGGCTCGCCGCGCGTCTGCGCGAGGCCGACTGTCTGCTGGTTCTGGGCTCGCGTCTGGGTGACGTGCCCACCGGGGGCTATGAACATCTGGAGGTGGGCGCGCCGGGCAAGACCATGCTGCATGTCCACCCCGACCCCGACGAACTTGGCCGTGTCTGGCGCCCCGACCTGGCCGTCGCCTGCCCCGCGCCCGCGATGCTCGCCACGCTGGCGGGGAGCCAGGGCGCACCCGCCGATGCCGCCTGGCGCGCGGCGGCACGTGCCGATTACGAGGCCTGGCAGCAGCCCGTCGATCTGCCCGGCGCGGTGAAGATGGCCAATGTCGTGGGCTGGCTGCGTGACAACCTGTCCGAGGATGCGATCCTGACCAATGGCGCGGGTAATTACGCGGCCTTCCTGCATCGTTACTTCCGCTTCCGCCGCTTCGGCACGCAGCTTGCCCCGACCTCGGGCTCGATGGGCTACGGCCTGCCCGCGGCCATCGCCGCCAAGCTGGAGCATCCCGGCCGCAGCGTGGTCTGCCTGGCCGGCGACGGCTGTTTCCAGATGACCGGCAACGAGTTCTCCACCGCCATGCAGCACGGTGCGGCGGTCATCGTGATCGTGGCCAATAACGGGCTCTACGGCACGATCCGCATGCATCAGGAGCGCGCCTATCCCGGCCGCGTCAGCGGCACGGCGCTGGCCAATCCCGATTTCGCGGCACTGGCGCGGGCCTATGGCGGTCATGGTGAGGTGGTGGAGCGGGATGCCGATTTCGGACCGGCCTTCGCGCGTGCCGAGGCTTCCGGCAAGCCCGCGATCATCGAGTTGCGCCTCGACCCGGAGGCGCTGGCCACCGGCCAGACGCTCTCGCAGATCCGCGCGGCGGGGCGCGGCGCGGGCTGACCGCTCAGCCGCGGCGGCGCGCGAAGCCCGTCAAACCCGCCCCGGCGATCGCGGCGAAGCCCAGCAGTTCCAGCAGTTCCTCCCACAGAAGGTTGCTGTCCAGCGCGAAGAGGCGTTTCTCGAAGATGTCGCCCGCGAGCACCAGCAGGAAGGACAGGATCGCCCAGCCGAAAGAAGGGTGAGCCATGAAGCGCCGGAAAATTCGGGCGGCGCGCGCCCGGCGCGTCAGCCAGAAGGCCGCGAGGCCCAGGGCGCCAAGCGCGATGGCCCCGCCGATGACGGCCTCCAGAAGCTTGCTCGTGGCTTCGGAACTGCCGTATTCCTCCATCCAGGAGGCTTCGCGCCCGGCCACGGCCACGCAGAGCAGGCTGAAGAATATGGCGATGCTGGCATGGAAAGGTGCGGCAGGCGCGGCGGCGCGCAGATGCAGCGCGAGCGCCCCCCAGACCACCGCGCCGACAAGGGCGACGAGCGCCTGGCCGATCTCCACTGGGCCGGACTCAGTCAGATCGAGCGGCAGACCCAGCGTATGAACGGCCAGCCCGGCGGCGGCGATCAGGACCAGAAGAGCGGCGAGAGCGGCATGAAGCATGGCGGTTCCGTGTTGAGTGGGCAGGTTGGCCACATTATCTGCCGGTCAGGGCGACGGCAAGCGGGGCCGCGCCCCCCGCGACGAAGGGAGACGGAGAGATGCAGAAGCTGCTGATCGTGCTGGGGATCGCGCTGATCGCGGCGGGTCTGTTCTGGCCCTGGCTTCGGCAGGTGCCGCTGGGCCGGCTGCCCGGCGACATCACGATCCCGCTGGGCGCGAATGGCAGGCTCTACCTGCCGCTCGGCTCCTGCCTGCTGATCAGTGTCGTGCTGACCGTGCTCTACCGGCTCTTCCGGTGAAGGGTGGCGGGGGCGGCGGCCCGATACGGCCGCCGCCCGGCACGTCCTCAGAGCCGCTCGATGGCCAGCGCGATGCCCTGGCCGCCGCCGATGCACATGGTGATGAGCGCTTTCGAGCCACCGGTCCGCTCCAGCTCATAGAGCGCCTTGACGGTCAGGATCGCCCCAGTCGCGCCGACCGGGTGGCCCAGCGCGATGGCGCCGCCGTTGGGGTTGACCCTGGCGGGGTCGAGGCCCAGGCCCTTGTTGACCGCAAGCGCCTGCGCCGCAAAGGCCTCGTTCGATTCGATCACGTCGAAATCCGACGCCGCCAGACCGGTGCGCGCCAGCAGGTTCTCCACCGCCGGGACCGGGCCGATGCCCATCACCTCCGGCCGGACGCCGGCATGGGCATAGCCCAGCACCCGCGCGCGCGGCTTCAGCCCGGCTTTCCCGGCGGCCTCGGCGCTTGCCAGAACCAGTGCCGCGGCGCCGTCATTGATACCGCTGGCATTGCCGGCCGTCACCGTGCCGTCCTTCTGGAAGACCGTGCGCAGCCCGGCCAGCGCCTCGGCCGTCGTGGCCTTGGGATGTTCGTCGGTGTCGAACGCCACCATGTCGCGCTTCACGCGCACCTCGATGGGCACGATCTGGTCCTTGAACCGGCCCTCCTCGATGGCGCGCGCCGCGCGGGTCTGGCTTTCCAGCGCGAAGGCGTCCTGGTCGGCGCGGCTGATGCCGTGCTCGGCGGCCACGTTTTCGGCCGTTACGCCCATATGGCCCGTGCCGAAGGGGCAGTTGAGCGCGCCCAGCATCATGTCGCTGGTCGAGACGTCGCCCATCTTCTGGCCCCAGCGCGCCGCGGGCAGGATATAGGGCGAGCGGCTCATGTTCTCGGCGCCACCGGCAAGGCCGAAATCCGCATCGCCCAGCATCAGCGACTGGATCACCGAGACGAGCGCCTGCGCCCCCGACCCGCAGAGCCGGTTCACGTTCATCGCCGGGGTGGTCTCGGGCACGCCCGCCTGCATCGCCGCCACCCGCGAGAGATACATGTCGCGCGGTTCGGTGTTGATGACATGGCCGAAGGCGACATGGCCGATCTGCGCGCCCTCGACGCCGGCGCGCTCCAGCGCCGCTTTGGCGACATGGGCGCCAAGTTCGATGGGCGGTGTGCCCGCGAGGCTGCCGCCGAAAGTGCCGATGGCCGTCCTGGCCCCGTCAAGAAGTACGATCTCCGTCATCTGTCCTGTCTTTCATGCTGTGTGCGCGGTTTGAATGAATCGGTTCGGGCGGTTCGCACCGCCGCGTCTCGGGCACCCTGCCACGATCGGCGCGGGATGTGGAGGGGACGTAACGTCCCCCGGTCGGGCGGCCCGGTCAATTTTCCGCGCCGTCCCGGTCCAGAAGCCGCTGGATCGCCGCCTGGAAGGCCGGCTTCTCGCCGTCGAGCCGCGCCGCGAGGTCAGTCTGGTACGCCTTTGCGATCTCTGTCAGCTCGGCCATCATCGCCTGGCCCTTCGGGGTCAGCGACAGTTCCACCAGCCGCCGGTCGCCGGGATGCGGGCGCTTGCGCAGATAGCCCGCGGCCTCCAGCCGCTGCGCAGCGCGGCTGACCTTGGACTTGTCCATGTCAACGCGGGCATGGATCTCGCGCACGCTGACCGGCCCGGTTTGGCTGAGATGCGCCACGACGCGCCATTCCGCGACCGAGATGCCGAAGCGCGCCCGGTAGCGCTCGGCGAATTCGCGGCTCATGCGGGCGGCCAGCACGTTGACCTGATAGGGCAGGAAGGCGTCGAGATCGAAATCGCTCATGGCCGGGATCATTGCATTTGCACCGATCCCGTCAAGGGGGCCTGTGTCCGTCCCGCCGGGACTATGCCGAACTGTCCGCCATGCGCCTATTCCGACGGCGTTTCGTTCCAGATATCCCGGTCCAGGTGCCACACATCGTCAAGGCGTTTCCAGATGACGATGTACTTGCCGTTGAAGGTGGCCCGTCCCCCATTCCCATCCGGCACCGTCAGCGAGAGGGTACCGGCCTCGTTCGCGGTGTCTCCCAGAACCTCCAGGTCGGACCTGACCAAATGGAGATCCGCGGCGCCAGCATCAATAAAGGATTGCCACAGCGCCGAGATGCCTTCGCGCCCCTCGATCGGGGCAGCGCTGGGGGGCATGACGACGGCATCCGGGGTATAGAGGGCCGCGACCCCTGATGCGTTGCCGGAATTGAACGCGGTCTCGAACTGGCTGTTTCGCGCCGCGATATCGTCAGGGGCGCCCGCTTGGGCGAACGTGGCGATGGCCGAGAAGGCGACGACAGCGCAAGACCTGAGTGGGAAAATCATTGAAGTCTCCATGCAAGAAGGATGCCTGACCGCCCTTCCATTCACTGCGGCCCATTCACTGCGGCGACGGGTGATATCCTTATCACGATTCCGCGAAACCACCTACTCGCCCGTCGGCGCCCGGTCGGGCCTCGGGCCGCTCAGTCCAGCGTGCGCGGCAGGGCCGTGCCGCGCACCAGGTCGGCGGCCGGGACGGCGCCCCTGCCTTCGCGCTGCGCGGTCAGGACGCGAACCGCGCCGGCGCCGCAGGAAACGGTCAGCGGCGGCGCGATCACCTCGCCCGGCGCGCCGGTCCCTTCGGCGGCGCGGGCGTCGAGCAGTTTCAGCCGCACGTCACCGGCCAGGCACCAGGCACCGGGAAAGGGAGAGAGGCCGCGGATCAGCCGCGCCACCTCGGCGGCGGGACGGGTCCAGTCGATCCGGGCCTCGGCCTTGTCGATCTTCGCTGCATACGTAATGCCCGCTTGCGTCTGCGGCTCCGGGGTGAGCGTGTCCAGGCTGGCCAGCGCCTCGACGATCAGGGCCGCGCCCATGCCGGTCAGCCTGTCGTCCAGGCGGGCGGCGGTGTCCTTCTCGGTAATGGGCGTGGCAGCGCGCAGCAGAACCGGCCCGGTGTCGAGCCCGGCCTCCATGCGCATGATGCACACGCCCGTTTCGGTGTCCCCGGCGATGATCGCGCGCTGGATCGGCGCCGCGCCGCGCCAGCGCGGGAGCAGCGAGGCATGGATGTTCAGGCATCCCTGCCGGGGCGCGTCCAGAACCGGCTGCGGCAGGATAAGGCCGTAGGCGACCACGACGGCCACATCCGCGCGCAGCGCCGCGAAGGCGGCCTGTTCCTCCGCATCCCTGAGCGAGGCGGGATGGCGCACTTCCAGCCCCAGCGCCTCGGCGCGGGTCTGCACGGGCGAGGCGCGGGGCTTCTTGCCGCGCCCGGCGGGGCGGGGCGGCTGGCAATAGACCGCCGGGATCTCGTGCCCCGCCGCGACCAGCGCATCGAGCGCGGGGACCGAGAAATCGGGCGTGCCCATGAAGACGATCCTCATCCGCGCCTCCGTAGCTTTTCGGCCCGCGCCAGAAGCAGGCGGCGTTTCATCGGTTTCAGGCGGTCGGCATAGATCATGCCGTCCAGATGGTCGATCTGGTGCTGGACACTGGTCGCCCAGAGCCCGACGAACTCGCGCTCCTCCATCTCGCCCCCGGCGTTCAGGAAGCGCACCGTCACGGCGCGCGGCCGCTCGATGACGGCCGAGACGCCGGGCAGGTTGGGGCTGGCTTCCTCGTGGCTTCGCATCCGGGCGGAGGCATGCAGGATCTCGGGATTGGCCAGCCGGATCAGCCCGTCGCGTGTGTCGGAGGCATCGACGACCGCCAGCCGCTGCATCACCCCGATCTGCACCGCGGCCAGGCCGACGCCCGGCATGGCATACATCGTGTCGGCCATGTCGTCCCAGATCGCGCGGGTCTCCGCCGTCTCCTCGGACAGCGGCGGCACCGCGGTTCTCAGACGCTTGTCGGGCCAGGGAACGAAGGGGCGCCGCGCCATGTCAGGCTTTCGCACGCTCGCGTTTCACCTTCTGCATCTTGCGGGTGATCATCTGGCGTTTGAGCGCCGAGAGATAGTCGATGAAGAGCCGCCCGTTCAGGTGGTCGATTTCGTGCTGCACGCAGGTCGCCCAGAGTCCGGCGAATTCCTCCTCGCGCGGCTTGCCGTCGATGTCGAGATAGCGGACGCGCACCTCGGCGGGGCGCGTCACCTCGGCATATTGCTCGGGGATCGAGAGGCAGCCCTCCTCGTAGGTGTTGAGTGCCTCGGAAGTCCAGGTGATCTCCGGGTTGATGAGCACCCTGGGGTCGGGCGTGGCGTCCTCGCCCTTCTCGCAATCCATCACCAGCAGACGGTCGAGGACACCCACCTGCGGCGCGGCCAGACCGATGCCCGGCGCGTCATACATGGTCTCCAGCATGTCGTCGGCCAGCCGGCGCGTCTCGGCCGTGACCTCCGCCACAGGGGCGCAGATCTTCTTCAGCCGTGGGTCCGGATGGATCAGGATGTCGCGTAAACTCATGGCAGGGGATTTAGGCGATCCCCCCGGCGCGCGCAACTGTCGGCTTTTTGACTTGCACGGCAACCCAGCGCCGCTAGCCTGCGCGCGAACACCGAAGCGGAGCGCATACATGGATTTCGACCGGATCATCGACCGTCGTGGAACCCGTTGCAACAAATGGGACAAGATGGAGGCGCTCTATGGCGTGTCGCCCGAGGACGGGCTGGCGATGTGGGTGGCGGACATGGATTTCCGCTCGGCCGACTGCATCCAGGATGCGGTGCGCGAATTGCTCGATCACGGGATCTACGGGTATTACGGGCCGGATACCGAGTACCGGCGGGCGATCCAGTGGTGGATGCAGACGCGGCATGGCTGGCCAATCGCGCCGGACTGGATTTTCACCACGCACGGGGTGGTGAATGGCGTCGGGCTGACCTTGCAGACCTTCACCGAACCGGGCGACGGCATCGTGCTCTTCACGCCGGTCTACCACGCCTTCGCGCGGGTGATCCACGGCGCCGGCCGCGCCGTGGTCGAATGCCCGCTGGTCGAAAGGGACGGCCGCTACGAGATGGATTTCGACGCCTATGACCGGCAGATGACCGGGGACGAGAAGGCGGTGATCCTCTGCTCGCCGCACAATCCCGGCGGCCGGGTCTGGACCGAGGCGGAATTGCAGGCAGTCGCGGCTTTCTGCGAACGCCACGACCTGTTGCTCATCTCCGACGAGATTCATCAGGATCTGGTCTATCCCGGCGCGGGACACATTCCCATGCCGTTTGCAGCACCCGGCATCGTGGACCGGCTGGTGATGCTGACCGCGCCCTCCAAGACCTTCAACATTGCCGGGACGCATACCGGCAACGTGATCATCGAAGACGCGGCCCTGCGGCGGAAATTCGCGGCCACGATGGCCGGGCTCGGCGTTTCGGCCAGCAATTTCGGGATGCACATGACCAAGGCGGCCTATTCGCCCGAGGGTGCCGCCTGGGTGGATGAACTGGTTGCCTATCTGGATGGCAATCGCCGGGCCTTCGATGCCGGCGTCAACGCGATCCCCGGCCTGGCCTCGATGCGGATGGAATCGACCTATCTCGCCTGGGTGGATTTCTCCGGTACCGGCATGGACCGGGCCGAATTCACGCGCCGGGTGGAGCAGGAGGCGCGGATCGCCGCCAATCACGGCCCCACATTCGGCACCGGGGGCGAGAATTTCCTGCGTTTCAACATCGGCACGCAGCGCGCCCGCATTGACGAGGCAGTGGCAAGGCTCCGGCACGCATTCGCCGATCTTCAGTAGCCCTCCGGCCGGTAAACGCCGCTGCGCGGTGAATTCTGCGCTGCGGCATGTTGCGCGCGGTCGCGCAATATTCTATCCACACGGCGGACCGTTTTGACACATCCTTACCGGAGAAACCCGACCATGAGTTTCCGCATCCAGCCTCAGCCGCCCGCACGCCCGAACCGTTGCCAGCTTTTCGGACCTGGCTCGAATCCCAAGCTCTTCGAGAAAATGGCCGCCTCCGAGGCCGATGTCATCAATATCGACCTGGAGGATTCGGTGGCGCCCGGCGACAAGGATGCGGCGCTTCGGAACACGATTCAGGCGATCAACGACGTGGACTGGGGCCGCAAGACCCTGTCGGTGCGGATCAACGGGCTCGATTCACCCTTCTGGTACCGCGACGTGGTCGATCTGCTGGAACAGGCGGGCGAGAGGCTCGACCAGATCATGATCCCCAAGGCGGGCTGCGCGGCGGATATCTATGCGGTGGATGCGCTCGTGACCTCGATCGAGGCCGCGAAGGGCCGCAAGAAGCGGATCGCGTTCGAGGTGATCATCGAATCCGCCGCCGGCATCGCCCATGTGGAGGAGATCGCCGCCGCCTCGCCCCGGCTGGCAGCGATGAGCCTGGGGGCCGCGGATTTCGCGGCCTCGATGGGGATGCAGACCACTGGCATCGGCGGCACGCAGGAAAACTACTACATGCTGCATGATGGGCAGAAGCACTGGTCCGATCCCTGGCACTGGGCGCATGTGGCGATTGTCGCGGCGTGCCGGACGCACGGCCTGCTGCCCGTGGACGGCCCGTTCGGCGATTTCTCCGACGATGACGGGTTCCGCGCCCAGGCGTGGCGGTCGGCGACGCTGGGCATGGTCGGGAAATGGGCGATCCATCCCAAGCAGATTGCGCTGGCCAACGAGGTCTTCACCCCGTCCGATGCGGCCGTGACCGAAGCCCGCGAGATCCTTCAGGCGATGGAAGACGCCAAGGCCCGCGGCGAGGGCGCGACCACTTACAAAGGGCGCTTGGTGGACATCGCCTCGATCAAGCAGGCCGAAGTCGTGGTCAAGCAGGCCGAGATGATTTCACGC
The DNA here is from genome assembly GCF_003122205.1 of Maritimibacter sp. 55A14. Taxonomy (GTDB): domain Bacteria; phylum Pseudomonadota; class Alphaproteobacteria; order Rhodobacterales; family Rhodobacteraceae; genus QEYE01. The sequence goes on from NZ_QEYE01000010.1 coordinate 49,193, forward strand.
TGATTTGCCTTTTCCCCGGCGGCGTCGCTGATAGTCTCGCTGCATCGAGGCAGCCGGGGGAACCGATCCATGACCGACGCGGATCCGAATTCGGAACAGGCAGAATTCTGGAACGGCCCCAGCGGGCTGAAATGGATCGAAAACGAGGAGGGGATGGACGCGATCCTGAGCGTCGTCTCCGCCGGGCTTCTCGACCGCGGCGCCATCCGTCCCGGTGAGCGGGTGCTGGAAGTCGGCTGCGGCACCGGGGCCAATTCGCTGCTGCTGGCCGAGGCTGTGGGACCGAAGGGCGAGGTTCTGGCGCTCGACATCTCCGAGCCCCTGCTGGCGCGCGCCGCCGCACGACGCGACGCTGCCGGCCTGACGCAGCCCGAGTTCCGGCTGGCCGACGCACAGACCGCCGCGTTGCCGAAGGCGCATTTCGATCTTCTGATCTCGCGATTCGGGGTGATGTTCTTCGCCGATCCGCAAGCGGCCTTCGCCAATATGCGCACCGCGCTGGCGCGCGGCGGGCGATTGGTCTTCGCCTGCTGGGCCGGGATCGAGGGCAACCCCTGGTTCCGCCTGCCCCGCGACGTGGCGGCGAACCGGCTGGGCTGGCCCGACCCACCGGAGCACGGCGCGCCCGGCCCGATGGCCTTCGCCGACAGCGGCCGTGTCACCGGCCTGATGGCGCAGGCCGGGTTCGCCGATCCGCAAGCCAAGGAGGTGACGCTGGAGTTGCACCATCCCGGCGGCATTCCGGCGGCGGCGACGCTGGCCTCGCGAGTGGGCCTTGCCGCGCGTATCCTCAAGGATTTCGACGGCACCGACGCGGACGCAGCCGCGATCCGCGCGGGGATCGAGGCGGCTTTTGCCGATTTCGCGGCGCCGGACGGGGCGCGCATTCCGGCCCGCGTGATCTTCTACACCGCCCGCGCGGAGTGACCGCGGCGCGCGCTTGGCCGTTGCAATCCGGGGCCACGGGCCTCATATAGGCTGCCACCCGCGGACGGGACGGAGCGATCCATGCAGAACTACCTCGAATTCGAGAAGCCCCTGGCCGAGATCGAAGGCAAGGCCGAGGAGCTGCGCGCGATGGCGCGGACGAGCGAGGAGACGGATGTCAGCAAGGAGGCCGAGGCGCTGGACCGGAAGGCCGCCGACATGCTGCGCGACCTCTACAAGGATCTCAGCCCCTGGCGGAAATGCCAGGTGGCGCGGCATCCCGACCGGCCGCATTGCAAGGATTACATCGACGCGCTCTTCACCGAATACACGCCCCTGGCGGGCGACCGGAACTTCGCCGACGACCACGCGGTGATGGGCGGGCTGGCGCGGCTGGGCGACCGCCCGGTCATGGTAATCGGCCATGAAAAGGGCCATGACACCAAGACCCGGATCGAGCGGAATTTCGGCATGGCCCGGCCCGAGGGCTATCGCAAGGCGATCCGGCTGATGGATCTGGCGCAACGGTTCAAGCTGCCGGTGGTGACGCTGGTGGACACGCCTGGCGCCTATCCCGGCAAGGGCGCCGAGGAACGCGGCCAGTCCGAGGCGATCGCGCGCTCCACCCAGAAATGCCTTCAACTCGGGGTTCCACTGGTGACTGTGATCATCGGCGAGGGCGGCTCGGGCGGCGCGGTGGCCTTCGCCACGGCGAATCGCGTCGCGATGCTGGAGCATTCGGTCTATTCCGTGATCTCGCCGGAAGGCTGCGCCTCGATCCTGTGGAAGGACGCCGACAAGATGCGCGAGGCGGCCGAGGCGCTGCGGCTGACGGCGCAGGATCTGGCCAAGCTGGGCGTGGCCGACCGGGTGATCCCCGAGCCGCTGGGCGGCGCGCAACGCGACCGCCATGCCACGGTCGCCGCCGTCGGCAAGGCCCTGGCCGAGATGATTGTCGAGCTGGAGAAGAAGACCCCGGAGCAACTCGTCGACGACCGGCGCAAGAAGTTCCTCGATCTCGGCTCCAAGGGGCTGGCGGCCTGACCCGGCCCCGGTCCGACGATGAAATTTTCGCGCGCAGCGGAGCGTCCGCGCGCAATTTCCTTGCCAAATTCCGGGTATCGTCTATCCGGGGTGCATCGAAAATATGGGAACACCGATCTTTATGCCCGTGATGAACGCGACCGGGGCCACGCCCCAGCACATGAGCAACGCCAAAGACTGGGTAAAAGTGCTGGCGCGGTACCGTGAACCGAACCATCTGCGCAGCGCCTTCGAACTGGCGGTCAGTCTGGTGCCGTTCCTGATCCTCTGGGCGCTGGCCTGGTGGTCGATCTCGGTCAGCTACTGGCTGGCGATGGGGCTGTCGGTCGTCAACGGCGCTTTCCTGGTGCGCATCTTCGCGATCCAGCACGATTGCGGGCACGCGGCCTTCTTCCGCAACCGGCAGGTCAGCGACTGGATCGGCCGCGCGCTGGGCGTGCTGACCCTGACGCCCTATGACGTCTGGCGGCGCGCCCACGCGCAGCACCATTCCAGCGCCGGCAACCTGGACAAGCGCGGCATGGGCGACATCGCCACCCTGACGGTCGAGGAGTACCGGTCGCGGTCGCGCTTCGGGCGGCTGAAATACCGCCTCTATCGGCATCCGCTGACGCTTTTCGTGCTGGGCCCCTGCATCCAGTTCCTGTTCGTCCACCGGCTGCCGATGGGCCTCATGGATGCCGGCTGGCGCTACTGGGTCAGCGCGATGGGCACCAATGCCTGCCTGGCGCTGGGACTGGGGCTGATCGGGTATTTCGGCGGGGTGATGCCGATCCTCCTGGTCTTCTTGCCCAGTTCGCTCATCGCGGCCTCGATCGGGGTCTGGCTCTTCTATGTCCAGCACCAGTTCGAGGAGACCGAGTGGGATCACGAGCCGGACTGGCAGCTTCACGACGCCGCGCTGCATGGCAGTTCGCATTACGTGCTGCCGAAGGTACTGCAATGGATGACCGCAAATATCGGCGTGCACCATGTGCACCATCTCTACAGCCGCATCCCCTTCTACCGCTTGCCGGAGGTCCTGCGTGACCATGCGGTACTGGCCGAGGCACAGCGCATGACGCTGATGGAGAGTTTCGCCTGCGTCAAGCTCCAGCTCTGGGATGAGCAGCGGCGGCGGTTGTTGTCCTATGCCCAGGCGCGCGCAATTTACGGGACGCTCTGACCGGCAGGGTGGAAGCCGGCCTCCTCCATCAATCGGTTCGAGGCGCCCTCGATCTCGGTTTCCAGCCGGGCCATGAAGGCGCGCTGGTCCATTCCCGTTTCGATGCGCGGCAGGAACTCCACGACCGCGAGGCCGGGCTTGCGGTAGATGCCGGTGCGCGGCCAGAACACGCCGACATTGGTGGCCACGGGCACGCAATCCTGTGCCAGCTTGTCATAGAGGATCGCCGGCCCGATCTTGTAGGGCAGGTAATGGCCCGGCGCGACGCGCGTGCCCTGCGGGTAGATAATGAGTTGACCGGGATGGGCGCGGTCCTTCTCGACCCCGTCCACCATCTGCTGAATGGCGCGTCCGCGCCTGCCGCGGTCCACCGGTACGCACCCGATGCGCAGTGCGTACCAGCCAAGCACCGGCGCCCAGCGCAATTCCCGCTTCATGATGAATTTTGGGCGCGGCACCTCGCTGACGATCAGGATGATGTCGAAGAAGGACTGGTGCTTGGCGCAGACCAGAACCTCGTCCTGCGGCACCGCGCCGCGCACTTCCGAGCGCAGCCCGACCATCCAGCGCGCCGTCCAGCGGACCCAGCGGCAATAGGTGCGGACCGCGGCGAAGGCCCATTTGCGGTCCAGCATCGCCAGCGGGGTGAAGAAGACCGCCATCAGCGCCATCGTGGCATACATCTGCCCCACGAAGACCAGAGAGCGGAGCCAGCGCCAGGCATGGGCGATCATGTCAGCCCCCTCAAGGTGCGGATCGCCGCCAAGCGGGTGGCCCAGAAGGCGGTGATGGCGGCCAGCGGCGGGATCGCCAGCGGCCAGAGCCAGTGCCAGCCCTGGAAGCCCAGCCCTGTCAGGAAGCCGCCCTGCTCGTCCGCGGCGGGCAGGAACATGATCGCGATGAGCCCCGCCACCGTCCCGACCGTAGCGCCGCTCAGCGTCCGGTTGGTGAAACGCCGCACGAAGGCCCGCGCGATGTAGCTGTCCTGCGCGCCCACCAGCCGCAGCACGCCGATCACGCGGGCATTGGCGGCCAGCGCCGCGTTGGCGGCCAGCGTGATCATCGCCGCGGTCGATAGCGCGATCAGCCCGATGGCGATCAGCCCGAAGGCCCTGAGCCGCCCGGCGGCCTCCACCAGCGGGCGGCGCCAGCGCGTGTGATCGTCGAGCACGGCGCCCGGCGCCTCGGCCGCGAGCCTCAGCCGCAGCCCGTCCGGATCGAAGCCCGCTTCGGATTCGATCACCTCCACGAGGCTCGGGATGGGCAGCGTCTCGATCGGCAGATCGGGGCCGAACCAGGGTTCCAGCAACGCCGCTTGTTCGGCCCGGCTCATCAGTCGCGCATCGGCCACGCCCGGCGTGGTGCGCAGCACCTCGAGCACCGCGGCCTCCTGAATGGGCATCTGGTCCTCGGGCGCGGAGATGCGCACCGTGGAACTGCGCGCGAGCTGGTCCGACCACCGGTCCGCCAGCCGCCCGGTGGCCAGCGACAGCGCCAGCGCGAAGACCGCGAGGAAGGCCATCGCCGCCGAGGTGAAGACGGTCAGCCGCGCCGTGAAGCCGGAAGGCGGCACCACGCGGTCGGCCTTGCTATCGCCCGCCAGCAGGGCTGCGGCGCCAAGCAGGCGGGCCTTCACAGGTCGGCCCCCGCAAGCTGCAGCCGACCGCCGCGAAGCCGAAGCACCCGCGCTGGTACATGCGCCTTGGCAGCACGGATCAGGTTCATGTCATGCGTCGCGATCACCACCGCCTTGCCCATGCGGTTGAGCTCGATGAGCAACCGCAGGAGCCGCTGCGCCATGTCCCAGTCGATGTTGCCGGTCGGCTCGTCGGCCAGGATCACCTCCGGCGACGTGACCACCGCACGGGCCAGCGCGGCGCGCTGCCGCTCGCCGCCCGAAAGCTCTGGCGGCAGCGCGTTGCGCCGCGCCTCCAGCCCGACCCAGGAAAGAAGCTCCTCCAGATCGGCGGCGGCCTCGGCAGTGTCGCGGCCAGCGACCGAAAGCGGCAGCGACAGGTTCTCGGCCAGCGGCAGGTGGTCCAGAAACTCGCAGTTCTGATGCACCACGCCGATCCGGCGGCGGGTGAAAGCGACATCGTCGCGGGTCATCTCGCGCACGTCGCGGCCCAGGATGCGGGCGCTTCCGCGCTTGGGCAACAACTCCATGTAGCACAGTTTCAGGAAGGTGGTCTTGCCCGAGCCGGACGGTCCGGTCAGGAAATGGAACGAGCCCGGCGGAATATGCAGATCCAGCTCGGCCAGAAGTTCGCCGCCGTCATAGCCATAGGCCGCTTGCGAGAGTTCGATCACCATTCATGCCTCATTCCGACCCGCGGTTCCGGCAAGTCCGGCCCGAACGGCTCTGACCTTTCCTGCCGCATCGAATGCTTGGAATGCAAGGCTTCGCTCGGTACAAGATTGAAAAGCGGCGAATCGGCACCTGCCGCCGCAAAACCGCACGAGGAGCAGCATGCGTCTGGTTTGCCCAAATTGCGCCGCCCAGTACGAGGTCGACGACAGTGCGATCCCCGAGGGCGGGCGCGACGTGCAATGTTCGAATTGCGGGCATACCTGGATGCAATTTCCGGAAGGGCATGAGACAGCCGACCGGGCGGGCGCCGCGCTTGCGGAAGAGGATACCGCGCCCGAACCGTCCGGGGAGACGGCGGCCGAAGCGGCCCCGGACGAAGCCGAAGCGGTCCCGGACGAAGAGGAACAGGCGGCCGACGCCGCCACGCAGGACGCCGCCGCCGATGCGCCGGATCGCGGCACCCGGCTATCCGGGCGGGACAGGGAACATCGCGATGCCGCGGCGGCGCTCGCCGCGGCGCTTGGCATGGCCCCCGGCGACGGGAAATCCGACGACGAAGCGCCGCACGACCGTGGCAGCGGCACGCCGGAACGCCGGCCGGTTGATCAGGCCGTGCTCGATATCCTGCGCGAGGAAGCGGAGCGCGAGTCGCTCGAGACCCAGACCGAATTGGGGCTGAGCGACGAACCGGCCGCGCCGCGAACGCCTCCCCGCGAGACTGAACACAAGGAAAGCCGGACAGCCGTGGCACCGGCCCCGCGGCGGCGGGAGCCCGGCGAATCGCGCCGGGAATTGCTGCCCGATATCGAACAGATCAACTCCTCCCTGCGCTCGGCCTCCGACAGCACGCGCGAGCGGCCCGCGGCCAGCGACGTGATGATCGAGGAGCCGGAAACAGGCCGCAGCAGCGGACACCGCGCGGGCTTCCGCGTGGGCTTCGTGCTGGCCGGGCTGATCTTCCTGATGCTGACGGTCGTCTATCTGCGTCCGGTGCGCGTGATCGAGGCAGCGCCCGACACCGCGCCCTTCGTCACCGCCTTTGTGGAGCATGTGGATACGCTGCGCGCGGGGCTGGCCTCGATTGTCGGCACTGGCCTGTCGAATTCCGGTGACGAGGCCGAAGACGACGGCGCCTGAGCGCGGTCAGACCCCGAAGAGCCGCCCCGGCCCCCAGCCGCGCGCCTCCACCCCCGCGAGGCGCAACAGGTGCCAGACCAGCGCCAGGTTGGACGAGATCACCGGCAGCCCCAATTCCCGCTCGGCCGTCTCGATGATGCCGAAGCTGCGCAGGTTGGTGCAGCTTGCGAAGATCGCATCGCAGTCCGCCTCTCCGGCGGCGGCCCGGATCGCGTCCAGCGTCGCGGCCTCGGTGATGCGGGCCACGGTCCAGTCATCCTTTTCGCCGAAGGATTGCTCGGCCACGGTCTCGATGCCGCTGCGCTTCAGCCGCGCGCGAATCGGCTCGGTCACGCTGGCCAGATAGGGCGTTACCAGCGCGATACGCCGTGCGCCCAGAGCCTCGAGCGCGGCCGTCACAGCCACTGCGGGATCGGTCACCGCGGCGTCGGGATGCGCCGACTGGATGTGCCGGGCGACCACGTCCGAGCCGATCACCGTGGCGCCGGAGGTGCAGGCATAGGCCACCGCGTCGAGCCCCGCCGGCAGCAGCGCCGCCGTCCCCGGCATTTCGGCCTCCATCAGCGCCAGGGTTTGCGGCGTGACATCGGCGTGGGCCGGGATGCGCGCATGCAGCAGGCTGATGCCGGGCCGGTCCATGACCCGGCGCGCCTCGTTCTCGATCGTCTCGTCGGTGGAGAGCACGATCATGCCCAGCCGTGCCGTCGTGCCGTATCCGTTGTCGAGCGTGTAATCGCGTGCCATCGCACCTCCCCCTCTCAGATCACCGGCAATTCCCGCGGCGCGCGGTCGGTCAGCAGGTCCGGCGCGCCATCGGTTATCAGGATATTCTCCTCATGCACCATGATTCGGCCATCGCTTCGCGACAGGCTGGGCTCCAGCGTCAGCACCATGCCCGGCTCCAGCACCGTGTTGTCATGCGGCGCCAGCGACGGCCATTCCGTCAGTTGCATCCCCAGTCCGTGGCCCAGGCGTCCGATCTCCGATCCGCCGCCCAGAATGCCGGACATTGCGTGGAAGAGATCCGCGCAGGTGGCGCCGGGGCGTGCGGCGGTGAGCCCGGCGTCGGTGGCGCGCCAGAGCGTCTCGTGCATCCGGCTGGCGTCGTCGCTGGCGTCCCGCACCGCCCAGTTGCGGTCGAAATCGCAGAAATAGCCCGCGAGCGTCGCGCCGGTGTCGAGCATCAGCACATCGCCCTCGCGCAGGGCCCGGTCATCTGGCGGCGAGATCACCCCGGAATAGCCGCCCGGCCCCGCGCCGCCGACCAGATAGGGAATGTCATCGGCGCCCGCTTCCAGGAGCGCGATTCGGAAGGCCCGGAACGCCGCGTCGAGCGGCTGGCCCTCGTGAAAAAGCTCCGGCGCGCGGGCAAAGGCCGCGCTGCCGATGCCGCAGATGCGCCGCAGCAGCGCGATCTCTGCGGGCGACTTGACCATCCGCAGCGCCCGCACCAGCGGCGTGGCGTCCGTGAACTCGGCGTCCAGACCGGCGCGCAGCCGCTCGAAATCCGCGAGTGGCATGCGCAGGCTCGATTCCGCGCCCATCGGCAGGCCGATGCGGCGGCAACCGGCGAGCGCCGAGCGGAGCAGCCGCTGCCCCTCCGCCTCACCGCCCGGTGCCGGAAAGGTGCGGATATCGCTGATCCATGTCTGCGCCATCAGGTCCGCGCCGATCTCGGGGATGACCGCAATGGGCGCGCCGTCGGCGGGAACCAGCAGGCACCAGACACGCGTGGGGCTTTGCCAGAAGAGCGTCCGGAAGCCCGAGAAATAGCGGAACTCCGCCTCGGTGCAGAGCAGCAGAGCGTCCATGCCGTCAGCACGCATGAGGGCCTGCGCGCGGGCCAGGCGGGCCTCGTATTCCGCCTGCGGGAAATCAGTCATCGACCGGTCCCTCCGAAAGGATCAGCAGCACCCGCGAATCTGCGTCGAGCCCCAGCGCGCCTGCCTTCAGCGCCGCCGCCAGCGCAGCGTAACCCGCCCCGCCTGAGGCAGAAGTGGCGAGCCCGTGACGCGCCAGGTCGGGCAGGATCGCCTCCACCTCCGCGTCGCTGACGGTGACGAAGTCGTCTGCCGTCGCGGCCAGGCATTTCAGCGCCATCAGCGACGGCTCCTTGCAGTCCAGCCGGCCCATGACCGAGGCCGGCCCCCCGGCATGGACGGGCCGGCCCGCCCGGATGCTTTCGGCCAAGGCCGGGGCGGCGTCTGGCTCCACCACGATCAGGCGCGGGGCGTCGCCCCAGGCGGGCCGCAGATGCGCGGCCAGCGCCGCGGCGAGCCCGCCCACACCGGCCTGAAGGAAGACATGGGTTGGCGGCGTGTCGAGCGCCTCCACGATTTCTGCGGCCATGGCCAGGTAGCCCTCCATCACCGCCTGCCCGGTCGTGCAGCCCTCCCAGGTCGAATCGGACAGGAGCGTCCAGCCCTCGGCCTCCGCGCGGGCTTCGGCGGCTTCCATGCTGGCAGCGTAATCCGCGCCCTCGACCATGACCTCGGCGCCGTAGCCGCGCAGCGTATCGGCAAAGGAGGCGGGGACGCTGCGTGCCAGATAGACCACCGCCCGCGCCCCGAAGACGCGCGCCCCGGCGGCCACCGAGAGGCCGTGATTGCCCGCGCTCGCGGTGACATAGACCCGGCCCGCCAGCGCCCTGGGCCCCGCCGCAGGGTCGTCGATTCGCGGACCGAGCGCGCTTGCTGCGTCCCGCGCGATGGCATAGGCCGCGCCCAGTGCCTTGAAGCTGCCCAGACCCATGCGCCCGCGCTCGTCCTTGACGTGCAGCGCCGCCAGCCCCAGTTCGGCGGCCAGCGCGCGAACCGGCACCAGCGGCGTCGCACAATGCGCCGGGCAACGCGCCAGAAGCTCCAGCGCGGGGGAGGGATCGGAGGCGACCTCGCCCTCGATCCCGGCGATGGCGGGCGGCAGCGCCGCGTGGCGGTAGGGGTTCGTCAGGTCTTTCATGCACGTATCCGTCGGCGGGTGTCGGACGGCATCATAAACGGCGTCGGCGATTGACGTGCATCATTCTCGCGGCTTTCATGAGAAAAATTCCCGTAAACCGGCATCGGAGGCCGCAATGCAGCTCGACCGTGCGGATCATGTCATCCTCGACGCAATGCAACGCAACGCCCGCACCGGGCTGGAAGCCCTTGCCGCCGATAGCGGGCTTTCCGTCGCTTCGGTCCAGCGGCGGGTCAGGCGTCTGCGCGATGCCGGCGTGATCCTTGGCGAGGTGGCGCTGCTCGACCCCGCGAAGGTCGGCCAGCCGATGGGCTTTGTCGTGATGGTGGAGCTGGAACGCGAGCGGCTCGATCAGATCGACGCCTTCACCCGCCGCGTGCAAGCCGAACCGCAGGTCCAGCAATGCTATTACGTGACCGGCGAGGCGGATTTCTGCCTGATCTGCATGGCCCGCGACATGGAGGATTTCCAGGCGCTGACGCACCGGCTCTTCTTCGAGAACGCCAATGTGCGGCGGTTCCGGACCTCGGTGATGATGGACCGCAAGAAGACCGGCCTGGCCGTGCCGATCCCTTGACACCGTTGCATTTGCAACGATACCCTTCCGGCTGATCTCTGACCTGGGGAGGAGTTCAGATGAATCGCCAGTCCACGCCGCGCGACATGGTCCAGGCGGGTAGTCCCGCCGCGACCCATCCCGGCTACATGCCCGGCTTCGGCAACGATTTCGAGACCGAGGCCCTGCCGGGCGCGCTGCCGCAGGGCATGAACAGCCCGCAGAAATGCAATTACGGGCTTTATGGCGAGCAGCTTTCGGGCACCGCCTTCACGGCGCCGAGCCACCAGAACGAACGCACCTGGTGCTACCGGATACGTCCCTCGGTCAAGCATTCGGGACGCTACCGGAAGATCGACCTGCCCTACTGGAAATCCGCGCCCTGCGTGGACCCGGACGTTATCAGCCTGGGCCAGTACCGCTGGGATCCGGTGCCGATGACGGACGCGCCGCTGACCTGGCTGACCGGCATGCGCACGATGACCACGGCGGGCGACGTGAACACCCAGACCGGCATGGCCAGCCATGTCTACCTGGTGACCGAAAGCATGACGGACGCCTATTTCTACTCCGCCGACAGCGAATTGCTGGTGGTCCCGCAGCAGGGCCGTCTGCGCTTCGCCACCGAGTTGGGCCTGATCGACCTGGCCCCGCGCGAGATTGCGATCCTCCCGCGCGGGCTGCTCTATCGCGTGGAAGTACTGGAAGGCCCCGCGCGCGGCTTCGTCTGCGAAAACTACGGTCAGAAATTCGAGCTTCCGGGCCGCGGGCCGATCGGCGCGAACTGCATGGCCAACCGGCGCGACTTCAAGACGCCCGTCGCGGCGTTCGAGGATCGCGAGGTGCCCTCCACCGTGACGGTGAAATGGTGCGGGCAGTTCCACCGGACCGAGATCGGGCAGAGCCCGCTCGACGTGGTGGCCTGGCACGGCAATTACGCGCCCTGCAAATACGACCTGGGCAATTACTGCCCGGTGGGCGCGGTGCTTTTCGACCATCCCGACCCGTCGATCTTCACGGTTTTGACCGCGCATTCGGGCGCTCCGGGCACGGCGAATATCGACTTCGTGCTGTTCAGGGAACGTTGGTTGGTCGCCGAGAACACGTTCCGGCCGCCCTGGTATCACAAGAACATCATGTCCGAGTTGATGGGCAATATACACGGGCAGTACGACGCCAAGCCTCAGGGCTTCGTCCCCGGCGGCATGAGCCTCCACAACATGATGCTGCCGCACGGTCCCGACCGCGCGGCCTTCGAGGGCGCCTCGAACGCCGCACTTGGACCTGAGAAGCTCGACGACACGATGTCCTTCATGTTCGAGACACGGTTTCCGCAGCACCTGACGGATTTTGCCGCATCCGAGGCGCCCTTGCAGGACGACTATATCGACTGCTGGGATGGGCTGGAGAAGAAGTTCGACGGCACGCCGGGGGAAAAATGAACGCGATCCTGTGGGCTCTGGGCGCGATCGTATTGGTCGTGCTGCTGGTGGTCTGGAATCTCAAGGCCCTGCGCCGGGCGCTGCGGCTTCAGGACCGGGGCGGGGATGACCGGAAAGACGACGAATGAAATTCGCTACGCTGGCAGATGACGCGCATCGTGACGGGCGGGCGGTGGCCGTCTCGGACGACCTGACCACCTGCCGGGCAATGCCGGTGAGCCTGCTGGACATGCTCGCGCAGGAGCCGAACGCCGTTGGCCCGCGAGGTCCCGAAATGCCCTTTGCCGAGGCTGATGCCCTGGCCCCGCTGCCGCGCGCGGCACAGTTCCTCGACGGGTCGGCTTATGTGAATCACGTTGCGCTGGTGCGCCAGGCGCGCGGGGCTGCGATGCCGGAAAGTTTCTGGACCGATCCGCTGATCTATCAGGGCTGCCCCGCGCCCTGCCTGCCGGCTACGGCCCCGATCACCGGCGATCCGAACTGGGGCATCGACTTCGAGGCCGAGGTCGCGGTGATCACCGGTGATGTGCCGCAGGGCGCGAACCCGGAGGCGGCTGCGGCTGCGATCCGGCTGGTGATGCTCTGCAACGACATCTCGCTGCGCAACCTGGTGCCGGGGGAACTGGCCAAGGGGTTCGGCTTCCTGCAATCGAAGCCGCCCAACGCCTTCTCCCCCGTTGCGGTGACGCCCGACGCGCTGCCGGGATGGGACGGGCGCAAGCTTCACGGCGCGCTCCGGGTCGATCTGAACGGGCAGCCCTTCGGGCGTGCCGATGCCGGGCGCGACATGACCTTCGATTTCGGCCAGCTCCTCGCGCATGCCGCGCGCACGCGCCCGCTGCCGGCGGGCACGATACTGGGCTCGGGCACGGTGTCGAACCGCGGCGCCGATGGCGGGCCGGGCCGTACCGTGGCCGCGGGCGGCGCGGGTTATTCGTGCATCGCCGAACAGCGCATGGTCGAGACGATCCTGACCGGCGCGCCGGTCACACCCTTCCTGCAGCCGGGCGACCGGGCGCGCATCTGGATGGAGGACGACCACGGCCGCTCGATCTTCGGCACCATCGCGCAGGAGGTGCAGGCGCCATGACCCGGACTCGGCTAGATCGCGCGACGCAAGCACAGCCCCGCCCGCTTGTTCATTGAAAGGAGGCACCATGGCCAGAACCTTCGCCAGCGCCGGCGACCTTGGCGAGAAGAAGACCAGTTTCACCGAGATCGGGCCGGGGCTCTATGCCTTCACGGCCGAGGGCGATCCGAATTCCGGCGTGGTCGTCGGCGACGACAGCGTGATGGTGGTCGAGGCGCAGGCCACACCGCGGCTGGCGCGCAAGGTGATTGCCCATATCCGCGAAGTGACCGAGAAACCGATCACCCATCTGGTGCTGACCCATTACCACGCCGTGCGGGTGCTGGGGGCCTCGGCCTATGGCGCGGAGCAGATCATCATGTCCGACACCGCCCGCGCGATGGTGGCCGAACGCGGGCAGGAGGATTGGGAGAGCGAGTTTCAGCGGTTTCCGCGGCTGTTCGAAGGGCATGAGGGGATACCGGGCCTGACCTGGCCGACGACCACATTCACCGACCAGATGACAGTCTGGTTGGGAAACCGGCGCGTCGATATCCTGCATCCGGGCCGGGCGCACACCGCCGGCGATGCGGTGGTCTGGGTGCCCGATGCCGAGGTGATGTTCACCGGCGATATCGTCGAGTACCATTCCGCCTGCTATTGCGGCGACGGACATTTCGCGGATTGGGGACGGACGCTCGATGTGGTGCGCGGCTTCCGCCCCGCCGCGATTGCGCCTGGACGGGGCGACGCGCTGGTGGGACCGGACATGGTGCGCGCCGCGCTCGACAATACCGCGGATTTCGTCGCCAGCACCTACCGGCCCGCCGCGCGGGTTGCGGCCAAAGGTGGTACACTCAAGGACGCGTGGGCGGCCGTGCGCGCGGAATGCGATCCGAAATTCGCGGATTACGCGATCTACGAGCACTGTCTGCCCTTCAACGTCTCGCGCGCCTATGACGAGGCCCGCGGCATCGACACGCCGCGGATCTGGACGGCGGCGCGGGATCTGGAAATGTGGGAAGCGCTGCAGGGCTGAGCGCCGGATCGCCCGCCCGACAGCCGGAGGAGAGGAGCCTTGACCGCGATTTTCGAAACCCCGCTCTATCCCTATGCACGTTCGCCCGATCAGGATGCGCTCGACCCGGTGCGCCACCCGGTCGTCGTGGTGGGCGCCGGGCCGGTCGGGCTGGCTGCCGCCATCGATCTGGCGCAGCAGGGCGTACCGGTGGTGGTGTTGGACGACAACGACAAAGTGTCCTTCGGCAGCCGTGCGATCTGCTTCTCCAAGCGCACGCTCGACATTCTCGACCGGCTTGGCTGCGGCGACGCCGCGGCTGGAAAAGGCGTGCAATGGGACACCGGCAAGGTCTTCTTCGGGGACCGGCGCGTCTTCGAGTTCAACCTGCTCCCCGAAGAGGGCCACAAGCGTCCGGCCTTCCTCAATCTCCAGCAATACCACCTCGAAACCTATCTGGTGGACCGCGTGCGCGCGCTGGCCGCCGAGGGCCGGCCCATAGAGATCCGCGGGCGCAACCATGTCTCGGCGCTGGGCGTCTACGAGGATTTCGTGCGGCTGGAGGTGGACACGCCGGAAGGCCCGTACAATCTGGATGCGCAATGGCTGATCGCCTGCGATGGCGCCAACTCCTCGATCCGCCGGATGACGGGGCAGGATTTCATCGGCCGCGCCTTCGAGGACAGTTTCCTGATCGCCGACGTGGCGATGGAAGCCGATTTCCCCTCCGAACGCTGGTTCTGGTTCGATCCGCCCTTCAACCGCGGACGGTCGGCGCTTCTGCACAAGCAGCCAGACGGCATTTTCCGCATCGACCTCCAATTGGGCCGCGGGATCGACCCGGAAGAGGAGGTGAAGCCCGAACGGGTGACCGCGCGGCTGCGCCAGATGCTGGGCGCCAGGACCCGCTTCGCGCTGGACTGGGTGTCGATCTACACCTTCCAGTGCCGCCGGATGGACCGGTTCGTGAATGGACGGGTGATCTTCGCGGGCGACGCGGCGCATCAGGTTTCACCCTTCGGGGCGCGCGGCGCCAATAGCGGTTTTCAGGATGTGGACAACCTGTGCTGGAAACTCAAGCTGGTGCTCGACGGTGCGGCCCCGCCCGCCCTGATCGAAAGCTACAACTGGGAGCGCGTCTTCGCCGCCGACGAGAACATCCTGAATTCCACCCGGTCCACCGAATTCATCACCCCGAAATCCGAGACGAGCCGCGCGTTCCGCGATGCCGTCCTGCACCTTGCCGAGCGCCGGAAATTCGCCCGCAGGCTGGTGAATTCCGGGCGGCTCTCGACGCCGAGCGTCTACGAGGACGGGCCGCTCAACGGTCCCGACGACGACGCGCTGCCACTGCGTAACGCGCCCGGTGCGCCGGCCTGCGACGCACCCACCGGGGATGGCTGGCTGCTCGACCGGCTGGGCGGCGGCTTCCGGCTGCTGGCGATCGGGACGGAGGTGCCGGAACGGCTGGAGGAGGACGGAATCGAGGTCGTGACATTGGCTCTGCGCGCCGATGCCGATCCGCGTCTCGCCAAGCGCTATCTGGGCGGCGCGGCGCAGGCGGTCTATCTGATCCGGCCCGACCAGCATGTCGCGGCGCGCTGGACCGGCTACGACGAGGACGCGGTGCGCGCGGCGCTGCGCGTGGCCACCGGGCAGGGAGGCTGAGATGGGCAAGCTCAAGACCGATGCGAATATCGACGACGCGGACGGGTTCATGGCCGAATTGCTGGCGCTGCATGATGGCCGCTCCAAGGCCGAGAGCGATGCGATCAACGCGCGGCTGATCCTGATCCTGGCCAATCACATCGGCGACCGCGCGGTGTTGAGCGAGGCGCTCAGGACCGCCGGAATGGCCAGAGACGACTGAACCCGCCGCCGCGCGGGCCGGGCGCCACGCTCTGGCGTCCGCGGCGGGTCAGCAGCCAGACCGCCCCGTCCTCCACCACCACGGCCGAAAGGGGCCCACCGAACCCCGCGCCGGTGTCGATGGCGACGCGGTTGCCGCAATGGGTGACGCGTTCCACCGGCGTGTGACCGTGCAGCACCAGCCAGGGATGCGGGCTGCGGGCCGACAGGAACTCCTCGCGTATCCAGTAAAGGTCCTCTTCGGATTGCTCCTCCAGCGCGACGCCGGGGCGGATGCCGGCATGAACGCAGAGCACATCGCCCTCCCGGTGCCAGGGGGCAAGCGCGGCGAGGAACTCCCGGTGCGCGGCGGGCACCGCGTCGCGGGCCTCGGCGCGGATCACGGCCAGCGGACGGTCGGCGGCAGCGATTACGCCGTAGGAGGCCAGCGTCTCCTGCCCGCCCATGCCGGGGCGCAGCCAGGATTCCATCATCGGGTCATCGTCGCCTTCCAGGAAAAGCTGGAACATCTGGTCGTGATTTCCGCGCAGGGCATGCCAGGGTTCGCCGCCTTCGATCCCCGCGATCAGCCGCTCGATGACGCCGCGGCTGTCGGGGCCGCGATCCACCAGATCGCCCAGATGCACGACCGGCGCAGCCGGATCGCCGCAGGCGTCCTTGTCCGCAGTGATGCGATCATGAACCTCCTCCAGCTTCGCGCGCTGGCCGTGAATGTCTCCGATCGCGTAAAGGCGGCGGGTCATCGCGCATCGGCCTCCGGGCTTGCGGCGGGCGGGTTTCCGCCGACGTTGCCAGAACAGGGGTAGAGTATGAACACAGCGTTAACCATCCTTAGGGAAATGTTAACCTTTCGTTAGTAGATCGAATGTCAAAACCACCGCGCATCGGGGAAGGGTGCGGCAGCACCGGAGGTTTCATGCGCGTCCTTATTGTGGAAAGCAATACGACGCTCGGCCGGATTTGGCAGCGGCATCTGGAACGCCAGGGCGCCGAGGTCGAGCTTGCGAACACCCAGTCCGACGCCATCGCCGCGATCCGCGACCGCCCGATGAACATCATCATCCTCGATCTGGTGCTGGCGGATGGCAGCGCCTTCGCGGTGGCCGATTTCGCCAGCTACCGGCGGCCTGACACCAAGGTCATCTTCGTGACCAACACCAGCTTCTTTTCCGACGGCTCGATCTTCCGGCATATCCCGAATGCCTGCGCCTTCGTGCAGGCGGAGCTACCGCCGGACGATCTCTGTGCGATGGTGGAGCATTACGGGTCCCCGCTACAGTGATCCGCGCCCATGCGGCGCGTGATGGTCCAGAACCGGATTGATCGGGATGATGCGGTGCGGATTTATGGATGTGTGGCTGTAGTGGTAGTGCCGCACGATATGGCCGAAATCCACCGTCCCGGCCACGCCCGGCCACTGGTATAGCTCGCGCGTATAGCCCCAGAGATTGGGATAGTCGATCAGCCGGCGCCGGTTGCACTTGAAATGCAGGTGATAGACCGGGTCGAAGCGGATCAGCGTCGGGAAGAGCCGCCAGTCGGCCTCGGTGATGCGCCGGCCCACCAGGTAGCGCCGCGCCGCCAGTCGGTCCTCCAGCCAGTCCAGCGTGTCGAAGAGCGCCCCCACGGCATCGTCATAGGCGCTCTGTGTCGTGGCGAAACCGGCCTTGTAGACGCCGTTGTTGACCGTGTCGTAGATGCGCGCGTTGACGGGCTCCATCTCCTCGCGCAGGTCTTCGGGCCAGAAGTCGAGCCGGTTGCCGGTGATCCCGTCGAAGGCGGAATTCAGCATCCGGATGATCTCGGACGATTCGTTGGAGACGATGGTCTCGCGCTTGCGGTCCCACAGGACCGGCACCGTCACCCGGCCGGAGATCTTCGGGTCGGTGCGGGTGTATATGTCCCGCAGGAAGGCAGCGCCATAGAGCCTGTCGCCGGTCGCGCCTGGCCAGCCGCTGTCGAAACTCCAGCCGTCGGACAGCATGTCGGGATGCACCACGTCCACGCTGATATGGTCCTCCAGCCCCTTGAGCGCGCGGAAGATCAGCGTGCGGCTGGCCCAGGGGCAGGCATAGGAGACGTAGAGGTGGTAGCGCCCGCTTTCCGTCGGGAAGCCGCCCTCGCCGCTTGGCCCCGGCGCGCCGTCCGGCGTGATCCAGTTGCGGAATCCGGCCGTGGAGCGGACGAATTTCCCGCCGGTCGATTCGGTATCGTACCAGTCGTCGTGCCAAATCCCGTCGATGAGCTGTCCCATTGGCTGCCTCCTTTGCCCTTCCCCCCACAGCTAGGCCCTTTCGGCGCCGGGTAAAATTCCCCGTGGCTTTACGGACTGTTCACAATTTCGCAACAGGCTCGCGGTAGGCGTGTGCGGCGTGGCGACAGATTCCGCAATACGGGCTGCGCGAGGATCGTGCGCCTTGACCGGATCGCGAAGCTGCGGTCAGCTTGATACGGGTACAGGAGCAAGACCATGACGGATTTCCTGACGCGTGACATACGCGAGGGGCTGGAACAGGCACGCCGCCAGACGCAGCGTCGCCGCAGCCGGCTCCGTCTCAGGGTGGGGGAGGAGAGCTTTCCGATCCTGAGTTTCCGTGAGGACGGCTTCACGCTCGATGTGGAGGACGCCCCGCATCTGCGCGGCTGCGTGGACATCTATGACGGCGCCCGGCATATCTGCCAGGCGCTGATCATCGCCACCGCACAGGAGGGATCGCGCATGACATACGAGTTCAAGCGCGCAACCCAGGTGACGGACCGCCCGCCGCTCGACTATTCGCGCGACGACGATGCGCCGGTGGCGCTGCTGTCGCGGGACTGACGCACGGATTGGCATTGCAGACAGCCGATCCGCGGCAGTATCTTCGCGTGAACTGCGATTGCGTCGAATAATCCGCCGCATTTCTCTGCGCGTGCGCCGCAATCCCGGAAAAATTCCCGGCCGGAATTGCTAGAGTGCGGGGAAACGATTCTCGGACAGCATCGGAGGCACGCGATGATCCAGACACCCTATCTGCTGTTTCTTGGCGACGCGCCCGACCAGCTTGCCGCGAAAGTGGCGCAGGGCATCAAGGACTGGCGGCCGGAAAACGCCGTGGGCCAGTTCCGCATGGAGGGCTGCCAGGCCGATCTCGGGCTTGTGGACATGACGCTGGCCGAGGCGAAGGCGGCCGGGGCGAAGACCCTGGTCATCGGCGTGGCCAACCGCGGCGGCGTCATCTCCACGGCGTGGAAGAAGGTGCTGGTCGCGGCGTTGGAGGAAGGCTTCGACCTTGCCTCGGGGTTGCACAACCTGCTGCGCGATGAGCCCGACCTGGTGGCCGTGGCCGAAGCGACAGGCCGCGCGCTGCACGACGTGCGGGTGCCCGACACCGCCTATCCGATCGCCGACGGCAAGCGGCGCACGGGCAAGCGCTGCCTCGCGGTGGGCACGGACTGTTCCGTCGGCAAGATGTACACCGCCATGGCAATGGATGCCGAGATGCGGGCGCGCGGCATGAAATCGACCTTCCGCGCGACCGGGCAGACCGGCATCCTGATCACTGGTGGCGGGGTGCCGCTGGACGCGGTGGTGGCCGATTTCATGGCCGGGTCGATCGAGTGGCTGACGCCCGACAACGACCCGGACCACTGGGATCTGATCGAGGGGCAGGGCTCGCTCTTTCACGTCTCCTTTTCCGGCGTGTCGCTCGCGCTCATTCATGGCGGGCAGCCAGACGCGCTGATCCTGGCGCATGAACCCACGCGGAAGCACATGCGCGGGCTGCCGGATTACGACCTGCCGACGCTGGAGACGTTGCGCGACGCGGCGCTGGCCTTGGCATGGGTCGCCAATCCCGCCGCGCAGGTGGTGGGTATTTCCGTCAACACCCAGCACATGCCGGAGGCCGAGGCGCTGTCCTATCTCGGCGGGGTCGAGGCCCGCATGGGGCTGCCCGCGGTGGACCCGTTCCGCCAGGGCGCCGCGCGTCTGGTCGATGCGCTCGCCGCGATCTGAGGCCCACCGGACGGAGGCATCATGCAACTGACAGTGACGCGCGACACCTTCCCGCTGGCGGAGGTCTTCACGATCTCCCGCGGCTCGCGGACCGAGGCGCAGGTGCTGACCGTGCGCATAACCGAAGCCGGCGCGGCTGGTTGGGGCGAATGCGTGCCCTATGCCCGCTATGGCGAGACGCTGGAAAGCGTCACCGCGCAGATCGAGGGGCTGCTTCTGCCGCTCGACCGCATCGCGTTGCAGGATATGCTGCCGGCGGGCGCGGCGCGCAATGCCGTGGATTGCGCGCTCTGGGACTGGGAGGCCAAGCGCCGCGGCGCGCGGGTGTGGGAGCTTCTGGGCCTGCCCGCGCCGCAACCCGAGGTGACGGCCTTCACGCTGTCGCTCGACACGCCCGAAATGATGCGCGCCGCCGCGGCGCGCAACGCGCACCGGCCGCTTCTGAAGATCAAGCTGGGCACGCCCGACGACATGCCGCGGCTGGAGGCCGTGCGCGCCGGCGCGCCGGAGGCGCGGATCATCGTCGATGCCAACGAGGGCTGGACCGCCGGGGTCTATACCGAACTCGCGCCGCACCTTCTGCGCCTCGGCGTGCAGATGGTCGAGCAGCCCTTGCCCGCGGGCAACGACGACATGCTGGCCGAGATCGCCCGCCCGCTGCCCGTCTGCGCCGACGAAAGCTGCCACGACCGGGCCTCGCTGCCGGGGCTGCGCGGCAAGTACGACATGGTGAACATCAAGCTCGACAAGACCGGCGGGCTGACCGAGGCGCTGGCGCTGCGCGAAGCGGCGCGCGCCGAAGGCTACAGCGTGATGGTGGGCTGCATGGTGGGCAGCTCGCTGGCGATGGCTCCGGCCGTCCTGCTGGCGCAGGGCGCGGATTTCACCGATCTTGACGGCCCGCTGCTTCTGGCCCAAGACCGGGACGCCGCGCTGCATTTCGACGCGGCGGGCGTGCATGCGCCGGACCGCGACCTGTGGGGATAGGAGACCAGAAGATGAGCCGGACGGTTTATGTGAACGGGGCCTATGTGCCGGAGCACGAGGCGAAGGTGTCTGTCTTCGACCGCGGCTTCCTGATGGCCGACGGCGTCTACGAGGTGACAAGCGTGGTGGACGGCAAGCTGATCGACTTCGCGGGCCACGCGAAGCGGCTGGCACGGTCGCTCGGCGAACTGGAGATGGACAATCCGCTGAGCGAGGCGGAGTTGCTGGAGATCCACCGCGAACTGGTGACCCGCAACGACGTTAGCGAAGGGCTGGTCTACCTCCAGATCACCCGCGGCGCGGCCGATCGCGATTTCGCCTATCCGGAGGTTGCGCGCCCGACGGTGGTGCTCTTCACCCAGCACAAGACGCTGGTCGACACGGCGGCGGCGGAACGCGGCATCTCGGTCATCTCCATCCCCGACGAACGCTGGGGACGGCGTGACATCAAGACGGTGCAGCTTCTCTACCCGTCGATGGGCAAGATGATGGCCAAGGCGGCGGGCGCCGACGACGCCTGGATGATCGAGGACGGTCTGGTGACCGAGGGCACTTCCAACAACGCGCATATCGTCAAGGACGGCCGGATCGTCACGCGCCACCTGTCCAACGAGATCCTGCACGGGATCACCCGCGCCGCCGTGCTGCGTTTCGCGCGAGAGGCCCAGATGGAAGTGGAGGAGCGCGCCTTCACGCTCGACGAGGCGCAGGCGGCGGACGAGGCTTTCGTCACCTCCGCTTCCACCTTCGTCACGCCGGTTGTGCGGATCGACGACGCGCCTGTGGGCGCCGGCACACCCGGCCCCGTGGCCCGGCGCCTGCGCGAGATCTATATCGAGGAGATGCGCCGCGCGGCGATCTGAGCGGCCGGTTGAGGGCGATCGCGCGGCGGCCTGCGGCCTTGTTCCTGCGCGGGGGCGTCACACATAATCGCTCAAGGCCACAATATTCAGATCCAGGGCAGGCCGCATGCCCCGGCGCCGTCCCCGAGCGGTACGCTTTCAGCCCGGCTTTCCCACATTCTCGCGGAAGGCGGTATCGAACCGGTCCTTCTGCGCGTCACTGGCCTCGGTCTGGTACTTGTCGCGCCAATCCGCGTAGGGCATGCCATAGACGATTTCCCGCGCCTCGTCCTTGCCGATCCCGAGCCCCTTTTCCTGCGCGGCTTCCTGATACCAGCGGCTCAGGCAGTTGCGGCAGAACCCCGCCAGATTCATCATGTCGATATTCTGCACATCCGTGCGTTCGCGCAGATGGTCGCGCAGGCGGCGGAAGGCGGCGGCTTCAAGCTCCAGTTCGGTCTGACGGTCCATTTGGCTCCTCCTTGAGTGGTGTCCCCGATATGGGGTTATAGCGCGGCCGCGGCCAGGGCGTCATCGAGGATCGGCGCCAGCCGGTCGGCCCAGGCATGTTGCGCGGCGGTATCCGCGATCAGGTCGTTGCGCAGTTCAATCAGCGCATGGCAGCGGTTCGGCTGCACCCCGTGGCGGTCCATCGTGTCGCCGGTCAGGTGCCCCGAATAGGGCTCGTTGTCGCCCACGCAGAGATCTGGCTCGCGACGAAGCCGCGCGATGAGCGGCCGCGCCAATTGCGCGTCATGGGAATAGAGCACGCCGACATGCCAGGGCCGCGGCGGGCGCCCGATCAGCCGCGGCGTGAAGCTGTGGATCGAGATGATGACCGGGGCCTCGCGGGCAAGGATCAGTCGCTCCAGCGCCGCGTGATAGGGCCGGTAGCACAGATCGAGCCGGCGTTCGACCTCGGCCGCGTCGGCGTGGCGGTTGGCCGGGATCACCGATCCGTCATAGAGCTTCATCACCAGCGTCGGGTCGTCTTCGCCCCGGTTCGGGTCGATCACCAGGCGCGAGAAGTTGGACAGGATCGCCGGCGCGTCGAGCCGTTCGGCCAGCCGCCGCGTTACGCCCGCCGCACCCACGTCCCAGGCGATATGGCGGGCCATGTCCTCCGGGCTGAGGCCCAGATCGCCGCCATTGACGAAGGGCGGCACGGTGTTGGCCGCATGGTCGCAGACAAAGAGGTAATGGGAGGGCCGGTCGGCCCCGACGATCTCGTATGGCTGAAAGTTCACTATCGTATCCGCTGCGCGTGTGGCTGGGCCCCTTTTAGGCGTAATGCGGCCAAAGCGCCAGTTGTCAGGCTCACATGCTTGCGCCATACATGCAGCCGGTTGGCCACCAATGATATCCTTTGCACCGGGAGTAAGGCAGCAATGAAACGTCTGCGCAATGTAAAGATCGTGGCCACGCTGGGTCCGGCCTCGTCCGACTATGAAACCATCCGTGCGCTTTTCGAGGCGGGCGCGGACGTGTTCCGCCTGAACATGAGCCACGGCACCCACGAAGAGACCCGCGCGCGCCACGCGATCATCCGCGAGGTGGAGCGCGAGATGGAGCGCCCGATCTGCATCCTGGCCGATCTGCAAGGCCCCAAACTGCGCGTCGGCACCT
This sequence comes from Maritimibacter sp. 55A14, assembly GCF_003122205.1. GTDB lineage: Bacteria > Pseudomonadota > Alphaproteobacteria > Rhodobacterales > Rhodobacteraceae > QEYE01. The sequence continues at coordinate 72,141 of NZ_QEYE01000010.1, forward strand.
TCGCACGCGGCGAGGAGGACCTGGAAGACGGCCAGACCTTCCGCGTCGATCTCGACCCCGCGGAGGGAGATGCGCAGCGCGTGTGCCTGCCGCATCCCGAGATTTTCCAGGCGCTGGAGCCGGGCGTCGCGCTTCTGGTCAATGACGGCAAGATCCGGCTGACGGTGGACCGCTGCGGCGCGGATTTCGCCGACTGTACGGTGGTCGCAGGCGGCACGATTTCCGACCGCAAGGGCGTCAACGTGCCCGATGTCGTCCTGCCGCTCGCCGCGCTGAGCGCGAAGGACCGCGAAGATCTGGAGTTCGTCTGCAATCTCGGCGTGGACTGGCTGGCGCTGAGCTTCGTGCAACGCGCCGAGGATGTGGAGGAGGGCCGCGCCCTGGCCGCCGGGCGGGCGGCGATCCTGACCAAGGTCGAGAAGCCTGCCGCCGTCACGGCCTACGACTCGATCCTCGCGGCCTCGGACGGGATCATGGTGGCGCGCGGCGATCTGGGGGTGGAGATGCCCGTGCAGGACGTGCCGCCGATCCAGAAACGCCTGGTGCGCGGGGCGCGCGCCGCCGCCAAGCCGGTGATCGTGGCGACCCAGATGCTGGAGAGCATGATCGACAGCCCGATGCCGACCCGCGCCGAGGTCTCGGACGTGGCGACCGCGATCTACGAGGGTGCGGATGCGGTGATGCTCTCGGCCGAATCCGCCGCCGGCAGCTACCCGGTCGAGGCGGTCGAGACGATGCACAATGTCGCCGTCTCGGTGGAGCGCGATCCGACCTATCGCGAGGTGGTCGAAGCGTCCCGCCGGGTTGATCGGGCCAGCGTCGCGGATGCGATCGTGTCGGCGGCACGCGAGATCGCCGAGGCGACCGAGATCAAGGCGATCTGCTGTTTTACCCATTCCGGCACCACCGCCGCGCTGGTGGCGCGCGAACGTCCGCAAGTGCCGATCATCGCGCTGACGCCGCTGATCGGAACCGCCCGGCGGCTGAGCCTGGCGTGGGGCATCTACTGCGTGCTGACCGGCGAGGTGGAGCGCTTCAAGATGGCCGTAGTCAGCGCCGCGCGCGCCGCGCGCACGCACGAGTTCGCCGAGGCGACGGACCAGATCGTGGTGACCGCGGGCATTCCCTTCAACGTGCCGGGCTCGACCAATATCCTCAGGGTTGCGCCCTGTGATGAGCGTTTGATTTTCAGCGGCGATCCTGAATAGAATCCGGCATTGTCGGAGGGTTCAGCGAATGTCTCCTGAATTTCTTTTGGTAGTCGGTATCGTTCTGGCCGCCTTTTCACTGCCTGCCATCGTTGCGGCCTGGTCCGATCGGCGCAGCCCGCGTGCGGCGGCGATCGTGCTCGTCATAGGGCTGGGCACGGTCGCGGTCGCGATCTTCACCTGGCCCGGTCCTTTCGGCGCAAGCGACGTGCCGGAGGCTTTCGTGAAAGTGGCGGGATCGATCCTGAACTGAGGCCGCGATTGAGACTTGCAATGCGACGGGCATGGCCCTAGAAGACGGCCTCTCAGGGGCGCGTCCGGCCGGAAGGGCTGCCGAGTCGTGCCGCAACACGTGACCGCAAGGAGACGGAAATGCCCAAGATGAAGACCAAATCCGGCGCCAAGAAGCGCTTCAAGGTGACGGCCAGCGGCCGCGTCAAGGCCGGACAGGCCGGCAAACGCCACGGCATGATCAAACGGACGAACAAATTCATCCGCACCGCGCGCGGCACCTCGGTGCTGTGCGAGGCGGACGAGAAGATCGTCAAAAGCTACATGCCCTACGCGCGCTGAGGAGAACCGGATATGTCACGAGTCAAAGGTGGAACCACCACACACGCCCGCCACAAGAAGGTCGTCAAGGCCGCCAAGGGCTATTACGGCCGCCGCAGCAACGCGTTCAAGACCGCGACGCAGGCGGTCGACAAGGCCAATCAATACGCGACCCGCGACCGCAAGAACCGCAAGCGCAACTTCCGCGCGCTGTGGATCCAGCGGATCAACGCCGCGGTGCGCAGCCATGACGAGGCGCTGAGCTATTCGCGCTTCATCAACGGTCTCAACAGCGCCGGGATCGAGGTGGACCGCAAGGTGCTCGCCGATCTCGCCGTGCATGAGCCCGAAGCCTTCGGCGCGATCGTCGCCCAGGCGAAGAGCGCGCTGGCCGAGTAAACCCGTCACATGAGGGACATGTGAAGACGCCATCGGCCCCGGCCGGTGGCGTTTCCCGTTCTCTGGCCGCGCCTCGTGCGACGGCATGGACGCGCGCCGCATGGATCCAGGGGTTTCATTGCCGCCCTGCCGCAGGTGCCTTTCCACAAGCTGCCCGAACTGCATGATCGCATGGCCGGATGGCACAAGGTTCTCGCAGAGGGGTATGCCGAATTCAGCGCCGGCTATGCCTCTCACTTGCGCTGAGGCCTGAGCCGGGGTAACCCGCCCCAAAGGCCGGATGGATTTGGACAGATGGACGATCTAAGAGACAAGTACCTCGCCGCGATTGCCGATGCCGGGGACGAGGCCACGCTGGAGGCGCTGCGGGTTCAGGCCGTGGGCAAGAAGGGCGAGGTCAGCGCGAAGATGCGCGAGCTGGGGCGCATGACGCCGGAAGAACGGCAGGTCATGGGGCCGAAGCTGAACGCGCTGAAGGACGAGATCAACTCCGCCTTGGCCGCCCGGAAAGCCGCGCTGGCCGATGTCGCGCTTGCTGAGCGGTTGAAGGGCGAGTGGCTCGACGTGACGCTGCCGGGAAGGCCGCGGCGCGAGGGCACGATCCACCCCGTAAGTCAGGTGATGGAGGAGGTCACCGCGATCTTCGCCGATCTGGGCTTCGCCGTCGCCGAGGGCCCGCAGATCGAAAGCGACTGGTACAATTTCGACGCGCTGAACATCCCCGCGCATCACCCCGCGCGCGGCGAGATGGACACGTTCTACATGGCTCGCGCGGAAGGCGACGACCGGCCGCCGCATGTGCTGCGCACCCATACCTCGCCGGTGCAGATCCGGCACATGCAGGAATATGGCGCGCCCTGCCGGATCATCGCGCCGGGCCGCGTCTATCGTGCCGATTACGACCAGACCCACACGCCGATGTTCCACCAGATCGAGGCGCTGGCCATCGGCCGCGACATCTCGATGGCCAACCTCAAATGGGTGCTGGAGGAGTTCTGCCGCGCCTTCTTCGAGGTCGACGAGGTGGAGCTGCGTTTCCGTGCCTCGCATTTCCCCTTCACCGAACCCTCGGCCGAAGTGGACCTGCGCTGTTCCTGGGAAGGCGGGCAGCTCAAGGTCGGCGAGGGCGACGACTGGATGGAGATCCTCGGGAGCGGCATGGTCCACCCGAAGGTGCTGGAGGCCGGCGGAATCGACCCGGCGGAGTGGCAGGGCTTCGCCTTCGGCATGGGCATCGACCGGATCGCGATGCTGAAATACGGCATTCCCGACCTGCGGGCGTTCTTCGATTCCGACCTGCGCTGGCTGCGGCATTACGGCTTCCGCGCGCTCCAGGTGCCGGAGTTGGCCGGGGGGCTGAGCGGGTAATGCCGAAGCGTGACCTAGAGAGGCTTCGGGCCATATTGTTTAAAGCCGAATCCATTGACATCAATGAAGATGATTATGTTTCCGGCTACATAGATATGATGTCCGATTTGTCTGCAGAGGACGCGTATCAACTTCTGCTAATGAGGGATGCAGGACTCATTGAAGGAAAAGATGCGGGCCTTGGTCTGTTCCGTATAACCAACGCAGGACATGATTTTCTTGATGCGGTCCGAGACGAAGGTATTTGGGAGAAAACTAAATCAAGAATTGTGAAAGCGGGCGGTTCAGCGACGCTTGATGTTGTCAAAGAAATTGCCGTTAGTTTGATATCTCGCGCGGTTCTTGGATGAGGTCTCACCGTTCCGTACTGAGATTGCTGGTGTGTCCACCCGCGGTCGGGCACTGCCCTCGGGGCAATGACGCGCCCTGACAGCCTTGTGATCTGACATCCGCCGGGGCGAGGCTAGGCTTCACCCGAACCCCTTCTCCGAGCGGCCCGTCCCCATGCGTCTTGCCTTTCTTCTCGCCCTCCTGCTCTGCGCAGGTCCCGCCGCCGGGAATGGCGTACCGCCAGAGCGTTGCCATGCCGAGATACCCTGCCCGCTGGGCGAGCGGTCCTACCATGTGAAGGAGCCCGATAACTGGGACGGCGTCACGCCGCTGCCGGTCCTGCTGCATTTCCACGGCTGGCAGCGGCAGGGCACGCTGATCGTCAAGCACGCGCGGATATCCGGTGCGACGCGGCGGCGGGGCGTGCTGCTGCTGGCGCCCAACGGGGCGCGGCGGACGTGGAATTTCTGGACCGCTGGGACCGAAGACGTGACCTTCGCGGCGGCGGTGCTGGAGGATGCCGCGAAACGCTATCCGATCGACCGCGACCGCATCTATGTCTCGGGTTATTCCTACGGTTCGGCGATGGCCTGGCGGTTCGCCTGCCAGCGCGGCGCGGGGGTCGCGGCGCTGCTGGCCGTTTCGGGCACGCTCGACCAGACCGAGGACTGCCCGGAGGCCCCGCGCGAGGTGCGCCATGTCCACGGCACCTCCGACACGGTGATGGATTTCCCGTTCGGGCCAGGCGGCGACAGAACCCGGCCTGTCGCGCTCTGGCGGCGGGAGATGGGCTGCGGCGCGGGCGAGGCGCAGGGCGCGTGGCGGATCACCGAGCATGACTTCTTCCGCCGCACCGTCTGGGAGGGCTGCGCAGGCGGCCGGATGGTGCTTGACGTGCATGCGCGCGGGCATTTCATCCCCCGCGGCTGGATCGCCCGCCAGCTCGACGAGCTCCTGGGGCGGCCGCCTTCCTATCCGTGACGGCGTCGCGTCCGTGCCCGCTGCGAAACGCGAGGGCGGCGCAGGTATTTCCTGCGCCGCCCCGTCACGAGTGGAAGTCGTGGTGTTTCGGCGCCCCCGGTGTGACCTGATCAGGCCGGCGGGAGCTTACTTGAACCAGTTGGTCGGTGCCGCAGCACATGCCACACGGCCGACGGACGAGTTGCAGCTGAACAGATCGCCGGTCACACCGAGGATCTGGGATGCACGCGTCGCGGTCGCATCGCCGGAAGCCAGCCCGAAGCCTACGAATACGCCAATGACGAGCATCAGCGGCTTCAGGATGGATCCGATGGTATCAAAAAGATCGCGTACCATGATCAATCTCTCAAAGACTTGGCCCCCACCAGTCTCTGGACCTTTTTCGAACGAAATTGGGGCGGAAATGTGGCATTAGGTTAAATCACTGTAATCATGGAAAAAACTTTGTTCTATTACGTAGCGTCATTTTGCCCTGTGACGAATCGTGGCCGCTGGATCGCGGGTTTCGCGATACAATCGTGGCGAGGGCTTCCCAGTGTTGATGAAGCCGCCCCTGGCGGCGGCGCGCGCCGGACCCGCGGCACGGGTCTTTTCCACCGCATGGCTTTGCGATAGGACAGGCGCGAGACGCGGAACTGGCAGGGGCGCCCCCGATGAAATTTACCCTATCTTGGCTCAGGCAGCATCTGGAGACGGAGGCCAGCCTGGACGACATCCTCTATGCGCTGACCGATCTGGGGCTGGAGGTCGAAGGCGTGGACGACCCCGCGCGCACGCTGGGCGCGTTCCGCATCGCGCGGGTGATCGAGGCGGTGCAGCACCCCAACGCGGACCGGCTGCGGCTCTGCAGGGTCGAGACCTGGCCCGAAGGCCCTGACGGCCCGACCGAGGAGGTGCAGGTCGTCTGCGGCGCGCCCAATGCGCGGACCGGACTGGTGGGCGTCTTCGCGCCGGTCGGCACCCATGTGCCGGGCACCGGCGTCGACCTGAAGCCCGGCGTGATCCGCGGTGTGGAGTCGAACGGCATGCTGTGCTCGGAACGCGAGATGATGCTGTCGGACGATCACGAAGGCATCATCGACCTGCCCGAGGACGCGCCGCTGGGCGCGCGCTTCATCGACTATCGCGGCCTCAACGACCCGGTAATCGAGATCGCCATCACCCCCAACCGCCCCGACGCGCTGGGGGTGGAGGGGATCGCGCGCGATCTGGCCGCCCGAGGGCTGGGCCGGCTGATCCCGTGCGAGGCCGACCCGGTGCCGGGCAGCTTCCCCTCGCCGGTGGGCGTCCGCATCGACCCGGAAGTGCAGGCCGAAGACTGTCCGCTCTTCTGCGGGCGGGTGATCCGCGGCGTCCGCAACGGCCCGTCGCCGGACTGGCTGCAACGCCAGCTCAGGGCGATCGGGCTCCGGCCGATCTCGGCGCTGGTCGATATCACCAATTTCTTCACCTATGACCGCAACCGGCCGCTGCATGTCTTCGATGCCGACAAGATCGCGGGCGATTTGCGGGTGCACTACGCAACCGGCGGCGAGACGCTGACCGCGCTCGACGACAAGACCTATACCCTGGCCGAGGGCATGATGGCGATTTCCGACGAAAACGGCACGGAAAGCATCGCCGGGATCATCGGCGGACTCGCCACGGGCGCTACGAAAGACACGGTCAACGTGTTTCTGGAGAGCGCTTACTGGAACCCCGTCGCCATCGCCCATGCGGGCCGTGCGCTGAAGATCAATTCCGACGCGCGCTACCGTTTCGAGCGCGGGGTGGACCCGGCCTTCACACCGGTGGGGCTGGAACTCGCGACGCGCATGATCCTCGATTTCTGCGGCGGCGAGCCGTCGGAGGTGGTGGTCGCGGGCGCTGTGCCTGACACGTCGCGCAGCTACCGGCTGGACACCGACCGCGTTCAGTCGCTGGTGGGCATGTCGATCCCCGCCGAGACGCAGGTGGAGACGCTGCGCGCGCTGGGTTTCACGGTGGAGGGCGACCGCGTGACGCCGCCCAGCTGGCGCCCGGACGTGCAGGGCGGGGCCGACCTGGTGGAGGAGGTTGCGCGCATCGCGTCGCTCACGCGGCTCGAAGGGCGCCCGATGGCCCGGCCGCGCCCCGGCGTGGCCCGTCCGGTCCTGACCCCGATGCAGCGACGGGCCTCCGCGGCACGGCGCACCATCGCGGCGCTGGGCTATAACGAATGCGTCACCTACAGTTTCATCGACCGCGACTCCGCGGCGCTCTTCGGTGGCGGCGGCGCGGCGGTCGCGCTGGACAATCCGATCTCCAGCGAGATGAGCCATATGCGCCCCGATCTGCTGCCCGGCCTCTTGCAGGCGGCGGCGCGCAATCAGGCGCGCGGCTTCGCGGACCTGGCGCTTTTCGAGCTTGGCTCGGCCTGGCATGGTGGAGAGCCGGGGGAACAGCGGCTGCTGGCCGCGGGCCTGCTGGTCGGCCATACCGGGCCGCGCGATCTGCACGGCACCCGCCGGGCGGTGGACGTTTATGACGCCAAGGCCGATCTGGAGGCGGTGCTGGCCGCCATCGGCGCGCCGGCGCGCGCGCAGACCCTGCGCGGCGGGCCCGACTGGTGGCATCCCGGCCGCCACGGGCTGATCTGCCTTGGGCCGAAGAAGGTGCTGGGCGTCTTCGGCGAGCTGCATCCGAGAGTGCTGGCGGCGATGGACGTCAAGGGCCCGGCGATGGGGTTCACCGTGATGCTGGAGGAGGTACCCTTCCCGCGCAGCACCGGCGCCACCCGCCCGGCGCTGGAGAGCAGCGATCTGCAGGCCGTGGAACGCGACTTTGCCTTCGTGCTGGACGCCGATGTGGAGGCGCTGGCGCTGGTCAACGCCGCGCAGGGAGCCGACAAGGCGCTGATCGAGGGCGTGCGGGTCTTCGACGAGTTCACCGGCGCGCCGGCCGAGGCGCAGATGGGCGCGGGCAAGAAGTCGCTCGCAATCACGGTGCGGCTCCAGCCCAGGGAGAAGACCCTCACCGAGGAAGAGATCGCGGCCGTGTCGAAAAAGATCATCGACAAGGTCGGCAAGGCCACCGGCGGCGTGTTGCGCGGCTGAGACCGGTGGCGGAAGGAGACGAAGCAATGACACTCAAGGTTTATCTGGCAGGCGAGATCCACACCGACTGGCGCGATGAGATCATCGCCGCGACCGATGGGCTCGACCTGGCATTCAGCGCGCCGGTGACGGATCATTCCGCCAGCGACGATTGCGGGGTGGCGATCCTGGGCGCGGAGCCCGACAAGTTCTGGCATGACCGCAAGGGCGCGCTGGTCAACGGCATCCGCACCCGCAAGGCGATTGCCGATGCCGATGTCGTGGTGGTGCGCTTCGGAGACAAGTACAAGCAGTGGAACGCCGCCTTCGACGCGGGCCAGGCCGCCGCGCTGGGCAAATCGCTCATCGTGTTGCAACCGCCAGAGCATGACCACGCGCTCAAGGAAGTGGACGCCGCCGCCGATGCGGTTGCCCGCAGCCCGGCAGAGGTCGCCCATATCCTGCGCTACGTGCTGAGCGGCGCGCTGCCCGACTGACGGTCCGGCGCGGACGTCTCAGCCCTTGCGGATGCCCTGCACCAGCATGGCCTTGCGGTCGATCTTCAGCCCGCGCCCGGTGGCATAGGGGGCGTGCAGATCGCGGAAATCCTGCTGGAACGCCGCCAGCCGGTCGGGGTCCAGCTCTGATGCCGCGAGATCCATCGGGCCGAACCCCTTGCGGTATTTCTGCCAGAGCGTATCGGCATCCGGCGCGTAAAGCGTGGTGATCCGTTCCGACAGATCCAGGTCGAAATCGGCACCGAAGGTACGGGTCAGCCAGTCGGCATTGCCCCAGACCATCGGCGAGACCTCCGGCGGCGGCGCGTCCGCGTATTTGCCGACCATCGCGAAGAAGGCCGGGATGTAGTCCTCCGGGTCGTCATACCAGGTGGTCAGGACCATGCGCCCACCCGGTTTGATCACGCGCGCCAGCTCCGCCGCCGCACGGTCTGGCTTGCCCGCGAACATCACGCCATAGGTGGAGATCGCGCCGTCGAATTGCGCGTCGTCGAAGGGCAGGGCCTCGGCATCGGCCTGTCGAAACGCGACCCGTGGCGCCAGATGGGCGGACATGGCGCGCGCGGGCTCCAGCAACCCTTCGGCGATGTCGATGCCGGTGACATCGGCGCCTTGCTCGGCCACCAGCCGCGCGGTGCGGCCGGTGCCGGTGGCCACGTCGAGGATGTGCTCGCCCGGCAGTGGCCAGAGGCACTGAACCGCGTGGCTCAGTCCGTCATTCAGCCCGAAACTGATAAAATCGTAATTCGCGCCCGCATGACCCCAGGCGCGGGCGGCGTCAATGTTGTGCGACTCGATCATCGAATTTCTCCCGTCCGGAATTGGTGCGGGGGAGTATCGGGGTGGTCCGGGGTTTGGGATAGTGCAGATTCTGGAGTATATTCGGCGCGCATGGGACCGCATCATTGCGGGAGGGAGGATGCGTCGATGAAAAGCTACGGCCAGTTCTGTCCCATCGCCAAGGCGGCGGAGCTCTTCTGCGAGCGCTGGACGGCGCTGGTGATCCGCAATGTCGGCGCCGGGGCGCACCGCTTCACGGATATCCATCGCGGCGTGCCGCTGATGTCGGCGACGCTGCTGTCCCAACGGCTGCGGCAGTTGGAGGCCGAAGGCATTCTTGAACGCCGGCGCGCCGCGACCGGGCGAAGCTGGACCTATCATCTGACCGAAGCCGGGGCCGAGTTCATGCCGCTGGTCGCTTCGCTGGGCGCCTGGGGGCGGCGCTGGACCCGTCGCGACCTGGCCGAAGGGGAGCTCGACCTGGGCCTCCTGATCTGGGGGCTGGAGCATTCCGTGAACGCCGCGGCCTTTGGGGCGGGCCGGGTGACGGTGCTGCTGCGCGTCACCGACCAGCCCGATCACAAGGCGCTGTTCTGGTTCGTCAACGAGGCCGGGCGGCTTGACCTCTGCGTCACCGATCCGGGTTACGAGGTCGATCTGTGGCTTTCCGGCGCGCTCGCCGATCTGATCCATGTCTACCGCGGCGACGTTCCGCTCTCACGGGCGTTGGAGGAGGACCGGCTGGAGGCGCTTGGCGCCGCGCGGTTGCGCCGCCGCCTTCGCGCCTGGCTCAACCCTGGCCCGCTCAACGCCGTGGCGCCCGCCGTGGGGGCGCCGCTGCCCGGCTGACGTTACGTCGCGCTTTGCAGTCGTTGCGGGCGGGATACTCTGAGGCCATGGAATTCGACTACGTCATTTGCGGCGCGGGCTCGGCGGGCTGCGTCCTGGCCGCACGTCTCAGCGAGGATCCGGCCTGCCGCGTTTGCCTGATCGAGCCGGGCGGTGGCGGGCGCGGCATCTTCGTGCGCGCCCCCGCGCTGGTCGCGGCCACGGTCTCGGGCCGCCCGCGCATCAACAACTGGGCGCTGCGGACCGTGCCGCAGCCGGGGCTGAACGGGCGGCGGGGCTACCAGCCGCGAGGGCGCGGGCTGGGCGGGTCCTCGGCGATCAATGCGATGCTCTACGTGCGCGGCCAGCCCGAGGATTACGACGGCTGGGCCGCGGATGCGCCGGGCTGGGGCTGGGACGAGGTGCTGCCCTATTTCAGGCGCAGCGAGGGCAACGCGCGCGGCGGCGACGTGCTCCACGGGCAGGACGGGCCGCTCAGCGTGGTGGACCAGAATGCGCCGCGCGCCATCAGCCACGCTTTCGTGGCCGCCTGCGAGAGCCTGCAAATCCCGCGCAACGGGGATTTCAACGGTCCGGTGCAGGCCGGCGCGGGGCTGCATCAGGTGACACAATACGGGCCGGGACCGCGACGCGGCGAACGCTGCTCGGCTGCGGCGGCGTATCTCTTCCCGGCGATGGGCCGGCCCAACCTGACGGTGCTGACCCGCACGCGCGCCGAGCGCATCGAGATGGCGGATGGCCGCGCCACGGGCGTGCGCGTCTCCGGCCGCGGCGGGCGCCGTGTCATCGCCGCGCGGCGCGAGGTGATCGTCGCCGCGGGCGCCTTCCATTCGCCGCAGCTTCTGATGCTGTCGGGGATCGGGCCGGGCGCTGAACTGGCGCGCAACGGCATCGTGGTGCATCGTGACCTGCGCGGCGTCGGGCGGAACCTGCAGGACCACCTGGATTACATCCTGTCCTGGACCTCGCCCCGGCGGGACGTGGTCGGGCTCAACCCGCGCGGCCTGCTGCGCCTGGCGCGCGCAGCGCTGGAATGGCGGCGCGTGGGCACCGGGCTCTTCGCCACGCCCTATGCCGAGGCCGGGGCCTTTATCCGCTCGGCTCCGGATGTCCCACGCCCCGACCTGCAACTGCATTTCGTGATCGGTATCGTCGAGGAGCATATGCGCCGGATCATCCTGGCCGACGGCTTCTCCTGCCATCTGTGCGTGCTGCGGCCCGAGAGCCGCGGCCATGTCGGGCTGGCCGGGCCGGATATCCGCACCCCGCCCCTGATCGACCCGGCCTTTCTGAGTGCGCCGGGCGATCTGGCGCTGATGATGCGCGGCGCGCGGCAGATGGAGCGGATCCTGGAGGCCCCGGCGCTGGCGCCCTGGCGGGGGCGGCGGCGACATGGGCATGATGGTTCGGACGCGGCGCTGGAGGCCGATATCCGCGCCCGCGCCGACACGATCTATCATCCGGTCGGCACCTGCGCGATGGGGCGCGGGCCGGATGCGGTGGTGGACCCGCGCCTGCGGGTGCACGGCGTGGCCGGGCTGCGGGTGGCCGATGCCTCGGTCATGCCGCGGATCGTCGGCGGCAACACCGATGCGCCCACAATCATGATCGCCGAGAAGGCCGCCGACCTGATCCGGCAGGACGCGCGGGGCTGAGCCGGTCTCAGCCTCCCGCGGCGAAGACCGCGCGCAGCCGCGGCCAGTAAAGCTCGACCAGAACACAACTCGTCACCAGGACGATCGCGACGATCTGCAAGGGTGTCGGGTAGGAGGCCAGCACCACCACCGCCAGACCCGCCGCGATCACAGGCTTGAGGAAGAAGAGATAGGAGGCCCGCGTGATGTCGGGCGCCGCCGAGAGCCCGCCGAACCACATGAGCTGCGTGATCGTGGTGTTCCAGAGCGCCAGCACGATCAGAGACCAGGCCGCAATGGCCGGTTTCTCGACGATGCTGGCAGGGTTGACCCAGTCGCCCCAGGCCGCGCCCACCAGGAGCCACAGCCCGATGCCGCCGATCATCATCGTGATCGCGATGATGCGCAGCCCGCCATGCCGGCCCATGACCGGTTTGATGAGCACCGCATAGAAGGAGCCAAGTGCGGCGCAGCCCGTGGCCAGCAGGACGCCGCGCACCGTGCCCGCATCGCCCGCCAGTGCCGAGAGCGCGCCGTCGGTCAAGAGCACCGCGATGCCCAGGACGGCCAGAATGCCGGTCACGATCTTCACGCTGCCGGGATGCACCCCGTTCACCACCCAGTTGGCCAACCCCACGAAGATCGGGATCGTCGTGGTCACGGTGGCGACCTGGATGACCGTGGCGTAGTCGAGCGCCCAGTGGAAGAAGAGATAGGTGACGGTCACGCCCATAACCGAAAGCCAGACGAGGCGCAGCCCCTCGGCCCGCAGGGGCGAGATCAGGTCGCGGCTCTCGCGGTGCAGCAGCGCCCAGACCACCAGCCCGAAACCGCCCAGCAGGTAGCGCCAGACCGATGTTTCGGGCCCGGCCACTCCGCTCAGCTTGGCGAAGAACTCGGAGCTTGCGTGGCCGGTCACGCCGATCAGCACCGCGGGATAGGCCCATCGCTCGGGTATGTTCATGCGGACAGCTCCCGTCCGAACCGCGCCAGCGCGTCGGCCAGTTTCGCGGGCACTTCCTGGGGCAGAAGGTGCCCCGCATCCTCCCAGTCGTCGCGGCGGGCGTCGGGCAGCCGGCGGTAGAGCCTGTCCACCGCGTCGGGATCCAGGAAGACCCGGTCCTGAAGCCCGGTGATGACCTGCACCGGTAGCGTCAGCTTCTCATAGGGCAGGTCCCAGTCCGTTGCACCGGCATTGCGCATCAAGTTCATGTGCCCGTGCTCCGGGTCGAGCGGTGCATAGTCGCCCTTGAGGAAAGTCGGCCGCACCTTTTCGGCCATCTCTGGATTGACCAGCATAGGGAAGATCGCGTCGAGGAAAAGCCCGACGCCGCCATGCCCGACCAGCAGCGGCATCGCGTCGTTGACCCAGGCGATGCGCGGGCCGATCTCGCGCAGGGTGTTGAGCAGGACGAGCCCCTGCGCCGGAGCGCCCGCCAGCACCGCGCGCGCGGCATAGAGCCCGCCGATCGAGAGCCCTGTGAGAATCGGCCGGGGTGGCGCGACCTCGGCAATCAGGCGGCACAGATCGTCGGCGATCACCGCCTCGGTCAGTTCCGTGCCGGCGCTGAACTGGCTCTCCGCCTGGCCGCGGAAATTGTAGCTCAGCGTGCCGAAACCCTGCGCGCGCAGCGCCGGGGCGACCTCGGCCTCCCAAGCGTCGGTGCTGCCGGTCAGTGCGTTGACGAAGATGAATGTGGGCCGGCCTTCCTCAGCCGGGGCCGTGTGGAGGTAATAGAGTGCGTTCTCGCTGTCGAATGAGAGAAGCATCGAACCGGACTCCTGCTTGAAAAGTGTCAGGGGATTAGCTCCGGTAAGGTATCTTGACCAAAATGCGACTGCAAGCGGCCGCTGCGCTAAGCCGCCGCCAGGCGTCGGATGACGCGGGCCAGCCGGGCCACCGCATCCCGCAGCGCGGCTTCGTCGAATGCGGCGTAACCCAGCACGAGGCCCTGGCGCGCGCCGGGCCCGGTGGCGTAGGCCGAGAGCGCCCGAAGTGTCAGCCCGGCCTCCTGCGCGGCCGCCGCGATCTCGCGGTCGTGGACCCGCCCGGCCAGCGCCGGTCCCAGTCCGGCCACCAGGTGCATTCCGGACGGGTCCGGCGGGGCGATCAGTAGGTCTGGAATCTCGGCCGTGATCGCCGCGCGCAGTGCGTCCTGGCGCTGGGCATAGACCCGGCGCATGCGGCGCAGATGGACGGCGAATTCGCCGCTTGCCATGAAGCGCGCCAGCGCCGGCTGCGGGGTCAGGGACGCCTGCGCGCCGCGCCGGTCCAGTGCTGCGCGCAGGGCAGGCAGCAGGCGCGGTGGGGCCACGAGATAGCCCAGCCGCAGCGCCGGCGAGAGCAGCTTCGAGAAACTCCCGACATAGAGCGTGCGGCCCCCGGTATCGAGGCTCATCAGGGCGGGCAGCGGTGCGCCGCGATAGCGGAACTCGCTGTCGTAGTCGTCCTCGACCACCCAGGCGTCGCGCCGCGCGGCCCAGTCGAGAAGCGCCAGGCGGCGGGGCAGCGGCAGCGTCATGCCGTAAGGGTAGTGCCGCGAAGGCGTGACCACCGCGGCGCGGGCATCGGGATGGTCGGCCTCGGCGGCGGCGATGTCGAACCCGTCGCAGTCCACCGGACAAGGGCGGCAGGCGAGTCCGGCCTCGGCCAGCGCGCGGCGCATCGGGGCGAAGCCGGGCTCCTCGACCAGAACCTCGGCGCCGGGCTCCCGCATGGACTGCGCGATCAGAGCGAAGGCTTCGGCGGCGCCCGAGGTGACGATCACCTGCCCGCCCGCGCAGGCGATCCCGCGCCAGGCGTCCAGATGCGCGGCGATGGCGTTGCGCAGCGGCGCCCAGCCCATCGGGTCCGGCACCGCCAGCAGTGCGGGTTCCGGGTTGCGCCATGACTGATCCAGGTGCCGCGCCCAGGCGGCATGGGGAAAGCCCGCGAGATCCGGCAGGCCGGGATGGAAGGGACGCAAAGGCGCGGGGGCGCCGGGCGCAGGCCCCTGCGCCGCGCGATGCTCGGGCGTGGCGATATGGGGCAGATCGCCTGCAACGAAAGTGCCTGCGCCGCGCCGCGTCTCCAGATAGCCCTCGGCCACGAGCTGGTCGAGCGCGGCCAGCGCCGTGATCCGCGACACGCCCAACTCCGCCGCCAGCCGCCGGCTGGCCGGCAGCCGCGCCCCCGATGCGGCGCGGCCGGACAGGATCAGGCGGCGCAGCGCCTGCGCAAGCTGCGCGTGGAGCGGCCGCCCGCCGCCGCGGTCGAGTGTGATGCCCAGCAGGGCGGCATCAAGATTGGTATTGTGCGATAACGCAGAATTGGTCATTTAGAGGATACCAATATCCGGTTAGACCTGCGCCTGCAATCAAGACCGGAGCCCAAGATGACCGCCGCTGCCCCAACCGACCGGACACGCCTGCGCCGCGCCCATGAGCGCGGCCATCACGACCGCGCCACGATCGACGCCATTCTAGATGCGACGCCGCAATGCGCCGTGGGCTACACGATCGACGGCGCGCCCTATGTGACACCGACGCTGCACTGGCGCGAGGGCGATCACGTCTATTGGCACGGCTCCTCCGCCAGCCGCGCGCTGCGCGCCTGCGACCGGGCCGAGGTTTGCCTGACCGTGTCGATCCTCGATGGATTCGTGCTGGCGCGCTCGGGCTTCCACCATTCGGTCAACTCGCGTTCGGTGATGCTCTTCGGCACCGCCTTCAAGGTGACCGATCCAGCCGAGAAGGAGGCGCGGCTGACCGCCTTCATCGACGGGCTCTTTCCGGGGCGGACCGGGATGTTGCGGCCCAATACCGAACAGGAGATCAAGTCGACCACAATCCTCGGTCTCGAGATCGCCGAGACCAGCGCCAAGGTACGCAGCGGCCCGCCCAAGGACGACGAGGAGGATTACGAGCTGCCGATCTGGGCCGGTGTCATCCCGGTGGCGATGCAGGCGGGCGACCCCATCCGCGACACGCGCAACCGCGACGGGGTGGAGTTGCCCGCGCATCTGCGCGGCTGGCGCTGGCCCGGCTGATCAGTCGCGCGGCGGGATGTTCTTGCCGCGCTGCACTGCCGGGCGGTCATAGAACCGCGCGACATAGTCCACGGTGCGCGGATGATCGGCCCAGCCGGTGATCTCCCGCGCGCCGTAGAAGTCGAGCGCGTTGAGCCAGGGCGCCAGCGCGATATCGGCGATGGAATAGTCGCCCGCGATCCAGTCGCGCCCCTCCAGCGCGCCCTCCACCACGGCCAGCAGGCGCCTGGCCTCGTTCACGTAACGCTCGCGCGGGCGGGGATCCTCGATCTCGCTCCCGGCGAACTTGTGGAAGAAGCCGAGCTGCCCGAAGAGCGGCCCGACGCCGCCCATCTGGAACATCAGCCATTGCGTGACGAGATGGCGGTCGCGCGCGTCCCGGCCGATGAGCTTGCCGGTCTTGTCCGCGAGGTAGAGCAGGATCGCGCCACTCTCGAAAAGGCCCAGCGGCCGCCCGCCCGGCCCGTCAGGGTCGATGATCGCCGGGATCTTGTTGTTGGGGTTGAGCGACAGGAACTCGGGGCTTTTCACATCGGCATCCGCCAGCGTGACCTTGTGAGCCTCGTAGGGAACGCCCATCTCCTCCAGCGCGATGGAGACCTTCACGCCGTTGGGCGTCGGGAAGGAATAGAGCTGGATGCGATCAGGATGCCGGGCGGGCCAGCGCCGGGTGATCGGAAACTCGGAAAGGCTCGTCGGGATATCGGACATATCGTTAATCGGGTGCTCCTTCTTTTCGGAAGCTACCTAATCGTAATTTTGCGTGAACAAATGCCGCGGGCCGGTGTAATTTCGCACAGCGCCTGTGCGCCGGTGGAAGAAGAAAACAAGGAACGGGTAACGATGCTTCAGGAATTCAAGGACTTCATCGCCAAGGGCAATGTCATGGACATGGCCGTTGGCATCATCATCGGCGCGGCTTTCACCGCAATCGTGAGCTCGCTCGTCGGTGACCTGATCAATCCGATCATCGGGCTTTTCATGGGCGGGCTGGATTTCTCCAACCTCTTCGTGGTGCTCGACGGTGGCGAATATGCGACGCTGGCCGAGGCGCAGGACGCCGGTGCGGGCGTCTTCGCTTATGGCGCCTTCATCATGGCGGTCATCAATTTCCTGATCATCGCCTTCGTGGTCTTCATGCTGGTCAAGACGGTCAACCGCGTGAAGGACACGGCCGAAGCGGAAGAGGAAGCCCCGGCCGAGGCAGCCCCTGCCGGGTCGACGGAGATCGAATTGCTGACCGAGATCCGCGACGCGCTGGCCAACCGCGGCTGACCGGCGCCCGCACAACGTGAAACGAGCCCGCCGTTTCCGGCGGGCTCGTATCGTTACCGTGGCCCATGCGGGGCTCAGACCTTCAGCGCATCCGCGGCCGGGATCGTCTCGATCCGCAGCGCCTCGCCCACCGCTTCATAGGTAAGCTGCCCGGCATGGGTGTTGAGGCCCGCCAGCAAGTGCACGTCGTCGGCGCAGGCCTTCCGCCAGCCCTTGTCGGCCAGCGCCAGCATGAAGGGCATGGTGGCGTTGCCAAGCGCGATGGTCGAAGTGCGCGCCACGGCGCCGGGCATGTTGGCGACGCAGTAATGCATGATGCCGTCCACCTCGTAGACCGGATCATGGTGCGTCGTCGCCCTGGAGGTCTCGAAGCAGCCGCCTTGGTCGATGGCCACGTCCACCAGCGCCGCGCCTGGCTTCATGATACCCAGGTCGGCGCGGCTGATGAGCTTGGGCGCGGCGGCGCCGGGGATCAGCACGGCGCCCACGACCATGTCCGCCTGCGGAAGCAACTCAGCCAGCAGCCCTGCCGAGGAATAGCCGTTGCGGAAAGTGCCGCCGAACACGTCGTCGAGATAGCGCAGCCGCGGCAGCGACCGGTCGAGCACGGTGACATCCGCGCCCATGCCAGCGGCGATCTTCGCGGCATGGGTGCCCACGACGCCGCCGCCGATCACGATGACCTTGGCCGGACCCACGCCGGGAACGCCGCCCATCAGCACGCCGCGACCGCCATTGGCCTTCTGCAATGTCCAGGCGCCGACCTGCGGCGCCAGACGGCCGGCAACCTCCGACATCGGGGCCAGAAGCGGCAGGCCGCCGGAGCGGTCGGTCACGGTCTCGTAAGCGATGGCGGTGACGCCCGACTCCAGCAGGTCGCGGGTCTGCGGCTCGTCCGGGGCGAGGTGCAGATAGGTGAAGAGCACCTGGCCCTCGCGCAGGCGCTTGCGCTCCACCGCCTGCGGCTCCTTGACCTTCACGACCATGTCGGCGGTCTCGAAGACTTCCTCGGCGGTATCCAGGATGCTCGCGCCGACCGCGCGATAGGCGTCGTCGTCGAAGCCCGCGCCGAGCCCGGCATTCGTCTCGATAACCACTTCATGACCGTGGTTGACGGCCTCCAGCGCCGCATTGGGGGTGACCCCGACGCGGAACTCCTGGGGTTTGATTTCCTTGGGGCAGCCGATACGCATGATGTCCTCCCTTGCGTGCGATTGCGCGGAAAATGCCACGGTGCACGGGCAATTCCCTTGCAAATATCCCCTGTCAAGGGTTGAATATTTCGCAGGATCGTCGAGGAAAGCTGCATTTCGCGCAAGGATCGTCTTCATCATGGAACTGGACAGTGTGGATCGCCGCATCCTGCGGGTGTTGCAGCGGCAGGGGCGAATCTCCAACGCTGAACTTGCCGACAGCATCAACCTGTCGGCTTCGGCCTGCCACAGGCGGGTGCAGCGGCTGGAACAGGCCGGGGTGATCCGGGGCTATGTCGCGCTGCTCGACGGGGCAAGGGTGGACTGCCGGTCCACGGTCTTCGTTGAAATCACGCTCCAGCGCCAGGCCGACGAGGTGATGGACGCATTCGAGCGCGAGGTCGCCCGCATCCCCGATATCCTGGAATGCCACCTGATGGCCGGGACGGCGGATTACCTGCTCAAGGTGGTGGCTGCGGATACCGACGATTTCGCGCGCATCCACCGCAAGCACCTGTCGCGCCTGCCGGGCGTGGCGCAGATGCATTCGTCCTTCACGCTGCGCACCGTCTGCCGGACCACGGCGCTGCCGGTCTGAACGCGGCCGCCTCAGCCTGTCAGGAATTGCACCAGGTAGAGCGCGCCCATGCCGCTGAAGACCGCGGCGATCACGTTCTTCGTCCAGAGCCCGATCACCAGCGCGGCGCCGGCTGCAGCCAGCCGCGCCGGGTCCGTCTCGCCGCCCGTCGCGCGCGGCCAGAGCACCAGCGGCGCGATCAGTCCCGGCATCACCGCGACCGGCGTGTAGCGGAGGTGGCGCAGCGCCCATTCGGGCATCTTGCGGTTCCCGATCAGCCCGATGAACGAGAAACGCAGCAGCCAGGTGCCGATCCCCATCAGCACGATGATCGTCCAGATCGTGGTGGTGGAAAGGGTCATGCCAACCCCCTCCGGCGGGCGGTCAAAAGCTCGACGCGCGCGCCGACCATCATCGCCAGCACCGCGGCGATCATCAGCCACAGGTTATAGGGCAGGAAGGCCAGCGCCAGCGACACCCCCACCGACACGGCCGCGGCCGAGACATGGGCCAGCGTGCGCATCATCGGCGCGGTGATCGCGAGGAAGGTGATCGGCACCGCGAAATCCAGCGCAAACTCCGGCGGGATGCGCGCACCCAGCACCGCACCCGCCCAGGTCGCGACATACCAGGGAAAGCACACGGGCGAGATGGCGCCGAAATAATACG
This sequence comes from Maritimibacter sp. 55A14, assembly GCF_003122205.1. Lineage (GTDB taxonomy): Bacteria > Pseudomonadota > Alphaproteobacteria > Rhodobacterales > Rhodobacteraceae > QEYE01. Next base: position 91,555 of record NZ_QEYE01000010.1, read on the forward strand.
CCATGCGCTCGCGCAGGGACATCTCCGGCCGGCGCTCGTATTCCACGATGGAGACGGCATAGGACTGGTCGACCATGAAATAGGCCGCGATTGCCCGCTGCCAGAGCGGCGCGCCGCCGATATAGGGCGCCAGCGAGGCGGAATACATCGCCATACGCATGTTGACCGCCAGCGCGGTGGCCAGAACGATGATCGTCGGCGCGTTCTCCTGCATCAGCGCGATGGCTGCGAACTGCGCCGCGCCGGCGATGACCAGCACGGTCATGCCCATCACCTCGGCCAGGTTCAGCCCGGCCTCGGTTCCGACCACACCGAAGAGCAGCCCGAAGGGCACCACGACGAGCACGAAGGGCGCGCCGTCCCGGAAGCCGCGCCAATAGGCGGATTGGGTGCTGGACATGGATGGGCCTCTGTTTCAGTCTCCGTCAACGCATAACGACTGGTCGGCCGGTGAAAAAGGCACAAATCCTGATACATGACAGAAGAATTCCTGATAGGTCCCGATCCTGACAACCCGCGCCTGACGCAGGCCGTCGAGGGCACCGACCACACCGGCGCCCGCCAGACCATCCGCGTGGTGATGGAGCGGCCGCTGACGATCTTCCTCAACCGTCAGGAGATCGTCACGGCGATGACCATCGGCGACTACCCCGAATACCTGGCGCTGGGGTTCCTGCGCAATCAGGGGATGCTCTCCGACGCGGAGGCGGTCACCGGGGTGGAGTATGACGAGGAGCTTGAAACCGTCATCGTGCGCACCGAAGGGGAGACGGATTTCGAGGAAAAGCTCAAGAAGAAGACCCGCACTTCGGGTTGCGCGGTGGGCACCGTCTTCGGCGACATGATGGAGGGGCTCGAAGGCGTAATCCTGCCCGACGCCGAATTGCGGACGAGCTGGCTCTACGCGCTGGCGCGCAAGATCAACACCGCGCCCAGCCTCTACCTGGAAGCGGGCGCGATCCACGGCACGGTTCTGTGCCACGGCGACCGGCCGCTCGTCTACATGGAGGATGTCGGCCGCCACAACGCGGTGGACAAGATCGCCGGCTGGATGCTGTCGGAGCGCGTGCCGGCCGCCGACAAGATCCTCTACACCACCGGGCGGCTGACGTCGGAGATGGTGATCAAGACGGCGATGATGGGCATTCCGGTGCTGACCTCGCGTTCGGGCTTCACCGCCTGGGGGGTGGAGATCGCACGCGAAGTCGGCCTCACGCTGATCGGGCGCATGCGCGGCAAGCGCTTCATCTGCCTCGCGGGCGAGGAACGGCTGCTGCGCGACGCCGATCCGGACGCGGTCGGCGATGAGGACCGCAAGCACCGGCGCAAGGGGGCCGGGGAATGACCGCGCCTCTGGGGGTGATCCTGGCGGGCGGGCAGGCCACGCGCATGGGCGGCGGCGACAAGGCGCTGCTTCGCCTCGACGGCCGGACGATCCTTGATCATGTGATCGACCGGCTCGCGCCGCAGGTGGACGCGATCGCGCTCAACGCCAATGGCGACCCGGCGCGTTTCGGCGCCTACGGCCTGCCGGTCCTGCCCGATCCTGTCGAGGGTTTCGCGGGACCGCTGGCGGGGGTGCTCGCCGGGCTCGACTGGGCGGCGGAACGGGGGGCCGGGACCATCGTAACCGTCGCTGCGGACACGCCATTTTTCCCGCGCGATCTGGTGGCGCGGCTCATGCAGGCGGCCGGGGACATGGCGCATCCGCTGGTGCTGGCCGCCACGCGGCAGGCGCAGGGTGAGCGGACGAAATCCATGAGCCGGTCGGGGTTGATCCGGCATCCGACCTTCGGACTCTGGCCCGTGGCGCTGCGCCACGACCTGCGCGCCGCGTTGGGCGAGGGCCTGCGCAAGGTGGTGGTCTGGACCGAGAAGCACGGCGGGCGGGAGACGGTCTTCGACGCGCCCGGCGATCCCTTCTTCAACGTCAACACGCCCGAGGATCTGGACCGGGCGCGGTCCATGCCGGAGGCCACCGGATGAGGATCTACGGCATCGTGGGCTGGAAGAACTCCGGCAAGACCGGGCTGATGGAACGCCTGGTGGCCGAGATCACCGGGCGCGGCTTCAGCGTCTCGACGCTCAAGCACGCGCATCACAGCTTCGACGTGGACCAGCCCGGCAAGGACAGCCACCGCCACCGCGTCGCGGGCGCGACCGAGGTTCTGCTGTCGTCGGGGAACCGCTGGGCGCTGATGCATGAGCTGCGCGGCACGCCCGAGCCGCCGCTGGCCGATCTGCTGGCGCGGCTCTCGCCTGTCGATCTGGTGCTGATCGAGGGCTACAAGCGCGACGGCCACCCCAAGATCGAGGCGCACCGGGCCGCGACGCGCCAGCCGCTGATCGCAACGGACGACCTCACGGTGCGGGCGCTGGCCAGCGACGAGCCGCTGCCGGCCGCCCGGGTGCCGGTCTTCGATCTCGACGACACGCGCGGGCTGGCGGATTTCGTGTTGGCCGAGGTGGGGCTGTGACCGGCTTTGACAGCGTCCTGGTTGTCGATTGGTCTGCGGCCAGCAGGCGCGCTCCGAAAAGGCCGTCGAAAGATGCCATATGGCTTGGCTTTGTCAGGGGCGGCGTGGCGCAGGAGCCGATCTATTGCCGCACCAGGATCGAGGCAGAGGCGCGCATCCACGCCCTTATCGCGGAAGAACGCGAGGCCGGGCGGCGCTTGCTGGCCACGTTCGATTTTCCCTTTGGCTACCCGCGCGGTTTCGCCCGGTGCATTACCGGATCGGACGATCCCTTGCTGCTGTGGGAATGGCTTGCCGCGCGGATGGAAGATTCCGAAAGTGGCGCGAATAATCGCTTCGACGTGGCCGAGGAGATCAATGCGGCCTTCGATGGCCCCGGCCCGCTCTGGGGCAAGACGCATAGGGATCGCTGGCCAGGCATTCCGTATGACAAGAAGGGCATCGTTTTTGCCGAAGTGTCGGAAAAGCGGAAATGCGACTGCGCCGCGCGCACGTCGAGCAGTTGCTTTCAGCTCTGCTACAACCCGACCGTGGGCAGCCAGATACTCATGGGCCTGCCGATGCTGTCGCGCCTGCGGCGGATGGAGGGGGTTGCCGTCTGGCCCTTTGAAGCTTGGCAAAACGCGTCCGTGGTGCTGGCCGAAATCTGGCCGGGAATCATCGAACGGGCGGTGAAGGCTAGAATGGAGAGGGGTGATGCCGGGATGATCCGCGACCGCGAGCAGGTCCGCCTGCTGGCGCTCGCTCTCTCGCGCTTGCCCGCAGAGGCACTGGCGCGCATGATGACGGGCCTGCCCCCCGAAGCGGCAGAAGAAGCCTGGGTGCTTGGCGCGGAGCACGCCGAGACGCTTTCGGCCCTGGCAACGGACCAAGACCCCCTTACGCCGCCGCCGCTCAGGAACGACTGTTTCGCGCTGCCGGCGGGGGTGGAATGGACCCCGGTCGAGACGGCGCTGGCGCGGCTGCGCGCGGGACTCTCGCCCGTGGTCGGGCAAGAGACGCTGCCGGTCGATGCGGCGCTGGGCCGGGTGCTGGCCGCGGCCCCGGTGGCGCGCCGCTCCAACCCGCCCGCCGCCAATTCCGCGGTGGACGGCTACGGCTTCGCGGGCGGCGCGCCGGAAGGTGCGCAGGACCTGCCGCTCGTTTCGGGCCGCGCGGCCGCGGGCGTGCCCTTCGACGGGGCGGTACCGCCCGGCCACGCCATCCGCATTCTGACCGGCGCGGCGCTGCCCGAGGGCGTCGATACGGTGGTGCTGGAGGAGGACGTGCGCAGCGATGGCACGCGGGTCGCCTTTCGCGGCCCGGTCCGGCGCGGTGCCAACACGCGGGCGGCGGGCGAGGACGTGGTGGCCGGAACCGACTTGCTGCCGGCCGGGCGGCGCCTTAAGCCGCAGGATATCGCGCTTCTGGCCGCGACCGGCGTGGCGGAGGTCGCCCTGCGCGCCCGGCTGCGCGTCGGGGTGCTGTCGACCGGGGACGAGTTGCGCCCGCTGGGCGCGGCGGCGGGTCCGGGCCAGATCTACGACGCGAACCGGCCGATGCTGCTGGGCATTCTCGACCGCTGGGGCCATGCGCCCGTGGACCTGGGACATGTCGGCGACGACCGCGCCGCGCTGCGCGACCGTCTCGAGACCGCCGCAGGGCGGGTCGATGCGATCCTGACCTCGGGCGGTGCCTCGGCGGGCGACGAGGACCATGTCTCGGCCCTGCTCGGCGAGGCGGGTGCGCTCGGAACCTGGCGCATCGCGGTGAAGCCCGGTCGCCCGCTGGCGCTGGGGCTCTGGCAGGGCGTGCCGGTTTTCGGGCTGCCGGGAAACCCGGTCGCGGCCTTCGTCTGCACGCTGGTTTTCGCCCGCCCCGCGCTGTCGCTCCTGGCCGGGGAGGGCTGGCGCGCGCCCGAAGGCTTCAACCTGCCCGCGGGTTTCGCGAAGTCCAAGAAACCGGGCCGCCGGGAATATCTGCGCGCCCGTATGCGCGACGGCCGGGCCGAGGTCTTCAAGTCCGAAGGCTCCGGCCGGATCAGCGGGCTGAGCTGGGCCGAGGGGCTGGTGGAACTGGAGGACGGCGCGCGCGAGATTGCCGAGGGCGACCCGGTGCGTTTCCTGCCGTTCGGGAGTTTCGGGCTCTGACCCGGCGCCGGCTCAGTCGAACATGCCGGTCACGCGGCCCAGCAGCATGAAGGCGCGCGCTGTGCGCGTGTTGGCAAGCTCGGCGACATCCTGATCTCTGGCGTTCGGCTCAAAGGCGGCGAAAGTCTTGTCGAACTGGCGCAGGAAATGATGCACCGCATCGCGGAAGACCGGATCCTTCTTCATCCGTCCGGCCGAGAGCGCCAGCGAGGACCGGTCGCGCACCCCGCCGAGCGCCGCGATTTCCCCGCCGCGCGCGCCGGTCGCGAACTTGCGCCAGACCTCGGGGCGCGAGCGGTCAGGAACAAGATCGTCCATGTAGATGCCGTCCTGCGAGAGCAGCGTCAGCACGTCCTGCGCGGCGCGCACCAGCCGGGCCACGTCGTGATCCTCCAGCGCGCGGCGCAGGGCGCGGAAGCCTTCCCGGTCGTTCTCGTTTTCCGGGAAGTTCAGCGCGCGCACGAATTCGCTGACGGTGATCGGCGTGCGGTAGGGATCGGGGGTACCGCCCAGCGCCAGGCTGGGCTGCGTGTCCTGCGTCTCGGCCTCCGGCGCGGGGCCAAGCGCGGGTTTCTCCGCCGGGGGTTGCGCCGGTGCGCCGATCTCACGCCGGGAATTGAAGCTCGCCAGGGCGCTCTCGGCCTTCTTCTGCGCCGCCGCGATCTCGTCGAGCTTGCGCTCAACCGAAGGCTTGATTGCCATGCCGGCGTTCTGCCGGTCCGTGACATAGGCCTGGCGCATCGAGTCGAGCGCCGACTGGAGCCGCGCGGATTCCTCGCGCATAATGCGCGAAGTCTTGGCCACCGAACAGGCAACCCAGATCAGCGCGACCGGCAGGAAGATCGCGACGAAGGTCATCGCGGTGCCGGCCGGGTCCGCCCCGCCTTCGGTATCCGGGTCGAGCAGCAAGAAGAAAAGCCCCACCGCGATCGCCCAGAGCACCGTCAGTATCGCCCCGACGATATCGGTGGGCGACATGGACTGGACGGTCCTGCGGCCATAAACGCCCAGATCGAGTGCGGGATCCTTCGCCCCCGCACCCTTCGGCGCAGGCCTGGGCGGCGCCTCTTTCCGTTCTGCGTCGGCCATGCATGTGCCCCCCGGCTGGCCCGATCCCCTAGACGTATCGCACCGACAGCACTTCGTAGCTGCGCGTGCCGCCCGGCGTGTTGACCTCGACGCTGTCGCCCTCTTCCTTGCCGATCAGGGCGCGCGCCAGAGGCGACTTGATGTTGAGCAGGCCGTTCTCGATATCGGCTTCGGCCTCGCCGACGATCTGATAGGTCTTTTCCGCGTCGGTATCCTCATCCACCAGCTTGACGGTCGCGCCGAACTTGATCGAGCCCGAGAGCCGCGAGATGTCCACGACCTCGGCCAGACCGAGCATTCCCTCGATCTCCTTGATGCGGCCTTCGATGAAGCTCTGCTTTTCGCGCGCGGCATGATACTCGGCGTTTTCCGACAGGTCGCCATGCTCGCGCGCCTCCGCGATCGCGGCGATCACGGCGGGGCGTTCCACGGATTTGAGCGTCTTGAGCTCACCGTTCAGGGCGGCATGCCCTTTCGGGGTCATCAGTATCTTTTCCATGCGCTCTCTTCGTAATTCGCGTGGCGGTCTCTGGGCTCCAAGCCTGCAACAATACAGAACGGGCAATCAGTTGCAAATCATCTGAGCGGCGGGCCGATTGCAAGCGCATATTGCCGCCGGGGCGCCGCACATGCCGTTTCGGGGCAAAATGATGTCGCGTCGCAATTGACCCCCGGCGGCGCGGTAAGATAGGTCTGTCTAACGCTGGATTTCCCGCCGGCAAAGGCGCTTTGCCCGGCCCCGAGAAGAGGTAGACCCGATGTCCGAGATCGAACGCGAGGCCATGGAATGCGACGTGGTGATCGTTGGCGCAGGCCCCGCCGGGCTGAGCGCCGCGATCCGTCTCAAGCAGCTCGACGCCGACCTGAACGTGATCGTGCTGGAAAAGGGCGCCGAGGTGGGCGCGCATATCCTGTCGGGCGCGGTTCTGGACCCGTCCGGGCTGACCGCGCTGATCCCCGACTGGAAGGAGAAGGGCGCGCCGCTGAACGTACCGGTCAAGGAAGATAATTTCTATATCCTGGGCGAAGCGGTCAAGATGCGCATCCCCAACTGGCCGATGCCGCCGCTGATGAACAATCATGGCAACTACATCGTCTCGATGGGCAATGTCTGCCGCTGGATGGCCGAACAGGCCGAAGGCATGGGCGTGGAGATATTTCCCGGCATGGCCTGCTCGGAAATCGTCTATGGCGAGAATGGCGAGGTGAAGGGCGTCGTCGCGGGTGAGTTCGGCCGCCAGAAGGACGGCACGCCGGGTCCCAATTACGAACCCGGCATGGAGCTGCACGGCAAATACGTCTTCCTTTCGGAAGGCGTGCGCGGCTCTCTCTCCAAGGAAGTCATCGCCAAGTTCGACCTGGCCCGCGATGCCGATGTGCCGAAATTCGGCCTCGGTATGAAGGAGATCTGGGAGGTCAGGCCGGAGAACCACAACGAGGGCGAGGTCACGCACACGATGGGCTGGCCGCTGGGCTGGAAGACCGGGGGCGGGTCTTTCATGTACCATCTCGACAACAACCAGGTCTATGTCGGCTACATCGTCGATCTGAACTACAGGAACCCGCATCTCTACCCTTACATGGAGTTCCAGCGCTGGAAGCATCACCCGACGATCGCGAAGGTGCTCGAAGGCGGGAAGCGCGTGGCCTATGGCGCGCGGGCCGTCACCAAGGGCGGGTTCCAGTCGATGCCCAGGGCCTGCTTCCCCGGCGGCGCGCTGTTGGGCTGTTCGGTGGGGCTGGTGAACCTGCCGCGCATCAAGGGCAACCACAATGCCATGTTCTCGGGCAAGGCCGCGGCCGAGGCCGCCTATGCCGCGATCCAGGCCGGGCGGTCGGGCGACGAGTTGACCGATTACGACGCCGAACTTCGGTCGGGTCCGGTGGGCCGCGATCTCAAGCGGGTGCGCAACGTGGCGCCGCTCAACGGGCGGTTCGGCCCGCTGGGCGGGCTGACGCTGGGCGGCTTCGACATGTGGTTCCAGACCGTCTTCAAGGTCAGCCCCTTCGGTACGCTCAAGCACGGCAAGAACGACGCGCAGGCCACCGGCAAGGCCGCCGATTATCCCAAGATCGACTACCCCCGGCCGGACGGCAAGCTCAGCTTCGACCGGCTGACCAATGTCAGCTTCTCGGGCACCAACCATGAAGAGGACGAGCCCTGCCACCTGCAACTGCTCGACCCGTCCATTCCCATCGACGTGAACCTTCCGGAATACGACGAGCCCGCGCAACGCTACTGCCCGGCGGCCGTCTATGAGGTGGTGCGGGACGAGGACGGCTCCAACCCGCGCTTCCAGATCAACGCGCAGAACTGCGTGCACTGCAAGACCTGCGACATCAAGGATCCAAGCGAGAACATCCGCTGGGTCACGCCGCAGGGCGGGGAAGGGCCGACCTACCCGAATATGTGACAAGGGATATGTGACAAGGGCGGCCACACGTAGGTTTTCCGCGACACGTCTCGTCCGGGCGCCGCCCTTTGCTCCAACTGCCCGACAAGGGCCCGGAGCGCTCATCCGGCCTCGCAGCAGCGACGACCGTATAGCAGGCCATCGCGGACGATCGCGGCGCCCGGACCCTGATGGTACTGTTTCTTCCAGAAATGGAAGCCCCCCCTGTTGCCTGGAATGTGATATCTCCGGCGCGTGCCGCCGCCCGGATAGATCCGCGACGCATTGCCATTCGGGGGGTGGCAAACTAGGCTTTCCGTCAATCCGATGAACGACGACGGAGCCCGTCAGCCCATGATCTTCCTGTCCCGCCGTATCGCGGCCGTCCCGCTCGCCCTGTCGCTGGTCCTGGGCGCCATGCCCGCGCTGGCCGAACCGACGCCGTCGGGCGCCTATCTGGCGGCGCGCCACGCCTCGATGTCCAACGACTACGACGCGGCCCGCCGCTACTATGTCGAGGCGCTGGCGCGCGACCGGGACAACACCACGCTGATGGAGAACGCGCTGGTCGCCTTCGTCGGCATGGGCGATGTGGAGCGCAGCCTGCCGATCGCCCGCCGGCTGGAGGGGCTCGACAGTTCCAGCCAGCTTGCCGGGCTCGTGATGCTGACCGACCGGATCGCCAAGGGCGAGTTCGCCGAGGTGGTGGAGGCATTCGACTCCGGTGCCGAATACAGCCCGCTGGTGGACGGGCTGGTACATGGCTGGGCACTTCTGGGCGCGGGCCGCATGTCCGAGGCCACGGCGCGTTTCGAATCGGTGACCGAAGCCCGCGGGATGGAGGCGTTCGGATTTTACCACAAGGCGCTGGCATTGGCCGCGGTGGGCGATTTCGAAGGCGCCGACGCCGCGCTGACCGATGAGGAGGGCAATACCCGCCGGATCAGCCGCAGTGCGCTGATCGCCCACGCCCAGATCCTGGCCCAGCTCGAACGCGGCGCGGATGCGGTGGCGCTGCTCGACCAGGCGCTGCGGCTGGGCACCGACCCGGAAATCGCCGCGCTGCGCGAACGGATCGCCGCCGGCGCGCCGGTCGCCTACGATTTCCTGACCACCCCGCAGCAGGGCGTGGCGGAAGTGTACTTCTCGCTGGCCTCGGCGGTGCGCGGCGACGCCTCGGGGGCGCATACGCTGCTCTATGCGCGGCTGGCGCAGCATCTGCGGCCCGACGGGGTTGAGATCCTGCTGCTGGTCGCGGAGCTTCTGGAATCGCTCGGCCAGCACGATCTCGCCGTGGCGGCCTACCGCAAGGTGCCGCAGAACCACCCGGCTTTCTACTCCGCCGAGATCGGGCGCGCCGACGCGCTCAACCGGTCCGGCAAGCCCGATGCGGCCATCGAGGTGCTGAGCAACCTGGCCAAGATCAACGCCGACAATCCGGCGGTTCATATCGCGCTTGGCGATGCGCTGCGCCGCGAGGAACGCTTCGCCGAAGCCGCGCGCGTCTATGACGACGCGATCGCGACCCTGCCCGAGCCGCCGCAGGCGAACCACTGGTTCGTCTACTATTCGCGCGGAATTTCCAATGAACGGGCCGACGACTGGGACGCCGCCGAGGCGGATTTCCGCAAGGCGCTGGAACTGTCTCCGGATCAGCCGCTGGTGCTGAACTACCTGGGCTATTCGATGGTGGAGAAGCGCGAGAATCTCGACGAGGCGCAGGAGATGATCGAGAAGGCCGTCGCGGCGCGGCCCGAGGACGGCTACATCACCGACAGCCTGGGCTGGGTCCGCTACAGGCTGGGCAAGTTCCAGGAGGCGGTCGAGCCGATGGAACGCGCCGTCGAACTGGAGCCGGTGGACCCGGTCGTCAACGACCATCTGGGCGATGTCTACTGGATGGTGGGCCGCAAGATGGAAGCGCGGTTCCAGTGGAAGCGGGCGCTATCCTTCGACCCCGAGGAAAAGGAGGCCAAGCGCATCCGCCGCAAGCTGGAGGTCGGCCTGGACGCGGTGCTCAAGGAAGAGGGCGAACGTTCCGTTTCGCAGAATGGCGATTGAGGAATTTGCGCCGGCCAAGGTCAATCTTGCGCTTCATGTGACCGGCCGGCGGGACGACGGCTATCACCTTCTCGACAGTCTGGTGGTGTTCGCGGGCGCGGGCGACAGGGTCTCGGCCGCGCCCGCGGCGGACCTGACCCTGACAATCGGCGGGCCAATGGCAGCGGGCGTGCCCAGCGGCGGCGACAACCTCGTTCTGCGGGCGGCATGCCTCATGGGCGCGGGGCAGGGCGCACGGCTGGATCTGGAAAAGAACCTGCCGGTGGCCTCAGGCATCGGCGGCGGCTCGGCCGACGCGGCGGCGACCTTGCGCGCGCTGGCGCGGCTCTGGCAGGTGCCGCTGCCGGAGCCGGAGGCGGTGCTGGCGCTCGGGGCCGATCTGCCCGTTTGCCTGGCCGGACAGCCCGCGCGGATGTCGGGTATCGGCGAGACACTGGCGCCGGTGCCGCCCCTGCCGCCCTGCTGGCTGGTGCTGGTCAATCCCGGTGTGGCACTGGAAACCCGCACGGTCTTTGCGGGGCTCGAGCGCGCCGACAATCTGCTGATGGAGCCGTTTCCGACGCGCTGGGGGGACGCGGGCGGGCTGGTGGCCTGGCTCGCCCGGCAGCGCAACGATCTGGAGGCGCCGGCCTGCCGAACCTGCCCGGCGATCAGCGAGGTTCTGTCGGCGCTCGGCGGGCAACCGGGCGTGGCGCTGGCGCGCATGTCGGGCTCGGGCGCGACCTGTTTCGGGCTCTGCGGGCAGGAGGCGGCGGCGCGGGCCGCTGCGCGCGTACTCGGCGCGGCCCGGCCGGATTGGTGGGTGACGGCTGCGCCGCTGCTGGACTGACAGACGCCCCGTTCGCTCAGGCGATCCGCGCCACCACGTAATCGGCCAGGTCGATCAGAAGGGTTTTCACGTCGCCCTTGGGCAGTGGGGCCAGCGCCTGCCGCGCCGTGGCCGCCCAAGCGTTCGCGGCGTCGCGGGTGGACCCCAGCGTGCCGTGGCGGGCCATCAGCGCCAGCGCGCGCTCCAGATCGCCGTCGCGCTGGTCGCCATTCTCGATCACCCGCGACCAGAAGGCACGCTCCGCCGCGTCCGCCTCTGCCACCGCCTTGATGACCGGCAGCGTCAGCTTGCGCTCGCGGAAATCGTCGCCGGTATTCTTGCCCAGATCGCCCGTCGCGCCGCCGTAATCCAGCAGGTCGTCCACGATCTGGAAGGCAATCCCCAGCGCGTCGCCATAGGCGTGGAGCGCGGCGACATGCTCCTCCGGTGCGCCGGCGATGACGCCGCCCACCTCGGTCGCGGCGGCGAAAAGTGCCGCGGTCTTGCCGCGGATCACCTTCAGATAGATCGCCTCGTCCGTGGCCAGGTTGCGCGCGGCGCTCAGTTGCAGAACCTCGCCCTCGGCGATGGTGGCCGAGGCGTTGGCCAGGATGTCGAGCACCCGGAGCGAGCCGGTCTCCACCATCAACTGGAACGAACGCGCGAAGAGGTAATCGCCCACCAGGACCGAAGACGGATTGTCCCAGAGCAGGTTCGCCGTCGGCCGCCCGCGGCGCTGTTCGCTCTCGTCCACCACATCGTCATGCAGCAGGGTGGCGGTGTGGATGAACTCCACCGTTGCGGCGAGGTGAATGTGATAGTGGCCCGAATAGCCGCAGAGCCGCGCGGCGGCCAGGGTCAGCATCGGGCGCAGCCGCTTGCCGCCGGCCTCGATCAGGTGGGCGGTCACTTCGGGAATGCGGGGCGCGTGTTCCGAGGCCATGCGCGCCCGTATGAGCCCGTTCACCGCGGCCATCTCCTCGGCCAGAAGCGCGGCGAGCGCGTCCTGCGGTTTCGTGCTCATCTCGTCCAGGCTCATCACTGGTCCTACCTGATCCCTCGACAAACGCGGGCGTCTGTCGCTAAGTGCGAGGTATGAAAGAGCTTCTGCGCACCAACGATCCCACGGTGATCGCCTTCGCCTCGGCCCTGCTCAGGGGGGAGGATATAGACTGCTTCGAGTTGGACGTCCATATGAGCGTTCTGGAAGGTTCCATCGGCGTGATGCCGCGCCGGCTGATGGTGGCGGATCGCGACCATTTCATGGCGAGTTCGGCGCTGCGCGCCAACGGTATCGAAGTTCCGGGTGCCTGAGATGGCGTTCGACGAGGCCGATCTGAGCAGGGATGACTTCCTGGGCGGGCGCTTGCAGATCTTTCAGCCGCGCCGGGGCTACCGCGCCGCGACGGACCCGGTGCTGCTGGCCGCCGCGGTGTCCGCCGCGCACGGCGATACCGTGCTGGAACTGGGCTGCGGGGCGGGGGTGGCGAGCCTCTGCCTGGGACGGCGGGTGGCGGGTGTCGCGCTATGCGGGCTTGAGATGCAGGCCGACTATGCCGAACTGGCGCGCCGGAACGCGGTGGAGAACGGGCTGGCATTCGAGGTCGTGACGGGCGACGTGGCGGCACCACCGGGGCCGCTTGCCGGGCGAAGCTTCCGGCATGTGATGGCCAACCCACCCTGGTATCCGGCGGGCGGCGGCACCCCGGCGGCGGATGTCGGGCGCGAGACCGCGCTGCGGGAGGCCACGCCGCTGGCCGCCTGGATCGACACGGCAACGCGGCGGCTGGCCCCGCGCGGGGTTCTGACAATAGTCCAGCAGGCAGAACGGATGCCGGAACTTCTGGCAGCGCTCGACGGACGAATGGGCAGCGTGCAGGTCCTGCCGCTGGCGGCCCGCACGGGGCGCGCGGCGGGCCGGGTGATCCTGCGGGCGCGCAAGGGCGGCCGCGCGGCGTTCCGGCTGGAAGCGCCCTTCATCCTGCATGAAGGGGCGGCGCATGACCGCGACGGCGACAGCTATACCTCTGTCGCGCAAGGGATTTTGCGCGACGCCCAGCCACTGGAGTTTTGAGGCGCGGGGCATTTGCCTCGAGTCGTCTTTAAAGTTCTGGTGACACGACTCATGTTTTATGCTGCACTTCAGTTACAGGCTGCATTCACGAGAGGAGGACTATATGGCTTTGAGTTCGCATGTGCAGGAACTCCGGAAGAAACACGAAACCCTCTCCAAACGCGTGGAAGAAGCGCAACGAAGTCCCGGTGCGGACGATCTGCGGATCTCCGAACTGAAAAAGCAGAAGCTGCGGCTCAAGGAAGAAATCGAGCGGCTCTCGCACGCATAACCCGTTGAAACGACTGGGCGGCAGCGCGCCGTTGCGCGCGCCGCCGTTTGCGTCGGCTGGCCGTACCGTCAGGCCGGGGGATCGACGATAGTCCGGCCCCGGCGAAATTCCTCCAGACTTTTCACTTCCGACAGAAGCCAGTCGCGGAACCGCGCGACCTGGGGGCGGTCCCGTGCGGTCTCGGGGCAGATGAAACGGTATTGCCCGGCCAGGGTCAGGCCCAGCGGGAAGGGGGCGACCAGCAGGCCCTCACGCAGCGCGCCTTCGGCGAGCGAGATCCGGCCCAGCACCGCACCGCCGCCGGCCAGCGCCGCGTCGATCGCGTGGTCGGCCTGCGAAAAGCGCGGCCCGCCTTCGGGTGGCGGCGCCAGTCTGGCGGCGCGGAACCAGGCCGGCCAGTCGCTGCGCGGACGCAGGAACGCGGTATCGTCCTGGTGCAGAAGCGGTACGCGGCGCAGGTCGTCGGCGGTCTGAACCTTTGCCGCAAGCGCGGGCGAGAGCATCGGCATCGCCCATTCGCCGATGAGCGGGACCGCCGCGAGCCCGGCCTCGTCGGCACCGGTGCCGAAACGGATAGCGACATCCACCTCGTCGCGGTCGAAATCCAGCAGCCGCAGGCTGGCGGTGAAGCGCAATTCGATGTCCGGATGCGCCTGCACGAAGGCGAAAAGCCGCGGCGCCAGCCATTTCGCGGTGAAGGCCGGGCCGGCGGTGACGGTCAGCCGGCGCGTCTCGCCCAGCCGCCGCGCGCCACGCCAGGCAGCCAGCAGGGCGGCGAAGCCCTCCGCCGCGCCGGGCGCCAGCACGCGGCCCGCTTCGGTCAGTTCTACGGCGCGGTTGAGGCGGCGGAAGACCGGTTGTCCCAGATGCTCTTCCAGCGACTTGATCTGGAAACTCAGGGCCGCAGGGGTGACGCCCAGTTCCTCGGCGGCCTTGGCGAAACTCATGTGTCGCGCGGCGGCATCAAAGGCGCGCAAGGCGGTCAGCGGCGGCAGGCGGTCATCCATATCAGACAAGTAACACTTAACCGAATATCTGGAAAGTCTCGTTTGTAAACGAGTATCTGGTGCTTCATTTATGAATGAGTTCAGAAATTCATATCCGAAAGGACGCCGCCATGCATGGTGCAACCGCCAATCCCGCAACCCGGTCCGCAATCGCGGAGGCGCATCAGGCGCGGGCGCGGGCGTTTCGCGCGATCCTCGCCCGGCTTATCCGCCCCGCCCGCCCTGATGCCGTCGCGACGGGCTGCCGGACCTGCCCGGCCTGACCGCGAAGAAAGGGCCGGCGCAGGCACCGGCCCTTTCCGAAAGGCGCCGAACCAGGTGTCAGGCGAAGAACTGCGCGCCGTTGGCGGAGATTGTTGAGCCGTTGATGAAGCTTGCGTCGTCGGCGGCGAGGAAGGTCACGCAGCGGGCGATCTCGTCGGCCTCGCCGAGGCGGCCGGCGGGGATCATCCCGATGATCGCCTCGCGCACCTTCTCGGGCACCGCCATGACCATTTCCGTGGCGATGTAGCCCGGACAGATCGCGTTGGCGGTGATGCCCTTGGCCGCGCCCTCCTGCGCCAGGCTCCTGACGATGCCCAGGTCGCCGGCCTTGGTGGCGGCATAGTTGGTCTGGCCGAACTGGCCCTTCTGCCCGTTGATCGACGAGATCACGATGACCCGGCCAAAGCCGCGGTCGCGCATGCCGGGCCAGACCGGGTGGACGGTGTTGAAGACGCCGGTGAGGTTGGTGTCGACCACCTCCTGCCATTGCTGGGGGGTCATCTTGTGGAACGGTGCGTCGCGGGTGATGCCGGCATTGGCGACCACCACTTCGACCGGGCCCAAATCGGCCTCGACCCTGGCGATGCCGGCCTTGCTGTCCTCGTAGTCGCCGACATTCCACTTGTAGGTCTTGATGCCGGTCTCCTCGGTGAATTTCGCGGCGGCCTCGTCATTGCCGGCATAGCTGGCGGCCACGCTGTAGCCCGCGGCCTGCAACGCCTTGGAAATCGCCGCGCCGATGCCGCGCGTGCCCCCGGTGACCAGTGCAACACGTCCCATATCTGTCTCCTCCTCATCGAATTACGTCTGTCCAGGTGATGAAAAAGGCGGGGTCAATGCCCCGCCCCGGTCTCGTCAGTCGCGCTCCAGGCACATGGCGACGCCCATGCCGCCGCCGATGCAGAGCGTGGCGAGGCCCTTCTTCGCGTCCCGCCGCTGCATCTCGAACAAAAGCGTGTTGAGGATGCGTGCGCCGCTGGCGCCGATCGGGTGGCCGATGGCGATCGCGCCGCCGTTCACGTTCACGATCGAAGGGTCCCAGCCCATGTCCTTGTTGACCGCGCAGGCCTGGGCCGCGAAGGCCTCGTTGGCCTCGACCAGGTCCAGGTCGTCGACCGTCCAGCCGGCCTTCTCCAGCGCCTTGCGGCTGGCATGGATCGGGCCGACGCCCATGATCGACGGGTCGACCCCGGCCGTGGCGTAGGCGGCGATGCGCGCCAGCGGGGCGATGCCCCGGCGCTCGGCCTCGGCGGCGCTCATCAGCAGGGCGCCGGCCGCGCCGTCATTGATGCCCGAGGCGTTGGCGGCGGTGACCGAGCCCTCCTTGTCGAAGGCCGGGCGCAGCTTGGCCATCGCGTCGAGCGTGGCGCCGTGGCGGATATACTCGTCCTGGTCGACCACGATGTCGCCCTTGCGGGTCTTGACGGTGAAGGCGACGATCTCGTCGGCGAAGCGGCCGGCCTTCTGCGCGGCCTCGGCCCTGTTCTGGCTGGCCACCGCGAATTCGTCCTGCTGGTCGCGGCCGATCTGCCATTGCCTGGCCACGTTCTCGGCCGTGTTGCCCATGTGATAGCCGTTGAACGCGTCCCACAGCCCGTCCCTGATCATCGAGTCGATGAATTTCATGTCGCCCATCTTGTGGCCCGCGCGCAGATTGGCGACATGCGGGCTCAGCGACATGTTCTCCTGCCCGCCGGCGCAGACGATATCCGCATCGCCAAGCTGGATGTGCTGCGCGGCGAGCGCGACCGCCCGCAGGCCCGAGCCGCAGACCTGGTTGATGCCCCAGGCCGCGCTCGTCAGAGGCAGCCCGGCATTTACATGCGCCTGCCGCGCCGGGTTCTGGCCCTGGCCGCCGGTCAGAACCTGGCCCAGGATGGTCTCCGACACTTCGGCCTTGTCGATCCCCGCACGCTCCACCAGCGCTTCGAGAACCGCCGAGCCCAGATCGTGGGCCGGCGTGTTGGCAAACGAGCCGCTGAAACTGCCCACAGCGGTGCGCGCGGCCGAGGCGATGACGACATTGGTCATGAGGGACTTCCTTTCACATGGCGTTCGGGCGATTCGACTGGGAAAAGGTTACGGTCTGGCGGACCGCATTGAAACCGGATCGAAGCGCCGTGCATTCTGCGAGTGCATAGAAAGATTTCTGCATTCGCGAAAGGGTCACGATGTCTCACATGGTCCGTGTGCGGCGCCGGGGCGCGGCGGCGAGGTGACGTTGTGTCGGCCTCAGGCCCGGAAAGGCGGGCGTTTCGATCCTGCCGCGGCCGGTCAGGCGCGCTGTTGCGCCGCCTGTTTCCAGGGCGGCAGGATCATCGGCGCACCGTGGTGGTAGCCTTGCAGGCAGTCGAAGCCCGCCGCGGCGAGCCAGGCGGATTCGGCCCCCGTCTCGACCGATTCGGCGACGGTCATCATGTCGAAATGCCGACCGATGGAAACCAGCGCGCTGGCCAGCACCTGATTGTTGGGGTCGCTGTCGATGCCGCGCACGAACTGGCCGTCGATCTTGAGAATGTCGAAATAGAAATCCTTGAAGTGACGGAAGGCGGTGAACCCGGCACCGAAATCGTCGAGCGCGAATGTGATGCCGCGGCGCGCCAGCCCCGCCATGAAGACCGAGACGATGTCGGGCATCACCATGGCCGAGGTTTCGGTGATTTCCAGGATCAGCCGTTCGGCCACCGTGGGGGCGCAGGCCAGGCCGCGCTCCAGCGTCTCCACCCAGGCGGGATAGCCGATGGAGCGCGCCGACATGTTGATCGAGAGCCGCAGGTCGGGCTGGTCGTGCAGATCCCGCAATCCCAGCCGAAGCGCGTGGCAGTCGATGATGCGACCCAACTCATGAGTTTCCGCCACGTCCATGAATTGCACGGCGGGGATTACCCGGCCGGTTTCGTCGGTGATACGGATCAGGGCCTCATGGAAGGCGGCCCGGTCGGGCTGGCGGGCGAGCACGACGGGCTGATAGGCGAGCATCACGTCCCCGCGGCGCAGCGCCTCCGCCACCATGCCGATCACGTTGCTGTCGCGCTGGGCCACGGCGGCGGAAAGCGGATCGGGCGATCCGTCGGCGACGTTGCTCTGGCTCATCATCGATATTCTGCCTTCCGCTGGGTCCTGGCCCGGTGAGCCTGCATCGGGAAGGCTTAAGACACTGTAAATGTTCCCATTTGGTTCCAATTCGACTAAACTCGCCACGAACCGGGTAAATTGTTGATATGGAGTGGATAATGTCCGAAAGATGCAGCTGGTGCGGGACTGATCCGCTCTATGTCGCGTATCACGACACGGAATGGGGCGTGCCCGAACGCGACAGCCGCGCATTGTGGGAAAAGCTGATTCTGGATGGGTTCCAGGCCGGGCTGTCCTGGATCACGATCCTGCGGAAGCGCGAGGCATTCCGCGCCGCTTTTGACGGGTTCGATCCCGCGCGCGTGGCGCGTTTCGGCGATGCGGACGTGGCGCGGCTGCTGGCCGATCCGGGCATCGTCCGGCACCGCGGCAAGATCGAGGCCACGATCGGCAACGCCCGCGCCTGGCTGGAGATCGAGGAACGCCAGGGCTTCGACCGGTTCCTGTGGGATTACGTGGACGGAACCCCGGTGCAGACCCGGCCCGGCTCGATGGCGGAGGTTCCGGCCTTTACGCCGCTTTCCGAGCAGATCTCCAAGGATCTCAAGCGCGCGGGGTTCCGCTTCTGCGGCCCGACGATCGTCTATGCCTTCATGCAGGCCACCGGCATGGTCAACGACCATGTCGTCACCTGTCCCCGACATGCCGAAGTCGCCGCGATGGCCTGACCGGGGCGGTCAGCCGCTGAAGCCGGGCGTGCCGCGGTCCTCGGGGTGCCTGACCAGATGCTTGCGCTTGATCGTCTCGGACGTGTCGCGGCTTCCGTCATGGCTCCAGCCCGGCGGCATGACGCAATACATCAGCCGTTCGCGCCAGGTCAGCCCCGGTTGGATCACGTCGCGGAAGATGCCCACCCATTCGTGGAAGGCCACGCGGAGCGGGTTGAACGTGCCCAGGTTGTGAACGAGCCCGTAATCGACCTTCTCGGCCTCGCGCTCGGGCACGAATGTGCCGAAGAGCTTGTCCCAGACGATGAACACACCCGCATAATTCGCATCCAGATAGCGCGGGTTGCGCCCGTGATGGACGCGATGATGCGACGGTGTGTTCATCACCGCCTCGAACCAGCGGGGCAGGCGGCCGATCGCCTCGGTGTGGATCCAGAACTGGTAGATCAGGTTCAGGCCGCCGCAAAAGAGCACCATCGCCGGGTGGAAGCCCAGCAGGATCAGTGGCGCACGCACGATCATCATGAAGGTGAAGGTCCCGGTCCAGGTCTGCCGGAGCGCGGTGGTCAGGTTGTAGTGCTGCGAGGAGTGGTGATTGACATGGCTGGCCCAGACCCAGCGGATGCGGTGTCCGAACCGGTGAACCCAGTAATACCGCAGGTCGTCGAGCACGAAGCACAGGACCACGACCCAGAGAGAGTGGCCCAGATCCAGCGGCGTGAGCGCCCAGAGCGTCATGAAGAACCCGTAGGCGACAAAGCCCAGAAGGATGCCCGAGGTGACGTTGCCCGCCCCCATGAGGAGCGAGGTCAGCGCGTCGCGCGTCTCGTAGCGCCCGCCGCGGCCCTTGAGCACGATCCACAGAAGTTCCGCCAGGATGGCGACGATGAAGAAGGGCACGGCGTAGTTGACGATATCGGGATAGGTCATCTGGTCGGTCATGCGGCGGCCCCATCGGCGGCGGCGCTCCAGCGGGCGCGGGACTCGGATGCGGCCAGACGCACATGCAGGCGGGGCGCGGCGAAATCGGGAAACCGGAAGATCAGGCCATCCTTGTCTTCGGTGATCCGGGCGCCGGCCAGAGGTCGCGCCGTGGTGTCGATGCCGATGGTCCAGGCCAGCCCCGGCCCGCTGCGCGCCAGGACCAGCGCCGCGCGGGCATCGTCGGAAAGCTGCACGTCCCGCACGCTATCCTCATCCTCCGGATACTGGCGCAGCCAGGCGGCCCTGGCGGCGGCCGCGTCCCGGAAGACGCGCGGCCGCGACAGGCCCATCAGATGGGTCAGAATGACGATGCCGGAGATGCCCAGCACCACCAATGGTATCAGCACATGGAGCGGCATGGCCGAATTTACTCATAGCCTGCCGGCGCGGACAAGACTGACCCTGCGTCGCGTGGTTTCCGGTCAGCTTCCCGCGGTGAGCGCGCCGATGATGGCGCGCGCGCTGTCGCTGTGCCAGTCGGCATCGCCCATGGCGCGGGCGATCTCCTGACCCTCGGGGTTCAGGATCATGGTGATTGGCAGGCCGAGCACCGACATCTCGCGCGCGAGCTGCTGTTTGGGGTCGAGATAGATGGTCAGGTTCTCCACACCCACCTCGTCGAAGAACTTGCGGATGCCGGTCAGCGAATTGCGTCCCGTGGCGACGATCACGACCTGGAAATCCTCGCTGCCGAATTCCGCCTCCAACGCGTCGAGGGTGGGCATTTCCTTGCGGCAGGGGGCGCACCATGTGGCCCAGAAATTCAGCACCACATGCTTGCCCCGGAAATCGGCGAGCGTGTGCGTCCCGCCTTCGGCATCGGTGAACTCGGCCTGCGAGACCTCGCGCGGCGCCTCGTGGAAGGAAAGCTTCTTCATGTCGCCTTCGCGCAGGGCTTCCAGCGCGGCGGTATCGGCCGCGGCGGTATTTGCACCGAATGCCAGAGCGACGTATAGGACGGCGAGGCGGAACCAACTCATTTTTTCGCGTCTCCTTTGCGAGGACAGCAGGCTATGACAGACGACACGGCATCGAACGCAATGTGGGGCGGGCGCTTCGCGTCCGGGCCGGATGCGATCATGGAGGCGATCAACGCCTCGATCGGCTTCGACAGGCGGCTCGCCCGGCAGGACATCGAAGGCTCCCGCGCCCACGCGCAGATGCTCGGCGCTCAAGCTATCGTGGATAGTGACGATGTCGAGGCCATTCGCAAAGGGCTCCTCACGGTCTTGTCAGAAATCGAGGCTGGAACATTTCAGTTTTCCGCCGCGCTGGAGGACATCCACATGAATGTGGAGGCCCGCCTGAAGGAGATCATCGGCGCGCCCGCGGGCCGTCTGCACACGGCCCGGTCGCGCAACGATCAGGTGGCCACCGATTTCCGGCTCTGGGTGCGCGAGCAATGCGATGCCGCGGTGACGGGGCTGGAGGCGCTGATGCGCGCGCTGCTGGCGCAGGCGGAGGCCGGGGCCGCCTGGGTGATGCCGGGCTTCACGCATCTGCAGACGGCGCAGCCGGTGACCTGGGGCCATCACATGATGGCCTATGTCGAGATGTTCGGCCGCGACGCCGGGCGCTTCCGCGACGCGCGGTCGCGGATGAACGAATGCCCGCTGGGGGCTGCGGCGCTGGCGGGCACGTCCTTTCCCATCGACCGGCACGCGACGGCCATCGCGCTGGGCTTCGACCGGCCCTGCGCCAACAGCCTCGACGCCGTGAGCGACCGGGATTTCGCGCTGGAATTCCTCGCCGCCGCGTCGATCTGCGCCATGCATCTGAGCCGCTTTGCCGAGGAGCTGGTGATCTGGTCCTCGGCGCAGTTCCGCTTCGTGGTGCTGAGTGACCGGTTCTCCACCGGTTCCTCGATCATGCCGCAAAAGAAGAACCCCGACGCGGCGGAGCTGATCCGCGCCAAGATCGGGCGTATCTTCGGCGCGAATGTCGCGCTGATGACGGTGATGAAGGGGCTGCCGCTGGCCTATTCCAAGGACATGCAGGAGGACAAGGAACAGGTCTTCGATGCCGCCGACAACCTGATGCTGGCGCTGGCGGCGATGGACGGCATGGTGCGCGACATGACCGCGAACCGCCCGGCGCTGGAAGCCGCCGCGGCGAGCGGATTTTCCACCGCCACCGACCTGGCCGACTGGCTGGTGCGCGAACTGAACCTGCCTTTCCGCGAGGCGCATCACGTCACCGGCGCGCTGGTCAAACTGGCCGAGGACAAGGGCTGCGATCTGCCAGATCTGTCGCTGGCGGACATGAAGTCGGGGCATGCGCGCATTGACGCAGGCGTATTCGACGTTCTTGGTGTACATAATTCGGTAGCGAGTCGCACGAGTTACGGCGGCACGGCGCCGGATCAGGTTCTGGCGCAGGTGGCGCGGTGGAAGGGGATACTGCGATGAGATACCTGTTCGCGGCAGCTTGCCTGCTGTCGCTTGCATCCTGCGGTGTGCCCGGCGAGCCGACGCATCCGGCGACGACCCGGCAGCTCGAGGTCGGCAGCAATAACTCCATTGTAATGGATAGCCGGCTCGGCAAGGCGGACGGCAAATACGGCGTCAGCGTCGGTTTCTGAAAGCGCCGCCGCGGCGCATCCGCCCACCCCTGCGGGTCTCCGGCCCCGACCGCGAATTGAAATTGCCGCGCAACCTGCTATGAGGCGGTCTGGCCGGGTTCCGGTCGGGGCGGATCGGGCGGAAAGGGCGCAATGGATCACTTCCTCTATCGCGATGGCGTGCTGCATGCCGAAGACGTCCCCCTGCCGGAGATTGCGGCGGCGGCGGGCACGCCCTTCTATGTCTATTCGACGGCCACGCTGACCCGGCATTTCCGGCTCTTCGACGAGGCGCTGGCGGGCATGGATCATCTGGTCTGCTATGCGATGAAGGCCAATTCCAACCTGGCAGTGCTGCGGGTTCTGGCCGATCTGGGCGCGGGCATGGACGTGGTTTCGGGGGGCGAGTACCGCCGGGCGCGCGCCGTTGGCGTGCCGGGCGACCGGATCGTGTTTTCAGGCGTCGGCAAGACCCGCGCGGAGATGCGTCTGGCGCTGGAGGGCGGCATCCGGCAGTTCAATGTCGAGAGCGAGCCGGAGCTTCTGGCACTGAGCGATGTGGCCTCCGGTCTGGGTCTGACCGCGCCCATCGCGCTGCGCGTCAACCCGGATGTGGACGCCCGCACCCATGCCAAGATCGCCACCGGCAAGTCCGAGAACAAGTTCGGCATCCCGATTGCCCGCGCCCGCGAAGTCTATGCCGAGGCCGCGGCGCTGCCGGGGATCGAGGTCGTGGGGATCGACGTGCATATCGGCAGCCAACTCACCGACCTGGCGCCGTTCGAGGCGGCCTATACCAAGGTCGCCGACCTGACCGCCGCGCTGCGCGCCGACGGCCACGACATAAGGCGGCTCGACCTGGGCGGGGGGCTGGGCATCCCCTATGCGCGCGACAATTCCGCGCCGCCGCTGCCCCTGGAATACGGCGAGGTGATCCGCCGCACCGTCGGCCATCTGGGCTGCGAGGTGGAGATCGAGCCGGGCCGGCTGATCGCCGGCAATGCCGGCCTGCTGGTGTCGGAAGTGATCTATCGCAAGGTGGGGGAGGGCCGCGATTTCCTGATCCTCGATGCGGCGATGAACGACCTGATCCGCCCGGCGATGTACGACGCCTGGCACGATATCGTTCCGGTCGCAGAGCCCGCGCCGGGGGCCGAGCGCGGGCCGGTCGATGTGGTCGGCCCGGTGTGCGAATCGGGCGATACATTCGCGGTGCAGCGTGACCTGCCGCATATGGTGGCGGGCGATCTGGTGGCCTTCCGATCCGCCGGGGCTTACGGCGCGGTCATGTCCTCGGAGTACAACTCGCGCCCACTGATCCCGGAAATTCTTGTCAAGGATGAGCAATTTGCCGTCATCCGCGCGCGGCCATCCTTTGACGAAATGCTCAAACGCGATACCATTCCGGAATGGCTCTAGGTCCGGCACAGTGCCGGACCGGGCCGGGATGGATGGATGAGACGCAAACCGGACACCGCCGGCGCAGGTAACAGCGATGCCGTCCTTGCACGGCTCAGGCGCCCGCTCGCGCTGACCCGCGCGGGCCTGGCGGCGGAGCGCGCGGCGCGCGCCTTCTGGCCGGTCTGGTCGCTGCTTTGCGTGGCAGCGGCGGCCTGGGCGACGGGGGTGCCGGGCGCAGTGCCGCTATCGGCCCTGATCGGACTGGCCCTGACCTGGGCCGCGCTGACGCTCTGGGGGCTTTACGCCGGGCTGCGCCGGTTCTCCTGGCCGGGGCGTGCCGCGGCGCTCGACCGGCTGGACCGCAGCCTCGATGGTCAGCCGATCGCCGCGCTGACCGACACACAGGCGATCGGGGCGGGCGACCCGGCCTCCGCCGCCGTCTGGCGCGCGCATCGCGAACGGATGGCGGCACGCGTGGCCGCAGTGCGCCCGGTCGCTCCCGATCTTCGGCTCGCCCGGCGCGACGCGTTCGGGCTGCGCTACATGGCGCTCGGGGCGCTGGCGGTGGGGCTGATCTTCGGCGGACCGTGGCGGCCGGAGGTTCTGCCAAGCGGTACCGGACCCGGCGCGGCAATCGCTGCCGGGCCGGCCTATGAGGGCTGGATCCAGCCGCCGGGCTATACCGGCAAACCCACGATCTATCTCAACGAGGCGGAAGGCCGTGACGACCTGACCGTGCCGCATGGCAGCCGCGTGACACTGCGCCTCTATGGCGCGGTGGGCGCGCTGACGCTGGAGGAAAGCGTCTCCGGCCGGCCAGCCGAGGGCCGCGACCCCACGGCGCCGGTGCAGGAATTCGACGTCACGCAGGACGGCCGAATCGCGATTGATGGCGCGCGTGAACAGGGCTGGGACATCGAGATGCTGCCCGACGCACCGCCCGAGGTCGCGCAGACCGAACCTGTCAACGGCGGGTTGCGCGGACAAATGACGCTGAAATTCCGCGCCGCCGACGATTACGGCGTGGAGACCGGCACGGTGCGCATCGCGCTCGATCTGGGTGCGGTGGACCGCCGCCACGGTCTCGCGGCCGCACCCGAGCCGCGCGCGCCGGTGGTGCTTGACCTGCCGATGCCCTTCGGCGGCGACCGCACCGAGTTCGAGGATCAGCTTGTCGAGGATCTCTCGCAGCATCCCTGGGCCGGGCTGCCGGTGCGCATGACGCTGGCGGCCGAGGACGCCGCCGGGCAGGAGGGCCGCTCGGCGCCGGTCGAGATGATCCTGCCCGCGCGCCGCTTTCTGGAGCCGATGGCGGCGGCCCTGGCCGAACAGCGGCGCGACCTGCTCTGGTCGCGGGAGAACGCGCGCCGCGTCGCGCAGGTGATCCGCGCGGTGACGCACCGGCCCGAGGGGGTGTTCGAGAACACGGCCGCATATCTGCTGGTGCGCATGGCGCTGCGCCGGCTCGAAGCCGCCACGCCCGGCGGTCTGGCGGAGGCCCCGCGCGACGAGGTGGCGGAGATGCTCTGGCACGCCGCGCTGATGATCGAGGAGGGCGATCTTTCGGACGCGCTGGAGCGTCTGCGTCGGGCGCAGGACCGGCTCTCCGAGGCCATCGAGCAAGGCGCCAGCGACGAGGAGATCGCCGAGCTGATGGACGAACTGCGCGAGGCCATGCAGGACTACATGGAGCAGATGGCGCGCGAGGCGCTGGAGAATCCCGACAGCCAGATGTCGGAAAACCAGCAGCAGGGCCAGCAGATTACCCAGGACCAGCTTCAGCAACTGCTCGACCGGATCGAGGAGTTGTCGCGGCAGGGCCGCACGGCCGAGGCGCAGGCGCTGCTCGACCAGCTTCGCCAGATGATGGAAAACATGCGCATGACGCAAGGCCAGGGCCAGAATCCGGGCGAACAGGCGATGCAGGGACTTCAGGACACGCTGCGTGAACAGCAGGGCCTGTCCGACGAAGCGTTCCGCGAGTTGCAGGAACAATTCAATCGCGGCGCGCAGGCGGGCGAGAGCCGCGAGAATGAGGGCCGCAGCGGCGGTCAGGGCCGCGGTCAGAGCCACGAAGGCCAGGGCGGCCGGCAGGGGCAGTCGGGCCCCGGCGAGGGCGGTGAGCCGGGTGCCGCGGAACTGGCCGAGCGCCAGCGCGCGTTGCGCGAGATGCTGCGCGAACAGCAGCAAGGGTTGCCCGGCGCGGGTACGCCGCAAGGCGACGCCGCGCGGGAGGAGCTGGACCGGGCGGGCCGCGCGATGGACCGCGCCGGCGACGATCTGGCCGAGGGCGATCTGAGCGGCGCGCTCGACAACCAGGCCGAAGCCATGCAGGCGCTGCGCGACGGCATGCAGGAACTGGGCGAGGCGATGGCCCGGCAGCAGCCCGGTCAGGGCCAGCAGGGCGAACGCTTCGGGTCCGGCAATCCGCGCGACCGTGACCCGCTGGGGCGGCGGTCGGGCAATACCGGCCGGATCGGCAGCGACCGCAACATGCTGCCCGGCAAAGACGTGTTCCAGCGTTCCCGCGAATTGCTGGACGAGATTCGCCGCCGCTCCGGCGACCGGACACGCCCGGAACTGGAACTCGACTACCTGGAACGCCTGCTCGACAGGTTCTGACCGGGCCGGTGCGGGTTCCGGTTCCGGGAGCGTGGCTTTCGCATGCCGTTTCGGCACAGGATTGCTTGGCGTGGTGCCCGATGCTCGACAAATCCGCAATCGCAAGCTAGCAGTTTTCGGACCAGATCCCTTGAGTACTGCCGAAGGTTGTCATGTTCTTCCGTAAAGTCCTCTCCGCGCTTGCACTTCTCGCGATGCTGACCGCGGCCGGCTGTGCCGCGAAAACCGGCCCCGAAGGTCCGCCGCCTGCAACGCAAAGCGATATTTCCGGGCTCGCGCAGGGCATTCGCGGGCTGGGCCCCGAGGTCGACCCGGAGGAGGCCGCCCGCGCCGCGCGCATCGCATACGAGTACACGCATCAACTCGCCCTGGAATACGAGATCACGGACCCGCCCATCGTCCACAACACCAAGGTCAATCTCGGGATGCGTCCGCGCGGGCTTTGCAAGGATTGGGCCGATGACATGGAGGCGCGCCTGCGGCAGGAGGATTTCGCCACGCTGGATCTGCACCGGGCGATCGGCAATGCCGGCATCCCGCTGCGGCTGGAACACAGCACCGTGGTCGTCAGCCGCCGTGGCGATTCGGTCTATGACGGGCTGGTGATCGACCCTTGGCGCAAGGGTGGCGTGCTGCACTGGACGCCGATCATGGAGGACGAGGATTACGTCTGGCGTGCGCGCCAGGAGGTCTTCCGCCAGAAAATCCGCCAGCGGCAGGCGCAGGCGATGGTCTCGCGCGACGGCTAGGCCCACGTCACGGAACCCTGGGCGGAAGCGGTGACGATGGCCTTGAGCGGTGCCTCGCCGGTCACCTCCGCGCGGCTCATCTCCGGACGTGCCGACGACCGCGCGGGCCGCATAGTGCAGATCGCAGGAAGGCCGCTCTTTAGCGTATCGCGCCAAGTCGGGTTCATGCACGCCCCGGCCCCCGAGCCGGGGCCCCGTTGCCGGATGGGCGAGGCCCCGGATCAAGTCTGGGGCAGGGGGCTCCGATCAAACGCGACAGGCTAACGCCCGCGGCGCTGGCGCACAGCCCGCAGGATGGCGCGGATGTCGAGCGCCATGACCATCAGGCCCAGCGGGATCATCCAGAACCCCAGCACCGGCAGCATTCCGAAAATGCCGCCGATCACCAGGACCACGCCCAGCAGCGTGCGCAGGCCCGGCGGCACCTTCCGGTCGATCCGCGCGAGCCAGCGCATGATCCATTGCCGCAGCCGCCTGGCGCGGCCGGGTTTGGGGGGCGGAGGGGGGCATCGGGTCATGCGCGCAGTCTCTGCCCGAAGGCGGGCGCGATCAAGTCCAGTCGAGCACCACCTTTCCGCTGGCCCCGCCGCGCATCTCCGCAAAGCCCTTCGCGAATTCGGCAGCGGGAAAGCGGTGGGTGATGACGGCCCGCACGTCGAGCCCGTTCTCCAGCATCGCGATCATCTTGTACCAGGTCTCGAATATCTCGCGCCCGTAGATGCCCTTGATGGTCAGCGCCTTGAAGACGATGCGCGTCCAGTCCACCGGGGCGGGTTTGGGCGGAATGCCCAGCATGGCGATGCGCCCGCCCATGACCATCGCCTCGACCATGCCGTCGAAGGCGCGCGGCGCGCCCGACATCTCCAGCCCCACATCGAAACCCTGCTTGAGCCCGAGGCGCGAGATCACCTCGGCCAGGTCGGTCTCGGCGGTGTTGACCGGCACCACGTCGGCAACCCGCGCGGCCAGTGCCAGCCGGTCGGGGTTCAGGTCGGTGATGACCACGTGGCGCGCGCCGATATGGCGGGCCACCGCGGCGGCCATGATCCCGATCGGCCCGGCGCCGGTGATCAGCACGTCCTCGCCCAGCAGATCGAAGCTGAGCGCGGTATGCACCGCGTTGCCCAGCGGGTCGAGGATGGCGCCGATCTCGTCGTCGATGCTGTCGGGCAGCGGCACGACGTTGAAGGCCGGCAGCCGCAGGTATTCCGCGAAGGCGCCGGGCTCGTTCACTCCGATGCCGCGGGTCTCCGGGTCCAGATGGAAGCGGCCGGCGCGCGATTGCCGGGAATGGTGGCCTATCAGGTGCCCCTCGCCCGAGCAGCGCTGGCCGATCCGCAGATCCTCCACGTCGCGGCCGATCCCGACGATCTCGCCGGCGAATTCATGGCCGGTGATCAGCGGCACCGGCACGGTGCGCTGCGCCCAGTCGTCCCAGTTCCAGATATGTACATCCGTGCCGCAGATGCCGGTCTTGCGGATTCGGATCAGCACGTCGTCGGGGCCGATCTCGGGCACCGGCTCGCGTTGCAGCCAGAGCCCTTCTTCCGCCTTGGCCTTGACCAGCGCCTGCATGGTGTTTGCGGTCATTGGATCATCCCCGTGGCTTTGCCCGCCGCCGCGAAGGCTGTCAGGGCCTGATCGAGATCGGCGCGGCTCAGCGCGGCATTCATCTGCGTGCGGATGCGCGCGGTGCCATGCGGCACCACCGGGTAGAAGAACCCGGCGACATAGACGCCCCGCTCGAACAGCGCCGCGGACATGTCCTGCGCGCAGCGCGCGTCGCCCAGCATGACGGGCACGATCGGATGTTCGCCGGGCAGAAGCTCGAAGCCCAGCCGTTCCAGCCCGGTCCGCCAATAGGCGGCATTGTCGAAAAGCGTGGCGCGCAGGTCGTCGCCCTCCTCCACCAGATCGAGCGCCCTCAGCCCCGCGGCGACCACCGCGGGCGGCAGGGCGTTGGAAAAGAGATAGGGCCGGGCGCGCTGGCGCAAAAGGTCGATCACCGGCTGCGGCCCGGCGACATAGCCGCCCATCGCGCCGCCGAGCGCCTTGCCCAGCGTGCCGGTCAGGATGTCCACATCGACGCCGTGATGGGCCGGGGTGCCGGCACCATTGGGGCCCATGAAGCCGGTGGCGTGGCAGTCGTCCACCATCACCAGCGCGTCGTGGCGTTGCGCCAGCGCGGTGATCTCCGGCAGCTTCGCCAGGTAGCCGTCCATGGAAAAGACGCCGTCGGTGGCGATCATCACGAAACGCGCGCCGTCGGCGCGGGCCTCCTTCAGCCGCGACTCCAGTTCGTCCATGTCGGAATTGGCGTAGCGCAGCCGACGCGCCTTGCAGAGCCTGATGCCGTCGATGATCGAGGCATGGTTGAGCGCGTCGGATATCACCGCATCCTCCGGCCCCAGAAGCGGCTCGAACAGCCCGCCATTGGCGTCGAAGCAGGCGGCGAAGAGAATCGCGTCGTCCTTGCCCAGAAAGGCGGCGAGGCGCTCTTCCAGCGCGCGGTGCAGATCCTGCGTGCCGCAGATGAAGCGCACACTGGCCATGCCATAGCCGTGATCGTCCATCGCCTGTTTCGCGGCGGCGATCAGTGCCGGGTGGTCGGCGAGCCCGAGATAGTTGTTGGCGCAGAGATTGATTACGCCCTCGCGCCCGCCCACCGCGACTCGGCCCGACTGCGGTGAGGTGATGAGCCGTTCGCGCTTCATCAGCCCCTCGGCGTCGATCCCGGCGAGGGTGTCGGTCAGATGGTCGAAGAATGCCTGGGTCATGGAGGTCTCCGTCGGTCTGGAGGTGCTGTACATCATAACGGATTACCCGGCAATATACAGGATTATGCTATGGCGGAATTTTTACCACCATAGCGGATTCTTGCCGCTTCAGCCGCCCCGCACGACCAAGAAGGCGCGCGCCGGGGCATCGCCTGCGCGTAGCTCATGCGGTACATCGGCGGGGTAGCGCAGCGTGTCGCCCTCCGCGGCGCTGCGGCTCTCGGTGCCCGATGTCACGTCCAGCGCGCCGGCGATCACGGTGAGCTGTTCGCGGCAGCCCGGCCCGTGCGGGTCGCTGACCAGGCTGCCGCCGGGCGCGAAGATCAACTCGTAAAGCTCGTGGCTGCCGGCGTCCTCGGGCGGGCTGAGGATGCGAATGCGGCAGCCGTCGCCGCGCGCGTCGATCGTGGGCACCGCCTCGGCGCGCAGATGTTCGATGGCGGGGCCGGCCTCGCCTTCCAGCAGACCCGCGAAATCCACATGCAGCGCCTGGGTCAGGTTCCAGAGTGTCGCCACGGTCGGGCTGGATGTGCCGCGCTCGATCTGGCTGACCATCGAGCGCGACACGCCCGAGAGCCTGGCCACGGCATCGAGGCTCAGCCCCTTGGCCTGGCGCGCGGCCTTCAGGCGGCTCGCGAGACGGTCGAGGATGTCGGGGCGCGGGGTGTTCATGCAGGGACGTTGCGCGGGGCGGCGGACCTTGTCAATGTGACGCGGCGGGCACGGCGGTCCGCGCAGTGACGGAGCGGCGCATGCCTATCGTTTTCATGATCGTCATCGGCGCGGCCGCGGGGTTCATCGCGACGCGGCTGATGAAGGTCGATGCCGGGATACCCGCAACCATCGCCATCGGCGTGCTGGGCGCCATCGTGGGCGGGCTGGTGCTGCACGCGGTGCTCCGCCTGGCCGGGTTCGGCGCGGGGTTCGTGGGCGCCGTTCTGGGCGCGATGCTGCTGATCTGGCTCTACCGGACCTATCTGGAACGCCGCTGATCAGTTGCGCGGCGGGCGCGGGCGGTAGACGGGAAGCCGCCAGCCGAATTGCAGGCTGCCCGCGCGCAGAAGGAACGTCACCGCCCCGCAGACCAGCAGCGCCGGCAGGTCCACCGCCGCGACATGCGCCGCGACCACGCCCGCCGTGGCGCCCGCGAAAGCGGCGGTCACGTAAAGCTCACCCTGCCTCAGCACCATCGGGACCTCGTTGCAGACCACGTCGCGCATCAGCCCGCCGAAACAGCCCGTGGCAATGCCCATGATGACGACGATCACCGCGGGCTGCGACATCATCATCGCCACGCCGACGCCCGCGGGCACCGCGACGGCCAGCGCGCAGGCGTCGAGCCAGAGCAGCATGCGATGACGCGATTCCATCAGATGCGCGGTGAAGAAGACCAGCACCGCCGCCGCCGCGGCCAGCAGCACGAAACCGGGCGTGCCGGTCCAGAAGACCGGGTTGCGATCCAGTACCACGTCGCGCACCGTTCCCCCGCCCACGGCGGTCAGGCTGGCAATGAAGACGAAGCCCACGATGTCGAGCTGCGCGCGGCTGGCCGCCAGTGCGCCGGTCAGTGCGAAGACGAAGACCGAGGCATAGTCGAGGGCGAGCAGCGCGGTCATGAAGACGGTTCCGGCTTGAAGGGCGCCATCCCGGCGCGGGCCAGTTCGTCGGCGCGTTCGTTCTCGGGGTGGCCGGCATGCCCGCGGACCCATTCCCAGCGCACGTCATGGCGCGCCTGCGCATCGTCGAGCCGCTGCCAGAGCTCGGCGTTCTTGACCGGCTTCTTCGCGGCGGTCTTCCAGCCGTTTCGCTTCCAGCCGTGGATCCATTTCGTTACCCCGTCCTTCACATAGGCGCTGTCGGTGACGATGGTGATCGCCGAGGGCCGCGTCAGGCTTTCCAGCGCCGAGATCGCGGCCATCAGCTCCATCCGGTTGTTGGTGGTCGCGGCCTCGCCGCCGGAAAGCTCGCGCTCGCGCAGGATGCGGCCGTTTTCCACCGCGCGCAGCAGCACGCCCCAGCCGCCGGGGCCGGGATTGCCGGAACAGGCGCCGTCGGTATAGGCGAAAAGCTCGGCCATCAGCCGGCCACCCCGGCCACGAGGCAGGCCAGCACGACCAGCGTGACCGGCAGGCGAAGGCGCATCCACCAGGACGGCGCGAGGCGCGCGCGCCAGAAACCCCAGTCGGCGGCCAGCAGGCCCAGGAAACCCACTGCGAGATAGACCATGTTCATGTGCTGCGCGCCGCCCAGCGTGAAGAACGCCCAGAGCGCGGGCACCACGCTGACGGCGTATCCCAGCGCGGCCTTAGACCCCGAGGCGCGCGCCGCGAAGCCCCAGTGGACACCGGCCATGAAGCACAGGATCACCAGCCCGTAGCGCGACAGGACGAACTCATCGCGCAGCGCGGCGGGCATCTCGCGGGCGAAGGGCAGGGCGGCCGGGTCGGGCGCCAGCGCCATCGCCGCGCCCCACAGGAATGGCAGCGCGCCCGCGGCGGTCAGCAGAAGGGCGGTACGGGGAATGCCGGTCATGTCGTTGCGGGCTCCGGTCGGCGGCGGCGGGGCGGGTTTTCCGCGTCATAGCCCGTTGCGGCGGGCTTGCCCAGCCCCCGGCTCAGGCCGGTTCGCGCAGCACGCGCGGTACCTTGAATTCCACGTTCTCCGTCGCGGTTTCCACGCGCTCGACCGACAGGGTGTAGCGTTCCGCGAAGGCGTCGGTGACTTCCCGGACCAGAAGTTCCGGCGCGGAGGCGCCTGCGGTCAGTCCCACGGCGCGGATACCCTCCAGCGCGCGCCAGTCGATATCGGTGGCCCGCTGCACGAGCTGGGCATAGCCGCAGCCCGCGGCGGCGGCGACCTCCACCAGCCGGCGCGAATTCGACGAGTTCGGCGCGCCGATCACCAGCAGCGCATCCACTTTGGGCGCGATCGCCTTGACGGCGGCCTGCCGGTTGGTGGTGGCGTAGCAGATGTCTTCCTTGTGCGGGCCGATGATAGCGGGAAACCGCGCCTTGAGCGCCGCCACGATATCCGCGGTGTCGTCCACCGACAGCGTCGTCTGGGTGATGAAGGCCAGCCTTTCGGGGTCGCGCGGTTCCAGCCGCGTCACGTCCTGCGGGGTTTCCACCAGCAGCACCTCTCCGGCGGGAAGCTGGCCCATCGTACCCTCGGTCTCGGGGTGGCCGGCATGGCCGATCATCACCATCTGCAAGCCGTTGGCGTGGTGGCGCTCGGCCTCGATATGCACCTTGCTGACCAGCGGGCAGGTGGCATCGACATAGAGCATCTCGCGCCGCGCGGCCTCGGCCGGTACGGCCTTGGGCACGCCATGCGCGGAAAAGATCACCGGGCGGTCGTCCGGGCAGTCGTCGAGTTCTTCCACGAAAACGGCGCCCTTTGCGCGCAGGTCGTCCACCACGTATCTGTTATGCACGATCTCGTGGCGCACATAGACCGGCGCGCCCCAACGTTCTAGCGCCAGTTCCACGATCTTGATGGCGCGGTCCACACCGGCGCAGAAGCCGCGTGGCGCGGCGAGGTAGAGCGTGAGATCGGGCTTGGTCATGGTCGGGCGGCCTCCTGCGGCATATCTAGGCGCCGTGACGGGAGGCGTCCAGCATGGATGCGGGTCTTGCGGGGGCGGAGGCAGAGGAGACCGGCGACAGAATGCGGCCCGCCCCGTCCGGGGCAGGTGTTGCCTGCATGACCGGCGCGGCGGGGCCGCGAGGCCCGCGTCAGTCCTGGTCGGAGCCTACGGCTTGCCGCCGATCCGCATGATTGCCATTGTCGCGTGGCGGGCGGCCGATGACGTCGCGCAGCTCTTCCAGCTCGATGAAATTGTCGGCCTGCCGGCGCAGTTCGTCGGCGATCATCGGCGGCTGGCTGCGGATCGTGGAGACGACCGAGACGCGCACGCCCTGGCGTTGCAGGCTTTCGACCAGCGGACGGAAGTCGCCGTCGCCGGAAAACAACACGATGTGATCGACCCGCGGCGCAAGTTCCATCGCGTCCACGGCCAATTCGATGTCCATGTTTCCCTTGACCTTTCGCCGCCCGGCGGAATCGGTAAATTCCTTGGCGGGCTTGGTCACCATCGAGTATCCGTTGTAATGCAGCCAGTCGACGAGCGGACGAATCGGGGAGTACTCGTCGTTTTCGAGCAACGCGGTGTAGTAGAATGCGCGCAGCAATTTCCCGCGCCGCATGAATTCCGCCCGGAGGAGTTTGTAGTCGATGTCGAAGCCCAATGCGCGAGCCGCGGCATACAAGTTTGAGCCGTCAATAAACAGCGCAAGCCGTTCATCCCTGTAGAACATGAAATGCCCTTCCGAAATAATGCTTTGGCCGGGGCTTCACCATGCGCAAGGAGTGGTTGAGTGTATGCGCGGAAACCTGACCGTTCGGTCTAGATAAGAGATTCTACAGATGCCGCAAGGGGAAACCGAAAACAATACCGTTACCAAAGCCTTACTCGCCCTAGGCGCGAATTTGTCTACAATCACAGGTAGAATTGACGCCACACTAGAACGCGCCTTGTCCGAAATTCAATGCGAATCGACGCAAATCTGCCGGACAAGTTCATTCTATCACAGCCCGGCCTTTCCCGCCGGCTCGGGCCCCGACTTCGTCAATGCCGCCGCTGAGATCGAGACTGAACTGGGACCCGAGGCGCTGCTCGACCGCCTGCACCGCATCGAGGCGGCGCTGGGCCGGGAACGGCGCAAGCGCTGGGGCGCGCGCGTGATCGACCTCGACCTGCTGGCCTATGGCGACATGGTCCTGCCCGACGCCACCACGCAGGCTCATTGGCGCGAGCTTGACCTCGAGACGCAGATGGTGCGCGCCCCCGAGCGGCTGATCCTTCCGCATCCCAGGATGCAGGATCGGGCCTTCGTGCTGATCCCGCTGGCCGAAATCGCCCCGGACTGGCGGCATCCGCTGCTGGGGCTCAGCGTCGCGGAAATGGCCGCGGCGCTGCCCGAGGAAGCGCGCACCGGCGTCAGCCCGATCGGCTCGTGACCCTGCGGTCGGAAGTCGGGGCGAGGCGCGCGGATCTCCCCCTTGTCATTCGCGTTCAAAGGCAATACATGCAGGGTTCTTCCGCCAAATTGATCCAAAACGGAGTTCCCCATGGCGCGCGTTACCGTTGAAGATTGCGTTGACAAGGTTCCGAACCGCTTCGAGCTGGTGATGCTGGCCGCCCACCGGGCGCGCGAGATCACGGCCGGCGCGCCGCTGACCGTGGACCGCGACAAGGACAAGAACCCGGTCGTGTCCCTGCGCGAGATCGCCGAGGAGGCCCAGTCCGCCGACGCGCTGCGCGAACGCATGATTGAAAGCCATCAGACCCAGATCGAGGTCGATGAGCCGGAGGACGACCAGATGGCGCTGCTCATGGGGCAGGAGCAGGACAAGCCCGAGGACGACATGTCCGAGGAGAATCTGCTGCGCGCCCTGATGGAAGCGCAGGGCGAGAAGTAACGGGCCCCGCCGGGGCCCGTATGGGATGCGGCCCGGATGATCGACGTAGAAGATCTTGTTGAACTGGTCCGCAACTACAATCCGCGCTCGAATTCGGACCTGATCCGCGGCGCCTATGCCTATGGCAAGGCGATGCATGAGGGCCAGTTCCGCCATTCCGGCGAACCCTATTTTACCCACCCGGTCGAGGTCGCCGCGCTGCTGACCGAGCAGCAGATGGACGATGCCACCATCGCCACCGCGCTGCTCCACGACACGATCGAGGACACGAAATCCACCTATGCCGAGGTCGCCGACCGCTTTGGCGAGGAGATCGCCGGGCTGGTCGATGGCGTGACCAAATTGACCAATCTGGAACTCAGCTCCACCGAGACCAGGCAGGCGGAAAATTTCCGCAAGCTGCTGATGGCGATGTCCAAGGATCTTCGGGTGCTGCTGGTCAAGCTGGCGGACCGGCTGCACAACATGCGCACCATCAAGCATATGCGGCCGGAAAAGCAGGTCCAGAAGGCGCACGAAACGATGGAGATCTACGCACCGCTCGCGGGCCGGATGGGGATGCAGTGGATGCGCGACGAACTGGAGGATCTGGCCTTCAGCGTCCTCAATTCCGAGGCCCGAAATTCCATCATGCGCCGTTTCCTGCGGCTCCAGAAGGACACCGGCGACGTGATCCCGCGCATCACCGGCGACATCCGCGACGTGCTGGAGAAACAGGGTGTGGAGGCGCAGGTCTTCGGCCGCGCCAAGAAGCCCTATTCGGTCTGGCGCAAGATGCAGGAGAAGGAGCTGAGCTTCTCGCGCCTCTCCGACATCTACGCCTTCCGCGTCATCACCCGGTCGGAGGATGACTGTTATGCCGTGCTGGGCGCGATCCACCGGCGCTGGCGCGCGGTGCCGGGGCGGTTCAAGGACTATATCAGCCAGCCCAAAACCAACGGCTACCGCTCGATCCACACCACGGTCTCGGGTCGCGACGGCAAGCGGGTGGAAATCCAGATCCGCACCCGCGAGATGCATGAGGTGGCCGAGGCGGGCGTCGCCGCCCACTGGTCCTACCGCGACGGCGAGCGGGTGGAGAACCCCTTTGCCGTGGACCCGGCGAAATGGCTGGAAAGCCTGACCGACCGCTTCCTGGCCAGTGACGATCACGACGAATTCCTGGAGCATGTGAAGCTGGAGATGTTCGCCGACCAGGTGTTCTGCTTCACGCCCAAGGGCGAGGTGGTGAAACTGCCGCGCGGTGCCACGCCGATCGACTTCGCCTATGCGATCCACACCCGGATTGGCGACAGTTGCGTGGGCTCTCGGGTGGACGGGCTGCGCGTGCCGCTCTGGACCCGGCTGAGGAACGGCCAGTCGGTGGAGATCACCACGGCCGAGGGCCAGCGCCCGCAGGCGACCTGGATGGATATCGCCGTCACCGGGCGCGCGCGTTCCGCCATCCGCCGCTCGCTGCGCGAGGAACATCGCGACCGGTTCGCCAAGCTGGGCCGCGAACTGGCCCGCGTGGCCTTCGAGCATGTCGGCAAGAAGGCGACCGACAAGGCGCTGCGCACTGCGGCCAAGGCGCTCGGGCTCAAGGACGCGGAGGAGCTGCTGGCGCGGCTCGGCAGCGCCGAGTTGAGCGGCAATGCGGTCGTCGCGGCGCTCTACCCGGAACTGAAGAAACAGGCCAAGCCGGAATCGGTGGAGCCCACCCGCGCGGTGATCGGCCTGCGCCAGGACCAGAATTCGCAGCGCGCGCGCTGCTGCCAGCCGGTGCCGGGCGAACGCATCGTGGGGATCACCTATCGCGGCCGCGGCGTTGTGGTCCATGCCATCGACTGCCCGGCGTTAGTGGAATTCGAGGACCAGCCGGATCGCTGGGTGGACCTGCACTGGCACGACGGCACCCATGCACCGGCCTATTCGGTGACGCTCGACGTCACCATGGTGAACGATGCCGGGGTGCTGGGCCGCATCTGCACGCTGATCGGCGAGCAGAAGGCGAATATTTCGGATATGCAGTTCACGGATCGGAAACCGGATTTTTACAGGATGAGCATTGATGTCGAGGTCCGGGACGTGGAGCATCTGCACAACGTCCTGACCGCATTGGAGGCCGATAGCGACGTGGCCGCGCTCGAACGCTTGAGAGATGTCGAACGCAAACCATAATGTTGTCATGGAAATGAGGTAACTCCGTGCCGTGGCGGGCGCGGGAGCAAGGGAAGACGGATGTTCAAGCGCCGGATAAAACGCAACTGGCCGACCATCGTCGCGCACTGGTTCTATCCGCGCGGCGGCTGGGCGCGCGCGCTCAGCTACATGGCGCATCGTCTGCGGCGCCTGCCCGACACGCCCTCGAAGATCGCGCGCGGCGTCGGGGCGGGCGTCTTTGTCAGCTTCACGCCCTTTTTCGGCTTCCACTTCGTCACCGCGGTGATCGTGGGCTTCGCGGTGCGCGGAAACATTCTTGCCGCGTTGCTGGCCACGTTCTTCGGCAATCCGCTGACCTTCCCGCTGATCGCGGCAACCAGCCTGGAGACCGGAAATTTCCTGCTCGGCCGGGACGTGATCTTCCCGTTCCGGGTAATCGTGAGCAGTTTCGGCGACGCTTCGGTGGAGCTGTGGCGCAATTTCGAGGCGATCTTCACGGATGCCAACGCCGAATGGCACCGGCTGGCGGAATTCTTCGACACCGTGTTCCTGCCCTATCTCGTCGGCGGGATGGTGCCCGGATTCGCCGCCGGGCTGGTCGCCTATTTCTTCAGCAAGCCGCTGATTGCGGCCTACCAGAAGCACCGGCGCAAGAAACTGCGCAAGAAATGGGCCGAGATGCGGGGTTCGGCGGCGGATGCGCCGGCAAAGGACAAGGGGGACGCGGCCTGATATGGACGCCGCGCCGCAAGGGGGAAGAACGGATATGACAGGGGCATTGGGCAAGCTGCGCCTTGGCGTGAACATCGACCACGTGGCCACGGTTCGCAACGCGCGCGGCGGCGCCTATCCCGATCCGCTGCGCGCCGCGCTGCTCGCGGAAGCCGCCGGGGCGGATGGGATCACCGCGCATCTGCGCGAGGATCGCCGCCACATCGGCGACGCCGATATCGAGGCGCTGACGGACGGGCTTTCGGTGCCGCTCAACTTCGAAATGGCCGCGACCGATGAGATGCAGGCCATCGCCCTGCGATACCGGCCGCATGCGGTCTGCATCGTCCCCGAGAAGCGCGAGGAACGAACCACCGAGGGCGGGCTGGAGGTCGCGCGGGAAGAGAATCGCCTGGCCCATTTCATCGGGCCCCTGCGCGAAGCCGGGTGCCGGGTGTCGATCTTCATTGCCGCCGACCGCCCGCAAGTCGAGGCCGCCGCGCGGATCGGTGGCCAGGTGATCGAGCTGCATACCGGCGCCTATTGCGATTTCCACGCCGAGGGCCGGACGCAGGAAC
The DNA here is from genome assembly GCF_003122205.1 of Maritimibacter sp. 55A14. GTDB lineage: Bacteria > Pseudomonadota > Alphaproteobacteria > Rhodobacterales > Rhodobacteraceae > QEYE01. The sequence goes on from NZ_QEYE01000010.1 coordinate 129,936, forward strand.
GCGACGCCGAACTGGACCGCCTGCGCGACATGGCGGTCTATGCCCACGACCTGGGGCTGGAGGTCCATGCCGGCCACGGGCTGACCTATGACACGGTGCAGCCCGTCGCGGCCTTCCCGCAGGTGATGGAACTCAATATCGGCCATTTCCTGATTGGCGAGGCGATCTTCCGCGGCCTGAAGGACGCGATCCGGGAAATGCGCCGCCTGATGGACGCGGCGCGGGGGTGAGGGCGGATGTTGCGGGTCATCTGGCGTGTCGTGATCTTGCCGTTTCGGGTCGTGCGTCGCGGGTGGCTGTTTCTCGTGTCGCTGCTGATTGTCGCATCCGTAGCGCTAAACATCGCCCTGTTAGCGTTTCAGGGACTCTACATCGCCGCGGCCGGCGTCTTGAACTCGGCGGGGATCGTGACACCGGCGATCCGGCAGGTTTCGGCGAACTTGAGTCGGCAGAAGGTCGGGCGCCAGATGGTGCGAAAGACCCGGCGCCGTGTGACGCGCCGCCTGCAACGAGGCGCGGCGCGTAGCATAGGATCGGCGGCCGGCGAAGCGATTCCCTTCATCGGGGTTGGCGTCATCGCAGGGGCTTTGGCGCTCGATGTGAAGGATGCATGCGACACAGCGCGCGACATGGTGGGGCTGGAGGCCGCTATCGCAGCGGAGAATGATCCCGAAATTGCACGGCAGAACGCCGAGGCGGCGTTCGACTGCAAGGAAATGATCCGAGAGGATCTGCCAGACAGCGATGCGCTGTGGGCCGCAGTGAGGGCGTCGCCCCGCAAGGCGTGGGAGGCCGCCCGTGATGCAGGAGTGTCAGTTGCTGAAGTCGATTGGACGGGCAAGGGCACCAGTATGCTAACCTGGGTGATCGGATTGCGGGACAGGGTCTTCGGATCGGACCCGACAGACGAACCGGCGGCGCAGGAATGATCCTCGGCATCGGCACCGATCTGTGCAACATCGACCGGATCGCCGGCGTGCTGGAGCGCCATGGCGACCGTTTCCGCAACCGCGTCTTCACCGATACCGAACAGGCCAAGGCCGAACGCCGCGCCGACACCGCCGGCACCTATGCCAAGCGTTGGGCGGCCAAGGAGGCCTGTTCCAAGGCGCTCGGCACCGGGCTCAGGATGGGCATCGCCTGGAAGGACATGGGGGTCAGCAACCTTTCCTCCGGACAGCCGGTGATGCACCTGACCGGCTGGGCGGCCGACAAGCTGGCCGAGATGACGCCGGAGGGTTGCGAGGCGATCGTCCATGTCACCCTGACCGACGATCACCCCTGGGCGCAGGCCTTCGTGGTGATCGAGGCGCGTCCGCATCCCGGTACGCCCGGCGCGCGCGCTTGACACCCCGGCAAGCAGCGCTCATGTAGCGCGGAATGCGGAAATGAGGCGGGACCGATGATGGCAAGCAAGAAGACTGCGTCCGAGGGCGGGCTGTTCGAGACGTTCAAGACGATCGTCTACGCGCTGCTGCTTGCCGGCGTGATCCGCACGCTCTTCTTCCAGCCCTTCTGGATACCCTCGGGCTCGATGAAGGACACGCTGCTGATCGGCGATTTCCTCTTCGTAAACAAAATGGCCTATGGCTATTCGCGCCATTCCTGCCCGTTCTCCATCTGCCCGTTCTCGGGCCGCATCCTCGGCTCCGAGCCCGAGCGCGGCGACGTGATCGTGTTCCGCCACCCGGTGAACGGGACCGATTTCATCAAGCGGCTCGTGGGGCTGCCCGGCGACCGTGTGCAGATGCAGGAGGGCGTGCTCTATATCAACGGGCAGCGCATCCCGCAGGAACCCGCCGGCACCTTCACCGAGACCTTCCGCCAGCAGGGGCCGATGGGCCATCTGCCGCGCTGCGAGAACGGCCCGGTCGGCCTCGGCGCGGAGTGTACGAAGAGCCGCTTCATCGAGACCTTTCCCGATGGCAGCACACACGCGATCCTGAACATCACCGATGACAGGTTCGGCGATACGACCCCGGTCTTCGAGGTGCCGCAGGGCAACTATTTCTTCATGGGCGACAACCGCGACAACAGCCAGGACAGCCGTTTTGCGCGCAGCGTCGGCGGGGTCGGCTTCGTGCCCTTCGAGAACCTGATCGGCCGGGCCGACCGGGTGACCTTCTCCTCGGCCGGCTCCTCGATGCTGGCCTTCTGGACCTGGCGCAGCGACCGCTATTTCAAGAGGATAGATTGAAGCTGTCGGCAGAGCTCCGGGCCTTCGCGGGCCGCATCGGGCACGACTTCCGCCGGCCCGACCTGCTGGTCGAGGCAGTGACGCATTCCTCGCTCTCCACGCCCGCACGGCCCGACAACCAGCGGCTGGAGTTTCTGGGCGACCGGGTGCTCGGGCTGGTCATGGCACAGGCGCTGCTAGACCACGACCCCGCTGCGCCCGAAGGGCTTCTCGCGCCGCGCTTCAACGCGCTGGTGCGCAAGGAAACCTGCGCCGACGTGGCCAAGGCACTGGATCTTGGCGCGGTGCTCAAGCTCGGCCGGTCGGAAATGATGTCGGGCGGCCGGCGCAAGGACGCGCTGCTCGCCGACGCGCTGGAGGCGGTGATCGCCGCGGTCTATCTCGATGCCGGGTTCGAGGCCGCCCGCGACGCGGTGCTGCGGCTCTGGGGCGCCCGTATCGCGCAGGTGGAAGCCGACGCGCGCGACGCCAAGACGGCGCTTCAGGAATGGGCCCAGGCGCGCGGCCTGAACCCGCCGGACTATGTGGAACTCGGCCGCAGCGGCCCGGACCACGCGCCGCATTTCACCATCGAGGCGCGGCTCGACAGCGGCGAAGCCGCGCGCGCCGAGGCGCCGTCGAAGCGCCAGGCGCAGCAAGCGGCGGCGCGGGCGCTGCTCGATCGGGTGGAGGCGGAAAATGGCTGACCCAAAACTGACCCGCGCGGGCTTCATCGCCCTGATCGGGGAGCCCAATGCCGGCAAGTCCACGCTCCTCAACCGGATGGTGGGCGCCAAGGTCTCGATCGTCACCCACAAGGTGCAGACCACCCGCGCACGCATCCGCGGCGTTGCGATGGAAGGCGCCAGCCAGCTCGTCTTCGTGGACACGCCCGGCCTCTTCGCGCCCCGCCGCCGGCTCGACCGGGCGATGGTGGCGGCCGCCTGGGGGGGCGCCGCCGATGCCGATATCGTGGTCCTCCTGGTGGAGGCGCATCGCGGCCTGACCGAGGGCGTTGCGCGCATCCTCGACGGTCTGGCCGAGCGCGGTCAGCGGGCGACGGTGGTGCTGGCCATCAACAAGATCGACCGCGTGAAGGCGCCCGCGCTGCTGGCGCTCGCCAAGGAGATGAATGCCCGCTTCCCCTTCGCGCAGACCTTCATGATCTCCGCCGAGAGGGGGCATGGGGTCGGCGACCTGCGCGCCTGGCTGGCGGAGGCGCTGCCCGAGGGCCCCTGGCTCTACCCCGAGGACCAGATCGCCGATCTGCCGATGCGCATGATCGCCGCCGAGATCACGCGCGAGAAGCTGACGCTCCGGCTGCATCAGGAACTGCCCTATCAGTTGACGGTGGAAACCGAAGCCTGGGAGGATCGCAAGGACGGTTCAGTGCGCATCGACCAGGTGGTCTATGTCGCCCGCGACGGCCACAAGGGCATCCTGCTGGGGCACAAGGGCGAGACGATCAAGGCGGTCTCCAAGGCCGCGCGGGAGGAACTGGCGGAATTTCTGGGCCGCAAGGTGCATCTCTTCCTGCAGGTGAAAGTGCGCCCCGGCTGGCTGGAGGAGGCCGAACGCTACAGCGAGATGGGTCTCGATTTCGGTGACGGGGCCTGATCCGCGGCGCGCCCGTCTTCTTCTTGCTTCAAGTATCCCCGCCGGAGGCTCCCGCCCGCGCCAAAGACGCCCCGGCGGCAGGAAAGGGAGGACCGATTGGCCAGGCTGACCGCAGATTTCTGGGTGCGCGCCTATCTCGCCCGGCTGGGGCTTGCCGGCATTCCCGCCTTCGTGACGCAGCACGGCGATGCCACCGCCGGCGCCGTGCTGGTCAAGCTCAACACGCTGGACGGGCGGGCTCGCGCCTATCAGCGCAGCTTCGATCTGGCGACCGGCGACCGCGCCTGGGTGGTGCTGGCCGAGGGGCCGGAAGCCGAGGTGGACGCGGCACTTGCGCGCCAGAAGGGCTTCGACCCGGATCTCTGGGTCATCGAACTGGAAGACCGCGCCGGGCGGCATCTGCTGGACGAGCCGGGGCTGGCGGACTAGCGTCGCGGCCATGGAATGGCGCGACGAAGGCGTGCTTCTGAGCCTGCGCAAGCATGGCGAGACCGCCGCGATCATCGAGGTCTTCACCGAACGCCACGGCCGCCACGCCGGCGTCGTGCGCGGCGCCATGTCCCGCCGGCTGGCGCCACTCCTGCAACCCGGCGCGCAGCTCGCGCTGGAATGGCGCGCCCGGCTGGAGGATCACCTGGGCAGCTACCGGGTGGAGCCGGTGAAATCCCGCGCCGGCGCGGTGCTGGGCGACCGGCGCGCGCTGGCGGGGCTCAGCGCGGTCTGCGCGCTGCTCGACTTCACCCTGCCCGAACGCGAACCGCATCCGGACCTCTACCGCCGCTCGGTTGCGCTGCTCGACGCGCTGGGCGCGGGCCGCGACTGGCCGCTCGATTACCTGCGCTGGGAGATGCGCCTGCTGGAGGAGATGGGCTTCGGGCTCGATCTCTCCTGCTGCGCAGTGACCGGCGCGACCGAGGGCCTGGCCTATGTCTCACCGCGCACTGGCCGTGCGGTCAGCCGTGCGGGTGCGGGAGAATGGCAGGAACGCCTGCTGCCGCTGCCGCCGGAACTGGCCGGCGGTGGATCGGGCAGCCGGCAAAATCTGCTGGCCGGATTCGCGCTGACCGGGCATTTTCTGGAAAGCTGGCTCGCGCCGGCGCTGGGCGACCGGCCGCTTCCCGGTGCACGCGGGCGCCTGGTGGACCGGCTGGCGCGCGATCCGCCCGGAGGAAACCGATGAAGAGCTTTGCCGAGATCCGCGAGATGGCCGTGGCCCGCAAGGGTGCCGCCGCGCTGGCTGCGGCGCTGCCGCCGCCGCCCGAGACCCCATTGGCCGCGCAGTCCGACGACAGGTTGCTTGCGATCTTCACCCGCTGCGTCTTCAACGCGGGTTTCAGCTGGACCGTGATCGAGACGAAGTGGCCGGGGTTCGAGGCCGCCTTCCACGGCTTCGATCCGGGGCGCAACGCGTTGATGTCCGACGACGATCTCGACGCGCATCTGAAGAACCGCGCCATCGTGCGCAATGCGCAGAAAATCCTGACGGTGCGCGACAACGCGGTCTTCCTGTGCGACCTGGCCCGCGCGCATGGCTCCGCCGCAGCCTATCTGGGCGCCTGGCCGCAGAGCGACACGATCGGGCTCTTCGACCTGCTGAAGACGCGCGGCGCGCGGCTGGGCGGCACCACCGGGCAATATGCGCTGCGCATGGCGGGCTATGACAATTTCATTCTGTCGAAATCGGTCGTGGCCGGGCTGAACATGGCCGGCGTGATCGACGGCGCGGCCACGTCCAAGACAGCGCAGCGCGCCGCGCAATCGGCCTTTGACGCCTGGGTGGCGGAGAGCGGCGAAAGCTATGCCAGGGTCAGCCGGACGCTGGCGATGGCGGTGCCGGACTAGATCGGCCGCCGTCCGATCCGCAACATCTGGCCATCAAGCGGCTCGGCGGCGAATTTGAGAATCACCGCACGGGCCATCGTCACCACTTAGGTTCGGGTTTTGAGTCTGGGGACTAGTTGGCCGACTGGTCGGCACGGCGAAACACCATCATCCGGCCTTCGTCGTTGGACAGGATCAGCAAGCGCCCGGACACTTCGGCGAGCGTCATTTCCCCCAACGCCTCGAAGTACGCGGCCTCGGCATCGAGCGCGGGGCAGGCGCGCTTCGTCGCTGCGATCGCGCTTGCCTCGAACCAGGGATAGGGCACGGCCTGGGTGCCGCTGTAGCTGTTGCAGGGCGCCTCGCCCGCGATCCGGCCTTCCTCGGGGAAGTGCAGCGTCGCGCGGGCGGGAAAGGCGGTGCCGTCGATCTCGGCCAGGATCCAGCCCTGGTCCGTCCCGGCATAGCCCGACACGGTCTCGTCCCGGTCGCAGAAGGACAGCCCCAGCAGCAGCGGCAAGGCGAAACGCAGCATCATGGCGCGGAGCCTGCCACGGCGGCTGCAGACCGTCTAGCCCAGCAAGCGCCGGGCAATCACTTGCGCCTGAATTTCCGCGGCACCCTCGAAGATGTTGAGGATGCGCGAGTCGCAGAGGATGCGGCTGATCTGGTATTCCAGCGCGAATCCGTTGCCGCCGTGGATCTGCAGCGCGTTGTCCGCCGCCGCCCAGGCGACGCGGGCGCCCAGGAGCTTGGCCATGCCGGCCTCCAGGTCACAGCGCCGGTCGGCGTCCTTTTCGCGCGCCGAGAAATAGGTGAGTTGCCGGGCCACCATAATCTCCACCGCCATCATGGCCAGCTTGCCGGCGACGCGCGGGAAGGCGATGAGCGGCTTGCCGAACTGCCTGCGCTCCAGCGCATATTGCAGCCCCGTCTCCAGTGCCGATTGCGCGACGCCAATAGCCCGCGCGGCGGTCTGGATGCGGGCGGACTCGAAGGTCTGCATGAGCTGTTTGAACCCCTGGCCTTCCACACCGCCCAGCAGGGTCTCGCCCGCCACCCGGAACCCGTCGAAGGCCAGCTCGTATTCCTTCATGCCGCGATAACCCAGCACCTCGATCTCGCCGCCGGTCATGCCAGGGCTGGGGAAGGGATCGGCGTCGGTGCCCGGTTCCTTTTCGGCCAGGAACATGCTCAGCCCACGGTAATCCGTGCTCTCGGGGTCGGTACGCGCCAGGAGCGTCATGACATGGGTGCGCGCGGCGTGGGTGATCCAGGTCTTGTTGCCGGTGATCGTGTAATCCGCGCCGTCCTTCACCGCGCGGGTGCGCAGGCTGCCCAGGTCGGAGCCGGTATTGGGCTCGGTGAAAACGGCAGTCGGCAACGTCTCGCCGGAGGCCAGGCGCGGCAGCCACTTGGCCTTCTGCGCGTCGGTGCCGCCGCACAGGATCAGCTCCGCCGCAATCTCGGACCGCGTGCCCAGGCTGCCGACGCCGATATAGCCGCGGCTGAGTTCCTCGGAGACGACGACCATAGAGGCCTTGGACAGGCCGAAGCCGCCGAATTCCTCCGGTATGGTCAGGCCGAACACGCCCATTTCCGCCAGTTCCTCGATGATCTCCATCGGGATCAACTCGTCCCTGAGATGCCATTCATGGGCATGGGGGACGACGCGTTCCTCGGCATAGCGGCGGAACTGGTCGCGGATCATCTCAAGCTCGTCATCGAGTCCGCTGGCGCCGAAGGTCGCAACGCCCTGGCGTTCCTCGATGAGTTGCGCCAGCCGCCCACGGGCCGCGGCGGTGTTGCCCGCGGCGGTCAGGGTCACGACCGCGTCGGTCATCAGGCCGCGCTGGTCCTCCTGGCTGAGGCCGATGTCCTGAAGGCGCACGATCTCGCCCTGGCTCATCGGAATGCCGCCATAGATCTGCCAGAGATACTCGCCAAAGGCGATCTGGTGGAGGAGCTGTTCCAACTCGCCGAAGCCGCCTTCGGTCTGCAGCCTCTCGGCCCAGCCCTGCATCTGGCGCAGGCTCTCGACATAGGTTGCGAGCCAGGCCAGACCGTGCGCCGCAGTCTGATGCGCCTCCAGCTTCGCGGCGGAGAGGCGGCCTCCCTCGGTCACCTCGGCGCGCAGCCGTTCGGTCGCCAGCGCGAGGATATCGGCGGCGGGCTTCACGGCGTCGCCGGTCAGCTTCAGAAGATCGGGAAGGAGGATCATATCGCTTGTGATTGTGGCGCTCATCTGGTTGTCCTGTCCATCATGCGGCATATCTGATCCTCTGGTCCCGGAAATGCTGCATTGCGTATAGAGACTTTGCAGGTGCAGCGCAACAATACTACGGCAGATTGCCCGCCTGCGCACGGATGTGTCGCGGCGTCATGCCGCGTCAAGACCGAAAACGGGGAATTCGGGCGGCGGGATGGTGGATATCGGGACATTGGCGCTGCTGGCGGCCGCGGCGATCACCGTCGCGGGCGGCTTCGTGAAAGGCGCCGTGGGATTCGCGATGCCGATGATCATGATCAGCGGCATGGCGTCCTTCCTGAGCCCCGAGATCGCGCTGGCCGGGCTGATCCTGCCGACGCTGGCCACTAACCTGGCGCAGACCTTCCGCGACGGGGTCGCCCCGGCCTGGGCGGCGTTCCGCGGTTACTGGCGGCTCAACCTGATCCTCATGGGCGTCATATTGCTGAGCGCGCAACTGGTCGTGGTCCTGCCGCAGGCGGTGCTGCTGGCCTGCCTGGGCGTGCCGATGACGGCCTTTGCAGTGACGCAGCTTCTGGGCTGGCAGATCCGCTTCCGGCCCGGCCACCGGCGCCGGGCCGAGGTCGCGACCGGGCTGGTCGCGGGGTTCTTCGGCGGGCTCTCGGGGGTCTGGGGGCCGCCGATCATCGCCTTCCTGGTCTCGCTCGACCTGCCGAAGCGCGAACATGTGCGGGTGCAGGGTGTCTGCTACCTGGCCGGCTCGATCCTGCTGGTTGTGGCGCATCTGCGTTCGGGCGTGCTGAACGCCGACACATTGCCCTTCTCGGCGCTGCTGATCCTGCCGGCCTTCCTGGGCCTCTGGGGCGGATTCGCGGTGCAGGACCGCATCGCGCAGAAGACCTTCCGCCGGGCGACGCTGGTGGTGCTGATGCTGGCCGGGCTGAACCTGATCCGCCGGGCGCTGACCGGCGTTTGAGGGTGGCGCCAAACGAAAATGCCCCGGCGCGGGGGCCGGGGCATCGGTGATGGTGATCGGGTTCTGCCAACCGGGCGCGGGTCAGCCGATGGCCGCCGCTTTCACGTCCTCATCTATATAGGGCACATACTGTTCGAAGTTGTCGGCAAACATCTGCACCAGCTTGGCGGCCTGCCGGTCATAAGCCTCGCCGTCGTCCCAGGTGCGGCGCGGATCGAGCAACACTTCCGCCACGCCCGGCACGTCCACGGGCACCTCGAAGCCGAAATTCGGGTCCTTGCGGAATTCGGCATCGTTGAGCGAGCCGTCGAGCGCGGCGCTCAGCAGCGCGCGGGTGGCCTTGATCGGCATCCGCGAGCCGGTACCGAAGGCGCCGCCGGTCCAGCCGGTGTTGACCAGCCAGCAGGTCGCGCCGTGACGGGCGATCTTGTCGCGCAGCAGGTTGCCGTAGACCTCGGGCCGCCGCGGCATGAAGGGCGCGCCGAAACAGGTGGAGAATGTCGGGATCGGCTCGGTCACGCCGATCTCGGTGCCCGGTGTCTTGGAGGTGAAGCCGGAAAGGAAGTGATACATCGCCTGCGCCGGCGATAGCCGCGCGATCGGCGGCAGCACGCCATAGGCGTCGCAGGTCAGCATCACGACATTGCGCGGATGCCCCGCGACGGAGGTTTCCGAGGCGTTGGAGATGTAGTGCAGCGGATAGGCGCAGCGCATGTTGGCCGTGAGGCTGTCATCCTCGAAGTCGAGATCCTTGGTGTCCTCGTCATAGACCATGTTCTCGATCACCGTGCCGAACTTGGTCAGCGTCGCGTAGATCTCCGGCTCCGCTTCGGGGTCGAGGCTGATCGTCTTGGCGTAGCAGCCGCCCTCGAAGTTGAAGATGCCGTTGTCGGACCAGCCATGCTCGTCATCGCCGATCAGCGTGCGGGCGGGATCGGCCGAAAGCGTCGTCTTGCCGGTGCCCGAAAGTCCGAAGAAGACCGCCGCGCCCGACGGATCGCCGGTGGTGTGATTGGCCGAGCAGTGCATCGGCATCAGACCCTTGCCCGGCAGGATGTAGTTGAGCAGCGAGAAGACCGATTTCTTGTTCTCGCCGGCATAGGCGGTGCCGCCGATCAGGATCAGGTTCTTGGCGAAATTCATCGCGATCACGGTGCCGGTGCGGCAGCCGTGTTCGTTCGGGTCCGCGGTGAAGGAAGGGCAGTTGATGATCGTGAATTCGGGCGCGAAGCCGTCGAGCTCGGAACGGTCCGGGCGACGCAGCATGTGGCGGATGAAGAGTCCGTGCCAGGCCAGTTCGTTGATCAGCCGCACGTCGAGGCGCTGTTCGGGATCGGCCCCTGCATAGAGGTCCTGCACGAAGTAGTCGCGGCCCTTCATATGGCGCAGCATGTCGCGGTGCAGCCGGTCGAACGCATCCGGGTCCATCGGCTTGTTGTTTTCCCACCAGATCGTGTCCTTCACATCCGGGGTGCGGACCACGAACTTGTCCTTCGGTGAGCGGCCGGTGTGTTTGCCGGTGGTCACGAGCAGCGACCCGCCCTGTCCCAGATGGCCTTCGCCGCGCTTGAGCGCTTCCTCGACAAGATCGGATTCGATCAGGTTGTAATAGACATTTCCAAGCTCGGATATGCCCTGATCCTCCAACGTGTTGGTTGGATTCACGCGTCCTTTGATCATCTGCAAGCTCCTGTGGGCCGGCGCCGCGGGCATCGGCACTACGTTTGTCGTCCTGACGCGGAGGGCCATTCCGCGTCGCTCTCTCTGTGTCGTTCCGAAAATTTGGGAACGAAGTCCCTATAGCATGTCGGTCGGGAAGGAAAACAGGACGGTTTTCCACAAGAACGCCATATTTTTGCACCATGCCTGCGGCAAATTAGTCATACGTTACGGGTTTTCGCCTTGTTTGGTGCCGTGGTCACCCCATGATTCGCAACTTGCGTGTTGATTATTGGTGCCGGAAGACGGAAAATATCCGAAAAAATAGTGCATCGAGCAATATAAGGAAAAAATCATGGCCACGATTGCATTGGTCGACGACGACAGGAACATCCTGACGTCCGTCTCGATGACCCTGGAGGCGGAGGGATTCGACGTACAGACCTATAACGACGGCCAGTCGGCGCTGGAGGCGTTTTCGCGCGGGCTTCCCGACATGGCGGTGCTGGACATCAAGATGCCCCGGATGGACGGGATGGACCTGCTTCAGCGTCTGCGCCAGAAGACCACGATGCCGGTGATTTTCCTGACCTCCAAGGATGACGAGATTGACGAGGTTCTGGGCTTGCGGATGGGGGCGGACGATTACGTGCGCAAACCCTTTTCGCAGCGGCTTCTGGTGGAACGTATCCGCGCGCTCCTGCGTCGGCAGGAGGCGATCGCCAGTGATGACGGTCCGGAGCCGGAGGAAAGCAAGGCCATCGTGCGCGGCGATCTGGTGATGGACCCGCTGCGCCACACCGTGACCTGGAAGGGCAACAACGTGACGCTTACCGTGACGGAGTTCCTGCTGCTGCAGGCGCTGGCGCAGCGTCCCGGTTTCGTCAAGAGCCGCGATCAGCTCATGGACGTGGCCTATGACGATCAGGTCTATGTCGATGACCGCACGATCGACAGCCATATCAAGCGCCTGCGCAAGAAGATGCGCACGGCCGATCCCGACTTCTCGGCGATCGAGACGCTCTACGGGATCGGCTACAGGTACAACGAGGAATGACAGCGGCGGCCCGCATCGAAATGGAACGGGCGGAAAAACCGGACGATGCCGAGATCGTTCTCGGCGAAGACTGGGAGGGTAATGCCGACGGTATCGAACAGGAGATGCGGGAGCGGCGCGAGCAGCGCAGCCTCGTCTCGCTGAACCGCTCGCCCCTGGCTCGCAAGATCGTCGTATTCAACCTCCTGGCGCTGGTGGTGCTTGTCACCGGCGTGCTCTATCTCAATCCCTTCCGCGACAACCTGGTGCTCCAGCGCGAACAGGCCCTGGTGCGCGAGGCGCGCCTGATCGCCGATGTGTTCGAGGCACAGCTTCCCAGGGTCGGCCCGGTCTCCATGGCGGTGGCCGACGGGATCTCGCCGGAGGAAACGCTGGCAGGCCTGCAACTGCCCGAAGGCGCCGATGTCTTCGTCTACGACACCAACCAGACGCTCGTCTCCAGCTCGGTCGGCCTGCCGCGCAGCAATGTGGACGAGGAACTGGTGCGCCGCGGGGCGGAGCCGCAGAGCACGGTCATAACCGATTTCCTCAATTCGGTCTGGGAACTGATGTCCAAGGTCTTCGCGGGCAACGCGGTGCCGGGCGCCGAGGTCAGCGGCGAGGAGATGGCCCGTGACCTGGTCGCCGAGGCGCTTGGAGGGTTCACCCTGGTGCAGAGCCAGCGTGATGCGCAAGGCAACAGCGTTTTCAGCGTCGCCTCGCCGATTCTGCAGGGTGACCGCGTGGTGGGGGCCGTGGCGCTGACGACCATCGCCGGCGAGATCGACCATCTTGTGCGGCAGGAGCGCGAGCAGGTGCTCCAGATGTTCGTCATCGCGATCCTGGTCTCCGTGGGGCTTTCGCTGGTGCTGGCCTCGACCATCGCCAATCCGCTGAGCGACCTGGCCGCGGCGGCCGAGCTGGGCCGCGACAAGAACGCCCGAAAGATGAGCCCGAACCGTGTGCGCATCCCCGATCTGTCGGCCCGCCCGGACGAGATCGGGAGGCTCTCCAACGCGCTGCGCGGCATGGTGCGTGCGCTCTATGACCGGATCGAGGCGAACGACCAGTTCGCCGCCGATGTCAGCCATGAGCTGAAGAACCCGCTCTCGTCGCTGCGGTCTGCCGTCGACACGCTGCGGGTGGCCAAGAACGACGTGCAGCGCGGCCGGTTGCTCGATGTGATCGAGCATGACGTGCGGCGGCTGGACCGTCTGGTCACGGATATCTCCGCCGCCTCGCGGCTCGACGCCGATCTCGTCAAGGAGGAGATGGAGAGCTTCGATCTGATCCGGCTGATCCGCTCTCTGGCCAGCCACCACGCCAACGAGGCCCGCAAGTCGGGGGTGGAGTTCATCGCCGACCTGCCCGACCGCCCGGTGCCGATCCAGGGCCTGGAGGGGCGGCTGGCGCAGGTTTTCGTGAACCTGCTGACCAACGCGGTCTCCTTCTGCGAGGAGGGCGACGCGGTGCGCATCTGGGTGCGCCGGCGCGAGAACCGCGTGCTCGTGGTGGTCGAGGATACTGGCCCCGGCATTCCCGACAACGCGCTGGGCAAGATCTTCAAGCGTTTCTATTCGGAACGCCCGCAGCAGCAGTTCGGCAACAATTCCGGACTGGGCCTGTCGATCTCCAAGCAGATCGTCGAAGCGCATGGCGGCGTGATCTGGGCCGAGAATATCCGCCCGACCGACGCCGACCCGACCTCCGAACCACTGGGCGCGCGCTTCGTGGTGGGCCTTCCGGTGTGAGCGCGGGACCGGCGCCGCTGATTCTCCATGCCAGCGCGGTGGCGTTGGACGGGCGCGGGGCGCTGATCTTCGGCGCGGCGGGGTCCGGCAAATCGGGCCTTGCGCTGGAACTGATGGCACTGGGCGCCCGTCTGATTTCCGACGACCGGACCGAGATCGCCCTGCGCGACGGCGTGGCCGTGGCCCGCGCGCCCGCCGCGATCCGCGGGTTGATCGAGGCGCGCGGCGTCGGGCTGCTGCGCGCCGAGCCGGTGGCCGCCGCGCCGCTCTGCCTGGCCGTCGATCTGGACCGGACCGAGGATCACCGCTTGCCGCCGCCCCGGCGCCGCACCATCCTCGGGGTCGAGCTGGAGTTGATCCACGGCCGCGATGCCCCACATCTAGCAGCGGCAATCCGTCAGTATCTTCTCGGCGGAAGGAGCGATTGAAAATGGGCGAAGGGCCCGACACATATCCGGGCGGGCCGGCCGAGGCGCAGGAGATCGTGCTGGTGACCGGCCCCTCCGGCGGCGGCCGGACGAGCGCGATCCGCGCGCTCGAGGATCTCGGTTACGAGAGCATCGACAACCTGCCGCTCTCCTTCCTGCCGCGCCTGCTCTCGGGGCCACCGCTCGGCCGGCCGCTGGCCCTGGGCGTGGATGTGCGCAACCGTGACTTCTCCTCCGCCGGCGTGGTCGCGGCGATGGGCGCGCTGGAACGCGATCCGGCGGTGTCGGCGCAGCTTCTCTATCTCGACTGCACGGCCGACGTGATCGTGCAGCGCTATTCCGAGACCCGCCGCCGCCACCCGCTCGCGCCCTCGGAATCGCCACGCGACGGGATCGAGCGGGAGTTCGACATCCTCGCCCCGGTGCGGGCGCGGGCCGATCTGCTGATCGACACGTCCGAGTTGACGCCGCAGGCGCTGCGCGCCGAGATCGCGCGCTGGTTCGGCGGCGGCGACGCGCAGCGCCTGGCGATATCGGCGCAGTCCTTCTCCTACAAGCGCGGCGTGCCGCGCGGGGCCGACATGGTCTTCGACTGCCGCTTCCTGAAGAACCCGCATTGGGAACCGGACCTGCGTCCGATGACCGGCCTGGACGCCGCGGTGGTGGCCCATGTCGCGACCGATCCGCGGCTGGAACCGTTTTGCGCACAGACGCTCGAGCTGCTGGTTTTCCTGCTGCCCGCCTTCCGCGAGGAGGGCAAGTCGCATCTGACGGTCGCTTTCGGCTGCACCGGCGGCCAGCACCGGTCGGTTGCCGTGACGGAAAAACTGGCCAAGGGCCTTGCACAGAAAGGGTGGCAGGTGTCTATAAGGCACCGGGAACTGGAACGGCGTGCGGGGGGCGCGCAGCAGAGAGGACTGGGTGACGGCGCGTGATAGGGATTGTCATCGTTGCGCATGGGGGCTTGGCGCGGGAATATCTCTCAGCGGTGGAACATGTCGTAGGCCGCCAGCCCGGGATCACCGCGATCTCGATCGAGGAGGAACATGACCGCGCCCTCAAACAGGAAGAGATCTGCGCTGCCGCCGACGCCGTGGACAGCGGCGACGGCGTGATCGTGGTCACCGACATGTTCGGCGGCTCGCCTTCCAACCTGTCGCTGCGCGCCTGCCGGCCCGAGGACCGCAAGATCCTCTATGGCGCCAACCTGCCGATGCTGATCAAGCTCGCCAAGTCCCGCCATCTCGGCGTGCCGGAAGCCGTGGCCAGCGCGATGGAGGCTGGGCGCAAATATATAAACAGTTTCGACGGGATGACGGGTTAGGACATGGCGGCCGAGGCGCGCAGGTTTAAGATCGTGAACGAGAAAGGTTTGCATGCGCGGGCCTCCGCGAAGCTGGTCGAGACGGTGGAGAAATTCGATGCCAGGGCCGAGGTGTTCCGGGACGGCCTGTCAGCCTCGGGTGACTCGATCATGGGGCTTTTGATGTTGGCAGCGTCCAAGGGAACCTATATTGAGGTGCAAACCGAAGGACCCGAGGCCAGCGCCCTGGCCGACGCGCTGGAGAACCTGGTCGCGGGTTGCTTCGGGGAAGACCTCTGACCTCAAGCCGGATGGCCATGCGCGTCGAACAGAACTCCGAGATTTCCCGGAACGTGCCGGACCCGGCGATGGAAGCCGCCGGTTACGAGCCCTATGACGGCCGCAACCTGTCCTATGCCGGCACCTTCACCAACCCGCTGAAGGCGAACGCGATCCGGGTGATCGAATGGCTGACCGGCAAGATCACCCTGCTCAGCCTGGTGCGCAAGTTCGAGCGTACGGGCCGCAAGCCGGGGCAGAGCTTCTGGCGCAAGGCGATCGACCTGCTGGAGATCGAGCTTCTGACCCCTCAGGAGCAGATCCGCCGCATCCCCGAGACCGGGCCGGTCGTCGTCGTCGCCAACCACCCCCACGGTCTGGTGGATGGCATGATCCTGGCCGAACTGGTGGGAACGGTGCGCCAGGACTTCAAGATCCTCACCCGCTCGCTGCTGACCAATGTGCCCGAGATTCAGTATCACATGCTGCCGGTGAGCTTCCCGCACGAACCCGACGCGGTGCGCATGAATATCGAGATGCGCAAGCGGGCGATGGAGCACCTCGCCGATGGCGGGGTCATCATCCTCTTCCCGGCCGGCCAGGTTGCCACCTCGCCGGGCTGGTTCGACGACGCGGTGGAGCCCGATTGGCTGCCCTTCACCGCCAAGATGATCCTCAAGAGCGACGCGAAGATCGTGCCGATCTTCTTTCCCGGCCAGAACAGCCGCTGGTTCCAGATCGCCAACAAGCTGTCGCTGACCGTCCGCCAGGGCCTGCTGCTGCACGAGATCGTCCATGCGATGAAAAAGCCGCAAAAACCCGTGATCGGCGAGGCTCTCGACCGCGACTCGGTGAAGGCCTGGCAGGGCAATCCGCGCGGCTTCATGGCGCATCTGCGCGAGCATACGCTCGGCTTGCGAGAAACCGGCGGCTGACCGCGCCGCCTTCATCTTTCCCGAAATACTCCGGGGTGAGGCCCCGCAGGGGCCGGGGGGCAGCGCCCCCGAAAACGCCCCGCCGCCTCAGCGCGTGGGCACCGGCGTCTCGCCGCGGTAGTCGTAGAAGCCGCGCTGCGTCTTGCGGCCCAGCCAGCCGGCCTCGACATATTTCGTCAACAGCGGGCAGGGGCGGTACTTGGTGTCCGCCAGCCCGTCATGCAGCACGTTCATGATCGCGAGGCAGGTATCGAGCCCGATGAAATCGGCCAGTTCCAGCGGACCCATCGGATGGTTGGCGCCCAGCTTCATCGACGCGTCGATGGAGGAGACGGACCCGACCCCTTCATAGAGCGTATAGACCGCCTCGTTGATCATCGGCATCAGGATGCGGTTGACGATGAAGGCCGGGAAATCCTCCGATGAGGCGGAGGTCTTGCCGAGTTTCTCGACCACGGCCTCCAGCGTCTTGTAGGTGGGCTCGTCCGTGGCGATGCCGCGGATCAGTTCCACAAGCTGCATCACCGGCACCGGGTTCATGAAATGGAACCCCATGAAGCGTTCGGGCCGGTCGGTGCGGCTGGCCAACCGGGTGATCGAGATCGACGAGGTGTTGGAGGTCAGGATCGTGTCGGGTGTCAGATGGGGAACCAGATCCTCGAAAATCGCGGTCTTGACCGATTCGCGCTCGGTCGCGGATTCGATGATCAGGTCGCTCGGCCCGATCTCAGACAGGGTCGTGGTGGTCGAGATCCGCGCCAGCGCCGCGTCCTTGTCGGCCTCGGTCAGTTTACCGCGCTCCACCTGACGCCCGAGATTGTGCTCGATGAGCGCCAGCGCCTTGTCGAGATTCTCCTGCGCGATGTCGTGCATCAGCACGTCATAGCCCGCAACCGCGAAGACATGGGCGATCCCGTTGCCCATCTGCCCCGCTCCGACGATGCCGACCTTGCTGATCTCCATGATGCCCTCCGAGGCGCGCTGACTTGCAGCACAATAGAGACGGGTGGCCGCCGGGTTCAAGTCCGAAGGACGCGGAGAAATTGCGTCAAATTCACCCTTTAGAAGTTTGGCAACGGCTCTGCGCGACTCTCGCTTCCGGGTAGACGGAAAACAGAGTGGGTGGAACCATGTTTGAACGCTTCGGAAGAAGCGGGATCGACTATGTCCCGTTTCGGCTTGAAAACTCGCGGCTGCGCTTTCGCGGACCGCAACCGGATCTCTCCGGTCCCTATTGCGCCTTTCTGGGCTCGACGGAAACCTACGGCAAGTTCATCGCCAGGCCCTATCCGGCGCAGGTCGAGGCCTCGTTGGGCCTGGCCTGTGCGAATTTCGGCTGTCTCAATGCCGGGGTGGACCTGTTTCTGGGCGACAGCGCCCTGCGCGAGGTCTGCGCGCGGGCCCGCGTGACGGTGATCGCGGTCATGGGGGCGCATAATCTGTCCAACCGGTTCTATTCGGTTCATCCGCGCCGCAACGACCGCTTCATCCGCGCCTCGGCGGCACTCAAGGCGCTCTTTCCAGGCCTCGATTTCACCGATTTCAACTTCACGCGGCACCTGCTCACGGGGCTGCGCGACCATGCACCGGAGGCCTTTCCGGCGGTGGTCGAGGAAGTGCAGTCGGCCTGGCTGGCGCGAATGCGGCAGCTCCTGCGCGGCATCCCGTCGCGGACAATCCTGCTCAACCTTGCCGAACGCCCGGCACCGGAGACGGACCTTCCGCTGGGCCCGGAGCCGCTTTTCGTGACCGGCGCGATGATCGACAGGCTGCGCCCGGACGTGTCGCAGGTGGTGGAGTGCCGGGTCTGCGTGCCGGAAGGCGCGGCGCGCCTGCACGGCATGGTCTTCGACCGGCTGGAGGAGAGCGCCGCGCAGGGGATGATGCCGCCCGCCCTGCACGAGGCCGCGGCGAAGGCGCTGATCGGGCCGCTGCGCGCGCTGGCGGTCTGAGCCATGAGAAAGGCCCGCCTGTCGCCAGGCGGGCCCGTCCCTGATACCGGATTCCGGTGTGGTTCAGAGCTTTCCGGTCAGCTCCGGCACCGCGTCGAAGAGGTCCGCGACCAGGCCATAATCGGCGACCTGGAAGATCGGCGCTTCCTCGTCCTTGTTGATCGCCACGATCACCTTGCTGTCCTTCATCCCGGCCAGGTGCTGGATCGCGCCGGAGATGCCGCAGGCGATGTAGAGATCCGGGGCCACGACCTTGCCGGTCTGCCCCACCTGCCAGTCGTTCGGCGCGAAGCCCGAATCGACGGCGGCGCGGCTGGCGCCCACCGCGGCGCCCAGCTTGTCGGCCAGCGCCTCGATGATGTTGAAGCTCTCCTGCGAGCCCACGCCGCGGCCGCCAGACACGACGATCTTGGCAGAGGTCAGTTCGGGACGGTCGCTTTCGGCAACCTTGTCGGCGACCCATTCGCTGAGCGCGGGATCGGACCCGGCGCCGATCGTTTCGACGCTGGCCGAGCCGCCCGTGCCGGCGGCCTCGAAGGTCGAGGTGCGGATCGACACGACCTTCTTGGCGTCCGAGGACTTCACCGTCTGGATCGCGTTGCCGGCATAGATCGGCCGCTCGAACGTGTCGGCGTCCACGATGCCGGAGACGTCGGTGATCACCATCACGTCCAGCAGAGCCGCGACGCGGGGCAGAATGTTCTTGGCGTCGGTGGTGGCCGGCGCGACGACGTGGTCGTAATCGGCGGCCAGATCGGCGATCAGGGCGGAGACCGGCTCGGCCAGGCGGTGACCGTAGAGGTCATGCTCGGCGCAGAGCACCTTGGCCACGCCCTCGATCTTGGCGGCGGCCTGCGCGGCATCGGCGGCATGCGCCCCGGCGCACAGCACCGTGACATCGCCAAGCGCCTTGGCGGCGGTCACGGTCTTGGCGGTCGCGTCGACGGAGAGTTCGCCATCGGTCACTTCGGCAAGAAGAAGAACGGCCATCAGATCACCCCCGCTTCGTCTTTGAGTTTCGTGATGAGCTCGTCGACCGAACCGACGATTTCACCGGCCTTGCGGGCCTCGGGTTCGGAGGTCTTGACGATCTCCAGCCGCGGTGCGGCATCGACGCCCAGATCGGCCGGCGTCTTCTCGTCGAGCGGCTTTTTCTTGGCCTTCATGATGTTGGGAAGCGAGGCATAGCGCGGCTCGTTGAGGCGCAGGTCGGCCGAAATGATCGCGGGCATCTTGACCTTGATGGTCTGCAGGCCGCCATCGACCTCGCGCGTGACCACGGCATGGTCGTCCTCGATCTCGATCTTGTTGGCGTACATCGCCTGGCTCCAGCCCAGGAGCGCGGCCAGCATCTGGCCGGTGGCGTTCATGTCGTTGTCGATCGCCTGCTTGCCGCAGAGCACCAGTCCCGGCTGTTCCTCGTCGATCACCGCCTTGAGCAGCTTGGCCACGGCCAGCGGCTCGATATCCTGGTGCACGTCTTCGCTAGCCACGATCAGGATCGCGCGGTCCGCGCCCATCGCCAGCGCCGTGCGCAGCGTTTCCTGCGACTGCTTCACGCCGATCGACACCGCGATGACCTCCTCGGCCTTGCCGGCCTCCTTCAGTCGGATCGCCTCTTCCACCGCGATCTCGTCGAACGGGTTCATCGACATCTTGACGTTGGCGAGATCGACGCCCGATCCGTCCGCCTTCACGCGGACCTTCACGTTGTAGTCAATCACGCGCTTGACAGGTACAATCACCTTCATTCCGCGTCTCTCCCTTGGATGAGCGCCCCGCACGGGCGGGGCCGTCCTGTGATAACTCGGTCCCGTTTACTGAAATCGCCAGCCGGAAAACAGGGCAAAATCGACGCGCCGGGGGCTTCTCACGTCGCGTTCTTCGCAAATCCGTAGCCGATAGTGGACTTATCGGTTCGCGCCCGGAACCCAGAGCACGTCGGCCCGTCCGCAATCGTTTGCCATGCGCGCTGCGACGAAGAACCAGTCAGACAGGCGGTTGAGGTACTTCACCGCATCCGGGTTGACCGATTCCACCGTCGCCAGTTCCACCGCCAGCCGCTCGGCGCGGCGCGCGACCGTGCGGCACTGGTGCAGATAGCCCGCCAGCGCGGTGCCGCCGGGCAGGATGAAGCTGCGCAAGGGCTCCAATTGCCGGTTCATGGCGTCGATCTCGGCCTCCAGCCGGGCGACCTGGCCCGCGCTCATGCGCAGCGGCGGATATTCCGCCTCGGCGTCCTTTTCCATGTCGGGGCGGCAGAGATCGGCGCCCAGGTCGAAAAGGTCGTTCTGGATGCGCGCAAGTTGCTCGTCCAACTCACCCCCGGCATGGAGCCGCGCAAGCCCCACCACCGCGTTGGCCTCGTCCACGGTGCCATAGGCCGTCACCCGCATGGAATGCTTGGCCACGCGCGCGCCGTTGCCCAGCGCCGTCTCGCCGTGGTCACCGGTCTTGGTGTAGATCTTGTTGAGCACCACCATCGGTCAGCCTCCCATGCGGCGGATCAGCACGAAACCGATGATAAGCACGATCGCCACGGCCTGCGCAATGATGCGGTAGCGCATCAGACGGTTGGCGTGCTTGCGGTTGAAATCGCCGCCCTTGGCGAAACCGCCGATCCCGATCATCAGGATGACGAGCACCAGCAGGACGGCGCCTGCGACGACATAGAAAAGCGGGTCGTTGGCCATGCGGGCCTCCCTTTCGGCTCTGGGCTGCCATGTAGCGGAATGCGCCGGAAAAGCGAATGCGAAATCCGGCGGCCGGGTCAGCTTTTCGCCAGAACCCAGTCCATTGCGCGGGTCGGCAGCACGCGACGCAGCGTGCCGACGAAATAGGTCGGCGTCGTCACGTAATAGCGCGGCTGCGGGCGCGGATGTTCCAGCGCATGGACCAGTTTCTTCGTCACCGCTTCGGGTGGCAACTCGAAACTGTCCTTCTTCGACTTGTCCTTGTAGAGCCGCCGGAGCAGCGTCTCGCGGTATTGCTCGGCGCGGGCGGAGTTCGCCCAGTCGATCCACTTCTCGAAATGCGGCCGCGAGTTCTGGCGGATCTTCGATGTCACCGGGCCGGGCTCGATCAGGATCACCCGGATGCCGGTTTCGGCCATTTCCAGCCGCAGCGCATCGGTCAGCCCCTCGAGCGCGTACTTGGTCGAGACATAGGCGCCGCGCCATTTCAGCGCCGAGAAGCCCAGGACCGAGGAGCATTGCACGATCCGGCCCGAGCCCTGCGCGCGCATCGCCGGGATCACGCGGCGGGTCAGTTCGTGCCAGCCGAAGAAATTTGCCTCGAAGATCGCGCGCAGCGCGTCGGTGGGCAGATCCTCGGTCGCGCCGGGCACTGCATAGGCGCCGTTGTTGAAAAGCGCGTCGAGCCGTCCGTCGCAGCGTGTCAGCGCCTCCTCGGCGCCTTTGGCGATGCTCTCGGGGTCCTCGTAGTCGAGCCGAAAGCTTTCCAGCCCCTCGTCGCGCAGCCGTTCGCAATCGGCTTCCTTCCGGCAGGTCGCGAAGACACGCCAGCCGCGCTCTTGCAAGCCTTGGGCGGCGTTCCGTCCGATGCCCGACGAACAGCCGGTGATCAGGATGGTCTTGTCAGCCATGCGCGTGCCTTTCGATGGGGTGATGTCCTTGATTTCTTTCGTGCCTATTCGCTTCCGGTCAGAAACCGGGCCGCGACATAGCCTTCCTGCCCGGTTTCGGCCAGCCGGATATGGGCCCAGCCGCGTTCGTCGATCTCCATCACCTCGGCGGCGGCGCCCTCGTCAAGCCGTGCGACGACCGCGTGGCCGGTGCCCGGACCGGCGCGCAGATTGACATTGCTGGCCGAGACCCGCCGCAGATCGGCGGGTTCGGCAGCGGTCGGCGGTGCGGCGCCTTGGGTCTCCGCGGCGGGGCGGGGCACCGGCGCGGCGACAGGTTCCGGGACGGGGTCGGAGAGTGCGCGCGCCGGGCGCGGGCGCGGCGGCGGCACGGCCTCCGGCGTGGTCTCGGCCTTGCGCACCGCGCGGTTGAGCGCCGGGTCGAAATCCGCGCCGCCGCTGAGCTCATAAAAGGCCCATCCCATGAAGATCGTACTGACGACTACGAAACGCGACACGGTGGCGAGGCTTCCTTCGTGCTGACCGGACCCGGAGCCGGACCATACCCCAGCGCGCGGAAATATCCACGGGAATCGCGCCGGAAATTCGCCTCCGCGCTTTACGGGCATGGGGGCTGGGGGTATCAGATCAGGCATGACCGATCAGCTTGACGATCCCACACCGCCCGTACCGGACCTGTCGGAGCCGCTGCGCCGCGCCATCGGCGAGCGTTACCTGCAATATGCGCTCTCCACCATCATGGACCGCGCCCTTCCGGATGCGCGCGACGGGCTGAAGCCGGTGCACCGCCGCATCCTCTTTGCGATGCGGGAGCTGAAGCTGTCCTCCAGCGGGGGATTCCGCAAATCGGCCAAGATTTCCGGCGATGTGATGGGCAATTACCACCCGCATGGCGATGCCGCGATCTATGACGCGATGGCGCGCCTGGCGCAGGATTTCAACGTCCGCTACCCGCTGGTGGACGGGCAGGGCAATTTCGGCAATATCGACGGCGACAACCCCGCCGCCAGCCGTTACACGGAGGCCCGCCTCACCCAGGCGGCGGAAGCCCTGATGGAGGGGCTCTCGGAGAACGCGGTCGATTTCCGCCCCAATTACGACGGCACGCTGGAAGAACCCGTGGTGCTGCCCGCGAGCTTCCCCAACCTGCTGGCCAACGGGGCGAGCGGGATCGCGGTGGGCATGGCGACGAACATCCCGCCGCATAACATACATGAGTTGATCGACGCCTGCCTGCATCTGATCAAGGCGCCGAACGCGCGCGACGAGACGCTGGTGGAGCATATTCCGGGCCCCGATTTCCCGACCGGCGGTATTATCGTGGAGCCGCGCGAGAACATCCTGGAGGCCTATCGCACCGGGCGCGGCGCCTTCCGCCTGCGCGCCCGCTGGCAGATCGAGGATCTGGGCCGCGGCCAATGGCAGGTGGTCGTCAACGAGATCCCCTATCAGGTGCAGAAATCCCGCCTGATCGAGAAGATCGCGGAGCTGATCCAGACCAAGAAGGTCCCGATCCTGGCCGATATCCGGGACGAAAGCGCCGAGGATGTGCGCATCGTGCTGGAGCCGCGCTCGCGCAATGTCGAGCCCGAGGTGCTGATGAACATGCTCTACCGCAATTCCGATCTGGAAACGCGGTTCAGCCTTAACCTCAACGTGCTGATCGACGGGCGCACGCCCAAGGTCTGTTCGCTCAGGGAGGTGCTGCGCGCCTTCCTCGATCACCGCCGCGACGTACTCCTGCGCCGCTCCACCCACCGGCTGGAGAAGATCGACCACCGGCTTGAGGTGCTGGAAGGGCTGATCGTGGCCTTCCTGAACCTCGACCGGGTGATCGACATCATCCGCTACGACGACGACCCCAAGCGGGCGCTGATGTACGAGGACTGGGGGCGGAGCCATGTCCGCGCCGCCTCCGAGGCCGCCTATGTCTCGCCGCTGGACGGGCGCGAGATCGGCGCGGAGGAAGAGCCTTCGCTGACCGAGGTACAGACCGAGGCGATCCTCAACATGCGGTTGCGCAGCCTGCGGCGGCTCGAGGAGATCGAACTGGTGGCCGAGCGCGACCGGCTGATGGAGGAACGCGCCGCGCTGGAGGACCTGCTGGAGGACGAAGGTCTGCAATGGACGCGCATCTCCGAGGAGCTGCGCGAGACCCGCAAGCGGTTCGGCCGCGACGCGCCCGGCGGCGCCCGGCGCACCGATTTTGCCGAGGCCGGCGAGGTGGAGGAGGTGCCGCTCGAGGCGATGATCGAGCGCGAGCCCATCACTGTCGTCTGCTCGGGCATGGGCTGGGTCCGGGCGCTGAAGGGGCATGTGGCGCTCGACACCGTGCTGAAGTTCAAGGATGGCGACGAGGGCCGGTTCATCTTCCATGCCGAGACGACGGACAAGCTGCTGCTCTTCGGCTCCAACGGGCGGTTCTACACGCTGAGCTGTGCCAGCCTGCCCGGCGGCCGCGGCATGGGCGAGCCTTTGCGCCTGATGGTCGATCTGCCCAACGAGGCGGCGATTGTGACGCTGGGGCTTCATGTGCCGGGGCGCAAGCTTCTGGTGGCCTCGGATGCCGGCGACGGCTTCGTGGTGGCCGAGGAGGACGTGCTGGCGCAGACCCGCGCGGGCAAGCAGGTGCTCAATGTCCGTGACGGTGCGCGCGCGCAGGTCTGCCGCCCGGTGGAAGGCGACCACGTCGCCTGCGTGGGGGAGAATCGCAAGGTACTGATCTTCCCGCTGGAGGAACTGCCGGAAATGGCTCGCGGCAAGGGTGTGCGGTTGCAGAAATACAAGGATGGCGGCCTGTCGGATGCCCGCACATTCACCCTGTCGGAAGGGCTGAGCTGGTCCGATCCCGCGGGCCGCACCCGGACCGAAACCGACCTGGCCGAATGGACGGCGAAACGCGCCTCCGCCGGCCGAATGGCGCCGCGGGGTTTTCCGCGCGACAACCGGTTCACCTGACCCGTGCCCCTGCGCCCGCTGGAAATCGAGTTCGCAGGCACGCGCGGCCCCCTGATGCGGCTGGCTCTGGCGACTTCGGTCAAGACCGTGTTGACGCTCGGCATCTACCGGTTCTGGGCCAAGACCAGGCTGCGGCGCTGGTACTGGTCGGCGGTCCGTCCCGGCGGGGTGCCGCTGGAATATGCGGGCGAGCCGCTGGAAAAGCTCATGGGCTTCCTGATCGCGGTGGTCTTCCTAGCCTTCTATATCGGGGTCGTGAACCTGGTCCTGGTCTTCTTCAGCTTCTCGCTGCTGGCCGATAACGGTACGGCCTATGCGCTGTCTTTCGTGGGGCTGGTGCCGTTCTGGTTCTATGCCCGCTACCGTGCCCGGCGCTACCTCCTGGCGCGCACACGCTGGCGCGGGTTGCGTTTCGGGCAGGAGCCCGGCGCCTGGGCCTATGCCTGGCGCGCGCTGGGCCACTGGGCGGTGACGCTGCTGAGCCTGGGCCTGCTGCTGCCGCGCCAGACCTTCTGGCTGGAGAAGTTCCGCACCGACCGCACCTGGTACGGCGCGGCGCGGCTGGAACAGGGCGGCCGCTGGCAGATGCTCTGGCCCGCGATGCGGCACCTGCTGATGGGCGGCGCGCTGACGGCGCTGGGCCTGGCTGCCACGCTGGTCGCGAAGATGGCCTGGCTCATCGTGGTGCCGGGCGCGGTCTGGGCGCTGGCCGGGCTGGTCTATTACCGCGTGCATTCCTTCCGTATCCTCGCCGCGCACAAGCGCCTGGCCGGCGGTATCGGCTTCAACGCGCAGCCGCGGGCGGGCCGGGTGCTGCGCATCTATATCCTCGGCAACTTGCTGATCGCGATCCTTCTTGGGGTGCTGATTACTGCGGTGACCGTGCTTGCCGCCCTTGCCTTCGCGGCACTGGGCGGGCTGGCGGGACCGGAATTCTGGGCAGCCCTTGGAGGGGGCGGCATCCTGACCGGCGTCACCACAGCCGCCGGGGTCGTCTTCTATTTCGTGATCTTCATCCTCTGGGGCGTACTCGGGCATGCCTTCGTGACCATGCCGGTGCTGGCCCATTACGCCGAGACGCTGGAGATCGAGAACCCGCATCGCCTGGCCGAGGTCACGCAGCGGCCCCGTGATGCCTTCGCCGAGGCCGAGGGCTTCGCCGAGGCACTGGATGTGGGGGCGGCGATATGAGCGTCACGATCCATGTCGGCGCCGCGGCGCCGGGCTTTGCCGCATTCGCCGACTATCTGGATGGCGAGCGGTCGCTGGTGCAGCGCGCCGCGCTTTCGATCCTCGAGGATGCGCCGGGCGGTGCGGCGCTGCGAATCGAGCCGCCCGCGGGCGAGTCGGTGGTCTGGCCGCTTGCGGATGTGCGCGTGCTGCCCGATCAGGCGGGCGGTCCCGGCATCGTGCTGGGCCGCGACGGGCGCGACCCGGCCCGGCTGATCCTGCGCGACGAGGACGCGGCGGCGCGGCTTGCGGCGCGCTGCCCCGATCTGCGGCCGCCGCGTCCCGGACCGGGGCTTTGGCGGCGGCTCGGCCTGATGGCGGCGGGGGCGGCGGGATCGGTCATGGTCATCATCTTCGTCCTGGTGCCGCTGTTGGCCAACCAGCTTGCCACACTACTGCCGCCCGAGGGCGAGAAGGCACTCGGCGATGCCACGCTTTCCCAGATCCGCGAGGCGCTGTCGCAAAGCCGCGCGCCGCTCGCCGTCTGCGAGGACGCAGACGGGCAGGCGGCGCTTGATGCGATGGTCGCGCGGCTAGCCGCGGGGGCGGATCTGCCCTATCCGCTCCAGGTGCAGGTGCTCGATCACGGCATGGTCAACGCCTTCGCGCTGCCGGGCGGCCATGTCATCCTATTCGAGGGGCTGATCGACGCGGCCGAGGAACCCGAGGAGGTGGCGGCGGTCCTGGCCCATGAGATCGGCCATGTCGCGGCGCGCGATCCGGCGCGGATCGCGCTGCGCACGGCGGGCTCGATCGGGGTTCTGGGCCTGCTGCTGGGCGATTTCGCCGGCGGCTCGGTGGTCCTGCTGCTCACCGAACGGCTGATCCAGGCGAATTACACCCGTGCCGCGGAAACCGCCGCGGACGACTTCGCACACGGGCTGTTGAAGCGCGCCGGAATGCCGCCGGAGGCGCTGGGCGCGATGTTCCGCCGCCTGCGCGAGAAACATGGCGACGCGAAGGGGCTGGTCGCGCATTTCGCCTCGCATCCGCGGCTGGCCGACCGGATCGCCGCCGCCGAGCGCGCGGGGGACGCGGCGGCTCGGGAACCGGCGCTGACCGAGGCCCAGTGGCAGGCGTTCCGGGGCATCTGCGACTGAAACGCGCGCCGGGTCAGACCGGCTCGACCGTCAGCCAGACGCCGCCTTCGGGCCGCAGGGTCAGGATCAGAACCGGACGCGGGTCGCGGCCCGGCACGCGGGTGAAGCGGAAGCGCGAGATCAGCGTGGACAGGATGATCACCGCCTCCATGATCGCGAAATTCGCGCCGATGCAGATACGCGGCCCGGCGCCGAAGGGCAGATAGGCAAAGCGGTCATGCTTGGTGCCGGGCGCGAAGCGGTCGGGGTCGAACCGGTCCGGGTCGTCCCAGAGCAGGTGGTTGCGGTGCAGCGCGTAGATCGGGAGCATCACCGTGTCGCCGCGGCGGATCTCGCGCCCGCAGAGCTTGTCGTCGGCGCGCGCGCTGCGCGACAGGAAGGCCGCCGGCGGGTAGAGCCGCAGTGTTTCGTCAATGACCTGCCTTGTATAGGTCAGATGCTCCACGTCGTCGGCCGTGGCGGTGCGGGTGCCCAGTACCTCATGCGCCTCGGAGCGCAGCCGGTCCTGCACGCGCTGATCGAAGGCCATCAGGTAAAGCGCCCAGGAGAGCGCAAGCGCCGTCGTCTCGTGGCCCGCCACGATGAAGGTCAGCAGGTTGTCGCGCAACTCCGGCGTGGTCATCTTGCGCCCGGTTTCCGGATCCTGGCCCTCCATCAGCAGGTCCAGCAGATCGGGCACTTCGGGCGGGCCGGCCGCGCGGCGGGCCTCGATCGCGCCGTCCGCGACCCGTTTCATGGCCCGGTTGGCATTGGTGTTGAAGAGCCGCGCGGGCCGCGGCACCCAGGTCGGAACGCCCAGCACGTCGAAGAGAGAGACCTTCGCGGTCTGCGCGATATACTGGTCGATGGCCCGGTGCACCGCATCGCGGTCGAACGCGTCGCCGCCCGAGAACGTCACCTCGCCGATCACCTCGAACGTGGCGGCGACCATCTCGGCATGCATGTCGGCCGCGCGCCCGGCGGCCGCCCCCACCCGCGCGGCCGAGCGGTCCGCCGCCGCGGTCATGATCGGCGCGAGCCCGGCGATGTTGCGGGCCGAGAAGACCGGCGCCGCGGCACGCCGCTGCCAGCGCCAATGCGCACCCTCCGCGATGAAGAGGCTCTCGCCGATGGCCGGGCGCAGAATGTTCTTGGTCACGTCCGATTTCGGATAATCGTCGAGCTTGTCCTTCAGGATGTGCCGGTTGGCCTGCGGGTCCATGACCATGTGCCAGCGCTTGCCGGTCTTGCCGGACACTATGGGTTGGCGGGTGGCGATCTCGGGGATCAGCTCCAGCACGTTCTGCCGCGCGACCTGAAGCGATTTCAGCACGCCCCAGGGCTCTGTCACCAGCTTCACGCGCGGCGGAAGCTCCGTGGTCCGGGTTGCGGTCATGCGTTCCTCATGTCGGTCCCGCCACATTATATGGGCCTGCCGCGGGCATGGGCAAACCCGCTCGATTGCGCGGTGCGCGGGGCTGGGCTAGGACGGAGCGCTGTTTTGCAATCGCGAGGGATGCCGATGCGCCTGCCCGGATTTATGCTGATTTGCATCGGTCTCGGTCTCGGGGCCTGCGCGGGCAGGGAAGACCTGACCCGCCCTCCCGAGCCGATGGGGGATTTCCTGCTGGGACATGCCATCGTCGTGGACCGGCATGCGCGGTTCCTGCCGCCCTCGCGCTATGCCGAGGACGGGGAATGGAAGGCCGCGCTGACCGAGGCGCTGCGGGCGCGTCTGGGGCGGTATGACGGGACGCGCTACTACCATGTCGCGGTCAACGTCGTGGGCTATGCGCTGGCCGTGCCCGGCGTGCCGCTGATCCTGTCGCCGAAATCGGCGCTGGTGGTCGAGGCGACGGTCTGGGACGATGCGAGGAAGGTCAAGCTCAACCCGGAGCCCAGGCAGTTCACGGTGCTCGAAAGTATTTCGCCGCGTACCGTCATCGGCTCCGGCCTGACACAGTCCAGGGAAGCGCAGATGGAGGGGCTGTCGCAGAACGCCGCGCGGCAGATCCACAAATGGATGCTCCAGCAGAAGGCCGACTGGTTCGGCGCTCCGCTCGGGACGGGAGAGCCGGCCGCGGCGTCTGTGGTTGAAGCCTGAGTGGCCAGTGCCCAAGAGACCGCTGTGAGCCGCGCGGCACGGGCGCCGCGCCCGCGGCCAAGTGGTGCTTGATTTCTGCGTGGAACCTGATTACCCAGCGCGCGGAGCGAAACCGGCCCCGCAGCGGGCCATAACGAACAGAGGCGTCCGCGAGATGGCAAAGGCAAAGTTTGAACGCACGAAACCGCATGTGAACATCGGGACGATCGGGCATGTTGACCACGGGAAGACGACGCTGACGGCGGCGATCACGAAGTATTTCGGGGATTTCCGTGCCTATG
>NZ_QEYE01000011.1 GCF_003122205.1 Maritimibacter sp. 55A14
CGGTAAAGGCCCAGATCGATGTCCGGCTCCAGCAACATCCGACCCGCATACAAGGGCTGCTTGTTCTTATGTGGAGAGATCGAATATCCACATTCCGGTGGCTCCAAGTCGGAGGGCCAGTCGAAAGATTCCCCGAACTTCAGCGGGAAGGTTTCACGCGAACTGCTCGTCATCTGTGGTTATCTCCAGCATCCCTGAATGGCTTCAGATTAGCGCCACAGAGCGGCGCTGCGTATTTTGGCTCGTCACGGGTCCCGGCAGCCCCTCAACGCCCTCCAGCGCGCCCTACAGGGGCGCTCAGGGCACGCCTGTCAGTCATCGTAAGGAAGGCCGGCAGTATCGACCGGAAAAGGCGGCGTTCTGCGATCCTTGATGGACCCCGAGATCGTTCGACGGACGCCGTCGAGCGCGGCTATGGTTCAGGGCCGCATGGGACCGGCCTTTTGCCCTCGCTGCCCATATTTGATTCTCTTGTCGGATAGTTCATCGCGTCACAGGATTTGGACGCAGGCACGGAAATCTGTGAAGCCGGCATGGAGACTACAGCCCCGTGATCCACGGATCCGATGTGCCGGATATTCTCCTGCAGGCTGCGCTCCAGAGCATGCTTGTGCACTCTATGGCTTCCCTGGACCTGTAGCTTTTCGCGCCGGCATTCATGGCGTGCACCGCCCATCTCAATGCGTCCGCAGGTGTACTGATCAGCTCGAACCCGACGGCCTGGCCTGGTTGTGTGTGGAAGGTGCTGAAGCCCTGGAAGGCAGATTGCACCCGTGCTTCGTATTCGGGGCGGAATGCCACCATGCCACGGAGGCAGGGGGCGAGCTCGCTTCCGTCCCGGCATTGGAGGTCGAGCACATTCCAGTGGATGCCGGCAATGTCTTCTTCCGTGTCACGTTGCAGGTTTCGTTTCAGCGTCCTTGCCAATTCCTTTCTAAGCGCATGGGAATCGAGGTCCCCATCGCCGTCGGTGTACTTTCCGAGGCGTTCGGGCGCTAGCCGGACGGAAAACGCGTAGATCGCATCCGGATGATCCTCGGTGAGCAACTCGGACGTCAGCTCAGCACTGAGAAACGCGATGCGGTTTGCATCCCCGATATCCTTGACGCGTCTCCCTGCCTGAAGGTTGACCTGGATGTCCTTCGCGACGCGGGTCGCCTCTTTCGCAAGTCTCATGCTCCGGTTCCAGCCCGGATTGGACGCGCATCTGCCATGAGCGTATGGACAGCATCACGACATGGGGACCCACGCCGCGCCGTCCCTTGAATGCCTGTCCCCTTGGTCGTCATCGCACCTGCCTGTCCGCTGTGATTTGTTCGTCCGATCGAGATAGGGTCAGGTGCTCTGCTTGCAATGCCCAGGATGCGGGAAATGTTTGCCAACAAAAGGGAATGTTCTTGCCGGTACAGTTTGGGGACATGCTCAAAGGCGCTGTACAGCGTGAATCAGCGAGACATTCGCGGATCCGCCGCAGTTGCACGAAGTCCTAGGGCCGGCAGCGAACTATAGGGTGCATAGCCTCGGAAGAAATCCGCCAAGGACGTCTATCCTTATAGAGGCGGTACTCTGACCTTGGTCCGGAAAGGGCGGGAGCGGGCGCTTGACTTCCTTTCAGTTTGGAACGCCGCGGTGCAGCTTACGCACAGCAGCCCTTGGTGCGCAACGCAGCACCCCACGGCCGACCTCCAATCCCGGCATTCGCCTGAATAATGCCATGAAGCTATTCAACCGGAATGACCGGGGCTTAGCTAGTGGTCGTGACGATCACCGTGAACGTACAGGACTCTTGAACGGTGGCTGGATTGCGATTTGGCATTTGTGCGGATACGCAAAGGTTCGAAATGAAGGAGACGCGCCATGAGCAGTTCGGATCAGGACCTCGATCGCCTCGACGAGTGCTTGTCGGCTTTGCCGCAGGAAAATCTGCCGATGACTCTGAGCGAATTCGATGGCTATGTCACCGGCATCCTTGCCTGTCCCGATCTCATCCCGCCTTCCGAGTGGCTTCCACATGTCTGGGGAGAGATCGGTGATGCCTGTTTCCCTGATTTGACGACGGCCGAAGCAACGATCGCGGTGGTAATGGCGCATTATAATTCAGTCGCCTCGGAGGTGACAAAGACCCCATGGATCGAACCGATCTACGAGGTGGACCCGAGCAGTGACGAGACGCTATGGGAGCCGTGGGTCGATGGATTTACCCGCGCGATGCGCTTGCGTCCCGAAGCCTGGCAAGTGGTGCTCGAACAGGCCGATGACGAGACGAAGTCATCGTTGATATTCTTGATGTCCCTGCAGGAACTCAACGAGGGGATAAGCAGATTCACCGAGGAAGAGATCGACGAGATCGACATCCAAGCCCCTGATCTGATCCCCATTTGCGTTGCTGCGATCCTGCTTGTGTCGCGCCCGGAGCTTGTCATGGAGGTCGACAACATCTCCCGCGCGCCCATCCAGAGCAAACGCCCCGGGCGGAATGATCCCTGTCCCTGCGGTTCAGGACGCAAATTCAAGCAATGCTGCGGGAAGAACTGACAAACCCGCAAGGCCCCACATTCTACGAGATCGGCCCAGAACTGACTCGGGGACCGCGAGCATAACCGTGGTGCAGCTACGCCAGACCGGACCAGTTTGCACCCTAGATCATGCATATGTCAGCCTGCAGATGCCGGAAGCGGCAGCGGAATAACCAAGGCGGCAATCCACTTGGGAACCGCCCAGAAGCTGTCCCAACAAACCGAACACTGCTCTTGGCTGCCTCAGCCCGATGGAGTTCGAGGCCCGTGCTATGCTAGCTTTACCTGTTGTCCGCGAAATCGGCAGCATCTCACTTGGGACGACAATAGAAAATGGTGGTTAATCTCGAAGTCATTGGGCGTTGGCCGGGAAAAAGTGCGGATTGTTTTGGCACTGAGCACCCTGCACTTTATCACATGCTGGATGTGGCTGCGGTCGCTGAACATCTGTTGGAAGCAGTTCACTTACCGGCTCCGCAGTACCAAGCGCTTGTCTTTCTGACGGCCCTGCACGACCTTGGAAAAATTAGCGCTACTTTCCGGTCAATGTTGCGCGGGGCAGGGCGTCAGACCTACAGGCACTGGGAACTGACCGAGGTTCACTTGAACGCAAACATGTCTCTCCTTGCCTCGATACTAACGCCGGAGAGAGACAACCGCTTGCCCCCATTGATCGGCGCAACCGCTGGCCATCACGGTCGCCCGTCAACGCTTGACCAGAGCAAATTGGGGCGAGCTGCGCTGACGCTCACAACCGAGGCGAAGGCAGACGCGCAAGATACGATCAAAGCGTTCGCTTCCCTTTGGCCGGAGGCTTCGATCGCCGGCCTGACCTCGAAAGATGTCATGCGTTTGTCCTGGTGGCTTTCGGGACTGGTGACGACGGCGGATTGGATCGGATCAAACACCGATTGGTTCCGGGCCCAAAGCAATCAGTTGTCCTTGGCTGACTACCTGACCCAAAGCCGTGACACTGCCGAAAGGGCGCTCGTGGGTACGGGTATCATGGCGCCGCTCCCATCAGACAGGCGCATCTTCAACTGGCCAGAACTCAGGCCCATGCAGAACGCCAGTGCCGCGGTTCCCCTGCCAGACGGATCGACTCTTGCCATCATCGAGGATGAGACTGGCGCTGGAAAAACCGAAGCTGCCCTGTTGCTTGCCCAACGGATGCTGTTGGCCGGAAAGGGGCGAGGTTTATACTTTGCCCTGCCTACAATGGCAACAGCGGATGCCATGTTTTCGCGTGTCAGCCAGAGCATCGGAAAGATGTTCGATTCGACGCCTTCCGTGACGCTCGCGCATGGGCGCGCGGGATTGTCCGAAGACTACAGGGACATTGTCGAAGGCAGCCCGAACGCGCCCGAGGATATCAGTTGCACCGAGTGGCTGGCCGACAACCGGCGTCGGGCATTGTTGGCAAATGTAGGGGTAGGCACCATAGATCAGGCGCTTCTGGCGGTGCTGCCGGTCCGGTTCCAGACACTGCGGCACTTCGGCCTGTCTTCGAAAATCCTGATCGTGGACGAAGTTCATGAGTTGGGCGAAGGCTATGTCGCTGAAACGCTCTGTCACCTGCTTCGGATGCATCGACAAGCGGGGGGATCGGCCATTCTATTGACCGCGACCTTGCCGCTCGACCTTCGGCGAAAGCTGCTTGCGGTCTATGACGGCGTTGACGATGCTGATCTAGCCTATCCGGCCTTGACCATTGCAGGCGGCGAGAGGCGTCGCGACCTGCCGCAGGACACCGGCCCGAAAGGTACGGTGCGGGTGGAGCGGCTGACAAGCCCGGATGCAGCGATCGATCTGATTGCAAAAAAGACTGGGCAGGGCGCGGCCAGCGTCTGGGTGCGCAATGCGGTGGACGATGCGATTGCGGCTGTTCAGGCGCTCCGAGCGGCGGGGATCAGGGCGGACCTTCTGCATGCGCGCTACACTTTGGGGGACCGGAAACGGATCGAGAAGACGGCACGCGAAAGATTTGGCAAAGGCTCAACTGACACGGCGGGGCGCGTGCTGGTCGGAACGCAGATTTTGGAATCCTCGCTGGATATCGATTTCGATGTGATGGTTTCCGATCTCGCTCCGATGGCGGGTCTGGTGCAACGCGTGGGACGGCTATGGCGGCATATGGACAAACGACCCGCCGCTGATCGCCCAGTGTCTGAACCAGTTCTCCATGTTCTGGCGCCCGATCCGGCGCAGGTGGAAAACAGTCGCTGGCTTTCTGACACACTGGACAAGGGCGCTTATGTCTATTCAGCCGATTTGATGTGGCGGACTGCGTGTCACCTGTTCGATGAAGGCCGGATCGTCGCCCCATCCGGTATTCGGTCCTTGATCGAGCGCAGCTATTCAAATACGCCCGCCCTGCCCGAAGTTCTGGAGACGTTTGAAATGGAGCGTCTAGGGGTTGAGGCCAGTCACGGGGCTCTTGCGTCCCAGAATGCCGTCAATCTCGACGAAGGGTATCGCGCGGGCGGACGAGCAAATGACGATGCCTCATACCCGACACGGCTGGGGCCAGAGGAACGCATTCTTGTCCTCGCGCGGGAACGGGGTGGAGGCCTCGTCCCCCTGATCGACGGCGCCGATGGGTGGGCAATGTCCGAAGTCTCAGTTGCGCGACACAAGCTTGAAAAGCTGGACCTTCCTGATCAAGGTCTGCCCGAGATAGCTAGTGTTACGGATACCTGGCCGGACTGGAAAAAGGCATCCCACGTTATTTGCCCGGTTTCCGATGATGGAAAGATTTGCGCTGACTTGCGGTATGATTCTGACATCGGTCTGGTTTTTGCGACTGCAGATTGAAAGCCTTGATACAAATAGAACTCGCTCCTAGTGTGGTCGAATAACGGTGTTTTGTTCGTAGACTGGATTTTCTAGTGACCCTGAATCTAATTTCCGACCCATGGATTCCGGTCGTTGATAGATCTGGCCACAGACGGGTGATTGCGCCCTGGCAGATGGCGGACGAGGCTATCCTGGGGCCGGACTGGCCGCGCGCGGATCTGAATATCGCCTGTTATGAGCTGTTAATCGGCCTCGTCCACATGGCCGACCCGCCGGAAGACATCGATGATTGGGAAAACCGCGAAGCGCCTGACCCCGATCGCCTTCGCGCGAAGCTTACAGCGTATGAAAATGCCTTCAACCTGACCGGTGATGGCCCGCTTTTCTTGCAGGACCTTGAGCCTCTGGAGGGCGCCCCGAACCCGCCAGACATGCTGTTCATCGACAGTGCTGGGGCCAATACCGCCAAGAACAATGCTGACCTCGTGGTGCATCGTGGCCGCTATCGCGGGCTTGACCTCCCTCTGGCGGCGATGGCGCTGTTCACGTTTCAGGCCCACGCGCCTTCGGGCGGGAAGGGGAACCGAACCTCTATGCGCGGGGGCGGTCCGATGGTGACACTTGTCGATCCTCAAGACGGGCTTTGGTCGCTTGTTTGGGCGAACGTCCCTTATGGCGTGTCCGCATCCCTGACCGAACTGCCTTGGATGAACCCGACCCGCGTGTCGGATAATAAACAGGAAGCTCACCCTCCGCAGGGTCAGACCTTTTCTGTCGAAGCGTTTTTCGGTGCGCCACGCCGACTACGGCTTGTTGCGGAACATGACGTGGTGACGGGCGTCATTCAGAAACCCTATGGCGCCAATTACGCGTCATGGGTGCATCCACTCAGCCCTTACTACCGACAGAAAGCCGGTGACGTGGCGCTGCCTGTCCACCCCAGAGCGGGGACATTTGGTTATCGCCATTGGTTGGGCATCCTTACTCAGCCCCACGACGCCGAATTGGCGCAAAGGGCTGCTTGTCTGGACACTTGGGAAAATGGACGTTCAGGTCAACGACCTGCGCATGTCATCGTTGCCGGTTGGGCGATGGACAACATGAAACCCCGCGATTTTGTCTACTCCGTCCAACCCTTCATCGAACTGTCCGAGGATAGTCGCCTCGTTCTGAGCGGCCTGGTTGATGCAGCTGACAATGCGGCCGTCGCCTTGCGCAATGCCCTGACCCCGATTTTGGCCAGAGGGGAAGCGCGAGAGGCAGAGCGAGAAGCCTTTTATATCGCTACTGAACCGGCATTTCTCGCCCGTCTGGAGGCGCTTAAATCCGATGTTGACCCGTCAAAGGTTTGCGCAGGCTGGCGCGATGATCTCAAATCCGAAGCCCTGCGCCGATTTGATGCCTTGGCTCTGCCGGCGCTGGCTCAGCGCCACAGCACTGATATCCAGAAGATTGTCACCGCGCGCCGGAACCTGACAGGAACATGCGCGGGCTACGGGAAATATGGAAAACAACTCTACCAGGCGCTCGGACTGGATCTCCCTTCGACCAAAGGAAAAGCAGCATGAGCGATAAAGGTAAAGCAATCCTGTCGTGGTGGAGCAGGGCGCTCGACCGCAAGACCGCGCGGGGCCGGGCGCTTTCGGCCCGATTGCGGCGCGCAAGCCCGATCGAGCTGCTGTGTGAACCCGAGGTGCACGAGCTGGCGAAGGATTTGGAGACAAGGGACGCAGAGCGGCTTGTCCGCATCGTCACTGTTCTGGCCGAAGTGCGCGAAAACAGCGGTGCCCATTTGGCGCGCGTTCTTGGCGGGTCAGAGCCGATTTTGTCCCACCTGCGGTTTCAGCGCCTGATGCGGTCAAACGACAATGAACTGGCCAGCGGTCTGCGCCGCGCAATCCGCATGGCGGACCACCGGTGCAATGTCGCGGCCTTGGGCGAAGACCTCATGTTCTGGAATGAACGCACGCGCACGCGCTGGTGTTTCCAGTATTTCGGCGCCGATGCGCCCCAGTCGATTTCCGAGGAGAAAGTCGAATGACCACCTTTGCGCAATTTCACGTGCTGACCAAATACGGTCCATCCAATCCGAACCGTGATGACCAGGGTCGACCCAAACAGGCCAATGTCGGTGGTGCACCCCGGCTCCGCCTGTCGTCGCAATCGGTCAAGCGGGCGATCCGTGAAAGCGCGTTCTTTGCGCTCGATCTGGCCGATCATCGGGGAACGCGCACCAAGCGACTGTTTGGTGGATTGCGGGACACTTTGGTCGCGGAGGGGGCAGAACCCGGTGCGGCGGTCAACGCGGCGGAACAGGTGGCGGCCATTTTCGGCAAGCTGGAAACGCCGGACAAAAAGGCCCCGGAAAGGATGATCGGAACAACGCTTGCGTTCATTTCACCAGATGAATGGAAACTGGCCGAGGATCTCGCCCGGAAAGTTCTGGTTGGCGAAGAATTTCCCAAGGACAAGGAACTCAAGAAACTGGTTCTGCGCAAGGCGGATGGGGCGATTGATATCGCGATGTTCGGGCGCATGTTGGCGGATGACGCTGATTTCAACCGCGACGCTGCCGTTCAGGTCAGCCATGCAATCACGACCCACACGGCCGTGGCCGAGGATGACTGGTATTCCGCCGTCGATGACCTGAACAAGGCCGAAGACAGCGGTGCCGGGCATCTTGGCGAGAGCGCGTTCGGGTCTGGCATCTATTATCAATACGTCTGTGTGAATGTCGATCTCCTGGTCGAGAATTTGAACGGGGATCGCGATCTTGCCGCCAAAGGGGTCGACGCTTTGGCCCGCGCCATTGCTGTGGCCACACCGACCGGCAAACAGAACAGCTTTGCCCACCGGCCGCGCGCCTATTACATTCGCGCTGAGATCGGTCCGCAGCAGCCCCGCGACCTGACGGGCGCCTTCTTTGCTCCGGTTAGGACGCAGCCTTGGGAAGAGACATCGGTGCAGGCACTGGAAAATGCCGTCGAGACCATCGACCGTGCCTATGGTGAAGCCTATGCGGAGCATAAAGTGATGAACATTCCGGCAGGCGTGGGTACGCTCGATGACATCGCCGCGTTCGCAGCAAAGGCGGTAAAGGCGGGCGCATGACCGACTATTTGGTCTTCACCTTGTCGGCCACGATCGGTGCA
Organism: Maritimibacter sp. 55A14; assembly: GCF_003122205.1. Taxonomy (GTDB): domain Bacteria; phylum Pseudomonadota; class Alphaproteobacteria; order Rhodobacterales; family Rhodobacteraceae; genus QEYE01. Next base: position 8,465 of record NZ_QEYE01000011.1, read on the forward strand.
ATGGGCGATTTGGCCGGTCACGAACGGCGCGGGTCTCACCTCTGGCCGGGACGATCGGCGGTGACCGGATTGCTCGGTGCCGCATTGGGATTGCGTCGAGAGGATGATTTCTCCGATCTCGATGAGCTTGGGCTGGCAGTGGCCCCTTTTGTTTCAGGTTCCGAACATGTGGTTCGGGATTATCACACTGTCGAAACCGTGCCTTCGGCCAAGGCAAGGCACCCAAATTCCCGCCCCGAAGCCCTTCGCATGGCTGGGCGCACCACCAACACCACGATCACCTTGCGCGACTACAGGACCGGCCTGCTGTTCGGAGTCGCCCTCTGGGGCGGTGGAAAGCTTGAACATCTGCGCGCGGCATTGGAAGAACCGGTCTTTGCGCTCTATTTCGGTCGAAAATCCTGCCCCTTGTCGGCCCCGGTCGCGCCGCGGCTCATCTCCGAGCGTTCTCCAGAGGCGGCTTTGGCTCATGTGCGGCTCCCTTATTGGCAGGACGGGGCGTTTGCGACCCACCTCATCACCGATTTCGAAGAGGGCGACACCCATATCGAGACCCGCCACGATTGCGCCGTGGATCGCGAGAAATGGCACTTTGCAGCGCGCCGTGTGGCCTATCGCCCCGTCGATATCCGACCGGAGACCTGATCATGTATATGTCTCGTGTCACGCTGTCCCGTCAGCCCTCGGTACAGGCCCTGAACGCGCTGCTGCTGCCCCAGGATGCCGGCGCACGAACGGATGCGCATCACCGCGTGCTCTGGACCTTGTTCGCCGATGATCCTGATCGCCGCCGCGATTTTCTTTGGCGCGAGATCCGTGAGGGCGAATTCCTTGTTCTGTCCGAACGGGAACCGGTGCAGACCGATCTGTTTTCGCGCGTTTCTACAAAGTCCTATGCGCCGAAAATCTCGCCCGGGGATCGGTTGTTCTTTTCACTCCGTGCCAATGCCACCCGTACCAAGAAAGGCGGAAAACGCGTCGATGTGGTCATGGACGCCCTCTACACTGTCCCTAAGGACGAACGCTCCGCCCGGCGAATGGAGATTGCCGGGAGCGTGGGATCTGCGTGGCTCACACGTCAGGGCGAACGGACCGGGTTTTCGGTGAATGAGTGCGCGGTGACGAATTACTCGGTTCATGCGCTGCCGTCGCACCAAGGGCCGCGGGACCGTCAGCCGCAATTCGGTATCCTTGATTTTCAGGGTGAGATCGAAGTCACCGATCCCGTTGCTTTCCTGCAAGGGCACACCAAGGGGCTGGGACGGGCCAAGGCCTTCGGATGTGGCCTGATGCTTGTCCGTCGCGCGAGATGAGCAACCTACCCGGTCTTCCGCCGCCACGTCCCATTCCAATGAAGGATCGCGCGCAGCTCGTTTTTGTCGAACGGGCCCGGCTTGATGTGGCAGATGGGGCATTCGTTGCTGTGAATGCGGATGGGACCAGAACCCAGATTCCGGTTGGCGGTCTCGCGGGTCTCATGCTTGAGCCCGGCGCGCGTATTTCACATGCGGCCATTTCGCTTGCAGCCCGTGTCGGCACCCTGATCACATGGGTGGGGGAGGGCGGTGTGCGCCTTTATTCCGCAGGTCAGCCCGGTGGGGCGCGCTCTGATAAACTCCTTTGGCAGGCCTCAATTGCCCTTGACGACGCCGCCCGTCTGCGCGTCGTGCGTAAAATGTATGAACTACGCTTTGATGAGGACGCCCCGAACCGCCGGTCGATCAACCAACTGCGCGGGATCGAGGGGGTGCGCGTGCGTGAAACCTACGCCAAACTCGCCCAGCAATATGGTGTCACCTGGAAACGACGATCCTATGACGTGACGAATTGGGAGGCCGGCGATATCCCCAATCGCTGCCTGTCTGCCGCCACTGCCTGTTTGCATGGCCTGACCGAGGCTGCAGTGCTTGCTGCCGGATACGCGCCTGCGATCGGATTTCTCCACACCGGAAAACCTCTGTCATTCGTCTACGACATCGCCGATCTGTACAAACTCGCCACCGTCGTGCCGGAGGCGTTCCGCATAGCGGGCCAAGCCGCCAGGGGTAAACTTGACATGTCATCCGACCGGGCGGTGCGGTTGGCCTGTCGGGACATGTTCCGCCGTACCGGGCTGCTCTCCAGCATCATTCCGCGCATCGAAGAGGTTCTCGACGCCGGAGAAAAGCCCAAACCGGACCCCCCTCCCGAGGCTCTCGGGCCCGCCTTCGAAGACCCAAAGCGGTCCGGTGATGAGGGGCACAGATGATGGTCGTTGTCATCTCAAATGGCCCGCCCCGGTTACGTGGCCGGTTGGCGGCATGGCTGGTCGAGGTTCGGGCAGGGGTCTATGTTGGCAATTACAGCGCTCGCACCCGTGAGATGATCTGGGCGCAGGTCGAAGCGGGGATCGACGGCGGTGACGGCGTGATGATTTGGAAAGCGGCGACTGATCAGGGCTATGATTTCGCCACCATTGGCCGAAACCGCCGAATGCCGGCGGATTTCGGTGGGTTGAAGCTGGTGAGCTTCTTTCCGCAAGGCCATTCGAAGCCCTGACGAGACCTCTTTGCCCGACGAGAAAACACCGGTGCGCTCTTTGACAATTGAAAAACTACGGTAGATCAAGCATCTACAGCAAGTCTGTTCCCCGCACCCGCGGGGATGAACCGGAGGCAGCCGAGAGAATTCTGCATGAAGCGGGCTGTTCCCCGCACCCGCGGGGATGAACCGCGGACTTCAGTCCGGTTGTTAATCTCTGAACCCTGTTCCCCGCACCCGCGGGGATGAACCGATGTCCCGGCTGATTTCCTCGCTCATGTCATGCTGTTCCCCGCACCCGCGGGGATGAACCGCGGCAGGTGGCTTTCCTCGAAGATCGTGCCCTCTGTTCCCCGCACCCGCGGGGATGAACCGGGACGGGATTGAAACCCCAATGGAGGATTTCACTGTTCCCCGCACCCGCGGGGATGAACCGAACCTGCGGTATTATCCGTGGTACGGGCGCGGCTGTTCCCCGCACCCGCGGGGATGAACCGTAGCTGCCGCGTTTGATCGACTTGATCCCCGTCTGTTCCCCGCACCCGCGGGGATGAACCGATCGCGAGCGAGGCGCGGGAACGGGAAGCGAGCTGTTCCCCGCACCCGCGGGGATGAACCGCCCCAGCTTCACGTCTCCGCCTCCGCCAGCTCCTGTTCCCCGCACCCGCGGGGATGAACCGGCCAGGCGCTTCCACCAGACGCTGGACGCCACCTGTTCCCCGCACCCGCGGGGATGAACCGGAGGCAGTCGGCTTCGAGATGCTGGCGCCGATCTGTTCCCCGCACCCGCGGGGATGAACCGGCCGACGGAAACTTGTGGTACTTGCGCAGATGCTGTTCCCCGCACCCGCGGGGATGAACCGAGGCGTGCGGGCATCGCATGTACCGGGAGGCCCTGTTCCCCGCACCCGCGGGGATGAACCGTGTCATGATTTGTTACAGGTAACAGGTTAAGTCTGTTCCCCGCACCCGCGGGGATGAACCGCTGCCTGTCGGTGGGCCAGTCTGCCATGGCTACTGTTCCCCGCACCCGCGGGGATGAACCGGCAGGCAGAACAGGCAGTTGCGGGGCAGACATCTGTTCCCCGCACCCGCGGGGATGAACCGGCGGACGGCAATCCCTACGAGGCGCTGCCCGACTGTTCCCCGCACCCGCGGGGATGAACCGATTGATCCAGGTGCTTGAGCCAATAGGCCGAACTGTTCCCCGCACCCGCGGGGATGAACCGTTAGGAGGCAGGTTGAATCGCTGAAGTATGGACTGTTCCCCGCACCCGCGGGGATGAACCGGCTGGAATGACGGTCGGTCAGGCGGCGGAGTTCTGTTCCCCGCACCCGCGGGGATGAACCGCTCGACGCCTACGCGGTTTTGATCGCGGCCACCTGTTCCCCGCACCCGCGGGGATGAACCGTCGTTGTTATTCTTGGCTATCGTCTTCAATAGCTGTTCCCCGCACCCGCGGGGATGAACCGACATAACCCACCGGGTTGGTGCGGGGCGAGGCCTGTTCCCCGCACCCGCGGGGATGAACCGTCCAGGTCGGTGCCAGAGATCGTGACACGGCCCTGTTCCCCGCACCCGCGGGGATGAACCGGCCACGAAGAGCGTGCCGTAGACGATGGCGCGCTGTTCCCCGCACCCGCGGGGATGAACCGCAGACGGACAAGCCTATCAACGCGGCGATGCACTGTTCCCCGCACCCGCGGGGATGAACCGCAGAACCGATGCCGCGTTTCCGACCAGAACGGCTGTTCCCCGCACCCGCGGGGATGAACCGGGCGTGGTCTGGGAAGAGTACCTGGCCGAGGGCTGTTCCCCGCACCCGCGGGGATGAACCGAAATTTGCCGTCTTCGTAGGGATCGCGCTGGTCTGTTCCCCGCACCCGCGGGGATGAACCGGATGGTGGCGGGCTGGATGGCGCTTATAACGCCTGTTCCCCGCACCCGCGGGGATGAACCGGGATGCGCGATGGAGATGGTTGCCCTCTGGGCCTGTTCCCCGCACCCGCGGGGATGAACCGCTGACGACCGCGCAGAGCGGCATCGCCTCGACCTGTTCCCCGCACCCGCGGGGATGAACCGGCCCCGAAACAGGTCATGGACGATCTCTGCACCTGTTCCCCGCACCCGCGGGGATGAACCGCTGCAGGTTCTCCGCGACGTCTTCATGGACACCTGTTCCCCGCACCCGCGGGGATGAACCGCTCTCCTCGCTGTGCCCGCGACGCAGCCACATCTGTTCCCCGCACCCGCGGGGATGAACCGATCAGCCAGGCGGGATATTCCTGCACCACCACCTGTTCCCCGCACCCGCGGGGATGAACCGTGAGGGAACGTCAGGCGATTAGGCCAGAATTCCCTACAACAACATGGCCGGTTCGATGGGTTTGCCAGCAAGGTCAAGACGAAAGGCCGCACGGAGGCCTCACCATGAGGGTGCCCGCCGAAGCCTATGCGCCTTCTTCAAGACCCTATGACGGCCTGCCGGATGTGGAATACCCCTTCCACGACCGCGACATCATCGTCACCGCATGCGGGCGCATCTGCATGCAGCGAAAGAAGATCAACGTCTCGACCGTGCTCGCCGGTCAGAGACTCGGAGTGAAGGAGGTGGACAATGGCATTTGGATCGTGAGCTTCATGCAGTACGATCTGGAATATATCGACCTGGAACAGAGAACCTTGCAAACCATCGACAATCCGTTCGGCACGAGATTGTCACCCATGTCTTAGGTACGATCTGTTACCCATGTCTCCGGGTCGTACACATTGGGAAACTGGTAGCGGAGGAGGGACTTGAACCCCCGACACGCGGATTATGATTCCGCTGCTCTAACCGACTGAGCTACTCCGCCACAGGCGAAGGCTAGGTAAGCGACCGGGCGCATGCCGTCAAGTGCGAAGATCAGGGCTCCGGCTTGGGTATTTCGTGCGGCCCGTCGCGGCGTGCGGAAGGGGCCGTTCCGCTGACCTGCGTGAGGGCAGCATGCCCCTTGGACTTCCCGCATCCCTGGGGCAGTCTGTGGCGCGAGGGAGGATCGCGCGATGCTGGATGCGGGCGAATACGACTACGTGATTGTCGGCGCAGGTTCGGCGGGTTGCGTGCTGGCCAACCGGTTGACCGAGGACGGCGCAACGCGTGTGCTGCTCTTGGAAGCCGGCGGCCGCGACGATTACATCTGGGTGCATATCCCGGTGGGCTATCTCTACTGCATCGGCAATCCGCGCACCGATTGGGGCTTCACGACGCGGGCGGAGTCGGGACTGAACGGGCGCGCGTTGGGCTATCCGCGCGGGCGCATCCTGGGGGGCTGCTCCTCGATCAACGGGATGATCTACATGCGCGGACAGGCGCGTGACTACGATCAGTGGCGCAAAATGGGCAATACCGGCTGGGGCTGGGACGACGTGCTGCCCTGGTTCCGCAAGTCCGAGGATCACTACCGGGGCGCGGACGGGATACATGGCGCGGGCGGCGAGTTTCGGGTGGAGAAACAGCGCCTCTCCTGGGAGATACTCGACGCCTTCCAGGCCGCCTGCGTGGCCGCGGGCATTCCCGCCACTGAGGATTTCAACACCGGCACGAACGAGGGCGTCGGTTACTTCCAGGTCAACCAGCGCGCGGGCTGGCGCTGGAGCACGGCGCGTGCCTTCCTGCGTCCGGCGCGGGGCCGGCGCAACCTGCGTGTCGTCACCCATGCGCAGGCCGAGCGTCTGGCCTTCGACGGGCGGCGCGCCACCGGTGTCGTCTTCAGCCGAAAGGGTGTGCGGCACGCGGCGCGGGCGCGCGGAGAGGTGATCCTGGCCGCGGGCGCCATCGGTTCGCCGCAGATCCTGCAGCTCTCGGGGATCGGGCCGGGCGCACTTCTGCAGGCTCATGGCGTTGAGACCCGCCACGAATTGCCGGGGGTCGGCCAGAACCTGCAGGACCACCTGCAACTGCGCTGCGCCTTCCGGGTCTCGGGGGTGAAGACCCTGAACCAGCAGGCGGGCAGCCTGGCGGGCAAACTCGGCATCGCGCTGGAATACGCGCTGAAACGATCCGGCCCGATGTCGATGGCGCCCAGCCAGCTCGGCGCCTTCACCCGGTCGGACCCGGCGCTGGAGACGCCCGATCTGGAGTACCACGTACAGCCGCTCTCGCTCGATCGGTTCGGCGAGCCGCTGCACGATTTCCCGGCCTTCACGGCCTCGGTCTGCAACCTGCGACCCGAAAGCCGCGGGCATGTGGCGATTACCGCGCCCGACCCGTTCGCGCATCCGGAGATCGCCCCCAACTACCTGTCGTCCGCGCGCGACCGGCAAGTGGCGGTGCGCGCCATCGAGCGCACCCGCGAAATCGTTTCGCAGGCCCCGCTGGCGCGCTACCGCCCCGAGGAGTTCCGTCCCGGCCCGGAGTACCGGACGGAAGAGGAACTGGTGCGCGCGGCCGGCGAAATCGGTACGACGATCTTCCATCCGGTTGGCACGGCGAAGATGGGTGACGACCCGCAAGCGGTCGTCGATGCGCGGCTTCGCGTGCACGGCATGGCGGGGCTGCGGGTGGTGGATGCCTCGGTCATGCCGACGATCACCTCGGGCAACACCAATGCGCCGGTCATCATGATCGCCGAGAAGGCCGCGGCGATGATCCGCGCGGACGCGCGGCAGGCGCAGGAGACCAGCGTCGGCACGGGCTGAGGCCGTGGGTCCAATGAGTATTTGTGGAAAGATGAAGGGTTCGGACGGTCAGGGAGAGAGGCCGGGCGCGCGGGCCATATCGGGGGTGGGCGCGATCAGGCGTCGCTCCGCGCCGGGCAGGCGGGCGAGCTGGCGCACGCCCATGCGGATCTGGGCGGCCAGCCTGCGCAGCGGATAGGCCCGTTTGCCGGGGCGGCGCTCGCGTCCGATGGCGGAAGCGGTCGGGATGGGCGGCGTCAGCCCGTGCGCGGCGCATTGGTCGAGCTGGATCGCCAGCGCCGGGTCGGCCTGCCAGGAGCTGAGGTCATAGGCCGCGCAGAGCACCGCATCGGCCAGTCCCGGCCGGCGGCGCGTGCGTTCCAGGAGTTTCCGCGCCCCGGCGGGCCAGAGAAGGTAGGCCGCGGCCCCGGTCCGGTCCTGCCAGAGCCTGCGCATCGGCGCCGCGGGATGGGCGCGGCGGGCCACGAGCTTGCGGCGGCCGCGCGTCTCCAGCGTGATGTGGTCGATTCCCGCGAGCGGCGCCACGCGCTCCAGGAAATCCGCGGTGCCCGGCGCGAGCAGCGCGTCGTCTTCGAGCACCAGCATCGGCGCGGTTCCCGTGGCGATCCGTTCCCAGGCCGCGCGGTGGGAGGCGAAGGCGGCCATCTCGGTCTGCCGGAGCGGCCGTTCCCAGCCGGTCCAGTAGCGCGCATCGGCGGGCGGGGAAAGCGTTGCGGGCGTGGCCGCTTCCAACCGTTCAAAGGCCAGGCCGAGCGCCGAAAGCTGCGCCGCCTGAAATGCCATGCGGGCGGTCTCGGTGTCCAGATTGATGACCAGCGCCTTCACTCCGCGCGCTCCAGCGGGTCGGTGAAATCCCCGGCGAAGAGCGCAAGATAATTGCGCACGACCCGGTCCTCGCTGAAGAGTTCTCCAAGCCGTGCGCGCCCGCCTTCGGCCAGCCGCGCGCCCAGGGTACGGTCGGCCTGAAGTCCGGCCAGGGCGGCGGCGAAGGCGTCGAGGTCGTCGATCTCCACCAGGCGGCCGTCGATGCCGTCGCGCATGTACCAGCCCGGCCCTTCGGAGCGGGTGGAGACGACCGGCACGCCGGCCTGCCAGGCCTCCAGCACCACGTTGCCCAACGGCTCGTGACGCGAGGCCATGCCAAGCGCGTCGGCGGCGGCGATATGATGGATCGGCTCGTCTACCCAGCCGATGAAGCGGGTGCGATCGGCGATGCCTTCGGCGCGGGCCAGATCTTCGAGCGCCGGGCGTTCCTTGCCGTCGCCGATAAGCCAGAGCCAGGCGCCGGGCAGGCGGGCGGCCGCGCGGATCACCAGATCCATGCCCTTGCGATGGACGAACCGGCCGGCGGCGGCGATGAGGAAGGCGTCCTCGGGCGTGTCATGGGCGGCGCGGCGCACCGGACTCGGCGGCACCGGGCGGGCGAAATTGCTGATTGTGAGCATCGGCTTTTCCCAGCCCAGCGCGCGGCAGTGCCGGCCGATATCCGGCGTGTTTCCGACCAGCGCGTCGCAATGGCCGAAATGGTCCAGGTGGCGCGGGAAATCGCCCAGGCGGGTGAATTTCACCGCCTCCGGCCAGTCGGGGATCAGCCGCGCGGCGCGTGGCATCCAGGCCATGATCGCATCGGGGTGCCAGGTTCGGCAAATCCGGCGCACGTGCCATTGAAGGATCAGGCTGGAGATCGAGAGATAGCGGTAGTTGTTCTCGACGATCAGGCCGAAGGGCGCGATCTGGTCGCGCCAGCTTCGGTTCGGGCGGATCACGAAGCGCTGCTCGACGCCGCGCGCGCCGAAGGCCCGCACAAGGTTCACGAAGAAGCGTTCGGCGCCGCCTTCCTTGCCGAAATGCAGGTGCAGGACCTTGGGCGCGGCGCTCATGACCCGGTCCCCCGCGCCCGGTGCCAGTGCAGCGCCGCGCGGTAGTGGGCCTGGTATCTCAGCCCGCGCCAGAACCGCGCCAGCCCGCCCGCCTCTCCGGCGCTCCGGCGGGCCTTGCCGATCGTGCCGGTCACGGTCTGCTGATCGCCCACGCTGACCGGCGGGGGCAGCACCAGCGCCACGCGCAGCCCGGTTTCCCAGAAGAATTTCTGGTCCTCGTCCACGGGGCGGAAGAAGGGCCGGGCGCGCGCCGCCAGGTGCCGCGCCGCGTCGCGCGTCAGCCCATAGCCGATCAGGCAGGTCGGCACGCGGTAGGGGATGACGAGTTCATGCGCGCGGTCGAGCGCGCGGCGGCGCACGCATTTCGGGGCGCGATCGAAGGAGAAGAGCTTGACCATATCCCAGTCGCTGCCGCTGTCCTGCGATAGCAGGCCGAGCACAGCGGCGAGATCATCGCCGGCCTGAAAATCGTCCTCGAAGACGAAACCGCCCGCGGCCTCGGCCTCCGCGATCCGCTCCCACGCCGCGATATGGCTGAGATAGCAGCCGATCTCGGGGCGCACCAGCGGATGACGGGCGCGGCGGCGGTTGGCGGCGGCGTCATAGACCTGCACGACCTCCGCCTCGTCCATCTGCCAGCCGTTGACGGCCTCGATCCGCTCGAAGGGCAGGCCCTGCGCGGTGAGCGCGGTGGCGCTGTTCTCCATCCGTCGGGTATTATCGGCAAGGTTGATGACGAGCGAGGGCCACATTGCGCCCGCTCCGGCCATGTGCCCGCCATCTGTGTGGCAGGAAATTGATGCAGGATTGCCCATCACGCCGTAGCCCTATCGCATGCAATATCCGAAGCGTAGGAAATCTTCACGGTAGATGCGATTGATGAGTGAAATCTCCTCGGACGTGAGCGAGACTGCGCCGCCCGCTCCGGTCCCGGTCGCATGGCCACGCAGGACGGTCAGATTGCTTGCCGGAAGATTTAACCGGTCGAGCACCTTACCAAAATCGCCATCGAAATGCTCGAACTTGCCAATGAAATCCATTGGCAACGAGGGAGGCAGCAATCGTGCTTGCGGACGCCAATGCCGGTTCATGGCGCCCGGACGTTGCCGGGCAATGGCTTTCAGGAAGGCGGAGAATGCCACTTCGCCGGTTTCTGGCAAGCCGAGGGCGCGGCGGAACCTTTCCGCGTTCTGAGCCTGCACGATTTTGTCCTTGTAGCAGGACAGAAGCCGGGAATAGGGGTCGCGCACGAAGCTGAACTTGAGTACGGCCGGATCGTTCAAGGCAGACCAGAACGCCATTGGGTCATGTTCCGAACTGATCCGCCTGCGTGCCGCGAGGGTGTTGAGATCTCCCAGTTCCCGGGCAAGGTCAGGATCGTCGCTGCGCACCAGCGTGCCGATGATGGTGGAGCCCGCGACCTTTGGATTGCAGAAATAGATCACCTTGAGTCGCGGTGAGAAAACCGACCGCAGGGCCAACTCGTTTCGCAGAATACGAAACAAAATGGCGATGCGCCATCGGTAGTAACTTTCAACCGCTTTCCGGGACATTGCCTGGAAACGGTCGGTCCCATCAGGCTCTACCGGCATTGTCCCGCACGAAGAGCGCGTTCTTGTGGCGGCTGCCGTCCAGCCGGAAGCCTTGGCCCAGGATATGCTCTTTCAGCGCCTCGATCTTTTCGGCCCCGACGATATGGGGGTGAAGTTCCACGAGTATGCCCGACACGCCCGACAGGTGGGCCGTGGCAAGAAGGTCGATCTCGGCGCCCTCGACATCCATCACGATGACATCGGGCCGGTGCGATTCGATGACGTCGTGGATCGAAGCGCTTTCCACCTCGATCTCTTTCGCCTCGATATCGCGGGCCATCAGCGAGGAGGAGATGATGTTGTCGTTCTGGAAGAACCGGATCGGTTTGCCGTCGGTCGTGACGGCCTTCATTTCCAGTCTGGGGCGGACCCCGTTGAGGGCATAGTTTTCCTCGATCACGCGGCGCAGCGCCGGGTTCGCTTCGAAGGAGAGGACGTTTCCTTCGCCCGCGATCCGGGTGCAGAGCAGGCTGATGAAGCCGATCCCGGTGCCGATTTCGAGGACCCGGCTGCCGGGTTTCACGATCTCCTTCACCAGCAGCCGTTCGCCCAGTTCGTAGGTGCCCTTGAACAGGTAGTTGCGTACAGAATCCGGCAGATCGTCCGGTCCGCAGCGCAACCGCACACCATCGATGGAGATGATCCTTGTGCCAATCGACCGATGCCAAAGTCTCCGGAGGGTTCTGAATCTGGGTTTAATGGCTCTTCTCCTGTCGGCGAGGCGGCGGCTAACGCGCTTTGTACCCTCTAGCGCAATAGCATGCCAAGGGAATCCGCCCCGGTGAAGCGGCGGGTGTGTGCCGATATCGGTGATGCCGTCAAGATATCCTGGTTTTCCAGGATTTTGCGGTAGTAGCGCCCGCCACCAGCGTGCTGGCCACGCTTCGCGATGTATTCCAACCCGGCCTCGCCGCGTGTGAACTTGAAATGCAGCAGGACCGCCGACCGCTCGGACAGTTTCAGCCTGCCGGTCACGGCATGCGAGCCGCCGGAGAATGTCATACCCTTGCGCCACTTGATCAGGGCGAGCTTGGTGCATGTGAACGGATCGCGCGGAAGATGCGCGCGCGCCGCCCGCCGGGTGACTCTGGCCAGCACCCGGCGGGCCGGACCAGGGTTGAACGGGGCGTTGAGGCCCCCGAAACGCTCCATGAGCAGCCTGGGAAACCGGCCGGCAATGCCATGCCGGCCGAAGAAGAGCCGGTCCCGCATGCCGCCATACGCCATCATGAACGGGGTCGGGTATTTTCTGCGAAACCGGCTGGCGGCGGGGAGCATGAAGTAGGAGTCCGGTCCGTCGAAAAGCGGAAATGCCTCAAGCAGACCGCCGCCACGATATTCGTGCTCTGACAGCGGCAAGTCCGCATACATGTCGACCATGGTGCAATGTAGCGCTTCGGCCCCTTCTGCATCGAGGGTGTCCACCAAATCCGCTAGCGCGGACGCGCTGGAGCACCGATAGACGAAATGCTCATCGATATCCGGTGCGATGCACCAGCGCCCATTCGCGAAATGATCCAGTAGCTCGCAGCGCCACTGTTTCTTATGTGCAGCGTAGGTCGATCCGTCGCGCGGGCAGAACAACGTGACGCCATTTTGTTCCAGAAGGAATTCACGCGTGCCATCATCGGATCGGTCATCAACCATCAAAAAGCGCCGGACCCCGAGTCCGCGGTAATGCGCCAGGAAGTCGGGCAGAATATCCAATTCATTGTGAGCGAGTGCCACGCAGGCCAGATCCTGCGGCGGCGGCAGATCAGGCGAAAGGCATTTCAGGTACTCGAAGGACATACCGGTCAAGTCACTCTGAATCCGGGAGAACAAGGTTCCGCCGCGCGGGCGTGTCGAAATCGAAGCCGAACATCTCGATATCCGCGGCATACCAGTCCGCGACGATCTGGATCGTCCGGTCGGTGTAGAACTCGCGGTAATCGGTGCGCTTCTTGGTGCTCACATTACGTTTGCGCACCGGCTGGTCGAGGCCGAAATAGCGCATGCTGTCCTCGGCCAGCGACTCGAAGCGCAGCAGGTCGACCCGGACCGTGCCGGCCTCGTCGGTTACGTAATCGGCCTGCGGGTACCAGCCGCGGATGACGCGGTGCCAGTAGAAGGGTTCATGGCCGTAGATGTGGCGTTCCTCCAGGAACTCCTCCAGCCGCATGTCGCGGTAGCGCGGGTCGTCCTTGCCCTGGGTTTCTGCCAGCCGCGCGAATTGCCAGCGCGACACGGTGCGCGCCCAGGGGTTGCGGAGGATGCCCACCGCGGTCAGCCGCGATGTTACCTTGGGATGAATATCGCGCCAGCGGGCATGCTGGAAGCCGTGATGCTCGCCGCCGGCGCGCATCTTGGCGGCCACGGCACGGGTATAGGCGCGGCTCTTGTGGAAATAGGGCTCGGCCGAGATCATCCGCCCCGACAGCGCCGGCGCCTTGCGCAGCGACACGCCGGCGTTCTTGGGGATATGGATGAAGAGCCACTCCGCCCGGCCGGTATGCCAGTTCAGGATGGCGCGGGCTTCGCGCAGCGTCGTCATGGCCGGGCCTCCAGAAGGTCGCGATAGATGGCGGTCAGAGCGGCGGCCTCGCCCTCGATCCGGAAATTCTGCTCCACATGGCGACGGGCGGCGGCCGACTGGCGCGCCAGCGCGGCGGGATCGTCGAGCAGCCCGGCTATGGCGCGGGCCATGCCCTCCGCGTCGCCCGGCGCGATCAGGTGGCCCGTCTCGCCCTCGGCGATCAGTTCCTCGAAGGCGCCGACGCGGGTGGCGACCACCGGCACGCCGCAGGCCATCGCCTCCAGCGGGGTGAGCCCGAAGCCTTCCCAGCGCTGCGGCGCCACGAAAAGGTCGAGCGCCTGGTACCAGCGGGCGATCTCATGCACCGGCACCTCGCCGCAGAAGCGCAACCGGCCGGCCAGCCCCGCCGCCGCGACCTTGTCGCGCAACTCACGCTCGAAGCCCTGGTGTTTCTCGGTAGCCCGGCCCAGGATCACGCCGCCCGCATCCGGACGGTTGCGCAGCACCTCGATCATCGCCTCGATGAAGACATCGGTCCCTTTCTGCGCGCGGATACGCCCGAAACAGCCGACCAGCGGCCCGGCGGGCAGGCCGAGTTCGGCCTTCAGCGCGGCGCGGTCGGGGGCGGGGTGAAAGGTGTCGGTGTCGATGCCGTGACGGATCACCTGCGCGTCGCGCTCCAGGTATTGCGCGGTCTTGCGCGAGGTCGCCACGATCGCGTCCATGCGCCGGATCAGCCATTTCGTCAGCCCGGTATGCCGACGCTGCGACGCCGATGTGAAAAGCAGCCGCAGCTTCTTGCCCAGCAGGTATTTCAGCGCCAGCCCGCCCAGCATCTCGGTATTGCGGCGCGCGTGCCAGACGCGCGTGCCCGACGGACCGCGCCGCGGCATGGTCACGAGCGCCAGCAGGCGGATCTGCGGCACATGGCCGGGCAGGACGGGACCGGCCGCCGCGATGGCGATCTCGCGCGCCTGAAGCGGCACCAGCCGGACGATCGTGGCCGTCACGCCCGACAGGCGGCGCTTGAAATTCGGCGCGATAACATCGACCCCGGCAGGGTCAAGATAGCTGACCATGGGCGCGGGGTTCCTTCACGCGGACGGCAGACTTGCGCCCGGATACCGAATTGCCCCCCGCCGCGCAAGACGCGCGGGTCCGGCGCAGGCGGTCAGACGGTGACGCTGACGCCCGGCAGGTCGAGCGCCTTCATCAGGTCGCGCAGCTCCTGCCGGGCGGCGATGTTCGACAGGTTCAGGCTGGTGACGCCAGTATCCTTGAGGTCGAGCAGCGTCAGCCCGCTGGGGAAAAGCTCGCGGAAGACGACGCGCTCGGAAAAGCCCGGCGCCACGCGGAAGCCGATCCGCCGCGCCAGATCGGTCAGCGCGGTGCCCACCTTGCGTTTGTTGTGCATGTTCTGGCTGCCCAGCCGATTGCGCAGCACGATCCAGTCGATCGGCTTGAGCCCGGCCTCGGCGCGCAATTGCCGCGCGTGCCAGACCATCTCCGAATAGACCGACGGCCCCGTGACGCGCCCGGTCGCCCCGTCGATCCGCGCCAGCATGTCGAAATCCACGAAACTGTCGTTGAGCGGCGTGATCAGCGTGTCGGCCAGCGAATGCGCAAGCTGGCTGAGCCGCGTATGCGATCCGGGGCAGTCGATGACGATGAACTCGGTCACCGGCTCCAGCCCGCGGATCGCCTCGCCCAGCCGGCGGTCCCAGATATTCTCGCCCGGCGCGAGATCGGCTTCGCTCAGATCCGGCAGGGCGCCCATCAGCGGGGTCGGCAGATAGATGTCGCGGCGCGCACCGAAGGCCAGGCGGTTTTCCACATAACGCGCGAAGCTGCGCTGGCGCACGTCCAGATCGAGCGCGCCGACCCGGTGGCCCATGCGCGAGAGCGCGGTCGCGACATGCATGCAGGTCGTCGATTTGCCCGAGCCGCCCTTCTCGTTTCCGGTGACGATGATATGGGGCACGCGCAACCCTCCAGAGCGGAACGAAAAAGCGCGCCCCGCGGGGCGCGCTTCTCTATAGGCATTTGGAAACGGCCCGAAAAGGGGGCGTGTGTCCGGGCGCGGATCGGTTTCGAGGGTCGCGGACAGCAACTCATTGCAAGACGTGTTTCGCGCAGGCATGCGCGCCCCGCAAAGAAAAAGGCCGCACCGCCATCCGGCGGCACGGCCCTTGTTTCGTGTCCAGTCGTCAGACGTGCAACGCCGCGTTCAGAAACCGAAACCTTCGTATTTCTTCTTGAACCTCGAAACGCGCCCGCCGGTGTCCATCAGGCGGTGGCCGCCGCCGGTCCAGGCGGAATGCACGGTCGGGTCGATATCGAGCTGCAGCGTGTCGCCATCCGCCCCGTAGGTGGAGCGCATCTTGTAGACGGTGCCATCGGTCAGCTTGACGTCGATGAAGTGGTAGTCGGGATGGATATCCTTTTTCATCGCTCTTCTCCTCAGGCCTCGGCGCCGGATTTGGGTTTGTAATTGGTCTGTTCGGCGATACGGGCCGATTTGCCCCGGCGCGCGCGCAGATAGTAGAGCTTGGCGCGCCGCACCTTGCCGCGCCGGATCACGGTGATGCTGTCGATATTGGTGGAGTAGAGGGGGAACACGCGCTCCACGCCCTCGCCGAAGGAAATCTTGCGCACTGTGAAGGAGGCGCCGATGCCGCTGCCGCCGTTGCGCGCGATGCAGACGCCTTCGTAGTTCTGCACGCGGGACCGGGTGCCCTCGGTCACCTTGTAGCCCACGCGGATCGTGTCGCCGGCCTTGAAATCGGGGACCGTCTTGCCGAGTTCGGCAATCTGTTCCGCCTCGATCTGTTCGATCAGGTTCATGTCGTTCGTCCTTTCAGCTCACGGTTTTCCCGTGAAGGTGTCGTGCGGGCTCAGAGCTCTTGGTCTTCTTCCGGGTCCGCGTGCCGCGCCCGCCAGAGATCAGTCCGACATTGCCTTTCAAAGCCGCGCCGTTTTCCCTGCCGCGCCCCGAAGAAAGGGTGCCATGCGGAAAAAGACGACGGGTCCGGACGGCCGATTCAGCCGCGGACGGGCGGGGTATAGGTCCAATCCCGCCCGCGATCAAGAGCCGATGCGTCGGCGCGGTGGCGTCAATCGTCCTTCTTGTCCGCGTTACGACGCCGCCACAGGTCCGGGCGCCGCTCGCGCGTCAGCTTCTCGGACATCTCGCGGCGCCATTCGGCCACCTTACCGTGATCGCCGGAGGTCAGCACCGCGGGGATACCACGGCCCTTCCATTCGGCGGGGCGGGTGTATTGCGGATGTTCCAGCAATCCGGCGGAATGGCTTTCGTCGGCGGCGCTCTCGGCATTGCCCAGAACGCCCGGCAGCAGGCGCACGGTGGCGTCGATTACCGCCTGCGCGGCGATCTCGCCGCCCGTCAGGACGAAGTCGCCGAGGCTGACCTCCGCCACGCCGTAATGGTCGAGCACCCGCTGATCGACGCCTTCGAACCGGCCGCAGAGCAGCGTGATCCCCGGCGCTTCGGTCCAGCGCCGCGCCATGGCCTGATCGAAGGGCTTGCCGCGCGGACTGAGATAGACGATGGGCCATCCGGGCGGCGTGCCGGCCTGGACCTCGTCGATGGCGCGGCCCACCACGTCGGCGCGCAGCACCATTCCCGCACCGCCGCCCGCCGGGGTGTCATCGACATTTCGATGCCGGCCCTCGCCGAACTGTCGCAGGTCCACCGTCTCCAGCGCCCAGAGCCCTTCCTGCAACGCCTTGCCGGTCAACGACAGGCCCAGCGTGCCGGGGAAGGCTTCGGGGAAGAGCGTGATGACCTTCGCCGTCCAGGCGCCGCTGAGCCGCGGCGGCCCCTCCATCAGGCCGCGCGGACGCGCGGAGGCCGAGATCGACAGCCGGCCGTGGGATTTGCGCGGCGTCTCAGTCATCGGCCCGGTCCGGGAAGAGCCCGTCCGGCGGGTCCGCGACGATCCGGCCCGCGGCCATGTCCACGGTCGGCACGGCTTCGCGCGTGAAGGGCAACAGCACGGTATCTTGCAGCCCCGGCCCGCCGATTTCCAGCAGGTCCGTGGCGCCGTGGTTGAGCACCGCGCGCACGGTGCCAAGCGCGGTCCCGCCGGTATCGAGTACCGTCAGCCCGATGAGATCGGCGTGGTAGAACTCGTCCTCGCCCAGATCGGGCAGCAGGGCGCGGTCGGCATGCAGGCGCACCCCGCGCAGCGCGTCCGCGGCCTCCTTGCCGGTCACGCCCGAAAGCCGCGCGGCGAAGCCGTTCTTGACGGGGCGCGTCAGCGTCACGGTGAAACTGCGGCTGCCGTCCTCGGTCGTCAGCGCGCCATAGGTGGCGATGTCGGCGGGGTTGGCGCAGAAGCTCTTGAGCCGCACCTCGCCGCGCACTCCGAAGGCGCCCGCGATCGCGCCGACGCAGACCCGGCCTGTCTTGGTATCCCCAGTCATGGCAGCCCCCTGCAAAGGCCGCTTTCGGCGACGCGGCCCCCGGCATCCTGGCAGCGGTCGGCGGCGACGGCGCGCTGGAACTCGATTCCGGCATAGAAGGCCGCCGCGATCAGCGCGGCACTCACCGCGCGTCGCATCAGGCCCCATCCCGGAATCATCGCCCAGAGCATCGCGTCACCGCCGATGGCCGCGGCGGATCACTCCGCCGCAGAGTCTTCGGTCTCGGGCTCCTCGGCGGGGGCTTCCTCAACCGGTGCGGCGGCGGCTTCGGCGGCGGCGGCAGCCTTGGCGGCCTTCTCCTCGGCGCGCTCGGTGGCTTTCTTGCCTGGCACGGCCTTATTCGGGTTGTTGCGTTCCTTCTTCTCCAGAACGCCCGCGGCTTCCAACATGCGGCTGATCCGGTCGGTCGGCGTGGCGCCTTCGCCCAGCCAGTATTTCACCCGCTCGAGGTCCATCTTCACGCGATCCTCGCTGTCCTTGGGCAGCAGCGGGTTGTAGATGCCCAGCTTCTCGATATAGCGGCCGTCGCGTGGCATGCGGCTGTCGGCCGCGACGATGCGGTAAAAGGGGCGCTTTTTCGAGCCGCCGCGAGCGAGACGGATTTTCATTGCCATGGTTTGATCTCCTTGTGTCCTTGGCTTGGGGCCGGGAAAATCCCGGTCATTTCTGGTGTTTCTCGTGGTGTTGGATGACTTCGCCGATGATGAAGTTCAGGAATTTCGCGGCGAACTCGGGATCCAGGTCGGCCTCCAGCGCCATGCGCTGAAGCCGGGCGATCTGCTGTTCCTCGCGGGCCGGGTCCGAGGGCGGCAGGTCGTGCTCGGCCTTCAGTCGGCCCACGGCCTGCGTGTGCTTGAACCGTTCGGCCAGCGTGTAGACCAGGATCGCGTCCAGCCGGTCGATGCTGTCGCGATGTCCGGCCAGGATCCTGGCGGCGCGGGCGGTCGGGTCGATCATGCGAGTGCCTCCAGGTCATGCCGGATGACGACGTCGCCGGGGCCACTGCCCGGCAGGCTGTCGTCGCGCACCCCGCCCAGACGCAGCGCCAGCGCGATGGAGCGCGCGTTGCCCGCGTCGATGTAATTCACCAGCCGGGTCCAGCCCAGCGGGTCACGCGCCCAGGCCATGACCGCGCGCGCGGCCTCCCCCGCGATACCGCGGCCTTCGGCCTCCGGCACCACGAACCAACCCAGTTCGGGTGCGGGATAGGCCGACGGCTCGTAGATGCCGACCTCGCCCAGATAGGCGCCGGTCGCCCGGTCCTCGACGGCGAAGGGGCCATAGCCCATCAGCGTCCATTGCCCGACTTCGGAGGCCCAGACGCGCCAGGCCGCCGCCCGATCCATCGGCCCGTCTTCCCAGATCGAGCGGTCGGAGGCGTAGAAGGCCGCACGCGGCTCGAAATCCTCCAGCCGCGGCGCGCGCAGGATCAGCCGGTCGGTCTCCAGCGCGGGAATATGGACGACCGTGTCGGTCACTTCTTCTTCCCCAGCCCGCTCAGGCCCGGCGGCAGGCCCGCGCCGCCGCCGAGACCCGGCAGCTTGCCGCCCATTTGCTGGGCCGCCTGTTCCAGCGCCTTCTGGTCCATGCCGCCCATGCCGCCGGGCATGCCACCCTTGCCGAACATCTGACCCATCGCCTGTTTCATCAGGCCGCGGCCGCCCTTCTTGCCCATCTTCTTCATCATGTCCGCCATCTGGCGGTGCATCTTCAGCAGGCGGTTGAGCTCCTGCACCTCCTGTCCGGCACCCGCGGCGATCCGCTTCTTGCGGCTGGCCTGGAGGATCTGCGGATTGGCGCGTTCCTTCTTGGTCATCGACTGGATCAGCGCGATCTGGCGTTTGAGCACGCTGTCGTCGAGACCGGCCTCCTGCACCTGCTTGGCCATCTTGCCCATGCCTGGCATCATGCCCATGATGCCTTCCATGCCGCCCATCTTCTGCATCTGCTCGAGCTGGCCTTTCAGGTCGTTCATGTTGAACTGACCCTTCTGGAAACGCCGCATCATGCGCTCGGCCTGTTCGGCCTCGATGGTCTCCTGCGCCTTCTCGACCAGCGACACGATATCGCCCATGCCCAGGATGCGGCCGGCGATACGCTCGGGCTCGAAGGTCTCCAGCGCGTCCATCTTCTCGCCGAGGCCGACGAACTTGATCGGCTTGCCGGTGACCGCGCGCATCGAAAGCGCCGCGCCGCCGCGCCCGTCGCCATCCATCCGCGTCAGCACAACGCCGGAGATGCCGACCTTGCCGTCGAACTCCTCGGCCACGTTGACGGCGTCCTGCCCGGTCAGCCCGTCGACGACGAGCAGGGTCTCGCGCGGGGTCGCGACATCGCGTACCGCCTGCACCTCGTCCATCAGCGCTTCGTCGATATGGAGTCGCCCGGCGGTGTCCAGCATGTAGACATCGTAGCCCGCCAGCGTCGCCTGCTGCTTGGCGCGTTTGGCGATCTGCACGGCGGTCTCGCCCCTGACGATGGGCAGGGTATCGACGCCGATCTGCTTGCCCAGGATCGCGAGCTGTTCCATTGCGGCCGGGCGGTTGGTGTCGAGCGAGGCCATCAGCACGCGCTTGCCGTCGCGATCGGTCAGCCGCTTGGCGAGCTTGGCGGTGGTCGTGGTCTTGCCCGAGCCCTGAAGCCCGACCATCAGGATCGGCGCGGGCGGGTTGTCGATCTTGAGCGCGCCGGGTTCTTCGCCCGCCGACAGGACCGCCACAAGCTCGTCATGGACGATCTTGACGACCTGCTGGCCCGGCGTGACCGATTTCGTGACCGCCTGGCCGGTGGCCTTTTCCTGCACCGCGCGCACGAAGTTGCGGGCCACGGGCAGCGACACGTCGGCCTCCAGCAGCGCCACGCGGACCTCGCGCAGCGCTGTGGCGACGTCGTCGTCGCTCAGCGCGCCCTGTTTGGTCAGCCGCTCGAAAACGCCGGAGAGGCGTTCTGACAGGCTTTCGAACATGCTCCCGGCCCTCCTCGGCGGTTTCCGTTGCACCTGCCCCCTCATGTAGGAGGCGGGTCTCCAAACACCAATCTCCCCCGTGGGCGAAACTCGCTGACGGGGGGCGATCCCGGACATGACCGGGACCGGACGGCTTGCACCTGTCCGGATCAGGAGGGGCCTTAGCGGCGGGGCGGGCGGCTGTCAAGGCCGGCAGGCCCGCCGCCGGGCACGGGCGCTGGAAATCGTCCTTGCCTTACCGCGCGGCTTGGTCGCAAATAGGGGCGCGTTGTGCACAGGTGCGCGAATGGAGAACTGGGACGAGATCAGGACAGCCTATCACGTCGCGCGGCTGGGCACGGTAAGCGCGGCGGCGGGCGTGCTGGGCGTGCATCATTCCACGGTCATCCGGCATGTCGATGCGCTGGAGGACCGGCTGGGCGTCAAGCTCTTCCAGCGCCACCAGCGCGGCTATACGCCCACCGAGGCGGGCGAGGATCTGCTGCAGGTGGCGGCCGCGACCGACGATCAGTTCGGTCAACTCGCCGGGCGCCTGCGCGGACGCGGGGCCAGCGTCTCGGGCGAGCTTGTCGTTACCACCCTGGCGGAGATGGTGGGGCTCTTGACCCCGGTGCTGGCGCGTTTCCAGGTCATGCACCCGGACGTGACGGTGCGGATCATCGCGGGCGAACAGCTGCTGAAGCTGGAGTATGGCGAGGCGCATGTGGCGATCCGCGCGGGCGGCGCCCCGCAGGAGCCCGACAACGTGGTGCAGCGGCTGGCCGACATGCCCGCCGCCGCCTACGCCCACCGCGATTACCTGCGCAGCCATGGCGGCCCGGTCACAGACGGGGCGCTGGACAGGCACCGTTTCATCGCCGTGGCCGATCCCGCGTCGCGCGCGCCGACCAGCATCTGGATGCGCGAGCATCTGCCGGAGGAGCGCGTGACCTTCCGCGCGCCCAACCAGCTCGGCATTCTGGAGGCCGTGCGCGCCGGTGCGGGGATCGGCTTCCTGCCGGTCTGGCGCGGCCGATCGGACCCCGACCTGATGGAGGTCATGCCGCCGCGCCCGGAATGGGTGTCGCCGCTCTGGCAGGTCACGCATGTGGACCTGCACCGCACCGCGAAGGTGCAGGCCTTCACCAAGCTGCTGCGGGCCGCGGCGGAAGACTGGCCCGCGGCGTGACCCGCCTGCCGCCGTCCATGCAGGGGCATCTGGCGATGCTTCTCTTCTCGGCGCTGGTCGCCGGGTCGTTCTCCTTCGGCTCGATGATCGCAAACGAGATCGCCCCGCTCGCCCTGACCGCGGCGCGTTTCGTGATCGCGGGCGCGCTGATCGGGACCGCTGCGGCGCTGGGGCCGGGGTTGCGGTGCGGGCAGTTTCGCGCGCCCTGGCGCTACGTGGTGCTCGGCGGGCTCTTCGGGGCCTATTTCGTTCTGATGTTCGAGGGGCTGAAGACCGCGCCGCCGGTTTCGGCCGCAGCGGTCTTCACGCTGACGCCGGTGATGGCGGCGGGTTTCGGCTGGCTGGTTCTGCGCCAGATCACCACGCCGCGCATGGCGCTGGCGCTGGCGCTGGGTGCGGCGGGCGCGCTCTGGGTGATCTTCCGCGCCGATCTGGGCGCGCTGCTGGCCTTCGATGTCGGCCGGGGCGAGGCGGTCTATTTCCTGGGCTGTGTGGCCCATGCCGTCTACCCGCCGCTGATAGCGCGGCTGAACCGGGGCGAGCCCGCGCTGGTCTTCACCTTCGGCATGATGATGGCGGCGCTGGTGCTGCTGGTCGCGGTCGGCTGGTCCGACATCCGCGCCACCGACTGGGCGGCGCTGCCCTGGCTGGTCTGGGCGGTGCTGGGCTATGTCGCGGTCTTCGCCAGCGCGCTGACCTTCGTGCTGCTGCAATTTGCGGCGCTGCGGCTGCCATCGGCCAAGGTAATGGCCTACACCTACCTGACGCCGAGCTGGGTTCTGTTGTGGGAGATCGTGCTGGGCCGCGGGACGCCGCCGGCGCTGGTGGCGGCGGGGCTGGGCCTGTCGGTTCTGGCATTGGTGCTGCTGCTGAAGGACGAGGGCGCCCGCCGCGCCGCGGCACGCGCCTGACGGCGGGGTCAGGGTAGGCGGTCCTCGGACAGCTCGGATTCCAGGAACCGCTCGAACGCGTCCAGATTGATCGGCTCGAACTGGCCGAACCCCTGCATCCAGACTGAGGCCGCACGCAACGCGTCGGGTTCCAGCTTGCACCACTTGACCCGGCCGCGCTTCTCCTGGCTGATGAGCCCGGCGCGCGTCAGGATCGCCAGATGCTTCGAGATTGCGGCCAGCGACATCTCGAACGGCTCGGCCACGTCGGTCACCGCCATGTCGTCCTCCAGGAGCATGGTCAGGATGCGCCGCCGGGTGGCGTCGGACAGGGCCGCGAAGGCAAGGTCGAGCGGATCGGTCATCGCCGTGCAGTTACGCCGGGGTGCCGGGTATCGTCAACCGTTTGGTTGAATATGGCTTGGGTCGGGTTTTCGCGACGGCGCGGCGTTCCGGGCGATGTGCCTGCTTGTCGCATGTCTTGAAAATAGAAATAAAAACAGTTGCTTATCAAACATCTGCCGATCTTCCATCGCGCTTGACTCACCCCGTCCCCGTTTCTAGTGTCCGCGCAACCGTCGAAGAGGTATGGCGCATGTCGGACGGGCAGGATCCACGCAAGCTGGACGCCCTACAGGAGCGGATCGACAAGCTCCGCGGCACGAAGCCGGTACGTCCTCAGATCGACGATCACTACAGCCAGACCCATGCGGGCTGGCGGATGATTACAGAGCTTGTGACGGGCATCGTCATGGGCGTTGGCATCGGATGGGGGCTGGACAGTCTCTTCGGCACGAAGCCGGTCTTCCTGGTGCTGATGACATTGCTGGGTTTCGCGGCGGGCGTGCGGGTCATGCTCGGCACCGCTAGGGAAATGCAGCGCAAGTATGAGAGCGACGCCGCGGCCGCGCGCGACGCAGGCGATAACGGCCCCGGCGGGGGGCAGGACAAGGGGAACGGACGTGGCGACTGAAGGTGGCAGCGGTTTCAACATTCACCCGATGGACCAGTTCGTGGTCAAACCGCTTTTCGGTGACGGCCCGATCGCGTGGTACACGCCGACCAATGTGACGCTCTGGCTGGCGATCGCGATCCTCGCGGTGATCGCGCTGCTCGTACTGGGCACGCGCGGACGCGCCATCGTGCCGTCGCGCACACAGTCCATCGCGGAACTGGCCTATGGTTTCGTCTACCAGATGGTCGAGGACGTCGCCGGCAAGGACGGGGTCAAGTACTTCCCCTATATCATGACGCTTTTCATGTTCATCGTCTTCGCCAACTTCCTTGGCCTGCTGCCGATGAGCTTCACCACCACGTCGCATCTGGCGGTTACCGGGACGATGGCGATCGCCGTCTTCGTCTCTGTCACCGTGATCGGCTTCGTCAAGCATGGCGTGAGTTTCCTGAGCCTCTTCTGGATTACGGCCGCGCCGCTGGCGCTGCGGCCGATCCTGGCGCTCATCGAGGTGATCTCCTATTTTGTGCGCCCGGTCAGCCACTCCATCCGACTGATGGGCAACATGATGGCCGGCCATGCGGTGATGAAGGTGTTCGCGGGTTTCGCCGGGGCGCTGGGCATCGGCGCCGTCGCCCCGATCGTGGCAATCAGCGCGGTCTACGCGCTGGAAATCCTGGTGTCCTTCATCCAGGCCTATGTCTTCGCGATCCTGACCTGTGTCTACCTCAAGGATGCGCTTCATCCGCATCACTGAGGCCCGCAAACAAACTCTAATCCAGCCATTCAAATCCAAGGAGTGAACAAATGGCAGTCGAAGGTGATCTGGTTCAAATGGGTGCTCTTGTCGGTGCCGGTCTTGCTTGTACCGGCATGGGCGGCGCCGCCGTCGGTGTGGGCCACGTCGTGGGCAACTACATCGCGGGCGCGCTGCGCAACCCGTCGGCTGCGGCCAGCCAAACCGCGACGATGTTCATCGGTATCGCGTTCTCGGAAGCGCTGGGGATCTTCTCGTTCCTCGTGGCACTTCTGCTGATGTACGCTCAGTAACCCGCGCACGCAGGGCGGCACATGGCGTGCCGCCCGTGGTTGAGGGGCGCGCCTTGCGCGTGCTCCGGGGTTGCAGGAGGCGAAGATGGCAACAGAAGCACAAGGGGCCGTGGAACATGCCGATGGCATGCCGCAGCTCGATTTCTCGACCTACCCGAACCAGATTTTCTGGCTCGTGGTCACGCTGGTCGTGATTTACCTGGTGCTCACCAAGATCGCGCTGCCGCGCATCGCCAGCGTTCTGGCCGAACGGCAGGGGACCATCGCCAACGATCTGGCGGCGGCCGAGGATCTGAAGCAGCAGGCGGTCGAGGCGGAAGAGGCCTATAACAAGGCGCTGGCCGATGCGAAGGCCGAAGCCGGGCGCATCGTCGCCGGGGCGCGGGCCGACATCCAGAAGGACCTGGACGACGCCACCGCCAAGGCGGATGCCGAGATCGCGGCTAAATCGGCGGAGTCGGAGAAGCGCATCTCCGAGATCCGGGCGAGCGCGCTGGAAAGCATCGAGGCGGTGGCCAACGACACGGCGGTCGAGGTGGTCAAGGCGATCATGCCGGGCGCCGAGGACGGCAAGGCGGTCAAAACCGCCGTGACGGCACGGATGAAAGGGTAGGGATCATGCGCAGACTTTTCCCGATCAGCGCAGCCTTCGCGCTTTCCGGAACGCCGGTTCTGGCCGCGAGCGGCCCGTTCTTCTCGCTCAACAACACCAATTTCGTGGTGTCGATTGCGTTCCTCCTGTTCATCGCGGTGCTGCTTTACTACAAGGTGCCGGGCATCCTGGCCGGCATGTTGGACAAGCGCGCCGACACGATCCGGGCCGAGCTTGACGAGGCCAAGGCGCTGCGCGAGGAAGCACAGGCAGTGCTGGCCTCCTATGAGCGCAAGCAGAAGGAAGTGGCCGAGCAGGCCGAGCGGATCGTGAAGTACGCGCGCGGAGAAGCCACCGCCGCCGCCGAGGAGGCGAAGGAGGAACTCAAGCGTTCCATCGCGCGCCGGCTCCAGGCCGCCGAAGACCAGATTGCCTCGGCCGAAAACGCTGCCGTGCGCGATGTGCGCGATCGCGCCGTGGCCGTGGCCGTGGCCGCCGCGCGCGATGTCATCGCCAGGCAGATGTCTGCGGATCAGGCGAATGGGCTGATCGACGACGCCATCGGCGAGGTGGAGAAGAAGCTGCACTAGGCGCAGCGGATCATGGAACTGTAAAAGCCCGGCCACGTGGCCGGGCTTTTTCGTTGCCGATCCCGCCGCGGCTCACCGGGCGGTGTCGGGCCCCAGGGCATGCTCCAGCAGGATATCCGCGGCGGCCCGCGCATCCGCTGCCGCGTCGCCTGCATTGCCCATCACGCGGGTGACGATCGCGCCCTCCTTGAGCAGCAGGATCGACCGCGCCAGGCGGTCCGGCTCGGCTGCCCCGGCCTTGCGCGCGAGGGCGGTGAAATGCTCTGCCAGCAGGCGCTTGTGTTCGGCGGACTGGGCATGGATCGGATGTTCCGGCTCCTGAAACTCGGCCACCGCCTTGATGAACATGCAGCCGCGGAAATCCGGCGCGGCGAACCATTCCGCCAGCGCGTCGAACATGGCCAGCATCTGTCCGCGCGGGCATTCGGAGAGCGCCTCCATTCGGCGGTAGAGCCAGTTGCGGAAACTCTCGTCGCGCAGGCGCAGGGCGGCCAGGATCAACTCGTCCTTGTTGCGGAAATGCTTGTACATCGAGGTCTTGGAGACCCCGGTTTCGGCCACCAGCATATCCATCCCGGTGGCGTGAAAGCCGTTCCGATAGAAGACAGCCAGTGCCTTGCGGACCAGTTCATCGCGTTTGTTCGGTCGCATGCCTGCTCCAGATTAGACAGATCGGTACATAAGAGATTTGTCTGAAAAGATCAATTAAGACCTAAATATATCAGGACGAAAGTGTGAAATCCGCAAGAGAAAGAGAAGAAACTTTTTGACAAAAGTTACTGATCGGTACATTTAAGCAGTCAGAAAGTGTACAGATCGGTAAGCACACTTCGCTGTCAGGTAACTGGAGGTCACACCATGTCTCTCTCTCGCCTTCCCTTCCGGGTTCCGGCCGGTGCGCTCGGCTTCGCGATCCTCTGCGAATTGTCAGTGCCGGCTCCCGGCAGCGACGACATGAGCACTCAGGCTTCGGCCGAGCGCGCCGTGCCGGCCGCCGCGTCCCACGCCGCATTGCCGGACCTGCCGTTGCACTGATCCTGCTCTCACACTCTTTCCTGATAGGACACGCCATGACCCGCCCCCCGCTGCCGCCGTTCACCGAAGAGACCGCCCGCCAGAAGGTGCGGATGGCCGAGAATGCCTGGAACAGCCGCGACCCGGAGGTCGTCACACCCGCCTATACCGACGACAGCCAGTGGCGGAACCGGGCCGAGTTCCTGACCGGCCATGACGCGATCCGCGCCTTCCTGCGCCGCAAGTGGCAGCGGGAGCTGGAGTACCGCCTCATCAAGGAGCTTTGGGCCGTCGCCGGTACCCGGATCGCGGTACGCTTCGCCTATGAGTGGCACGACGCCGAGGGAAGCTGGTTCCGGTCCTACGGCAACGAGAACTGGGAGTTCGCCGAAGACGGCCGGATGCGCCGGCGGATCGCGTCGATCAACGATCTGCCGATCGCGGCATCGGGGCGGCTTTTCCATTGGCCGCAGGGTCCGCGTCCCGACGACCATACGGGGTTGAGCGACCTCGGCCTTTGAACATTTCCGGCAAGGGAGATACGCAATGGCACGCGTATTCGCGAAACTCGCCTTCACGCTATCGGTCCGCGCGCAGCAGGAGCGCATGGGATCGGCCCGTACCTACGCGACATTTCTCGATGGGGCGGAGACGGAGGGTGGCAGGCTCAGCGCGAGGATTCGTGCTGGAAGCGCAGTCGCGCGATCTCCTCGTGCTTCTCGGTGCGCTTCTGATCGGTCAGCGCCTGTTTCACGAAGTTCAGATGCGCCTCGATCGCAGCGCGGGCGCGTTTGGGATCGCGCGCCTGAAGCGCGGTGTTGATTGCCCGGTGCTGGTCCAGCAGCGCGCTGCGCGTCGTGCGCTGGCGGAACATGACCTTGCGGTTGTAGAAGACGCCCTCGCGCAGCATCTGGAACATCGAACGCATCATGTGGACCATTACGACATTGTGCGAAGCTTCGATGATCGCCATGTGGAACTCGGCGTCGAGCGCGGCCTCGTCCGCCGGATTGCGCTTGGCATGGGCGGCTTCCATCTTGCGGAAGACGGCGTCCACCACCGCCAGATCGGTGTCCGATCCCAGCCGCGCGGCGCGCTCGGCGGCCAGCCCCTCCAGATCGCGACGGAAACTGATATAGTCGAAAAGCGCCTCGTCATGGCTGGCGAAGAGCCGGATCAGCGGCTCCGAGAAGGCCGAACCCAGCACATCCGCGACGAAAACCCCCGAGCCCGCCCGGCTGGTCAGCAGCCCGCGCTCCTGCAATTCCGAGATCGCCTCGCGCAGGCTGGGGCGCGAGACGCCCATGCGGTCGGCCATCTCGCGTTCCGAGGGCAGCCGCTCGCCCGGACGCAGGATGCCGCGCAGGATCAGCAATTCGATCTGCCGGGTGACGGCAGTCGAAAGTTTCTCGGACTGGACTTTACGGAATGGCATGCGTTCCCCCATTGGCCGGTAAGATGATATGACCAGTCAATGGGGGGCGCAAGACAGGGGCCGTGCCGGCCCGCCGTTCAGGTCAGGCGTTGGGCCGGATCACGATTTCCACGCGCCGGTTCTGCCGGCGGCCCTCCGGGCTAAGGTTGGAGGCAACGGGTTGGCTCTCGCCCCGACCATAGGCGCGGATCCGGCTGGACCGCACGCCGGCGCCGGTCAGGATGCCGGCCACCGCGTCGGCGCGCCGGCTGGAGAGGTTCTGGTTATAGGCGGCGGTGCCGGTATTGTCGGTATGGCCGATCACGTCCACCGTCGTGTTGGGGTAGTCGTTGAGGCTGCCCGCCAGGGTGCGCAGGTCGTCGCGCAGCACCGGGTTCACATAGGTGCTGTCCACATCGAAGAGGATATCCTGCGGCATGGTGACGATCAGTTCGTTGCCGGTGTTGACGACCGATACGCGGCTGTCCATCGAGGCCTCCAACTCGCGCGCCTGCTTGTCGAGCTGCGAGCCGATCAGGCCGCCAGCCGCGGCACCGATGGCGGCGCCGCCGATCGCGCGGCCCAGTCCGTTATCGCCGGTCGCGGCGCCGGCGACGCCGCCGATCAGGCCGCCGATCACCGCGCCTTCCGCAGTGCGGTTACGCTCCGGCTGGGGGTTGTTGGGATCGACGCAAGCGGTCAGGGTCAGAAGGCTGGCCGAGGCGAGCATCAGGGGGGTACGTGCGCGTAACATATTGAATTCCCGTGAACGTGGTTATCGTTGACGGCAATATATGCATGGCGGCGAGAACTTGCACGACCTGCGTCACATTTAAGCGGTTTCCCGCGCGTCGGCGCGCGCACTTTCCCAGGCCAGAAGGGCGCGCTTGACGGGCAGTCCCCAATGATAGCCGCCCAGCCCCCCGGACTTGCGCAGCGCACGATGGCAGGGGATGAGCCAGCTTACCGGATTGCGCCCCACCGCATTGCCCACCGCGCGCACCGCCCTCGGGTGGCCGATCCGCCCGGCCAGCGCCGAATAGGTGGTCACATGGCCCTCGGGGACCTGCAACAGGGCTTCCCAGACCTTGATCTGGAACGGTGCGCCGATCAGGTGCAGGCGCGCTTCGCCCTGATGGCCCAGCGCGGCCTCGACCCAGGGTGCGATGCGCTCGGGTGCATGGGTAAACCGCGCGTCCGGCCAGCGCGACCGCAAATCCTCCAGCGCCGCCGCGCGCCCGCATTCGGCGCTGAACCCGAGGCCGCAGAGCCCGCGATCGGTGCCCATCGCGACGATCTCGCCGAAGGGGCTGTCGAAGGCGCCCCAGGCGATGTCGAGCCCGGCGCCGCGGCGGGCGTAGTCGCCGGGGCTCATAGCCTCCCAGCGCAGGAAGAGGTCGTGCAGACGCCCGGTGCCCGAGAGGCCGGTTTCAATCGCCGTGTCCAGCAGCGTCGCCCGCGCCCGAAGCAATTCGCGCGCGTGATCCAGCGTCAGATATTGCTGGTACCGCTTGGGCGACACGCCGACCCAGCGCGAGAAGACGCGCTGAAAATGCGCGGGACTCATGCCGAGCCGGCCTGCCAGCGTCTCCAGCGGCAGGTCGCGTCCACCATCGGCGTCGATGATCTCGATGGCGCGGGCCATCACGCCGTAATGGTAGCTCTGCGGTTCCCGGTCGGTTGTCATGTCGTCTCTCTCACCTGATCTTGCGGCCCGTGTCCCAGACCTAGCGCCTGCGTGCGCCGTGCGCGACCCGGAACCTGCGCAACCCTCTTGCCCATCGGGGGCGGACGAGGCATGAGAGGGCATGGCAAGCCCGCTCGATTATCACACGATCCGAGAGATTTTCACCCGGTTTCGCGCCAGCGTGGCGGAGCCCAAGGGCGAGCTGGAACATATCAACGCCTACACGCTTCTGGTGGCGGTCACGCTCAGCGCGCAGGCAACCGATGCGGGTGTGAACAAGGCCACGCGCGGCCTTTTCAAGGTGGCCGACACGCCCGAAAGGATGCTCGCGCTGGGCGAGGCGGGCCTGATCGAGCATATCAGGACAATCGGGCTCTACCGCAACAAGGCGCGCAACGTGATGAAGCTCTCGCGCATCCTGGCCGAGGAATTCGACGGCGAGGTGCCGTCCTCCCGCGCGGCGCTGCAAAGCCTTCCCGGTGTCGGGCGCAAGACGGCAAATGTGGTGCTGAACATGTGGCTCCGCCATCCCGCGCAGGCGGTGGACACGCATATCTTCCGGGTCGGCAACCGCACCCGGATCGCACCCGGCCGCGACGTGATGGCCGTAGAGCGCGCGATCGAGGACAACGTGCCGGTGGAATTCCAGCTTCACGCCCATCACTGGCTGATCCTGCATGGCCGCTATGTCTGCAAGGCGCGCAAGCCCATCTGCGCCAATTGCATCATCCGCGACCTCTGCCCCTATGAGGAGAAGACCGTATGACGAAGAAATATCAGGTTGTCGGGATCGGCAACGCGCTGGTGGACGTGCTCTGCCATACCGACGACGCCTTCCTGACCGAAAACGGCATCGGTAAGGGCACGATGCAACTGATCGACCGGAACCGCGCGGTGGACCTCTATGGCCGCATGGGCCCATCCGTCGAGGTCTCCGGCGGCTCGGCGGCCAACACCATTGCGGGCATCGCGGCGCTGGGCGGGCGCACCGCCTATGTCGGCAAGGTCAAGGACGACCAGCTTGGTGCGATCTTCGCGCATGACCTGCGCGCGCAGGGCGCCGATTACGCGGTCCCGCCCGCGCCGCAGGATGCTGGCGCGGAAACCGGGCGCTGCATGGTGCTGGTCACGCCCGACGGCGAACGCTCGATGAGCACCTATCTGGGCGTCTCCGAGCACCTGGGCCCCGAGGATATCGACGCGACAATGATGGCCGAAGCCGAATGGCTTTATCTCGAAGGCTACCGCTTCGACGGCCCCGAAAGCCACGCCGCCTTCGAGCGCGCCATTGCCTCCTGCCGGTCGGCGGGCGGCAAGGTGGCGTTGACGCTCTCGGATCCGTTCTGCATCCAGCGCCACCGCGATGCGTTCCGCCGGATGATCGTGGACGATCTGGACCTGCTTTTCTGCAACCGGGCCGAGATGCTGGAAATATACGGCACACCCGATCTGGACGCCGCGCTGGGACAGGCCGCGCGGGAGGTGGAGACGGTCGTCTGCACCGACAGCGAGAACGGCGCGCATGTGCTTGCGGGCGGGGAACGCTGGCTTGCGCCCGCGGTGCCCACGCAAATCGTCGATGCGACCGGGGCGGGCGATCTCTTCGCGGCGGGCTTTCTCTGGGGCGTCACGCATGGCCACGGCCCGATGACGGCCGCGGAAATGGGCAATGTCGCGGCCTCCGAAGTGATCGGCCATATCGGCGCGCGGCCCGAGGCCGACCTGATGCAGCTCTACCGCACGCATGGGCTGGTCTGAGGCCGCGCCTCAGTCCTTCAGCTTGGCATGCACCTCGCCCAGGTCGATCTCGGCCAGGGGCATCTTGTTGGCGGGATTGTCGAAATCGTATTTGAACAGTTCGAAATCCCGGTGGTACATTTCCTTGACCAGGTGCATCGACAGGTCGTCGAAATAGGCTTCGACCGGGTGGGCGCGCTTGGGGCCGTGGCCTTCGGACTCGTTGAAGCGCGGAATATTGTCCAGCTTGACCTTGTGCGCTGTCTCAACATGGTCGAGCACGTCCTGCATGCCGTCATTGAACCGCTCGGTGAAGAATATCCGGTCATAGGTCCCGCCATTGGCGATGAAGGTCGAGACATGGCCCGACATCGCGGACCAGTGAATGTCAGGGTCCATCGGGCGGCGCCAACGGATCGTATCGCGCGCGAAGAGCAGGAAGCGGCGGAAGGAGGCGATCTGATCGAACTCCGCCTTGCCGTCCTCGCCGCCCACGTCGATCCCGTATTTCTGGATCAGCAGCGGCACCAGCTTGCCGCGGTAGCGTTGCCCGTTGCGCTGGATGCCGCAAATCTTGTCGAAGAAGGAGGACAGGATGCGCGTATAGGGGTTGCGCACGCAGGTGAAGGCATAGGATCGGTGCGCTGTCACATTGTCGGTGATCACCGGCTGGCTGGCCTCGATCGCCCATTTGTGCAGACCGTCCGTGGCATCGTGGATGTCGCCGTCGAAGAATCGCCCGTGATCGGAATAGAACATGATCTGGCCGATGGTCGAACAGGCGCATTTCGGCACGACCCGGTAGACCATGCTTTCGCTTTCCGTCATCCATGTGCCGGGGAAGCCCATCGTCCTGCCACCTGTCCCTGATCCGCGCCCGCCTCAGCCGGGTATAACGGCAAACTGGGGCGAAAATGCAAACAAAATCTGTTTTTTCAACCGGGCTTTAGCTTTAAGGAACACAGAGTGCCTTCGGAACGACCCAGGCAGGTTGATGGTCAAGATCGCTTTCATATTGCTGTGCCACAAGAACCCGGAGGCCATCGTCCAACAGGCCGAGCGGCTGACCGCGGCGGGCGACTGCATCGCGATCCATTTCGATGCGCGCGCCGACCCGGCGGACTATCGCATGATCCGCGATGCGCTCGACCCGAACCCCAACGTGGCCTTCGCGGCAAAGCGCGTCAAATGCGGCTGGGGGGAATGGTCGCTGGTGCAGGCCACGCTGAACGCGGTTGACGCCGCGGTGCGCAGCTTCCCGCGCGCTACGCATTTCTACATGCTCTCGGGCGATTGCATGGCGATCAAGTCGCACCGCTTCGCGCATGACTTCCTGGAGGCGGAGGATGTCGATTACATTGAATCCTTCGACTTCTTCGAAAGCGACTGGATCAAGACCGGCATGAAGCGCGACCGGCTCGTCTATCGGCATTTCTTCAACGAGCGGATGCAGAAACGGCGCTTCTATGCCAGCTACAGGCTTCAGGCGCGGCTGGGGCTGGAACGCGGCATACCCGCTGACATCCAGGTGATGATCGGCTCGCAATGGTGGTGCCTAAGGCGCCGCACGATCGAAGCGATCCTCGACCTTGCCCGCAAGCGGCGTGACGTGATGCGCTTCTTCCGCACCACATGGATCCCCGACGAGACCTTTTTCCAGACCCTTGTCAGCCATCTCGTGCCGGACCACGAGATCCGCAAGCGCACGCTGACCTTCCTGATGTTTTCCGACTACGGCATGCCGGTCACGTTCTTCAACGATCATTACGACATGCTGCTGAGCCAGGATTTCCTCTTTGCCCGCAAGATCTCTCCCGAGGCGCTGGACCTGAAGGCCCGGCTCGGCGATCTCTACGCCAGCGAGCGGCTGGATTTTCAACTCTCCAACGAGGGGCGGAGCCTCCACAAGTTCCTGACCGGCCGCGGCCGGATCGGGCGCCGGTTCGCGCCGCGTTTCTGGGAGCGCGAGAGCACGATCGGACGCGACCGCGAACTGATGATTATCAGCTGCAAGAAATGGCACGTCGCCAAGCGCCTGCTGCAATCCGCGCAACGCATCACCGGCCTGCACGGGGTGGAATATCTCTTCAACGAGGAAGGCACCGGCTTGCCCGATCTGGGCGGGATCGAGGCCACGATGGAAAAGCGCACCCGTCACCGCCGTTCGTTGATGCGGATGCTCTTCGACTATTACCGAACCGACAGGCTGGTCATGTGCCTCGATCCCGGCGATCTTGACCTGATGCGCGACTTTTATGCCGACCGCTGCGCGACGCGGCTGCTGGAGGTCGAATGCAACTATGACCAGGACTATCTTCTGGGCCATGCCAGGCGCGTGGGACTGGCCGGTGAAAATACGCCGCCCGACACGCTGGCGCGTCTCGTGCCCACGGTGGAGGCCGATTTCGCCTTCGAGGCCGACCAGTTGCGCGACGAGGGTTTCCCCGGCTATTTCCGGATCAGCGAGCGGCTCTCGCCCGAGGAGAACACGCCGCCGCTTGCGTCCTTCTTCGATATATCCGAGGAAAAGGCGCGGGCGATTGCCCGGACCAACCATCTTTTTGCGGAATGAGAGGGGCCATGGCCTACGCATATGACGACCAGAACATCTTCGCGAAAATCCTGCGCGGCGAGATCCCGAACGACACGGTGATGGAGACCGAGCACACACTGGCCTTCAACGATATCGGGCCGAAGGCGCCGGTGCATGTGCTGGTGATCCCGAAGGGGCAATACGTCAATTACGATCATTTCGCGCTCGACGCCTCGGATGCGGAGATCGCCGATTTTACCCGGACAATCGGCGCCATCTGCCGCGAGGCCGGCATCCAGCCGGGCGAGGGCGGGGGTGGCTACCGGCTGATCGCCAATTCGGGGGAGGCGGGCGTCCAGGAAGTGCCGCATATGCATGTGCATCTCCTGGCCGGACGTCCGCTGGGCCGGATGCTGCAATAGGCCCGAGCGCGCGGCCCCATCAGGCTGCGGGCACGGTGCGCTTGCTGGTCAGCGATACGAAGACATCTTCCAGATCGGGCTCTTCGGTGCTCAGGTCGCTGATCGTGATCCCGGCCTTGCGCAGGGCGTCCAGGATCGCCTCGGTCGGGGTCACGCCGCGCCGGTAGCCAATGGCGAGCCGCCCATCGGCGCGCAACTCGGCCTCCACCCCGGTGGGCAGGGCCGGGACCGTAGCGATGGGCGCCTCGGCCCGCACAAGGAGCGTCTTGGCATCCATCCGCGCGACCAGATTCGCGGTCCGGTCGCGGGCGATCAGGCTGCCTTCGTCGATGATCGCGATCTCGGCGCACATCGCCTCTGCCTCCTCCAGGTAATGCGTGGTCAGGATGATGGTCATGCCCTGCGCGTTCAACGCGCGCACATTGTCCCACAGCATCCCCCGCAATTCGATATCGACGCCCGCGGTCGGCTCGTCGAGCACCAGTACTTGCGGCGCGTGCACCAGCGCCTTGCCCAGCAGCAGCCGCCGCCGCATTCCGCCCGACAGGTTGCGCGCATAGGCTTCGGCCTTGTCCTCCAGTCCGATCATGCGCAGGATCTCGTCGGTCCGGCGCTGGCGGCGCGGCAGGCCGTAAAGCCCCGCCTGGACCTCCAGCGCGCCGCGCGGCGTGAAGAACGGGTCGAGGTTGAGCTCCTGCGGCATCACCCCGATGGCGGCGCGGCTCTGGCGCGGGTTCACGTCCTGGTCGAAGCCCCAGATACGCACCTGGCCCGCGCTCTTCACCACCAGCCCCGCAAGGATGTTGATCAGCGTGGACTTGCCCGCGCCGTTGGGGCCCAGAAGGCCGAATATGCTGCCCTTCGGGATGTCGAGCGAGACGCCCTTCAGCGCCTCCTTGGCCGCGGACTTGCGCGTCGCGGCATAGGTCTTCGCGAGATCGTCGATCTCGATCGCGTTCTCTTGCATCGGGAACTCCTGGCGGCGTCTCCGGCCTTGTCGGCGCCCTGCGGATCGTTATCATGGCGCCCGAGACGGGGTCAATCGACCCGGCCAGAACAGCGGAGCCAGACCATGCCCCTCGACGCACCGGAAACCGAGATCGTGACCAAGACCCGCATCTTCTGCGATGGCGGAGCCGAGGCGCTGGGCCATCCGCGCGTGTGGTACACGATCCCGCCCGAGACCGGTTTTGTCGAATGCGGCTATTGCGACAAGCGCTTCATCCTGAAGGGCGGCCCGGCCGACGACGGCAGCGCCTCCTGAGCGGGCGCCGATACGGCCCGGACCCTCGCCGCCGCGGGGGCGCCGGAGTATGTTCCGCCAAGCCACGAGACGGGAGCGCCAGATGGGCAAGTTCGGCAAGGGTCACCACCTGCATCTGATAGATGGCTCGACCTTCATCTTCCGCGCCTACCACGCGCTGCCGCCGCTGACGCGGAAATCCGATGGACTGCCGATCGGTGCCGTCGCGGGTTTCTGCAACATGGTCCACAAATATATCGAGGACAACAAGGGCCCCGACGCACCGACCCATGCGGCGGTGGTCTTCGACCATTCCGGCATCACTTTCCGCAACGAGATCTATGACCAGTACAAGGCCAACCGCCCCGAGATGCCGGAGGATCTGCGCCCGCAGATACCGCTGACGCGGGAGGCGACGCGCGCTTTCAACCTGCCCTGTCTGGAGCTTGAGGGTTTCGAGGCCGACGACATCATCGCCACACTCGCCCGCCGGGCGCGGGAGGCGGGCGGACGCGTCACGATCCTGTCGTCGGACAAGGACCTGATGCAGCTTGTCGGCGGCGGGGTGGAAATGCTCGACCCGATGAAGTCGCGCAGCATCGGCGTCGAGGAAGTGGAGGAGAAGTTCGGCGTCGGGCCGGACCGCGTGGTGGATGTGCAGGCGCTGGCCGGCGACTCGGTCGACAACGTGCCCGGCGCGCCCGGCATCGGGATCAAGACCGCGGCGCTGCTCATCAACGAGTTCGGAGATCTGGATACGCTCTTGGAACGCGCGGGCGAGATCAAGCAGCCCAAGCGACGCCAGACGCTGCTGGATTTCGCCGAGCAGATCCGCATCAGCCGCGAGCTCGTGACGCTCGACACCGAGATTGCTCTGGACTTCTCGCTCGACGATCTGGAAGTGCGGGAGCCGGAGACCGGCCCGCTGATGGAGTTCCTGGGCCGGATGGAGTTCCGCACGCTGAGCAAGCGGATCGCCGATACGCTGGGGGTGGAACCGCCAGTCATCGCCGATACCGATCCCGGCGGCGCCGAGCCCCGGCAGGAGGCGGAGCGCGTTCCCTTCGACCACGACAAGTACGAAACCGTGACGGATGCCGATGCACTGGTCCGCTGGGTGGAGGCGATCCGTCAGCGCGGCTGGGTCGCGGTGGATACCGAGACCACGAGCCTCGACGAGATGCGGGCCGAACTTGTGGGCATCTCACTCGCCGTGGAGCCCGGCACCGCCTGCTACATTCCGGTCGGCCACAAGGGCGGCGATGGCGGCGGCGGGCTCTTCGGCTCCGATGCGCTGGCCGAGGGCCAGATGGCGCTCGGGGACGTGCTGGACGTGCTCAAGCCGGTTCTGGAGGATGAGGCGATCCTCAAGATCGGCCAGAACATGAAATACGACGCCAAGATTTTTGCCCGCTACGGGGTGGAGATCGCGCCGATAGACGACACGATGCTTATGTCCTACGCGATGAACGCCGGGCTGCACGGCCACGGCATGGACGCGCTCAGCGAACGCTACCTGTCGCACAACCCGATCCCGATCAAGGAGTTGATCGGCTCCGGCAAATCGGCGATCACCTTCGACCGGGTGGAGATCGGCAAGGCCGGGACCTATGCCGCCGAGGATGCCGATATCACGCTCCGGCTCTGGACACTCTTCCGTCCGCAACTGCACCGCGCCCGTGTCACCACGGTCTACGAGACGCTGGAACGCCCGCTGGTGCCGGTTCTCGCGCGCATGGAAATGGCGGGCGTCAGGGTGGACCGGGACACACTGTCGCGCATGTCCAATGCGTTTGCGCAGAAGATGGCCGGGCTGGAGGCCGAGATCCACGAACTCGCGGGCGGTAGTTTCAACGTCGGTAGCCCCAAGCAGCTTGGCGAAATTCTCTATGACAAGATGGGGCTGGAGGGTGGCAAGCGGGGCAAGACCGGCGCCTATGCCACCGGCGCGGATGTGCTGGAGGATCTGGCCGCCGAGGGTCACGACCTGCCCGCCCGCGTGCTGGACTGGCGTCAGCTTGCCAAGCTGAAATCGACCTATACCGACGCGCTTCAGGAACATGTCAACCCGGAGACGGGCCGCGTCCATACGTCTTACGTGATCGCCGGGGCCAATACCGGGCGCCTTGCCTCCACCGATCCGAACCTTCAGAACATCCCCGTGCGGACCGACGAGGGGCGCCGCATCCGCGAAGCGTTCGTGGCGGAGAAGGGCAAGCTGCTGCTCTCGCTCGATTACAGCCAGATCGAGCTGCGCATCCTGGCCCATATCGCCGGCATCGACGCCCTGCGCGACGCGTTCCGCGACGGCCAGGACATCCACGCCATGACCGCGAGCCAGATGTTCAACGTCCCCATCGACGAGATGGACGCGGCCACGCGGCGCAAGGCCAAGGCGATTAATTTCGGGGTGATCTACGGCATCTCGGCCTTCGGGCTGTCGCGCAACCTGCGCATCCCGCGGGGCGAGGCGAAGGATTTCATCGACACCTATTTCGAGCGGTTTCCGGGCATCAAGGACTACATGGACGACACCGTGGCCTTCGCGAAGGAACACGGCTTCGTCCAGACGCTCTTCGGGCGCAAGATCCACACGCCGGAGATCTCGTCGAAAGGGCCGGCCGCCGGGTTCGCCCGCCGCGCCGCGATCAATGCGCCGATCCAGGGTACCGCCGCCGACGTGATCCGCCGCGCCATGATCCGGATGCCCGACGCCATCGCCGATCTGCCCGCGACCATGCTGCTGCAGGTGCATGACGAGTTGATCTTCGAAGTGGACGAGGACGCGGTGGCGCCCGTGACCGAGGCCGTGCGCGGCGTAATGGAAGGTGCCGCGCTGCCGGTGGTGGAGCTTTCGGTGCCGCTGACGGTGGATGCGGGCCAGGGCCGCAACTGGGCCGAGGCGCACTGACGGCCGGCCGTGCGGGGACATTCCGCTCAACGCAAGGACCGCAATGCCACATGACCACCATCACCATCTGAGCCCCGATGCCGGCGACCGGCGGGTGGCGCTGGCGGTTGGGGTCAACCTGGCCCTGACGCTGGTGCAGATCGCGGGCGGGATCGTCTCGGGCTCCGTCGCGCTGATCGCCGACGCGGTCCACAATCTTTCCGACGCCCTGTCGCTGGGTATCGCCTTCGCGGCGCGCAAGATCGCGCGGCGCCCGTCGGACGGGACCATGACCTTCGGCTATGGCCGGGCCGAGGTGGTGGCCGCGCTGGTCAACTACACCACGCTGATCGTCATCGGGCTCTACCTCGTCTACGAGGCCGCGTTCCGCATGATCGACCCGCCCGGCGTCGATGGCTGGCTGGTGGTGATCGTGGCCGGCGTGGCGCTGGCGGTCGATCTGGTCACGGCACTGCTGACCCTGCGGCTGTCGCGCGAGAGCGTGAATATCCGCGCCGCCTTCCTGCACAACCTGGCCGACGCGCTGGGCTCGGTCGCGGTGATCGCCGCGGGCAGCCTGATCCTGCTCTATGACTGGCGGCTGGTCGATCCGCTGGTGACGTTGGGGATCGCGGGCTACATCCTGTGGATGGCGTTCCGCGAAATCGGCCCGGTGATCCGCATCCTGATGCTGGGCAGCCCGCCGGGGCTGGAGACCGGCGAGGTGCTGGCCGAGATGGAGGCGGTGGCCGGGGTGGAGAGCGTCCACCACCTGCACCTGTGGCAGTTCAGCGAACACAGCACCTCGCTGGAGGCACATGTGGTGGTCGCGGTCACCGAGCTTGCGGCGGGGCGCGAGATCGGTGACCGGCTGCGCGCGCATCTTGCGGACCGGTTCGGCATCCGCCACGTCACGCTGGACATCGAAAGCGCCGAGACCGCCTGCGCCGAGCCCTCGCGGATCGGCGGCTGAGGCGCGGACCGGAGCGGGCCGACGTAATGTCGGATGCGTCCGCCTTCCGGTCGCTGGCGGGTCAGCGCGTGCGCCCACGCCTGCCAGTCTGGTGCGAAACAAGGAGGCCAACGCCATGTCCAGCCCGATCAAGACCATTCTCTGCCCGGTGAACCTGCGCCACGCCGCCCATACCAGCGCCGCCTACGACACGGCATTGCGACTGGCACGGTTGCATGGCGCCGAGCTGATCGTGGTGACGGTCGCCCCCGAAATGGAGCGCAACCTCAACATCTACGATTCCGAGAAATACTGGGGCGGCAAGCTCGACGAATTCCTGGCCGCCAACACGGCGGAGGGCGTCACGGTGCAGAAGAAGGTGCTGAAAGGCGCCGTGCACCGCCAGATCGTGAAATACGCCAATGGCGCGCCGGTCGATCTTGTGGTCATGGAGGCCGCCAACCCGCGCATACAGGACTACCTTCTGGGCACCACGGCGAGCCATGTCGTCTCCCATGCCGAATGTTCGGTCTACGTGGTCCGCTGATCCCGCGGCGGCGCGTTCCGCGCCAGGTCCGGTCCCCCCATCGCCGGCTGCCGCCGGCGCCGGGGCCCTGCCGCGCGGGTCAGAACCGTTCCACCCAGGGGCGCAGCGTCAGCTCGTCGCTCCAGGCGGAGCGGTCCTGGCCGATCAGGTGCAGGTAGCTGCGCGCGATCGCGTCGGGGTCCAGCATGCTGTCCGGGGCGTCGGGCGGCTCGGTCCGGCCGGGGTTGCGGATCGCCCCGTCGATATTGATCCAGGCCACATGTATGCCCTTCGGGTGCAACTCGCGCGCCATCGATTGCGCCAGACCGCGCTGGGCGAACTTGCCCATCGCGAAGGTTGCGGAGTTCGGAAAGCCTTTCACCCCGGCAGAGGCCCCGGTGAAGAGGATCGTGCCGCGCACGCCGTTCGCGTCGGGTTCGGCCGCCAGCATCCGCCGCGCCGCTGCCTGGCCCATCAGGAAGGCGCCGAAGGCGGTCGTCTCCACCGCGCGGCGCACCTCCTCCGGGTCGAGTTCGGCGATCCCGCCGCGCACCCGTGCCGAGGGGTTGTAGACCGCCACGCGCGGCGCCGCCGCCAGCCCGTCGAATAACGCGGCCATGGCGGCCGGGTCGCGCGCGTCGAGCGCCTGTGTCGCGGCCCCGGTCTGTGCCGCGAGATCCTCCAGCTTGGCGGTGTCGCGCGCGGCCAGCGTCAGCGCGTATCCGTCGGTGGCCAGGGCGCGGGCGAGCGAGGCCGAAAGCCCCGCCCCCGCGCCGACGATGACGGCCAGTGGCGCGCTCATGCGGGCATCTCCGCCGAGGGGATGATCGGGAAAAACACCCCGTCCGAGCGCAGGCCGAACCAGCTTTTCCCGGCGGCTTCCTCGTGGGTGCCGATCTCCACCAGCCGGTAGAAGCTCTTGCGGTCGATCAGCGCCTCCAGATTGTCACGGATCAGCACGTAGGGCGAAGGTTCCCCGGTTTCGGCGTCGCGTTCTACGCGGATCGGGTGTTGCGGCCCAGCCACCGCCATGTCGCCGACATTGGTGACGAAGGTCAGGGTCTGATCGGGGCCGGGGTTCTCCAACTCGAAATCCACCGCCAGGAAAGGCGCGTCATCGACAGTGATTCCCACCTTCTCGACCGGGGTGACGAGGAAATAGTCGTCGCCCTCCCTGCGCAGGATCGAAGAGAAGAGCCTGACCAGCGGTTTCCGGCCAATCGGCGAGCCGAGATAGTACCACGTGCCGTCGCGCGCAATCCGCATGTCGATATCGCCCGAGAAATCCGGGTTCCACTCATGCACCGGCGGCCTGCCGGCTTTCGATGCCGCACGTGCCGCTTCGGCGAGGCTTTCAGCCGAGGGTTTCGGCGGAGTTTCTGTCACTGACGGTTTTGCCATTTGTCGATGCCGCTTTATCTCGATCCAATGAATGATAGGCTGGTTTCAACAGACCACAATTCCGAAGGGAAGGGGAGTCATGGCCGCGACCGACACCGAAACCGACACCGCGCTACTGGCAGAGATCGAGGCGCTGGGTGAAAGGCTGGCCCGCGCCAGGGCCAGCATCGGCATGCGCATCATCGGCCAGCCCGAGGTCGTGGACCTGACGCTGACCGCGCTTTTGTGCGGCGGGCACGCATTGCTGGTCGGTCTGCCGGGGCTGGGCAAGACGCGGCTCGTGGACACGCTCTCGACGGTGATGGGGCTCGACGGCAATCGCGTCCAGTTCACGCCCGACCTGATGCCGGCGGATATCCTGGGCTCCGAGGTGCTGGAGACGGGCGAGGACGGCAGCCGCGCCTTCCGTTTCATCGAGGGGCCGATCTTTTGCCAGCTTCTGATGGCCGACGAGATCAACCGCGCCAGCCCGCGCACGCAATCGGCGCTCCTGCAGGCGATGCAGGAACGCCAGGTGACGGTGGCCGGGAAGGATCGCGCGCTGGCCCGGCCTTTCCATGTACTGGCCACGCAGAACCCGATCGAGCAGGAAGGCACCTATCCGCTGCCCGAGGCGCAGCTCGACCGGTTCCTGCTGCGCGTCGATGTCGACTATCCCGACCGCGAGACCGAGCGGCAGATCCTGCTGACCACGACCGGGATCGATGAGGCCGAGGCGACGCCGGTCTTCACCGCGGCGGAGCTGATCGCCGCGCAGGAGGTCGTGCGCCGGATGCCGGTGGGCGAGGCGGTGCTGGAGCTGATCCTCGACCTGGTGCGCGCCTGCCGGCCGGACGAGCCCGAGGCGCTGCCCGACGTGCAGGACACGGTCAGTTGGGGTCCCGGCCCGCGCGCCGCGCAGGCGCTGATGCTGACGGTGCGGGCACGGGCGCTGCTGGACGGTCGGTTGGCGCCGGGGCCGCAG
Source organism: Maritimibacter sp. 55A14 (assembly GCF_003122205.1). Taxonomy (GTDB): domain Bacteria; phylum Pseudomonadota; class Alphaproteobacteria; order Rhodobacterales; family Rhodobacteraceae; genus QEYE01. Next base: position 51,092 of record NZ_QEYE01000011.1, read on the forward strand.
GACGTGATGGCGATGGCGCGGCCGGTGCTGATCCACCGCATGGCGCTCAGCTTCGCCGCGCGCGCCCGCGGTGAAAGCCTGCCCGACCTGATTGACGCCGTGGCCGCCCATGTGACGCAGGTCGAGGCCGCGGCGTGAGCGACCCCGCCGCCATACCCGCTGCCTGGCTGCGGCAGCGCGCCGAGGCTGCGGCGAGCGGCTTGCCGCCGCTCTTGGCCGAGGCGGAGCATCTGGCGGCGACGGTCATCCTGGGCGAACACGGGCGGCGGCGCGCGGGGCTGGGCGACCAGTTCTGGCAATACCGGCACGCCCATGCCGGCGACGCCTATCGCGAGATCGACTGGCGGCGTTCAGGCCGCGCCGACGCGACCTTCGTGCGCGAGAAGGAATGGCAGGCCGCGCAGAGCGTGCTCTTCTGGATCGACACCGCCCGATCGATGAGCTTCACCTCCGATGCCGACAGGCCGTCCAAGGGCGCGCGCGCCCGGCTGCTGGGCCTTGCCGCGGCAGTCCTTCTCAACCGCGGGGGAGAGCGGATTGGCCTCATGCAGGATCCCGAGCCGCCGCGCCACGGCGAGGCGCAATTGATCCGCGTCGCGGCGGAGTTGGCGAAGGAGGACAGCGCCGATTACGGTATCCCCGCGGAGCGCGCCATGCCGACGGGCGCGCGGGCCGTGCTGATCTCGGATTTCCTGGGCGACTGGGCACAGGTCGAGGGCGTGCTCGCCCATGCTGCCGATCGCGGTGTGAAGGGCGTGATCCTCCAGGTGCTCGACCCGCAGGAGGAGGCGTTTCCCTTCGACGGGCGCACGATCTTCCAGAGCATGGCGGGCGTGCTGGAATTCGAGACGCTCAAGGCCGGGGAACTGCGTAACCGCTACCTGGAACGGCTCGCCGAACGCAAGGCGCGGCTTTCCATGCTGGCTGACCGGACTGGCTGGCAATACCAATGCCACCACACGGGCGAGAGCGCGCAGGCCGCGCTGCTCTGGCTCTACGGGGCGCTGGAAGGGGTGCGCTGAGCATGTGGTCCATCGGTCCCGTCGCCTTCACCGCGCCCTGGCTTCTGCTGGGGCTCGCCGCGCTGCCGGTCCTGTGGTGGCTGCTGCGCGCCGTGCCGCCCGCGCCGGTGCGCCGGCTCTTCCCGGCTGTGACGCTGTTGATGGGCCTCAAAGACGACGAAAGCGAGAGCGACCGCACGCCCTGGTGGCTCCTGCTGCTGCGCTGCCTCGCGGTGGCGGCGGTGATTATCGGCTTCGCCGGTCCGGTGCTGAATCCCGAAGAGACGCAAGGCGGCGCGGGGCCGGTGCTGATCCTGACCGATGCGAGCTGGGCCTCGGCCTCCGACTGGCGGCTGCGCCAGGGCAAGATCGCCGCGCTGGTGGATGAGGCCGGGCGCGCCGGGCGGCCGGTCGCGGTGGCCGCGGTCAGCGACCCGCCTGCCGGCGGCGTCGAGTTCCAGAGCGCGGACGCCTGGTCCGGCCGGATCTCAGGCCTGACGCCGGCGCCATGGGCAATGCCCGCGACCGATCCGGGCGAATGGATCGCCGGGCTTCAGGGCGGCGGTTTCGACACATGGTGGCTTTCCGACGGGCTGGCGCGCGACGGCCGCGCGGCGCTTCTGGAGATACTAAGGGCACGCGGCACGGTGCGGGTCTTCCAAAGCGGCTCGGAACGGCTGGCGCTGCGGCCGCCCGTGTTCCGCGACGGCGTAATCGTGCTGGAGGCGCTCAGGTCGGAAAGCGACGGCGCGCGCGAGGCGACGCTGCGCGCGATCGGCCCGGACCCCGCCGGGGTTGAGAGGGTGCTGGCGGAACTGCCGGTCGCCTTCGGCGCGGGCGAGAAATTGGCCACGGCTGAATTGTCGGTGCCCGCGGAGTTGCGCAACCGCATCCGCCGCTTCGAGATCGCGGGCCTGCGCTCGGCCGGGGCGGTGGCGTTGACCGACGATGCGCTCAAGCGCCGCAAGGTCGGCCTCCTTGCCGCACGCGACGACAGCGAGGGGGCGGAGTTGCTCTCGCCGCTGCATTACCTGCGCCGGGCCCTGGAGCCGACCGCCGACACGGTGGAAGGCACGCTTGACGACATCCTGCTTTCCGGACCGGACGTTGTCGTGCTGGCCGATGTTGCCGGGCTGACGGCGCTGGAATCCGACGCGCTTGAGGACTGGGTTTCGGAAGGCGGGCTGTTGCTGCGTTTCGCCGGGCCGCGGCTGGCGGCCTCCGACGTCTCGCGCGCCGCCGAGGACCCGCTGATGCCGGTGCGGCTGCGCGCGGGCGGGCGCAGCGTGGGCGGCGCGATGAGCTGGGGCGCGCCCAAGCGGCTGCGCCCCTTTGCCGAAGGCACGGCGTTTCACGGGCTGGATATTCCCGACGATGTGACGGTGACCAGCCAGGTCATGGCGCAGCCCGATCCGTCGCTTTCGGGACGGGTGATCGCGGCGCTGGCCGACGGCACGCCGCTGGTGACCGGCAAGACGCTGGGCCAGGGGCGGGTCGTGCTCTTCCATGTCGCCGCCAACGCGGAATGGTCCACATTGCCGCTTTCCGGGCTCTTCGTGCAAATGCTCGAACGGCTCGCCGTCTCCACCCGGCCGACCCAGCCTTCGGCCGAGGAGCTTGACGGCACGACCTGGGCGCCGGAGCGCGTGCTGGACGGCTTCGGGGCCGAGCGCGACGCGGGCACGCTGCCCGGCGTGCCGGGCGAGCGGCTCGCTGAAGGCGGCGTCGGGCCGGATCTGCGACCGGGGCTTTACGCCAGCGGGGACCGGCGCGTGGCGGTCAACGTGATCGGAGACGACGAGATGCTGGCGCCCGCCGAGTGGCCCGCAGGGTTGGTGGTCGAAGGGATGGCGGTCCAGGAGGAGGCGCGGCTCAAGGGCGGCTTCCTGACCGCGGCGCTGATGTTGCTTTTGGCCGATATCATGGCCACGCTGGCGCTGGGCGGACGGCTGGCGCGTACGGGGCGCGGCGGCGCGGCGGCGGCGCTGGTGCTGGCGCTGGCGCTGCCCGGCGCGGGCGAGGCGCAGCAGGGCAGCGACGCGCGCGCGGTGCAGGCCACGTCCGAGACGGTGCTGGCCTATGTGCAGACCGGCGATGCCGCGCTCGACCGGATTTCCGAGGCCGGGCTGCGGGGCCTGTCGCGCACGCTGACGCGCCGCACGGCGGTCGAGCCTGCGGACCCGATCGGCGTCGATCTGGAAGAGGACGAACTGGCCTTCTTCCCGCTGCTCTACTGGCCGGTCGGCGCCGGGCAGCCGCGCCCGTCGGCCGAAGCCTATGCGCGGCTCAACGCCTATCTGCGCACTGGTGGCATGATTCTCTTCGATACGCGGGACGCCAACATCGCCGGGGTGGGGAGCGGATCGCCGAATGGCCGGCGGTTGCAGGCGCTGGCCGCGCCGCTCGACATCCCGCCGCTGGAGCCGGTGCCGGGCGACCACGTCCTGACCCGCACCTTCTATCTGCTGCAGGAGTTTCCGGGCCGCTACAACGGCGCCGTCTGGGTGGAGGCCGCACCGCCGGACGCCGCCCGCGCCGAGGGCATGCCGTTCCGCGATCTCAATGACGGGGTGACGCCGGTGGTGATCGGCGGCAACGACTGGGCGGCGGCCTGGGCCGTGGACGAAAGCGGCCAGCCGAATTTTCCGGTCGGCCGCGGCTTCGCGGGTGAGCGGCAGCGCGAGTTCGCGCTGCGGTTCGGCGTCAATCTTGTGATGCATGTGCTGACGGGTAACTACAAATCCGACCAGGTGCATGTCCCCGCTCTGCTCGACCGGCTGGGGCAGTAGCGATGACGCGCGAGATCATATTCGATCCGCTTCTGGACCCGGTCGTTCTGGCTGCCGTGGTGCTGCTGGTGGCCGCGGGGATCGGTGTCGCGCTCTGGCGCGGGCTGCCGGGCTGGTGGCTGCGCGGGCTTGCCGGGGTGGCGCTGCTCGCCGCGCTGGCCAATCCGGCGCTGAAGGAGGAAGCCCGCGAGCCGCTTTCCGACATCGTGCTGGCGGTCGTGGATGAAAGCGCCAGCCAGGGCCTGTCGGACCGCCCGGACCAGACCGCCCGCGCCGTGGCAGATCTGGAGCGCCGGATCGCGGCGCGCGGCAATACCGAGTTGCGCCTGATCCGGGTGGGCGACGCGCCGCAGGGCACCGACGAGGGCACCTTGCTGATGTCGGCGCTGGCCGAGGCGCTGGCCGAGGAGCCGCATTCGCGAATCGCCGGCGCGCTTCTGATCACCGACGGGCATATCCACGATCTGGACCGCGCTCCCGAAATGCCCGCGCCGCTCCACGCGCTGCTGACCGGGCGCGAGGGCGACTGGGACCGGCGGCTGGTGGTGAAAAACGCCCCGGCCTTCGCGATCATCGGCGAGCCGGTCACGCTGACACTGCGGCTGGAGGATCAGGGCGCGGCACCGGCGGGCGGCGACGGCACGGCGGAGCTTTCCATCGCCATCGACGGACAGGAGCCGCAGGTCTTCACCGTGCCGGTGGGCCGCGACATGGATCTGCCGCTGACCCTGCCGCATGGCGGCATGAACGTGATCCAGTTTTCCACACCGGAAGCCCAGGACGAGCTGACCGCGCGCAACAATGCCGCCGTCGTCTCGATCAACGGGGTGCGCGACCGGCTGCGCGTGCTTCTGGTTTCAGGCGAGCCCCATGCCGGCGAACGGACCTGGCGCAACCTGCTGAAGTCCGACAGTTCCGTCGATCTGGTACATTTCACCATCCTGCGCCCGCCGATGAAGCAGGACGGCGTGCCGGTGGACGAGTTGTCGTTGATCGCCTTCCCCACGCGGGAGCTTTTCCTGGAAAAGGTGGATGAGTTCGACCTGATCATCTTCGACCGTTATCGGCAGCGCGGCATCCTGCCGATGATCTATCTCGACAGCGTCCGCAGCTATGTCGAGAAGGGCGGCGCGGTGCTGCTCTCGGCCGGGCCTGAATTTGCCGGGGCCGAAAGCCTCTGGCGCTCGCCACTATCTGAGGTGCTTCCCGCCGCGCCGACCGCCAATGTGGTGGAACGCGGCTTCCTGCCGCGCGTCTCGGATATCGGGGCGCGCCACCCGGTCACGTCGGGGCTGGAGGACTTCGCCCCGCGCGAGAGCGCTGCGGACGGCACGCCCGGCTGGGGCCGATGGCTGCGGCAGATCGAAGTCACGCCGGAGTCCGGCCATACCGTGATGACCGGTGCCGGCGAGCGTCCGCTCCTGCAACTCGACCGGGTGGGCGAGGGACGCATCGCGCTGCTGGCCTCCGACCACGCGTGGCTCTGGAACCGCGGCTACGAGGGCGGCGGGCCGCAGCTTGAACTGCTGCGCCGCCTGGCGCACTGGATGATGGGCGAGCCGGAACTGGAGGAGGAGGCGCTGCGCGCGACCGCGCAGGGCGGCATGATCACGATCACCCGCCGGTCGCTGGAGGACGGCGCGCGCAGCGTCACCCTGACCGCACCCGACGGCACCGAGCGCGAGCTGGCGCTGCGCGAGGAGGCGCCGGGGCGCCACTCGGCCACCTACGAGGCGCCGCAGATGGGGCTCTACCGCCTGGCCGACGAGACCCGCGAGACGGTGGTGGCCGTCGGTCCCGCCGCGCCGCGCGAATATGCCGAGACCATCGCGAGCGGCGCGCGGCTGGAACCGGTGCTGGACGCCGCGGGCGGCGGCATCCTGCGGCTCGAGGACGGCTTCCCGCAGTTGCGCGACGTGCGCGAAGGGCGCGTCGCGGCCGGGCGCGGATGGCTGGGCCTGACTCCGCGCGACGCCTATGTGACGGCGGATATCCGGGTCAGCCCGCTGCTGCCCGCGATCCTCTTCCTGCTCATGATTGCGGCGCTCAGCATCGCGGCCTGGCTGCGCGAAGGGCGCTGAGCGCGGCGCGAGTGCCGCCGCGCTCGCCCGAAATGGCTTGCCTTCTCATAATTGGTAATATAATTTTACCAAATATAGAAAGGAGCCGATGATGGACATGCCCGCCCCCGATCCCGCGATCCTGGCCCGGAAGGCCGAGATCGTGGAGCGTCTGAGCGCCCTCCTTCCCTCCGACGCCGTGATCCACGATCCCACCGAGACGCGCGCCTATGAATGCGACGCGCTGACCGCGTATCGCTGCCCGCCGCTGGCGGTGGTGCTGCCCGGCTCGACCGAAGAAGTCTCGAAGGTTCTGGCGGCCTGCCACGCGATGGGCGTGCCGGTGGTGCCGCGCGGGTCGGGCACGTCGCTGGCGGGCGGGGCGCTGCCCACCGCCGACAGCGTCATCCTGGGCGTGGCACGGCTGGCCGAGGTGCTGGAGACCGATTACGAGAATCGCTTCATCCGGGTCCAGACCGGGCGCACCAACCTCAGCGTCACCGGCGCGGTGGAAGAAGACGGCTTCTTCTACGCGCCCGACCCGTCCTCGCAGCTCGCCTGCGCCATCGCCGGCAATATCGCGATGAATTCCGGCGGCGCGCATTGCCTGAAATACGGCGTGACCACCAACAACCTGCTGGGCGTGACGATGGTACTGATGGACGGCACGGTGGTGGAAATGGGCGGCGCGCATCTGGATGCCGCGGGGCTCGATCTGCTGGGCGTGGTCTGCGGCTCGGAAGGGCAGCTCGGCGTAGTGACCGAGGCGACGCTGCGCATCCTGCGCAAGCCCGAAGGCGCGCGCCCCGTGCTGATGGGCTTCGATTCCTCGGAAGTGGCAGGCGCCTGCGTGTCGGACATCATCAAGGCCGGTGTCCTGCCGGTGGCGATCGAGTTCATGGACCGTCCCTGCATCCGTGCCTGCGAGGATTTCGCCCATGCCGGCTATCCGGATGTCGAGGCGCTGCTGATCGTGGAGGTCGAAGGCAGCGAGGCGGAGATCGATGCGCAGCTTGGCATGATCATGGAGATCGCCCGTCGCCACGATCCCGCGGAACTGCGCGAGAGCGGCTCGGCCGAAGAATCCGCCGCGATCTGGAAAGGCCGGAAATCGGCCTTCGGGGCGATGGGGCAGATCAACGACTATATCTGCCTCGACGGCACGATCCCGGTCTCCGAACTGCCCAGGGTGCTGACGGGTATCGGGGAGATGTCGCGGAAATACGGGCTGGGCGTGGCCAATGTGTTTCATGCCGGCGACGGCAACATGCATCCGCTGATCCTCTTCGATGCCAATGCGCCGGGCGATCTGGAAAAGGCCGAGGCGCTGGGCGCCGACATCCTGACGCTCTGCGTCGAGGTGGGCGGCTGCCTGACCGGCGAACACGGCGTGGGGGTGGAGAAGCGCGACCTGATGGGGACGCAATACGCACCGGCGGACATGGAGGCGCAGATGCGCGTGAAGGACGTGTTCGATCCGCGCTGGCTGCTCAACCCGCTCAAGGTCTTTCCGCTGGAGGCGAGTGCGTCGCGGCGCGCGGGTCTGCAGGACGCCGCGTGAACGCGGCGGCCCCGGGCGGGGGGCGCTGCCCCCCGGTCCCCGCCGAGGCGGGGCCTCCCCCCGGAGTATTTTCGGAAAGATGAAGGACAGGCGATGTTGAGCCCGGAAAGCGAAACGGATTTGGCGGAGGCGGTACGCGCGGCCAAAGGACCGCTGGCGATCCGCGGCGGCGGCACGCGGCGGCACGCGCCCGAGGGCTGCGATCCGCTCGAGACGCGCGGGCTGTCGGGCATCCGTCTTTACGAACCCGGTGCCTTGACCATGGTTGCCGGGGCGGGCACGCCGCTGGCCGAGATCGAAGCGATGCTGGAGGCCGAAGGACAGCGCCTGGCCTTCGAGCCGATGGACCATCGCGGGCTCCTGGACACCGAAGGCGTGCCCACCATCGGCGGCGTGGTGGCGGGAAATGTGTCGGGACCGCGCCGCATTCAGGTCGGTGCCTGCCGGGATTTCATGCTGGGTGTGCGTTTCGTCGACGGTACCGGCGCGGTGGTCAAGAATGGCGGGCGGGTGATGAAGAACGTCACCGGCTACGATCTGGTCAAGCTCATGACCGGAAGCCACGGCACACTGGGCGTTCTGAGCGAGGTGGCATTCAAGGTCCTGCCCGCGACAGAGATGACCGGTGTGCTTTTGCTGGAGGGACTGGACGACGACGGGGCGGTGAAGGCGCTTGGCGCGGCGCTCGGCTCGCCATTCGAGGTCACGGGTGCGGCGCATTTGCAAAAGGGAACGGACGGCGCGCCGGTGACCATGATCCGCCTGGAGGGGTTCGAGAAATCGGTGGCCTACCGAGCCGGTAAGCTGCAAGAGCTGCTTTCGGCGTTTGGCGATTTTACCGTCGAGACGGACCCCGAGCGTACCACCGCCGGGTGGAGATACATCCGCGACGTGGTCCCGTTCCACAACCGCGAGGGCGATGTCTGGCGGTTCTCGGTGAAGCCTTCGGATGCACCCGTGATCGGGGCTCGGCTGGGCGCGGCGGAGCTGATTTATGACTGGGGTGGCGGGCTGATCTGGGCCCTGTCCGAGCGCGGCGCGGATCTGCGCGCCGCGGCGGCGCCCTTCGAGGGCCACGCCACGCTGGTGCGCGCCGGGGCAGAGACGCGCGCGCGGCTGCCGGTCTTCCAGCCCGAACCCGCACCGCTGGCCGCGATCAGCGCGAGGCTGCGCACCCGCTTCGATCCGCGCGGCATTCTCAATCCCGGACTGATGGGCTGAGCCCCGCTGCCGCAACGACCAAGGAAAAGCGATGCAGACGAATTTCTCCCCCGAGCAGCTCAAAGACCCGGCCACCGCGCGGTCCAACGAGATCCTGCGCTCCTGCGTGCATTGCGGCTTCTGCACGGCGACTTGCCCGACCTACCAGGTGCTGGGCGACGAACTCGACAGTCCGCGCGGACGCATCTACCTGATCAAGGACATGCTGGAGAACGGCCGCCCCGCCGATGAGAAGACCGTCAAGCATATCGACCGTTGCCTGAGCTGCCTGGCCTGCATGACGACCTGCCCCTCGGGCGTGCATTACATGCACCTGGTCGATCACGCGCGCGAATATATCGAAGAGACCTATAAACGGCCCTGGAGCGACCGCGCGCTGCGCTGGCTGCTGGCGCGCATCCTGCCCTATCCCGCGCGCTTCCGCTTGGCGCTGCTGGGCGCCAAAATCGGCCGGCCCTTCGCGCAGATCATGCCCGATGCGCGGCTGCGCTCGATGCTGGAGATGGCGCCGAATACGATCCCGCCGGTCAGCCGCAACGACGATCCGCAGGTCTTTCCCGCCGAGGGAGAACGGCGGATGCGCGTGGCCTTGATGACCGGCTGCGCGCAGCGCGCGCTCAACACCGATATCAACGATGCCACGATCCGGCTTCTGCGCCGGCTGGGCTGCGACGTGGTCATCGCCGAAGGGCAGGGCTGCTGCGGGGCGCTGACCCATCACATGGGCAAGACGCGCGAGAGCCACGCGACCGCCGCGAAGAACATCCGCGCCTGGCATCGTGAACTGACCGGCGATGGGCTCGACGCGGTGGTCATCAACACCTCGGGCTGCGGCACCACGGTCAAGGATTACGGGCATATGTTCCGCAACGAGCCGCTGGCCGGGGAAGCGCGGGCGGTCGCGGAGATCGCGGTCGATGTGTCTGAGCTTCTGATTCGGCTCGACTTTCCCGAGGGTCCGGCGCGCGGCGTGCGGGTGGCCTATCATGCCGCCTGTTCGCTGCAACACGGCCAGCAGATCAAGAGCTATCCCAAGGACTTGCTGAAGCGCGCGGGTTTCGAAGTGGTGGAGCCCACGGATTCGCATCTCTGCTGCGGCAGCGCGGGCACCTACAACCTGATGCAACCCGCGATTTCCAGCCAGCTCAAGACCCGCAAGATCGAGACGTTGGTGGCAAAGGCGCCCGACGTGATCGCGGCCGGAAACATCGGCTGCATGATGCAGATCGGCGGCGGCACCGAGGTGCCGGTCGTGCATACCGTGGAGCTCCTGGACTGGGCCACGGGCGGGCCGCGGCCGCCGGCTCTGGGCTGACCCCGGCCCGCTCATTTTCACGACAGGGCCACAAAATGGCCAGATGATCCGTCTACCCCGGATGTCTGGTGGGCGCGCAGTATCATGGGGTAGGCGGCATGCGATTCATCGCGCTTCTGGTGGTGGGCATCTGGATGTACGCGGCGATCGGCCCCCTGCCCGCGGGCGAGGTTTCGGCCCTGCGCAAGCTCTCGACAGCCGACGACACGCGCGGCTGGGAAGGCGTTGGGCGCGTGGATATCGGCCGGCGCGGCTTCTGCACCGGCACCCTGATCGAGCCTTCGCTGGTGCTGACCGCCGCGCATTGCATGTATGACCGCGACAGCGGCAACCGCATCGACGACGCCGACATCACCTTCAAGGCAGGGTTCCGCGACGGCCGCGCCGAAGCGTATCGCGGCGCGCGGCGCGTGACGATCCATCCCGATTACGACTTCACCGGGTTCGACGACATCTCCCGTTCGGCCCGCGATCTGGCGTTGATCGAACTCGACCAGCCGATCCGCCAGCACGGCATCCCGCCCTTCGGCACCAGTGCCGCGGACCTGGGGATCGGCGCGAAGGTGGAGCTTGTGTCCTATGCGATGGAACGCGCCGAGGCGCCCTCGCTGCAGGAGGAATGCCATGTGGTCGGCCTCCAGCCGGGGCTTCTCATCCTCGATTGCGACGTGAATTTCGGCTCTTCCGGCTCTCCCGTCTTCGTGCGCCAGGGCGGTTTCAGCGAGGTGGTATCCGTCGTTTCCGCCAAGGGGGAGTGGCGCGACCGCAAGGTGGCGCTGGCCACCACCGTGACCGGGCCGCTTCAGGACCTGATGAAACTCCGCGAAAATCAGAGCGGGCTCCTGCATTCCGCGCGGCCGGGACGGGATGGGTTGTCGGGCCGGACGCAGAACGGCGCGAAGTTCATACGGCCGTGACCGCGGGGGGCTTGCGATGCAATTCGGATTCCTGATAGCGGCCGGCCTGTCCCTGGGCCTTCTGGCGGGCGGCATGGCGCGCGCTCAATCCGACGACACACTGCGCCGCATGACCTTGCGCCAGGATACGGCCGGCTGGGAGGCGATCGGCTATCTCGACCTCGCGGGCAAGGGCTTCTGCACCGGTGCGCTGGTGGCCAGCGACATCGTGCTGACCGCCGCCCATTGCCTGATGGACAGCCGCACCGGCAAGCGGGTCGATCCGACCGCGGTGAAATTCATGGCCGGCTGGCGCGATGGCGAGGCGATCGCCACGCGGCAGGGACGCGCCGCGGTGATCCATGCACGCTATGCGCCCGATAGCGGCACGATGATCGAGCGTGTGCGCCACGATGTGGCGCTGCTGCACCTCGCGGAACCTATCTCGGTCGCGCAGGCGGCGCCTCTGAGCCCCGAGGGCGGCGTGAGCCCGGGCGACAGTGTGACCGTGATTTCCTATGCCAAGGGGCGCGCGAAGGCGCCGTCGATGCAGCGCCGTTGCCGCGTGCTCGAGCGCCGGTCCGGCGTGATGGCAATGTCATGCGATGCCTATTTCGGCTCCTCCGGCGCGCCCGTCCTGTCGCTTCGCGGCGGCCGGGTGCGGGTCGTCGGCGTTATGTCGATGATCGCCCAGACCGCGCAGGGGCGACTTTCCTTCGGGATGGACGTGGAGCGCCCGCTGAGGGAGCTGCTTGCGGCGCTGCGCAGCGGGCGTGGCGTCTTCCCCGAAACTACCGCACCGGCAGCCAAACGGGTCAATCTGGACGGCGGCGCGAGGTCCAGTGGCGCGAAATTCCTGCGCCCTGAGTAGATGCCTCCGGGATCTTGAAATCGGAAAAATCCAACCCCAAATCAAGGCTGTCCGGGCGCCGCATAGGCGGGTCCGGGTGTCATACGGGCCCTGCCTTCGGGAGGGTCGCACATCACATCGCTCAAGAGGAGGATGCAAAAATGCGTACCGTTGATCTGTCACCGCTTTACCGCTCGACCGTGGGTTTCGACCAGTTCGCCGATCTTCTGGATCGGGTCTTCTCGAACGAGATTTCCCAGCCGAGCTATCCGCCCTTCAACATCGAGAAGACCGCCGATGATGCCTATCGCATTTCCATCGCGGTAGCCGGGTTCTCCGACGAGGATCTGAATGTCGAAGTGCGGGAAAACGCGCTGATCGTGTCGGCCCGGAAGACCGGCGAGGAGCAGGAGCGGACCTATCTGCACCGCGGCATCGCGGAGCGCGGGTTCGAGAAGCGCTTCCAGCTTGCCGATCATGTGAAGGTGACCGGCGCCCTGCATGAGAACGGGATGCTCCATATCGACCTCGCGCGCGAGATCCCCGAGGCGCTCAAGCCGCGCCAGATCGAAATCGCGTCCGCGAACGGGAGCAAGCGAAAGGCGCTGGGGTCCGCAGCTGCCTGAGCGGCCCCCATTCCGGGTGAAAGAGGTGACGCGCGGGGAAGCCCCCCGCGCGTTTTTGCGTCGTTGCCGCGTGTCCCACCCGGTCCCGCTGGGTCGGCACGATCGCCGGTAGGAAAACACGTCCGAAAAGAGGCCGGGCAGGTTTACTGAACGCCGTGAGCGTGCCGCACATTTGCAATGACCGTGCTGTTTGATGTTACCTTTCCGACCGCTTGATTCCGGAGGGGATGCAACATGGATCGGTTCACCGGCGGTTGCCTGTGCGGCAATGTCAGACTTGTGGCGTCGGGCCTCCCATACCGGGTCGGGCTCTGTCACTGCCTCGACTGCCGCAAGCATCACGGCGCGCTATTCTATGCGTCCGCTGTGTTCCCACGGGATGTGGTGACGATCGAGGGAGAAACACGCGACTACGCCGGGCGGTTCTTCTGCCCCCGCTGCGGCTCGTCCGTATTTGCGTGTAGCGGCGATGAGATCGAGGTGCATCTGGGCGCGCTGGATGCCCCGGATCGGCTGATGCCAACCTATGAGTGCTGGACGGTCCGCCGCGAGTCCTGGTTGCCGCCGTTTTCGCTCAGGCGGCGATACGACCGTGATCGCGACGCCACGGGTCGGTTCGAGGAGTAGGCCCTGATCGGGCGGCACCCGGTTCTCCCGCACATCCACGCGGGAGAACCTGATCTTGGTAAAGTCACTGAGATCGCGATGAAATTCCGCTATCTCAGATCGAGATGCAGAGATACTTCATCTCGGTGAACTCGTCGATGCCGTGGGTGGAGCCTTCGCGGCCCAGTCCGGACTGCTTGACGCCGCCGAAGGGCGCGACTTCGGTTGAGATCAATCCGGTATTGATGCCGACCATGCCGTATTCCAGCGCCTCGGCCACGCGCCAGACGCGGCTCAGGTCGCGGGCGTAGAAATAGCTCGCCAGCCCGAAGATCGTGTCGTTGGCCTGCTGGATCACGTCCTCTTCGGTGTCGAAGCGGAAGAGCGGCGCGACCGGGCCGAATGTCTCGTCATTGGTGACCATCATCTCGCGGGTGACGCCTGTCAGCACCGTGGGCTGGAAGAAGGTTCCGCCCTTCTCGTGCCGCTGCCCGCCGGTGACGAGCTTCGCGCCCTTCTCCAGCGCGTCGGCGATATGTTCCTCGACCTTCTTGACCGCGTCCTCGGTGATGAGAGGTCCGGCCGTCACGCCTTCCTCGAACCCGTCGCCGACCTTCATCTTTTGCACCGCGGCGGCCAGTTTCTCGGCGAAGGCGTCATAGACGCCCGCCTGAACGTAGATGCGGTTGGCGCAGACGCAGGTCTGCCCGTTGTTGCGGTATTTCGAGATCATTGCGCCTTCCACCGCGGCGTCGAGATCGGCGTCGTCGAAGACGATGAAGGGCGCGTTGCCGCCCAGTTCCATCGATGCCTTCATGATCTGGTCGGCGGATTGGCGCATCAGGATGCGGCCCACTTCGGTGGAGCCGGTGAAGGTGATCTTGCGCACCGCGGGATTGGAGCAGAACTCCTTGCCGATATCCGAGGATTTGGTGGAGGTGATGACCGAGAAGACGCCCTTGGGCACGCCCGCGCGTTCGGCCAGCACCGCCATTGCCAGCGCCGAGAGCGGCGTTTCGGCGGCGGGGCGCGCGACGAAGGTGCAGCCGGCGGCCAGCGCCGGGGCGACCTTGCGCGCGATCATCGCGTTGGGGAAGTTCCAGGGCGTGATCGAGGCGACGACGCCGATGGGTTGGCGCAGCACGACGATGCGCTTGTCGGGCTGGTGGCCGGGAATCGTCTCGCCATTGACGCGCTTGGCCTCCTCGCCGAACCATTCCACGAAGGACGCGCCATAGAGCACCTCGCCCTTCGCCTCGGCCAGCGGCTTGCCCATTTCGGCGGTCAGGATCGCGGCCAGGTCGTCGGCGTTCTCCACCATCAGCTCGTACCATTTTCGCAGGATCGCGGCGCGGTCCTTGCCGGTCCGGGCGGCCCAGCCCTTCTGGGCGTCGCGGGCGGCCTCGATGGCGCGGCGGGTTTCGGTCACGCCCATATCGGCGATCTCGATCAGCACGTCGCCGCGGGCGGGGTTGGTGACGGCAAAGCGGGCGCCGTCATCGGCATCGGCCCATTCGCCGCCCAGGAAGGCCTGCGCGCGCAGCAGGTCCGGGTCTTTCAGAAGTCCGGTAAGATCGGTCGAATCGAGCATGTGCAGTCCTCCCAGATAAGTTGGCGCATAAGTCCCATATCGGGTGGGAAGCTGCAAGCGGGCGCGCCCGGCGGCTCAGTCCTGCTTCGGTGCGTCGTCGTAGTCGGTGCGCAGGATGCGCTGCGCATCGCCGTCGGGATCGTCGAACTGGCGCGTGCGCAGCGCCCAGAAGAAGGCTGCCAGCCCGGCGCCGCCCAGCAGCAGCGATATGGGAATCAGGTAGCTCAGGATATCCATACAGCCATCCTAACGCAGACGCAGGGCGTTGAGCGAGACGGTGATCGAACTGGCCGACATCGCCAGAGCCGCGATCAGCGGCGTGGCCAGCCCGGCCAGCGCGATGGGCACCGCGATCACGTTGTAAAGCGCGGAGAGGGTGAAGTTCTCCTTGATGCGCGCCCGCGCCTGCCGCGCGGTGGTTAGGCAATCGGCCAGCGCGTCGAGGTCGCGGCCCAGGAGTACGATGTCGGAGGCCACGCGCGCCGCGTCGAGCGCGGAGGCCGGCGAGATCGAGACATGCGCGGCGGCCAGCGCTCCGGTATCGTTGAGCCCGTCGCCCACCATCAGCACCTTGTGGCCCTCGGCCTCGAGCGCCTGGACACGGGCGACCTTGTCCTTGGGCAGGGCGCCGGACTCGGCGATAGCGATGCCGAGCGCCTTTGCCGTCGCCTCGACCGCGGGCGCGCTGTCGCCGGAGATCAGCATCACCCGGCACCCGGCCGCGCGCAGCGCCGCGACGGCCTCTGCCGCGCCGGGCCGCAACGCGTCGGTGAAGTCGAAGCGCACCGGGTCGCGGTCGCCGATGCGCAGGAAGCTGGCGGTGCCCGGCCCGTCGGCGCCCCCGGTCCAGGCGGCGCGCCCGAAGCGCACGGGATGGTCGCCCCAGCGGCCCTCCACGCCATAACCCGGCACTTCGCGCAGCCCCGCGATTGCGGCGGGCGCCACGCCTTCGGCTTCGGCGGCGCGCCGCAGCGCCTGCGCCAGCGGGTGTGCGGATGCGGATGCCAGCCCCGCCGCGACCGCCAGATCGGTGCGCGCGTGATCCGCCGCACCCTGCATCTCCGGCTGGCCCAGCGTCAGCGTGCCGGTCTTGTCGAAAACCACCGTGTCGACTTCGGCGAGGCGTTCCAGTGCAGTGCCTGACTTGAGTAGCACGCCGCGGCGGAAGAGCCGCCCCGACGCGGCGGTGACGACCGCGGGCACGGCGAGACCCAGCGCGCAGGGGCAGGTGATGATGAGCGTCGCGATCGCCACATTGACCGACACGCGCAGGTCGCCCGACCAGATCATCCATGCGGCGAAAGCGATCAGTGCCAGCAGGTGGACGCCCGGCGCATAGGCGACCGCGGCCCGGTCGGCCAGTGAGGTGTACCGGGTCCGCGCGCTTTCGGCCAGCGCCACCAGATCGGCGATCTTGTGCAGTCGGGTATCGGCGCCGCGCGCCGTGACGCGCACGTCGAGCGGGCCGGTCAGGTTGACCTCGCCCGCGCTGACCGTGCTGCCTTCGCCGGCGAAGACGGGCAGGCTCTCGCCAGTCAGCAGGGCGCGGTCGATTTCGGAGGTGCCTGTCTCCACCACGCCGTCCACGGGCATCCGCCCGCCCGGACGCACGCGCACCAGATCGCCGGCGGAAAGCTCCGCGATGGGCGTGACCACCTCCCGCCCGTCAACGAGGCGCGTGGCACGTGGCACTTCGAGCGCCGCCAGTTCCTGCGCGGCCGAACGCGCGGCGGCACGGGTGCGGTAGTCCAGATAGCGCCCGGCCAGCAGGAAGAAGGTCAGCGCCAGCGCGGCGTCGAAATAGGCATGTTCGCCCGACATCGCGGTTTCATAGAGCGACATGCCCGCCGCCATCACGATGGCCACGGAAATCGGCACGTCCATGTTGAGCCGCCGCGCCGTGAGCGCGGTCAGCGCGTTGCGAAAGAAGGGCTGGCCGGAGAACGCCACGGCGGGCAGCGCGATCATCGCCGATATCCAGTGCATCAGGTCGCGTGTCGCGTCCTCCGCGCCCGACCAGACGGCGACCGAAAGCAGCATGACATTCATCATCGCGAAACCGGCGACTGCGAGGCGCATCAGCAATTCGCGCCCGGTGCTGTCGGAGTCGGTGGCGGAAATTGTGCCGGGGTCGAGCTCATGCGCCTCGAAACCCAGCCGGTCCAGAGCGGCGACCAGATCCGCCGCCGTGACATCCTCGGCGGCCTCCACCGCGGCGCGCTTAAGTGTCAGGTTCACGCGCGCCTCGCGTACGCCCGGCACGGCCTTCAGCCCGCGTTCCACGCCCGAAATGCAGCCCGCGCAATGGATCCCTGGAAGCGAGAGCATCAGCCGCCCTTCGGCCGCGCCGTCCCCGGTGCCCGCGACCGCCGCGCCCGTGGCGCAGGCCGGGCAGGCGGCGAGCGGCGTGCGCATGATTTCGGTCATCTCAGCGGCTCACGAAAATCTGGCGCCGCTGGCGGAATTCCGTGCCGTCGGCGGCGCGCGCCGTCACATGCAGCAGCCATTGTCCGTAATCAAGATCGAGCGCGGCGCTGTAGCGGCCATTCGCGCCGGAAAGCTCCGGCCACCTGTCGTCGCGGGCCTCGGTTGTTCGGCCGACAAGCACCTCCAGCGCCTGCACTTCGGCGGGCCGCCCGTCCGGGCCGTCAAAGCCGAGCGTCAACAGCCCGTCAGCATATTGCGTATCCAGCGTCCAGCCCAGCGCTTGCTGCGCGGCGAGCTTCTCGTTGAACTCCTGGCTGGCGACATAGCTGTTCTTGACCTCGAGCCCCGGAAAGGTGCTGATCGCATTCCACGCCATGACGACATTGACGGTGATGATGACAGCGAAGGCGGTCACGGCAATGGCCAGAACCTTGCGGCCCGTCAGCGGCTTTCCGGTATCCGTCATTGCGGCCTCCCGTTGAAATGGGTGTCCTGATAAGTGCGTTCACCATTGAGCGCATCGACGACCCAGAGCCGGATACCTGTGCGCTCCGCCTTTGCGATCGACGTGTTCGGCGGGGCGGTGACATATATGCGCTCCTGCCCGGACGTGTCGGCGGGCACGTAGACCAACTTGTCGTCCGTACCTTCCACGTCAACCGAAAACGGCTCGGGCGACGAGATCATGACATGGAAGGGCCGCGCCTCGCCATGCTTGTTGCGGATCCGGACATCGTAGCTGTTGCGGATCGACCCGTCGGAGAGCACGACATTGACCGGGTTGCGCGTCTTGGCCACGGTCATGTCGATATCGGGCCGTATGAAGAGCGCGACCACAAGCGCGGCGCCCACCCCCGCCCAGAGCGTGGTGTAGAGGATCGTGCGCGGCCGGAAGATGTGCTCGCGGATCGGGCGTGGCGGGTTGCCCTGACGCTCCCGCGGCTCGTCGCTGAGCGCGAGATAGTCGATCAGCCCGCGTGGCTTGCCGATCTTTTCCATCACGTCGTCGCAGGCGTCGATGCACAGCGCGCAGGTGATGCATTCGAGTTGCTGGCCGTCGCGGATGTCGATGCCCATCGGGCAGACATTGACGCAGGCCATGCAGTCGATGCAGTCGCCAAGCTGATCGGCGCCTTCGCCCTTGCGGTGCTTGCCGCGCGGCTCGCCGCGCCATTCGCGATAGGCGACGGTCAGGGTGTCCTCGTCCATCATTGCCGCCTGAATGCGCGGCCAGGGGCAGGCATAGATGCAGATCTGCTCGCGCATGAAGCCGCCGAAGACGAAGGTTGTCGCGGTCAGCAGGGCAATGGTGGAATAGGCCACGGGATGCGCGTCAAACGTCACCAGGTCGCGCGCAAGGGTCGGCGCATCGGTGAAATAAAAGACCCAGGCGCCGCCGGTGGCCAGCGCGATCAGCAGCCAGACGACGAATTTGGTGGTGCGCAGCCGCACCTTGCGGGCGTCCCATTCCTGTTTCCAGAGCCGCACGCGCGCGTTCCGGTCGCCCTCGATCCAGCGTTCCACGAGGATGAAGAGGTCGGTCCAGACGGTCTGCGGGCACGTATAGCCGCACCACACGCGCCCCAGCGCCGAGGTGAAGAGGAAGAGCCCCAGCCCCGCCATCACCAGAAGCCCCGCGATGAAATAGAATTCATGCGGCCAGATCTCGATCCAGAAGAAGAAGAAGCGCCGGTTCGCCAGATCGATCAGTACCGCCTGATCGGGCAGGTTCGGGCCGCGGTCCCACCGGATCCAGGGCGTCAGGTAGTAGATGCCCAGAGTCACCGCCATGATCACCCATTTGAGCGACCGGAAGGAGCCGGACACACGGCGCGGAAAGATCGGCTCGCGTGCGGCGTAGAGGCGCGGGGGGACTTTGTCGGAAACGGCCACGGTGGATTCTCCGGTCTTGCTGGCGTCGGCTGTGTTGTCGCAGCGAAGGACGCCGGCAACCTTGATACAGATCAAAACATGTACCGGCGATCCATGAATTCTAGCTTGACGCGGCCTGGCGCCGCAGCCACGAGGCAAAGGCGCGAAGCGATTTGCGCTGCACGCCGGGGCGGGTGACCAGCCAGTAGCCGCTGTCGGGGTGGTCGTCCTCGAAAAGCACCCGCAGGTGGCCCGCCGCGATGTCGGCATCCACGAAGGCGCGGGTGGTGGCCACGATACCCTGCCCCTGGCGGAGCCCCTCCAGCACCAGATGGCCGGGCATCTGCGTCAGGCTGGCGACCTTGCCGGTCGCCACGCCGTGGGTGCGCAGCCAGCTCGACGCCTCGTCGGTGCCCAGTTCCTGAAGCCAAGGATAGTCCAGCAGATCGGACGGGTCGCTGATCTGCCGTTCGCCCAGCAGGGCGCGCGCGCCGACGATCACGATATGCGTGGTGAAGAGCCGCTCGCATTCCAGCCCCTGCCAGCCGCCGCGCCCGAAGCGGATCGCCAGGTCGATGCCGCCGGGCTCCAGCCGGACGACATCGGGGGTGGCATTGACCATCAGGTCGATCTCCGGGTGCTGCGCGCGGAAATCGGCGAGCCGTGGCATCAGCCAGCTCGCTGCGAAGCTGGGGGTCATCGAGACATGCAGCGGCCGGTCCGCATCCGCGCCGGTCAGCGCGTCGATGGCGCGCGCCATCTCGGCGAAGCCATCGGTCACCGCCTCGGCCAGGCGGGTGCCGTCCGCGGTCAGCGCGACGCCGCGCCCGTCCTTTACCGTCAGCTTCACGCCGAGATGCGACTCCAGCGCCCGCAATTGCTGGCTGACGGCGGCGTGGCTGACATTGAGCGCCGCGCCGGCGGCGGTGATGCTGCAGGTCTCCGCCAGCGCGGCGAAGGCGCGCAGGGCGGAAAGCGGGGGCATGCGGAGCCAATCCATATGAAAGCCATCCTTACAGGTGCGAATTCTTCCTGACTCGCATCAACCGGAAGAAAGATCAATATTCACAGCATAAGGATCGAATAGAGGAATAGGAAAGATGCTCAATATCTACGCCAGAACTTTCATGACTGCCACTCGGACCGAGTCCCGTGAGCGCCCGGCACATCACCGCCCCCGCGCCGAGAGGGACACGCTGCGCGGCTCTGGCCAGTGGCCTTGGCCGCTGCATTTCGCCCGCGTCGACGGCGACCGTCGCTGATCGTGGCAGACAAAAAAGCACCGGCCCCCCTGTGAGTTGCGCGAACAGGGTCGAGGGCCGGTGCAGTATCCGCAGGTCGGGGCCCGCGGATGGGGGAAGTCCTACTCGGCCGCGGCCTCGCCGCCGCCAAGCTGGTGAACATAGGCCGTGACCTGCCGAATCTCGGCCTCCGAGAGACGCTGGTTCCACGCCGGCATCACGCCGAAACGACTGTTGGTCACCGTTTCTGTCAGGGTCGCGACATCGCCGCCATAGAGCCAGATCGCATCGCTCAGATCGGGCGCGCCGAAGGTCCGGTCGCCCTGGCCGTTCTCGCCGTGGCAGGCGGCGCAATTGTCCAAGAAGACCGTCTCGCCGTCGGAGGCGAGCGCCGCGTCATGCTCCTGCCCGGAGATCATCCGCACATATTGCACGACCTGGTCGATCTGCTCGCCTTCGAGGATCTCGCCGAAGGCCGGCATTTCGGAATAGCGTGCATCCGGGTTCTGCTCGTTCCGGATGCCGTTGGTGACGGTGTAATGGATCTCCTCCATCGTGCCGCCCCAGAGCCAGTCGTCGTCAAGCAGGTTGGGATAGCCCTTGGCCCCCGCGGCGCCCGATCCGTGGCACTGCGCGCACCAGGTCTTGAAGACCGCGGCGCCGCCGTTCGAGGCGTAGTTCTGAAGTTCGGGATCGGCCACGATCTCGGTCAGCCCGGCTTCGACGATCTTCGCGTCGAGCGGCGCGTTCATCTCCTCGAAGCGGGTGATTTCCTGGGCCACCTCCTCGCGGGTGGAATAGCCCAGCAGGCCGGGAGTCGCTTCGCTGATCAGCGGCCAGGCCGGATAGGCGATGGTATAGGCGATGCCCCAGACAATCGTACCGTAGAAGCACCACAGCCACCAGCGCGGCATCGGATTGTCGTATTCCTTGATGCCATCCCATTCATGGCCCGTCGTCGGGATGTCGTCGTGTTCCTCGGGTTTCTTGCTCATTTCCGCGCCTCCTCATGCTCGGCGCCATCGGCGCAGGCGGGTTTGTCTTCGTGCCGGAACGGGATGTTGGCGCTGTCGCGGTGCTGCTCCTTGCTGCCGGGACGCAGCGTGTAGAGCGTCACCCCGATGAAAAACAGCATCAGAAACAGCAACATCCAGCTATCGGCGAACTGGCGGAGGATCGAATAGGTTTCCATGATCCGCCCCCCTCAGCGACTGTCGACGGGCTGGAAGGTCGAGAAATCGACCAGCGTGCCCAGCATCTGGAGATAGGCGATCAAGGCGTCCATCTCGGTCAGTGCGGCCTGTCCGTCGAAATTGCCGACAACGGCGCCCGGATAACGTTCCAGCAGCCCGTCGGTATCGGCATCGGGATCGGCCTGGGCGCGGAAGTCGGCCTGAGCCACTCCCAGCATCTCGTCGGTATAGGGCACGCCCACCATGCGGTTGGTGCGCAGAACG
The DNA here is from genome assembly GCF_003122205.1 of Maritimibacter sp. 55A14. Classification (GTDB taxonomy): domain Bacteria; phylum Pseudomonadota; class Alphaproteobacteria; order Rhodobacterales; family Rhodobacteraceae; genus QEYE01. Next base: position 72,605 of record NZ_QEYE01000011.1, read on the forward strand.
TCGGCGATATGCTCGCCTTCGATCTTCCGGTTCAGCAGGAAGCCGTATTTCGGCATGACCGACTCCGGCACCACAGATTGCGGGTCGATCAGGTGATCGACATGCCACTCGTCCGAATAGCGCCCGCCCACGCGGGCCAGGTCCGGCCCGGTCCGCTTGGAGCCCCATTGGAAAGGATGGTCGTACATCGATTCCGCGGCGAGGCTGTAATGGCCGTAGCGTTCGACCTCGTCGCGCATAGGGCGGATCATCTGGCTGTGGCAGACATAGCAGCCCTCGCGGACGTAGATGTTGCGCCCGGCCATCTCCAGCGGCGAGTAGGGACGCATGCCCTTCACCTTCTCGATGGTGTTCTCCAGATAGAAGAGCGGGGCGATTTCCACGATGCCACCGATCGTGACAACCAGGAAGCTGAGCACCAGAAGAAGCGTCGCGTTCTTCTCGATGACCTTGTGTTTGCCGAGAATGGACATCCGTTTCTCCTTTACTCAGCCGGTGCCGCAACCGGCGCCGCCGCTTTGGCGGGCGTCGATGTGACGGTCTTCCAGAGGTTGACGCACATGATCAGCGCACCGGCGATGAAGAGCACCCCGCCCAGCGCGCGGACGACATACATCGGAAACTTCGCGCCCACGGTGTCGGCGAAGGCGTTGACCAGGAAGCCCTGGCTGTCGACCTCGCGCCACATCAGGCCCTCCATGATGCCGGTGACCCACATCGACGCGGCGTAGAGCACGATACCGATGGTGGCGAGCCAGAAGTGCCAGCTGACCATCGAGAGCGAGTAGAGCCGCTCGCGGTTCCACAGCTTGGGCACCAGGAAGTAGAGCGCGCCGAAGGTGATCATGCCGTTCCAGCCCAGCGCACCGGAATGCACGTGGCCGATGGTCCAGTCGGTGTAGTGGCTCAGCGAGTTCACCGCGCGGATCGACATCATCGGGCCCTCGAAGGTGGACATGCCGTAGAAGCCGACCGAGACCACCATCATTCGGATGATCGGGTCGGTGCGCAGCTTGTCCCAGGCGCCCGAGAGCGTCATCAGCCCGTTGATCATGCCGCCCCAGGAGGGCATCCAGAGCACGACCGAGAACACCATGCCCAGCGTCGAGGCCCAGTCGGGCAATGCGGTGTAGTGCAGGTGGTGCGGGCCGGCCCAGATATAGAGGAAGATCAGCGCCCAGAAGTGAACGATCGACAGTTTGTAGCTGAAGACCGGACGCTCGGCCTGTTTAGGAACGAAATAGTACATCATGCCCAGGAACCCGGCGGTCAGGAAGAAGCCCACCGCGTTATGGCCGTACCACCATTGCGTCATCGCGTCCTGTACGCCGGCGAAGACCTGCACCGACTTGGAGCCGAAGATGCTGACCGGGATGCTGAGGTTGTTGACCACATGCAGCATCGCGATGGTGACGATGAACGAGAGGTAGAACCAGTTCGCGACGTAGATATGCGGCTCCTTGCGCTTGATGAGCGTGCCCAGGAACACCGCCAGATAGGCCACCCAGACGATGGTAAGCCACCAGTCCACGTACCATTCCGGCTCGGCGTATTCCTTGGATTGCGTGGCGCCCAGCAGATAGCCCGTCGCGGCCAGCACGATCACGAGCTGGTAGCCCCAGAAGACGAACCATGCCAGGTTGCCGCCCCAGAGCCGCGCCGCGCTGGTGCGCTGCACGACGTAGAAGGACGTTGCGATCAGCGCGTTGCCGCCGAAGGCGAAAATCACCGCGCTGGTGTGCAGCGGACGCAGCCGGCCGAAGTTCAGATAGCCCTGCGCCCACTCGAAATTGAGCTGCGGAAAGGCAAGCTGGAATGCGATGAAGGTGCCCGCCAGAAACCCGACGACGCCCCAGGCCGCCGTGGCGATCACGCCATAGCGGATGACGCCGTCCATGTATCCGATTTCCGTTGCGGCCGGTTTCGGCTCATCCGTCCTGCGGAGAATCCACAGGAACAGACCGCCCGCCACCAGCATGATGGTCAGGGCATTGACCAAATATGCCAGATCGCGGGCGTAGTTGGCCGCGATTGCCGCCAGAAGGGCAATCACCGCCAACAGAGCGAGTTTGAGATAATCCCACATCGCGCGTCCTCTCGTTCTACAGTTCACACATGGCCGAATCGCGCCGGCACATGCAGTCTTTTCTTGCGGCGAACCTGAACCTAGGCCCGCGACCTGACCTTGATCCATGTCAAAACCGCGGGGGCGTCTCTTTGACCCACATCAAGGACGCGCGCCGCGGCCGGTGCATAGGCTGCCTTAACTCAAACTCGAGGAGCTTGGAGAATGGCGTTCAAGACAATTCTGACTGTGACGCTCGGGGATGCGGTGGACACGGACGCGCTCGATGCCGCCGTAGCGCTGACGCGTCGCGAGGAAGGACATCTCGATATCCTGTGCCTCGGCGTCGACCGGGTCCAGGTCGGGTATTATTTCGACACCGCCTCGCCGGCGTTGCTGGAGCAGGGCATCTCGCAGGCCCGCGAGGTCGCGCATGCCGCCAAGGCCAAGATCGAGGAGCGGCTGGAGGGCGAGGATATCGCCTGGTCGGTTCGCGCCGCGGTGGTGCAGATCGGCGCGATTGCCGAGGTCGTGGGCCGCACGGCGCGCTATTGCGATCTCGTGGTGCTGCCCAAGCCATATGGCAAGGAGGACGGCGAGACCGAGGCTGCGGCTGTGCTGGAGGCTTCGCTCTTCGAGGGGCGTGCCCCGGTTCTGGTCGTGCCCGGCGCGTTGGCGGGTGAGATCGGGCGCAAGGTCGTTGTGGGCTGGAACGAAAGCACCGAGTCGCTGGCTGCGGTGCGCGCGGCGCTGCCGGTGCTACAGGCTGCCGACTCGGTCGACGTGGCCATTATCGACCCCGAGGCCCATGCCGCCGATCGCAGCGACCCCGGCGCCGACCTTTGCCGGATGCTGTCGCGTCACGGCGTGGCGGTCGAAGCCTCGGTCCTGGCCAAGACCATGCCGCGCGTCTGCGACGTGCTGATGCGGCATGCGACGGACGAGGAAGCTGACCTGATCGTCATGGGGGCCTATGGCCATTCGCGCTTCCGCGAGGCGATCCTGGGCGGCGCGACCCGCGACATGCTGGCCGATGCGACCGTCCCGGTGCTGATGGCGCACTAGAGCGGTCTTTCTTCGCTCCGCCCCATATGGCCTTGCGCGGAGCCTCGTCCGTTGCCCCTGCGGAGAAACAGGGCCGCAACCCGCCGCGTGTTCGCCATCCCGCCCGGACGGGCTGGCGATGGGGTGACGTATGCGCAAAGCCTCGATCCAGGTTGGATGGGGCGGGATAAGGCGCGCCGCTGACATTCCGGTTCGCCATCCCGCCAGGTGGTTTTCGCGCGGCTCTTCGCAAACCTGCCAACGCCCGCAAGGGCCATCGTCACCGCTTCGGTTTCGGTATTCCGGGACGCGGTCGAGACCCGGCGCATGGGCAGGGCAGTCCGCCAGGCTGTGCCCCGTTCAGGACAGCACGCCGCCGTCGGTGTCGTCGCCCGTCTCGACCAGGAGGCGCTGGAAATCCGGCACCGTCACATGGCGATTGCCCTCGATCTGAATCACCCCGTCGCGCTTGAGCGCCGATATCTGGCGGCTCACTGTTTCCAGCGTCAGCCCCAGGTAATCGGCCATCGCCTCGCGCGTCAGCGGCAGGTCGTAGACTATGCACCCATTGGCCACCTTCATGTGTAGGCTGGCATCCCGGCGCCCGATTATTGCCAGCAGGCTCGCGATTTTCTCGCGCGCGGTCTTGCGGCCTAGGATAAGCATCCATTCGCGCGCGGCATCGAGCTCGTCCAGAGTTATTTCCAGCAGGCGCTGGCCGATCGACGGGGTCGAGGTGAGCAGTTCCTCGAAGGGCTTGCGGCGAAAACAGCACAGCGTGATCTTCGACATCGCCACCACGTCATAGGGCGCGACACTGCGACCGGGACGGCCCAGGAAGTCGCTGGGCAGCAGCAGCCCGACCATCTGGCGGCGCCCGTCCTCCATCGTGTGGCTAAGCGTGGCGATCCCGTCGACCACCGAGGCCACGAAGTCCATTTCGTCGCCGCCCCAGACGATGGTCCGGCCGGGCGCGAAATCGCGGTAGTACTTGATCCGGTCCAGGACATCGAGTTCCTGCGGCTCGCAGCGCGAGCAGACAGCACGATGACGGATCGGGCAATCGCCGCAATCCTTGGATCGCTCAGCCAGTTCGGCCATGGAGTCCCCAATTTGATCTTGATCAAGGATGATCTGCGCAACCGTGTCCAAGTTTAGGCGCATGAAACATGAATCGCAACTCGCCCGGCTGGGCCTCTTCGACGCCAAAGTGCCGCGGTATACGAGCTATCCCACGGCGCCCCATTTCTCGGCCGGGGTGGAAGGCGGGCATTTCAAGGGCTGGCTGGCCGCGGTGCCGGCGGGAAGTGCGGTATCGCTCTACCTGCATGTGCCATTCTGCCGCAGGTTGTGCTGGTTTTGCGCCTGCCGCACGCAGGGCGTGACGAACGAGTTGCCGGTACGGCTCTATCTGGAGACGCTGAAGAAGGAGGTTGCGGAGGTGCGCGCGGGGTTGCCGGACGACGTGCGCCTGAGCCGCCTGCACTGGGGCGGCGGTACGCCCACCATCCTGTCGTCGGAAATGATTGCGGATCTGGCCGGTACGGTCGCCGAGCATTTTCCGCTGGGCGAGTCGGCGGAGTTCTCGGTGGAGATCGACCCCAACGAGATCGACGCGCCGCGGCTCGATGCGCTGGCCGCCGCCGGGATGAACCGCGCCTCGATCGGGGTGCAGGATTTCGATCCGGAGATCCAGAAGGTCATCGGCCGAGAGCAGAGTTTCGAGATCACGCGCGACGCGGTGACGGAGTTGCGCGCCCGCGGGATACGCAGCCTCAACACCGACATCCTGTTCGGTCTGCCCTACCAGACCAACGCCCGAATCACCGAGAGCACCACCAAGCTCCTGGAACTGGAGCCGGATCGCGTGGCGCTTTACGGCTACGCCCATGTACCCTGGATGGCGCGCCGCCAGACGCTGATCCCGGCGCCCGCGCTGCCCTCGCCCGAGGCGCGGTTGCACCTCTTCGAGACGGCGCGCCGGCTCTTCGCCTGGGCGGGTTATCAGGAGATCGGCATCGACCATTTCGCGCGGCCGGGCGACGGGCTGGAGACGGCGCAGAAGGACGGCACGCTGCGGCGAAATTTCCAGGGCTATACCGACGATCAGGCGCGGGTACTGATCGGGCTCGGCGCCTCGTCGATTTCCCGCTTCCCCCAAGGCTACGCGCAGAACGCGCCCAAGACGTCGGAATATCAGGCGCGGGTGCGGGCCGGGGAATGTGCCACGACGCGCGGCCATGCCTTCCGCAGCGACGACGTGTTGCGCGGGCGGGTCATCGAGGCGCTGATGTGCCAGTTCCGCGCCGATCTGGACGCACTGGAGGCCGAATGCTGCGCCGCGCCTGGAAGTCTCGACGCGGTCGCCCGGACCGCGCTGGAGAAATTCCCCGGTGCGCTGGAAATGCCGGGAAGGGCGCTCGAAATACCGGTGGAGGGGCGGCCGCTGACGCGAATGATCGCGCGCTGCTTCGATGCCTATGATATGGACGCGAGCGGCCATAGCTCCGCGATCTGAAGCGGGGCGCGTCAGCCCGCCGCGGCGGGTTCCACCACGGGCTTGAGGTCGAAGGCCGCGGCCATCAGCGCGCGCGTGTAGACGGTCTGCGGCGCGTCGAAGATCGCGGCGCTCTGGCCGGCCTCGACGATGTCGCCCTCCTTCATGACGATCACCTTGTGCGCAAGGGCGCGGACCACGCGCAGATCGTGACTGATGAAGAGATAGGCCAGCCCGTATTTCCGCTGAAGCCGGCGCAGCAGATCGACGATCTGCACCTGCACTGTCATGTCGAGCGCCGATGTGGGCTCGTCGAGGACCAGCAGCCGGGGACGCAGGATCATGGCGCGGGCGATCGCGATCCGCTGCCGCTGCCCGCCGGAGAATTCATGAGGATACCGGTCCATCATGTCGGCGCGCAGTCCGACCTCCTCCAGCACTTCGGCGACCAGTTCACGGCGGTCGCGGTCCGGGTCGATGTTGTGGACGGTCAGCCCCTCGGCCACGATCTGGCCCACTGACATGCGCGGCGAGAGCGAGCCGAACGGATCCTGGAACACGATCTGCATGTCGCGCCGCAGGCGGCGCAGCTCCTTCGATTTCCAGCCCTGGATATTCTGCCCGGCATAGCGGATCGCGCCTTCCGAGGAGATCAGCCGCATGATGGCCAGCGCCAATGTGGTCTTGCCGGACCCGCTCTCGCCGACGATGCCCAGCGTCTCGCCCTCGCGCACATCGATGCTGGCGGCGTTCACCGCCTTGATATGGCCGACCACCCGGCGCAGGAAACCGCGATGGATCGGGAACCAGACCCGCAGATCCTCGGTGCGCACGACCTGCTGCGCGGTGTCCGGAACAGTGTCGGGTTTTCCCGACGGCTCCGCCCCGAGAAGTTTGCGCGTATAGGCGTGCTGCGGACTGTCGAAAATCTCGGCCGTGGGGCCGGATTCCACGATCTCGCCATCCTTCATCACGCAGACCCTGTCGGCGATGCGCCGCACGATGCCCAGGTCATGCGTGATGAAGAGCAGGCTCATGTTCTCGGCGCGCTTCAGCTCCGCCAGAAGTTCGAGGATCTGCGCCTGGATGGTGACGTCGAGCGCGGTCGTCGGCTCGTCGGCGATCAGCAGATGCGGCCCGTTGGCCAGCGCCATCGCGATCATAACGCGCTGCCGCTGCCCGCCCGAGAGCTGGTGCGGGTAGGATTTCAGCCGCGTCTCCGGCTCGTGGATGCCGACCTTTTCCAGAAGCTCCATGATGCGCCGCCGCGCCGCCGCGCCGCGCAGCCCCTGGTGCAACTCGATGCTCTCGCCGATCTGCTTTTCCAGCGTGTGCAGCGGATTGAGCGAGGTCATCGGCTCCTGGAAGATGAAGCTGATATCGTTGCCGCGGACCTGTCTGAGCCGTTCGCGCGGGGCGCCGATCATCTGCGCGCCCTCATAGGTGACCGAGCCCGACACCTGCGCGCTGGCTGGCAGCAGCGCCACGGTGGAGAGCGCCGTCACCGACTTGCCGGAGCCGCTCTCGCCCACCAGCGCCACCGTTTCGCCCCGCCGCACGGTGAAGCTGACGCTGCGCACGGCATGGGTCTCCTCGCCGTCCTGGTTGAAGGTGACGGCCAGGTCGCGCACGTCGAGAACCGTGTCCGCTTGGCTCATTGGAAGGTCTTTCTGGGATCGAACGCGTCGCGCACGCCTTCGAAGATGAACACCAGCAGCGACAGCATGATCGCGAAGGTGAAGAAGGCGGTGAAGCCCAGCCAGGGCGCCTGGAGGTTCTGCTTGGCCTGGAGCGTCAACTCGCCCAGCGACGGCGCCGAGGAAGGCAGCCCGAAGCCCAGGAAGTCCAGCGTGGCCAGCAGCCCGATCGTGCCGGTCACGATGAAGGGCAGCATGGTCAGCGTGGCGACCATCGCGTTGGGCAGGACGTGGCGGAACATGATGACGCGGTTCGACACGCCCAGTGCGCGGGCGGCGCGGACATATTCGAAATTGCGCGCGCGCAGGAACTCCGCGCGCACGACGCCCACCAGCGCAGTCCATCCGAAAAGCGCGGTCAGAAAGACCAGCAGCCAGAATCCACGCTCGACGATCGCGAAAACGATGATGATGACGTAAAGCTGCGGCGTGGCGCCCCAGATCTCGATCAGGCGCTGGAAGACGAGATCCAGCCAGCCGCCGAAGAAACCCTGCACCGCCCCCGCCGCGATCCCCACCAGCGAGGTGACGAGCGTGACCACCAGCGTGAAAAAGATCGAAAGGCGGAAGCCGTAGATCACGCGCGCCAGCACGTCGCGGGCGGTGTCATCGGTGCCCAGCCAGTGATTGGCATCCGGTGCCGAGGGCGCGGGGCCCGCGAGGTCGCTGGCCACGGTGTTGAAGGAATAGGGGATCGGCGGCCAGAGCAGCCAGCCCTTCTCGATCTCCGCGCCGTTCACCATGCCGTCCGCGGCATCCGCGATCAACCCTTCGGGGTCGTCGAAGCAGGATTCCAGCCCTCCAGTGACGATCAGGCATTCGACCTCGGGATCGGTGTAATATGCTTCAGTCTTGAAATCCCCGCCAAACGCCGTCTCGGGATAGAACTGGAAGATCGGCATCCGCCACTCGCCCCGGTAATTCACCAGGATCGGCTTGTCATTGGCCAGGAACTCGGCAAAGAGCGACAGCCCGAAAAGCAGGCAGAACAGAACCAGCGACCAGGAGGCGCGGCGGTTCTTGCGGAAATTCCGCAGGCGGCGTCGGTTGAGGGGGCTCAGCTCGATCATGTCTCGCGGCTTTCGAAGTCGATGCGCGGGTCGATCCAGACATACATCAGGTCCGAAAAGAGCCCGACGACCAGGCCCATCAGCCCGAAGATGTAGAGCGTACCGAAGACCACCGGATAGTCGCGCGCGACGGCGGCCTCGTAGCCAAGCCTCCCCAGCCCGTCGAGCGAGAAGATCGTCTCGATGATCAGCGAGCCGCCGAAGAAGACGCCCACGAAGACCGCCGGGAAGCCCGCGATCACGATCAGCATCGCGTTTCGGAAGACATGGGCATAGAGCACGCGGCGTTCCGCCAGCCCCTTGGCGCGGGCAGTCATCACGTATTGCTTCTTGACCTCGTCGAGGAAGCTGTTCTTGGTCAGGAGCGTCAGCGTCGCGAAGGCCGAAATGGTGGAGGCGATGACCGGCAGTGTGATGTGCCAGAAGTAGTCCGCGATCTTGCCCAGCAGCGACAGGTCCGCCCACTCGTCGGAGACGAGGCCGCGCAGCGGGAAAATCTTCCAGTAGGATCCGCCGGCGAAGAGGACCAGCAGGAGGATCGCGAAGAGAAAGCCGGGGATCGCGTAGCCCACGATGATCGCGCCGCTGGTCCAGGTGTCGAAGCGCGAGCCGTCATTCACCGCCTTGCGGATACCCAGGGGGATCGAGATCAGATAGGCGATCAGCGTCGACCAGAGCCCCAGCGAGATCGATACCGGCATCTTCTCCAGCACCAGGTCGATGACCGAGATGGAGCGGAAATAGCTTTCCCCGAAATCGAAGCGCAGATAGCCCCAGATCAAGTTGAGGAACCGCTCCAGCGGCGGCTTGTCGAAGCCGAACTGCACCTCCAGTTCGGCGATGAACTCCGGCGGCAGGCCGCGCGCGCCCAAATAGCCGCTGTCGCCATTGCCGCCCATGTCCATCGCCCCGGCCTCGTTGCCGCCGCCGGCGATGTTCTGGAAGACGTCGCCCTGGCCCTCCATCTGCGCGATGATCTGTTCGATCGGCCCGCCGGGGACGAACTGCACCAGGGTGAAGTTGATGATCATGATGCCCAGCAGAGTGGGGATCATCAGCAGCAGTCGTCTCAGAATATAGGCGCCCATCGGTTCAGAGCGCCCCCGCGGCCTTGAGCCTGGCGGCCGTCTCGGCGTTGAACCACCAGAAATCCAGATGCCCCAGCGCGAAAGGCGGCAACGGGTCGGGATGCTCGTACATGTCGTAATAGGCGACAGTGTGCACGTCCTTGAACCATTGCGGCACCCACAAGCGTTCGGCGCGCAGCACCCGGTCGAGCGCGCGCACCGCGGTGGTCAGCTCGTCGCGGCTCTCGGCGGATTTGACGACCTCGATCAGCCTGTCCACCGCCTTGGAACAGTAGCCGGCCTTGTTGAAAATGGACGTGTCCTTGCTCTCGCAGCCGAAATACTGCTCCAGCGAGCCGCCGGGCGTGCGGTCCATCGGGAAGTTTCCGACGATCATGTCGAAGTCGAAATCGCGCTCGCGGCGGGTCATCTGGGCGTTGTCGATGCGGTTGTGCCGCGCGTCAATGCCCAGCCGGCGCATGTTTTGCACGAAGGGGTTGAGCACCCGGTCGAAGGTCTGGCTGTCGTTGAGAAGCTCGACCCGCAGCGTCCGGCCCTGCGCGTCGCGCCGCAAGCCGTCATCGCCGACGATCCAGCCTGCCTCGTCCAGCAGCTTTGATGCCTTGCGCAGGTTGCGCCGGTCCACCTGCCGGTCGGCGTTGGAGACCGGCGCCATCACCGCGGGTTCCGTCAGGACGCCTTCGGGCAGCATATCGGCCATCGGTTCCAGGATCGCCAACTCACCCTCGGTGGGCAGGCCGCTGGCCGCCATTTCGCTGTTTTCCCAGAAAGAATGGATGCGCGCATAGAGCCCGTAGAAGAGCGTCTTGTTGGACCATTCGAAATTGAACATCAGCCCGATCGCCTGACGCACGCGGGGGTCCTGCAATTGCGGGCGGCGCAGGTTCAGGATGAAGGCCTGACCCGGCGCCAGCGTGCCGTCGGGAAGCTCCCGTTTGACCACATGGCCGTTCTTGAGCGCCGGGAATTCGTAGCCCGTCGCCCAGGAGAGCGACGACGCCTCGTTGCGGAAGGTGTAGGTGCCGCCCTTGAACCCCTCGAAGGCGGAGTTGTAGTCGGCATAGTACTCGATGCGCAGCGCCTCGAAATTGTAGCGGCCCTGGTTGATCGGCAGATCCCAGCCCCAATAGTCGGGATTGCGGCGATAGGTGACGGACTGACCCACATCGACCTCGCCCAGGATATAGGGGCCGGAGCCCACGGCAGGGTTCATGCTGGAGGCCTCGAAATCGGCGCCGGAGCCTTCGAAATGCGCCTTGGAAAAGACCGGCAGCCCCCCCACGAGCAGCGGCAGGTCGCGTTTGGGCGCGTTCTCGGCGAAGGTAAATTTCACCCGGTCGGGGCTCAGCGCCTCGGCCTTGACGACCTGCTTGCGCAGCACGGCGCGGAAGCTGGGCAGACCCTTGTCGCGCAGCAGCTCATAGGAATAGACCACGTCCTCGGCCGTCACCCTGGTACCATCGGAAAACCGTGCCTCCGGGCGCAGGGTGAAGGTGATCCAGGACCGATCCTCGGGGTATTCCAACCCTTCGGCCAGCAGGCCATAGGCCGCATCGACCTCGTCGGCGGTGGTTTGCAGGAGCGACTCGAAGAAGATCGAGGCCAGCGCCGCCGCGCGGCCCTTGGTCGTGTAGGGGTTCATCGAGTCGAAGGAGCCGAAGGCCCAGACCGACATTTCCCCGCCCACGGGCGCGTCCGGATTGACATACTCGAGATGCGCGAAATCGGGCGGGTATTTCAGCTCCCCGAAGGCCGAGATGCCATGCGCGCGGATGATCCGCTCCCCAGCCTGCAGGCCGGCCGCTGTCACGGCGAAGGCGGCCAGAATGCAGGCCAGCCAAAGGAGCGCCGTGCCGAATACCGCCTTCTCCGGCTGACTGCGGGACAGCATGGCGACCCGCGTTCGGTGCTGCGTCATATCCGAATAGGCCTCCGCCCCGGGGTTCGTGTTTCCTGCCGCGCGCCAGCCTAGTGCGCGACGCGCGCCGGTTTCAAGACGCGATTGCGTCATTGACGCGGATATGGGGCGCGGGGGGCGGGAAGCAAAACGGCCGCCCCGCTCGGGGACGGCCGGTGCATGTCGCAAGCCCTCGAAGGATCAGTTCGACAGGCTTTCGATATAGGCGATGACATCGGCGCGGTCCTGCTCGTCGGAGAGGCCTGCGAAGCTCATCTTGTTGCCGGAGGCGAACTCGCGCGGGTTCTCCAGCCAGGCGCTCAGCTTCTCGGGCGTCCAGGCGCCCTCGACGCCGGAAAGCGCGTCGGAATAGCTGAAGCCCTCCACCGAGGCCACATCGCGGCCCACCACGCCAACCAGGTGCGGCCCGACGCGGTTCTGTTCCTTGTCGGCCACATGGCAGGCCTGGCACTTGCGGAAGACCTTCTTGCCGGCATCCGGGTCGCCGTTCGCCACCATCGCGGCGAAACCCGAAGCCTCGCCCGCCGCGGCGGGCTCTTCCTCCGCTGCGTCCTCGGCCGCGGCGGCTTCCTGCTCGGCCGGTTCTTCGGATGCGGTTTCCTCCGCAGCGGGCTCCTCCGCCGCAGGCTCCTCAGCAGCAGGCTCGTCAGTGGCGGTCTCCTTGGCGGCCGGTTCTTCGGCTGCCGCTTCCTGGGCCGGCTCCGGCGGCGTGTAGTCGGGCGAATTCTGGATCAGGAAGGCGACCATTGCGGCCTGGTCCTTCGGCTTGGAGAGGCCCGCGAAACCCATTTTGTTGCCCGGCGCATAGGCTTTGGGGTCTTCCAGCCAGGCGGCCAGTTCTTCCGGCGCCCAATTGCCTTCTACCCCGGCCAGGGCGCTCGAATAGTCGAAACCATCGACAGACGCGATATCGCGTCCCACCACGTTGTGCAGATGCGGGCCGGTGCCGTTGTCGCCGTCCTCAACGCTGTGGCAGGCTCGGCACTTGCCCCAGGCCTTCTCGCCATCGGCGGGATCGGCGCTGGCCAGAAGCTCCGCGAACTCGGGGCCTTCCTCGGCTTCCGCCGTGCCGCCCTCGTCCTCGCCGGTTTCAATCACATAGGCGGCATGTTCCTCGCCGCCATGTCCGCCACCCGTGTGATAGAGCGTCTCCGACAGCCAGTTGCCCAGCAGGAATACCAGGAGCGCGCCGCAGAAGCCGCCGGTGATCTTTGTCATCGTCATTGTGTCGAACATGGCCCGTTCTCTTCATTCTGTCGTGGGCAAGCCCACCTGTCCCGTTCGGGATGATGTATCGTCTTCCACTGCCATCATGCAAGGTGTAGAAGGCGCGACCATATGCCCGAAAGCCGAAAAGAACGGCGGAGTTGCGCCAGATGACCAGAAAGATAGCCTTCCAGGGAGAACCGGGAGCCTACTCGCACCAGGCCTGCCGAGATGCACGGCCGGACATGAAGGCCGTGCCCTGCAAGACCTTCGAGGACGTGATCGACATGGTCCGCGACGGTACGGCGGATCTGGCGATGCTGCCGGTGGAGAACTCCACCTATGGCCGGGTGGCCGACATCCACAGGCTGCTGCCGGAGTCCGGCCTGCACATCGTCGACGAAGCCTTCGTGAGGGTGCATATCAACCTGCTGGCGCTGCCCGGCGCGACGCTTGACGGTATCGACCGCGCGATCAGCCACACGGTGCTGCTGGGCCAGTGCCACAACTTCCTGCGTGAACACGGCATCCACCGCGTGACCGGCGCTGACACCGCCGGATCGGCCAAACTGGTCTCTGAGCAGGGCGACGCGACGCTGGGCGCGCTTGCCTCCGAACTGGCCGGCGAGATCTACGGGCTGAAGGTTCTGGCACGGCATATCGAGGATCAGTCGAACAACACCACGCGCTTCCTGATCATGTCGCGCGAGCCCGACTTCAGCCGTCGCGGCGATGACGGGATGATGACCTCCTTCGTCTTCCAGGTGCGCAACATTCCGGCCGCGCTCTACAAGGCAATGGGCGGTTTCGCCACCAATGGCGTGAATATGACAAAGCTGGAAAGCTACATGGTCGGCGGCTCGTTCAGCGCGACCCAGTTCTATGCCGATATCGAGGGTCATCCCGAGGACGCAAACGTGCGCCTCGCGCTGGAGGAGCTGGATTACTTCACCTCCGATGTCAGCATTCTCGGGGTCTATCCCGCCGACCCGCGTCGCCACTAGGCGCGGTCAGATCAGACCTTCGGCGCGGCGGAAGCGTGTCTCGATCTCGCGGCCAAATTTGGCGACCCGCCGCTTGAATCGCTTGCTCAGCGAACTTTTGGCCAGCCGCGCCGATTGCAGCATCAGCCGCGCGGAGATGGATTTGGGCTTGATATCCAGGTCGATGCCGATCCGAGTGCGCTTGCGCGACAGGCCGACAAGATCGACGATGAAGACCGCCGTGAACCCGTCCGAGACAGCGAGAAAGCGCATTGCGGTCGGCGACTCGTAATCCACGAGTTCAGCGTTGATGCGGCGTTGCTTGCCGCGGATCGACACGCGCGCGTCCCAGACCATGCCGACGCCTTGTTCGGCGAGTGTGTCGAGCCGGGTGATCTCCGCCCCGTTGCGCAGGCCGAACCGCTCGAAGGTCTCGAAATCGGACACCTGTCCGAAGACGAACTCTATCGGCGCTTCAACATCTTCATGTGTCGTGAATCTCATTGCCTGTCCGGATTGCCCCGCGTTTTCATGCTTTACGTGTCAATCGAGCCTGTCCGCAAGCCAGTTATGAAGCAGGAAATGGGCAATGGCCCCTTCGCGCGCCGGGCTGATATCGGGATGTGCGCCGGCGAAACACGCGGCCAGTTCCTCCCTGCCGACCCAGCGCGCGTCCTGCAATTCGGTTTCGTCCACGGTGATCTCGCGGCTGAGCGCGCGGCCGTGGCAGCCGATCATCAGCGAGCTGGGATAGGGCCAGGGCTGGCAGGCCAGATAATCCACCGGGCCGACCTCGATGCGGGTTTCCTCGGCCACCTCGCGTCGCACCGCGGCCTCGATGGTCTCGCCGGGTTCCATGAAGCCCGCGAGCAGCGAATACATCCGTTCCGGCCAGTGGTGCGAGCGGCCCAGCAGGACCGAATTGCCATGCGTCACGAGCATGATGACCACTGGATCGGTGCGCGGGAAATGCTGCCCGCCGCAGGACGGGCAATGGCGCTGCCAGCCGGCCTGGGCGGGTTCGGATCGGGCGCCGCAGCGCGAGCAGAAGCGGTGCGACCTGTGCCACATGAAAAGCGCGCGCGCGGTGGCGGCCAGTTCGGCATCCCGCGCGTCGAGCCGCGCCATCGCGCTGCGCAGTTCCGCGAAACACCAGGCCTCGGGCAGGGCCGGGTGGCGCTGCACCGACGGGTCGAAGAAGGCGCGAAGCTGGTCCTCGTCGACCTCCGCCGGTTCCCAGCGCGAAATGTCGCGGGCGAAACGCGGGCCGTCCGCGTCGCGCCCCAGGAAGATCGGCGCGTCATGGGCTTCGGCGAATACCGCGTGGTCCGGGGCCACCCAGCCCAGCGCCGCCTCTCCTGCGAGAAGCGGCTTGCCGCGCCAGACCGGCAGGGCGCGCGCCGCGGGATCGGCCAGCAGCGCGGCCTGTGTCACGGCGTCGCCGCGCAACTCTGCCGCGCGGTCGAATCCCGAGCCGCCGAATGTCACAGTCTCCGCCAGTCTCATGCTGCCTCCCGCGGGCCTCTTTGGCACGGCACCGGAAAATAGGCAAACCCTTGCTGACCCTTCCATACGCAGTTGTTACCTTGATAACAAAAGCCGGCGAATCAACCTCAGGATGTTTCAACACGCCGGCGCCGGAGGCACGTCATCGCGCAGAACCCCTTTCCAGACCAGGCTGGTCCCGGGCAGGTCCATCTCCGGATTCTGGAGACGACGGATCTGCATGCGCATATCCAGTCCTATGACTATTTCCGCGACCGCCCCTCGGACACGACCGGATTGGCCCGTGTCGCGACGCTGGTGAGCCGTGCGCGGGCCGAGGCGCCGAACGTGCTGCTGGTCGATGACGGGGATTTCCTGCAGGGCAACCCGATGGGCGATCTCGCGGTCGAGACGCAAGCCGTGGAACGCGGCGGCCTGCACCCGGTGATCGAGGCGATGAACGTGCTGGGCTTTGACGCAGCGACGCTGGGCAATCATGATTTCAACTACGGGTTGGATTTCCTTCTGGGCGCGATTTCTGGAGCCGATTTCCCTGTGGTCACCGCGAATGTCGCGCGCGGCAGGCTGGCCGCGGACCCCTGCGCGGACGACACGCTAATAGCGCCCTATGTGCTGCTCGACCGGCAGGTGACGGACGGGGCCGGGCAGCGCCACGACCTTCGCATCGGCTTCATCGGCTTTGTGCCGCCGCAGATCATGGCCTGGGACAACCGGTTCCTCGCCGGCCGCGTGGAGGCGCGTGACATCGTCGGCGCGGCGCGCGCCTGGGTGCCGAGGATGCGCAGGGCAGGGGCAGATATCGTCATTGCGCTCAGCCATTCGGGCATCGGCCCGGCGGAGCAACAGGAGGGGATGGAGAACGCCTCGGTTCCGCTCGCGCGGGTGCCGGGCATCGACGCGCTGATGACCGGCCACAGCCACCTGGTCTTTCCGGGCGAGGATTTCGCGGGTCTCGAAGCGGTGGACCATCGCGGCGGAACGATCGCCGGCAAGCCCGCGGTGATGGCGGGCCGCTGGGGCAGCCATCTGGGAGTGATGGACCTGCTGCTGACGCGCGAGGGCGGGGCCTGGCGCGTGGCAGGGCATCACGTCGAAACCCGTCCCATCGCCGGCCCTGCCGGGCCCGGCGAAAAGACCGCGCCGGTACCCGCCGCGCCCGAAGTGATCCGAGCCGTCGCGGCGGCGCATGATGCGACGCTGGTACATATCCGGCAACCCATCGGCCGGACCGAGGTGCCGCTGCACACCTATTTCGCGCTGATCGGCCCCTCCCGTGCCGTGGATCTGATCGCCGAGGCGCAGTTGCGTCACGCCGCGCGGGCGCTCGAAGGCTCGCCCCTGGCCGGTCTTCCGCTGCTGGCGGCGGCCTCGCCCTTCAAGGCGGGCGGGCGGGGCGGACCGGGGCATTTCATCGACATCCCGCCGGGGCCGCTCGTGATGCGGCATGTGGCCGATCTCTATCCCTATCCCAACACGCTCTGCGTGCTCAGGTTGGACGGCACGGCGCTGCGCCTCTGGCTGGAGCGGGCCGCCTCGATCTTCAACCATGTCATGCCGGGGCAATGCGACGTGCCGCTGATCAACCCCGAGATGCCCAGTTACGATTTCGACACGATCCGCGGCCTG
Source organism: Maritimibacter sp. 55A14 (assembly GCF_003122205.1). Classification (GTDB taxonomy): domain Bacteria; phylum Pseudomonadota; class Alphaproteobacteria; order Rhodobacterales; family Rhodobacteraceae; genus QEYE01. Next base: position 89,305 of record NZ_QEYE01000011.1, read on the forward strand.
ACCTACGAGCTCGACCTGAGCAGCCCCGCGACCTTCGACGGGCGCGGTGGTCCACGCGGTGCCGAGGCCGGACGCATCCGAGCGCTGCGGTTGGGCGGACGGCCGCTCGACCCGGCGCAGGAGGTCCTGCTGGTCACCAACAGCTACCGCACTGGCGGCGGCGGAAGCTTTCCCGGCGTCGGGCCCGAGCGGATCGTCCACATGTCGCAAATGCCGATCCCCGACGTGATCCTGCGCCATCTGGCCGAGATCGGGCCGGTGCGCGGCCCCGCGCCGGAGGGCTGGCGATTCCGACCGGTCGCCGGGGCGAGTGCAGTGTTCGAAAGTGGTCCCGGCGCGCTGGCCTATCTGGATGCGCCTGAGGCGCCGCTGCTGGAACAGGCGGGCAGCACGGATGGCGGCTTCCTGCGCTTGCGTCTCAGGCTCTGAGGGGTCAATCCACCAGCGCCGGCCAGAGCGCGCGGGCGCGCGGCGCGAATGCGCCGATATGGCCGATCTGCGACAGGCCGAACTCGACGGGACGCAGCAAGCGCTCCTCGATCGCGGCGGCGGGATAGAGCGAGGCAAGGCGGTGCACCGCCGCCGGCGGCACCATCACGTCGTCCTCCAGAGCGACGATCCGCAGCGGTGCGGTGATCGCCTTCCAGTCCGGCACCGGAAGCCTGCGGCCGATGTCGCGGCGGTAGAAGCCGCGCCGTGTGCACCAGCGCCGCCACTGCCAGTAGACCCCGCTGGGCAAGTTCGGCCCCAGCCCGAAGATCCGTCCGGGAAGATAGCCCGCCAGCGCCACGGCCGCCGCGCCGGGCCCATACCAGAAGAGCGTCGCAAGCGCCCGGTAGGGCCAGGGATGATCGCGCAGATGCACCGGGCCGCTGGCCACGGTGATGATGCGCGCCAGCCGTCGCGCCTCGGCATGGAACGGCATCATGTACCCGCCCACCGAATGGCCGATGGCCCAGACCGGAACGCCCGGCACCAGCCGTTCCAGCGCCGCCTGCGCAGCCGGCTGGTCGCGCAGCCCCCAATCGGCCATGGTCGCGCGCGACCGGCGGGCGGACCCCTTGGCCGACGCGCCGACGCCGCGGTAGTCATAGGTCAGCACCGCCATGCCGCGGCTTCGGCAGAGCCATTCGGCGAAGGGCTTGTAGAAACTCTGCGGCACGCCTGTCGCCCCGTGCAGCACGACCGCGGCGCGCGGCGTGCCACCGGGATGGTGGAGCCGGCCGGTCAGTTCCGCGCCCTCGGCGGGGAAGATCTGTACCTGCCCGCGGGGCGGGGTGCGGGTGGCGGGTGTCTGCGTAACTGTCATATCGGGGCTCCGGCAGCGCAATCCGACAAGCGCCGCGCCGGGAGGAGGTGCGGCGTTCCAGAATTATGTGGCGCGTCAGCGCCGCGCTTTCAACTCCGCCGCAACGGCCGGCGGCGATTTTGCGGGCCCCTATCGCTGCGGGTTGCGAATCCGCGCCGCTTTGCCTAGATAAAGGGCGAGAGGTTGGCGCGGGCAGGCGCCTCGCCAACCCGGTCAGGTCCGGAAGGAAGCAGCCGTAACGAGCCCCGCTTGGGTCGTTGTCCAGCCTCTCACCCTTTCCCTTCATTCTCCAGCCCGGTTTGCGGGCGCATCCGCCGCGACGACCTGCAATCGAGGCGCCTTGGCGTGACGCAGGATGCCCGCACTGGTTGCGGACACTCCGGCAATTTGGCGGGCGCGTGTGCAAAAATCCCACGCTTTCGCCGTGACTTCGGAAAATCAGAAAGAGAAATTGCGAGACCGGCCAGAGGCTTATAGGTTTCCCTTAAACCGGCCGAAGAATAAAAGCGCCGGGATATCGGGCAGGATTCATGGCGAACGTCAACGCGTTCAGCAGTGGCAGCTATGTCGTAACGGATAATGACAACGTCCGGATGGATATTCCGGGCGGCGGCGATGTCGTGATCGGTGCGCCGCCAGGCGGAAAAGTCGGCCGCTTCAAGATCGACTTCCGCAACAGCGACAACGCCGCCGACAAGGTCACCATCGACCTGACCAACTTCGCGCAGGACGGATTGCGGATCGACCTGCATCACTACGACCCGTCCGACGAGATCCAGTTCATCGGGCTGATCGATGCGCAGATCGACCCGGCCCATCCGGACGAACTGGCCTTCACCTTCGCGGGGCCGGGCGGCGAGGTTCTGACCGGCACGATCTTCGTCAAGGACGGCGGCGAGAAGGACCTGCTGCAGGACCCGCCGCCGATCATCTACGACAGCGTGTTCCAGGTGGTCTGCTTCGCCGGCGGAGCCCTGATCGAGACCGACGGGGGCCATCGCCGCGTCGAGGATCTGGCGGTGGGCGACATGCTCCGGACCCGCGACAACGGAATGCAGCCGCTGCGCTGGATCGGGCGCCGTGACCTGGACCGTGCCACTTTGGACGCCTGTTCCGACCTGCGCCCGGTGCGGGTACGACGCGACGCTTTCGGACCCGGACGCCCCTTTGCCGATCTCTGCCTGTCGCCGCAGCACCGCATCTTCCTCGACGACTGGCGCGCGGAACTGCTCTTTGGCGAGCCGGAACTGCTGGTCGCCGTCAAACACCTGCGCAACGACCGCGTTGTGGTCACGGATCACGCCGCGCCCGGTGTCAGCTACTTCCATCTGCTGCTCGACCGGCACGAGGTGATCTATTCGAACGGGCTGGAGAGCGAGAGCTTGCATCTGGGCGACATGGCGCAGGACGCCATCGGCGGGGATACACTGGACGAGGTGCTTCGGCTCTTTCCCGAAGCCGCCGGGATGGACCCGATGGCGCAGACGACCGCGTGCCCGGTTCTCAGGGGGTTCGAGGGGCGCACGCTTGCCGGCTATCCCGGCTGAGCGCGATCAGGGCATGTCCGTGCCGAACCAGGCGACCGGGCATCCCGCGCTTGCAGCGGGGGCATGCCGGATTTAGGTTTCATGGACAGAGAGGGAATCCCCGAGATGTCCGAAACAGCCGCGCCTGCCTATCAGGTGCTCGCCCGCAAGTACCGGCCCGCCAGTTTTGCCGACCTGATCGGGCAGGACGCAATGGTGCGCACGCTCAAGAACGCCTTCGCCACCGACCGGATCGCCCATGCCTTCATCATGACGGGCGTGCGCGGGGTCGGCAAGACGACCACGGCGCGCATCATCGCCAAGGGGCTGAACTGTACGGGCGCGGACGGGCAGGGCGGCCCGACAACCGAGCCCTGCGGTACATGCGAGCCCTGCCGGGCGATCGCCGAGGGCCGCCATGTCGATGTGCTGGAAATGGATGCGGCCTCGCGCACCGGGGTGGGCGACATCCGCGAGATCATAGAAAGCGTCCATTACCGGGCGGCGTCGGCGCGCTACAAGATCTACATCATCGACGAGGTCCACATGCTCTCCACCAGCGCGTTCAACGCGCTTCTGAAGACGCTGGAGGAACCACCCGAGCACGTGAAATTCATCTTCGCCACCACCGAGATCCGCAAGGTTCCGGTGACGGTGCTGAGCCGCTGCCAGCGCTTCGACCTGCGCCGGATCGAGCCCGAGGTGATGATCGCGCACCTGGAGGCCATCGCCGCGAAGGAGGGCGCCGAGATCGCCGCCGACGCGCTGGCGCTGATCACCCGCGCCGCCGAAGGGTCGGTGCGCGACGCGATGAGCCTTATGGACCAGGCGATCTCCCACGGCGCGGGCGAGACCGGGGCGGAGCAGGTCCGCGCGATGCTGGGCCTGGCCGACCGGGGGCGGGTGCTCGACCTCTTCGATCTGGTGATGCAGGGCGACGCCGCTGCCGCGCTGGCCGAGCTTTCGGCGCAATATGCCGACGGCGCCGACCCGATGGCGGTGCTGCGCGACCTGGCGGAAGTGACCCATTGGGTGAGCGTCATCAAGATCACGCCCGAGGCGGTCGAGGACCCCACCATCGGCCCGGATGAGCGCACGCGCGGCCGCGCCATGGCCGAGGCGCTGCCGATGCGGGTGCTGACCCGCGCCTGGCAGATGCTCCTCAAGGCGCTGGAGGAGGTCGCCCAGGCCCCGAACGCGATGATGGCGGCGGAAATGGCGGTGATCCGGCTGACCCATGTGGCGGAACTGCCCGCCCCTGCCGATCTGCTGCGCAAGCTCCAGGACACGCCGCCCCCGCCGCAGCCGCCCGCCGGCGGAGGCGGGGGGAACGCCCGCAGCGGCGCCGCGTCCGGCGCGCGTGGCTCTGACGCTGCGGGCCACGCCCCTGCCGGCACCGGCGCCCGCGCGCAGCGCGGCGGCGGGCCGCTGGCCGTCGCCACCCAGCCCGAGGCCGCCGATGCGCTGGCGCGCTTTGCGCGCTTCGACCAGGTGGTGGAGCTGATCCGTGCCAATCGCGATGTGCGGCTGCTGGTCGAGGTCGAGAACGATCTACGGCTGGCGCGCTATGCGCCCGGCCGGATCGAGTTCCAGCCAACGGAAACCGCCGCCCCCGACTTGGCCGCCCGTCTATCGCGTCAGTTGCAGACCTGGACTGGCGTGCGCTGGGGCGTCACCGTGGTGGGCGCGGGCGGCGGCGCGACCATCGCCGAGACCCGCGACGCCGAGGCCGACAGCCTGCGCGCCGAGGTCAGCGCCCACCCGCTGGTCGCCGCGGCATTGAAGACCTTTCCCGGCGCCACGATATCCGACATACGGCTGCCCGAAGCCTTCGAGGAGAGCGGCGTGACCGAGGCCCCGGATGAGGCCGACGACGATTGGGATCCATTCGAGGAAGGCTGATCCCCCAACCACTGAGAGGATGGACGAGATGTTCAAGGGACTGGGCCAGCTTGGCGACATGGGCAAGCTGATGAAACAGGCGCAGGAGATGCAGCAGAAGATGGCCGAGGTACAGGAAAGTCTCGACCGGATCGAAGTGACGGGGGAGGCGGGCACCGGCCTCGTCAAGGCCGTCGCCAGCGCCAAGGGCGAGCTCCGGTCGCTCGATATAGACCCGTCGATCTTCAATGCCGAGGACAAGGAGGTGGTCGAGGACCTGATCCTGGCCGCCGTCAAGGACGCCCAGGCCAAGGCGTCGGCCCGCAGCCAGGAGGAGATGGCCAGGGTCACCGACGGGCTGAATCTGCCCGAAGGCATGAAGCTGCCCTTCTGAGCGGCCGGCCGGCAGACGCATGAGCCAAGGAACCCGCGACATCGAGGAACTGATCGACCTGATGGCCCGGCTGCCGGGGTTGGGGCCACGTTCGGCCCGGCGCGCGGTCCTTCAGATGATCAAGAAGCGCGGCCAGGTCATGGCCCCGCTGGCCGAGGCGATGGCCACCGTTGCCGAGACCGCGCGCGAATGCGCCAATTGCGGCAATATCGGCACGGCGGAGATTTGCGATATCTGCCGCGCCGAGAACCGCGCCAACGGGCAGATCTGCGTGGTCGAGGATGTCGCCGACCTCTGGGCGATGGAACGTGGCGGGGTCTATGGTGGACGCTATCATGTGCTGGGCGGCACGCTTTCGGCGCTCGATGCGGTGGGGCCGGAGGAGTTGCGCATCCCCCGGCTGCTCGACCGGCTGGAGGAGGAGAAGGTCGAGGAGATCGTGCTGGCGCTGGGTGCCACGGTCGATGGCCAGACCACGGCGCATTACATCGCCGATCAACTCGAAGGCCGCGGCGTCAGCGTCACCTCGCTGGCGCAGGGCGTGCCCATCGGTGGCGAGCTGGACTATCTCGACGACGGCACCATCACGGCGGCGCTCAAGGCGCGCAAGGCGTTCTGATCAGCCGTCGCCGTATTTCGCGCGGCATTGCTGCGCGGCGACCTGGGCGCGCGGGGTCACGGCGCGCAGCCGCTCCGTGAGATCGCGGAGCTTGCGTTGCTCGCTCTCGCGGTCGATGGCTTCCGGCACGGTGCGGGTGCGCGGATAGGGATCGTGGCAGTAGTTCAGCCCGTAGAAGCTGCGATGCCCGTGCCCGTAGCCGCCGCAGAACGTGACGCGCGGGCCGTCGACGACCTCCTGCCGCTGCGCATAACCGCGGTCGAGATTGGCCTGCGTCTCGGCGATGAGCCGCTCCAGCGTGCGCACCTCCTCGGTCTCCGACGCGATGCAGCGTTGCAGCGGGCTGGCGCAGGCCGTCAGCGCCAGGAGCGGCAGGAGCAGGGCAAGGCGGATCATCGGGGCCTCCGGGCTGGCATGGATAACGAAAGAAACCGGCGCAAAAGATAGGGCTTCGGCCCAGCGAAGACCAGAGCGGCCTGTCGTCCGAGGATGGCGTCTTCGCTGTGGCTTGCAGCCGCCGGGTTTGCTAGATCGGGTCGCGTGACAATGGAGATCCCCATGGACAAGGACACCGCCGAGGCCGGCAAGACCCGCGCCAGCGTGTGGTTTCGCGCGCTGCGCGACGAGATCGTCGCGGCCTTCGAGGTGCTGGAGGACAGCCAGACGGAAGGGCCGCACGCCGATCTGCCGCCGGGCCGGTTCGAGGTCAGCGAGACGCGCCGCAAGGCCGAGGGCGGCGGCGATGCGGGCGGCGGATTGATGAGCGTGATGCGCGGCGGGCGCGTCTTCGAGAAGGTCGGCGTCAATGTCTCCACCGTCTATGGCACGCTGGGCGCGCGCGCGCAGCAGGCGATGGCGGCGCGCGGCGTACCGGGCATTGAAAGCGATCCGCGCTTCTGGGCCTCGGGGATCAGCCTGGTGGCGCATATGCAGAACCCGCATGCCCCGGCCGTCCACATGAACACGCGCATGTTCTGGACGCCCGGCGCGTGGTGGTTCGGCGGCGGGTCGGACCTGAATCCCTGCATCGAATATCCCGAGGACACCGCAGATTTCCACGCCGTGCTCAAGGCCCATTGCGACCCGCATGGCGCCGATCTCTATCCGCGCTTCAAGGCCTGGGCGGACGAGTATTTCTACATCCCGCATCGCGGCCGCGCCCGCGGCGTCGGCGGGATCTTCTTCGACGATCTCAACACCGGCGATTGGGAGGCGGATTTCGCTTTCACCCAGGATGCGGGCCGGGCCTTCCTTCCCGCTTTCCTGCCGGTGACCGAGCGCCGCCGCAACACGCCCTGGACCGAAGCCGACCGGGATGTGCAACTCGTCCATCGCGGGCTCTATGCCGAGTACAATCTCGTCTACGATCGCGGCACCAAATTCGGGCTGGAGACGGGCCACGATGCGAACGCTGTCCTGATGAGCCTGCCGCCGCTGGCGAAATGGATTTGACGAGGCTGTGATACCGGCGCCGAATCGCGGCCTTCCCTTGGCCAGAATCGGCGGGTAGAGAGAATGGCATGACCTGGACGTTTCCCAATACGCTGACCGTCCTGCGGCTGCTGGCCGCGCCGGGGGTGGCCGTCATGTTCCTTTATTTCCACCGCCCCTGGGCGGATTGGTTCGCGCTGGCGCTCTTTCTCGGCGCCTCGCTGACCGATTTCCTCGACGGCTACCTGGCGCGGGCCTGGAAACAGGAGAGCAAATTCGGCCGGATGCTGGACCCGATCGCCGACAAGGCGATGGTCGTGATCGCGCTGATGGTGATCGTGGGCTACTCCAGCATGTCGCCCTGGTTGGTGCTGCCCGCCACCGTGATCCTGTTTCGCGAGGTGTTTGTCAGCGGGCTGCGCGAGTTTCTGGGCGATACCGCCGGGACGCTGAAGGTCACGAAACTGGCCAAGTGGAAGACCACCGCGCAGATGGTGGCGATTGCGGTGCTGTTTGCACAGGGCGTGTTCGAGCACTATCTCTGGTCCAGCACCGCAGGTATGGATCAGCCAATGGTCGATGCCATCCTGACCGGGCAGGAGGAGGATCTGCATGGCCTGCGCTGGAAGCTGACCGGCATGGTGTGGAGCGGGCATGCGGGGCTGTGGCTGCTGTGGCTTGCGGCGGCGCTGACGCTGATCACTGGCATTGATTACTTCAGGAAATCGGTGCCTTACTTTAAGGATTGAGCTATGGATGTGCTCTATTTCGCCTGGGTGCGCGAGCGCATCGGGCACCCGAAGGAAAAGGTCGAGACCACGGCTGCAACCGTGCGCGACCTTGTCGAGGAATTGCGCGCACGTGAGGATCGCTACGATGCGGCTTTCGCCGACCTCTCGGCGCTGCGCGTGGCGGTGGATCAGGAGCTTGCCGATTTCGACGCCGACCTTTCGGGCGTGCGCGAGGTGGCGTTCTTCCCGCCGATGACCGGGGGCTGAGATGGTCGTCCGGGTGCAGGCCGAAGGCTTCGACGCGGGGGGCGAGCTGAACCGGTTCACCGCCGCCTGCGACGGCGCGGGCGCGGTGGTCAGCTTCACCGGCATCGTGCGCAACCGTGCCGGTGCGCCGCTCAGGGAAATGATGATCGAGCATTATCCGGGCATGACCGAAAAGGCGATCGCCGGGATCGAGGCCGAGGCCGTGGACCGCTGGTCGCTCGGCCGCAGCCTGGTGATCCACCGCTATGGCGCGCTCGCGCCGGGGGAGACGATCATGATGGTGGCCACCGCCGCGCGCCATCGCGCGGACGCGTTCCAAGCCGCCGAGTTTCTGATGGATTACCTGAAATCCCGCGCACCCTTCTGGAAGAAGGAGATCGGCCGGGACGGGGCCGAGTGGGTCGCCGCACGCGACGAGGACGAGGCCGCACTGGGCCGGTGGTAGACCGCGGCCGCCGCGTCAGCCGGCGTTGATGCGTTCGATATAGGCGCGCAGTTCCTCGGTCTCCTGCCGGGCCTCGCGCAGTCCTTCCATCGCCGCGCCCAGTTCTGCCTCGGTCTGGCCAAGCTGGCCGGTCAGTTCCGCCTCGCGCTGTTGCAGATAGGTGATCGCCTCGTCTCGCGTTTCCTCGGCCTGGTGCAGGTCAGAGGCCATGCGGTCCAGTTCCGCCATATCCGCGCCCGTGACCCGCGTGAATCGGTGGAACACCCAGCTTGCGAACCACCCCAGCGCGAAGGCGATGAAAAGGATGACGGCGGTCACGATCACGAATTCAGTCCTGTCCATCGCCCGTCTCTCCTGTCTCTTCGGTGGCATCGGCCTGGTCTGGCGCGTTCTCTTCGCTGTCCTGCGCGCCGCCGGGTTCGACCAGCACCACCTGCTTGAACTCGATCCGGCGGTTGGCCTCGCGCCCCGCCTCGGTGCCGTTATCGGCGATCGGCAGGGCCTCGCCATAACCCTGCGCGGTCATGTTCCGGGTCAACACGCCGCGTTCCAGCAGCGCGTCGAGAACTGCCTCGGCCCGCGCCTGGCTGAGGGCGAGGTTCATGGTTTCGCGGCCCTGGCTGTCGGTATGGCCGCCGATCTCCAGCCGCATCTCCACATCGGCGCAGGCTTTCAGGGTCTCCGCGATCCGGTCCACCACGGCCAGCGCGTCGCGGTCGATCGTGCTCTTGCCGGGGTCGAAGGTGATCTGGCGCGCGCGCAGGGCGGCGTCGATATCGGCCACGCATTCGTCCGCGGTCGGCAGGTTCGCCAGCGGGTCGAGCCGTTCCTCGTAGCGCACGGCGATGTCGTAGCGTTTCGAGTCGCCCAGCCGTTCGGAAAAGAGCTGCGTGATGCGCGCGCTGGTGTCGGGGCTGGTGGAGACGCCCCTCAGCCCGACATGGCCGGGGCGCACCGTCAGGCTGCCGCTGCGCAGTTGCGCCAGCGCCTCCAGCCCGGCCAGGACGCGCATCGGCCAGCCATCCGGCAGTTTCGGGTCGATCCGGGTCGTGTCGTGGATCTGCTGGGCGCCAAAGCGCGCCTTGGCGAAGCTGTTGACCGCATCCCGGAACGCCGCGTCGTTCAGGCGCCCGCGCAACTGCACCAGCCCTTCAGGGCTGCGGGTGGCGATGAATTCGTCGGTACCGCCATTGGCCCCGGTCTCCCGCTTCTCCGGCGGTTCGGGCAGCACCGCATGGAGCGAGAAGACCTCGGGCAGCGCGCTTTCCAGCGCGTGGGCGACATCGTCGAACCGGTCCCGCGGGGTGCCTTCGGGCGCGACCAGGCTGATATCGGCGTCCGAGAAGGTCAGCGACCCGCCGCCAAGTTCGGCTAGCGCGGCGATTGCCCGCACGGCGGCGTCGCCCCAGCGCGGCGACGGTACGCCCAGCCCGATCACGCAGCTTGCGCGGCCCTGAAGCCCGGCGTTGCGCGCCGCGGCAATGATCGCGTCGCGCGCCGCGGCGCTGTCTGCCGAGCAACTGTCGAAGCGCACGCCATCCCCACCCATCACGAAGCGCAGGGTGAAGGGTGTGATGACCGGCCGGGGCGCGGCGATGTCGAGCGATACGTCGAGCCCGTCGGGCGCCGCGTCGCTCAGCGCCGTCATCAGGCGGCGCTGGTCCTCGGGGCTGCCGGAAATCGCTGCCACCGCCACGCGTTTCGGGCTGACCGAGACCTTGGCGCTGGGCAGCATGTCAAGCGCGGTCATGGCAAAACCCACGGCGGTGTCCCAGCCTTCGGGCGCGCCGTGATCGGCGCTGTCGAGCATGTCGGTAACCTCGACCGCGCCGTTCAACCCCTTCAGCGCGGTCAGGATCCCTTGGCGATTCTCTTCGCCCGGCACCAGCCCGATGAGCGAGATACCCGGCCCATTGCGAAGGATTTCGATGGAATAGCGCGGCGGTTCCAGCCCTTCGGCCGGTGTCACGTCGGTGCGGTCGATTACCCGGTCCGCATCGACGGTCTCGCCCGCGACACTCAGCGCTGCGAAGCGGCGGGCCTCGTCGGGCGCGGTGCCGGTGACGGTCAGCCACAGCCCGTCGGCGCTGACCCTGGCCCATTCATGCCCGGCGGTGCGCAGCGCCAGCGACACGTCCCGCATCGACTGAGTCTCGATCCTGTTCACCGCATAGATGCCGATGCCGATGCTGACGAGCGCGGCGAGGACAAAGGGGACGAAACCGATCAGGAAGGTTTTCTTCATTTGCGCGGCGGCGCCTCGAATGGGTGGGTGGGCCTAGCTCTATCCAGTCGCCCGGCAAGGTGCAATCATACGATCAGCGCGGTGGCGAGAAACAGCACAGGGATCAGCCCGGCGTCGCGATTGGCGCGGAAGAGCCGCAGGCAGACCGCACCGTCGTCGATATCGAGTTGCCGAAGCTGCCACATCATGTGCCAGCCGAACGCCCATGCGCCGATCAGCGCCAGCGCGAGTTTCAGCGGATCGGCGCCCGCGGGAACCAGCGCCAGAAGGATAGCCGCGGTCATGAGCGTGACCGAGCCCAGCATGAAGCCGCGCAGCCAGCCGGTCGTGCTCTCGCCGAAAAGGCGCGCCGTGGACTTCACCCCGATCAGCGCGTCGTCCTCACGGTCCTGATGGGCATAGATTGTGTCATAAAAGAGCGTCCAGCACATCCCGGCCAGGTAAAGGATCACCGGCGGCCAGCCGAGCCCGCCGCTATGCGCCGCCCAGGCCAGCAACGCGCCCCAGTTGAAGGCGATGCCGAGGAAGACCTGCGGCCACCAGGTGAAGCGTTTGGCGAAGGGGTAGACCGCCACCGGCAGGAGCGACACGATCCCCAGCATGATCGCCGCGCGGTCGAAGGTCAGCAGGATGGCGAAGGCCACCAGTGCCTGCGCGACCAGCCAGACCAGCGCGCCCTTCACGGTGACCTGCCCCGACGGGATCGGGCGCGAGCGGGTGCGTGCCACCGATCCGTCGATGTCGCGGTCGGTGATGTCGTTCCAGGTGCAGCCCGCGGCGCGCATCAGGAATGCACCCAGGAAGCAGCCGGCGAAGATCCAGGCGTCCTCCCAGCGCGGCCCGGCGGGGTCGGCATTGGCGGCCAGCAGCAGCCCCCACCAGCAAGGCAGCAGCAACAGCCAGGCCCCGATCGGCCGGTCGGCGCGCGACAGCCGCAGATAGGGCCGCCAGGCGGCGGGCGCCAGATCGTCCACCCAGTTGCGGTCGGTCGCGTCGGCCACGCGGCCGGTCCCGGCGGGCTCTGGCCTTTGGTTCGGGTCGGTCATAAGGTCGGCCCCATGTCGGATACGCGTCCCAAGGTCAGGCTCTATGTAGAGCACCCGCTGGCGGCTCTGCAATCGGTTCCTGTGAACCGGGCGCAGGCGCATTACCTCTTCAACGTGATGCGGCTGGCTGAGTGCGCGGAGGTGGCGGTTTTCAATGGCCACGACGGCGAATGGCGCGCGCGTGTCGCCGAGACGGGCAAGCGCGGCGGGCGGCTCGACTGCCTCGCGCAGAGCGCGCCGCAGCGCGACCCGCCCGACCTGTGGCTGCTCTTCGCGCCGGTCAAGAAGGCGCGCACCGATTTTATCGTCGAGAAGGCCGCCGAGATGGGCGTGGCGCACATCCTGCCGGTGCAGACCGCTTTCACCAATTCCGAGCGCGTGCGGGAGGACCGGCTCCGGGCCCATGCCGTGGAGGCGGCGGAACAGTGCGGCGCAACCTTCGTGCCGGAAGTGGCGGGGCTTGAAAAGCTCGACCGGGTTCTCGCGGACTGGCCGCCGGATCGGCAACTGATGTTCTGCGACGAGGGGCGCGCGGGTTCCGGCGCCGCGCTGGCGGACGCGCGGCCTGGCCCCTGGGCGGTACTGATCGGGCCGGAGGGCGGCTTCAGCGCCAAGGAACGCGCGCGTCTCGCCGCGCTTCCCTTCGCGGTGGCGGTCGGGCTGGGGCCGCGCATCCTGCGCGCCGACACCGCCGCGGTGGCGGCGCTCACGCTCTGGCAGGACCGGCTGGGGGACTGGCGGTGAGCCTGGTTCGGCCAGAACTTCGCGCCCGGTTCCGGCACTGGGGCGAGCCGATGGCGGGCGCGGCGGTGGCGCTCTCGGGCGTCTGGCTGATCTGGCGCGGCACCGGCTGGATGACGCCGGCGCTGGGCGCGCTGCTGCTCGCCGGTGGTGCGGCCGCGGGATATGTGGCGCTGCAACGCGTGCGTTTCCGGGTGGCGGGCGACGGGCCGGGGATCGTGCGCGTGACCGAAGGACGGCTGGCCTATCTGGGGCCGCATCACGGCGGGGCGGTCTCGCTCCAATCGCTGGTGGAAATCGCGCTGGAGCCCGCGCCGGAGGGCCGCCTCTGGGTTCTCGCGCATAGTGAGGGGCCACCGCTGGTGATCCCGGTCAAGGCATTGGGGGCCGATGCGCTCTTCGATGCCTTCGCGGCTCTGCCGGGCCTCGATCCGGCGCGGCTGGCCCGCGCGGTGGACTGCCCGCTCCCATCACGTCTCGTCATATGGTCGCAGACGGTCCTGCCGAAGCCTTGACTTGCCCGGCCCGCCACGTCACCTGTGTGAGCCTGAAAAAAGCAGCAGATCGGAGCCCCATTCCCATGTCCATTCCACAGTCCGGTGGCGGTCCGATCGAGAACAAGGCGCAGCTTGCGGAATATCTGGCGGACGGCTGCAAGCCGAAATCCGACTGGCGCATCGGCACCGAGCACGAGAAATTCGGCTATTGCCGCGACACCCGCAAGCCGCTGCCCTATGACGGCCCGCGCTCGATCCGGGCGATGCTGGAGGGCCTGCGCGACCGTTTCGGCTGGTCCGCGATCGAGGAGGCGGGCAACATCATCGGGCTGGAGAAGGACGGCGCCAATGTCTCGCTGGAACCCGGCGGGCAGCTTGAGCTGAGCGGCGCGCCGCTGGAGACGATCCACGAGACCTGCGACGAGGTGAACGAGCATCTGCGCGAGGTCCGCTCGGTGGCCGAGGATATCGGTGCAGGCTTCATCGGGCTGGGGGCAGCGCCGGAATGGACCCATGACCAGATGCCGATGATGCCCAAGGGGCGCTACCGGCTGATGACCGACTATATGGGCCGGGTCGGCACACATGGCACGCAAATGATGTACCGCACCTGCACGGTGCAGGTGAATCTCGATTTCGGCTCCGAGGCGGACATGGTGCAGAAGCTGCGCGTTGCGCTCGCGCTCCAGTCCGTGGCGACCGCGCTTTTTGCCAACTCGCCCTTCTTCGAGGGCAAGCTCAACGGCCACAAGAGCTGGCGCTCGCGCGTCTGGCGCGATCTCGACGCGGACCGCACCGGGATGCTGCCCTTCGTCTTCGAGGACGGGTTCGGGTTCGAGGCCTGGGTCGAATACGCGCTCGATGTGCCGATGTATTTCGTCTATCGCGACGGGGTTTATATCGACGCGCTGGGCCAGTCTTTCCGGGATTTCATGGCCGGCAAACTGCCCGCGCTGCCGGGCGAGACGCCGACCCTGTCGGACTGGGCCGACCACCTGACGACGATCTTCCCCGAGGCGCGGCTGAAGAAGTTCATCGAGATGCGCGGCGCCGATGGCGGGCCGTGGCGGCGGCTCTGCGCGCTGCCCGCTCTCTGGGTCGGGTTGATGTATGACCAGGGTGCGCTGGATGCGGCCTGGGATCTGGTGAAGGGCTGGGACGCGGAAACGCGCGAGGCGCTGCGCGTGGCAGCGTCGGTCGACGGGCTCCAGGCCGAGGCGGGCGGGGTAAAGATGCACGCGCTGGCGCGTGAGGTGGTCGGCATCGCGGAGGCCGGTCTGGCTGCGCGGGCACGGCCCGGCGCCGGCGGGCTGATCCCCGACGAGACCCATTTCCTGAACGCGCTCAAGGAAAGCATCGAGTCGGGCCGCGTGCCCGCCGACGAATTGCTGGAGCATTATCACGGCGACTGGGGGGGCGATATCACGCGCATCTACAACGAATACAGCTACTGACGCGAGTTGCGGCCGGCCCGCCGCGCCGTCGAATTCAGCCGTGTTCGATCAGCAGGTCGCGCCTGAGATGGCGCAGGCGCGGATCTGGTCCGTGGCAGTTGGGGCCCGGCGTGCCGGGCGCTACGGCCAGCGCCGTCCAGACGCCGATGCCGACGCCCGGCAGCAGAACCAGAAGGCTGGCATGACCGGGCAAGCCCAGATCGCGGCAACGCTGCGCCAGCGCAAGAACCATCAGGACGCTGCCGGGCAGCGCCACCGCCAGGAAACCGGCGGCATCGTCCGTCGCCGCCGCAAGCGGCAGGACAATGAGCAGAAACGCCAGGCTCAGGAGCACGAAACTCTGTCGTTCGCGGCGCCCGTCGAGCCGCAGCAATCTGCCAAGCCAGGTCGTGTACATGCCTTCGCGTCCTTCCCCGCCAAAATCCTCCAAGTTCCGAGGCTCCTGCGCAAAGCTGAACGCCGGGTTAAGACCGGGAGCCTCCCGACGGCGGAATGCTGCTGCGGTGCATCTGGCGCGCGCTGTCGAGATCGGGCACCCGCAAGTCGTCGCCCCCAAGCGGGTCGGGCCCATAGCGGTTGGCGCCCTTCGTACCGGGAACGACGAAGAGCGCCAGCGCGAAGATCATTCCGACAATGGGCACCACGCTGATGAGGATGGCCCAGCCCGTCCAGCCGAAATCGCGGCAGCGCTGCGATCCCACTGCCCAGGACGACACGATGACGGGCAAGAAGAACAAGGCCCCCACGAAGACGAGAAACGCGCTCTGCGCGGCCTCGGCCATTGCGATGAAGACGGCCGGGACGAGAAGGACCGGGATCAGCAACAAGGCGAATAGAAGATAGCTCTTGCGGTTGCGGCGGCCCCGGAATGCAAAGATATCTTCGGTTACTGGTTTACTCATGACTCAACTCTTCTCCTTTTTCGTCCCGTCCCCGGGTTGGACCATAGCCGCGAAAGGGGCGAAATCTTGGAGACAGCGCGTCCCTCCCGCGGCTGTTTTGCGAAAACCTGAGCGTGTGTTTCCGTATCGTGGAAAGTATTAGGGTAGTCGCGTCTCGCGGCACAGGGAAAGTCAAACTGACGCGATCATTCATGGTTGCGCGATTTGCCGCCGGTAGCGGGTCTCTATCTGTCGCGGCCGATCCGGGGTTCGGTGCCGGCCAGCAAGCGGGAGATATTGGCGTGATGGCGGACCCAGACCAGCGCCGCCAATGCCAGTCCGAATACCACCGCCTGCGGCTGGCCCAGCCACCACAGCCAGACCGGCGCCGAGGCCGCGGCGACCAGCGCGGCCAGCGACGAGAAACGCAGCAGCGCCGCCGTGACGGCCCAGGTGGCGCATGCGGTCAGCCCGGCCGGCAGGCTGAGCGCCAGAAGCGTGCCCAGGAAGGTGGCCACCCCCTTGCCGCCCTTGAAGCCCAGCCAGACCGGGAAGCAATGGCCCAGAAAGGCGCTGACCCCGGCAAGCTGCGCGGCATCCGCGCCCCAGAGCGCCGCCGCGGCCAGCACCGCGATTGCGCCTTTGCCGGCATCCAGGACCAGCGTCAGGAAGGCGGCAAGCCTGTTGCCGGTACGCAGCACATTCGTCGCTCCGATATTGCCCGATCCGATGCTGCGCAGGTCGCCCAGCCCGAAGATCCGTGCGAAGACCAGGCCGAAGGGCACCGCGCCCAGCAGATAGGCAGCCAGCGCCACGAGCGCGAGCGTCAGCGGATCGGTCACGATCTGCGGCATGGCCTAGCCTTCCCGCGCATAGACCTCGACGCCGCCCACGAAACTGCGCAGCACGCGGCCCTGCATCCGGGCGCCATCGAAGGGCGTGTTCTTGGATTTCGAGTTCAGCTTGAACCGGTCCAGGATGAAGGGTGCATCGGGATCGAAGAGCACCAGGTCGGCGGGCGCGCCGACCGCAAGCTGGCCGCCCGGCAGGCCCAGCCGGCGCGCGGGGTTGAGCGAGAGCGCGCGGAAGAGCTGCGGCAGCCCCAGCGCGCCCGCGTGGTAGAGCCTCAGGCTCGCGGGCAGCAGCGTCTCCAGCGCCACGGCGCCGCTCGCGGCTTCCTCGAAAGGCAGGCGTTTGGATTCCTCGTCCTGCGGCGTGTGCATCGACGAGATGATGTCGATCGTGCCGGAGGCCACGGCCTCGACCATCGCCAGCCGGTCGTCTTCAGACCGCAGCGGCGGCTTGACCTTGAAGAAGGTGCGGTAGTCGCCGACATCGAGTTCGTTGAGCGTCAGGTGGTGGATCGAGATGCCTGCCGTAACGTCGAGCCCCGCCGCCCTGGCCCGTTCCAGCGCGGGCAGGGCGCGGGCGGTGGTGATCTGGTCGGCGTGGTAGCGCACCCCGGTCATCTCGACCAGCGCCAGATCGCGCTCCAGCCCCATGCGTTCGGCCATCGCGGAGACCGCGGGCAGCCCCCGGAGCGAGGCGAACTTGCCCGAGGTCGCCGCCGCGCCGCATGACAGGCCGGGCTCCTGCGGATGGGCCACGACCAGCGCGCCCAGCCCCTGCGCATAGGTCATGGCGCGGGTCAGTACGCGCGGCTCGGCGACCACGTGGTCGCAATCGGTGAAAGCCACCGCGCCCGCATCCATGAGAAAGCCGATTTCGGTCATCTCCCGGCCCGCGCGGCCCTTGGTCAGCGCGGCCATCGGGTGGAAACGGACCGGCGTCGCCTCGTTGCCGCGGCGCAGCACGAATTCCAGCGTCTCGGGGCTGTCGATGGTGGGGTTGGTGTCGGGGCGGGTGACCATCGTCGTCACGCCGCCCGCCGCGGCGGCCATGCCAGCGGTGCGGAAGCTTTCCTTGTGACGCTCGCCCGGCTCGCAGACCTTGACCCCGATATCGACGATGCCGGGGGCCAGGCACTTGCCCGCGCAGTCGATAACCTGCGCCCCCTCCGGCGGTGTCACCGAACCCCGTGCCGAGATCGTGCCCCCGGCGATCAGCAGGCTGCCGGTCTCCTCCGTCCCGGCCTCGGGGTCGATCAGGCGGGCGTGGGTCAGAAGGATCGGGGTCATGGCGTGCGGCCTCCGGGTTGGCTTGCCCCCTGTTGCCCGGATGCGACCGGCTTCACAAGTGAAAGCCGCGTGCCGGATGGGGGAGGGGCGAAGCAGCGGCGCGGCGTCATGCAACCCGTCCCGTGATGTCGTGTATCAGCGCCAGAACCTCGTCGGCATCTGCGGTCCGCTCGAAGCCGATGCGCCGCGGCGGGGTGCGGCGCCGCTCAATCTTCGCAAACCGGATCGCGGGCGGCGTGGTCGCCTCGCGCCCGGACAAGAGAATATCCTCTATCTCTTGCGTACCGTTCCATCGGTCCCAACTCATGCTGCCACCCGGACCATCGCCACGGTCAGCGCCATGATCGCCAGGGGCGACAACATCGCGATCCGGCATGACATTTCAGGGGTTTTCAGCTCTTGCATTGCTCACTCTTGCCTCGATCCCGCGGCGGCGCGAATGCGCGCCTCAACGGCCTCGCGTTCCGCCTGATACTTGATCAGGTGTTTGTCACCCGCGCGCGTCACAACTTGAACCGCACTGCCAAGGCCCCGCACCGTTGCGATCTCCGCAAATTGCACCGCCCGCGTCTGCGGCCCCAAAAGCCGCCGATCGGTCAGGTCCCACCGCGCCTGCAACTCGTCCGAGGCCACGTAGAACGCCCGCACCGCAATCGCCGCGAGGCCGCCCACGGCTCCGGTCCATACATGCGGATTGCCCATCGCCCACAGGATCGCCATCCCCACGGCCATCGCCGCCGCGGCCAGCCAAGCATTAGCGCGCCAGTAGGTCGCCCGATCGGGGCGAAAGCTTTCCAGCACCCGCTCGCCATCGGCCAGCGGCGTGGTGGGTGTCATCGAATGAATGAGCCCCTCGCTCATGACCCTCCCACGAGCACGAGCACCAGAACCGCCACAGCGATCAAGAGCGCCACAAGCGCCAGCGCCGCCCGTCGCATGCCGCGCGGTGCCTCGCCCGGCACGCCGGTGCCCGACACCGAGCCATGTGCACCACCTGCCGGAAGGGGGGCGAAACTTACAGGTGCCATGTCCTCCTCGAATCGCCCCACAAGGCGCAGCGCGTCGCCTACGCGCAAGGTCATCGCCTGACCGGAGAAGGCGCGTGAGGGCAGAATCAGCACCCGCCCCGTCAACCCGTCAAGCTGCCCGCGCATGCCCTCAAGCTCCGCCTCGGAAACCCCGTGCCCCTCTTCCAGATAGTTTGAGAGCGGCATGTCCTGCAAATCCTCCAGATCGAACAGCTCGATCTCCTCGGTGCGCAACGTGCCTTGGGCGCCCAGCGCCTCCAGCACCTTTTCGTCCTCCAGGGGCGCGCCCCGTTTCTCCACCACGGCAAAGACCCGCACCACATGCGCCTCATGCGCGGGGATATCGAGCGGCATGCTCATGCCGCGCGCCGCGCCCGCATGCCGCGCGCCAGCAGGTCCATCGCCGCCATACGCACGGCGACGCCCATCTCCACCTGCTCCTGGATCACAGAACGGTTGATGTCGTCGGCCAGCGTGCCGTCGATCTCCACCCCGCGGTTCATCGGGCCGGGATGCATTACGATCGCGTCGGGTGCAGCATAGGAGAGTTTCTCGGCATCCAGCCCGTAGCGGTGGTAATATTCCCGCTCCGACGGGATGAAACCGCCATCCATCCTCTCGCGCTGGAGCCGCAGCATCATCACCACGTCCACGCCGTCGAGCCCGGCGCGCATGTCGTCGAAGACCTCGACGCCGAACTCGGCCACCTGCGCAGGCATCAGCGTGGGCGGGCCGACGAGCCGGACACGGTTCTCCATCTTTCCCAGCAGAAGGATGTTGGAGCGCGCGACCCGGCTGTGTGCGATATCGCCGCAAATCGCGATGGAGAGCCGGTGCAGCCGGCCCTTCTCGCGCCGGATGGTCAGCGCGTCCAGGAGCGCCTGCGTCGGGTGTTCGTGGCGCCCGTCGCCCGCGTTCAGAACCGCGCAGTTGACCTTTTCGGCCAGCAGGTTGACCGCGCCCGATTGCGGGTGGCGGACCACCAGCAGGTCGGGATGCATGGCGTTCAGCGTCATCGCCGTGTCGATCAGCGTCTCGCCTTTCTTGATGCTCGACGCCTGCATCGCCATGTTCATCACGTCCGCGCCCAGCCGCTTGCCCGCCAGTTCGAAACTGGCCTGGGTGCGGGTCGAGGCCTCGAAGAACATGTTGACCTGGGTGAGGCCCGCCAGCGCGTCGCCATGTTTGGCCGCGCCCCGGTTCAGGTCCACATAGGTTTCCGCGAGATCGAGAACGGAGAGGATATCGGCCTGGCTGAGCGGCTCGATCCCGAGCAGGTGGGGTGCGCTGAAACTCATGGTGCCTCTCCCGATGTCGCCCGCCTTATAGGGGGGCAGGCGCGTCCGGACAAGGGTTCAGCCCGCCGCCTGCCGGATGCTGCGCGCGTGCCCCCGCAGGGCGCGGCGGCCCTGTCGAGGGGCATTTACCTTCGCCGCAGGCGCGCCTAGCTTACCGGCATGGAGTCGGGCTTGGATTTTCACGACATGAAGGCCCTGCTGGAATGGCAGGTGGAGATGGGCGCGACCGAGGCGATCGGCGAGACGCCCGTCAACCGCTATGACGTACCCGGCGAGGCGCCGAAACCGAAAGCTGCGGCCCTGGCGGCGGCGCCCGCATCCGCTGCGCAGGATGGCCCCGACCCGGTGGAGACGGCGCGCCGCATGGCGGCGGGGGCGACCGATCTGGAGGCGCTGCGGGCGGCGGTTGCGGCCTTCGATCTCTGCGATCTCAAGCGCGGCGCGCGCAACACGGTCTTCGCCGACGGCAACCCGCATGCGCGGGTCATGGTGATCGGCGAGGCCCCCGGCCGCGACGAGGATATCGCGGGCCTGCCCTTCGTCGGTCGCGCGGGCCGGCTTCTGGACCGGATGTTCGCCGCTATCGGCCTGTCGCGCGGCGGAGAGGGGGCAGAGGCGCTATATATCACCAATATCATGCCCTGGCGGCCGCCGCAGAACCGCGAGCCCGCGCCGGTGGAGATCGCGATGATGCTGCCCTTCGTGGAACGTCACGTCGCGCTCGCCGCGCCCGAGGTGATTGTGCTGATGGGCAACACCGCCTGCCAGGGAATGCTGGGGCGCAAAGGCATCACCCGGCTGCGCGGCACCTGGACAGAGGCCGCCGGGCACCCCGCGATGCCGATGTTCCATCCCGCCTACCTGTTGCGCAACCCGGCTGCCAAGCGCGAAGCTTGGGCCGATCTGCTGGAGATCCGGGCGCGGCTGGCAGAGGGCGCGGAATGAGCCTGCCGGTCGATGGCGTGACCCTGCTGGCCTTCGTGCCGGCGGCGTTGGCGCTCAACTTCACGCCGGGGGCGGACATGATGTTCTGCCTGGGCCAGGGGCTGCGCGGCGGGGCACGCCCGGCGGCGCTGGCCAGCGCCGGCATTTCGGCGGGTTCTATGATCCATGCCGCACTTGCGGGGCTGGGCCTGGGCGCGGTGGTCGCGGCGCACCCGGTGGCTTTCGACGCGATCCGCTGGGCGGGGGTGTGCTATCTGCTCTGGCTGGCCTGGGGCGCGTTGCGCCACGGGTCCGCGCCAGAGGGCGACGCCGCACCGCGCCCACGCCCGGCGCACGCCTTCCGCGACGGGCTGGCGGTGAACCTGTCCAACCCGAAGGTGATCCTCTTCGTGCTGGCCTTCATCCCGCAATTCATCGACCCGGCCCGCGGCGCTGTACTGGCGCAATTCCTGATTTTCGGGGGCATCATCGCGCTGGGCGGGTTCTTCATCAATGCTGGCGTGGGCGCCTTTGCCGGCGGCGCCGGGCGGCTGCTGGCGGGATCGCCGGGGGCGGGCCGCTGGCTCGGCCGGATCAGCGCCGGCATTTTTGGCGCGCTCGCCCTGCGCCTGGCCCTGAGCGAGAGGAGCTGACCGCGCATGTCCCGCATCGGCGAAAGCCGCCCCTTCATCCCGGTCCGCATCGCGGTGCTGACCGTTTCGGACAGTCGCGACCGGGCCACGGACCGCTCCGGCGACCTGCTGGAGGAGCGGATCACCCGCGCCGGGCATGTTCTGGCCGCCCGTGCCATCCTGCGCGACGAACGCGCCGAGATCGCCGCGCAGCTTCGCGCCTGGTGCGCCGATGACGGCATCGACGCGATCCTGACGACCGGCGGCACCGGGCTGACCGGGCGCGATGTGACGGTGGAGGCCCATCGCGACGTCTATGAGAAGGAGATCGAGGCCTTCGGCACCGTCTTCACCCATGTCTCGATGGCCAAGATCGGCACCTCGGCGGTGCAGTCGCGCGCTTGCGGGGGCGTAGCGCAGGGCACCTATCTCTTCGCGCTGCCGGGCAGTCCGGGCGCCTGCAAGGACGCTTGGGACGAGATCCTGGAACGTCAGTTCGACTATCGCCACATGCCCTGCAATTTCGTCGAGATCATGCCGCGGCTCGACGAGCATTTGCGCCGGAAATGATCGAAGGCTTCCGCCCGATCGGCCTGCAGCCCGAAACGGTTCGGTGGCGCGCCGCGCTGGTTCTGGCCGGGGATGCGGCGGGCCGCGCGTTGTTGCAATTGCGTGATGACCGGCCCGATGTGCCCGGCGCCGGCTGCTGGAGCTTCTTCGGCGGCGCGGTGGAATCGGGTGAGGGACTCGTTGCCGCCGCCCGCCGCGAGTTCGCCGAGGAGACGGGCGTTACCCTGCCGGCCGATGCTTTCCGCCCGCTGGCCTGCTGCGCGGCGGTGTCGCGCGGGGACGGTCTGCTGCATGTCTTCGCCGCCACCCGGCCAATTGAGCCCGCCGAGATCGTCTTGGGCGAAGGCGCGGGATTCGCCTTCCTGACGCGGGCGCAATGCCTGGATTTCCCGCTTGTGCCGCAGATCAGACGCATTCTTCTGGAAACTTCGACGGAAACCGGCTGGCCGCTCGTTTGATTGCTGCATGCTGGACCCGTTGCCCGGCGGTGTTATCCTTGTCGATGTGGCACGCATCCGCGCGCCTTGGCCCGGAGTGTATCATTCCATGCGTTTCATAAGGCGCAGTCTTGTCGGCCTGTTTCTGCTTGGCGCGACGCTGGGCCTCCTGGCCGTGGCCGGGCAAATGGTCACGACCGCGCTGCGCGACAGCCTGGCGGACAAGCCGGCGGGCGGTGAGGCGCGCGAGCGCGTCTTCGCCGTCAACGTGATCGTGGTGGAAAGCAGCGACATCCAGCCGGTCCTGTCGGCTTTCGGCGAGATCCGCTCGCGCCGGAGGCTGGAATTGCGCGCCTCTGCCAGCGGTACCGTCGTGGAAATCGCGCCCGAGATGGTCGATGGAGGCGCGGTGACGGCGGGTCAGATTCTGCTACGGATCGACCCGGCGGACGCACAATCGGCGGTCGATGTGGCCGGGACCAAGCTTTCGGAGGCCGAGGCCGAGCTTGACGACGCGGGGGCGGCGCTGGTTCTGGCACGCGACGAGTTGGAGGCCGCGCGGCGGCAGGCCGCGTTGCAGGAACGTGCCCTCGCACGCCAGCGCGACTTGCGCGACCGGGGCGTGGGCACCGAGGCCGCAGTCGAAGCCGCGGACCTGACTGTCTCGGCTGCAGAACAGGCGGTGCTGGCGAAGCGGCAGGCGCTGGCAGACGCCGAAACCCGCGAATCCCGCGCCCGCACGGGCCTGGCGCGCGCGCGTATCGCACTGGCCGAAGCCGAGCGCGGGCTGGCCGACACCGAGCTGCGCGCCGAATTCGACGGCGTTCTGGACGCGGTGAGCGTGGTCGAGGGCGGGCTTCTGTCCGACAACGAGCGTGTGGCCGAGCTGATCGACCCGCTGGCGCTGGAAGTGGCCTTCCGCGTCTCGACCCTGCAATATGCGCGGCTCCTGGGTGAGGACGGGCGGCTTTCGGCGGTGCCGGTACGCGCCAAGCTCGACATCAGCGGCGTGGACATCACCGCGCGCGGCCATGTCTCGCGCGAGAGCGCGGCGGTGGGTGCCGGGCTGACCGGGCGGCGGCTCTATGCGGTCCTCGACCGCGAGAGCGCGCGCGGCCTGCGGCCGGGCGATTTCGTCACCGTCGAGATCGACGAGCTGGTTCTGACCGATGTCGTCCGCCTGCCCGCGACTGCGGTAGATTCCGAGAGCCGCGTTCTGGTGCTGGGTGCGGATAACCGGCTGGAATCCCGTGCGGTTTCGCTGCTGCGCAAGGAGGGCAACAGCGTGATCCTGCGCGCGCCGGGGCTCGACGGCGCCGAGGTGGTGGCAGAACGCACCCCGCTCATCGGCGAAGGCATCCGGGTGGAGGCGATCCGCCCCGGCCGCCCGCAGGAGGCCGCCGCTTCGCCCATGATCGTGCTGAGCCCCGAACGCCGCGCGCGGCTGATCGCCTTCGTCGAAGCCTCCGACCGGCTGCCGGAGGCCGCGCGCGCGCGGCTCATCGCGCAACTGAACGCCGCGCGGGTGCCCGCCTCGGTCGTCGAGCGGCTCGAAGCCCGGATGGGCGGCTGAGATGGCCGTCTCGCGCCCGCTGCAGGCCGCTTCCGGGCTGCTGTCCTATTTCGCCCGCCACCGCACTGCGGCCAATCTTCTTCTTGTGCTGCTGATCGCGCTGGGCGTGGCCGCCGCGCCGCGGATGCGGGCGCAGTTCTTTCCCGATGTGGTGCTCGAATCGATCATCGTCTCGGTGGTCTGGGAGGGCGCAGGCGCCGAGGACGTGGATGCCGGCATCGTGGCGCTGATCGAGCCCGTACTGCTGGGCGTGGAGGGCGTGATCGACACCGATTCCACATCCAGGGAGGGGCGCGCGAACCTCGACATGGAATTCGAGCCCGGATGGGACATGTCGCGCGCCCTCGACGAGGTTCAGGCGGCGATCGACACGATCACCGAGTTTCCCGAAGAGGCGGAGGAGCCCGTCATCCGCCGCCGCGCCTGGCGCGACCGGGTTACGGACGTGATCATCACCGGGCCGGTGCCGGTCGAACAACTCGGCCGTTTCGCCGACGAGTTGGTGACGCGGCTCTACGCGGCGGGCGTCACACGCACCGGCATCAGCGGGGTCGCGGCGCCCGAGACGGTGATCGAGGTGCCCGAGGCCGCGCTGGTGGAACATGGCGTGAGCCTGTTGGAGATCGCACAGGTCGTCGGCGCCGAGGCTGAGGTCGACCCGGCCGGCGACGTGGGCGGCGGCACCGCGCGGGTGCGCACCGGCATCGCGAAACGCTCGGCCGATGAGATCGCGGATATCGTCATCCGGTCCAACCCCGACATGTCGGAACTGCGCGTGGGCGACATCGCGCGGGTCCGCGTCGACGGGCCGGATCGCGACAAAGCCTATTTCGTCGGCGGCATGCCCGCGGTGTCGCTGCGGGTGGACCGCTCGGCGCAGGGCGATGCTATCGCGATCCAGCGAACCGTGGAGGAGGTCGCGGCCGGGATGCAGGCCACGCTGCCCGAGGGCGTGCGCATCGACCTGATACGCACCCGCGCCGAGGCGATATCGGATAGGCTGAAAATCCTGCTCGACAACGGGTTACTGGGCCTCGCGCTGGTGGTCGGGCTGCTCTTCATGTTCCTTAACGCCCGCACGGCCTTCTGGGTGGCGGCCGGGATCCCGGTGGCAATGCTGGCCACCGTGGCGATGATGTATGCCTTCGGGCTGACCCTGAACATGGTCTCGCTCTTCGCGCTCATAATCACGCTGGGCATCGTCGTGGACGACGCCATCGTGGTGGGCGAGCACGCCGATTTCCGTGCCCGCCGGCTGGGCGAAGCGCCGGTCGTTGCGGCCGAGAACGCGGCGCGGCGCATGGCCGCCCCGGTCTTCTCGGCCACCCTGACCACGGTCATCGCCTTCTTCGCGCTGGTGTCGATCGGCGGACGATTCGGCGATCTGATCGCCGACATCCCCTTCACGGTGATCGTGGTGCTGACGGCCTCGCTGATCGAGTGTTTCCTGATCCTGCCCAATCACATGAGCCACGCGCTGGCCCACAGCGCGAAGGAACACTGGTACGACTTGCCTTCGCGCGTTGTGAACCGGGGCTTCTCCTGGTTCCGGCGCGTGGTTTTCCGGCGGTTGATCGCGCTCGTGATACGGCTGCGCTACCCGATTCTGGCGGGTGTCGTGCTGGTGCTGGCCAGCCAGGTGGTTCTGCTGATCCGCGGGGACGTGCCCTGGCGTTTCTTCAACGCGCCGGAACGCGGCTCGGTCAGCGCGGATTTCGCGATGGTCAACGGCGCCACGCGGGCCGACACGATGGAGATGATGCGCACCCTGCAGGAGGCGACCGAGGCCCTGGGGCGGCGTAACGAGGAAGAACATGGCCGCAACCCGGTGGCCTATGCTCTGGCGCAGGTCGGCGGCAATACCGGGCGCGGGCTTGCCGGGGCGGACACGAAGGATGCGGACCTGCTGGGCGGGCTGGCGATCGAATTGATCGACGCCGATTTGCGGCCCTATTCCTCCTTCGAGTTCGTGGCCGCGCTGGAGGACAGCACCGCCCGCCACCCGCTGCTGGAATCCCTGAGTTTCCAGCGATGGCACAGCGGGCCGGGCGGCAGCAACCTTGAGGTGCAGATCTACGGCGCCGACAGCGCGACGCTGAAACAGGCGGCGGTTGCGCTGAAATCCATGATGGGGCGGTTTCCGGAAGTTTCCGGCCTTGTGGATGATCTGCTCTACGACAAGGAGGAGCTGATCCTCGACCTCACCCCGCAGGGCCAGGCGCTGGGCTTCACCATCGACGGGCTGGGCCGCGTCCTGCGCCACCGGCTAAACGGCATCGAGGCCGCGACCTATCCCGAAGGTCCGCGTTCGGCCGAGATCAGGGTTGAGATGCCCGAGGGCGAACTGACCGCCGATTTCCTGACCCGCAGCATGATGCGCACGCCCGGCGGCACCTATGTGCCGCTTGCCGATATCGTGACCGTCACCTCGCAATCGGGCTTCTCGACCATCCGGCGCAACAAGGGGCTGCGGGTCGTGACCGTGGACGGCTCGATCTCCGAGGACGATCCCAGGCGCGCGGCCGAAGTGCAGGAGGCGCTGCGCGACACGGTACTGCCGGCAATCGAACGCGATTTCGGCGTGGCCACGATGATGTCGGGGCTGGCGGAACAGGAAAGCGAGTTCCTGGCCGACGCGCGCACCGGTTTCATTCTGTGTCTGATCGGCATCTACCTGGTCCTGGCCTGGATATTCGCAAGCTGGACGCGGCCCGCGGTCATTATGGCGATCATCCCCTTCGGCCTCGTGGGCGCGGTCTGGGGGCATTACGTCTGGGACGTGCCGCTTTCCATGTTCTCGGTCGTCGGGCTGATCGGCATGACCGGCATTATCATCAACGATTCGATCGTGCTGGTGACGACGGTTGACGATTACGCCCGGAATCGCGGGCTGATCCCTGCGATCATCGACGCGACGGCGGACCGGCTGCGGCCGGTGCTGCTGACCACGCTGACGACCGTGCTGGGGCTTGCGCCGCTGCTCTACGAATCCTCGCAGCAGGCGCAGTTTCTCAAACCTACGGTGATCACGCTCTGCTATGGGCTGGGTTTCGGACTGGTGCTGGTCCTGCTGGTGGTGCCGTCGCTTCTTGCGGTGCAACTCGACCTGAAACGGCAGCGCCTCGCGCTGGTCCGGCTGCTGCGCGCGCAGGGCGTACCGCGTGCGCCGCGGCTGCTGGTGGCAGGCGCCGGGGCGGGGGCACTGGCGCTTTTCGCCGGAACGCTGGGCGCGGTTCTGACCACCGGCGCTCTGCCCGGCCCGCTGGCCGGACTGGCGGGGCAGGCGTCGCCGGTCATCGGGGCGCTCATGGTCTATCTGGCCGGACTGGCGGCGCTTTGTCTGCTGGCGTATGGGCTGGCGCTGGCGGCGGGCGCTTGGCGCCGGCGGGATCACTCGGCAGGGCAGCCCTGAATATCGACCGCCTGCCGGTCGCCCAGCAGGGTCAGCCGCAGGCGCGAGCGGTCCAGCACGATGCCGCCTTCGGCATAGCTCACGAACTCGGTCTCCGCGACGAGCGTGCCGCCTTCGCGATGCGTCTCCGCCTCGCCCACCCAGATATCCGGATCGGCCAACTCGAAGACGACGGTTTCCTTCGGTCCGCCCAGCGGGGCCACGCCAATGCGTGCCGTGATACGGAGCCCGTTCTTGATCGGCGTGATCCGGCAGGTGGCACCGCTGACGCCCGCGGCGGTGGCAGATACCGGCTGGTCGGCGAGCGCGCGCCGGATCCGCGGATCCTCGACCCCCGCGGTGCCCAGATCGGTGTCGAGCCGCAGCGTGACCGGCATGCAGATATCCTCGCACACACCCAGCTCGATGCGGGCCTCGACATGGATGGGCACATCGTCGTCGCGCGGGGTCATTTCCAGCGGCAGCAAGAGTTCGCCGGTGTAGCCGATGCTTTGCAGCCCGTTCGTCCGGTAGGCAAAGGGGCGCGGCCAGCGGGCGGTGACGCGCGCGAGGTTTTCCGAGCCCTCCCAGGAGAAGCTGGGCGGGATGCCGCCTTCGCCCGGCACGCGCCAATAGGTCTTCCAGCCCGGCGCCAGCGTCAGCCGCAGCGCCGTGATATGTGTGCCGTCATCGCGTCGCCAGCCGGGCAGCATGCTGGCCTGCACTGCGTCCTGCGGATGCAGCGCGCCATCGACCGCTGGGGCGGCGGACGGCAGGGCGGACACGGCCAGCGCGAGGCCGGCGAGCAGGTGGAACCGGGCTTTCATACCGCAAGCATAGGCGCGCGCATGGGGAAGGAAAATAACATTTGGGCGATGTTTGCGAGTGATGCCATCGCGCAGCACTTGCGCTGCGCGTCGCATCGCCCCATCCTTTTGTCATGAGCGAGACAAACGAATTTCCGACGCTGGACGGCCAGTTTCTGATCGCGATGCCCGGTATGGGCGATCCGCGATTTGAGCGCAGCGTCATATTCGTCTGCGCCCATTCCGCCGAAGGGGCGATGGGGCTGATCGTCAACAAGCCCGCGCCGGACCTGCGCTTCAGCGACCTTCTGGAGCAGCTGGAAATCCCGGCAGGGCGCGACACATCGGCAATCCGCGTGCATATCGGCGGGCCGGTGGAGCATGGCCGGGGATTCGTGCTGCACTCCAACGAATACAGCTCCCCCGCCTCGACCCTGCGGGTGGACGACCGATTCGGCATGACCGCGACGCTCGATATACTTGAGGACATCTCGCAGGGGCAGGGGCCGCGCGCCTGCCTTCTGGCGCTGGGCTATGCCGGTTGGGGTCCGGGCCAACTCGAGGCCGAGATTCAGCGCAACGGCTGGCTGACCTGCGATGCCAGCCCCGATATCGTCTTTGGCCTTGCGGATCACGAGAAATGGGGCGCGGCGCTGGAAAGCATGGGGATCAGCCCCAGTTTCCTGTCATCCGATGGCGGCACGGCGTAGGCGTCGCCCGAAATCTTTCGCATCGTCCTGCCTGGTCTACAGCGATGACGCCGCATCCGGGCGCGGCGCGGCGGCGCGGCGCAGCCGGTCGTTGATCGCGCGGCCCAGCCCGTGATCGGGGATCGGAGAAACGGCCACAGATGTGACGCCCTCGGCTGCCGCCCGTGCGTCGATCTCGCGCAGCGCCGCGAAGAGACCGGCCGCGGCCTCCACCAGATCGCCGCCGGGCGAGAGGTTGATCGCCGCGTCTTGCGCCTCAGGACCGAAACCCAGCAGCAACTCGCCGGGGCGGGCCGCGTGGGCTTCAAGCCGCAACGCCACGCCGGGCGCGTAATGCGAGGTCAACTGTCCGGGGGCCTCGGGCCGGTCCGGATCGGCGGCAGCGAGGCGCAGCGGCGCGCCCAGCGCCGCCTCCAGCGCCTCCGCCGGGAGCCCGCCGGGACGCAGCAGACGGGCCGGGCCGCCACCGGTGGCCACGATGGTCGATTCGACCCCGACCTCGCAGGCCCCGCCATCGACCACCGCCGCGATCCGGCCATCGAGCCCGGCCAGGACATGCGCCGCGGTGGTCGGGCTCACCCGTCCCGCGGGGTTGGCGGACGGCCCCGCGAGCGGCCCGCCGAAAACGCGCAGGAGATCCCGCGCGACCGGGTGGGCGGGCATGCGCAGCGCCACGGTGGGCTGGCCGGCGGTGACCAGATCGCTCAGTCCGGCCTCGGGCCGGAGGCGCAGCACCAGGCTCAGCGGACCGGGCCAGAACGCCTGCGCCAGCCGCTCCGCGTCGCCGTCGAACACGGCCAGCGCGCGCGCGGCGTCGGTATCGGCCACATGCACGATCAGCGGGTTGAACCGGGGCCGCCCCTTGGCCTCGAAGATTGCCGCCACGGCTCGGTCGTTGCGCGCATCGCCACCCAGCCCGTAGACGGTTTCGGTGGGAAAGGCGACCAGCTCTCCGGCGCGCAGTAGCTCTGCCGCGCGCGCCAGTCCGGCGGCGTCGGGGGCGAGGGTCTGGGTGCGGGATGCGGTCATTTTGACGTGGCGTTCGGGTTGCGGTGACGGCGGGCGGCGCTCAAAACCGTGTCTTGGCAGCAG
This sequence comes from Maritimibacter sp. 55A14, assembly GCF_003122205.1. Classification (GTDB taxonomy): domain Bacteria; phylum Pseudomonadota; class Alphaproteobacteria; order Rhodobacterales; family Rhodobacteraceae; genus QEYE01. Next base: position 119,371 of record NZ_QEYE01000011.1, read on the forward strand.
ATGCCATAGCTTGTTATGCGATGTATTGCCAGAACGGGAGGATCAGATGCCGTATCGCGCGCCGGTTTCGGACTACAAGTACATTTTCGATCATGTCGTGGGTCTGGACCGTGTCGCTGAGACCGATCTCTTCGCGGAGGCCTCCGCCGATGTGACCGACGCGATCCTGACCGAGGCCGCGCGGCTGGCCGACGAGGTTCTGGCCCCGCTCCAGCGCAATGGCGATCTGCATCCCGCGAAGCTGGAGAACGGCGTCGTGCGCACCTCGCCGGGATTCGCGGAAGGCTATGCCGCCATCGCCGAGGGTGGTTGGGTCGGCATGTCCGCGGACCCTGAGCACGGCGGCATGGGCTTGCCGCAGGCACTGACAACCGCGGTCAACGAGATGATGTCGGGCGCTTGCCTGTCCCTTCAGCTCAACCCGCTGATGACGCAGGGTCAGATCGAGGCCCTGGAACATCACGCCAGCGCCGAGCTCAAGGCGCTCTACCTGCCGCGCATGACCTCCGGCGCGTGGTGCGGCACGATGAACCTGACCGAACCGCAGGCGGGTTCGGACGTGGGCGCGCTGCGCACCAAGGCCGTACCCAATGGCGACGGCACCTATGCCATATCGGGCCAGAAAATCTACATCAGTTGGGGCGACAACGACTTTACCGAGAATGTCTGCCACCTGGTGCTGGCGCGGCTGCCCGACGGGGTGCCGGGCACCAAGGGGATCAGCCTCTTCATGGTACCCAAGCGCATCCCCACCGAGGACGGCGAGCCCGGCACGGCCAATTCGCTTCGGGTGGTGTCGCTGGAACACAAGATGGGTCTGCACGGATCGCCCACCTCGGTGATGGAATACGACCGCGCCACCGGCTGGCTGGTGGGCGAGGAGCATGGCGGCATGAAGGCGATGTTCACGATGATGAACAATGCGCGCCTGGGCGTGGGTGTGCAGGGCATCGGCGTGGCCGAGGCCGCCTGTCAGCACGCGCTGGCCTATGCCGCCGAGCGCAAGCAGGGCAAGACCCCGGTGGAGGGCGGCGCGGGCACCATCGTCGACCATGCGGATGTGCGCCGCATGCTGATGACGATGAAGGCCCAGACCTTCGCGGCACGCGCCATCGCGCTCGACTGCGCGGTGTCGATCGACCTGGCGCGGGCCACTGGCGCGGCGGATCAGGCCGCGCGCGCGGCGCTCCTGACGCCGATCGCCAAGGCGTTCGGTACCGATACCGGGATCGAGGTCTCCTCGATCGGCGTTCAGGTACATGGCGGCATGGGCTATATCGAGGAGACCGGTGCCGCGCAGTTCAGCCGCGACGTGCGCGTGACCGCGATCTACGAGGGTACGAACGGCATTCAGGCGATGGACCTGGTGGCGCGCAAGATGATGGATGGCGGCGCGGCGGCTATGGCGCTTCTGAACGAGGTGGACGCCACGGCGCAGGCGGCGGGCGGCGCGTCCGGCGCGGCGCTGGCTGCGGCGGCTGGGATGCTGCGCGAAACCACCGAATGGCTGGTCTCGCAAGGCGATCTCAATGACCGTTTCGCCGGTGCGGTGCCTTATCTGCGGGCCTTCGCGCTGGTCCTGGGCGGGCATTACCATCTGCGTGCGGCTGCGGCCGAGGGTGACGGCGGGTCGGGTCGGCGGGCGGCGCTGGCCGGCTTCTTCATCCGCCGGATGCTACCCGAACATGTCGGGCTTTGCGCCGCGGTGCGCGAAGGCGCGGGCGGGCTCTACGACATGTCGCTCGAAGACCTTACCGCGTGATGGATGGCGGGCTGAACCCGATCCGCTACCCCGTCGAGGCCCCGCCGGCGGAGGGCGCGGCCGTGGAACTGGCCGAGGGTGTGCTGTGGATGCGGCTGCCGCTGCCGATGGCGCTCGATCATGTGAATGTCTATGCCCTGCGCGAGGACGATGGCTGGACCGTCATCGACACGGGCTTCGCCAGCCGGCGGAGCCGCGAGATCTGGGGCCGGATCATGGCCGGGCCGCTGGAGGGCCGCCCGGTGACGCGGGTGATCGCCACCCATCACCACCCCGACCATATCGGCCTGGCCGGCTGGATGCAGTCGGAGTTCGGCGCCGAACTCTGGACCACGCGGACGGCCTGGCTTTTCGCGCGGATGCTGATGCTGGACGAACAGGACCGCCCGGCGCAAGAAACCCTGGCCTTCTGGCGCAGCGCCGGGATGGACGCGGAGATCTACGCGCAGCGTGCAGCGGAACGCCCCTTCAACTTCGCCGATATCGTGGCGCCGATGCCGCTGGGCTTCCGCCGTATCCGGCAGGGCGACAGCGTGACGATGGGCGGGCGCGTCTGGGACGTGCATATCGGCAACGGCCACGCGCCCGAACACGCGACCTTCTGGTGCCGCGATGCGCCGCTGGTGATTGCCGGGGATCAGATCATCGCCTCGATCTCGCCCAATCTGGGGGTCTATGCGACTGAGCCGGAGGCCGATCCGGTGGCCGAGTGGCTGGAAGCCTGCACGCGCCTTTCGGCTCTGGCGCGGGAGGATCACCTGGTGCTGCCGGGCCACAAGCTGCCCTTCACCGGACTGCCGGTGCGGATGCGCCAGCTCATCGACAACCACCACGGCGCGCTGGCCCGGCTGCTGGACCACCTGGACCGCCCGCGCAGCGCGGCCGACTGTTTCGCACCGCTCTTCAAGCGCGAGATCCGCGCGGGCGAATACGGCCTGGCGCTGGTTGAATCGGTGGCGCATTTGAATCATCTTCTGCAAACGGGCCAGGCCGTGCGCGAACGCGGTGCGGACGGCGCCTGGCTCTGGCGGCGGAAGGAGGGCTGACATGAGTGCGAAGACGGACGGCGCGATGCCCGATGCGCATGCGGTCCATTGCGACCCCTGCGACGGGGACGGGGCCGAGACACGCCCGCTGCCCTCCAAGGTGGCCAGGAAACCGGTGGAGCAGAAATCCCCCGCCGAATGGGCCTATGAGCGGCTGATCCTCTATATCAAGGCGTTCGAGGAGCAGCTCGACAACGAGCACGAGGTGGCGATGGGCTTCACCGGCGGCGATGCCGGCGTGTTGCGGATCGAGGGTATGGGGCATTTCGCGCCCGATATCGTGACCTTCTACGGCTCCGACGCGAGCGGGGCGAAGACGCAACTCGTACAGCATGTCAGCCAGCTCAACGTGATGCTGCGCGCGGTGCCCAAACAGGCCGACCGGCCCGAGCCCGCGCGGATCGGATTCCGCCTCGCCGCAGACCTGGATGATGACTGACCGGGCGCGGCATTTCTTGCCCGTGACAGGCCCGTCGGATTGGTATATCTCCTTTCCGAGTTCCAAAACCACCCCGATGAAGAGGACGAAATCATGGCTGAGCACAAGCATGGCTCGATGAACGTAACCGAGCACGAGAAGACCTTCGAGGGCTTCGTCCGCGCAGTCGTCTATGTCTGCACGTTTGCGCTGGGCGTGCTGATCTTCCTGGCTATCTACAACAGCTGAGATCGCGGCGCCGGCGCCCGGCCGGTCCGGGGCCTCAGGACGGACGGAAACCCACGGATGCGGATCCTGCCGGCATTGATGTTCGCGATCCCGGTTCTGCTGGCGGCCTGCGCAGAGCCGAAATGGGCATCCACCAAGGACGTGCAGGCGGCGATGTACCGCCATCCCGGCCCGTCCACGATCGCGCTCATGACGATGATCCGCACCAGCACCGGCACCGGTGGGCATTCGGCGCTGCTTATCAACGGCACGCAGCGGGTGATTTTCGACCCGGCGGGCACCTGGTGGCATCGCAACGTGCCCGAACGCAACGACGTGCTCTACGGTATCCGTCCGATCATGCTGGACTTCTACCTCGATTACCATTCGCGCACGACCTATCACACGGTGGTGCAGACCGTGGAGGTCGCCCCGGAGGTCGCGCAGCAGGCGATCTCCGTGGTTGAGGCGTATGGCGCGGTGCCCAAGATGCAATGCTCGCTTTCGGTCACGCGCATCCTGGCGCAGCTTCCGGGTTTCGAGAGCGTAGGCGGCTACTGGCACCCGCACAAGACAATGGCGGATTTCGCGAAACTGCCCGGCGTGACGACCTACAAGGTCTTCGACACCGATGCCGACGACAACCACCGCTTGCCGGGCAACCAGGTGGCGGCGGCGAACTGACCTCGGCGGCGGCGCCTGGCGCGCGCGATGGATGCCTTCGGCGAGGATATTTTTGAGCAAGAAGAATGGCCGGGGGCAACGCAAAACCCCCGAAGCCTGCGCCACGGGGGTCTGGTGTTTTTCGGCGGGCGCGCCCGCCGGTTCGCTGCCGTCAGGCGGGCCTCAGAGCAGACCTTCGCGCTGCGCCTTCTTGCGCGCAAGCTTGCGCGCGCGGCGGATCGCTTCGGCTTGCTGGCGTGCCTTCTTCTCGGAGGGTTTTTCGTAATGCTGCTTGAGCTTCATTTCCCGAAAAACGCCTTCACGCTGAAGTTTCTTCTTCAGCGCACGCAAAGCCTGATCGACGTTATTGTCGCGAACCGATACCTGCATGTGGTGTCACCACCTTTCCGTGTTAGAGTTGCATGAACTGCAGGAGGTGGCCGTATAGCAAGCGACCGCTATCTTGTCCAGCACCCAGAGTTTCGCCAGACCCGGAGGCCCCATGACCGATCAGACCGAGCCCGGAGACATCCTTGAGGAGGCGCGCGAGAAGCTTCTCGACGCGGCGCTGCCGCATGTGGCCTTCGACGGCTGGGGGCAGGCCAGTTTCGATGCGGCGCGCGCCGATGCCGGGCTCGACCCGGCGCTCGCGCGGGCCGCCTGTCCGCGCGGCGCGGTCGATCTGGCGCTGGCCTTCCACCGGCGCGGCGACGCGCGGATGCTTGCCCGGCTGGCGGAGGCCGATCTTTCGCAGATGCGGTTCCGCGACCGGATCGCCGCGGCGGTGCGCTTGCGCCTGGAGGCGGTGGAGATGGACAAGGAGGCGGTGCGCCGGGGCGCCACGCTCTTCGCGTTGCCGGTCCATGCCGCGGACGGCGCGGGCGCGATCTGGGGCACGGCGGATGCGATCTGGACCGCGCTGGGCGACATGTCGACCGATTACAACTGGTACACGAAGCGCGCGTCGCTCGCGGCGGTCTATTCCTCGACGGTGCTCTACTGGCTGGGGGATGATTCGCCCGGCCATGAGGCAACCTGGGCGTTTCTCGACCGGCGGATAGAAAACGTCATGTCCTTCGAAGGATTCAAGGGAAAATTTCTCAACTCGCCGCTTGGGCGCATCATCGAGAAAGGGCCACTCAGGCTGCTTGACCGCGTCGCCGCGCCCGATCAATCCTTTCGCGAAACCGCGCCGGGATGGACCCGGCGCTAGAGCCGGGAGGGCGAAGAGATGGCGGTCGGCAAGGAAATCCGGACCTGGTACGAGGGCAAGTGGCACGAAGGCAACGCGCCGATCATCGGGGCGGCGGACCATGTGGCCTGGCTGGGCAGCCAGGTCTTCGACGGCGCCCGGCAGTTCGAGCGGGTGCGTCCCGATCTGGAATTGCACAGCGCCCGGATCATCAATTCCGCCCGCGCCATGGGGATGGTGCCGCCGGTCGATGCCGATACGGTGCACGGGCTGATGGAGGAAGGCTGCAAGCATTTCGATCCGGACGCCGAACTCTACCTGCGGCCGATGATGTGGTCGCGCGAGGGCACGCCGGGGATCATCGACATAGACCCCGACAGCACCGGTTTCGCGGTTTGCATCGAAACACTGCCGATGCCGCAGCCGGGCGACTATTCGCTGACAGTCTCACCCTTCTGCCGGCCGCGGCCCGACATGGCGATGACCGAGGCCAAGGCCGGGTCGCTCTATGCCAATAACGGGCGCATCATGGCCGAGGCGCGGGCACGCGGCTTCCACAACGCGCTGTCGCTGGATATCGAGGGCCATGTCGCCGAGACCGCCTCCACCAATATCTTCATGGTGCGCGACGGTGAGGTGCTGACCCCGGTGCCCAACGGCATGTTCCTCAACGGGCTGACGCGCCAGCGGGTCATCAAACTGCTGCGCGCGGAGGGCTACACGGTGACTGAAGCCAGCCTGACGGTGGAGGATTTCCGCGCCGCCGCCGAAATTTTCGCGACCGGCAACATCGCCAAGGTCATGCCCGTCGCGCGGCTCGACGACCGGGTTCTGGAACCCGGCCCGGTCGCCGCACGGGCCCGCGCGCTTTACTGGGATTACGCCCATAGCGCCTGAGGAACCCGCCATGACCCTGCCCGAGACGATGCGCGCCGTGGAGATCCGCAAGCCGGGCGGGCCCGAGGCGCTGCGGCCCACCGAGCGGCCCGTGCCGCGGCCCGGTCCGGGGCAGGTCCTGATCCGGGTCGCCTATGCCGGCGTCAACCGGCCCGACGCGTTGCAGCGCGCGGGCGCCTACGATCCGCCGCCGGGGGCCTCGGACCTGCCAGGGCTTGAGGCCGCGGGCGAGGTCGCCGCCGTGGGGCCGGGCGTCACCCGCTGGGCGGAGGGCGACGCGGTCACTGCGCTGCTGCCGGGCGGCGGATATGCCGAATACGCGCTGACCCACCAGGACCATGCGCTGCGCCTGCCCGAGGCCATGACGCCGGACCGCGCGGCGGCGCTGCCCGAGACCTTTTTCACGGTCTGGAGCAACGTCTTCATGCGCGGCCGTTTGCGCGCGGGAGAGACATTCCTGCTGCATGGCGGCACGTCGGGGATCGGCACCACGGCGATCCAGCTTGCCCATGCCTTTGGTGTTCGGGTCTTCGCCACTGCCGGGACGGCCGAGAAATGCGCGGCCTGTACCGGGCTCGGCGCGGCGCGCGCGATCAATTACCGCGACGAGGATTTCGTGGCGGCGCTGGCGGATGACGGGCGTCTGGTCCAGATCGCCTTCCTTTCGGGTCCCGAGGCCAGCCTGAACTTCGCCCAGATCATGGTGCGGCGGCTGACGGTCACGGGCTCCACCCTGCGGCCGCAGAGCGATCTGGCCAAGGCGCGGATCACGGCGGAGCTTGAGCGCGCGGTCTGGCCGCTGCTCGACGCGGGGCGGGTGGCGCCGGTGATGGACAGCGAGTACGCGCTGGAGGACGCGGCCCAGGCCCATGCGCGGATGGAAAGCTCCGCGCATATCGGCAAGATCGTGCTGAAGGTGGGGTGAGCCGGGGGCGCGCGGCGCGGCTACCGCACCACCTCCATCATCACGTCGCCCTGCCGGCAGTCGCGTCGCGCGGCGCGGCCGCAGGGTCGCGGCTCCAGATCGCGCGTCAGGCAGATCCGCACCTCGGCGATGCGGCCCGATCTGCAGGTCACTGTGACCATGTCGGGCGCGAGGCCGGGATTGGCTTCCAGGAACGCCTCCTCCACCACATGGGCGGGCAGGCGGATGGGGCGCTCCAGCCGGCGGAAGATGTCGGGCCGGGCGATTCGCCCATAGGCGCGGCGCGAGAGGTCGAAATACGCCTCTGCCGTCAACCCGGTGCAGCGGCCGTGCTTTTTCCACTGGTGCCAGGCCAGCCCGCCGGAACCCATGATGTCGGCCATCGCGGCGGTCTGCTCGTGCGAGGGGCTTCGCGCGGTGCCGCGGCAGAAGCTGGGCCAGCCGGTCTCGAATTGCGGCCAGAGCCCGTGCAGGGTGAAGCCGTGATCGTGGCGTGCGTCGCACTGGTCGGCGCCACGCGCATCGCCCTCGGTGGCGCACCAGGCAGGCGTCCAGCTCAGCGCCATGACGTAATAGTCGAAGATGCCGGGCCTTTCGCCCTCGGCGCGGGCCGGTGCGGCCAGCAACAGAAACAGCATCAAGGCGCGCATGATTCCCCCTTTGCATCCGCGTGGAAGCGAGACTATATACATGCCAATTCCCCGCAATCGAGGAAACGCACCCCAGGGTGCAGCCGATTTCCCGGCGCGGACGCGATGTATCTTCAGAAAGGGGTCCCGCATATGGCCTATCCGATCATGGCAAAAGCCACAGCCGTCTGGCTGGTCGACAACACCACGCTGAGCTTCAAGCAGATCGCCGATTTCTGCGGTCTGCACGAGCTCGAGGTCCAGGGCATCGCCGATGGTGAGGTGGCGGCCGGGATCAAGGGTTTCGATCCCATCGCCAACAGCCAGCTCGACCAGGAGGAGATCGACCGGGGCGAGAAGGACGTGGCCTACAAGCTCAAGCTCAAGCACAACCCCGCCGCCGCGGGCGAAGAGAAGCGGCGCGGGCCGCGCTATACGCCGCTCTCCAAGCGGCAGGACCGTCCGGCAGCGATCCTTTGGCTGGTGAAATTCCATCCCGAACTGACCGACGCGCAGATCTCCAAGCTGGTGGGCACCACCAAGCCGACGATCCAGACGATCCGCGAGCGCACGCATTGGAACATCAACAACATCCAGCCGATCGACCCGGTGGCGCTGGGCCTGTGCAAGCAGGTGGAACTGGACGAGGCGGTGCGTAAGGCCGCTGCGAAGAAGTCCAAGGAAGGCGCGCTGATGTCCGACGAGGAGCGCCGGCGCCTGGTGTCCACCGAGCAGTCGCTGGGTATGGAGTCGGAGCCGAAAATCCCCTCCAGCATCTCGGGGCTGGAGACATTCACGCTCGGCGGCTCCGATGACGACGAGGAGGAAAAGAAGCCCCGGCATGTGGATGCCGACACCCTCTTCAACCTGCCCGAGAGCAGCGACGACGACGAGGATGACGACGAGGACGAAAACGGGCGCTGAGGCGCGCGCTCACGGCTCGCAGATGCCCTGAAGGCCGATCCAGTCATTGTCCGACAGCAGCCGCGGCGGGGTCTTGCCGCGGAAGGGATCGGCCTCGATCATCTCCAGCGTCGTCTCGCCTGTAGCGTCCAGTGCATAGGCAAAGGGCGTCGAGGGCACACCGGCGGCGGCCAGCCGGTCCAGAAAAGCGGTTGTGCCTATGGCCTTTGCAGGTGCGGTCAGCACCCGGCCGGCATGGGCCGCCAGTGCCTCGCGCGGCAGATTGCCGGTGGTCAGGAGTTTCAGCGTCGCAAGCGCGCCGGCCTCGTGCAGGAGCCGCGCAAGCGGGTCGCCCGCGCCGTAGCGCATGGCCTCCTGAACCGCATGGGCCGCAGCAACTTCCGGCCCCTCGTGATCTTCCACCAGCGCGGCGTCGAGCAGGATCACCCCACCGGGCAGATGCGCGCTCCCCGGCACGCCTTCGCGCAGCACCACGAGCCGCGCGCCCCCCAGACCGAGGCGTGTCTCGAGGCGCTTGAGGGCGGCCAGACCCAGCCGCGTGCGGCAGGGCTTGCCGGTCAGCGCCGTCACCTCGTCCAGCACTTGCCGCCCGATCTGCGCGCGCGTCGCCGGCGGCACCACGCCGGCAGTGTGCCGCACCAGCGCATCGGGCAGCCAGAAGACCGCCAGCGCCGCGATCGCCGCCGCGAAAAGGCCCAGCACGGTGAGCCGCAGCCGCCCCGGCCGCGGCCGGCGGCGGGCGATGGCGCCGCGCACCCGCTCGATGGCCTGGATCATGGCGGTGTCTTCCAATTCCAGCGTCTCGTCGTCCTCAGGACCGGGGGCGTAGAGCGCCGGACGTGTGCCGGGATTGAGCCGGCTAACGGCGGGCAGGGACCAATGCGTCAGCGCGACGGCGTTCTGGTCGCAGATCACCAGCGACGCGTCGCCAAAGGCGACGATCACCTCGCGCCGCTGTGCGCCGCCGGCCGCACGCCAGAGCCCCTGGCATTCCAGCCGGTCATATTCGCTGAGCGCCGTCATCTGCCCGTTCGCGCCCGTTCCTGCCAGATGTTGTTATCTGGCAGGGATCATAGCGCAGCACTTGCGCCCGCTCAACGGCGTACGGGCAGGCCGCGCTACATATCCCTAGCGATGCTGCGCAACTCGAATTTCTGGATCTTGCCGGTAGAGGTCTTGGGCAATTCGCGGAACACGATCTTCTTGGGCGTCTTGAACCCGGCGAGCCGTTCGCGGCAGAAGGCGATCAGTTCGGCCTCATCCGCAGTCTTGCCGGTCTTCAGTTCCACGAAGGCGCAGGGGACCTCGCCCCACTTCTCGTCGGGCTTCGCGACCACGGCGCAGATCGACACCGCCGGGTGGTGCATCAGCGCGCCCTCCACCTCGACGGAGGAGATGTTCTCGCCGCCCGAGATGATGATGTCCTTGGCGCGGTCGGCGATCTTGATATAGCCGTCCTCGTGCCGGTAGGCGATGTCGCCGGAGTTGAAATAGCCGCCCCGGAACGCCTCTGCCGTGGCTTCGGGGTTGCGGTAATAGCCTTTCATCACGCAATTGCCGCGCATCGCAACCTCGCCCAGCGTCTCGCCATCGCGGGGCACGGGGTTGAGGTCGGCATCGCGTACGGTGACGTCCTCCATCATGGGCATCGACACGCCGGTGCGCGCCTTGATGGCATAGCGTTCCTCGTCAGGCAGCCCGTCCCAATGCTCGCGCCGCCACAGGCATTCGGTGACATGGCCGTAGGTTTCGGTCAGCCCGTAGACCTGCGTGACGGAGAAGCCCAGCGGTTCGATCGCGCGCAGCGTTGCCGCCGGGGGCGGCGCGCCGGCGGTGAAGACCTCGACGACATGGCCGAAGTCGCGGCGGTCCTCGTCGGCGGCATTGACAACGGCGTTGAGCACGATGGGCGCGCCGCCGAAATGCGTCACGCCCTCGTCCGCGATGGCGTCGTAGATGTTTTTGGCAGTGACGTCGCGGCAGCAGACGACCGTGCCGCCCACCAGCGGCATCATCCAGGTGTGGCACCAGCCGTTGCAATGGAAGAGCGGCACGATGGTCAGGAAGACCGGGTGGATCACCATGCGCCAGGAGACCACCGTGCCCATCGTCATCAGATAGGCGCCGCGGTGACAGTAGACGACACCCTTGGGCCGCCCGGTGGTGCCTGAGGTGTAGTTGAGCGCCAGGCTCTCCCATTCGTCTTCCGGCATGACCCAGGCGAAGTCCGGGTCGCCGCCTGCCAGCAGGTCTTCGTACTCGGTGTGGCGTCCGCCGGGCGCAAAGCCCGCCTCGCGGTCGGCCACCTCGACGATCTGCGGGCCGGGGCCGTCCATCAGCGCGACCGCGGCCTCGGCCATATCCAGCAGGCTGCTGTCCACCAGTGCCACGGAGGCGCCGCCATGCCCGAAGATATAGGCCACTGTGTCGGGCTCCAGCCGCGTGTTGATCGTGTTCAGGATCGCCCCCGTTGCGGGCACGGCGAAGGTCGCCTCCGCCTGGGCGGGGATGTTTGGCAGCAGCGTCGCGACCACATCGCCGGGCTTCACGCCCATGCCCGTAAGCGCTGAGGCCAGCCGCGAGACCCGCGCGTGGTACTCCGCATAGCTGCTGCGGCGGCTGCCATAGACCAGCGCCGGCCTGTCGGGGAACACGTCGGCCGCCCGGGCGAGATGCGACAGCGGCGTGAGCGGCACGAAATTCGCCGCCGTCTTGTCCAGCCCGCCTTCATCCGGCAACCATCCCATCGGCTTCTCCCCCCTTGGTTCAAGTTTGTCGCAAAGCGGAAAGAATATTGCGCGAGGCGCTGATGTTTGAAAAGAGCAAATAGGGAAGGGAGGTGGCCGATGAAGGCGCAGGACGGAACACGGCCGGTACTGGCGGCGGCTCATATCCTCGCCGCGGTCACGATTCTGGGGCTGATCGACAATTTCGTGCGCCTGATCGCGGCCGAAGCGGGGCTCTGGCAGTTCCACCTCACGCGCTCGATGATGGTGGCGGCGGTTCTGCTGGCGGGCGTCCGGCTGGCCGGCTGGCGGCTGCGGCCGAAATCCTGGGGGCCCGTCCTGCTGCGCTCGGCCTGCCTATCGGGGGCGATGGTGCTCTACTTCTCGGCGCTTGTGATGATGCCGATCGCCGAGGTCGCGGCCGGGCTTTTCACTTCGCCAATTTTCGTGCTGCTGATCTCGGTCCTTGTGCTGGGGCTGCGGGTCGGCATCTGGCGGGTGCTGGCGGTGGGGCTGGGCTTTGCCGGCGTGCTTCTGGTGCTCCGGCCCGAGGCCGGATCCTTCTCGGCGCTGACGCTGCTGCCGGTGGGCGCGGGGCTGCTCTATGCGATCTCGGTCGTGGTCACGCGGCGGGGCTGCGCGGACGAGACGGTGATGACGCTTCAGGCCGGGTTCTTCGGGGGGCTCGCGCTTTGGTCGGTGCTGGGCGCGGTGGTCGTGAACCTGATCCTCGCCCAGCCGGGCGAGGCGTTCTTCAGCCGCCCGCTGGTTTGGCCCAGTTCGGCCTTCCTCTTCTGGACCACGGTGCAGGCCGGGGGATCGCTGGTCGCTCTGGGGCTGCTCACCCGCGGCTACCAGATGGCCGAGCCGAGCTATCTGGCGGTCTTCGAGTACTGCTTCCTGATCTCCGCGGGCGGTTTCGCCTGGGCTTTGTGGGGCGAGACGCTGGCGCCCACGGCCTATGCGGGGATCGCGCTGATCGTGGTCTCCGGCGTTGTCATCGGCCTGCGCAGCAACGATGCCGGCGTCGGCCGGCAGGCGGTCGAGCCATGATCGTCTCACGCGGGCGGCGTTATATCTTCGTGCATGCGCCCAAGACCGGCGGCACCGCGCTGGCCTTCGCGCTGGAAGGGCGGGCCAAGGCCGACGACATCCTGATCGGAGACACGCCAAAGGCGGTGCGGCGACGCAAGCGCCTGAAATCCACGCAAGGCGCGGGGCATCTCCGGAAGCATTCGCGGCTGGCCGATATCGAGGGGCTGGTCAGCCCGGCCGAGATCGACACCTTCTTCGTGCTGATGCTGGTGCGCAATCCCTGGGACCGGATGGTGAGCTATTACCACTGGCTGCGGGCCCAGCGTTTCCAGCACGAGGCGGTGGCGCTGGCGCAGTCGCTGGAGTTCTCCGCCTTCCTGCGCCACCGGCATACCGCAGCCTCGATCCGCGCCGCGCCCTATGCGTCCTACGTCACCGGATCGGACGGGACGGAGCGCTGCGATCTTTTCTGCCGGATCGAGCATTTCGAGCGCGACATTGCGCCCTTCGAGGCGCATCTGGGCTTCGCGCTCACCCCGCTTGAGCGCATCAATGCCTCGGACCGGCGCGCCGATTGGCGCGGCTACTACAGCGACGCGGACGCGGCTTTCCTGGAAGACCTCTGCGCGCCGGATATCGCGCGCTTCGGATACCGTTTCGCGGGCTGAGGCCGGGCGCGGCGACGAAAAACGCCCGGGCGGCGGGGGCCGTCCGGGCGTTGAAGCATCTGGCCGGCGACCGGCTCAGGCGGCGGCCTTGCCTTCGCCGTAGCGACCGTAGAAGCTGTCGCCGCTCTTCGCCATCTCGCGCAGCAGGTCGGGGGTGGTGAAGCGCGCGCCGTGGGCCTTGGTCAATTCGGCGCAGATCGCCGCGGCCGTTTCGGCGCCCAGCATGTCGAGCCAGCTGAACGGCCCGCCAGACCAGGGCGCGAAGCCCCAGCCCAGGATGGCGCCGACATCGCCTTCGCGGATGTCTTCCAGAACGCCGTCCTCCAGCGCGCGGACGGCCTCCAGCACCTGCGCGAAGAGCAGGCGGTGCTGCACATCCTTGACATCGGGCTGCTGCGCGGTCGGCGGGAATTTCTCCGCCAGCCCGGTCCAGAGCCCCTGTCGCTTGCCTTTCTCGTCGTAGCTGTAGAAGCCCGCCTGCGCCTTGCGGCCCAGCCGCCCCTCGTCGGCCATCCAGAAAAGCACCTCGTCCACGGCTTCATCCGGATAGGCGTCGCCCATCGCGGCCCTGGTGGCCTTGGCGATCTTGACGCCCAGGTCGATGGATGTTTCGTCCACCAGTTGCAGCGGCCCCAGCGGCATGCCCACCCGCCGCGCGGCGTTCTCCACCAGCGCCGGTTCGACGCCCTCGGCCAACATGCGGATGCCCTCGTTGATATAGGGGATGATGCAGCGGTTGGCGTAGAAGAAGCGCGCGTCGTTGACGACGATCGGCGTCTTGCGGATCTGCCGGACGAAATCGAGCGCCTTGGCCACCGCCCGCGCGCCGGTTTCGCGGCCCTTGATGATCTCCACGAGCATCATCTTCTCCACCGGCGAGAAGAAATGGATGCCGATGAATTGCTGCGGCCGTTTGCTTGCCTTGGCCAGATCGGAAATCGGCAGGGTGGAGGTGTTGGTGGCGAAGGTGCAGTCCTCGCCCACGACCGCCTCGGCCAGCGCCGTCACCTCGGCCTTGACGCCCGGTTCCTCGAAGACCGCCTCCACGATCAGGTCGCAGCCCTTGAGCGCGGCATAATCGGTGGTCGCTGTGATGCGGGCCAGCAAGGCCTCCTTCTTCTCCGCCGTGGCCTTGCCGCGCTTGATGCCCTTGTCCATGTAGTCGGCGCTGTAGGACTTGCCGCGATCCGCGGCCTCCTGCCTGGCGTCGATCAGCACCACCTCGATACCGGCCTGCGCGGCGACCAGCGCGATGCCCGCGCCCATCATGCCCGCGCCCAGAACGCCCAGCTTGGCGACCTTCTCGTCCGCCACATCGGGCCGGTTCGCGCCTTTCTCCAGCGCCTCCTTGTTGATGAAGAGCGAGCGGATCATGGCGCTCGACGAAGGGTTCATCAGTACATTGGTGAACCAGCGCGCCTCGATCTTGAGGGCGGTGTCGAAGGGCACCAGCGCGCCTTCATAGACCGCGCTGAGCAGCGCCTTGGCCGCCGGATAGACGCCTTGCGTGCGGCCGTTCACCATCGCCGAGGCGCCCACGAAGGTCATGAAGCCTTGCGGATGGTAGGGCGCGCCGCCGGGCATCTTGTAGCCCTTCTCGTCCCAGGGTTTCACGATGTCGGCGTCCTTGGCGGACAGCACCCAGTCGCGCGCCGCGGCCATCGGGTCGTCCGAGACCTCGTCGATCAGCCCGGCGGATTTGGCCCTTTTCGGGTCGCTCAGCTTACCTTCCAGCAGGAAGGGCGAGGCCGCCATCGCGCCCATCTTTCGCACCAGCCGAGTGGTGCCGCCAGCGCCGGGGAAGATGCCGACCATGATCTCGGGAAGGCCGATCTTGGCCTTCGGGTTGTCGGCTGCGAAGATACGGTGGCAGGCGAGCGGGATCTCCAGCCCGATGCCCAACGCGGTGCCCGGCAACACGCAGGCGATGGGCTTGCCGCCCTTGTTCTTGTCGTCCATGCCGGCGCGCTCGATCTTGCGCAGCACGCCGTGCATCTTCATCACGCCCTCGAAGAGCCCGCGCGCCGGCTCGTCGCCTGCGTCGTCGCGCATCTTGGCGATGACGTTCAGGTCCATGCCGCCCGCGAAGCTGTCGGGCTTGCCGGAAGTGATGATCACGCCCTTTACCGCCTCATCGGCCAGTGCGGTGTCGATATGCGCCTCCAGATCCGAGAAACCCTGGAGCGACATGACGTTCATGGACTTGCCTTTGACGTCCCAGGTGATCGTGGCGATGCCGTCGGCGTCCTTTGCATACGTGAAATCGGTCATTGGTCCTGTCTCCCCTTACACGCGCTCGATGATCGTGGCCGCACCCATGCCGCTGGCGACGCAGAGCGTGGCGAGCGCGGTGCCCTTGCCGGTACGTTCCAGCTCATCGAGCGCGGTGCCGATGATCATCGCGCCGGTGGCGCCCAGCGGGTGGCCCATCGCGATGGCCCCGCCATTCACGTTGAGCTTGTCGTGATCCACGTCGAAAGCCTGCATGAAGCGCAGCACGACCGAGGAGAACGCCTCGTTTACCTCGAAGAGGTCGATGTCGCCGATCTTCATGCCGCTCTGGCGCAGGATCTTCTCGGTCACCGGGACCGGGCCGGTCAGCATGATCGTGGGATCGGTGCCGATCTTGGCGGTGGAGCGGATGCGGGCGCGCGGCTTGAGGCCGTATTTCTCGCCCAGAGCCTTGCTGCCGATCAGCAGCGCCGCGGCGCCGTCCACGATGCCCGAGGAGTTGCCGCCGTGATGCACGTGCTCGATCTTTTCCAGATGCGGGTATTTCATCAGCGCCAGCTTGTCGAACCCCGGCATCACCTCGCCCTGATCCTTGAAGGCCGGTTTCAGCGCGCCCAGCGCCTGCATGTCGGTGCCGGGGCGCATATGCTCGTCGCGGTCGAGGATCGGCAGGCCGTTCTGGTCACGCACGGTGATGACCGAGTTGCCGAACCGGCCATCTTCCCAGGCGGCAGCGGCGCGTTTCTGGCTTTCCACCGCAAAGGCGTCGCAATCGTCGCGCGAGAAGCCGAATTCGGTGGCGATGATGTCGGCGGAAATGCCCTGCGGCACGAAATAGGCTTTCATGGCCAGGCTCGGATCCACCGCGATCGCCGCCCCGTCCGAACCCATCGGAACGCGGCTCATCATCTCCACGCCGCCGGCGACATAGGCATCTCCCGCGCCGCCGCGGACCTGGTTGGCCGCCAGGTTCACCGCGTCGAGCCCGGAGGCGCAGAAGCGGTTGATCGACAGGCCCGGCACCGTCTCGTCGAAATCCGAGGCCAGCACGGCGGAGCGCGCCAGGCAGCCGCCCTGTTCCATGACCTGCGTGACATTGCCCCAGATCACGTCCTCGACCGCCTTGGTGTCGAGATTGTTGCGCGACTTGATGGCGTTCAGCACCTCCGCGGACAGCCGCAGGCTGGTCACTTCGTGCAGGGCACCGTCCTTGCGGCCCTTGCCGCGCGGGCTGCGAACTGCATCGTAGATATAGGCGTCGGTCATTTGGGTCTCCTCCGAGAGTGGTCGGTGTATCGGTCAGGCCCGGTCGCTGGGATGGCCGGGCATCAGTTCATAAGGGTGCTTCCAGCCGGGCAGCTCGGATATTCGCGTCAGCCAGGCGTCGATATGGGGCCAGTCGGCGCGCTCGAAGCCGAAGGGCTCGGGGTAGTAGAGGTAGCCGCAGCAGGCCAGGTCGGCGATGGTGGGGGCGTCGGTGGCCAGCCACTCGCGCTTGGCCAGCTCGCCCTCCAGTACCTTGAGCGCGGCCTGAACCCGGCCCGACAGGAAGGTGATTGCCTCGGCCGGGCGCTTCTCAGGCGGCAGGAAATTCATCAGGAAACGCAGCGGCCCGGCCTGGCCGCTCATTTTCGAGTTGTCCCAGAGCACCCAGCGGAGCACCTCGCGCCGCGCCTCGGCGCTCTTGCCGCCGAACTTGCCGGTCTTGGAGGTGATGTAATCCTGGATCATGCCCGACTGGCTGAGCACCAGGTCGCCATCGACCATCACCGGCACTTCGCCCATCGGGTTCAAGGCGCGAAACTCGGGGGTGCGCGTCTCGCCGTTGAAGAAATCGACGAAGACGGGCTCCCATTCCAGGTCCGCCAGCGTCAGCGTGATCGCGGCCTTGTAGGCGTTTCCGCTCTCGCCGAAGCAATGGAGCTTGATCGTCATCTCAGGTCTCCTCCTGCGCATGCTCGGCGGCAAAGAGGCGCAGCCGGTGGATGAAACGGTCGCGGTCGGTGATGTGGTCGAGTTCCTGCAGCAGGAAGGTGATCACCATGTCGTGGCTGAGACCGCTGTCGCGCGCCACGCGGCGCAGGACGCGATGGGCTTCCTCGGTCATGGCGGCCGGATAGCGGCGGGTCAGTCTCAGGCTCTTGGGCATGTCGCGCGGCTCCTTCGCTGTCGTGGCGCGCCGCCTCTGACCGGGCGGGGCGGTTTCTCCTGCAAGGCTGCGCTCAGAACGCTTCGGCGTCGAGGGCCATCACGGTTTCTTCACCGGATTGGATGCGCGCCAGGTGCATGCCCGTCGCGGGAAGCTGGCGCGCCATGTAGTAACGGCCGGTGGCGATCTTGGTTTCGTGGAAGGCGGTGTCGTCCGCGCGGGCCTCCAGCGCCTCCATCGACGCCTTGCCCATCCTCGCCCACATCAGCCCCAGGCAGACATGGCCGAAGAGATGCATGAAGTCGTAGGAGCCCGACAGCGCCGCGTTCGGGTTCTTCATGCCTTGCTGCATGAAGTACATGCCGGCGGCCTGCAGGTCCTTCGAGGCGGCCTTCAGCGGGTCGAGGAAGCCGTTCTTCAGCGCGGTGTTGCCCTCGTTGTCCTTGATGAAGCCCTTGACCATGTCGAAGAAGGCCATGACGTGCTTGCCGCCGTCCTGTGCGAGCTTGCGGCCCACCAGATCGAGCGCCTGCACGCCGTTGGCGCCCTCGTAGATCATGGCGATCCGGGCGTCGCGGGCGAACTGCGACATGCCGTGTTCCTCGATATAGCCGTGCCCGCCATAGACCTGCTGCGCGCCGATGGTGCATTCGAAGCCCTTGTCGGTCAGGAAGCCCTTGATCACCGGGGTCAGCAGGCTGATCAGCCCTTCGGCATCGTCGTCGCCCGCACGGTGCGACTGGTCGATCAGCATCGCGCCCCAGAGGATGAAGGCACGCGCGCCTTCGGTGAAGCTCTTCTGGTCCATCAGATTGCGGCGCACATCGGGATGCACGATGATCGGGTCGGCGGGACCGTCGGGGTTTTCATCGCCGGTCACGGCCCGGCCCTGCAGCCGGTCCCTGGCGTAGAGAACCGCGTTCTGATAGGCCGCTTCGGCCTGTGCGAGGCCCTGCATGCCGACACCGAGACGCGCCTCGTTCATCATGGTGAACATGGCCCGCATGCCCTTATGTTTCTCGCCGAGCAGCCAACCGGTCGCGCTATCGTAGTTCATCACGCAGGTGGAGTTGCCGTGGATGCCCATCTTCTCTTCGATGTTGCCGCAGCTCACGCCGTTGCGCTCGCCCGGGGTGCCGTCGTCCCTGACCAGGAATTTCGGCACGATGAAGAGGCTCACGCCCTTGATGCCGTCGGGGCCGCCGGGAATTTTCGCCAGCACAAGGTGGATGATGTTGTCGGCCAGGTCATGCTCGCCGGCCGAGATGAAGATCTTCTGTCCGGTGAGCCGGTAGCTGCCATCATCCTGCGGTTCCGCCTTGGTGCGCATCAGGCCCAGATCGGTGCCGCAATGCGGCTCGGTCAGGTTCATGGTTCCGGTCCATTCGCAGCTGACCATCTTCGGCAGATAGGTGGCCTTCTGCTGGTCGCTGCCGTGGACGAGGATCGCCGAGGCGGCGCCGTGGGTCAGGCCCTGATACATGGCGAAGGACTGGTTCGCGGCGGCGAACATCTCCAGCGTCGCGATGCCCATGACATAAGGCATGTTCTGGCCACCGAACTCCTCGGGCAGGTCAAGGCCGGTCCAGCCGCCCTCGCGCACCTGATCGAAGGCCGCCTTGAAGCCCTTGGGCGTGCGCACCACACCGTTCTCGAACACGCAGCCCTCGGTGTCGCCGACCACGTTCAGCGGTGCCAGCACTTCGGCATTGAGCTTGCCGCATTCCTCGAGCACGGCCGAGGTGAAATCGGCCTCCAGCTCCTCGTAGCCGGGAATGTCGACCTTGGACACGTTCAGAACGTCGTGCAGGACGAATTGGATGTCACAGGTCGGGGCGGTGTAGCTGGGCATCGGTATTTCTCCCTTGATGGCGGTCTTACTGGGCTGCGGCCGGCTGCTTGAGCGCGGCGATCATCTGCTCGCCCCATTTGAGCTGGTCCTTCAACTCGTCGATCGCCTCGTCCAGTTCGGCGCGCTGGCGTTCCATGTCGGCCAGCCGCTCGCAGGCGATGTCATAGGTGCGGGTCAGTTGCGTGATCTGCTGATCGTCCGTGTCGTAGAGGTTCAGCAACTGGCGGATTTCCTCCAGACTGAATCCGAAGCGCTTTCCACGCAGGATCAGTTTCAGCCGCGCGCGGTCGCTCTTGGTGAAGAGCCGCTTCTGGCCTTCGCGCAGCGGGAACAGCAATTCCTTGGATTCGTAGAATCGCAATGTGCGCGGGGTCACGCCAAAAGCATCGCACATTTCACGGATCGTCATATGCTCTTCTGTCATGTCTCTCACTCATCAGATGGCGGATATCGGCTTCGCGCCGTCTTCTGAGGGCGAATTTCGCTACTCGGACTACACCATGCAAGAGCAAGTTGACGTTTACGTAACTATAACGTTACGTCACTTTGGCCGGCGACCGCAGGGGCGGCCCGTCAGGGCTTCCGATCATGCGAGTCCGCAGTGTGATCCCGCAATTTCCGGAGGTCGTCGATCGCGTCCTGGATCTGCGCCTTGCGCGATTCGAGTTCCGCGAGCTGACGGTCGGCCAGTTCGATCCAGGCCTCCATCTGCACGCGGTTCTCCGGATCGGCGTCGTAGAGTTCCAGCCATTGGCGGATCTCCTCCAGACTGAAGCCGAAGTGGCGGCCGCGCAGGATCAGTGTCATGCGCGCGATCTCGCGGGGGCCGTAAATGCGCGAGCGGCCCCGGCGTTCGGGGAAAAGCAGTTCAATATATTCGTAGTGACGCAATGTGCGCGGGGTGACATCGAATTTCGCGCACATCTCCTTCAAGGTCAGGTGGGGGGCAGGCATGATTGTGAACCAGTACGTGAAAATTACGTAACGTCACGACTCAGCCTGCCCCATCCCGTGAGTGTTTTGAAGCCCCTTAGTTCATGAAGCCGGGGGCGAGCAGGTAGAAGCCATAGGCCACGATCAGCGCGGGCACGGCGGAATAGATTGTCGCGATGACAGCGGCCCTCGGGTTGAGCGCGATCGCAGGGAAGAGCGCGTCGCCATCGTTGGAGATCGCGTTGCCGATCAGCGCGGCAAAGGGGATCACCCCGTTGATGTAGAGCGTCGTGACAAGCACCTGCGGCCCGCATCCCGGAATGAAACCGATCAGGATCGCGATCAGAGGCAGCACGGGCGCCACGGACGAGAACAACGCCTCCAGATCCACGCCGGTGAAGGTCACCACATAGTCGTAGGCCAGGTAGGCGGCGATCACCCAGACCGATATGAAACTCGTCTCCTCGGCCATACGGGTTACGGGCGAATCTTTCTGGTTGGTCATCGCCTGAAGCGGCGAGGTTGCCCAGATGAAAAGCCCGAGGGCCGTGCCGGTCAGCCCGACCGCAAGCGCGATGGTATCGTAAGGGGCGGTCACCTCGATCATCAGGATTTGCGCGATGCCGAAGGCGAGGCCGGGCGCGGCGAATGCCAGATAGGCCAGATCCTTCGGTCGGGTGCGCCCGATGAGCGGCGCGAGTTCGCATGCGGAGCCGTTGGCACGCAGATCGACGGTAGAAATGCGGTCGACGATCCAGCCCGACAGGATGCCCACGGTAAAGGACAGCGGCAGCACCACCAGCGCCGCGTCGGGCCGGGTGGCGATCAGCAGGAAGGCCGCGTCGCCCATCGTGGCGGTCAGCGTGGCAACGACCGCGCCGAAGCCGACATGGCCGGAACTGTAGGCCGCGACCACGACCACGGCGCCGCCGCAGCCGGGTGTCGCGCCCATCAGCGCGGCGATCGGCACCTGCCAGCCGCGCGCCTGGCTGAGCACGGTGCCAATATCGAAACGGAAGAGCCGTTCGGTCCCGTAAAAGAGCAGCAGCGTCGCCGCGACGAAGGCGGAGACCTGCACATAGGCGTCCACCATCAGCCCGCGGGTCAGGCTGCCGAGTTCGCCCGGCCAGACGGCCAGCGTCAGCAACGTCATGGCGACGATGAGGCGGCGCAGCCGGAACGGCCCGAGCCGGTCGGTCGCGGTGAATTCCGTCGGGGTAACGACGGTGGAGACAGTGGAAACGTCGGCTGTACTGGTCATATCGTTCCGGATTTGCAATTGCGAACCATTCTCATTCGCAGAAGTTAGCACTTGCGGAGCGGAAATCAAGCCCCAATAACGTGGACCCTGCCGACACCACCCTTCAGAGGCGCGCATGGCCGAAATTGATCCGTCGAAGAACGCGAAACTGGCCCGCCAGTTCATTCAGGCGATCCCGCATTCCCGTGCGCTTGGCATGGAACTGGAAAAGCTCGGAAATGGCGAGGCGGTGATCTCGATGCGCTGGGACGAGCGGCTGGTCGGCGATCCCAAGACCGGCGTGATCCACGGCGGCGCGGTCTCGGCGCTGATGGACACCTGCGGCGGGGCGGCGGTGATGGCACATCCCGACGGCCCCGACGGCACGGCGACGCTCGATCTGCGCATCGACTACATGCGCGCCGCGACACCGGGGCAGCGCATCACGGCGCATGCCGTCTGCTACCATGTCACCCGCAGCGTGGCTTTCGTGCGCGCCACGGCGACCGACGAGGATAGTGCCAATCCCGTCGCCGCGGCCACCGGCGCCTTCACGCTCGAACGCCGTCAGCGCCGGGAGGGCGGGGCATGAGCCGCGCCCGCCCAGAGCCCGTGCAGGTCGTCAAGCAGCGCCGCGACGCCGCGCTGACCGCCCTGGTCGAGGGCGTGCCCTATGCCCGGTTCCTGGGCATCCGTTTCGACCGCCGCGGCGACGAACTGACGGCGATGCTGCCCTTCGACGAGGCGCTGATCGGCAACCCGATGCTGCCGGCACTGCATGGCGGGGTGACCGCGGCCTTCCTGGAGTTCACCGCGATCATAGAGCTGAGCTGGTCGCTGATCTGGGAGGACATGGAGGCCGGGCGGCTCGACCTGGACAATCTGGAGGCCGAACCGCTGCCGCGCCTGCCCAAGACCATCGACTTCACTGTGGACTACCTGCGCACCGGGCTGCCGCGCGACGCCTATGCGCGGGCGCGGGTGAACCGCTCCGGGCGGCGCTATGCCTCGGTCCATGTCGAGGGTTGGCAGGACAACCGCTCGCGGCTGTTCGCGCAGGCCACCGGCCATTTCCTGATGCCTGCCCGCGATGGCTGACAGCTCTGCCGAGGCGGAGGTGGAGGTCGCGCTCGGCCCGCTGACCCATCGCCGCGTGCTTCATATCGCGCTGCCCATCGTGCTCTCCAACGCCACGGTTCCGATCCTGGGCGCGGTCGATACCGGCGTCGTCGGGCAGTTGGGCGAGGCCGCGCCGATCGGCGCGGTGGGTATCGGCGCGATCGTCATCACGGCGCTATACTGGATATTCGGTTTCCTGCGCATGGGAACCTCCGGGCTTGCCGCGCAGGCGCGCGGGCGGCGCGACCGGGCGGAACTTTTGGCGTTGCTCACCCGCACGTTGCTGATCGGCGGTGCGGCGGGCTGCGCGCTGGTCGCCCTCCAGGGGCCGATCTTCTGGGGAGCCTTCCGCCTCTCGCCGGCCACGTCCGAGGTCGAGGCCCTGGCCCGCGACTACATGGGCATCCGCATTTTTTCGGCCCCCGCGGCAATCGCGCTATTCGGGGTCACGGGCTGGCTGATCGCGCTGGAACGCACCCGCGCCGTGCTGGCGCTGCAACTCTGGATGAACGGGGTCAACATCGGGCTCGATCTGGTCTTCGTGCTGGGGCTGGGCTGGGGGGTGAGCGGCGTCGCGCTGGCCACGCTCATCTCGGAATGGTCGGCGCTGGGCCTGGGGTTCTGGCTCTGCCGCGAGGCGCTGGGCGATCCGCGCTGGCGCGACTGGGCGCGGGTCTTCGACGCGCCGCGGTTGCGCCAGATGGTTTCGGTCAACACCGACATCCTGATCCGCACGCTGCTGCTGGAAGGCGCTTTCGTCTCGTTCCTCTTCTTCGGGGCGGATTTCGGCGACGTGACGCTGGCGGCCAACCAGATTCTGATCCAGTTTCTGCATGTCACGGCGCATGCGCTGGACGGCTTCGCCTTCGCGGCGGAGGCCCTGGTAGGCCATGCGCTGGGCGCCCGCGCCCGCGCCGCGCTGCGCCGGGCCGCGCTTCTCACCAGCTTCTGGGGGCTGGTGACGGTCACGCTGCTGGCCGCGGGCTTCGCGGCGCTGGGTCCCTGGATCATCGACGTGATGACCACCGCGCAGCCCGTCCGGCTGGAGGCGCGCGGCTATCTGGGATGGATGATCCTGGCGCCCTTCGTGGGCATAGCGGCCTGGATGTTCGACGGCATCTTCATCGGCGCGACGCGCACCCGCGACATGCGCAACATGATGCTGGTGTCCTTCGTCGCCTATGTCGTGGCGGTCGCGGCGCTGGTGCCGGTCTTCGGCAATCACGGGCTCTGGGCGAGTCTTCTGGTCATGTTCGCTGTGCGCGGGGTCACGCTGGGCCTGAAATACCCCGCGCTGGAAGCCGCCGCCGAGACCTGAGTCGGGGCGGATCAGAGAATTGGCAGCACGGCCTCGGGCGGGCGGCCCAGCGCCGCCTTGCCGTTGGCGAAGACGATGGGCCGCTCGATCAGGATCGGATGGGCGACCATGGCGGCGATCAGATCGTCCTCGTCGGCATCCTCGCTGAGCCCCAGATCGGTGAAGAGCTTGTCCTTGATCCGCATCATGCCCACCGCCGGCACGCCCAGCAGGGTCATCGCGGCGCGGATCTCCGCGGCGCTCGGTGGCTGCTTGAGATAGAGCCGCACGTCGATCGCCACCTCGCGCGTCTCCAGCAACTCCAGCGTCTGCCGGGATTTGGAGCATCGCGGGTTGTGCCAGATCGTCACTGGTGTCACAGCCATTCCTCCCTTCCCGTGCCCACGGCTTCGGACACATTGCAGTATCCCGCCTGCGCCAGCAAGCGGTCCAGCCCCCGCGCCACCTTCGCGGGGAGAGATATGCCGTCATAGACCATCGCGGTGTAGAACTGCACCGCCGATGCGCCGGCGCGGATCTTCGCGAAGGCGTCCTCGGCCGATCCGATGCCGCCTACGCCGATCAGCGGCATTGCGCCCTCGGTAAGCTGCGAGAGCCGCGCCAGCACGCGGGTAGAGCGCTCGAATAGCGGCCGGCCGGAGAGTCCGCCGGCCTGCGCCGCCTGCGGGTCGGTCAGCCCGTCGCGCGACAGGGTGGTGTTGGTGGCGATGATCGCGTCAATGCCCGCGCCTTGCGCCACTTCAGCGATCTCGGCCAGTTCGTCCCCCGACAGGTCGGGGGCGATCTTAAGGAAGACCGGTAGCGGGCGGGGCAGGTCGGCGCGGGCCTCCATGACGCCACGCAACAGCGCGGTCAGCGCCGCGCGGCCCTGAAGGTCGCGCAGCTTCTCGGTGTTGGGCGAGGAGACGTTGACGGTCGCGAAATCCACGTACGGGCCGG
The DNA here is from genome assembly GCF_003122205.1 of Maritimibacter sp. 55A14. Classification (GTDB taxonomy): domain Bacteria; phylum Pseudomonadota; class Alphaproteobacteria; order Rhodobacterales; family Rhodobacteraceae; genus QEYE01. The sequence continues at coordinate 144,266 of NZ_QEYE01000011.1, forward strand.
CGATGCGCAGAACACGGGCGAAATCGGCGGCCCGGTCGGCGCTGTCCTTGTTGGCGCCCAGATTGAGGCCGACCACGCCGTCCTTCGGTCGCCGCGCCAGCCGCGCGGCGATCGCCTCGGCGCCGTCATTGTTGAAGCCGAAACGGTTGATCGCGGCGCGGTCGGGCGTCAGCCGGAAAAGTCTCGGCCGCGGGTTGCCGGGCTGCGCGCGCGGCGTCGCAGCGCCGACCTCGATAAAGCCGAAGCCCGCGCGCAGAAGCGGTGCCACGGCTTCGGCGTTCTTGTCATAGCCCGCCGCGAGCCCCACCGGGTTGGGCAGCGGCAGCCCCGCCAGCGTCGTGGCCAGACGGGCCGAGGTGACGGGGCCGGGCAAGGGCAGAAGCCCGCTTCGCAACGCGCGGATCGAGAGCGCGTGCGCGCGTTCGGGGTCGAGCCGGTGCAGCGCGGCCAGCCCGAGGCGTTCCAGCAGGCTCACTGGATCTCCTCCGGCAAGACATGCCCTGCCGGGCCCAGCGGCAGCGGCTTCGACCACAGGACATCCGCGAGCCGCAGCTTGCGGTAGAGATGCGGAAAGTCCTCGCCGTCCCGCGACGGCTCCCATTTCAGCGCGCCGCCCAATGGGGCGCTCTCGACGGCGGCGAGGGTCAGGCCGTCCTCGCCCGCGAAATGTTTCGCGGCGGTCGCGGCCAGTTGCCCGGCGGTCGAGAAATGGACGTAGCCATCGGCCAGGTCGACCGGCGCGCCGGCGGTCTCGCCTTTGGATTGCAGCGCCGCCCATTCCGGGGCGCGGAGTATCTTGTAGATCAGCATGCGCCGGACATGGCCCGGCGCGCGCGGCGGGTCAAGCGCCCTTCGCACCGGGCCGGGCCGTCATCCGCCGCACGCCATGCACCTGCCCAAGTCCGAACGCGGCCACGCCTGCGGCGACGGTCAGGGTGACCCAGAACCCGGCCGCGGTGAACGCACCAGGGGCCGCAGCGATCAGGGCGAGACTGCCCAGAACCCAGAGCGCGTCCGCCGCCGAGATCGCCTGCACATGCGCCGCAGGTGGCACAGGACGCAAGCCGGTATGGGCGACGAGCCCGGCAAAGATCAACAGCCCCGCCCCCAGCATGCGCAGCGCGGGCGCGGTCCAGTCGGGCGGCGCGCTCAAGAGAAGCGCCGCCAGCGGTGCCGCGGCCAGAAGACAGGCCAGCCCGCAGGCGGCGGAGGAAGCGGCGTTCAGCTTGAGCCAGAAGCGGGCTGTGCGGGGGGAGGGATCGTGCATCTTTCTGCTCCGTGATGGTGACGGGGGCTTGATGCCAGTCCGCTCTGTATGAAATCAATTACCTTGCAGGTCATGCCCGACCTGTCCCGTTGCGGAGCCGCCGATGTCCGAGACCGCCTTTCCTGCGATGCTGCGCGACTGGCGCAGGCGCGCCCGGTTCAGCCAGCTCGATCTGGCCCTGGAGGCAGGTCTCTCGCAGCGCCATCTGAGCTTCCTGGAAACCGGGCGGGCGCGGCCCGGTGCCGAGTTGGTGCGACGGCTGGGCGCGGCGCTGGGCATGCCCGCGGCGGAGCTTGCCGCGCTCACCCGCGCGGCGGGCTACGCGCCCCCCGGCGGCGCGAATTGGGGGGCGGAGACGCGCGCCGCGCTCGATGCCGCGGTGGGGCATGTGCTGGACGGGCACGCGCCCTATCCGGCGGTGGCGATGGACTGGATGTGGACTGTCAGCCGCGCGAATGCCCCGGCGCTGGCCTTCTTTTCCCGGCTCGGGCTGGGGGCGGAGCGCAATCTGCTGCGTGCCGTCCTCGCGCCGGGGCCGCTGCGAGAGCGCATGGAGAACTGGGAGGAGACCGCCGCCGCGCTGCTGCGTCTTATCGCACTGGAGATCGCCCGCCGTCCGAACGACCCGGCGGGCCGCGCCTTGCTGGAGGAGTTGCGTTCCCTGGCCGGGAAGGCGGTGCTGGAGGGGACCGCCCAATCCGCACGTCCCGCGCCGGTGATGAGCCTGACGATCCGGCTGGGGGAGGCGCGGCTGTCGCTGCTGAGCATGATCGCCACCATCGGCATGAGCCACGACGCGATGATCGACGATCTGCGGATCGAGACGCTGTTGCCCGCGGACGCGCAAACCCGCGCCTGGTTCGAGGCGCTCTGACCAGCAGTCAGCCCGAAGGTGCGGCGTGAAGGGACTGTACCTCGTCGAAGACTTCAAGTTCCGGCGGGCCGAGATAGAGGTCGCCCTGGGGTTTCGCGTCCTTGTGGGCAGCGCGAAACGCCTCGGACCGGGTCCAGGCTTCGAAGGCGGCGCGGGTGGTCCAGAACGTATGCGAGGCGTAGAGCGTGTGATCGGCCTGCGGCTCGCCCTTCATCAGGTGGAAGGACACGAAGCCAGGCACGTCCTGCAAATGGCTGTCGCGGGTCTTCCAGACGGTCTCGAACTCCGCCTCGCGGCCGGATTTGACCTTGAAACGGTTCATGGTCAGGAACATGGCGCGGCCTCCCTCCTGCCTACGGGTCTTCAGATAGCCCGTGCCCGGCAGTATACCAGCCCTTCCGTTCCCCGGCACCCGCCGCTAGCGTGGCGCCATGTGCGGACGTTTCGCAATCACCTTGCCGGACGAGGCGGTGGCCCGGCTCTTCGCCGCGACCCCTTCCAACGACCTGCCGCCGGTGCCGCGCTACAATGTCTGCCCGACCCAGGACGTGGCGGCGGTGACGAGCGCCGGCGCGGCGCGGCGGCTCAGACCCATGCGCTGGGGGTTCCTGCCGCACTGGTACAAGTGCCCGACAGACGGCCCGCTGCTGATCAACGCACGCGCCGAGAGCATCGCGAAGAAGCCCGCCTTCCGCGACGCCGCCAGCGCCCGGCGTTGCCTGATCCCGGCCTCTGGCTTCTTCGAATGGACAAAAGATGCGGAAGGCAAGCGCCTGCCCTGGTACATCCACCCCGCAGAGAGCGACGCGCTGGCCTTCGCCGGCATCTGGCAGGACTGGGAGGCCGAGGGTGTCCGCCTGACCACCTGCGCCATCGTAACCACCGCAGCGAGTACGGCGCTCTCGGCCATTCATCACCGGATGCCAGTCGTGGTGGCTCCGGATGACTGGCCGCTCTGGTTGGGAGAGGCGGGGCATGGGGCCGCCCGGTTGATGCGGCCTGCGCCGTAGGACGCGCTGGCCTTCCACCGGGTCTCGGCGCGCGTCAACTCCAACCGTCCCGACGATGCGGAGTTGATCGAGCCGGTCGGTGAGGGAGACGCGGCGTGACCGCGCCAGCCGCGCCACCTCAGCCGCGCGTCAGCCGCGCGCGAGTTGCGCCTGGAAGACAGCGATATTGGCCACAAGACCCGGCAGCAGCCACTGGAAGAGTTGAACGACGCGCGCCACCTCACCCGGTGCCGCGTCGCGCTCGGCGGCCTCGCGCAGCATCTCCGGCGTCAGCCCGGCGGGGTTGGGCAGGGCGCGCGCCAGCGCCACGGCCTCGTCATGGATCGCCTGGGTCACGGTGGCATAGCTGGCGTCGGCGATCCGCGGGCGCAGGCCGGCCCAGGCGACGTGCAGATACGTGGGCCAGCGGGCCAGGGCGCGGTAATCGGTATTTACGAAGGGAAGGCCCAGCACCGTCTGCATGTCGGTGTAGAGTGCGCGGGTCTCGGGCTCGGCGTGATGCGGCTCCATCAGGACGAGCGGCGCCGGGCTGGGTCGGCCGCGCGGCGTGATGCAATTCACCTCGGAAGTCTCCGACAGGCTCTCGCCTTCGAGCAGCAGCCGCGCCAGCGTGGCGATCAGCAGATAGGCCATGTTGCCTTCGGCGAAGATCTCCTGGGCGGCGGCGATGCTTTCGATCTCGCGCGGCGCATAGCCACGGGCCTGCAACTCCGCCGTCAGGGGCGGTGTGGACAGTATCGTGACATGGGCCTCGGATCGCTCGCGCAGGCGCTGGCGGGCCGCGCCGAATTCCTCGGAGGCACAAAGGGGCCTGAGCCCGGACCAGAGCACGTCCCAGAAGGCGGGGTAATGGGCGAAGGCCATCGTCACGACCCCCATCCATGGCACCCCGAGTACGGCCTTGGTGTCTTCGTAGCTGTCGCGGACCGGCCCGGTGGCGAGGTATTCGGGCAACGGGTGGATCGCGGGGATCGGGTCTGGCTTCCGGCGCTGCATGGGTGGGGTCCTGACAATCGGTTTCACGCTACACGGCCTGCGGGGCGCACCCGTGGTGCCGCCAGCGCCGACCTTCGCAAACTTACCCGCTCCGGTGGAACTGGCAAGGGGCGCCGACGATCGGGGATCGTGGCCGGGAATTACTGAAGCGGCAGCCGCAGCGAAGCTAACCGGCCTGTTTCAGCGACGCGAAAGGTTCATAGGTCGGGTTTCCAATCCATTTGTTAAGCTTATCTTATTAATTCGTTAATTTTGGAAGATTGCCTGGGTGTTTGATCCCACGGTTTGATGGTGTGATCCTTTCGCAGGAATGGAAGGAAGCACTATGGGACAAGTTCGTCATGGCAGCGACACGACCACGCACGCCGTCAGAGCTGCAATACAGCGATCGCAGGCTTCGCTCGCGCAGCTGAGTCGGGAGTTGGGGATCAACCCCAAGACGGTTGCAAAGTGGCGGACGCGGGCGACGGTCGAGGATCTGAAGACCGGGCCCAAGGAGCCGCGCTCCACGGTCCGGACCGAAGCGGAGCGGTCCGCGTGATCGGAGCACAGGGCCTCGAATATTTGTATAGGATAACAAGATGAACGATATCGCCACGAAACCTGCACTGTCAGTTCCCGAGCCGCTGAACCTGATCGACAACAACTGGATCCCGTCGCGGACTGGCAAGGTTCGTCCTGTCGTTTCCCGCGCACGCCCGTGACCATTGGCGTATAACGTCGAAGGAGAAGTCACATGAGAATCGCAGTGATGGGGGCGGGTGCGGTCGGCTGCTACTACGGGGCCATGCTCGCGCTTGCCGGTCACGAGGTGGTGCTTGTGGGGCGCGCCGCTTTCGTTGACGCGGTCTCGCGGGATGGCCTGATCCTGGAAAAGGATGGAAAGCGTCTGGTTGCGCAGGTCGAGGCCAGCAGTGATCCTTCTGCGATCGCGGGTGCCGGCATGGTGATGATCTGCGTGAAATCCGGGGATACCGAAGAGGCCGGGCGCCAGATCGCACCCTATCTCGATCCAACTGCCCGCGTGCTCAGCCTGCAAAACGGCGTCTCCAATGCCGAAATGCTCAACGGCATCCTCGGGCGGCCGGTGCTGCCCGTGGTGGTCTATGTTGCCAGTCGCATGAATGGGCCTGACATTGTGCGCCACGAGGGCCGCGGCGATCTGGAATTGTCGGGACAGGGCGCGGAGGACGTGGCCGGTATCCTCAACGCGGCCGGCGTCGAGACGCGCGTTTCCGAAGACGTGATGAGTTCTCTCTGGGCCAAGCTGGTTGTGAACTGCGCCATCAATCCGCTCTCGGCGATCACCGGGCTTCCCTACGGGAAAATGGCCGCGCAGGAGGGCGTTCCGCAACTGATGGAGGATATCGCCCGCGAAGCCCTTTCCGTCGCCCAGGCGGAAGGCATTTCCGTGTCCGATGCGGTGTTCGAGACGATCCGGACTATTCCGGTCTCGATGGCCGGTCAGGTCTCGTCGACGGCACAGGACCTCGTGCGTGGCAAGCCGACCGAGATCGACTTTCTCAATGGGGAAATCGTGGAACGGGCCACGAAACTTGGCATCGACGTGCCGATCAATCGCACTTTGACCTTGCTGGTGAAATGCGCCGAACGCGGAAATGCGAATGACCGGAAAACCTAAGCAGGCAGCCAGCGACCGTTTCTGACGGTTGGCGAAATGCCGCGAAACAAGACGAAGGTCGAACAATGAAAGTTGAACATATCGCGGCCTTCTCAAGTGGCGAGCTTGGCAGTAATCCGGCGGGCGTCGTCATCTGCGACGAACTGCCCGAACCGACGGCGATGCAGAAGGTCGCCGCGGACGTCGGTTATTCCGAATCCGTATTTGCCGCATCCGTCGGGGACGCGTGGCGGGTGCGCACCGCGAAACGGGTTTTGTTCCCTGATCCGCCGCCCTTGGCCGATATGTGTACCTCGACCGTATCGCCCGCGACCATCTCGACCTGCAGTACGGCGGGGGCATTGTCGCTTGTGTTCTGGCGCTGCCCGGACGGATCCGCGACCACGGAGGCCCGCAAGGGGTTGCCTTCCAACAAATAGGCGCGACGCACGCCGATCGCGACATGCACATTGGCAACCCCGGTATCCTGGCAGAGGGTCTGTGCCCGGTCGCGGCCATGCGTGAGTTTACAGAATCTGAGCAATTTCACCCTTTGCGGCCGGGCTTGGTTCCCGTTGCCAGGCGCGCGTCATCGCTTGCACGAAATCGCGCGGGTGACGGACCCTGAAATCGTCCGCGATATCGGCATCGCAACACTCAAAGGCGAGGTATCGAGCAAGCCGGCGCTTGAATTGGCCGGAATTTTCAAGGTGCAACTGACCAAAGGGACGCCGGCCTGAGGACGCGATCCGAGGGCCGTGGCCAACAAATCCTCAAACGGGCCGACGCCACAACGGACCTCGTCACCGCTTCGGTTCGGGCTGTCGAAACCTGGCCCTAGCGCCGCCGGACATAGTTGAACAGCGCGGTGATCGCGATGAGCGCCCAGAGGATCTCGATCATGATCGCCCCGGCATTGGGCCGGTAGTAGAGCGAGGCGAGGATGAAGAGTGACCCGGCGAGATTGGCCAGGTTGAAGGACGGCCGCTCCCCCGCCACCCAGCCGCGGGAGACCGCCAGATAGGCCCCGGCGATCATGAAGGAGCCGAGGATGCCGAGATAGTCGAGGGCCGTGAGGTCCGAGAGCATGGCCGGATTTATGGCCCTGCCGGGGCCATGCTGCAAGCGGGTTGTCCAAGGGGGGGCGGTAAGGGCTGCGTTGTCGCGCGCGGGCACCGGGTACTGCGCGGGCAGAGCCGTTGATCAGATGTTCTCTCCTTCTGTGATGGCTTCAACACTCATCACATTGGCACATTGCGATGCCGCCGGGAGGGGGCATCCACGCCATCAACAAAGCCGCCCTGCGGATCAAACCGCAGCGTCAAGGTCACACTGCCAACCTTGGCTCCGGTGCCGATCAACTCAAGTTCATAAACGTCGCTCAAATTCGTCGGGTGGCCAGTGAATTCGAAGATGCCGTACTGCCCCTCGACAGTCGCGTAATCTGAATATCTACCCATTTTCTCTACTCCAATTCTCTTACAATGCGAAATCCGGTCGTTCTCGATCTGCCGGTCTCTTTAGCTGAGCCCCGGTTTGCGGGGCGTGCGTACTCTCTACTTCTTCCGTATGAGCCGCCCTTGATGACGTGCTGGCATCCGCTGGCTTTCTTAGCTTCCGCCAGATAGGCGCTTGATGTCGGCAGGCCAAGATGCGTACTGCTCCAGCACGACATGGTCGGTTCCAACACATTGCCTGCCATATGACGAAGACCCCACGCATTGGCGGCGTCGAGCATATCAACCGGGACGGGCATTTTGCGGTTGTTCGGGTCTGAATAATACCTTTCGCCTTTTTCACGAAACTTGTATTCGCTTCCGTCTGCGTGGCGAAAAATGGCGATATTGGCTTGATCCAGCGTTAGCGTATCACCCTGGGCAAACCGGGTGCGTGTACCCGCCCGGGCGGCATACTCCCACTCAGCCTCCGTCGGCAAACGATAGGCAGACGTGCCGGTCTTTTGGTTCAACCAAGCAACGTATTCCTGCATATCAAGGTAAGAAACATCTATCACCGGATGCCGTGGGCCATCGGCGTAGTAGTAGCCGCCTCCGAACTTCAGAATTCTTGGGTCTGGCGTGTGGGAGCAGCCCCCATCAGTCACGCAAACCATCCACTCTTTACGGGTCACCTCGTTGCGCCCCATGGCAATCGGTATGTCGATGATCACCTCATGCTCAGGCCCTTCTTGCTCCATGCCTGACCTGCCCCTTTTTTCAGGGCCACTCGTAAGTCGAGCTTGTTCCCCTTTTGTGTGCCATCATTCGGCGGCATGAGCAATGGGCGCAGGCGCGGAGCCATCAGGTAGCTCAAGCGGCTGCGCCCATTGCGTCTTGTCGAAGGGGCGCGCGGCTGCGAACTCCTCCGGGGTCTGATACTTCAGGC
>NZ_QEYE01000012.1 GCF_003122205.1 Maritimibacter sp. 55A14
TAGACCAACGGGTGCCCCTTGACGAGGATTCCACCTTCCGGATACCCCTTGTTTCATTGAAGGGAAGCCCATCGAGGGTGCCTGTAACGGGAATAGAACCGGGAGCCACAGCAGCCCCCGGGCACCATTTTTCCGGCAGACATGATCCGGGGGATATCGGCCCGGCCTCATCCCGCAAGCGCGGCGGCGTAGCGGTCGCGCAGCGCGGCTTTCTGGACCTTTCCCATCGTGTTTCGCGGCAACTCGTCGACGACGATCAGCCGGCGCGGGCGCTTGAAGGCGGCCAGGGCAACCGCGATCCGCTCCTGCACCATGTCGAGATCGGGCGTCGCGCCCGGCTCGCAGACCAACAACGCCACCGGGCTTTCACCAAAATCGGGATGCGGCACGCCGATCACCGCGCTCTCCGCGATGCCGGGGACCGCGTCGATCACCTCCTCGATCTCCTTGGGGTAGATATTGTAGCCGCCGGAGATGATGAGGTCCTTGTTGCGTCCCACGATCGCGAGGTAGCCTTGCGCGTCGAAACGGCCCAGATCACCAGTGATGAAGAAGCCGTCCGGGCGCAACTCCTCGGCGGTCTTTTCGGGCATGTTCCAGTAGCCCCTGAAGACATTGGGCCCGCGCACCTCGATCTGCCCGACCGCGCCGTCGGGCAGCCGCGCGCCGGTCTGCGGATCGGTGATCTTGATTTCCACGCCGGGCAGCGGGAAGCCGACCGTGCCCGCGCGCCTTTCGCCGTCATAGGGGTTGGAGCTGTTCATGCCGGTCTCGGTCATGCCGTAGCGTTCCAGGATCCGGTGGCCGGTGCGCGTCTCGAACCGGCGATGGGTCTCGGCCAGAAGCGGGGCGGAGCCGGACACGAAGAGCCGCATATGCGTGGTCAGGTCGCGGTCGAAGCGGGGATCGGCCAGCAGGCGCGTATAGAAGGTCGGCACGCCCATCATCGCAGTGGCCCGCGGCAAATGCGCAATGATCGTGTCGAGATCGAAACCCGGCAGGAAGATCATCGCGCCACCCGCGGCCAGCGTGACATTGACCGCGACGAAAAGCCCGTGGGTGTGGAATATCGGCAGGGCGTGGAGCAGCACGTCACCCGCGCCGAAGCGCCAGCAGTCCGTCAGCGTCAGCGCGTTCGACAGCAGGTTCTCCTGTGTGAGCATCGCGCCCTTGGAGCGCCCGGTCGTCCCCGAGGTATAGAGAAGCGCCGCCAGATCGTCCCGGCCACGCGCCACGGTGGCGAAATCCGTGGGCATCGCCGCCGCCATTTCCGCCAGCGTTCCGCCGCCATCGGCGCCGAGCGTCTCCAGCCGGGCGCCAGTGCGGGCTGCTATGCCGGCCAGCGCCTCGGCCCCTCCGGGATCGCAGACGAAGAGCCGCGCGCCGCTGTCCTCGACGAAGTAACCCACCTCACCGGCCATGTACGCGGTATTGAGCGGCAGCAGGACAAGCCCCGCCTGCACGCAGGCCGCGTAGAGCGCCAGCGCTTCGGCCGATTTCGCGACCTGCACCGCGACCCTGTCGCCGGGGGCGAGCCCGAACCCGGCCAGCGCATTCGCGACGCGCCCGGCGAGGTCGAGGAACGCCGCATGGCTCAGGCTGCGTCCGTCCGCGAGATGAAGGAATGGCGTCGGCTTCCCGGCATGGGGCGCAAAAAGCGTGTCGTAAAGAGGATTTGCCATCGGCCCGCTCCCATATCCCGCCCCGAGCCGCGGCCGCGCACGGGGGCAATGACGGCCCGCACCCCGAACCTGTCCGTCCGGGGCGCGGCTCCGTCCTGCTTTTGCGAAATCCCGGCGCGATCGTAAAGGGCGTTGACCCTCGCGCGACCCACGCGGCGGCCTCAGGCGTTCAGCCGGATGTCGAGTTCAATCTCGGCGTCAAGTACCTTCGAGACCGGGCAGCCTTCCTTGGCCCCTTCCGCGATCCGGTCAAACTCCGCCTGGTCGATGCCCGGCACATGTGCATCGGCGTCGAGATGGATGCGGGTGATGGCGAAACCGCCATCGGCCTCGTCCAGTTGCACGGTGGCCTTGGTGGAGACGCTCTTGGGATCATGCCCCGCCTGCGCAAGTTCGTGGCTGAGCGCCATCGAGAAGCAGCCTGCATGGGCGGCGGCGATCAACTCCTCCGGGTTGGTGCCGTTGACACCGTCCTCAAAGCGGGTCCGGAAGGAATAGCGCGCGTCGTCCAGCACGCCGCTGGGTGTCGAGATGGTTCCGGCGCCCGATGCGAGATCCCCGTTCCAGATTGCGGATGCGTTGCGTTTCATGTCTCTCCGTCCTTTCTGTCCGTCGGATCGTGAAGGAAGCCGGCGCCGTCCGTGCCCCGCGGCGTGGTCTGCGGCTTTCCCGGCCCCTGCCCCTCCAGATGGAGCCGCGAGGCGCGATTTCAACGCGCGCCCCGCCGCGCCGGCCCTGTCGCACCACCGTCGCAAGCGTGTAACATCCCGCTGGCATCACCGCGCGGAGACGGAGGCCCGATGACGGTTTTCAGACGCTATGCAGTCTATTTCGCCCCGCCCGCCGGGAGCCCGCTTGCGCATCTGGGCGCGGCCTGGCTGGGGCATTGCCGGATGGCGGCGCGGCACCCGCGCCTCCGGCGCCACCCGGCCTGCCCCGGCCGCTGGCCGAGGTCACGGCAACCCCGCGCCGCTACGGGTTCCATGCCACGCTGAAGCCGCCCTTCCGACTGGCCGCCTGGCGCAGCCCCGCGCAGCTTGAACTGTCGCTCGCCGCGCTGGCCCGCAGGCACGCGCCCGTCGACCTGCCCGGCCTCCGCGTCGCCTCGGTCGGGCGGTTTCTGGCTCTCTTGCCGCGCGCGCCCTGCCCCGCGCTCAACGCGCTGGCGCACGACTGCGTCGCCGCGCCGGAGCCTTTTCGCGCACCCCCCGACGCGGTGGAGCTCGGCCGCCGGCGGACCGCAGGCCTCACACCCCGGCAGGAGGAGATGCTCCAACGCTGGGGCTACCCTTACGTGATGGCGGAGTTCCGCTTCCACATCACCCTTACAGGGCCGCTGGAGCGGGCGGAGATCGAGCCCCTGCGCCGGGCCGCGGCGGCGCATTTCGCCCCGGTCCTTGCAGAGCCGCATCCGGTGCGCGAGATCTGCCTTTTCGGCGAGGATGCGGAGGGGTTTTTCCGGCTTCTCCACCGGACCCCGCTCGGCCACGGCGGTTGACCGGGCAGGCCGGTCAGAACCAGCCCTTGCGCTTGAAATAGACCAGCGGGATCACCGCCGAGAGCACCATCGCCCCCAGCGCCGCGGGATAACCGTAGCGCGTTCCGAGCTCCGGCATGACCTGGAAATTCATCCCGTAGATCGAGGCGATGAGAGTCGGCGGCAGGAAGACCACCGCGGCGACCGAGAATATCTTGATGATCGCGTTCTGCTCGATATTGATCAACCCCAGCGTCGCGTCCAGCAGGAAGGCGGCCTTCTGTTGCAGGAATGCCGTCTGTTCGGTAATCGTGCGCACGTCGCGCTGCTGACTCTTCAGCGCGGCGCGGAAGGCGCGGCGATGCTCGCCGGCGTCCGAGACCGTCAGCAGGAATCCCAGCATCCGATCCACCGTCAGCAGGCTCTCGGAGAGCTGCATGACAAGCGTGTCGGTCTGGCCGATCCGGCGCAGGGTCTCGCGGTGGTCGATTTTCTCGGCCGCCTCTGGGCGAAACACGCCGCGGGACGTTCTGTCGATCTCCCCGCCCGCCATTTCGGTGATGTCGGCCAGCCGGTCGATGATCTCCTCCAGCAGCCCCATCAGGACCGCCTCGGCACTACGGCAGCCCAGCGACGCCCTCCCGGCGCGCGGCGGGAAGGTCTCGAAGGGGCGCGGGCCGTGATGGCGGATCGTGACAAGCTGATCCTTCGTCAGGATGAATGTCACAGGCCCGATCTCGGCCTCGCCGCTGGCGCTGCGCGCGGGCAGGAGCACCGTCATCACCGGCAGGCCGTTGTCGAGATAAAGCCGCGAGGACTGCTCGATCTCTTCCTGGTCGGCCAGGCTCGGGATCGCGGCGCCGTAACGCGCCGAGAGCGCCGCGCGCTCGTCATCCGTCGGCTCCACCAGGTCGAGCCAGATCGCCTCCTCCGGGGCGATGCCGTCGCGCACCGCCAGCCCCGGCCCCATTGCGATATACTTGAGGATCATCCGGCGGCCTCCCTGCTGCTGCCCCCTCTTGCTAGCGCCTCACGGCGTATCCGGCCAGTGCCGCGACGCGCGGGCGGCGCGCGCCAGTCAGCCCTTCGACAACCGCAGCAGCGCCGCGCCCGCCAGCGTCATCGCCGTGGCCACGACCTTCATCAGGTTCAGCCGCTCGCCCAGGAAGGCCACGCCGATCAGCAGTGCAAAGACGATGCTCGTCTCGCGCAGGGCCGTGACCAGCGCGATCGGCGCCAGGGTGAAGGCGTGGACGACCAGCGCATAGGCGGTGAAGGATGCGCCGCCGCCGACCAGCAGCACCCGCGCCTCGCGCAGCGCCGCAGTGATCAGCGCCGGTCGCCAGAACGCCGCCAGCCCCGCGCAGGCCAGCGCGTTCAGAACAGCCAGCGCGCCGTAGAAACCCAACGCAGTACCCGCCACCCGCGCGCCGATGCCATCATTGAGCGAATAGGAGGCGATGAACCCGCCGGTCACCAGCGCCAGTGCCGCGGCCTTGCCCTGGAAAATCCCGTCGGCCCGCCGCACCAGACTGATCGAGGCGATCCCGATCGCGATCATGGCGATGGCCAGCAATTCCAGCGCGGTGAAGGCGACCCCCAGGATCAGCGCCGAGCCGCCGGCCACCAGCAGCGGCGAGACGCCGCGAGCGATCGGATAGACCTGCGTAAGATCGCCCAGCCGGTAGGCCGCCACGAGAAAGGTCTGATACCCCAGATGCAGGATCAGCCCGCCCAGAAGCCAGGGCCAGCAGGCCGGATTAGGCAGCGGCGCAACGCCCATCCCGGCGAGCCCCGCCAAACCCTGCCCCAGCACCACAGCCAGCATCGCCACTGTCTTGTCCGCACCGCTCTTGACCAGCGCATTCCAGACCGCGTGCAGCAGCGCAGCCAGCAGAACGATGGCGAAGACCCCGGCGCTCAACGTTGCGGCCCCCGGCCCTGCGCATACCGCGCAAGCCGCTGCGCCAGCGTGCCTGTGTGCAACTCGAACAGGTGGTTGTCGGGCCCGTAGAAATAAATCGAGCGGCCCTCGCCATCGACGCGCGGGCGGGGCGGGCGAAGTTCGAGGCCCAGCGCCTCGATCCGGGCCAGTTTCGCGTCGTACTCGCCCTCGCCTATCCGAAAGGCCACGTGGTTGTAGCTGCGCGCGGGCAGCGGCGGCCCCCGCATGACCGCCACCCAGACATCGCCCACCATAAAGAAACGCTCTTCGGAGACGGAAAAGGTCTCCAATCCGCTGTCATAGACGCAGCGCGCGTCCAGCACCTGTTCGAGCACGTCCCGCATCCGGTCCGGATCGGCGCTGATGAAGGTGACATGCGACAGCCCGCTGCTCAACGTGCCTGTCCGCTCATCCGCATTTGCTGAAGCCGCAATCGGCGCAGGTCATGCAGCCTTCGATCATCCGCATCTCGTAGCTGCCGCAGCTCGAACAGGCCGGACCGCGCGGCAGGCCCGCGCCCGGCGCGGGGATGCCGTGCGGGTCGGATTTCAGCCCCGCCCCGGCGGCGTCGATGAAGCCGATGGCGATCAGGTGTTCCTCGATCACCCCGCCGATGGCCGCCAGGATCGAGGGGATGTATTTGCCCTGCACCCAGGCGCCGCCGCGCGGGTCGAAGACGGCTTTCAGTTCCTCCACCACGAAGGACACGTCGCCGCCGCGCCGGAACACCGCCGAGATCATCCGCGTCAGCGCCACCGTCCAGGCGAAATGCTCCATGTTCTTGGAGTTGATGAAGACCTCGAAGGGCCGGCGATGCCCGTTCACGATGATATCGTTGATGGTGATGTAGATCGCGTGTTCCGAGCCGGGCCACTTGATCTTGTAGGTCAGCCCGTCCAGCGCCTCGGGCCGGTCGAGCGGTTCGGAGATATAGACCACGTCGCCATGCGGGGTGGCGGGTACGGAGTCGCTTAGAGCGACGACCTCGCGCGGCGCTGCATCGTCGAGAAGGGCGGCAATCTCTACATCCAGAGCCTTTGCGAGCGCCAGGATTGTATCGGCTCCGGGGGTCTTGGTGCGCCTCTCCAGAATATCGGTGATGGCGCGCGGCTTCAGCCCGGCCTTCTTCGACAGCGCGGCTGCCTTCAATCGCTTTTTCTTCATCAGCGCGGAGAGGCGCGTGGCCAGGTCCGTGGGCTTCACCTCAGCCACGCTCAGCACGCTCCCCGTCACCGCGTTGGGGCGGTAGGTCGTGCAGCCCTTGCAACCCGAGTCCCAGGCCTGCATGTAGACGTCCTTGAACGCCTCGAAACCGATATCCTCGGGGCAGTTGATGGTCTTGGAGATCGACGAATCCACCCATTTCTGCGCCGCCGCCTGCATCTTCACATGCTCCAGCGGCGCCAGGGTCTGGGCGTTCACGAAATACTCCGGCAGTTCCAGGTCGCCGAATTTCTCGTGCCAGATCCGGACCGCGTAGTCTTCCACCTCCTCCTCGGTGCGGGAGCCGTCCTTCTGAAGCACCTTGCGGGTGTAGGTGTAGGCAAAGACCGGCTCGATCCCCGACGAGACATTGCCGGCATAGAGGCTGATCGTGCCGGTGGGCGCGATCGAGGTCAGCAGCGCGTTGCGGATGCCGTGCCGGGCGATGGCGTCGCGTACATCCGCATCCATATGGGTCAGCGATCCGCTGGCCAGGTATTTCTCCGCATCGAAGAGCGGGAACGCCCCCTTCTCGCGCGCCAGATCGGCCGAGGCCAGGTAGGCGCTGCGCGCCAGCCGCTTCAGCCAGGCCTCGGTCTGCGCCGCCGCCTCGTCGGAGCCATAGCGCAGCCCAAGCATCAGCAGCGCATCCGCCAGCCCGGTCACACCCAGCCCGATGCGCCGCTTGTTGCGCGCCTCCTCGGCCTGCTGCGGCAGCGGGAAGCGCGAGACATCCACGACATTGTCCATCATCCGCACCGCCACGCGCACCAGATCGTCGAGCGCATCGTCGTCCAGCGCGGCGGCCTCGCCGAACGGGTCAGTCACGAGCCGCGCCAGGTTGATCGAGCCCAGGAGGCAGGCGCCATAGGGCGGCAGGGGCTGCTCGCCACAGGGGTTCGTGGCCGCGATCGTCTCGCAATAGGCCAGGTTGTTCATCGCGTTGATCCGGTCGATGAAGATCACGCCGGGCTCGGCATAATCGTAGGTCGCGCGCATGATCCGGTCCCACAGCACCCGCGCCTCGACCGTGTGATAGACCCGCCCGCCGAATGTCAGGTCCCATGATCCGTCGGCCTTCACCGCGTCCATGAAATCGTCCGTCACGAGAACCGAGAGGTTGAACATCCGCAGCCGCGCCGCGTCCTGCTTGGCGGTGATGAAATCCTCGATATCGGGATGGTCGCAGCGCATCGTTGCCATCATTGCCCCGCGGCGCGACCCCGCCGACATGATGGTGCGGCACATAGCGTCCCACACATC
Source organism: Maritimibacter sp. 55A14 (assembly GCF_003122205.1). Classification (GTDB taxonomy): domain Bacteria; phylum Pseudomonadota; class Alphaproteobacteria; order Rhodobacterales; family Rhodobacteraceae; genus QEYE01. Next base: position 7,571 of record NZ_QEYE01000012.1, read on the forward strand.
CATGAAGGACAGCGGCCCCGACGCATCCGCCGCCACGCCATGCACCGGCGCGCCCTTGGGACGGATGGTGGAGAAGTCGTAGCCGATTCCACCACCCTGCTGCATGGTCAGCGCGGCTTCCTTGAGCATGTCGAAAATGCCCGCCATGCTGTCGGGCACCGTGCCCATCACGAAACAGTTGAAGAGCGTGACGTCCCGCGCCGTTCCCGCGCCCGCGGTGATCCGGCCCGCCGGCAGGAAGCGGAAATCCTCCAGCGCGGCATAGAAGCGGTCTTCCCACTCCTCCGGCGCGTCCTCGACAACGGCCAGGGCCCGCGCGATCCGCCGCCAGCTATCCTCGACCGTCTGGTCGACCGGAGTGCCGTCCGCCTGCTTCAGGCGGTATTTCATATCCCATATCTGCTCGGCGATGGGGGCGGAAAATGCAGTCATCCAGCAGATCCTCATAGGCGTCAGAGAAGGTCTTCCAGACTAAGCTTTTCAAGGTGCAAGCGCAAGAAATAGGTCGCCGTCGCACCGTCCTACCATTATATTGATTCCTTGATGGCCTGTTCACATATCAACCTGCTGAAACTCTGCGTCGGCACCGAAACCGTGGAAGACCTGGCGCGCTGGCAGGCGGGCCGCGCCGCGACGAACCCGCATGGCCTGCCCCGGCACGTCACGCGGATGTGGCCGAAACGCGCCGACGAATTGCTGGATGGCGGGTCGCTCTACTGGGTGATCAAGGGCGTGATCCAGGCCCGCCAGCGGGTGATCCGGCTGGACGAGGTGATCGGCGAGGACGGCATCCGCCGCTGCGGCATCGTGCTGGGCGCCGAGATCGTCCGCACCGAGGCCGCCGCCCGGCGCCCGTTCCAGGGCTGGCGCTATCTCAAGCCGCAAGACGCGCCGCGCGACCTGCCGAAAACCCGCACGCGGGAGGAGGCGTTACCGCCCGCGCTGGCCACCGCGCTGGCCGAGATCGGGGTGCGCTGAGCCGTTTTCGACACGCGATCGCCGCAGGTCGGTGCGTGTCAGCCCGGCGGCAGGCCCAGCGTCTTCATCAGCGCCCGGAAATTGCGCGCCTTGGTCCCCGACCAGTCGGCGTCGCGCGCGCGGAAGAGCGTCGCCTGGCTTCGCAGCACCGGCCCGTCGCCCAGCACCTTCAAGTGGTTGGCGCGCAGCGTCTCGCCCGACGAGGTGATGTCGGCGATCGCCTCGGCCGTCTCGTTGGCCACAGTCCCTTCGGTCGCGCCCTGGCTGTCCACGAGTTGGTAATCGGCCACCCCATGCGCGCGCAGATAGTCGCGCACCAGCCGGTGATACTTCGTGGCGATGCGCAGGCGGTGGCCGTGACGGGCGCGGAACGCCGCCGCCGCCGCGTCCAGATCGTCGAGCGTATCTACATCGACCCAGGCCGCGGGCACCGCAAGCACCAGGTCGGCGAAGCCGAAGCCCAGCGGCGTGATCTCCTCCACCCGCGCGGCCCAGCCGGCGATCTTCTCGCGCACCAGGTCGGTGCCCGTCACCCCCAGATGGATGCGCCCGGTGGCCAGTTCCCTCGGGATCTCTCCGGCCGAGAGCAGCACCAGCGACACGCCAGCCGCACCCTCGACCGCGCCGGCATATTCGCGCTCCGATCCTGTGCGCCGCATCTGCACGCCGCGCGCGGCGAACCAGTCGAAGGTCTGTTCCATCAGACGCCCCTTGGAGGGCAGTCCCAGCTTGATCGTCATCGCCCCGCCTCCAGCACTTCCGCGGGTCGGATCACGCCGCCCACCGCCTGGATCTCGCGTCCCTGTCCCAGAACGCGGGTCAGCGCGTCGTAGCGCCCGCCGGTGGCCACCGGCGCGCGACCTGTGCCGTTCCCGCCGAAGCCGAAGACAAAGCCGTCATAATATTCCAGCGCGGTGCGGCCATAGCTGGCCTCGAAACCCAGCGCACCAGCCGCAACACCGCGCGCGGCCAGCGCGTCGCGGCGCGCCGCCAGGCGGTCCAGCGCGGGGGTGAGCGCGGGCATCCCGGCGGCCAGCGTCTCCAGCGCGCGCAACGCCTCGTCCATCGTACCGCGAAGCGCCAGGATACGCTCGATCACGTCGCGTTCCGCTTCGGGCACGGGCGGCTCGGCGGCATCGGCGCGCAACGCCTCGATCCGCGCCGCGATCTCCTCCGAGCCGCGCAGCCCGATCACCGGGCCTGCCGCCGCGATCAGCGCCTCGGCGCCGACCTCCTCGGCCGCGGCCAGAAGTGCGGTGCGCGTGGCCGGGGGCGCGCTGCGCCCGCCGAACCTGTCCAGCAGCGCGCGGAACCGCCGGGGCCGCCAGATATGGCGCATCAGCGCGGCCTTCCGCCGGGCGGTCGTCGAGAGCCCCGCCACCGCGGCAGTCAGCACACCGATATCGCCGGTGGAGGCCGTCAGCCCCAGCGGCGCCAGCGTCTCGGCAAAGAGCGCGAAGACCTCGGCATCGGCCGCCGCCGGGTCGGCGCCGTCAAAGACCTCGTAGCCCACCTGCATGTATTCGCAGGCGCGGTCGCTCTCCTCCTCCTGCATGCGGAAGACGGGGCCGGCATAGGCATAGCGCGCGGGCTCCGCCCCTTCGGCCATGTGCATCTGCACCACCGGCACGGTGAAGTCGGGGCGCAGCATCATCTCGCCCCGGACGGGATCGCGGGTGGTGTAGGCGCGGGCGCGGATATCCTCGCCATAGAGATCGAGCAGCGTGCCCGCCGGTTGCAGCAGGTCGGCCTCCACCTGCACGGCCCCGGCCGCGGTGAAGACCGCCAGCAGCCGCTCGGCCTCGGCGCGTTCGGCAAGGCGCGCGGCGCTGACCATCAGGCGGTCCCTTTGTCCAGTAACCGCCGCACCGCCGCCACCAGATCCCCGCGCGAGACCTCGAACTGCGCAGGCTGGCTCTTCCATTCCTCCAGGCTGGCCTCGGCGGCGATCTTCGCGCCCAGCACCAGGTCTTTGATCTGCACGACGCCCTGCTCGCGCTCGCTCTCGCCCTCGATGATGGCGATGGGGGAGCCGCGCTTGTCGGCGTATTTGAGCTGGTTGCCGAAGTTTTTCGGGTTGCCCAGATAGACCTCCGCCCGGATGCCGGCGGCACGCAACTCCGCCGCCATCTTCTGATAGTCGGCCATCCGGTCGCGGTCCATCACGGTGACGACAACCGGCCCCGGCGCGTCACCCCCCGCGCGGCCCTTGGCGCGCAGCGCGGCCAGCAGCCGGTCCACCCCGATGGAGATGCCCGTCGCCGGAACCGCCTGCCCGGTGAAGCGCTTGACCAGATCGTCATAGCGCCCGCCGCCCGCGACCGAGCCGAACTGGCGCGGGTTGCCCTTCTCGTCGGAGAACTCGAAGGTGAGTTCCGCCTCGAAGACCGGGCCGGTGTAGTAGCCGAGGCCGCGCACGACGGAGGGGTCGATGACGATGCGGTCGGCGCCGTAGCCTTGTGCCGCCAGGAGCTCGGCGATCTGTTCGAGTTCGGTAACGCCGTCCTCGCCTTGTGGCGATCCTTCAACGAGTTCTCGCAGGTTCGCCACCGTTGCCGAGTTGTCTTCAGCTTTCGCCCCAAGGAACTTTACCAAACTCTCGACTACTAACGGCGGCATTCTCAATCCGGGGATGAAAGCGCCCGAAGCATCCGTCCTGCCGTCTGTAAGTAGTTCGGTAACACCCGCGACGCCGACTTTGTCAAACTTGTCGAGAGTTCGCATGATGTCGTCAGCAATTTCATACGCTCTTCGCTCTCCAACGTTCATGGCCTTCTCAACGACGGCGGGATCACCCTCCCGTTGTTCAGGTGCGAAGACACGGCCCATTACCTTGTCGATGATCCCGTTCAGAACCTTCCGGTTGTTCACCCGGATGAGGTAGTCGCCGCGCTCGATCCCGACCGCCTCCAGCGCATCCGCCAGCATGGCGCACATCTCGGCATCCGCCGCCATGCTGGCAGACCCTACCGTATCCGCATCGCATTGATAGAACTGCCGGAACCGCCCCGGCCCCGGCTTCTCGTTGCGCCAGACCGGGCCCATCGCGTAGCGACGATAGGGCGCGGGCAGGTCGTTGCGGTGCTGCGCGGCCACCCGCGCTAGCGGCGCGGTCAGGTCGTAGCGCAGCGCAAGCCAGTCGCTGTCGTCATCCTCCTGCCAGGCGAAGACGCCCTCATTGGGGCGGTCCACGTCGGGCAGGAACTTGCCCAGCGCCTCGACGGTCTCGACGGCCGGGCTCTCCAGTGGATCGAACCCGTAGCGATGATAGACCGCCGCGATTTTGCGCAACATCGCATCGCGTTCGGTCACCTCGGCGCCGAAATAATCCCGAAAGCCCTTCGGCGCCTCGGCCCGCGGCCGCCGCTGTTTCAGCTTCTTGTCCTTCGCCATGTCGCCTTCGCCCCTGCGCGCAATGATCCCGCGCGTCCTAGCCCATGCCCGGTTGGACGGCAAGCCGGACAGGCCCGACAGGGCCCAATCCGCTTCGCACTGGCATTCGGCCGGGCGCGCGGCTATGTGGCAGGCGGGAGGACCGCATGGACGACGACCGCAACCTGAAGCTGGAAGAGCGCATCGCGCATCTGGAACGCGCGCTGGAGGAGATGTCCGACACCGCGCTGCGCCAGGAGCGAGAAATCGAGCGCCTGTCGCGCCGGGTGGAGCTTCTGCTGGCGCGCGAGGCCGAGCGCGAGACCGATCAGGGCGGCACCGTCCCGCTGGCGGACTGGACCCCGCCGCACTGGTAAGCGCGGCTCAGGCCAGCAGCGCGTCCTCGAAGGGAAAGCGCGACAGCAGTTCCACCCCGGTCTCGGTGACCAGGACCTGCTGTTCCAGTTTCACGCCCTCGGCGCCGCCGTCCTCGCCAATATAGCTTTCCACGCAGAGCGTCATGCCGGGGCGGATTTCCCCGTCATAGCCGGCATCCGGGAAATCGCCGCGATGGTACAGATATGGGTACTCCCCCGTCATGCCCACGCCATGCGCCGAGAGGTAGTAACGGTTGGCGTGGTATTTCTCCGGAATGTTCCAGGCCGCATCGGCATAGTCGCGAAAGCTCATCCCCGGCGCCAGGATGCCCATGTTGTGATGCACCTGTTCATGCGCCAGCTTGTAAAGCTCGCGCTGTTGGGCTGACGGGCGACCGGGCCCGGAATGGAACGTTCGCGAGAAATCCGCGTAATAGCCGTGACACCCCACCACATCGGTATCGAGCGCGATCAGCTCGTCCGGTTCGATCACCTTGGGCGAGGCCTCCTGAAACCACGGGTTGGTGCGCGCGCCGGCATTGAGCAGCCGGGTTTCCACGTAATCGCCGTTCTGCGCGATCACCGACTGGTGCAGCACCGACCAGAGCTGCGTCTCGGTCAGTCCGGGGCGGATCGCATCGCGCAGATGGCCCACGGCGGTCTCGGTCGCCCGGAGCGAGGCGTTCACGCATTTCATCTCCTCCGGAGACTTGATCGCGCGAGCCATCTCCACCGGCTCCTGCGCATCGACCAGCGTCAGGCCCTGCGCCTGCAAGGCGAGTGCGGTGCCGGCGTTGAGCCGTTCCAGCCCGACGGTCGCGCCGCGGCCCACGAGCGTGTGGATCAGATCGGCCATTTCCGCCGCCCACGCGCGTTCGCGCTCGGCGATATGCGGCCCCGCGGCAACGAAACTGGCGGTCCTGGCAGGCCGCACCTCGTCCACTGTCTCGAACCCCGATGCCAGATGCAGGCAGCCTGTGAATTCAAAGAGGATGGAGCGCTCGGCGGTGAGCAGCAGGTAACGCGACGGCGCGTTGCGCATCGAAAAGACCTGCATGTTCCGAGTGCCGGTGGCATACCGGATATTAACCGGGTCGCTCAGGATGACCGCGCCGATACCGCGCTGCGCCATTTCGTGGCGAACCCGCGCCTGCCGGTAACGGCGCACCGCCACAAGGTCTATGCCGGCGTCATCCGGCGCCCGGTCCAGCAGGGCGAGATTCTGCAAATCGCTGCGTTCGGCGTGCCAGTCCAGTTCGGCCATATCCGGTGTCTCCTGTCTTGACGGCAAGTCTCCCCGATCCCGAACCGCAACAAAAGACTGGAAATTCTCTTCGCAATGGAAAACCAGTGGTCATGACGGGATTTCGCAAGGATTTGCCATCCCCGATGGCGACGGCGATTTTCCCGGCAACCGCGCTGCCCGACTCAGAATTCCTCGACGGTCACCACGCCGGCCAGGCTCTTGATTGCGCCCCGGACCTGCGGCGTGACGGGGAACTCGTCGGGCAGCGTGACCTCCACCTCGCCCGGCAGGTCGGGCGCCATGAGGCAGAGCGCGACCGGCCCACGCCCGCGCGGCCCCGCGGCCTCGGCGCGGGCGCGGTCCAGCACCCGCGCGACGGTCTCCAGCGCGGCCTCGCGGTCGAGATAGACGCGCATTCCCGCCGCGCCCGCATCGGCCACGACCCCGTCAACGGGCTGCACCCCGCGCGCCAGCAGCTTGAGCTGCTCGGATTCCAGCGTCGCCTCGACCGAGAGCACCACGTTGGTCCCCGGCTCCAGATGGTCGCGCGCCGCCTCCAGCGTGTCGGAGAAGACCGTGACCTCGTAGAGCCCCGACGGGTCCGAAAGCTGCACGAAGGCGAAGCGGTTGCCGCGGGCCGACTTGCGTTCCTGCCGGGCGGACACGGCGCCCGCCAGCTTGACCGCGGCAGGCCCGGCGGCGACCTTCCTCTCCACCTCCGCCAGCGTCATGACGCCCTTGCGCCGAAGCGCGGGCATGTAGTCGTCCAGCGGATGGCCGGACAGGTAGAAGCCCACCGCCTGATGCTCTGCCGCCAGCCGCTCGGCCGGCATCCAGTCCTCCGGGTCCGGGAGGCGCGGCTTGGGCAGTGCCTCGCCCCCGTCCCCGAACAGCGAGACCTGCGCCGAGCTGCGGTCCTCGTGCACCGCTGCGGAATAACCGGTCAGCGCGTCGAGCCCGGCGAAGACCCGCGCGCGGTTGCGGTCGAGCGCATCGAAAGCCCCGGCGCGCGCCAGCATCTCCAGCGACCGCTTGCCGATGCGCTTCAGATCGACCCGGTCGGCGAAATCGAAAAGGTCGCGGAACGGCCGCTCGCCGCCCTCGGTACGCCGTGCCGCGACGATCATGCGCATCGCCTCCACGCCCACGTTCTTCAGCCCGCCCAGCGCATAGACGATCTCGCCGTCGCGCACGGTGAACATCGCTTCCGAGCGGTTGACGCAGGGCGGCACCAGCCCGATGCCCAGCCGGTCGACTTCGCGCTTGTAGATGTTGAGCTTGTCGGTCAGGTGGATGTCGCAGTTCATCACCGCGGCCATGAATTCCACCGGGTGGTTGGCCTTGAGCCAGGCCGTCTGGTAGCTGACCACCGCATAGGCCGCGGCGTGAGACTTGTTGAAGCCGTAATTGGCGAATTTCTCCAGCAGGTTCCAGACTTCCAGCGCCTTCGCGTCATCGACCCCGTTCGCCTTCGCCCCCTCGATGAACTTGGGACGTTCGGCGTCCATCGCCTCCTTGATCTTCTTGCCCATGGCGCGGCGCAGCAGATCGGCGCCGCCCAGCGTGTAGCCCGCCATTTCCTGGGCGATCTGCATCACCTGTTCCTGGTAGACGATGATGCCCTGGGTCTCGTCCAGGATATGGTCGATACTGGGATGCAGCCGGTCGCGTTCGCTGAGGTCGTTCTTGACCTCGCAATATTTCGGGATGTTCTCCATCGGGCCGGGACGGTAGAGCGCCACCAGCGCCACGATATCCTCGATGCAAGTGGGCTTCATGCGCCTGAGCGCATCCATCATACCCGAGCTTTCCACCTGGAACACCGCCACCGTCTTGGCGCTGGCGTAAAGCTCGTAGGTCTTCGCATCGTCGAGCGGGATCATCCCCGGATCGACGTCCACGCCCCGGAGCCTGAGCAGATCGACCGCGTTCTGGATCACGGTCAGCGTCTTGAGGCCGAGGAAGTCGAACTTCACCAGCCCCGCCTGCTCCACCCATTTCATGTTGAACTGCGTGGCCGGCATGTCCGAGCGCGGATCCTGGTAGAGCGGGACCAACTCGTCGAGCGGCCGGTCGCCGATCACGACGCCCGCCGCATGGGTCGAGGCGTTGCGCAAGAGCCCCTCCACCCGCTGCGCGTAGTCGAGCATGCGGCCCACCACCTCCTCGCCCCGCGCCTCGTCGCGCAGGCGCGGCTCGTCGGCCAGCGCCTTGCCGATGGAGACGGGCTTCACCCCCTCCACCGGAATGAGTTTCGACAGCCGGTCCACCTGGCCATACGGCATCTGCAGGACACGCCCCACGTCGCGCACCGCCGCCTTGCTGAGGAGCGCGCCGAAGGTGATGATCTGCGCCACCTTCTCGCGGCCGTATTTGCGCTGGACGTATTCGATCACCTCCTCGCGGCGGTCCATGCAGAAGTCGATGTCGAAGTCCGGCATACTCACCCGCTCGGGGTTCAGGAAGCGCTCGAAGAGCAGGCTGTAGCGCAGCGGGTCCAGATCGGTGATGGTCAGCGCATAGGCCACGAGGCTGCCCGCGCCCGAGCCGCGCCCAGGCCCCACCGGAATGTCGTGCTCCTTGGCCCATTTGATGAAATCGGCGACGATCAGGAAATAGCCGGGGAACCCCATCCCCTCGATGATGCCAAGCTCGAATTCGAGGCGCTTTTCGTAGTCCTCCACGCTGGCGGCATGGGGGATGACCTCCAGCCGCCGGGCCAGCCCCTCGCGGGCCTGCCGACGCAACTCGTCGACCTCGTCCTCGGCGAAGCGCGGCAGGATCGGGTCGCGCGTCTCCACCCGGAAGGCGCAGCGCCGGGCGATCTCGACGGTGTTTTCCACGGCCTCCGGCAGGTCGGCGAACAGCGCGGCCATCTCCTCCGGCGACTTGAAGGAATGCTGCGGCGTCAGCATCCGCCGCGGCCCCGCCTGGTCCACATAGGCCCCCTCGGCGATGCAGATCAGCGCGTCATGCGCCTCGTACACCTCCGGATCGGGGAAATAGACGTCGTTGGTCGCCACAAGCGGCAGATCGGCGCCATAGGCGATCTCGACGAAACCCGGTTCGGTCTCGGCCTCCGCGGCGGTGCGCGGCCCGTCGCCGCCGGGATGGCGCTGCACCTCGATGTAAAGCCGGTCGGCGAAGGCCCGCGCGAGCCGCGCCACCAGCGCCTCGGCGCGGTCCCGGTGCCCGCCCCGCAAGAGCCGCCCGACCGGCCCTTCCGCCCCGCCGGTGAGGCAGATCAGCCCGTCGGCATGGCGCTCCAACTCCGCGGGCAGCAGCCTTGCCGCCTGCCCGTCGCGGCGCAGATGCAGGCAGGTGTTGAGCTTGAGCAGGTTCCGGTAGCCCGCCTCGTTCTGCGCCAGCAGCACGACCGGCGCCGGATCGGCGGCCCGCTCGCCGGGCTGGGGCTCCTCGTAATCGAGGCTCATCTGGCAGCCGACGATCGGCTGGATGCCCTCGCCCGCGGCCGCGACGGAAAATTCCAGCGCCGCGAAGAGATTGTTGGTGTCGGTCACGGCGACGGCCGGCATCCCCGCGGCGCGGCAGAGGCCCGCCAGCTTCTTGACCGGCACCGCACCTTCCAGAAGCGAATACTCGCTATGCAGGCGGAGATGGATGAATCGGGGCTGGATGCTCATGGGGGCACATTAGGTGGGCGCGCGCGGTGCGAAAAGCCCCCAATGCCGCACCTGCGCGGCAGGGCGGGAATTGCCCGCTCCCGATTGAAGGACTTTCAAGAAAACGCGGCCCTTTGCTTCTACACATGTCACAATCTCATGATATGAAACGAAAATCACGGATCGCCCCCACACAGCCATCGCTTGCGCCACAGACCGCGCGTCGGCGATTCCACCCTTGCCAAGCGATTTGCCTGCCGCGTAGCCTTCTGGAACGGGAAAGCCTGTGCCCCTCTACGCCGCATCGGGGGGCGCGCATAACAAAGGCGGAGGTACCGCGGCGGGCATAATGCCATGGACATCACGTTTCTTCTCAACGGGGAGACCGTAGAACTCCGCGCCGTCTCGCCCACCGAGACCCTGCTCGACTGGCTGCGTGAGCGCCGCGGGCTGACCGGCACCAAGGAAGGCTGCAACGAGGGCGATTGCGGGGCCTGCACGGTCATGGTGCTCTCCGAAGCGAAACCGCGCCCGCTCTGGCGCGCGCTCAACGCGTGCATCCTCTTCCTGCCCCAGCTCCACCACCGCGCGCTGCGCACTGTCGAAGGCATCTCCGGTCCAGATGGCGCGCTCCACCCCGTGCAGCAGGCGATGATCGACCATCACGGCGCGCAATGCGGGTTCTGCACACCCGGTTTCGTCGTCGCCATGGCCGCCGCGCATGCCAATGGAAGACGCGACTTCAACGACGCGCTGGCGGGAAATCTCTGCCGCTGCACGGGCTACGCACCGATCATCCGGGCCGCCGAGGCCGCAACCGCCGCCCCGGTCCCCGCCTGGATCGCCGAGGATGCCGAAAAGCTGCGCCGCTTCTTCTTGCCCGAAATATCCTCGGGGGGGCCCGAAGGGCGGGGGGCGGAAAGCCCCCCTCCGGCCGGCGACGGCTTCCTGCCGGCCGATCTCGACGCGCTGGCCGCCTGGTATGCCGAGAACCCCGACGCCACGCTGATCGGCGGGGCCACGGACGTCGGGCTCTGGGTGACCAAGGCGCTGCGTGACCTGCCGAAACCCTGTTTCCTGGCCCACCTCCCCGAACTGCGCCGGATCGAGGAGACGCCCGACGGCCTGCGCATCGGCGCAGGCGTGACGCTCAACGCCCTGCGCGAGGCCATCGCGCCCCTGCATCCCGATTTCGCCGAGTTGATCCGCCGCTATGGCTCCGACCAGGTGCGCGGCGCGGCCACGATCGGCGGCAACATCGCCAACGGCTCGCCGATCGGGGACGGGCCGCCGGCGCTGATCGCGCTGGGCGCGGACCTGCACCTGCGCCGCGGCGACGCACGGCGTTCGATGCCGCTGGAGGATTTCTTCCTCGATTACGGCAAGCAGGACCGCGCGCCCGGCGAGTTTGTCGAGGCGGTGACGATCCCGCGCCAGACGGACCGGCTGAAATGCTACAAGCTGTCGAAACGGTTTGACCAGGATATCTCGGCGGTCTGCGGCTGTTTCAGCATCACGGTCGAGGATGGAAGGGTCACCGCGGCGCGCATCGCCTTCGGCGGCATGGCCGCCACGCCCCGGCGCGCCTGCGCGGTCGAGACCGCACTTACAGGCCAGGACTGGTGCGAGGAGGCGATCCGCGCCGCGCAGGCGGCGTTCGACCGGGATTTCCAGCCGATCGACGACATGCGCGCTTCGGCCCGCTACCGGATGGAAGCCGGGCGCGCCATGCTGATGCGCTATTTCCTGGAGGACGGCGCCACCGCACCGACCCGCGTTCTGGAGGTACGGGCATGAGCATCGCGAAACCCCTGCCCCACGACGCCGCGCGCCTGCATGTCACCGGAACCGCGCGCTATATCGACGACATCCCGGTGCCGGCGGGCTGCCTGCACCTGGCCTTCGGGGTCTCGCCGGTGGCGCATGGTTGGATCACCAAGCTCGATCTCGACCCGGTGCGGCGCGCGCCGGGTGTCGTCGCGGTCCTGACCGCCGCCGACCTGCCCGGCGCCAACGACGTCTCGCCCTCGGTGCATGACGAGCCGCTCCTGAGCGACGGGTCAGTGCACTATGTGGGCCAGCCGGTCTTCCTGGTGGTCGCGACGAGCCATCTGGCCGCGCGCAAGGCCGCCCGCCTGGCCGGGATCGCCTGCGACGAGGAGACACCGGTGCTGAGCGTGGACGATGCGCTGGCCGCGGACAGCCGGCTGGAGCCGCCGGTAACCTGGGAGAAGGGCGATGCGGAGGCCGCGCTGGCCGCCGCCCCCCGCCGGGTCGAGGGCGTGATGGAACTGGGTGGGCAGGAACATTTCTACCTGGAAGGCCAAGCGGCGCTGGCGCTGCCGCAGGAGGGCGGCGACATGGTGGTGCATGCCTCCTCGCAGCACCCGACGGAGATCCAGCATAAGGTTGCCCATGCCCTGGGCATGCCGATGAACGCGGTGCGCGTCGAGGTGCGCCGTATGGGGGGCGGCTTCGGCGGCAAGGAAAGCCAGGGCAACGCGCTGGCGGTGGCCTGCGCCGTGGCCGCGCGGCTGACCGGGCGGGCCTGCAAGATGCGCTACGACCGCGACGACGACATGACAATCACCGGCAAGCGCCACGATTTCCGCATCGCCTACCGGGCGGGATTCGACGGCGACGGGCGGCTCCTGTCGGTGATCTTCGAGCAATTTGCCCGCTGCGGCTGGGCGATGGATCTGTCGATGCCCGTGGCTGACCGCGCCATGCTGCATGCCGACAACGCCTATCACCTGCCGGCAGCGCGGATCACCTCGCACCGGCTGCGCACCAACACCCAGAGCGCGACCGCCTTCCGCGGCTTCGGCGGGCCGCAGGGCATGGTCGGCATCGAGCGGGTGATCGACCATGTCGCCCATGCGCTGGGCCGCGACCCGGCCGGCATCCGGCGGGCGAATTACTATGCCGACGATCCGGAAGCGGGGGGCTGCCCGCCCCCCGCACCCCCCGGGGATATTTCCGGCAAGAAGAAAGTCCAGACCACGCCCTACGGGATGGAGGTGGAGGATTGCGTGATCGGCGCGATCACCGAAGCGCTGCTGGAGAGCTCGGACTACCGTGCCCGGCGGGCGGAGATCGCGCGCTGGAACGCCGGCAGCCCGGTCCTCAAACGCGGGATCGCGCTGACGCCGGTCAAGTTCGGCATATCCTTCACGCTGACCCATCTCAACCAAGCCGGGGCGCTGGTGCATCTCTACCAGGACGGCTCGATCCACATGAACCACGGCGGCACGGAGATGGGTCAGGGGCTTTTCCAGAAGGTCGCGCAGGTCGCCGCGGCGCGCTTCGGCCAGCCGCCCGACGCCGTCAAGATCACCGCGACCGACACCGGCAAGGTGCCCAACACCTCGGCCACCGCGGCCTCGTCCGGCTCGGATTTGAACGGCATGGCCGTCAAGGCCGCCTGCGACAAGATCACCGCGCGGCTGGCGGAGTTCCTGGCCGCCGAGCACCAGACCACGCCCGACCGGGTGGCGTTCCGCGATGGCGCGGTCTTCGTGGGCGAGGAGCGGCTCGACTTCGCCGCGGTTGCGGAGCGGGCATATCGCGCGCGAGTGCCGCTTTCGGCCACCGGGTTCTATGCGACACCGAAGATCACCTGGGACCGTGTGGCAGGCCGCGGCCGGCCGTTCTTCTATTTTGCCTATGGCGCGGCGGTCACCGAGGCGGTGATCGACACGCTGACCGGCGAGTACCGGATGCTGCGCGCGGACATCCTGCATGATGCGGGCGCCTCGCTGAATCCGGCGCTGGACATGGGACAGGTCGAAGGAGGATTCGTACAGGGCGCGGGCTGGCTGACCACCGAGGAACTGGTCTGGGACGAGAGGGGTCGGCTTGCGACGCATGCGCCCTCGACCTACAAGATCCCGGCCTGTTCGGATCGGCCGGAGATCTTCAACGCCGCGCTCTGGGACCGGGGCCGCAACCGCGAGGACACGATCTATCGTTCCAAGGCGGTGGGCGAACCGCCGCTGATGCTGGGCATCTCGGCGCTGATGGCGCTCTCGGATGCCGTGGCGGCCTGCGGCGACGGGCATCTCTATCCGGGACTCGACGCCCCGGCGACGCCGGAACGGGTGCTGGCGGCGGTGGCGCGCCAAAGGGAGGGCGTGGCATGAGCTTCGATGCGGAGGCGCTGCGCGCGGCGATCGCGCGCCACGGCCCGGTTGCGCGCGTGGTGATCGCGGAGGTGGCGGGCTCCGCCCCACGCGAGCCGGGCGCGGCGATGCTGGTCTGGCCCGGCGGGCAGTCCGGCACGATCGGCGGCGGCGCGCTGGAATGGGAGGCGGCCGGGATCGCACGCGACCGGCTGGCCGCGGCGCGGGCGGCGCCGGGTCATGAGTATTTGGAGAAAGATGAAGGGCGCGGGGCGGCGCTGATCCTGCGCCGCCCGCTGGGGCCGGCGCTGGGTCAATGCTGCGGCGGCGCGGTGGTGCTGGTGGTCGAGATCTTCGCCGCGGTGCCGGAAGCGGAGGCGGGCGTGGTGGCGCGCCCGGTTTCCGGCGCCGCGGAGATGCCGCTGGCCCTGCGCCGGCTGCTCGCGCAGGCGCGCAGCGGCGGGCACGCGCCCGTACCGCAGCTTCTCGAGGGCTGGATGGTGGAGCCGCTCAGCCGGGCGCAGCGCGAGATATGGATCTGGGGCGCGGGCCATGTGGGCCGTGCGCTGGTCGCCACCCTGGCGCCGCTTCCGGAGTTCGCGATCACCTGGGTCGACACAGCGGCCGACCGCTTTCCGGAGGATGTCCGCGACGGCATCACACAGCTTGTGGCGGTCAACCCGGCCGATCTGGTGGCCCATGCCCCGGCCACGGCCGAGCATCTGGTACTGACCTATTCGCACGCGCTCGACCTGGAGCTTTGCCATCGCCTGCTGGGCCACGGCTTCGCCCGCGCCGGGCTGATCGGGTCGGCCACGAAATGGGCACGCTTTCGCCGCCGGCTTCGGCAACTGGGCCATTCGCCTGCCCGAATCTCGCGCATCGACTGCCCGATCGGCGATCCGGCACTTGGCAAGCATCCGCGGGCCATCGCCATCGGCGTGGCATCTGAAATGCTGCGCCCCGGCGCCGCCCGGCAGAAATCCCAGGAGAATCGCGCATGACCAGTTTGCTGACCATCGAGGGGCTGACCAAGGCCTATCCCGGCGTCGTGGCCAATGACGACGTGACCTTCGCCATCGCGCCGGGCGAGGTGCATGCGCTGCTGGGCGAGAACGGCGCGGGCAAATCGACGCTGGTGAAGATGATCTACGGTCTGGTGCGGCCCGATGCGGGCCAGATGACGCTGCACCGCCAGCCCTTTTCGCCTTCCAAGCCGTCGGAGGCGCGGGCCCGCGGGGTGGCGATGGTGTTTCAGCATTTCTCGCTCTTCGAAGCGCTCAGCGTGGCCGAGAACGTCGCGCTGGGCATGGAAGATCCGCCGCCGCAGCGCCAGCTGGCGCGACGCATCCGCGACGTGTCGGAAGCCTATGGGCTGCCGCTCGACCCCGACCGGCTGGTGGGCGATCTTTCGGCCGGCGAACGCCAGCGAGTGGAAATCATCCGCTGCCTGTTGCAGGATCCCAAGCTCCTGATCATGGACGAGCCGACCTCGGTGCTGACGCCGCAGGAGGTGGAGGTGCTATTCAAGACGCTCCGCACACTCGCCGCGGAGGGCACGGCGATCCTTTATATCTCCCACAAGCTCGACGAGATCCGGACGCTCTGCGACGGGGCGACCGTGCTGCGGCTGGGCCGCGTCGTGGGCAGTTGCAACCCGCGCGAAAAGTCCGCCTCGGAACTGGCGGAGATGATGGTGGGCAGCGCGCTCAAACCACCGGCCCGCGACGGGGCCGAACCCGGCGAGATCGTGCTCGACGTGACCGGCCTGTCGGTCAAGTCGGCCAACCCGTTCGGCACGTCGCTCAAGAACATCCATTTCACGGTTCGCGCGGGCGAAGTGCTGGGCATCGGCGGGGTCGCGGGCAACGGGCAGGACGAGTTGCTGGCAGCGCTTTCGGGCGAGGCGCGCGCGGTGCCTGAGGCAGTGAAGTTCCAGGGCCGGCCGGTGGGTCACCTGGGGCCGAACGAGCGCCGGGTGCTGGGCATCCTGTCGGCCCCGGAGGAACGGCTGGGCCATGCCGCCGCGCCGGATATGAGCCTGACCGAAAACGCGCTGCTGACCGGTGCGATCCGCGAGGGGCTGACGCGGGGCGGGTTCCTGCGCTGGGACGCGGCGGAGGATTTCGCGCGCCGGATCGTCAAGGAGTTCGACGTGCGCACACCGGGCGTGTCGAACGTGGCGCGCGCGCTCTCGGGCGGCAACCTGCAGAAATTCGTAATCGGCCGGGAGGTGCTGCAACGCCCAGACGTGCTGGTGGTCAACCAGCCGACATGGGGTGTGGACGCCTCGGCCGCCGCCGCGATCCGGCAGGCGCTGCTCGATCTCGCGGCACGCGGTACGGCGGTGATCTGCATCAGCCAGGATCTGGACGAACTGATGGAGATTTCCGACCGCTTCGCCGCGCTCAATGGCGGCCGCCTGACCGCGCGGCGCCCTGCCAAGGGCCTGACGGTGGAGGAAATCGGCATGATGATGGGCGGCGCGCATGACATGGAACCCCCTGCACAGACAGCCCCGGAGGTCCGCCATGTTGAGGCTTGAGAAACGCCCCGTCCCCTCGCGGTTCTGGACGATCATGACGCCCGTGGTGGCGGTGGTCGCGACGATGGTCGCGGGCGGGCTGCTCTTCGCCTTCCTGGGCAAGGACCCGGTCGCGGCGATCCGCACGATCTTCTGGGACCCGATCTTCAGCGAGTTCGCCTGGTATTACCGCGCGCAGCTCTTGGTGAAAGCCGCGCCGCTGATCCTGATCGCGCTGGGCTTGTCGCTGGGCTTCCGCGCCGGCATCTGGAACATCGGCGCGGAGGGGCAGTACATCGTCGGCGCGATCACCGGCGCGGCGGTAGGGCTGGCCTTCTATCCGCTCGACGCCTGGTACATCTTTCCGCTGATGATCCTCGCCGGCGCGCTGGGCGGCTGGGCCTGGGCGATGATCCCGGCGCTGCTGAAGATCCGCTTCGGCACAAACGAGATCCTGGTCTCGCTGATGCTGGTCTACGTGGCCGAGCAATTGCTGGCTAAAATGTCACTGGGGTTGCTCAAGAACCCCGACGGGCATGGCTTTCCGGGCTCGCGCAACTTCCAGGAGTATCCCAGCGCGCATAACGTGGAATTGATCGAGGGCACAGGCATGCATGGCGGAGTACTCGCCGGATTCATTGCGGTGATCGCCGCCTATGTGCTGCTCAACCGGCACATTCTGGGCTACCAGATCAGGCTGACCGGGCAATCGGCGCGCGCCGCGCGCTTTGCCGGGGTGCGCCCCAAGCTGCTGGTGGCGTTCTGCCTGGGCACGTCCGGGGCGCTCGCCGGGCTCGCCGGACTTTTCGAGGTCGCCGGCCCTGCCGGGCAGATCACCATAGATTTCAACGTGGGCTACGGCTTCACCGCGATCATCGTGGCCTTCCTGGGCCGGCTGCATCCGGTGGGCATCCTGCTGGCCGGCCTGCTGATGGCGCTGACCTATGTCGGCGGCGAGATCGCGCAGGCCAACCTGCGCCTGCCGGCGGCCGCAATCCAGGCCTTCCAGGGGATGCTGCTCTTCTTCCTGCTGGGCTTCGACGTACTTGCCAATTACCGCATCCGCCCGATCAAGAGAGAGGTGGCCTGACATGGATCTGTCCGCAATCAATCCGCTGGTGCTGATCGCCAGCCTGATGGTCGCCGCGACACCGATCCTGCTGGCCGCGATCGGCGAGCTGGTGGTGGAGAAATCCGGCGTGCTCAACCTCGGGGTCGAGGGCATGATGATCACCGGCGCGATCTGCGGCTTCGCGATCGCGGTGGAAAGCTCCAGCCCCTGGCTGGGCCTGCTTGCGGCGGCAGGCGGCGGCGCGCTGCTGGCGCTGGTCTTCGGCGTGTTGACGCAGTTCTTCCTGTCCAATCAGGTGGCCACGGGCCTGGCACTGACGCTCTTCGGGCTCGGGCTCTCGGCGTTGCTGGGACAGGGCTATGCCGGGATCAAGCCGCCGCCCTCGCCACGGCTCGACGTGCCGTTCCTGGCCGATCTGCCGGTGCTGGGGCGCGTGCTCTTCCAGCACGACTACATGGTCTATATCTCGATCCTGATCGTGGCCTGCGTCTGGGCGGTGCTGAAATACACCCGCGCCGGTCTGATCCTGCGCGCCGTGGGAGAGAGCCACGACGCCGCCCACGCGCTGGGCTACAAGGTGGTGCGCATCCGGCTGATGGCGATCGCCTTCGGCGGCGCCTGCGCGGGGCTGGGCGGCGCGTATCTGAGCCTGATCCGGGTGCCGCAATGGACCGAGGGCATGACCGCGGGCGCGGGCTGGATCGCGCTGGCGATCGTGGTCTTCGCCTCATGGCGGCCCTGGGGCGTACTCCTGGGCGCCTATCTTTTCGGCGGCGTGACGGTGCTGCAGCTCAACCTGCAGGCCGCGGGGCTGGAGTTGCCGGTCGAATACTTGTCCATGGCCCCGTATTTGATAACCATTCTCGTGCTGGTCATCATGTCCGCCGACCGGGGGCGCGCGGCACTCAACGCGCCCGCCGCGCTTGGCAAGATCTTCCACGCCTCGAGTTGAGGCGCGGCACCAACGAACCGGGGCGGCAGCAAAGGCCGCCCCCCACCAACAGGGAGACCCAAATGAACCATATCAGATCCATCCTTGCGGCGGCCGCGCTGTCGCTGGGCCTCGCGGCACCGGCGGCGGCCCAGGACCCGTTGAAGGTCGGCTTCGTCTATGTCGGCCCGATCGGCGATTTCGGCTGGTCCTACCAGCATGACCAGGGCCGACTGGCCGTGGAGGAGGAATTCGGCGACAATGTCGAGACCGTCTATCAGGAAAGCGTGCCGGAAGGCGCCGACGCGGAGCGGGTGCTGACGCAGATGGCGCTATCTGGCACCGATCTGATCTTCACCACCTCCTTTGGCTATATGGACCCCACGCTCAATGTTGCCAAGAAATTCCCGAACGTGAAATTCGAGCACGCCACGGGCTACAAGCGCGCACCCAATGTCTCGACCTATTCGGGGCGCTTCTACGAGGGACGCACGGTTCTGGGCCATATCGCCGGCCACATGACCAAGACCAACAAGATCGGCTATATCGCCTCCTTCCCGATCCCCGAGGTCGTGCGCGGCATCAACGCCGCCTACCTGGCCGCCAAGGCGGTCAACCCGGATGTGAAGTTCAGCGTCGTCTGGGTGTCCACGTGGTTCGACCCCGCCAAGGAAGCCGACGCGGCCAATGCTCTGATCGACCAGGGCGCGGATGTCCTGATGCAGCACACCGACAGCCCGGCGGCCATGACCATCGCCGAGGACAAGGGCATCTACGCCTTCGGCCAGGCCTCCGACATGGAACGTTTCGGCCCGAACGCGCAGCTCACCGCGATCGTCGACAACTGGAACCCCTATTATATCGAGCGGGTCCACGCCGTGCTGGAGGGCACCTGGGAAAGCCAGGATAGCTGGCATGGCCTGGCCGAGGGCATGACGCAGATGGCGCCGCTCTCCGACGCGATACCCGACGACGTCAAAGCCTCGACACAGGAAATCATCGACAAGCTTGCCTCGGGCGAGATGCACTCCTTCGAGGGGCCGATCAACCGGCAGGACGGCTCGGCGTGGCTTGCTGAAGGCGAACGCGCCGAGGACGGCACGCTTCTGGGCATGGATTTCTATGTCGAGGGGATCGAGGGGTCGCTGCCCAAGTAACTCCGCCCGGAACTGCAAGGCCATGGACCCGCGCCCCGGCGCGGGTTCTTTTCTTTCGCACCGGTCCTGCCTGCGACCTTGCGCGCCCGCCGCGGCTTCGGGCTATAAAGCAGCTGAGCGACACCGCGATTTCACTTGCGGCGGTCACGTTCGGCAGGAGTCGCGCGACGCACAGGACAGGGAGAGCCGCCTTGATCATCGAAAACCGCACCTTCGACGAGTTGCAGCCCGGCGACAGCTCCGAGATCCGCCGGCTCTGTACCAATGACGACCTGATCGTCTTCGCCAATGTCTCGGGCAACCACAACCCGATGCACCTGCACGACCATGACGGCGATGGCGACGGCCAGCCCGAAGCGATCGTGCCGGGGCTTTTCATCGGTGCGCTCGTCTCGGCGGTTCTGGGCAATGTCCTGCCCGGCGCGGGCACGCTCTACCGTGCGCAGAGCTTCCGTTTCCTGGGCCGCGCCCGCGCCGGGGAAGAACTGATCTCGCGCGTGACCGTAACCGGGAAGAACGCCGAGGCGGGCACCGTCACGCTATCGACCGAGGTGCGCCGGGCACGCGACGACGAGGTGATCGTGACCGGCGAGGCCGTGGTCGAGGCGCCGCGCCGCAAGGTTCATTACAACGCCCGCGACCTGCCCGGCCTGATCGTGCAGCGCCACCGGCATTTCGAAGCGCTGCTCAAGCGGGCCGAACCGCTGCCCGCCCTGCTGACCGCCGTGGTCTGCCCCGACGGGCCCAATTCGCTGGGCGGCGCGCTTCTGGCGCGCGAACACACGATCATCGAGCCGATCCTGCTGGGTGACGCGGCCCGTATTCGCGACGCTGCCGCCACGCTGGACGCGAGCCTCGACGGGATCGAGGTCATCGACCTGCCCGACGAACGTGCCGCCGCCGCCCATGCGGTCGAACTTGTGAATGCGGGGCGCGCGCAAGCGCTCATGAAGGGCAATCTGCACACCGACACATTGCTGCGCCCGGCGCTCGACAAGACCGCCGGGCTGCGCGCCGGACGCCGCTTCACCCATGTCTTCGTCATGGACGTGCCGGGGCTCGCGCATCCGCTGCTGGTGACGGACGCGGCGGTCAACATCGCGCCCGACCTCAAATGCAAGGTCGATATCGTGCAGAATGCCATCGACCTTGCGCTCTCGCTGGGGATCGAGGCGCCCAAGGTCGGCGTGCTTTCGGCGGTGGAGACGGTCAATCCGGACATCCCCTCCTCCATCGACGCGGCGCTCCTGTCGAAGATGGCCGAACGCGGGCAGATCACCGGCGGGCTGGTGGACGGGCCGCTGGCGATGGACAACGCGGTGGACATCACCGCGGCGCGAATCAAGGGGCTGACCTCGCCTGTCGCGGGCCACGCCGACATACTGGTGGTGCCGGGGCTCGACGCGGGCAACATGCTGGCCAAGCAACTCACATATCTCAGCCATGCCGAGGCCGCCGGTCTGGTGCTGGGCGCGCGGGTGCCGATCATCCTGACCAGCCGCGCCGACAACGACATGGCGCGGCTCGCCTCCTGCGCGGTGGCGGCGCTGCATCACGCGGGACACGGCGGCGGGGCGGCGGGATGAACGCCCATGTCCTGACGCTCAACGCGGGCTCCTCGTCACTCAAGCTGGGGCTCTTCGCGCTCGGGGGCGCCGGGCCCGCCCCGGTCGCGGCCGGGCTGGTGGAGAAGATCGGCGCCACGCCCCGGCTGGAACTGAGGGACGCGGCGGGAGACATCTTCGCGGATCGGCCGCTCGACCCGGAAAGCGCCGCCAGCCATGCCGGCGCGCTCGATGCCGCGTTGCGCGAACTGGAAGCCCGCCATCCCGGCGCGCGGATCGAGGCGGTGGGCCATCGCGTCGTGCATGGCGGCATGGGCTTCACGGCCCCCACCGTCCTGACCCCCGGCGCGCTCGACGCGCTGGAGACGCTCACGCCCTTCGCACCGCTCCACCAGCCGCATAATCTCTCGGGCGTGCGCGCCGCGCAGGCGGCTTTCCCCGAGGCGCTCCAGATCGCCTGTTTCGACACCGCCTTCCACCGGAGCCATCCCTTCGTCAACGATGTCTTCGCGATCCCGCGCGCCTATTACGACAAGGGCGTGCGCCGCTACGGCTTCCACGGGCTTAGCTACGACTACATCGCCGGTACGCTGGCCGAACGCGCGCCGATGCTCCATGCCGGACGCGTCGTCGTCGCGCATCTGGGCAATGGCGCGTCGATGTGCGCGATGCAGGCGGGCCGCTCGGTGGCCTCGTCGATGGGCTTCTCGGCGCTGGACGGTCTGCCGATGGGCACGCGGCCGGGCCAGATCGACCCCGGCGTACTTCTCTACCTGATGCAGCAGGAGGGCATGACGGCTGCGGAGATCGCCGATCTGCTCTATCGCCGCTCCGGCCTGCTGGGGCTCTCGGGCGTCTCCAACGACATGCGCGAACTGGAAGCCTCGGACGCGCCGGAGGCCCGCCAGGCGATCGAGTATTTCGTATTCCGCATCCGCCGCGAGCTGGGCGCGCTGGCCGCAGCGCTGGAAGGTCTCGATGCGTTGGTCTTCACCGGCGGCATCGGCGAGAACGCGGCGCGCATCCGCGCCGATGTCTGCGCCGGCATGGGCTGGATCGGAATCGCGCTCGACGCGGCGCGCAACGAGGCCGGGGCCGAGATCGTCAGCAGCGATCAGAGCCGGGTGCGCGTGATGGTCATCCCCACCGACGAGGAGATCGTGATCGCCCGCGCCGCGGCGGTGCTGGCCGGCGCGCCGGGCCAGGACCGCGTCCCGAGAGGTTGAACCGAAGCGGTGGTAGCCCCTTTGGTCGTTTGCAGGTTGGGAGACGAGCCGCGCGGGGGCAATGGATAGCTGTCCATTCATGCCCAAGCGCTGCGGATCGGGTGGAGGCCGCTTTACAGTTCCGGCGGCTCGCCGCCGCCGCGCCGCGCCGCCCAGATGAAGTAGATGTTGCGCGAATAGACCAGCAGCCCGAACCCCTGTCCCAGGATGAAGACCGGATCTTTGCGGTAGATCGCATAGGCGAAGAGCAACGCCCCGCCGGCAAAGGAGAAATACCAGAAAAGCTCCGGCACGATGGACCGGCGCACCCGTTCGCTGGCGATCCACTGCACCAGGAACCGGGCCGAGAACATGGCCTGGGCGGTGAACCCGATGGTCAGCCAGATCAGCTCCACCGCCGGGGTCTCCGCCAGGAACTCGCGCATCGCCTCGATCACGGCTTCGCCTCCTCAGTACTGCGCGCCCAGCGGGTGCGCCGGATCAGCCAGGACACGCCCACCAGGTCATAGGCGCCCATGACGCCGCGCCGCCAGTTGGAATAGTTCGACTGCCCATGCGCCCGCGCCCGGTCGTTCACCGGCGCATAGGCCGTGGTGCAGCCATAGGCGCGGAAGAGCGCTGGCAGATAACGGTGCTGACCGTGGAAGAAGGGCAGGCGCAGATAGACCTCGCGGCTGAAGACCTTGGTGCCGCAGCCGGTGTCAGGGCAGTCGTCATGCAGCACCGTTCGCCGGATCGCGTTGGCCGCGCGCGAGGCCAGCCGCTTGGAGAGCGTGTCGCGCCGTTTCGCCCGGATGCCGCCGACGAGCTGCGGCCCCTCCGGGCGGTGAAGCGCGGCCAGTTTCGGCAGATCGGCCGGGTCGTTCTGCCCGTCGCCGTCGAGCGTGCCGATGAGCGGGAAGCGCGCCGCCAGCACGCCGCTGCGCACCGATGCGCTCTGCCCCGCATTGGTCAGGTGGCGGATCAGGCGCAGGCTGTCGTGACGCTCCATCAGCGCGGCGACCTCGGCCGCGGTGCCGTCGGTCGAACAATCGTCCACCACCACCACCTCGCCCAGCAGGTCGCCGGGCACGGCCGCATAGGTCTCGGCGACGAGACGCCCGATATTTCCGGCCTCGTTGAAGGCGGGGATGACGACGGAAAGCTGTGACAAGGTTCGCGCGCCTTGGTCTGGCCCCGGCGGGGGCTGTTCGGCGTCCCTCTAGCACGCGCGGAAATGCGTGTCACGAGGCATGGGCGGAGGGGCGCCGCCTAAGGTGGGACATCGCGCGGGCCCCCGCATACACCCGTTGGTAGTGAGAGCCGATCGAAGGTCACGGGTGGTCCCAACAGGGACCCCGATCATGGCTATCGACGCGAGCCGCCGATCCGCTTCACCATGTCTTGTGCCAGATGATTCAAACTGCCCGGATCGACATAGTGGCTAACGAAATTTGCGCTGCTTTCGATCACCACTTCTCAGCACTGATCGAAACGTTGACCTCAATGCTTGGCCTACGGATTGTTCGCTTTAAAAACTTGGGCGAACGCATCAACGATTTTCTTTCCACCAAACATTGTGGCTCCTATACTCGCTCCAATCACTGGCGCACCAAGCAACCCGCCCAAGCCAGCACAAACGCCCACGATGGCGACTCGACATGTAGAGTCGACAAGCTCATTCGCGTTCTCTCGCGGCCAGCCGCGGAAGAGATCGAGGTATGTTTTTAGCAACCCAACAACTTTTTGCGCTTCTTCTAGGGTCGGCTCGCCCTTCTGCGGCAGAGCATCCCTAAGGCCGGCGACAGCTGCGAGTAGCCTACGAAAGAAGTCTAGTTGACGTTCTCGTTGAACAGTTTCGAATTCGTCTGCCGGGTTCATGCCGCGAATGCGCTCAATCTCTTCATCAATCATCAGATACAACGCGCAGAGCTGTGCTTCGAGGCTAGCCCGATTATCCTTGAGCCCACGACGAACAGCATTAACTGGAATCTCATCGGCATTTCTAGAGTGATCTTCGACGAGCCCCGCAACGATCCAGTTCAGATGAACCGGCCCCTTGGTCCAGTCCTCGTCCGGGATCTGGACGATCGCCTCAAGCAAGTCCCAATTCCTCACTCGCTCCGCTAGGACATCTTCATACCAGTCAATCCAGAATGACCAATCGGCGCGATCGGCATCGAGCGCCGCACGAACCCGACCCCAATCGAGTTTCACTTCCTCAGGCATCCCTTCGGGCCATAGAGGCCCGGTCAGTATCTCAGAGGATCGGACTATCCTGGCGCGCGATGTGGAATCTCCGTCTCTAGTGCGTCCTTGCTCCACAACGAGTTTTGCCAAGTCGATACGCACCGCTTCCCATTCGCTTTCGGATCGGAAAGCCCGCGCGGCATCGCCGACCGCATAGGATCGGCCATTGCCAACGGCTTGGGTCACCGAATCCAGAACGGTTTCGAACTCT
Source organism: Maritimibacter sp. 55A14 (assembly GCF_003122205.1). GTDB lineage: Bacteria > Pseudomonadota > Alphaproteobacteria > Rhodobacterales > Rhodobacteraceae > QEYE01. The sequence continues at coordinate 32,203 of NZ_QEYE01000012.1, forward strand.
ACAAATCCGGGCGTCGCGCCAGACTCGGCAATGAGCGCCTTCGCAACGTCTGTCGGTGGCGCCGACGATCTGACGGCATCAAGCGTGGAGAACGGATCTGCCGGCCCCGTCGGAGTACCATCTGGTGACCAACTGTGTGCACAGACCATTGCGTTGAGCATGTATCTGAATACCGCGAGTACATAGCCCGGCGCATATCTCGCGACCTGCTCATATGCAAAGACATCGTGGCACCTTGGCAAGAGACGCAAACCTATCCGGGCGCCTAAAACCGCCGCCGCGCTACCCGAAGAATATTCTTCCATTTCCGCGGCCAGCGTCTCCGCATCTGTAATCGCAGTGGTATCCATGCGTTCCTCCTGATGCCACACTAGCCACAGGCACGCTGCTAGACCACCGCGGGACGCGCCCCTCGCCCGCCTACCCCTCCTCCGGCGGCGCGCCGCCCTGGAACGTGTTCTCGCGGCTGTAGTTGCAGGGGGCTTCCTGCATTTCCAGATGCAGCCGGTCCCCGGTATAGGGATGCGCGCGGGCCAGGTCCTCGTCGAAGGCGATGCCCAGCCCCGGCGCGTCGGGCGGGCGGACGAAGCCGTCCTCCCAGGCGATCGTGTGGCCGATCAGCGCGGCGTGGAAGCCGTCGCCGGTGCCGATCGTCTCGACCATCAGCAGGTTGGGGATCACTGCGGCAAGCTGCACATTCGCCGCCCATTCCACCGGCCCGGCATAGAGATGCGGCGCAATCTGCGCGTTGAACGCCTCGGCCAGCGCGGCGATCTTGCGGCATTCCAGGATGCCCCCGGCCCGGCCCAGTGCAGGTTGCAGGATCGACGCGCCGCCCAGCCGCAAGAGCGTGGCGAACTCCGCCTTGGTGCAGAGCCGCTCGCCCGTGGCGATGGGAATGCGGACAGCCTGCGCCACGCGCGCGAATTCGGCCGGATTGTCGGGCGGTATGGGCTCCTCGAACCAGAGCGGGTCGAACGCCTCCAGCCGCCGGCCCAGCCGGATCGCCCCGTCGGTGGTGAACTGGCCATGGGTGCCGAAAAGCAGATCGGCGCGCGCGCCCACCGCGTCCCGGATCGCGCGGCAGAATTCGGCGGAAAGCTCGATATCGCGCATCGCGGGCTGGTGGCCGCCGCGGATCGTGTACGGCCCCGCGGGGTCGAATTTCACCGCCGTGAAGCCCATCTCCACCATGTCGAGCGCGGCTTCCGCGGCCATCTCGGGCGAGGACCAGAAGGCCGACGGGTCGTGCCCCGGCTGCGGGTAGAGATAGGTATAGGAGCGTATGCGTTCGTTCATCCGCCCGCCGATCAGCGCATGGACCGGGCGCTCATGCGCCTTGCCCAGGATGTCCCAGCAGGCGATCTCGAGCCCCGAAAAGGCGCCCATCACGGTGGGATCGGGACGCTGCGTGAAACCCGAGGAATAGGCGCGGCGGAACATGAGCTCGATGTTTTCGGGATTCTCGCCGGCCATGTGGCGCTCGAACACATCCTCGATCACCGCGCGCATGGCCTGCGGCCCCACCGCGCTGGCGTAGACCTCGCCATAGCCGATAATGCCGTTATCGGTGGTCAGGCGCACGACTATCCAGTAGCGCCCGCCCCAGCCCGGCGGCGGCGGGGCGACCACGAAAATCTCCAGATCGCGCAGCTTCATCGCGCGCCCCCTTATCAGTCGAAGACGATGACGTTGCGCCGGGCATGACCCGCGTTCACCTCGGCGATGGCCTCGTTGATCTCCTCCAGCCGGTAGCGCCGGGAGATCAGCTCGTCGAGCTTGAGGCGGCCCTGCCGGTACATCTCGATCAGCCACGGGATGTCGCGCGCGAGCACCGTGTCGCCCATCTTGGAGCCGACCATGGACTGGCTCAGCGCCGCAACGATCGAGGGGTCGTACTCGACCTTGGCCCCCGCGGGCGTCATGCCGACCATCACCAGCATCCCGCCCGGCGCCAGGTAGCGCGGTGCCTCGGCATAAACGACCGGCACGCCCACGGTGACAAAGGCGTAATCCGCACCGCGCCCGCCGGTGATCGCGCGTACCTCCTTCCACGGCGCGCCGGTGTCCGCCAGGACGCCATGCGTCGCCCCGAATTCCCGCGCAGCCTTCAGCCGTTCTTCCGACAGGTCCACCGCGACGATCTGCGACGCGCCGCAGAGTGCTGCGCCCTGTATGGCGTTGAGCCCGACGCCGCCCGCGCCGATCACCACCGCGCTCTTGCCTGGCTTCATCGCGGCGCTGTTGGTCACCGCGCCGACCCCGGTGATCACGCCGCACGCAAGCAGCGAGGCCGCGTCCATCGCGATATCGTCGGGCAGCCCGACGATCTGACTGGCATCAACGACCACGCGCTCGGCGAAGGCGCCGGTATCGAGCCCCTGTTCCAGTGCCCCGCCATCGGGCAGGCTGAGCGGCCCCGGCCCCGGCGCGCGCCGGGTCTCGCAGCGCACCGGATGCGCCTCGGCGCAGCCCGGACAATGCCCGCAGGACCTGATCAGCGTGACCAGCACTGCATCGCCCTCCGCGTAGCCGCGCACGCCTTCTCCCAGCGCGGTGATCCGGCCCGCGGCTTCGTGCCCATAGACCGCCGGCAACGCGCCGCCCCAGGCCCCTTCGGCATAGGAAATGTCCGAATGGCAAACGGCGCAGGCGTCGATCTTCACCTCGACTTCGCCGGGACCGGGCGCGGCCAGTTCGGCCTCGCCGATGCGCAGCGGCTCGCCGAAGGCTTCGCAGATGGCGGCGCGGATTCTGGTCATGGTCCCTCCCAGGGTTGCGGGCCGCCTGCGCGGTCGCTCCGGCCGCGAGCGGAGCCCAAAGCGCCCCGGCGGTCAAGCGGAAATCCCGGCTGTGGCCGGGGTCCGCGCCGTGGCGTAGGGCCAGACAGCCGCAATCGAGTTCTTGTCTCTCATCGCTTTCTTTGGCCCATATTCAGCAACAATCCGCAGCCTATACGCTGAATGTCGCCGGAAATCCGCATCCCCTTGCCCGCGCTTTCCCCACATGCGGCGGCGCATCCTCGACGCCCGGAGCTCCAGCGGGCCGCACGTGGCCCGCTTTGCAATCCATATGGCGCCTTTGGATGCACCGGTTCCGCTCACGTCGCTTCACATCTGGGTGGCGCGAGCATTTATGGGCGCAAAATGACGAAACCCGCCCAGAGGTAACGAATTCCTGCCTTTTTCAAGTCAATGTTCCCGAGTAATTTTGCCGATGGGTGGCGATGTAATCGGGACGAGTGCGCGTGCCATGACCACATTGATTTTCCGGCCTGCCCTCTATGCGCTGCTTTGCGCACTGGGCTTTATCGGGGCGATCATCTTCCTCAACACCACACCGCTGTCCCCGACGATGGCGGCGCTGTCGCTGGTGACCTCCACCACGCTGGGCGCGGCGCTCTGCGAACTGCCGGTGCTGCGCAACCGCCATCCGGTGTTCATTTTCGTGGCCACATTCGGGCTGGTCGGCGCCTTCGTCTACGTGCTGTCCTTGATGCTCGGCGCGCCCGCGCCGGGGGCCGAGCTTTGGGGGATCGTGCTGATCGCCGCGGGGCTGGCCTGCATGTCGCGCTGAAGCCCGGCTTGCGGCGGGCTGCGCGATCCGCGAAACTCGCCGAAATCCAACCGGCGGCGGAGCGTATGTTTTCATGCAGATGATCGACCTGGGCGACGTGCGCCTGCATTGCGTCGAGACAGGAACGCCCGACGGCGCACCGCTGGTCTTTGCGAATTCGCTGGGCACCGATCTGCGCATCTGGGACCGCGTGGTGGACCGGATGCCGCGGGAGTTGCACATCGTCCGCTACGACATGCGCGGGCACGGGCTGTCCTCCTGCCCTGGCGGGCCATACGCGATGGGAGCGCTGGTGCGCGACGCCGAGCGGCTTCTCGACCGGCTGGAGGTGCGCGACTGCGTCTTCGTGGGGCTCTCCATCGGCGGCATGGTCGCGCAGGGGCTGGCGGTCAAGCGGCTCGATCAGATCCGCGCGCTGGTGCTGTCGAACACCGCCGCCAAGATCGGCACGGCGGAGGCCTGGCAGGACCGGATCGCGGTGGTGGAGAAGGACGGCATCGCCGCTTTGGCCGAACCGGTGCTGGAACGCTGGTTCTCCGCCCGCTTTCGGCGCGAACACCCGGCGGAACTGGAAGGTTGGCGCAACATGCTGACGCGCCAGCCCGCCCAGGGGTACGCCGGCTGCTGCGCCGCAATCGCGGGCACCGATTTCTACACCCCCACATCCGGGCTGACCCTGCCGACATTGGCCATCGCCGGAAGCGAGGACGGCGCCACCCCGCCCGATCTGGTACGCGAGACTGCCGGGCTGATCCACGGCGCGCAGTTCGAGCTGATCCGCGGCGCGGGGCACATCCCGTGCGTCGAGGCGCCGGAACGCTATGCCGAATTGCTGGAGGGCTTCCTGCGCGAGATCGGCCATCTCTGAGCCTGCCCCTTTGCCATCGCCCGACCGCATGGTATCTGCAACGCGAAATCGCAGCCTTGGAGCGGACAGACCATGACCAATCCCTGCATCCTCTGCGTGGCCATCACCGGCTCGGTCCCGCGCAAGGAGAACAACCCGGCCGTGCCGATCACCGTATCCGAACAGATCGAGAGCACCCATGAAGCCTTCGAGGCCGGCGCCTCGATCGCGCATTGTCATGTCCGGCTCGACGACGGCACGCCCACATCCGACCCCGACCGTTTCGGGCGGCTGATGGAGGGCATCCGCGCCCATTGCCCCGGCATGATCGTGCAGCTTTCCACCGGCGGGCGCTCGGGCGCGGGGGCGGAACGCGGCGGCATGTTGCCGCTGCGCCCCGAGATGGCCTCGCTCTCGGTCGGGTCCAACAACTTCCCGACGCGCGTCTACGAGAACCCGCCCGATCTGGTGGACTGGCTGGCGGCGGAGATGCTGAAATACGACGTCAAGCCCGAGATCGAGGCCTTCGACCTGTCGCATATCTTCCAGGCGGTGAAGATGCAGGGCGACGGACGGCTCAAGGGGCCGCTGCATGTCCAGTTCGTGATGGGCGTCAAGAACGCCATGCCCGTGGACCGCGAAGTCTTCGATTTCTACGTTGCCACGCTGCGCCGGCTGACCCCCGACGCCACATGGTGCGGGGCGGGCGTGGGTCCGGGACAGGTGCTGCTCAACGAATGGTCCATCGCCGCGGGCGGCCACACCCGCACCGGGCTGGAGGACAATATCCGCTGGGACCGCGAACGGCTGGCCCCGTCCAATGCCGCGCTTGTCGGGCGCGCCGCCGAGATCTGCGCGCGCCACGAACGCCCGGTTGCCACGCCGGCGCAGGCGCGGGCGATCCTCGGGCTCCGGGCAGCGGGCTGAGCCGATGGCCGTGACACCCTTCGACAGCTCGCTCTACCGCGATCTTTTCCACGACGCGGAGCTGGGCAAGCTCTTCACCGACAGTGCCGAGGTTCGCGCGATGATGATCGTCGAGGGCGCGCTGGCCAAGGTGCAGGGCAAACTGGGCGTGACCCCCGAGATCAGCGGCGAGGCCATCCACCGCGCGAGCCTGGAGTTGCAGATCGACCCCGGCGGGCTGACGGCGGAGACCGGCGTGAACGCGGTGCCGGTACCGGCGCTGGTGCAGGCCTTCCGCGCCGCGATGCAGGCCCCCGACCACGCGCAATACCTGCATTGGGGCGCGACCTCGCAGGATATCAAGGACACCGCGCTGGTGCTGCGGCTCCGCCAGGCGGCGGTGCTGATGGACGCGCGGCTCGCCGCGCTGGCGGGCACGCTGGCGGCGCTCGCGGAAACCCATCGCGCCACGCCCATGGCCGCGCGCACATGGGGCCAGGCCGCCACACCCACGAGTTTCGGCGCGGTCGCGGCGGGCTGGGGCTGGCCCCTGCTCGACCACCGCGCCCGGCTGGCCGAACTGCGCCCGCGGCTTCTTCGGGTCAGCCTGTCGGGGGCGGCGGGCACCGGATCGGCACTTGGGCCGCAAGCCACCGAGACCGCCATGGCGCTGGCCGAGGCGCTGGGGCTCGCTGCGCCGGGGCATAGCTGGCACGCCACCCGCGACGCTCTGGCCGAGTTCACCGGCTGGCTGGCGCTGGTGGCCGGAAGCCTCGCCAAGATGGGCGAGGATGTGCACCTGATGTCCCAGACAGGCATCGCGGAGCTTGGCGCGGGCGCGAGCGACGGCGGCGGCTCCTCCACCATGCCGCAGAAGCGCAACCCGGTGCAGCCCGCGCTGCTGGGCGCACTCGCCCGCCACGCCGCCACGCTTCAGGCCGCGATGACGGGCGCCCTGGCGCACCGGCAGCAACGCGACGGCGCGGCCTGGATGACGGAATGGCTCTGCCTGCCGCAGATCTGCATGGCCACGGGGCGGGCGCTGTCGATCGCCTGCGAGATGGCCGGCAGCCTGGTGCCGGAGCCGCGCCGCATGGCCGCCAATCTCGCCGGCGACGGGCTGGGACTGATCCATGCCGAGGCGTTGAGCTTCGCGCTGGCCGGGACCATGCCGCGCCCGGAGGCGCAGGCCGCCGTCAAGACACTCTGCGCGGAGGCCGCCCGAACCGGCACGCCGCTGCCGGAGCTTGCCGCGACTCGCTGGCCGGAACAGGATTTCTCGGCCGTATTCGACCCGGCGGCGCAGCTCGGGCAGGCGCCCGCCGAAGCCGACCGTTTTGCCGCCGCCGTGCGCGCCGCGCCCTGACATCCCGCGCAGAAAGGAGCCACCCATGATCGCCGTCATCTTCGAGGTCACGCCCGCGGAAGGACACTACGACGCCTATCTCGATATCGCCGCCAAGCTGCGCCCGCACCTTGAGCAGATCGACGGGTTCATCTCGGTCGAGCGGTTCCGCAGCCTGACCGAGGAAGGCAAGCTGCTCTCGGTGTCCTTCTTCCGCGACGAGGCCGCCGTGGCGCAGTGGCGCAACACCGATTTCCACCGCGAGGCGCAGGCCGCGGGGCGTGGCGGTGTCTTTGCCGACTATCGGCTTCGGGTCGCGGAGGTACTGCGCGACTACGGCATGCAGGACCGCGCCGAGGCCCCCGCAGACAGCCGCGCCCATCACGGCTGAGCGCGCGCCGCGCGGATCACCGCGCATTGACCCGGCGCGAATGTGCCACACGGAGGACGCCAGTATACGGCACTGTGAACCGGCCGCCATCTGTGCCAATCTCGTCCAGATTCTGCTGCGTAACGGACCCGAGCCCGAGTCATGCGTTTCCCCTTCCCTTCCCGTGCCATGCGGCTGTTGCGCAACGGCGTGCTGCTGGCCTGCCTGCTCGCGCAGGGGGCTGCCGCCGCGGAGCTTTCGCTGCGCCTGAAAGGCGGGAATGACGACCTGAAGGACGCGCTTCAGGGCGCCTCGCTTCTGAGCACCGCGATGCGCGACAAGGTCACTGACCCCGACGAGGTCCTGGCGGCGGCTGATGCCGACTATGCCCGGCTTCTGGCGGTGCTTTACGACGCGGGCTATTTTTCCAGCGTCCTGTCGATCCGCATCGACGGGCGGGAGGTGGCCTCGATCTCGCCATTCGACCGGCTGGACCGGGTGGACAAGATCGTGATCGCCGCCGAAACCGGCCCCCGCTTCACCTTCCGCCAGGCGGAAATCGCGCCGCTCGCGCAGGCGACCGAACTGCCGGAGGGGTTCGCGCCGGGAAGGCCCGCCTCCACCGGCATGATGCAACGCGCGGTCACTGCCGCCGTCGAAGGCTGGCGCGATGCCGGCCGGCCCAAGGCGCGCCCGGCCGGGCAACGCATCATCGCCGATCACCGCACCAGGCGCGTGGACGCGGCCTTCACGCTCGATCCGGGACGGCTGGCCCATATCGGCGAATTGCGTGTCACCGGCAACAGGGACGTGCGCGCCGGCCGGATCATCGACATCGCCGGGCTCGACCGTGGCGCGCCCTTCTCTCCGGAGCGCCTGCGCCGCTCCGAACGCCGCCTGCGCAGGTCTGGCGCCTTCAGCTCCGTCGCGCTGACGGAGGCCGAGGAGATCGACGACGAGGGCAATATCGACATCATCGCGCAGGTCTCGGAGGCCAAGCCGCGGCGCATCGGGGCGGGCGCCGAGTACAGTACCGATGACGGCTTTGCCCTCAACGCCTACTGGCTGCACCGCAACCTTCGAACCGGCGCCGAGCGGCTGCGGATCGAAGGCGGCGTCAAGGGCATCGGCGGCACCGCCGGCGGGATCGACTACAACATCGCCACCACCTTCAGCCGCCCCGCGACGTTCAGCCCGGACACCGATGCGGAGCTACGGCTGGAGATCCAGCATCTCGATGAGCCCGAGTTCAAACTCGACAATTTCGACATCGAGACCGGCGTGCGGCACATCTTTTCGGATGAGTTGGAGGGCCGGCTCGCGATTGGATACCGGCATTCCGAAGTGGATGACGATTTCGGCTCCCGCAGCTTCGAGATCGTCAAGCTGCCCGGCGCGCTGACCTGGGACCGGCGCGACGACGAACTCGACGCCACCGAGGGCTTCTACGCCCATGCCACGGCGATGCCCTTCACCGATGTCACCGACCCGAAGCCGGCCGTCCGGCTGACCTTCGACGGGCGCGCCTATCGCAGTGTCGGCAAGGTGGTTCTGGCGGGCCGCGTGCAGGTGGGCAGCGTCGCGGGGCCGGGGCTGCTCGACGTGCCGCCAGACCTGCTCTTCTTCTCGGGCGGCGGCGGCACGGTCCGCGGCCACGACTTCCAGGCGCTGGCCGTCGAACGGCCGGGCGGGCGGAGCACCGGCGGCCGCTCGTTCCTGGGGCTTTCCGTCGAGGCCCGCATGCCGGTGACAGAAACGATCGGCATGGTCGCCTTCACCGATGCGGGCTATATCAGCGACCAGAGCGTTCCGGGCGTCGATGGCGAATGGCATGCCGGCGCGGGGCTCGGGCTGCGCTACGCCACGCCGATCGGGCCGATCCGCGTCGATCTGGCCACCCCGGTGCGCGGCGGCAGCAGCGGTCAGGTGCAGCTCTATATCGGGATCGGACAGGCGTTTTGAGACGGCTCACTGCATATCTGCTCATCGCGCTTTTCGCCTTCGTGCCGCCCGGCTCGCTGGGCGCACAGGAAGGCGAGGAGGGCAAGGACTACCTGACCCGCAAGCTGGAGGAGCTGTTGTCGGCCGCCGGCTACCTGGTGCGCATCGAGGGGTTTGAGGGCGCACTCAGTTCCACCGCATCGCTGGACCGGCTGACCATTTCGGACGAGGGCGGCGTCTGGCTGACGCTCGAAGGGGTCGCGCTGGACTGGACGCGCTCGGCGCTCCTGCGCGGGCGGGTGGAGGTCAATGCACTGACCGCCAAGGCCATCACGCTCGCGCGCCCGCCAGAGCCGGTCGAGGGTGCGAACAGACCGGAAGCCGAGGCGTCCGGCTTCTCGCTGCCGCAACTGCCCGTCTCGGTGGAGATCGGCGAGATCGCGGCCGGGCGTGTGAACCTGGGCAAGCCGGTGATCGGCGTCGCCGCCGCGGTTTCGCTCAAGGGCTCAATGTCGCTGGTCGAGAACCGTGCATTGGCCGATCTGGAGATCCTGCGCATCGACGGGCCGAAGGGACAGTTCACCATCAAGGTCGATTTCGACGGCACCGCCGAGACGCTGTCGCTCGACCTGGCGCTGGTGGAAGGGCCCGACGGGATCGCGGCGAATATAATGGATCTGCCGGACCGCCCGGCGGTCGAGTTGACGCTCTCGGGCACCGGGCCGCTGTCGGATTTCGGCGCCGAGCTGCTACTGGCCACAGACGGGCAGGAGCGGCTGACCGGCAGGTTCCGCCTCGCCGAAACAGAAGAGGGCGGCGCACGCGGCTTCACGACCGACCTCTCGGGCGATGTGACGGCCCTGCTGGCCCCCGATTTCCGGCCGTTTTTCGGAGCCGATGTCCGCCTCCATGCCAGGGGCGCGCGGGCCGCGGACGGGCGCATGGTGCTCGACGCGCTGGAACTCAGCGCCGCGACGCTGACCCTCGAAGGTTCTGCGGCGTTGGCCGCCGACGGCTTTCCGGAATCCTTCGCGCTGAACGCCCGCCTGGCCGACCCTGAAGGCGGCCGGGTGCGCCTGCCCGTGGAGGGGCCGCCGATCATGGTGGACCGGGCCACGCTCGACCTGGATTTCGACGCCGCGGAGGGCTCCGCCTGGGAGGGCGCCTTCGACGCCCGTGGGCTCGAACGCGGCGGCATGGCACTCGACATGCTGCGGCTCGACGCGGGCGGCACCATTGCACGCGGCACGGATGCGGGCAGCGTCGATCAGGTGCGCGCCAATCTCGACCTGGCGGGCCGTGGCCTACGGCTCGAGGATCCTGGACTGGCCCGCGCGATGGGTGACCGGCTGGACGGCGCAGCGCGGATCATCTGGAAGGAGGGCGCGCCGCTGACGCTCACCTCGCTCTGGCTCGACACGCGGAGCGCGCGCATGGCGGCCTTCGGCACGGTGGAGGATCCTGCCGGCGGCATCACCGCCCGTGGCACGGCGCGGGCCGAGATCTCCAACCTTGCCGCTCTGTCGGAGATCGCCGGTCGGCCGCTGGAAGGCCAGGCGTCGCTGGCCGTCAGTGGCGTGGCGACGCTGCTGGCCGGCACGTTCGATCTGGACATTTCGGGGACCACGCAGGGGCTGGTTCTGGGCGAAGAAATCCTCGACCGCCTGCTGCATGGCGAAAGCCGCCTGAAGCTCGCGATCCGCCGCGACGAGACGGGCATCCGGCTGGGCGACGCGCGGCTGAAGACGCCGGAACTCGACGTTACCGCCGACGGCGCACTCAGCTCCGACGATGCGGGGCTGGACATTTCCGCGCGCCTGCGCGACGCCTCCGCGCTGACGCCCAAGCTCTCCGGCCCGGTGACCGTGCAGGGCCGCCTCACCCAGCGCGGCGAGGGCTACGATATCGACATGGACGCCACCGGGCCGGGCGGCGCGGAAGCCGCATTGCGCGGTGTGCTGAGCGACCCCACGGGCACGGCGACCTGGGAGGGCGCAGTGCAGGCCAGCGTCGCGGAACTGTCGGCCTATGCGAAACTGGCCGGGCGGCCGCTGCGCGGGCGCGCCGCGCTCGACCTCGACGGCGTCCTGCGCCCGCTCGAACCGGCGTTCGACCTGGAGCTTTCGGGCAGCGCGACCGACCTCGCCCTCGACGAGGAGACCGTGGACCGGCTGCTGCGCGGCGAGAGCCGGATCGAGGGCGGCGTCCGGCTCGAGGGCCGGTCGCTCACGCTGCGCCATGTCACGCTCGAGACACCGGAGCTTTCGGCCTCGGGCGACGGGACGATCGGGCCGGAGGCCGAGGGGCTCAGCTTCGAGGCGCGGCTCAACGATGTGGGCCGGATCACCCCGGCGCTTTCGGGTCCGGTTTCCGCGCGCGGCACGCTTGCGCAGGAGGGTGAGCGCTACCGCGTCGATTTCAGCGCCGATGGCCCCGGCGGCGCAACGGCGGCGGTGGCCGGCACGCTGCCTGCGGGCGCGGGCGATCTGGACGTGACCGCGCGCGGCCAGCTTCCGCTGGCGCTGGCCGACGGAATGCTGGAAGCCTCGGGCGTGCGCCTGCGCGGCGGGCTTTCGTTCGATCTGGCGCTGCGCGGGCCGCCGGGGCTGGGCGCGCTTTCGGGCCGCGTCTCGACCGGCGGCGCGCAAGTCTTCGTCCCCGCGGCGCAACTGACGCTGGAGGGGCTTGAGGCCAGCGCCGACATCGCGGGCGGCGCGGCGCGGCTGGAGGCCAGAACCAGTATCGCGGGCGGCGGGCGCGCCAGGCTATCGGGGCGGGTCGCGCTCGACCCCGCCGCCGGTTTTCCCGCCGAACTGGCGCTGGAACTGCGCGACCTGGTGCGCCGCCAGCGCCGGCTCTACAGCACCATCATCGACGCCGATATCAACGTTGACGGCCCGCTGACCGGCGGCGCGATGATCGCGGGAAATGTCCGGCTGGGCGAGACGGAACTGCGCATCCCCTCTGCCTCCGCGGGCGGGGCGGCGGCGATCCCCGACATTACCCATCTGGGCGCACCGCCTGCCGTCCGCGCCACCCTGGCGCGCGCCGGGTTCGGCACAAGTGCGGACGCCATAGACAGCAGCCGCGGCGGACGGCCATTCCGGCTCGACCTCCAGATCGATGCGCCGCGGCGCATCTTCCTGCGCGGGCGCGGTCTCGACGCCGAGCTTGCCGGCGCGATCCGGCTGCGCGGCACCACCGCCGATGTCCAGCCCGCGGGGCGGTTCGAACTGATCCGGGGGCGCCTGGATTTCCTGGGCAAGCGGCTGACCCTCACGGAAGCGAACGTAACCTTGGCCGGGCGGCTCGTGCCCACGGTCCGCATCGTCGCGCGTAGCGAGGCCGAGGACGGCACGACCGTCTTCGTCACGGTGGAAGGCCCGGCCAGCGAACCGACGATCAGCTTCAGTTCGGACCCCGCGCTGCCCGAGGACGAGATCCTGGCGCGGCTGATCTTCGGGCGCGGCGTGACGCAGCTTTCCGCGGTGCAGGCCGCGCGGCTTGCCTCGGGCGTCGCGCAACTGGCCGGCAAAGGCGGCATCGGCGTGCTGGGCAAGCTGCGAAAGGCGACGGGGCTCGACGATTTCGACGTGACATCGGATGGCGAAGGCACGACGACGGCGCGGGCGGGCAAATACATCTCCGACAGGGTCTACACCAATGTCGAGGTGGACAGCGAAGGCCAAAGCAACGTCACGATCAATCTCGACGTCACCAAGAGCCTGACGGCGCGCGGCCGGGTCGGATCGGACAATACCAGCAGCATCGGGATATTCTTCGAACGCGATTACTGATCCGGTGGCCACCGACTCCGCCGAGTCCTCGAAACCGCAATTTCCAAATGCTATCAGGGGTCGTCCGGCAGGCGATCCGGCCCGCATCCGCGATTGTCACAATACATTCATGTATCTGACATGCAGATGTTGCCTTGGGTTGTAGTGTTGCCAAAGACACACTGTCACAAAAACGTTAACTTGATAAATTTACTAATATTTCTAATTATTTATTCATAAACGACTTTCTTTTCCTTTGCTGTTGCAGAAATACTATAGCCAGCCTCACGCGAGGGGCGTAGGTGGGGGCCACTCCAATCAGGAGCGTGACAACCCACCCATGTGAGGGACCCATGAAAAAATCCATCCTCTTCACCGCGAGCGCGCTTGCGCTGCTCGCCTCGCCGGTTGCGGCACAGCAATTCACCCAGGCGCAACTCGACTGGCTGAACGAAAACTACGTGCCGCGCACGGAAATCGGCAAGAACGGCGCCGTGACCCACGGCAAGTCGGGCGTCCGCCTGAAACTGTCGGGCCAGGTCAACCGCGCCATCCTGTTCACCGATGACGGCGACGAGACCGACCACTTCTTCGTGGACAACGACAACTCCTCGACCCGCGTCCGCTTCCAGGGCGAAGGCGATGTCGGCGACTACACCATCTTCACCAATATCGAGGTCCAGTTCGAGTCGAACTCGACCGCCGACGTCAGCCAGCTCGACGACACGACGGGCGGCGCCAGCTTCACCGAGCGTAAGCTGGAAGTGGGCGTCAAGGGCCCGATCGGCAAGCTGAGCCTGGGTCAGGGCGACATGGCGTCGAACGGCACCTCCGAGGTCGATCTGTCGGGCACCGGCGTGATCGGCTATTCCGGCATCGCCGACTTCGCCGGCGGCATCCTGTTCCGTGACGAGACGACCGGCGTGCTCTCCGGCACCACCATCGGCGACGTCTTCACCCAGTTCGACGGCCAGAGCCGCCGCGACCGCATCCGCTACGACAGCCCGACGCTGGCCGGCTTCACCGCCTCCACGTCCTTCGGCGAAGACGACCGCTGGGACGCCGCGCTGCGTTACGCGGGTGAATTCGGCTCGATCCGCGTCGAGGGTGCGGCCGCCTACGGTTCCGACAACAACTCGGACGAAATCCTGAACGGCTCGGTCTCCTTCCTGGAAACCAATTCCGGCATCAGCGTGACGCTGGCTTACGGTGAAGAGGATCTGGACGTGAACCCGAACAATATCGACCCACAGTTCTACTACGCCAAGCTCGGCTGGCAGACCAACGGGTTGACCTCGCTCGGCAAGACCGCGTTCGCAATCGACTATACCCAGGCTGACGAACTCGATCCTGACGGCTCAGGTGCGCTTACCGGGGTGGACGGCGAGTTCACCTCCTACGGTATCTTCGTGGTGCAGAACATTGACGCTGCCGGAACCGAACTCTACGCTGGCGTCCGCAACCACGAGTACGATTCACCCGCCACGAATTTCGATGACATCCTGGCCGCCATGGTCGGTGCACGGGTCAAGTTCTGATGAACGCAACGAAGAGTTCCCTGGCGATACGCGCCCTTGCCATCCTCGCTCTGCTGGGTCTTGCGGCCTGCGGCGATCCCATCGACCCCGACAATGTCGCACGGGTTGACGAGATCCCGCCCGGCTCCGGCCTGCTGACCAAGGAAGAAGGCGCCTTCGTCAAGGAGTTCTGAGAAGACAAGGCCCGGTGCGGACACCCCGCACCGGGCCATTCTCTGCCCGCCCGGCCCGGAGAACTCCGGACCGGGCGTTTTCACTCACAGCATCATCTGATAGCTGACCGGCACATAGTCGAAGCCGTCGCCCCGTGTCTCGACATACCCCATCGCCGGGAACGGCATGTGGTAGCCGATGAAGGTCACCCGGTCCGCGGCCAGCATCCCCAAAACCTTTCGCCGCGTCTCCGCCGCCCTTCCCTTGTCCATGTCGAAGCGCACCTCCCAGTCGGGATAGGCCAGGGACCAGACATAGTGGTTGGCGGTATCGGCGAAGACCAGAAGCTGCCTGCCGCCGCTTTCCAGCATGTAGGCCATGTGCCCCGGCGTGTGGCCGAACGCCTCCACCGCCGTGATGCCCGGCGCCACGGCGCCGCCCCCGGACAGGAAGCTCATTCGGTCGGCCAGCGGCGCGACATTGGCCTCGAAAAGCTCGTTGCCGGCCTTGGACCAGGCGTCGAATTCCACCTGCCCGGTGACGAAGCGCGCATTCGGAAAGGTCGGCGCGCCGTCGGTCATCAGACCGCCGATATGGTCGGGATGCATATGGGTGATGACAACCACATCGACCTGATCGGGCGCATACCCGGCCGCACCCAGCGCGCCGGCGATGCCCGCCCCGTTCAGCCCGGTGTCGAAGAGCACAAGTTCGGCCCCGGTATTGACCAGCGTGGGCGTGAAGAAGAACTGCGAGACATCGGTCGGCAGGAACGCCGCGCGGGAGACGGCCTCGAACTCCTCGACGCCGACATTGAGCCCGAAGATGCCGTGCGGGTTCTCGACCGGGCGGGTCGCCGCCAGAAGCACCGTCACCTCGAGATCGCCCAGCATGAAGCGGTTGAAATCCTTGCCGCCCGGCCCCTTCATTTCGGCCCCCGCATGGGCGGCTCTGCCCGGCAGCGCGGCCGAGAGCGGCAGCGCGGCGGCTCCGATCAGCGCGGCGCGGCGCGAAAGTCTCAACGTGTCAGACATGAAAGTGTCCCCCTTACGATTGCCAAATTCCTTCCCGGACGCCAGGGCGCGGACCGGTTCTGGCGACACCGTAACCCGCATTCAGGCATCGGATCATGACATTCCGGTGAGGGCGCGACGCGCCGGGCTCATTCCCACCAGCGGTCGATCTCGGCGATATCGTCATCGGACCAGCCGAAATGATGGGCAAACTCGTGGACCGTGACATGGGCAACGAGCTCTTCCAGCGTGACATCGCCGCGGTCGCGCCACTCCGCCAGGATCGCGCGGCGGTAGAGCCATACCGTATCCGGGCAGAGCGGCTGGTCGAAGACCGATTTCTCGGTCATCGGGATGCCGTCATAGAGCCCGGTCAACTCCAGCGGGTCTATGAGGCCGAGTTCCGTCAGGATTGCGGCGGGCGCGGTATCTTCCACGCGGATCGCAACCGCGCGGGCGGCGGCGGCGAAGGGCGCGGGAAAACCATCCGCCGTGGCCCGCGCCAGCGCGGCCATTGCACCTGCGCTCGTGTCCGTCCGGCCCTGGTTCATCATGGCGCCTCCCCTGCCCCGCCTGCAGATATGGACAAAACCGGGCCGGTATGAAAGAGCAGGCGCAATCAGGAGACCTGCAATGACCGTCACCCGTTTCGCCCCCTCGCCCACCGGATACATCCATGTGGGCAACCTGCGCACCGCGCTCTTCAACTTCCTGATCGCCCGCAAGTCCGGCGGCCAGTTCATCCTGCGCCTCGACGACACCGACCCCGAGCGCTCACGCGAGGAATATGCCGACGCGATCAAGCGGGATCTCGAATGGCTGGGGCTGACCTGGGACCGGTTGGAGCGCCAGTCGGAACGGCTGGATCGCTATGCCGAGGCCGCCGACCGGCTGCGCGACGCGGGCCGTTTCTACGAGGCGTTCGAGACACCGGGCGAGCTCGACCTGAAGCGCAAGAAACAGCTCAACATGGGCCGCCCGCCGGTCTATGACCGTGCGGCCCTGGCGCTGTCGGAGGCCGACATGGACCGGCTACGCGCCGAGCGCGGCGAGGGGCACTGGCGCTTCAAGCTGCTGCATGAGCGCATCGAATGGACCGACGGCATCCTGGGCGATATCTCGATCGACGCGGCCAGCGTGTCCGACCCGGTCTTGATCCGCGGCGACGGGCTGGTGCTCTATACCCTGGCCTCGGTCGTGGACGACATGGAGATGGGCATCACCCATGTGGTGCGCGGCTCCGACCACGTGACGAACACCGCCACGCAGATCCAGATCATCGAGGCGCTGGGCGGCACGCCGCCCGCCTTCGCCCATCATTCGTTGCTGACCGGCCCGCAGGGCGAGGCGCTGTCGAAACGGCTGGGCACGCTGAGCCTGCGCGATCTGCGCGCGCGCGGCGTGGAGCCGATGGCGCTGCTGTCGCTGCTGGCGCGGATCGGCTCCTCCGACCCGGTGGAACTGCGCGGATCGGTCGAGGAACTGGTGGAGGGGTTCGAGCTGTCGCATTTCACCTCCGCGCCCACGAAATTCGACGAGAACGACCTCTTCCCGCTGACCGCACGCCATGTCGCCGCCCTGCCCTTCGAGGCGGTGGCGGGCCGTATCGCGGAATTGGGCGTGCCCGCGGAGCTGGCGCCGCGCTTCTGGGAGGTGGCGCGCGAGAACATCACCGTGCTGGACGACCTGGAAGGATGGTGGCGCCTCTGCCGCGACGGGGCCGAGCCACTGGTCGAGCCCGAGGATCGTGACTTCGTGGCCGAGGCAATGGCGCTGCTGCCCGCCCCGCCCTATGGCGAGGCGAGCTGGGCGGACTGGACCGAGGCGGTCAAGCAGCAGACCGGCCGCAAGGGCAAGGCGCTCTACATGCCGCTGCGCAAGGCGGTCACGGGCATGTCGCGCGGACCGGAAATGGCGCAGCTCATGCCACTTCTGCAACGGGTGCGCGCACGCGGCTGAGCCTGGCGCATGCCGGGGCGGGCAGCCGCCTCCGGCGGGGATACTTGGAGCAAGAAGAAGGGACGCGCGGCGCGCGGGCAGTCAGGGCGTGCGCAGAGGCGCCGGCAGCCGGGCGAGCCGGTCGTCGATGAAGGTGCGTTCGGCGGCGCTCAAGTCCACATGCCGGGCGTATTGCGGGCGGGCGCGGTCATTCAGGATCGGCGTCTCCCAGCCATCGGTCGTGGCGATGAAGGCATCGGCGCCCGCGGGGCCGAAAACATGCAGGAAGCCCTGCAAGACGCAGTCGAGATAGCTCAGCAGGATCGGGTGTTCGGCGACGGGCGCGGCAAAAGCCGGACTGGTGCGGTAGATATGGACCTCCGCCGGAACGGGCAGGTCATGGGTGACGTCCCGCAGCGGAAGCCGGTCATAGGCGGCCTCGCGCAGGTCAAGCGCAGCCCAGTCCCCGCCGGGCACTGCCGCCACCAGCCCGTCGATGGCCTGGTCCGGCGCAGGCTCGACCGACAGGAAGGCGGCCTGGCGCCGGGTTGTGTGGCGCCAGACGCGCCGCCAGCCGATGGCGCGGGCCGGCCGGGCGTCGGGGAAATCATGGGTCCTGCGGTTCACCAGCGAGCCGTAGCCGAAGAAATACGGGTCCGCGGGGCGGTCTCTCGAAATTGTCATGGCTTCGGGAATGCCACGGGGCCGCACCGGGATGCAAGGCGCTTGCCCGGCAGATTGCTTTGGTCTACCACTGCATACGCAAGCACGGGAGAACCGGACACCACCGGTGCCGAAGGAGCAACCGCCCCGGAAACTCTCAGGCCAAGGGACCGTGCCTTGCGTCAGAACTCTGGAGAGATCCCGGTGCGTGCCGGGGCGCCGAAGGGATAACGATCTCAGGCGAAAGGACAGAGGGGGCATCGCCGGCGACCCGCGGGGTCGCTTTGACGCGGTGCCGGTCGTTCTGCAACATGGGCGTCGGCGACAGACGGGAGGCAAAGATGCCCGAGCTGAAACGCACGGCCTTGCATGCGCTCCATGCGGAACTGGGCGCCAGGATGGTACCCTTCGCCGGCTACGAGATGCCGGTGCAGTACAAACCCGGCGTCCTGAAGGAGCACCTGCACACGCGCGCCGCCGCGGGGCTTTTCGATGTCGGTCATATGGGCCAGGTGATCCTGCGCCCGCGCTCCGGAGCGCTGGCCGATGCCGCACTGGCACTGGAGGCGCTGGTGCCGGTCGATCTGCTGAGCCTGGCCGAGGGCCGGCAACGCTACGGGGTCTTCACCAATGCGGCGGGCGGGATCCTGGACGATCTGATGATCACCAACCGGGGTGATCACCTGCTGCTGGTGGTGAACGCCGCCTGCAAGGCGGCCGACATCGCGCATCTGCGCGCGCATCTGGACGAGACCTGCACCATCGAGGTGCTGGACGAACGCGCGCTGATCGCGCTGCAGGGGCCCGAGGCGGAGACAGCACTGGCCCGGCTGGCCCCGGAAATGGCCGGGATGCGCTTCATGGACGTGGCGACCGTGCCGGTCAGCGGCGGCGAAATATGGGTGTCGCGATCGGGCTATACCGGCGAGGACGGCTTCGAGATTTCCCTGCCCGCGGCCGAGGCCGAAGGTTTCGCCAAGGCACTGCTGGAGATGGACGAGGTGGAGCCGATCGGGCTGGGCGCGCGCGATTCGCTGCGCCTGGAGGCGGGGCTCTGCCTCTATGGAAACGACATAGACGAGACCACCAGCCCTGTGGAGGCCGGGCTGAGCTGGGCGATCCAGAAGGCGCGGCGGCGCGGGGGCGACCGGGAAGGCGGCTTTTCTGGCGCGGAGCGCATCCTGGCGGAACTGGAGACCGGCCCCGCGCGGCTGCGCGTCGGGCTGCGCCCGGAGGGCCGGGCGCCGATGCGCGAGGGCGTGGCGCTCTACGCCGCGGCTGAAGGCGGCGCCGCGGTGGGGCATATCACCTCGGGCGCATACGGCCCCTCGGTCGAGGTGCCGGTCGCGATGGGCTATCTGCCCGCCGAACTCGCCCGGCCCGGCACCACCGTCCATGGCGAGCTGCGCGGCAAGCGCCTGCCGGTCACCGTCGCGGAGATGCCCTTCCGCCCATCCACCTACAAACGCTGAAACAGGGAGTGAGAGATATGAAATTCACCGAAGAACATGAATGGCTGCGCATCGAGGAGGATCTCGTCGTGGTCGGCATCACCGAACACGCCGCCGAGCAGCTTGGCGACATCGTGTTCGTGGAACTGCCCGAGCAAGGCACCAAGGTCGCCAGCGGCGACGACGCGGTGGTGATCGAGAGCGTCAAGGCGGCCTCGGACATCCTGGCCCCGCTGGACGGCGAGATCGTCGAGGTCAACGGCACGCTGGACGACAACCCGGCGCTGGTCAACGAGGACCCGCTGGGCGCCGGCTGGTTCTTCAAGATGAAGATCGACGATCTCTCGGCGCTGGACGCCTTCATGGACGAAGACGCCTATAAGGACCTGATCGACTGATCCCACCCCATCCGGGAGCAACCCCATGACCTTCGAGCCCACCAGCTACCTGCCCTACGACTTCGCGAACCGCCGCCATATCGGCCCCTCCCCGGCCGAGATGGAGGAGATGCTCGAAACGCTCGGCGTCGCCGATCTTGAGGCGCTGATCGACGAGACCGTGCCCCGGAGCATCCGCCAGTCGGAGCCACTGGACTGGGGGCGCCCCAAGTCCGAGCGCGAGGTGCTGCACCACATGCGCATCACGGCGGCGAAGAACCGGGTTCTGACCTCGCTCATCGGGCAGGGCTATCACGGCACGGTCACACCGCCCGCGATCCAGCGCAACGTCCTGGAAAACCCCGCCTGGTACACCGCCTACACGCCCTACCAGCCGGAGATCAGCCAGGGCCGGCTGGAGGCGCTGCTGAACTACCAGACGATGGTCAGCGACCTGACCGGGCTGGAGATTGCCAATGCCTCGCTTCTGGACGAGGCCACGGCCTGCGCAGAGGCGATGGTAATGGCCGAGCGTGTCGCGAAATCCAAGGCCCGCGCCTTCTTCGTTGACGAGAACTGCCATCCGCAGAACATCGCGGTGATGCGGACCCGCGCGGCGCCCGTCGGGATCGAGATCCTGGTGGGCGATCCGGCGCGCGATCTCGATCCGGGCGCGGTCTTCGGGGCGATCTTCCAATATCCTGGCACATACGGTCATGTGCGCGACTTCACGGATGCCATCGCCGCGCTGCACGACGCCCAGGCGATCGGCGTCGTCGCGGCCGACCCGCTGGCGCTGACGATCCTCAGGGAGCCCGGCGCGATGGGCGCCGATATCGCGGTGGGCTCGACCCAGCGTTTCGGCGTGCCCGAGGGCTTCGGCGGGCCGCACGCGGCCTATCTGGCCACAAAGGACACCTACAAGCGGTCGATCCCCGGCCGCATCGTGGGTGTGTCGGTCGACAGCCACGGCCACCGCGCCTACCGGCTGTCGCTGCAGACGCGCGAGCAGCATATCCGGCGCGAGAAGGCCACCTCCAATGTCTGCACCGCGCAGGCGCTGCTGGCAGTCATGGCCTCGATGTACGCGGTCTTCCACGGACCCGAGGGGCTGAGGGCCATCGCGCAGCGCATCCACCGCAAGACGGTGCGGCTGGCCAAGGGGCTGGAGAGCATCGGGCTGGAGATCGAGCCCGCCACCTTCTTCGACACGATCACGGTCGATGTCGGCCCGATGCAGGAAGTGCTGCTGAAATCGGCGCGCGAGGAGGGCATCAACCTGCGCAAGGTCGGCAGCACGCGGATCGGCATCGCGATCGACGAACGTACGCGGCCCGCGGATATCGAGGCCGTCTGGCGCGCCTTCGGGCTTGAGCGGGCCGACAACGATCTGACGCCGGACTACCGCCTGCCCGAGGAGATGCTGCGCACCAGCACCTATCTTGAGCATCCGGTCTTCCACATGAACCGGGCCGAGACCGAGATGATGCGCTACATGCGCCGGCTGGCCGACCGCGATCTGGCGCTCGACCGGGCGATGATCCCGCTGGGCTCCTGCACGATGAAGCTCAACTCGGCCGCCGAGATGATGCCGGTGAGCTGGCGCGAGTTCTCGCTGCCCCACCCCTATGCGCCGGCCGATCAGATGGAGGGCTACCGGGAATTGATCGCCGATCTGTCGGAAAAACTCTGTACCATCACCGGATACGATTCGATGTCGATGCAGCCCAACTCCGGCGCGCAGGGCGAGTATGCGGGGCTGCTGACCATCGCCGCCTATCACCGCGCCCGCGGCGACGATCAGCGCCGCGTCTGCCTGATCCCCACCTCCGCGCACGGCACGAACCCGGCCTCCGCGCAGATGGCAGGAATGGAGGTCGTGGTGGTCAAGGCCGCAGAAAACGGCGATGTCGATCTGGACGATTTCCGCGCCAAGGCCGAAAATGCCGGCGACCGGCTGGCCGCCTGCATGATCACCTATCCCTCCACCCACGGCGTCTTCGAGGAGACCGTGCGCGAGGTCTGCGAGATCACCCACGCGCATGGCGGTCAGGTCTACATGGACGGCGCCAACCTCAACGCGTTGGTCGGGCTGGCCAAGCCCGGCGAGATCGGCTCGGACGTGAGCCACCTGAACCTGCATAAGACCTTCTGCATCCCGCATGGAGGCGGTGGTCCGGGCATGGGGCCGATCGGGGTGAAGGCGCATCTGGCGCCCTATCTGCCGGGCGACCCGCTGATGGGCGAAGGCGCGGTATCGGCTGCGGCGTTCGGCTCAGCCTCGATCCTTCCGATCTCATGGGCCTATGTGCTGCTGATGGGCGGTGCGGGGCTGACCCAGGCGACGCGGGTTGCGATCCTGAACGCCAATTACGTCGCGACGCGGCTCTCGGGCGCCTATGACGTGCTTTACAAGGGGCCCACGGGCCGGGTGGCGCATGAATGCATCATCGACACGCGGCCCTTCGCCGAAAGCGCGGGCGTCAGCGTGGACGACATCGCCAAGCGGCTGATCGACTGCGGCTTCCATGCACCGACGATGAGCTGGCCCGTCGCCGGCACGCTGATGATCGAGCCGACGGAGAGCGAGACGAAAGCTGAACTGGACAGGTTCTGCGAGGCGATGCTGGGCATCCGCGAGGAAATCCGCGCCATCGAGGAAGGCCGCATGGACCGGGAGAACAACACCCTCAAGAACGCGCCCCACACGATGGAGGATCTCACCGGAGACTGGGACCGGCCCTATTCACGCAAGGAAGGCTGCTTCCCGCCGGGCTCGTTCCGCGTGGACAAGTATTGGGCGCCAGTCAATCGCGTGGACAACGTCTATGGAGACCGGCATCTCGTCTGCACCTGCCCGCCTGTTGAAAGCTACGCCGAGGCGGCCGAATAGGAAGATCATGGCCCCGAGAACGGACGGCGCGCAGGCGAAGGCTGCGCGCGACGCACGTTACTGCGGGGTCTTCCTGTTCTTCATGAACCGCAGTTCCGGCGCGAAGAGCGCCTTCAATTCGGATTTGGTGAGGGTCTGCTTCTGCGCGGACTGGCGTCGGACGTGTTGCGCGCGCAGGCTGGGCACGGCGATCCTGAGACGGAACCGTTGGAAGAACGCCGCCCTTCGCGGCGGACTCATATGGTCGTGTTCGATTACAGACATCTCGTAGCATCCCCAGCTTCAAGTCATTACCCAAGAGTTTGCGCAAAATTCCGCTCAACAGAAGAGGGAATCCTGCCACATCGGGCGTCTCAATTCGGGCGCAAATGTGGCACATGGCTGTTAATACCCTGATTCAGTTGAAAAAAGTGCGCCACAACTTTGACGAGAATCCTGCGCCGTTTTCAGCTCATATTTCAACTCAGGGATTATTGATCGGTGCGCCACCAGAACAAATCTCCCGGCTAAAGCCAGCAGGTTTCCAAAGCCGAAACAATTCTGCCGCCACGGCCGACCAGCGGCACCCTCCGATTCGCAGTTTGGACCGGTGCTGGAAGAAGATCGCCGGCATCCATGCGCGCCTGAAAAACTTTGGCGGCGGCGGCGGCGGACACGCCGGTCCCTGCGCCAGCCCGCCACGCACGGGGCCGCGCCGATGCTGCAAGAGAGACATGAATCCGGGCGGCGGTCCGGTAAAATTCGCGCGGATCCGCACGAAAAACCGCTTCACCTCGGCGTGTGAGTGCGTATAGTGCGCCGCATGACGCGCGACGTGATCCATATTCCGATGATCGGGGCGGCCCCTTCGGCCCGCCCGCTTTCCGCGCTTCTGCTGCTTAGCCGCCTCTGAGCGTGCCGTTTCCGGCGCGTGCGCTCAGGGGATGTGTATTCGCGCCGTTGAACCCCACAGCTAAGCATTGACCCGAGAGAGTTCCCAGATGACTGAAGCATCCAAATCCCCGCAGGCCAAAGCCCCGCAGGATCGCGTCCTGATCTTCGACACCACGCTGCGCGACGGCGAGCAGTCGCCCGGCGCGACCATGTCCCATGCCGAGAAGCTGGAGATCGCCGCGCTTCTGGACGAGATGGGCGTGGATATCATAGAAGCGGGCTTCCCAATCGCCTCCGAAGGCGATTTCGAGGCCGTCCGCGATATTGCCAAACTGTCGAAGCAGGCGGTGATCTGCGGGCTGGCGCGCGCCAACCCGACCGATATCGACCGCGCCTGGGAGGCCGTGAAGCATGCCCGGCGGCCGCGCATCCACACCTTCATCGGCACCTCGCCGCTGCATCGCGACATCACCGCGCTCGATCAGGACGGCATGGCCGAACGCATCCACCAGACGGTGAGCCACGCGCGCAACCTCTGCGACAATGTGCAATGGTCGCCGATGGACGCGACCCGGACAGAGCATGACTATCTCTGCCGGGTCATCGAGATCGCTATCAAGGCAGGGGCGACGACGATCAACATCCCCGACACGGTGGGCTACACAGCGCCGGTGGAATCGGCCAACCTGATCCGCATGCTGCGCGCCCGCGTGCCCGGCGCCGACGAGATCGTCTTCGCGACGCATTGCCACAACGACCTGGGCATGGCGACGGCAAACGCGCTGGCCGCCGTCGAGGCGGGCGCGCGCCAGATCGAATGCACCATCAACGGGCTGGGCGAGCGCGCGGGCAACACCGCGCTGGAAGAGGTGGTGATGGCGATGCGCGTGCGCAACGACATCATGCCCTACCACACCGGCATCGACACCACCAAGATCATGCAGGCCAGCCGCATGGTCGCCACCGTCTCGGGCTTCCCGGTCCAGTACAACAAGGCCATCGTGGGCAAGAACGCCTTCGCCCATGAAAGCGGCATCCACCAGGACGGGGTGCTCAAGAACGCCGAGACATTCGAGATCATGCGGCCCGAGGATATCGGCCTGACCGACACCAACCTGGTGATGGGCAAGCATTCGGGCCGCGCGGCGCTGCGCGCGAAGCTGTCGGAACTGGGATATGAGCTGGGCGACAACCAGCTCAAGGACGTGTTCGTGCGCTTCAAGGCGCTGGCCGACCGCAAGAAGGAAATCTACGACGACGACCTGATCGCGCTGATGGCCGACAGCACCACCAACGCGGCCCATGACACGATCCAGGTCAAGTTCCTGCGCGTGATCTGCGGCACCGAGGCGCCGCAATCGGCCGACCTGACACTGACCATCGACGGCAAGGACCACCAGGTGACCGCGCAGGGCGACGGGCCGGTGGACGCGACCTTCAACGCGGTCAAGGCACTCTTCCCGCATGATGCGAAACTGGCACTCTACCAGGTCCACGCGGTGACCGAGGGCACCGACGCGCAGGCCACCGTCTCGGTCCGGATGGAGGAAGCGGGGCGCATCGTGACCGGCCAGTCCTCGGACACCGATACGGTCGTCGCCTCGGCCAAGGCCTATGTGAACGCGCTCAACAAGCTGCTGCTGCGCCGCACCAAGCAGGACCCCGATTCGAACCTGCAATCGGTGTCTTGAGCGGCGCGGCGAGGCAGGAAACCGCACCAGCCGCCCGGTGATGCGGCGAAAGGCGAAAATCTGCTGACCGGCGCATGGGAATCCCTTTGCGCCGGTTTCTCCCGGTCCCTATAAGTGGCCCTGCGGCGCCGCTCCGGCGCCGCCGGATCGGCGACAGAATCGCATCAGGGACACCAGATCATATGTTCGGTTTATCAAGCCTTTTCTCGGCTGATATGTCTATCGACCTCGGAACGGCAAACACGCTGGTCTACGTCAAGGGCCAGGGCATAATCCTCAACGAACCGTCGGTCGTGGCCTACCATATCAAGAACGGCTCCAAGGAAGTGCTGGCCGTGGGCGAGGACGCCAAGCTGATGCTGGGCCGCACACCCGGCTCGATCCAGGCGATCCGGCCCATGCGCGAGGGCGTGATCGCGGATTTCGACGTCGCCGAGGAGATGATCAAGCACTTCATCCGCAAGGTCCATCGGCGCACCACCTTCACCAAGCCGAAGATCATCGTCTGCGTGCCGCATGGCGCCACCCCTGTGGAGAAACGCGCGATCCGCCAGTCGGTACTGAGCGCGGGTGCGCGCAAGGCCGGCCTGATCGCCGAACCCATCGCGGCGGCCATCGGCGCGGGCATGCCGATCACCGACCCGACCGGCAATATGGTCGTGGATATCGGCGGCGGCACCACCGAGGTCGCGGTACTGAGCCTGGGAGACATCGTCTATGCGCGCTCGGTCCGGGTGGGCGGCGACCGAATGGACGAGGCCATCGTATCCTATCTGCGGCGCCAGCAGAACCTGCTGATCGGCGAGGCCACGGCCGAACGCATCAAAACCTCCATCGGCACCGCGCGGATGCCCGATGATGGACGCGGCGCCAGCATGCAGATCCGCGGCCGCGACCTGCTCAACGGGGTCCCCAAGGAAACCGAGATCAACCAGGCGCAGGTTGCCGAGGCGCTGGCCGAGCCGGTCCAACAGATCTGTGAGGCGGTGATGATGGCGCTGGAAGCCACGCCCCCCGACCTTGCCGCCGATATCGTGGATCGCGGCGTGATGCTGACCGGCGGCGGCGCGCTGCTGGGCGAGCTTGACCTGGCGTTGCGCGAACAGACCGGGCTGGCGGTTTCCGTCGCGGACGAAAGCCTGAACTGCGTCGCGCTGGGCACCGGAAAGGCGCTGGAGTATGAAAAACAGCTTCGTCATGCGATAGATTACGAGAGCTGACGCATACGCCCGCGCGTGCGGCAGCGCGCGTAAGGCGAAAACGGATGGCTCATGGCCCGCGACCGTAACTCCGACGACATTTACACCCGCCCGATCCGGCGCCTGCTGATCGGTTTCCTGGTGGTGCTGCTGCTGGCGGTGTTTCTGGTCTGGCGCATCGACAGCCCGCGGGTGGAGCGGTTCCGCGCCGCGGTGGTGGACCGCATCGTGCCCAGCATGGACTGGGCGATGGTGCCGGTCACGCGGGTTGCGCGCATGGTCGAGAATTTCCAGTCCTACACCCGCATCTACGAACAGAACCAGGAATTGCGGCGCGAGTTGCAACAGATGAAGGCCTGGCGGGAGGCCGCGATCCAGCTCGAACAGCGCAACGCCAAGCTGCTCGATCTCAACAAGGTGCGGCTCAGCCCGCAGCTCACCTATGTCACGGGTGTGGTGCTGGCCGACAGTGGCTCGCCCTTCCGCCGCTCGGTGCTGCTCAATGTCGGGGCCCGCGACGGCATCCGCGACGGCTGGCCGGTGATGGACGGCCTGGGCGTCGTCGGCCGCATCTCGGGCGTCGGGCGCACCACTGCGCGGGTGATCCTGGCCACCGATTCAAACAGCCGTATCCCGGTGCGCATCCAGCCCTCCGGCCAGCGCGCGATGGCTGCCGGCGACAACAGCGACACGCCGCCGCTGGAGTTTCTGGAAGCCCCCGAACTTGTCCGGCCGGGCGACCGGGTGGTGACGTCGGGTGATGGCGGCATCTTTCCCGCGGGCCTGCTGCTGGGCCAGATCGCCACCGGCCCCGATCGCCGCCTGCGCGTGCGCCTGGCCGCCGATTATGAACGGCTGGAATTCCTGCGCGTGCTGCGCAGCCACCCGGCCCGGCACATCGACGAGCCCGGAAACCTGGTGGGGCTCGCCCCCGAGGAGGAGGAGGAGGAAGCGCCCGGTATCGAGGATCTGAGAGCGCCTGCTGCGGCGGGGACGGCACCCGATGATTGATCCCGCCGCGCTGCATGTCTGGAGCCACCGCGTCTATTTCGTGCTGGTCTGCCTGGCACTGATCTTCATCCGCCTGCTTCCCATTGATATCGGTTTCTTCGGCCTGCCCGGCCCCGACCTGATGCTCTGCGTCACCGCGGCCTGGATCATCCGGCGGCCGGACTTCGTGCCGCCCATCCTGATCGCGCTGCTTTTCCTGACGGCCGATCTGCTCTTCCAGCGACCGCCGGGACTGCACAGCGCGCTGGTCCTGATCACCGCCGAATTCCTGCGCCGCCGGGTCCAACGCTATGGCGACATGACGTTCGCGGTCGAATGGCTGCTCGTGTCCGGCGCCTTCCTGGCCCTGACCGTGGCCGAGCGCGTGGCGCTCGCCGTCAGTTTCACGCCCAAGCCCGGATTGGGACCGATGCTGCTGGTCGCGCTGCTGACTGTGCTGGCCTATCCGCTGGTTGTGCTCTTCTCCAACATGGTGTTTCGGGTTAGAAAGGCTGCACCACGCGAGGCCGGCATTCTGGGACACAGGCTGTGAGACAACCGGGCAAGGATACCGAGGAAAGTGTCCGCCGCATCACCCGGCGCGGGCTGATCCTGGGCAGTGCGCAGGCCGGTTTCATCGCGCTCCTGGCCGGGCGGATGCGTTACTTGCAGGTCAACCAGGCCGACGAGTTCCGCCTGCTCGCCGAGGACAACCGCATCCGTATCCGGCTGCTGGCCCCGGCGCGCGGACTGATCTTCGACCGCCAGGGCGTGCTGATCGCCGAGAACCAGCAGAATTACCGCATCGTCGTGGTGCGGGAGGAAACCGACGACCTTGAGGCGGTGCTGACCCGGCTGCGCAAGCTGGTCGATCTCGACGACGCGCTGGTGGACCGCGCGATCGAGGAGATGCGCGCGCGTAGCCCCTTCGTGCCATACACCCTGGTGGACCGCCTCGCTTGGGAAGAGGTCGCCGCGGTGGCGGTCAACGCGCCATCCCTGCCCGGCATCACCGCCGAGGTGGGGCTGTCGCGCCACTATCCGCTGGGGCCGGATTTCACCCATGTCGTGGGTTATGTCGGCCCGGTCAGCGACTACGATCTCGGCCGGATCGAGGATCCCGACCCGCTGCTCCAAATCCCGAATTTCCAGATCGGCAAATACGGCGCCGAAGCCCGGCTGGAGCCGCTTCTGCGCGGCAAGGCAGGCAACCGCAGGATCGAGGTGAACGCCGCCGGACGCGAGATGCGCGAGCTTGACCGGACGCCAGGCACGCCGGGCTCCGACGTCCAGCTCACGGTCGATTATGCGCTGCAAAACTTCGCCCAGGCGCGCATGGCGGGAGAGAGCGCCGCCGCCGTGGTGATTGATGTCCGGAACGGCGATCTGGTGGCTGTGGGCTCGGCCCCGACCTACGATCCCAACCTTTTCGTGCGCGGCATTTCCGTGGGCGACTACAAGGCGCTGACAGAAAACAAATTCCGCCCGCTGGCCAGCAAACCAGTGCAGGGCATCTATCCGCCGGGCTCGACCTTCAAGATGGTGGTCGCGCTGGCGGCGCTGGAAGCCGGTGTGATCTCGCCCGGCGAAACCGTCTGGTGCCCCGGCTTCAAGCAGACCTCCGGGCGGCGCTTCCATTGCTGGAAGCGCGGCGGCCACGGGCACATGAACATGCATAACAGCCTCAAGCAGTCCTGCGATGTCTACTACTACGAGGTCGCCGAGCGGGTGGGCATCGACCGGATTGCGGCGATGGCGCGGCGGCTGGGCATCGGCACACGCCACGCATTGCCGCTGTCGGGCATTGCCGAGGGGCTGGCGCCGGACAAGGCCTGGAAGCAGAGCCGCCACGGCGAGGCGTGGCTGCTCGGCGACACGCTCAATGTCGGGATCGGCCAGGGCTACGTGCTGGCCTCGCCTTTGCAACTGGCGGTGATGGCCGCGCGCATCGCCAGCGGCACGGCGGTCGCGCCGCGGCTGGTGAAATCCGTCGACGGCGTGGACACCGGCACCGAGGCCGAACCGCTGGGCATCTCAGCCGCCGCGCTCAACGCCGTTCGGCGCGGCATGTTCGGCGTTTCCAACGAGGTCGGTGGCACCGCGCGCCGGTCCCGCATCGCCGCCGCGGAGATGGAGATGGCGGGCAAGACCGGGACCAGTCAGGTGCGCAACATCACCGCCGACGAGCGCCGCCGCGGCGTCTTCCGCAACGAGGACCTGCCTTGGGAACGGCGGGACCACGCGCTCTTCGTCTGCTTCGCGCCCTTCGAGGCGCCGCGCTACGCCGTATCGGTGGTCGTGGAACATGGCGGCGGCGGATCGGTGGCGGCCGCGCCGATCGCGCGCGACGTGCTGCTCTATGCGTTGCATGGCGGGCTGCCGCCGCTGGAAGCCTATCCTGCCGAACAGCGCCGCGAAGTGGGCGAGCGGTTCGACGCGCTCGACCTGCGCGGGCCGCTGAAACCGCCACCGACCGATAGCCGGAGCCGCGCATGAGCTATCTGGAGTATCGCGTCACCACGGTTCCGCACGGCCTTCGCAAGGTGTTGCATTTCAACTGGGGCCTGCTTCTGCTGCTGGCCGCAGTGGCAGGATTCGGCTTCCTGATGCTCTATTCCGTCTCGGGCGGCAATATCGACCGCTGGAGCGCGCCGCAGATGCAGCGCTTCGGGCTGGGACTGGTGCTGATGATGATCGTGGCCTTCGTGCCGATCTGGTTCTGGCGCAACATGAGCGTGCTGGCCTATGGCGTGTCGATGCTGCTGCTGGTGCTCGTGGAGTTCATGGGCGCAACGGGCATGGGCGCAACCCGCTGGATCGACCTGGGCTTCATGCGCCTGCAACCCTCGGAACTGACCAAGATCACGCTGGTGATGGCGCTGGCCGCCTATTACGACTGGCTGGACATCCGGAAGGTCTCCCACCCGTTCCAGGTGTTGCTGCCGCTGATCCTGATCGCGCTGCCGATGGCTCTGGTCCTGCGCCAGCCGGACCTGGGCACCGCGCTCCTGCTGGCGATGGGCGGCGGCGCGGTGATGTGGCTGGCCGGCGTCCACTGGCTCTATTTCGCGATGGTCATGCTGGCGGGCGTGGGAACGGTCGGCGCGGTGATGGCATCGCGCGGCACGCCCTGGCAGCTTATCAAGGACTACCAGTTCCGCCGCATCGACACCTTCCTCGACCCGTCCACCGATCCGCTTGGGGCGGGCTATCACATCACCCAGTCGAAGATCGCGCTGGGTTCCGGAGGCTGGACCGGGCGGGGCTTCATGCAGGGCACGCAATCGCGGCTGAACTTCCTGCCCGAGAAGCACACCGATTTCATCTTCACCACCCTGGCCGAGGAATTCGGTTTCCTGGGCGGAATATCGCTGCTGTCGCTCTACGCGCTGATCATCCTGTTCTGCTTCGCCTCGGGGCTGCGCAATCGCGATCGTTTCGCCTCGCTCCTGACGCTGGGTATCGCCAGCGCCTTCTTCCTCTTCTTCGCGGTCAACATGTCGATGGTCATGGGTCTGGCGCCGGTCGTGGGCGTGCCGCTGCCGCTGGTCTCCTTCGGCGGATCGGCCATGCTGGTGCTGATGATCGCCTTCGGCCTGGTCCAGAGCGCGCATATCCACCGGCCGCGCCAGGGGGGAAGATGAGCACGGTCGCAATGTTCGCCGCCGGCGAGGAACGCTGGGCGCAATACGAGCGCCCGCTGCGCGACGCCTTCGCCGAGAAGCGACTCGAGGTGGAGCTAACCCGCGCGCCCGGCGATCCGGCGGAAGTCGATTACATGATCTTCGCGCCGGGCGGACCGCTTACGGACTTCACGCCGTTCACCGGGCTCAAGGCGGTGCTCAACCTCTGGGCCGGGGTCGAGGATATCGTCGACA
Source organism: Maritimibacter sp. 55A14 (assembly GCF_003122205.1). Taxonomy (GTDB): domain Bacteria; phylum Pseudomonadota; class Alphaproteobacteria; order Rhodobacterales; family Rhodobacteraceae; genus QEYE01. The sequence goes on from NZ_QEYE01000012.1 coordinate 63,621, forward strand.
ACGAGACGCTGCGCGTGCCGCTGGCGCGGATGGTCGACGAGGGACTGACCGAAGGCATGGTGGAATGGGTGACAGGCCATGTGCTGCGCCACCATCTGGGCATGGATGCGCAAATCTGCCGGCAGGATGGGGTCTGGCGCCACAATGTGCCGCCGCTGGCGCGCGACAGGGCGGTGGGCATCCTGGGGCTGGGTGCACTGGGGCAGGCCTGCGCGGCGGCTCTGGCGGCGCTGAATTTCCGCGTCGGCGGCTGGAGCCGGAGCCCGAAGGCGTTCGACGGCATCACCAGCCACCATGGCGAGGATGGCCTGGCGGAGTTGCTGGCGGACTCGGATATCCTGGTGCTGCTCCTGCCGCTCACCCCGCAAACGGAGAACCTGCTGGACGCGCAGCGCCTGGCGCTGATGCCCGAAGGCGCGGTCCTGATCAATCCTGGCCGCGGACAGTTGATCGACGATGACGCGCTTCTGGCCGCGCTCGACCGCGGCCATCTGGGCCACGCGACACTCGATGTCTTCCGCGAAGAGCCCCTTCCCGCGGCGCATCCCTTCTGGGCGCATCCGCGGGTAACGGTGACCCCGCATATCGCCTCGGAGACGCGGCCGATGAGCGCCGCGCGCTTGATCGCCGAGAACATCCGGCGGGGCGAGGCGGGGGAGCCGTTCCTGCACCTCGTCGATCGCGCCAGGGGCTACTGAACCGCACCCGGAGCCGTTATTTCGCGATGCCCGGCATCCCCTCCTCCAGCAACTCGCCGAGCGTCAGGTCGTGATCGAAGGCGCCATCCCGCAGGAAGGCCAGCACCTGCGCGATGACCAGCGGGTTGTTCATCATAAAGGTATGCGTCACCGGCATCACGATATGGTCGGCCATCCCGTCGAGGCGGGTGCTCTCCACCGAGACCTTGCCGTCGTCGCGCCCCTCGATCAGGCTGGAATAGACCGGATTGAACGACACGCTGCCCGCGATCACGCCCAGTTCGACCTGCCGGACCGGGCCGAGGCTGTTGGGCAGGCTTTCCGCGCCGGTCCCCAGTTGCAGCCCGGCGGGCCCGTGCAGCATCCTGAAAAGCGCCAGGTCGCGCATCTCGTCGACCAGTTGCGATCCGTGATTGGGCGGGGCCAGCATCACGATGCGCCCCAGCCCGGCGATGGTGTTGGTCTGCAGGAAGGCGCGCACCAGGATGCCGCCCATCGAATGGGTGACGAAATGCACCGGCGTCTCGCCCCCGCAGGCCGCCAGCGCCTCGGGGACCGCCCGCGCGCCGAGTGCCCCGATCGGCCGCTCGGTCGAGGGGTAGGACCGGTTCACGGTGGTGTAGCCCGCCTCGCGCAGCGCCACTTCCATCAGGGTGAAGGACGCCGAACTGCGCGCCAGCCCGTGCAGCAGCACGACGCAATCCGCCCGCGCGGGTGCGGGCAGCGCCAGGCACAGGGTCACAACGAGGATCAGGCGGCGCAACATGGCATCCAGATAGGCAGGCGCGCGCGCGCCGTCCAGCGGATCGCTGCGTCAGCGCCTGAACGCCGAGAGCCCCACCCCGCCCAGCACCAGCGCCGCGGCGATCAGCATCGCGGGCGTCACCCGCTCGCCCAGCAGCACCGCGCCCCCGGCCATCGCGATGACCGGCACCGTGAGCTGCGCCACCGCGGCCATGGAAGAGGCGATGAGCGGTAGCACTTGATACCAGAGCGCATAGCCCAGCCCCGAGGTGACTACACCGGAAATGACGGCGAGCCCGGCCCCGGCTCCGGTCACAGGCAGTGCGTCGGGCCGTATCAGAACCGCGGTGAGCGCGACCGGCGTGGCCAGCGCGAAATTGGCCGCCGTGGCAGCCAGTGGGTCAGCCACCCGCCGTCCGATCAGCGAATAGACGCCCCAGCCCAGCGCCGCCGCAACCATCAGCGCCATGGCCAGCGGCGCGCCGGTGGAGGGCGCGCCGAAGAGCCAGACAAGCCCGCCGAATGCGAGCGCAGCACCCAGCCAGCGCCGCGGCGGCACAGGCTCGCGCATGGCCAGGGCGCCGGCAAACATCGTCACCTGCACGCCACCGAAAAGCAGTAGCGCCCCCAGCCCGGCATCGAGGCTGACATAGGCATAGGAGAAGCCCAGGACATAAAGCGCGAGCGCCGCGACGCTGACCGCCGTGACCTCGGCCAGCAGGACCGGACGCCCGTGCCGCCACCAGACCAGCGCCGCCAGCGCCAGCGCGCCCGAGGCCAGCCGGATCAGCCCGAATCCCGCCGGGCCGATCTGTCCCTCCGCCAGGGCGAGCCGGTTCAGCACGGAGTTCGCCGCGAAGGCGATCATGGTCAGCGCGATCAGCAGAAAGAGCCTCATGCCCACAGGCTTACCCGTCCCGCCGCGCGGTGGGAATGACAATCCCGTGTTCACGGCGCGCACAGCCCGATTGCATCGCCCCGCGGCCCGCGCGATACTGCCAGCCTGTCCTTTCAGCGGAGACCGGCGATGAACAAAGCCTTCACCAAGGAGGATGGCGGGCCGGAGGTCGAGCAACTGCCCGACCTGCCGCTCAGCCCGCATATCAACTACGTCACCCCCTGGGGGCTCGCGGATCTGCAGGCCCGGCTCGCCACCGCGAGGTCGGAACTGGCCCGGCTGCGCGCCAATCGCGACTTTCTGGAAGACACCCATCCGATCGCGGTGGCCGAGCGCGACATCCGCTATCTCGAATCGCGGGTGAAAAGCGCGGTGGTGATCGACCCCGCCGCACAATCCGCAGATACCGTTGAATTCGGCGCCGAGGTAACGGTGGAGGACGAGAACGGGCAACGCCGGGTCTTCCGCATCGTGGGCGAGGACGAGGCCGACCCCGGCAAGGGGTGCATCACCGCCCACTCGCCGCTTGCGCTCGCCCTGATCGGGGAACAACCGGGGCAGATGGTGGACTGGGACCGTCCCGGCGGCGCGCTGGAACTGGAAATCGTCGCGATCCGCTATCCCGCCGGTCCCGACTGACCCCATAGCGGGTTCAGCGGGCGCTGCCCCCTCGGCCTGCGGCCTCACCCCCGGAGTATTTCCGGAAAGATGAAGCCGCAAAGGCGCGAGCCTCTTCATCTTTCCCCAAATACTCCCCGCCGGAGGCGCGCGGCGAGCATCGCCGCGACCTGATCCGGCGTGCCGGGGGCGGCTCTATGCGCAGGATACGGGTCGCGCGGGCCGGGCAGCTTGCCGAAAGTCGCGGCATATACCGGAAATCCGAGTTGCCGCCATGACAGACACCCTGCCCGCCTTGCTTTTCTTCCTGGCTCCCCTGGCTTACAGCCCGGGCCCCGGAAACCTCTTCTTCGCCGCGCTCGGCGCGCGCTTCGGTCCCGGTGCAGCCGTCCCCGCACTGGCCGGCTATCACCTCGCGACCTTCGTGGTGACCCTGGCCATCGGGCTGGGATTTGCCAGGCTGATCGCGGCTGCCCCGGCCTTTCTGCCGACGATCCGCCTTGCAGGTGGCGCCTATGTCCTGTGGCTGGCCTGGCGCTTCGCGGGCGCGGGCGCGGCGGATGCGCAGGAGGCCGGAACCGCGGCGCGCCCTGCCAGTGCAGGGTCAGGCGCGCTGCTGCTGGTCGTCAACGCCAAGGCCTATCTGATCATCGGACTGATGTTCACGCAGTTCCTAGGCCTGCAGCCGGAACGGACGCTGGCGCCGGTTCTCTGGCTCGCCGCGGTCTTCACGGTCAATAACCTGCTGGCTTTCCTGATCTGGACCTATCTGGGCAGTCGGTTGGCGCGCGGTCTGCGCGACGCGCGCGCGGCGCGACGGCTCAACCTGGTGTGCGGGGCGATGCTGGCCGGAGTCGCCATATGGCTGATGGCGGGGTGACCGGGCGCCGCCGGTCTCCGTCCGGCAATGAGAAAAGGGGGCCGATCAGGCCCCCTTCCCCGGTTTTCCGATGCTGGGTAGGCTTACATCATGCCGCCCATGCCGCCCATATCGGGCATGCCGCCGCCGGCGTTCTGGCCTTTCGGCTCCGGTTTGTCGGCGATCATCGCCTCGGTGGTGATCAGCAGACCGGCGATGGAGGCCGCATCCTCGAGCGCGGTGCGCACGACCTTGGCCGGGTCGATCACGCCGAACTTGAACATGTCGCCATATTCCTCGGTCTGGGCGTTGAAGCCGTAGGTCAGATCCTCGCTCTCGCGGATCTTGCCGGCAACCACCGACCCGTCCACGCCCGCGTTCTCGGCGATCTGGCGCAGCGGCGCTTCGAGCGCGCGGCGCACGATGGCGATACCGGCCGTCTGGTCGTTGTTCTCGCCCTTCATGCCCTCGAGCGCCTTGGCAGCCTGGACCAGAGCGACCCCGCCGCCAACCACGATGCCTTCCTGGACCGCGGCGCGGGTGGCGTTGAGCGCGTCATCGACGCGGTCCTTGCGCTCCTTCACCTCGGTTTCGGTCGCACCACCGACGCGGATCACCGCGACGCCGCCAGCGAGCTTGGCCAGACGCTCCTGGAGCTTCTCACGGTCGTAATCGGAGGTGGTCTCCTCGATCTGCTGGCGGATCTGGTTGACGCGGGCCTCGATCTCGGCCTTGTCGCCGGCACCGTCGACGATCGTCGTCTCGTCCTTGGTCAACTCGATCTTCTTGGCAGAGCCGAGCATGTCCATCGTCACCGATTCGAGCTTCATGCCAAGATCTTCGGAGATCACCTGGCCGCCGGTCAGAACGGCGATGTCCTGCAGCATGGCCTTGCGGCGGTCGCCGAAGCCGGGAGCCTTGACCGCGGCGATCTTCAGGCCGCCGCGCAGCTTGTTGACCACAAGCGTGGCCAGCGCCTCGCCTTCCACGTCCTCGGCGATGATCAGCAGCGGCTTCTGCGACTGGATCACCTGCTCGAGCAGCGGCACCATCGCCTGCAGCGACGACAGTTTCTTCTCGTGCAGCAGCACCAGGCAGTCTTCCAGCTCGGCAATCATCTTGTCGGAGTTGGTGACAAAATAGGGCGACAGGTAGCCACGGTCGAACTGCATGCCCTCGACGACTTCGGTCTCGGTGTCGAGGCCCTTGTTCTCCTCGACGGTGATCACACCCTCGTTGCCGACCTTCTGCATCGCGTCGGCGATCTGGCGGCCGATCTCGGTCTCGCCGTTGGCGGAGATGGTGCCGACCTGCGCAACCTCGGCGCTGTCGTTGACCGGGCGCGCGGCTTCGGAGATCTTCTGCACGACGCGACTGACCGCCTGGTCGATGCCACGCTTGAGGTCCATCGGGTTCATGCCCGCGGTGACCGATTTCAGGCCTTCCTTGATGATGGCCTGCGCCAGCACGGTGGCGGTGGTGGTGCCGTCGCCGGCCTCGTCATTGGTGCGCGAGGCGACTTCCTTCACCATCTGCGCGCCCATGTTCTCGAACTTTTCTTCCAGTTCGATTTCCTTCGCCACGGTCACACCGTCTTTGGTGATGCGCGGTGCACCGAAGGATTTTTCGATAACCACGTTGCGGCCTTTCGGGCCCAGCGTCACCTTCACCGCATCGGCGAGGATGTTCACGCCTTTCAGCATGCGGTTACGGGCATCGATTTCGAATTTGACGTCCTTAGCAGCCATGTTGCTTGCTCCTGGTTGTCTTGAGTTTTATTGGGGGTGCGACGCGTCTCAGGCGATGATGCCGAGAATGTCGCTTTCCTTCATGATCAGCAGCTCTTCGCCGTCGATCTGCACCTCGGTGCCGGACCATTTGCCAAAGAGCACACGGTCGCCGGTCTTGACATCGGGCTTCACGCGGTCGCCATCGTCATCGCGGACCCCGGCGCCAACGGCGATGACCTCGCCCTCGGAGGGTTTCTCTTTCGCGCTTTCGGGAATAATCAGACCGCCTGCGGTCTTTTCCTCACCTTCGACACGGCGGACCAGTACACGGTCGTGCAGCGGTGTGAATGCCATCTTAGAACGCTCCTTCGTTCAAGGGTTCCAGTGTTCCGGCGGCGAGTCTGGCGTGATTATCACTCACCGCCGTTGAGTGCTAACGGATGTGAAATAGGGAAACCGCGACATACTGTCAACGGGGCAATCGCCTAAATTTCGCGCCCCCGCGCGACCGCCCGTGTAAAATCGCCTCAGCCCTGTTCGGAGCCGGGTGACATGCCCCCGCGGGCCTGCCTATAAGGGCGGCGAAATTCGAGTCCAAACTGACCACGGGAACGACATCCATGATCAAGGTATTCGGCCACAAGGCCCCCGACACCGATTCCACCGGCTCGCCGATCATCTGGGCCTGGTATCTGAGCGAGATCAAAGGCGCCTCTGCCGAGGCGAAGCTGCTGGGCGAGCCCAACACCGAGGCGAAATTCGTGCTCGATCGCTGGAACCTGGAGCAGCCCGAAATCATCGCGGATGTGGCCGAGGGCGACGAGGTGGTGATCGTGGACACCAACAACGTGGCCGAGTTGCCCGAACACATCAACGACGCCAACGTGCTGGAGGTTATCGACCATCACCTGCTTCAGGGTGGGCTGAAGACCAGGGGCCCGATCAACATCACCGTGCGCCCGGTCGCCTGCACCGCGACGATCATGCACGAGATGATGGGCGAGGACGCTGCGCGCATGCCCGAGGCGATCCGTGGCGCGATGCTGTCCTGCATCCTCAGCGACACGCTGGAATTCCGATCCCCCACAACGACGCCGGCCGACCGCCGGCTGGCCGAGACCCTGGCGGACGAACTGGGCCTCTCGATCCCCGATTACGCCGCCGAGATGTTCGCGGCGAAATCCGACGTGTCGGCCTTCTCGGACGCCGAATTGCTGCGCATGGACAGCAAGCAGTACGAGGTCGGCGGCAAAGCCTTCCGCGTCTCGGTGCTGGAGACGACCGCGCCGGCCATCGTGCTGGACCGCAAGGACAGCCTGATGGAAAGCATGAAATCCGTGGCGCAGGAAGACGGCGTGGATCAGGTCTTGCTCTTCGTGGTGGACATCCTGGAAGAGGCATCGACCCTGCTTGTGCCCAACGATCTGGTGAAGACGGTGGCCGAGAAGAGCTTCGGCGCGAGGGTCGAGGGCGACATGGTGAAACTGCCGGGCGTCGTGAGCCGCAAGAAACAGATCATTCCGAATCTCGCACTCTGAGTGGAAACCGGATATGCGAAAAGGGGCGCGCGCGGCGCCCCTTTTCTTGTTCACTCTGGAAACCGCATCCATGACCACGATCATCGACCGCCTCGACGACATCTCGAACCGCTACGACGCGCTCTATGTCGATCTCTGGGGCTGCGTGCATAACGGGCTCACGGCCTTTCCCGGCGCGACCGCGGCATTGCGGCGGTTCCGGGCCGGCGGCGGCACGGTGGTGCTGGTCACCAACTCCCCGCGCCCGCGCGCCAGTGTCGAGCGGCAGCTTGCCCGCATCGGTGTGCCCGAGGATTGCTGGGACGCGATCGCCACCTCCGGCGATAGTGCCCGCGCCGCGATGTTCCGCGGTCTCGTGGGCCGCAAGGTCTGGCATGTGGGCCAGCCGGGCGATTCCGGCTTTTTCGAGCCGCTTGCGCTGCTGGAAAATCCGGTGGAAATCGAACGGGTGGAGTTGGACGAGGCCGAGGGTATCGTCTGCACCGGTCCCTTCGACCCCGCCGCCGACCCCGCCGGGATGCGGCCGCAATTCCTGGCCGCCAAGAATCGCGGGCTGAAACTGCTCTGCGCCAATCCCGACATCCAGGTGGATCGCGGCACGGTGCGCGAATGGTGCGCCGGTGCGCTGGCGCGGCTCTATAGCGAGATGGGAGGTGAGAGCCTCTATTTCGGCAAACCGCATCCGCCGATCTACGATCTGGCGCGGCGGCGTCTCTCGGCACTCGGTCGCGACGTACATGTCTCGCGCATCCTGGCCATCGGCGACGGTCTTCATACCGACATCCAGGGCGCGATGGGCGAGGATATCGACAGCCTCTTCATCACCGGAGGACTGGCCGCCGGGGACACGGACACTGCCGCCAAAGATGGTGCGCAACCCGACCCGGAGCGGCTGCGCACGCTGCTGCAACGCGAGATGCTGAGCCCGACCGCGGCGATCGGGCACCTGCGCTGACGCGACAGAAACGCCTTGATTTTTCTGCAGCTGCAAAGTAATAAAATTACAAGGCAGGGCGTACACCCAGTCTATTATTACTGACTATGCGATGGCGCGCCGAAGGATTACGCGCCGCAGAAGGACCGAAGGACGATCATGTTGGACAACCTGCCCCGCGGCACGATCTGCATCGAGGATATCGAGATCGGAATGACCCGCTACCTTCAGAAGGTGGTGACCGACAAGGATATCGAGATGTTTGCCGAGGTCTCCACCGACCACAACCCGGTGCATCTGGACGAGTCATACGCGCAGGACACGATCTTCGAGGGCCGGATCGCCCACGGCATGCTTACCGCAGGGCTGGTGTCCGCCGTGATCGGCGAGCAGCTTCCGGGCCACGGCACGGTCTATCTGGGGCAGACGCTCAAATTCCTGGCCCCCGTGCGCCCCGGCGACACGGTAACCGCCGAGGTGGAGGTGACTGCCATCGACATGTCCAAGCGGTGGGTGACGATGGACACGCGCTGCCTGGTCGACGGCAAGCCGGTTCTCAAGGGCGAGGCTGTTGTGCTGGCGCCCAGCCGCAAGTTCGACTGACCCTAGTTTAGAACCCCCGGCCAGTTCGCCTCCGCCTTGCGGATATAGCCGGGAATGTCGGCCTCCCATTTGCGCTGCACGTCTTCGGTGATGTTCAGATAGAGCTTGCCGTCGCGGATCGTCCAGTACATCGGATCGCCCTTCACGGCGGCGTTCTGCGCCACGCCATAGGCGCAATATCCGCCGTATTGAGGAGCGTATTTCTCAGGCGCCGCACGGAAGGCGTCCAGGTTCTCGGCGCTGGCGAAATACCAGTCAGCACCCATCCATTCCATGCTGTGCGCGGCCTTGCCCTCCACCGGCATGCCCTCGCGGAAATAGGCGACCGGGTCATATCCACCCACGGCGGCGTTGGACAGAAAGCCGGTATAGATTCGGGCCTTCTCGGCCGCCGCGGGCGTGGCGGCGACCGGAACGAAAGCCAGTCCGGCGGCGAGTGCTGCGAAAAGCTGGCGGCGGTTCATCTGACGGAATTCCTTTGGTCTGCCGTGCGGCACGGCATGTGCGGCCTCAGCCCTGATCTGGGCCGTGCGCGCCGCAGGTAAAGACCCGCGGCAGGTCGCACTCCCTGAAACCCGCGTGAGGGATGTTTCAATGCAGTTGGATGCGGCCGTCGCGACCGCGGGTCAAGCAACGGCTTGCGCCCCGTATTTGCCAAGGCTATGCGGGGGCATGCGGATTGTTCGGGACTATCAGTATGTCGAGGCCGAGGATCGCGGCGCCGCCGTCGCGATCGGCAATTTCGACGGCGTGCATCGCGGCCATCAGGTGGTGATCGACTTGGCGCGCCAGGCCGCCGGGCGGATAGGCTGCCCGCTGGGCGTTCTGACATTCGAGCCGCATCCGCGCCGCTATTTCGCACCCGAGAGCCCGCCCTTCCGGCTGATGAACGCGGCCGCGCGCGCCCACCGGCTGGAAAAGCTGGGGGTCGATCTGCTTTACGAGCTGAACTTCAACGCCGCCCTGTCGGCGCTCGGCGCGGAGGCCTTCGCGCGCGATGTGATCTGCGGGGGGCTTGGGCTGACCCATGTGGTCGTCGGCGCCGATTTTCGCTTCGGCAAGGGCCGTGAGGGCGATGCCGAGATGCTCGGCGCGCTGGGCCGGCGCCTGGGCTTCGGCGTATCGGTGGCCGAACTCGTGGCCGACGAGAAGGGGGAGTTTTCCTCCACCTCCATCCGCAATGCGCTCAGCGACGGCCGGCCCGAGGACGCGGCGCGGATGCTGGGCCACTGGCACCGGATCGACGGGCAGGTGATCCGCGGCGATCAGCGCGGGCGCGAATTGGGCTATCCCACGACCAACATCTCCATCGCCGAACTGCATCCACCGAAATTCGGTGTCTACGCGGTGCTCGTCGATGTTCTGACCGGACCCTATGCGGGCCACTACCAGGGCGCAGCGTCGATCGGGGTGCGACCGATGTTCGGCGAGAATGCCGCCAACCTGGAAGTCTTTCTCTTCGATTTTTCCGGCGATCTCTATGGCGAGGAGCTGTCCGTCGCGCTTGTCGCCTACCAGCGGCCCGAGATGAAATTCGAGAGCCTCGACGCACTGGTGGCGCAGATGGATGCCGACTGCGAACGGGCGCGGGCCCTGCTGGCGCCCCATGTCTGACGGCAAGCCGGGCTTGCGGCCGCGTTTCTGGGAGCGCTTCCCCCTGACCCGCCTGCGCGACGCGGAATGGGAAGCGCTCTGCGACGGCTGCGGCAAGTGCTGCCTTTTGAAGCTGGAGGATGCCGAGACGGCGGAGGTGGCCTTCACCTGCGTGGGCTGCCGGTTGCTGGACGGCGAAACTTGCCGCTGCGGGCAATACGACATCCGCAAGCAGATCGTCCCCGATTGCGTGGTGCTGACCCCACAGAACATCGCCGAGATCGCCTATTGGATGCCCGCGACCTGCGCTTATCGTCGGCTCTACGAGGGCAAGCCGCTGGCGGCATGGCATCCGCTCGTCTCCGGCGATCCGGAGAGCGTGCACGAGGCGGGGATTTCCATGCGCGGACGGGTCGTGCCGGAATTCGAGGTCGATGAGGACGATCTGGAGGATTACGTGATCGAGGAGGACCTCTGAGGATGGACTTCATCTCTGACAATACCGGGCCGGTCCCGGATGCGATCCTCGCCTCCCTGCGCGACGCCAATGCAGGCCGCGCCATGCCCTACGGCGGCGACGCGCCGATGGAGCGTGTCACGGCGCGGTTGCGCGCGCTTTTCGAAGCGCCGGAGGCGGCGGTCTACCTGGTGGGGACCGGCACCGCGGCAAACGCGCTGGCGCTGGCGACGCTCTGCCAGCCCTGGCAGTCGATCTTCTGCCACCGCGCCTCGCATCTGGAGGAGGACGAGTGCGGTGCGCCGGAGTTCTTCAGCGCCGGGGCAAAGCTGGCGCTGGTCGATGGCGCGTCGGGCAAGATGACGCCCGAAACTCTGGAGGCGACGATCCTGACCAACGGGATCATGGGGGTGCACGGCACCCAGCGCGGTCCGGTCGCGCTGACCCAGATGACCGAGATGGGCACTGTTTACACGCCCGCCGAGATCGCCGCGCTGACCGGCCTGGCGCGGGCGCATGGCCTGCCCGTCTACATGGATGGCGCGCGCATCGCCAACGCCATCGCGGCGCTGGGGTGCGACCCGGCCGATATCACCTGGAAGGCGGGTGTGGACGCGGTCAGCTTCGGCGGTACCAAGAACGGCTGCCTGGGGGTGGAGGCGGTGATCTTCTTCGATCCCGCGCAGGGCTGGGAGTTCGAATTGCGGCGCAAGCGCGCAGGGCATCTCTTCTCCAAGCACCGCTACCTCGCAGCCCAGATGGCGGCCTATCTGGAAGGCGGTCTCTGGCGCGACCTGGCGCTCCGCGCGAATGCGGTGGCAGGGCGCCTCGCACGCGGGCTGGCGGCGCTACCGGACGCCGAACTGATCGCGCCCGCGGAGGGGAACATGGTCTTCGCTGCATGGCCCCGCGCCGGGCACCGCCGCGCGCGGGACGCCGGGGCGAGCTACCTGATGTGGCCACCCAGCCAGCGCCCCGACGGACCGGGCGGCGAGAGGCTGGCCGCCCGGCTGGTCTGCGACTGGTCTATGGACGAGGCCCGGATCGACCGCTTCCTCGATCTGCTCAACGGCTGAGAAAGGCCGCGATCGTCGAGCGGCATCAGATTCGGCCGGCGAGATGCAGATCCAGATCCTCCAACCGGTCCTGCCCCCAGAAGACCTCCTCGCCCACGACATAGCTCGGCGCGCCGAAGACGTTGCGCTTCACGGCCTCCTCCAGGTTGGCGGCATAGGTTTCCGCGCCGCTCAGCAGACCGCTATCGGCAAGATTTGGGTCGAAACCCGCCGCGGCCAGCGCCTCGCGGATCACGCCATCGTCGGCCACGTCCTTTTCCTCGGCCCAGCAGGCACGCAGGAGTCCGTGGACCAGCCCGCCCAGATCGCCGCCGCCGGCGTCCTGCGCGGCGATGATCGCATAGGCCGACGGCGCGGGATTGGTGGGCCAGTGCGCCGGTTGCAGATTGATCGGCATCGACAGCTTGGCGGCCTGACGGCGCATCTCCTGCATCCGGTAGGCGCGGCGCGCCTCGTGCCGGTCCTTGGGGGCCACCCCACCGGTGCGCCCGAAAAGCGCCATCAGATCCACCGGCTTGTAGGTGACGGTCGCGCCATGTTTCCCGGCGACATCCTCCAGCCCGGTGCCGGCCAGATAGCTGAATGGCGATATCGTCGTGAAGAAATAGTCGATATGGGCCAAGTTCCCCTCCTCGTTCCTGCGTTTTACGCAAGGGCGCATGCCCCTTCCGTCTTTGCAAGACGGTACTCCAATGCTAAGCGAAGACAACAGTCACGAAACCGTCAGACTACCTGATCAACGGAACCCTGGGGACACCTTCATGGCGCTCAACGACGAACCGAAACTGATTTCCGGCAATGCGAACCGGCCGCTTGCCGAACAGATCGCCCGGCGCATGACGATGCACCGCGGGAGGTCCATCAAGCTGGTGGACGCACGGGTGGAACGGTTCAACGACCAGGAAATTTTCGTCGAGGTGTTCGAGAATGTCCGCGGTGAGGACATGTTCATCATCCAGCCGACCTCGAACCCGGCCAATGACAACCTGATGGAATTGCTGATCATGTCCGATGCGCTGCGCCGCTCCTCGGCGGCGCGCATCACTGCGGTGATCCCCTATTTCGGCTATGCCCGCCAGGACCGGCGCACCAAGGCGCGCACGCCGATCACCGCCAAGCTGGTGGCGAATATGCTGACCGAGGCGGGGATCGAGCGGGTGCTGACGATGGACCTGCACGCCGCGCAGATCCAGGGCTTCTTCGATGCACCTGTGGACAACCTCTATGCCTCGCCCATTTTCGCGCTGGATGTCGAACACCAGTTCCGAGGCCGAAAGGAAGGCATCACGGTGGTCTCGCCCGATGTGGGCGGCGTGGCGCGGGCGCGCGAGCTGGCGCAGCGGATCGGCTGCGGGCTGGCCATCGTGGACAAGCGCCGCTCGAAGCCCGGCGAAGTGGCCGAGATGACCGTGATCGGCGAGGTCGAGGGACAGACCTGCATCATCGTGGACGACATCTGCGACACGGCCGGCACGCTCTGCAAGGCGGCCGAACTGCTGGTCGACACGGGCGCCAAGGAGGTGCATTCCTACATCACCCACGGCGTGCTGTCGGGCCCCGCGGTGGAGCGCATCACCAAGTCCAAGATGAAGAGCCTGGTCATCACTGACACGATCGAGCCCACCGAAGCGGTAAAAAAGGCCAAGAACATCCGCATCGTGCAGACCGCGCCGATCTTCGCTCAGGCGATCATGAACATCGCGCAAGGCAGTTCCGTCTCGTCGCTCTTCGAGACCGAAACGCTCGATCCGATCTACGAAGGGCTCTATCCCAAGGATTACGCCAAGACCTGAGCGCCCGCAGCCCGGTTCAGTAGAGATCCCAGTCGTCCTCGCCGGCGACCTCGCCCAGCGCCTGCCAGGCGGCGCGGATGCGCGCGATGCGGGTGTCACCCCAGGTCCGGAAGACCAGCTCGAACCCCTCGCAGGTGACGGATTCGGCCTGGATGTCGCCGCGCTGGTTCGTGCCGCGGTCGAAATCCCACATGTCGATGGAGACATAGACCACCGGCGGCGCGCGGAACCGGCCGCTGAAGCGGATTGGGGTGCGAAGCTCACGCGGGCCGGTGCCGGTCCACATCGGCCCGTCATGCTCATAATCCGAGAACAGGATCGACGAACCCCGGTCCAGTCCGATCAGATGATGCCTCAAACGCTGCATGCGTCTATCCAGTCCCGTATCTGAACCCAATCAGCCACGAAAAAGCGGCGAGATTGCGCAACAAAAACGGAAAATGGCCCCGAATTGTCTTCGGAGCCATTCCAGAATTGCGGCTTGTCCGGCGCGCAGACGGTCAATCCATCATGTCGATGAGATGCACCATTTCGCCGATGAACTTCTCGGTGCGGTCGATATTGTCTTCCGGCTTGGCCTTCGCGGCCTCTTCCCGTGCGGCTTCGAGAACCGCGTTGAGCTCCTCCTTAGAGACGCCCTCGCGGGTGAACGCCTTTTCGGCGATCACCGAGACCGAGGTCGCGGTCACTTCAACGAAGCCGTGGGTGACGACATAATCCGTCTGCCCCTTGTCGGAGGTCACGCGAACCAGTCCCGGCCGCAGCGTGGTCAGCACCGGCATGTGGCCGGGCATCGCGGTCATGTCGCCCTCGGAACCCGGCACCGTCACCGCGCTGGCCTCGAACGAGGCCAGCCGCTTTTCGGGCGAGACGAGATCGAACTGCATCATGTCGGCCATTTGGCCCTCCGCTGGTTATCAGGCCGCGTCGGCGGCCATTTTCTCGGCCTTGGCCACCACGTCGTCGATATCGCCGACCATGTAGAAGGCGCCTTCGGGCAGGTGGTCGTACTCGCCTGCGACCACGGCCTTGAACGAGGCGATTGTCTTCTCGAGCGGCACCTGGACCCCGTCGGAGCCTGTGAAGACCTTGGCCACGTCGAAGGGCTGCGACAGGAAGCGCTGGATCTTGCGGGCGCGCGACACGGTCAGCTTGTCCTCTTCGCTCAACTCGTCCATGCCGAGGATGGCGATGATGTCCTGCAACGACTTGTAGCGCTGCAGCACGCCCTGCACGTCGCGGGCCACCTGATAATGCTCTTCGCCCACGACCGCCGGGTCCATCAGGCGCGAGGTGCTGTCCAGCGGGTCCACCGCAGGATAGATGCCAAGCTCTGAGATGGCGCGCGACAGAACGGTTGTCGCGTCGAGGTGCGCAAACGAGGTCGCGGGCGCCGGGTCGGTCAGGTCGTCCGCGGGCACGTAGATGGCCTGCACCGAGGTGATCGAGCCCGCCTTGGTCGAGGTGATGCGTTCCTGCAGCGCCCCCATGTCGGTCGCGAGTGTCGGCTGGTAGCCCACCGCCGAGGGGATGCGGCCCAGAAGCGCCGACACCTCGGAGCCCGCCTGGGTGAAGCGGAAGATGTTGTCCACGAAGAAGAGCACGTCCGTCCCCGACTGGTCGCGGAACTGCTCGGCAAGCGTCAGGCCTGAAAGCGCGACGCGGGCGCGCGCTCCCGGAGGCTCGTTCATCTGGCCGTAGCAGAGCGCCACCTGGCTCTTGGTCAGATCGTCGGGGTTGATGACGCCCGATTCGATCATCTCGTGATAGAGGTCGTTGCCCTCGCGGGTCCGCTCGCCCACACCGGCGAAGACCGAGTAGCCCGAGTGCACCTTGGCGATGTTGTTGATCAGTTCCATGATGAGAACCGTCTTGCCCACGCCGGCGCCCCCGAACAGGCCGATCTTGCCGCCCTTGGCGTAGGGGGCGAGCAGGTCAACGACCTTGATGCCGGTCACCAGGATTTCGGATTCGGTGGACTGCGACTCGAAGTCCGGGGCCGGCTGGTGGATCGGACGGCGTTCATCGGTCTCGACCGGGCCCTTCTCGTCCACCGGCTCGCCCACGACGTTGAGGATGCGGCCCAGCGTGGCGTCGCCCACCGGCATGGTGATCGGTCCCTTGGTGTCGGTCACGTCCTGGCCGCGCACCAGACCCTCGGTGGCATCCATCGCGATGGTGCGCACCGTCGACTCGCCGAGGTGCTGGGCGACCTCGAGGACCAGACGCTTGCCGTGGTTGTCGGTTTCCAGCGCGTTCAGGATCGCGGGCAGATCGCCCTCGAACTGCACGTCCACGACGGCGCCGATCACCTGGGTGACCTTGCCGGTTGCTTTCGCTTTTGCCATGTCGTTTCTCCGGTTCCTCTAGAGCGCCTCGGCGCCCGAAATAATCTCGATAAGCTCGTTGGTGATGACCGCCTGACGCGTCCGGTTGTACTGGATCGTCAGCTTTTCGATCATCTCGCCGGCGTTGCGCGTGGCGTTGTCCATCGCGCTCATCCGGGCCCCTTGTTCGGAGGCGGCATTCTCCAGCAAGGCCGCGAAAATCTGCGTCGTCACGCCCTTGGGCAGCAGCTCGCGAAGGATCTCGCCCTCGTCGGGCTCGTAGTCGTAGAGCGTCGTGTCGGCGTTTTCCTCGTCGATAACGGCGGGGATGATCTGCTGTTCGGTCGGGATCTGGCTGATCACCGACTCGAACGTGTTGTAGAAGATCGTCGCCACGTCGAACTCGCCCGCGTCGAAACGCGCCAGCACGTCCCGGGCGATGTCCTGCGCATTGGCGTAGCCCAGGCGCTTGACCTCGCTCAGGTCCACATGGCCGACGAAAAGATCGCCATGCTCCCGCTTGAGCTGCTCGCGCCCCTTCTTGCCGACGGTCAGGATCTTGACCGTCTTGCCCTGGCCGCGCAGCTTCTCGATCCGGGCGCGCGCCAGACGCACGATGGAGGAGTTGAAGCCGCCGCAAAGCCCGCGCTCGGCGGTCATCACGATCAGCAGTTGCGTCTGGTCGGAGCCGGTGCCGGCCAGCAGTTTCGGACCGGCATCGGCGCCTGCGAAGGCACTGGCCAGGCCGCTCATCACGCCGTTCATGCGTTCCGCATAGGGCCGCGCGGCCTCGGCCGCATCCTGGGCGCGGCGGAGCTTGGCCGCCGCGACCATCTGCATGGCCTTGGTGATCTTGCGGGTCGACCTCACGCTGTCGATCCGCGTCTTCAGATCCTTAAGGTTTGGCATTCATCCAATCCTTCCTGAGGTCGGGGTCAAGCGAAGTCTTTCGCGTATGCGTCCAGCGCGGCTTTGATCTTCTCTTCCAGATCCCCGGCGACCTTGCGGTCGTTATTGGTGATATCCTCCAGAAGGTCCTGGTTGTTGGAGCGCAGGTGCTTGAGGAGCCCCTGCTCGAAACGCACCACGTCCCTGACCGCGACGCTGTCCAGATAGCCATGCGTACCGGCGTAGATGACGCAGACGATCTCGGCATTGGTCAGCGGCGAGTATTGCGGCTGCTTCATCAGCTCGGTCAGGCGCGCACCGCGGTTCAGCAGCTTCTGCGTCGCCGCGTCGAGGTCGGAGCCGAACTGCGCGAAGGCCGCCATTTCGCGATATTGCGCAAGCTCCAGCTTGACCGGGCCGGCCACCGATTTCATCGCCGCCGTCTGAGCCGAGGAGCCGACGCGGCTGACGCTGAGGCCGGTGTTCACGGCCGGGCGAATGCCCTGGTAGAAGAGTTCGGTTTCCAGGAAGATCTGCCCGTCGGTGATCGAAATCACGTTGGTCGGGATGAAGGCCGACACGTCGCCGCCCTGGGTTTCGATGATCGGCAGCGCGGTCAGCGAGCCGGCGCCGTTATCCTCGTTGAGCTTGGCCGAACGCTCCAGCAGGCGGGAGTGCAGGTAGAACACGTCGCCCGGATAGGCTTCGCGGCCCGGCGGGCGGCGCAGCAGCAGCGACATCTGGCGATAGGAGACGGCCTGCTTGGACAGGTCGTCATAGATGATCAGCGCGTGCCGGCCGTTGTCGCGGAAATGTTCGGCCATCGAGGTCGCCGCATAGGGCGCCAGGAACTGCATCGGCGCGGGGTCCGACGCGGTCGCGGCCACGATGATCGAATACTCGATGGCACCGCTTTCCTCGAGCTTCTTCACAAGCTGCGCCACGGTGGAGCGCTTCTGGCCGACGGCGACGTACACGCAGTAGAGCTTCTTGCTCTCGTCGTCGCCTGCGGCGTCGTTATAGGACTTCTGGTTCAGCACCGTGTCGAGTGCCACGGCGGTCTTGCCGGTCTGGCGGTCGCCGATGATCAGCTCGCGCTGGCCGCGGCCGATCGGGATCATCGCGTCCACCGATTTCAGACCGGTGGCCATCGGCTCATGCACCGATTTGCGCGGGATGATGCCCGGCGCCTTCACGTCCGCGACCGACCGGTTCTTGGTCTTGATCGGCCCCTTGCCGTCGATCGGGTTGCCCAGACCGTCCACGACGCGGCCGAGCAGTTCGTCCCCCACCGGCACGTCCACGATGGCCTTGGTGCGCTTGACGGTATCGCCTTCCTTGATGTCGCGGTCGGAG
Organism: Maritimibacter sp. 55A14; assembly: GCF_003122205.1. Classification (GTDB taxonomy): domain Bacteria; phylum Pseudomonadota; class Alphaproteobacteria; order Rhodobacterales; family Rhodobacteraceae; genus QEYE01. The sequence goes on from NZ_QEYE01000012.1 coordinate 81,733, forward strand.
CCGAAGATCACGATACCGACATTGTCGGTCTCGAGGTTCAGCGCCATGCCCCGGATACCGCCGGGAAACTCGACCATTTCACCGGCCTGCACGTTGTCGAGGCCGTGGACACGGGCAATACCATCGCCGACCGACAGCACCCGGCCGACCTCGGCCACTTCGACGTCCTGACCAAAATTCTTGATCTGATCCTTGAGGATCGCCGAAATTTCAGCAGCTTGGATACCCATTTATCCGACCTCTTTCATTGCGTTCTGCAGTTTGGACAGCTTCGAGGAGATCGAGCTGTCGATCATTTTCGAGCCCACTTGGACGATAAGACCGCCGATGAGGCTTTCATCGACGGTCGCATTGATCTTCACATCCTTGCCGACCCGGCTCTTGAGCGTCTTGGCAAGTTTCTCGGACTGCGCCTTGGTCAGCGGTTTGGCGGAGCGGACCTCCGCCGTGACCTCGCCCTTGTGGGCGGCGATCGCGGCACGCACCTGCGAGACGAGCTGCGGCAGCACGAAGAGGCGGCCTTTCTCGGCCATCAGGGCCAGGGTGTTGGCGGTCAGCGGGCCGATCTCCATCTTGCCGGCCAGCGCCTTGATCGCGGATGCCTTGTCGTCCCGCGTGTAGGCGGGGGAAGCGATCATGTCCCGCAGGTCGGCGCTGCTGTCCATCGCTTCGGCGATGGCGGCGATGTCGGATTCGAGCGCGGGCAGTTTCTTGTCTTCCAGAGCCAGCTCAAACAGCGCCGTCGCATATCTGGAGGCGATACCGGTTGAAATCGAAGCAGATTCGGACACAGCCACCCTTCCAATTGAGGTACCCTGGGCAGGGCACGGATAATCATGCAGCAAAACAGGGCGCAGAGCCGCCGCGCCCCGAAGTCCCGCGGGGTCTAGCAAAGGTAATTTAACCTCGCAACTGCTTAGAGCGGCCCTAGCGGAACAAAAGAGTCGCACATGTTGTGCTTTTGTGGACGCTGCCGGACGCGGACGCCGCGTGGCGCCATCCGAAACGGCTGGATTCCAAGGGTTTTCCGGGACCTTCGCGGCGGACCGAACGCGCTTGCAGCATACTGTCGCATATCATTGCGTGTTGCGCCGGGCCGGTTCGGGCTTGGGCCGGGTGATCCCCTCCAGCACGCCGAGCGGGCCGCGCGCCTTTTTCCGCCGGCCATAGGCGCGCGGCGCATAGACCTGCTTGCTGGCCTCCACGAGCAGGACACCACCGGCCAGATAGGCCGGCAGCCGCCGGCCCAGACCTTCGAGCATCGGCGCGGTCCTCAGCCAGAAGGGTGTGCCCGAGGGCGGAGAGTAGAGCGCGGCGCGGTGGCGCTCGGGCTCGAAGCGGTGCTTGATGAGCTGGGTTTCGAGCTGACCCAGACTGTAGGGCCGCCCGAAACCGAAGGGCGTGCGGTCCCGCCGCGACCAGAGCCCGGCGCGGTTGGGCACGATGAAGACGGCGCGGCCGCCGGGGCCCAGCACGCGCCATGCCTCCTCGAGCAGTTCCGACGGCGTCTCCGAGGTCTCCAGCCCGTGCAGCATAACCAGCTTGTCGGCCATGCCGGTGGTCAGCGGCCAGCGGTGATCCTCGCACAGGACCGAGGTATTCGGCAGCCCTTCCGGCCATGCCATCACCCCCTGCTGTCCGGGCATCAGCCCGATCACCCGGCGGGCCTCCGTCAGGTAGGTACGCAGCAGCGGCGCTGCGAAACCGAAGCCCACGACCGACTGGCCCTGCGCCTCGGGCCAGAGTTCCAGCAGCTTGGCGCGGATCGCGCGCTGCGCGGTCCGTCCCAGCCGGGTCCGGTAATAGAAGGACTTGAGGTTCAGCACGTCCAGATGCATTGCAACGCCCCGCCCGTTGGGGAAGACTGGTCCCAAACCTAACCGCGGAAAAGGGAAATCTCCATGCCCATGACACTCGTGACCGTTCCCTGCCTCTCGGACAACTATGCCTATCTGCTGCATGACGGTGCCAGCGGCGAGACCGCGCTGGTGGACGCGCCCGAGGCCGTGCCGATCCGCGCCGCACTGGCGGAACGGGGCTGGACGCTGAACACGATACTGATCACGCACCACCACATGGACCATGTCGGAGCCGTGGAGGAACTGCGCTCCGAGACCGGCGCCGCCGTGCTCGGTGCCCGCGCCGATGCGCACCGCCTGCCCCCGCTGGACCGTGCGCTGGAAGAGGGCGACACGGTTGGGCTGGGCGGCGAATCCGGCCGGGTGATGGATGTCTCGGGCCACACGGTCGGCCATATCGCGTTCCACTTCCCCGAAAGCGGCTATGTCTTCACCGCCGACAGCCTGATGGCGCTGGGCTGCGGGCGGCTCTTCGAGGGCGACGCACCAATGATGTGGGCCAGCCTGTCGAAGCTGGCCGCGCTGCCGCGCGACACGATTGTCTGTTCGGGCCATGAATACACCGCCGCCAACGCAAAATTCGCGCTAACCATTGATCCCGACAATCCGGCGCTTAAATCTCGTGCAGCGGCGGTCGCCGCGGCCCGCGCGAAGGGGCAGCCGACGGTTCCCTCGAAGCTGTCCGAGGAATTGGAGACGAACCCGTTTCTGCGGGCCGCCGATGCCGGGATTCGCGCCCGGCTGGGCATGGAAAATGCCGACGATGCCGAAGTTTTAGCCGAGATTCGGCGTCGAAAAGACGAATTCTGACCCTAAACTATCCTTCCTGAACGGTCCGCATCTGGTGTACTGTGAGGTAAAGTGAAGGGAGATCACTTGAAGCCACCCGGATAAAACCGATCTTTAAACGAGAGGTGGCAAGGTAGGGCGCGACAGCCAAAGGCGTCGCGGTCGTGCAAAGCAGGAAAGGAGCGCTAGGGGTGCCCTCGTTCTCGAACACACTTGAAAAGGCGATCCATGCGGCTTTGGCCCAGGCCAATGCCCGTCGCCACGAACTCGCGACGCTGGAGCATCTGCTCCTGTCGCTGCTCGACGAACCCGATGCTGCGAAGGTCATGAAGGCCTGCGGCGTCGATATCGAGGATTTACGCCAGACCCTCATGACATTCATCGACGAGGATCTTTCGACACTGGTGACCGATATCGACGGCTCCGAGGCGGTGCCAACCGCGGCCTTCCAGCGCGTCATCCAGCGCGCCGCGATCCATGTGCAAAGCTCCGGGCGGACGGAAGTGACCGGCGCCAACGTGCTGGTCGCCATCTTCGCGGAGCGGGAGTCGAACGCCGCCTATTTCCTTCAGGAACAGGAGATGACGCGCTACGACGCGGTGAATTTCATCGCCCACGGCGTCGCCAAGGATCCCACCCAGGGCGAGCAGCGCTCGGTCACCGGCGCCGCCGATTTCGAGGAGGAACCGCAGGCCGCCGAAGTCGAGACAGAGGCCGACGACAAAGAATCCGCGCTGGGGAAATACTGCGTCGATCTGAACGCCAAGTCGCGCAAGGGCGACGTGGACCCGCTGATCGGCCGCGAGAACGAAGTGGAACGCTGCATCCAGGTGCTTTGCCGACGCCGCAAGAACAACCCGCTGCTGGTGGGCGATCCCGGCGTGGGCAAGACCGCCATCGCCGAGGGCCTGGCCTACAAGATCGTCCAGGGCGAAACGCCGGAGGTTCTGTCGGGCTCGACGATCTATTCGCTCGACATGGGCGCGCTGCTGGCGGGCACCCGCTATCGCGGCGATTTCGAGGAACGGCTCAAAGCCGTCGTCAGCGAGTTGGAGGATCACCCGGACGCGATCCTCTTCATCGACGAGATCCACACGGTAATCGGCGCGGGCGCGACCTCGGGCGGGGCGATGGACGCCTCCAACCTGCTGAAACCCGCGCTCCAGGGCGGCAAGCTGCGCTGCATGGGCTCCACCACTTACAAGGAGTTCCGCCAGCATTTCGAAAAGGACCGCGCATTGAGCCGCCGGTTCCAGAAGATCGACGTGAACGAGCCGTCGGTGGACGACTCGGTGAAGATCCTCAAGGGGCTTAAGCCCTATTTCGAGCGGCATCACGACATCCGTTACACCGCGGAGGCGCTGAAAACCGCGGTGGAACTGTCGGCGCGCTACATCCATGATCGCAAGCTGCCCGACAAGGCCATCGACGTGATCGACGAGGCCGGCGCGGCGCAGCACCTGCTCGTCGGCGCCAAGCGGCGCAAGACCATCGGCCCGAAGGAGATCGAGGCCGTGGTCGCCAAGATCGCGCGCATCCCACCCAAGAACGTCTCCAAGGACGATGCCGAGGTGCTGCGCGACCTGGAGCGCAACCTCAAACGCGTGGTCTTCGGCCAGGACAATGCGATCGAGGCGCTGTCCTCGGCCATCAAGCTCAGCCGCGCGGGCCTGCGCGAACCCGAGAAGCCGATCGGCAACTACCTCTTCGCCGGGCCCACAGGCGTCGGCAAGACGGAGGTGGCCAAGCAGCTTTCGGACACGCTGGGCGTGGAGATGCTGCGCTTCGACATGTCCGAATACATGGAGAAGCACGCCGTCTCGCGCCTGATCGGCGCGCCGCCGGGCTATGTCGGCTTCGACCAGGGCGGGCTGCTGACCGACGGGGTCGACCAGCACCCGCATTGCGTCCTGCTGCTCGACGAGATCGAGAAGGCGCATCCGGATGTCTACAACATCCTGTTGCAGGTGATGGACCACGGCAAGCTGACCGACCATAACGGCCGCACGGTGGATTTCCGCAACGTGATCCTGATCATGACCACCAACGCGGGCGCCATGGAACTGGCGAAATCCGCGATAGGCTTCGGCCGCGACCGGCGCGAGGGCGAGGACAAGGAAGCGATCGAGCGCACCTTCACGCCGGAATTCCGCAACCGGCTGGACGCGGTGATCAGCTTCGCGCCGCTGTCCAAGGCGGTCATCCTCCAGGTGGTGGAGAAATTCGTGCTGCAACTCGAAGCGCAGCTTCTCGACCGCAATGTGTCCTTTGAACTGACCAAGCCGGCGGCGGAATGGCTGGCCGACAAGGGCTATGACGACCGGATGGGCGCGCGGCCGCTGGCCCGTGTGATCCAGGAGGAGATCAAGAAACCGCTGGCCGAGGAACTGCTCTTCGGCAAGCTCGCCAAGGGCGGGCTGGTGCGGATCGGCGTCAAGGACGGCAAGCTGGATCTGAAGATCCAGTCGCCGGACAACCCGCGCATCTCGGGCGACCGCCCGCCGCTGCTGACCGCCGACTGATCCGAGCGGGGCGCGTTCCGTCTCCGCCAGAGCGACCAAAGACCCTGCGCGCTGCCCAGCGGCGCGCAGGATTTTTTTGCGCTGCCCGTCCCCGCGAGAACCCGCGCCTATTGTTCGGTCAGTTTCAGCTCGATCCGACGGTTCTGCGCCCGCGCCTGCGGCGTGTCCCCGGTGTTCACCGGCTGGAACTCCCCGAAGCCGGTGGCGGCCAGCCGCTCGGGTGGGATGCCCAGCGCGTCCTGCATGTAGCGCACCACCGACAGTGCCCGCGCCTGGCTGAGCTCCCAGTTGTCGGCATAGCGCGCGCCCGGCGCGATGGGCTGGCTGTCGGTATGGCCATCGACCCGGATGATCCAGTCAAGCTCCGCCGGGATCTGATCGGCCACATCGCGGATCACGCCCGCCACCTTGGCGATCTCCGCTCGGCCATCCGGGGATAGCTCCGCCGAACCGAGATCGAACAGTACCTCGGAGGAGAAGACGAACCGGTCGCCCACGATCCGGACCCCCTCGCGCTCGCCCAGCAGGTCGCGCAACTGCCCGAAGAAATCCGAGCGGTAGCGTTCGAGCTGCTTGTTCTCCGCCTCCAGCCGCTTGCGTTCGGCCTCTTCCAACTCGGCGCGGCGGCGCTGCTCGGACGCCACGCGGGCCAGCGCGGAGTTGAGCTGCGAGCCCAGCGCCTCGATGCGGACCTCCTGTTCGATATCCTTGGCCTCGGCGGCGTCCAGCAGCGATTGCAGGCTGGCGACCTGCCGGCGCAGCGCCGCCGTCTGCTCGTTGAGCACGGCCATGCGGCGCAAGCTTTCCGCCGACGCGGCCTCCTGTTCCCGCAGCTTCCGGTTGGCCTCGGCCAGAAGCGCCGCGCGTTCCTCGGCCTTGCTCAATGCCTCCGACGCCTTGCCCTCGGCGGCGCGGCGCGCGGCGATCAGGGCGGCAACCTGACGCTCCAGCTCGGCCCGGCTGTCCTCCGTCTCCTCAAGCCGTTCCGAAAGCTCGGCGCGCGTCTCGTCAACCGCGCGGGCCTCGGCCAGCTTCTGTTCCAACGCGTCGCGGTCCAGCTCGATCTGGGCGAGCTTGAGGCCAAGTTCCTCTTCTGCTTCGCGCGCCGCAGCCAGAAGCGTCAGCGTTTCTTCCGCCCGGCGGCGCTGCTCCTCCAGCGCCAGGGTCATCGCGGTCAGCTCATCGCGGGAATTGGCGAGCTTGCGGCGCAATTCCTCCGCCGCGGCGGCCTCGGCCAGGCGCTTCTTCTCCTCCCCGGTGAGCGCCGCCTGCGTGTCCTGGAGCCGCTCGCGCAGCGCCTCGGCGGCGGCGGCTTCGGCCAGCCGCGCCTGCTCGGCCTCCGAGAGTTCCGCCTGCAACTCTTCGGTCCGCGCGCCAGCGGCCTCGGCGCGGGCCTGCGCGGCCTCGGCGTTGCCCTCGGCCTCCTCAAGCGCCGCCAGAGTCTGTGCCAGCGTGGCGTCCTTTTGCGCGGCATCCGTCCGCAGCCGATCCACCAGCGCCTGCATCGCGTCGGCCTGCGCGGCGGCCAGGCGGGCCGCTTCGGCCTGCGCGTCGACCTCGTCGCGCGCCCGCGCCAGCGCCAGTTCCAGCTTCTCCTGCGCCGACATCGCGCGCGCGGCTTCGGCCTCGGCCTCCGAAACCGCGCCTTCCAGACGGGCGATCTCGGCCTCATTGGCGCTTTGCGTTTCCTCCAGCGACCGCTGCTCGGCCAGAAGCGAGGCGACCTGTTCCTCGAAGCTGGCGACCTGACCGCGATAGCCCTGGATTTCCTCGGCCTGCGCCTCGATCTGCTGGCGGGCGGAGATTGCCTCGCTGCGCAGCGTTTCGATCAGGCTGGCCTGCGCGGTGGTCGTGGCGCGCTCGCTCGCCAGGGCCTTGTCGAGAGAGCCGACCTCCTCCTCCAATTCGAAACTGCGCTGCTGCGCCATGCCCAGCGCCGCCGCCAGGCTGGCCACCTCCTCGCCCAGCGCGTCCAGTTCGGTGTCCTGATTGGTGATCGTTTCGCTGAGCACGAACTGCACGATCATGAAGATCGTCAGCACGAACATCAGCACCAGCAGAAGCGCGGTCATCGCATCCACGAAGCCGGGCCAGATATTTGCGCTGAAGCGCTGGCCTGACCGGCGGGAAAGCGCCATGGCTCAGCTCCTCTGCCGTCCGGCGTCGAGACCCTCGCGTTCGGCGCTGTCGCGATTGGCCCGGCGCAACGCCTTGGTAAGGGCCGCCAGATCGCCGCGCAGCTCGGCCATGCTTTCCTGCCGCCCGGCCGACATTTCTTCAAGGATGCGCAAGAGCTGCACGTCGATCGAGCGCAGGCGCATCCGCGATTCCGCGTCCACTTGCCCGTCGCCCTGCCCGCCATCGAGCGCCGCGGCGATCTTTTCCTGACCCTCCGCGATACGGGTGAGCGCCGCGCCGGTGCCGGACTCGCCCGATTTGCCGATCTGTTCGACCATCCGCTCCACCGCGTCCGTCAGCTGGCCGATCCGCGCGTCGGTTTCGGCACGGCTGCCGTCGGCGCGCTCGAAGAGCGTCTGCAGGCTGTCCATCTGAACCGCCATATGATCGAGCACGCCGGCCAGCGCGCCCTGATCGAACCCCGCCTCGCCATCGCCGCCGGCCAGCCCCAGCCGGGTGATGGTGGAGACCCATTCCTCCAACTCGCGGTAGAAGCGGTTCTGGCCGTGGCCCGCGAACAATTCCAGAAGGCCGACGACGAGCGACCCCGCCAGGCCCAGAAGCGACGAGGCGAAGGCCGTGCCCATGCCGCCGAGTTGTACCTCCAGCCCCGACATGAGCCGGCCGAAGACTGCGACGCCGCTCTCGCCGTCATGCAGGTTAAGCGACTGGATCGTGTCCACCACCGCCGGCACTGTCGTCGCCAGCCCGTAGAATGTGCCCAGAAGACCCAGGAAAATCAGCAGGTTGACGATATACCGCGTGATGTCGCGCGCCTCGTCGAGCCGGGTCGCCACCGAATCCAGCAGCGATTGCGCCGAGCTGGAGCTGATCTGCATCCGCGCCCCGCGCGAGCGCAGCAAGGCGGCGAGCGGTGCCAGCAGGCGGGGCGCGTGCGTGAACTCGCTGCCCGGCCGGTCCATCGCGAAACTCTCGATCCAGCTCACGCAGGATGTCAGTTGCAGCACCTGCCAGAAACAGGCCAGCACGCCGACCACGAAGACCCCGGCGATCACCCCGTTGAGCCACGGATTGGCCAGGAAAACGGGCGCGACGCGGGGATAGGCGATATAGGCCCCCGCGGCGACGAGGCCCAGGACGATCAGCATCAGCATGATCTGACGGACGGGCTGCGTGAAATGCGCCCTGGCGCCGCTCTGGGGGCCCGGCGCCATTCTTCTGGTTCCTGATGCGGTCGATCCTGTCATCGGCCATACCTTACGTCGTGTCTGTCTACCTGCCAACACGCAACTTCTTGAGGTACGCCACAACCAACGGCCATCCTCTAGCCCGCCGCACCCGCCTGCGTCAACGCGCGCACGCGGGTCGCGAGCCAACTCAGTTCGGCGTCCTCGATGCCAAGCTCGCGCAGGTGATCCGCCGTATTGTAGAGATATTCGGTGTTCGGGCCACGGCCACCCACCGCCCGCGCGATGATGCGTGCCTGCTCTTCGAGATCGAGCGCACCGCAATACTGATCGTGGTCCGGGTCGATCACATAGGCCACGGCCTCCACCCGGCGGCCGTCGCGCAGGTCGAGCGGGCGCACCACCTCCAGATAGGCCGCGGAAATCAGCTCGCGTTCTCGCAGATAATCCAACGTGGCGTCGTGCCGCTCGGGCCCGATCGAGAGCGCGATGCCGTCGCAGGCGGCGCCCTCGGCCGCGTCAAGCGCCAGCACAAGGCCAGGATCTTCCACCGTGCCGCGATGATGGATCGAGCGCATGCAGAAACTCCGGTGATAACCCGACAGCCTGGCGATCTGGCGCTCGGCATAGTCGAAGCCCGGATTCCACATCAGTGATCCGTATCCGAACACCCAGAGCGTTTCATCCGCCATGCGACTGGTCCTCCTGTCCTGCGCCCTATAAACACGACCCGGTGACAGGCTGCAAACGGGGAATCCCAGGATGCGATTTCTGATCGGTCTCGTGCTGGTGCTGACGGCGGGCTGGTGCGGCTACTGGTTCGTGGGTGCGGCGGCCAAGGAACGGGTGCTCTCCCGATGGTTCGAAGACCGCCGCGCCGAGGGCTGGGTGGCGGAACATGACAGGATCGTGGTGCGCGGCTTTCCCAACCGCTTCGACACGACGCTGACCGGCCTGATGCTGGCCGACCCGGAAACCGGCCTGGCCTGGCGCGCGCCCTTCTTCCAGATCCTCGCGCTCAGCTACCGGCCCAACCACATCATAGCGATCTGGCCCGACAGCCAGACCCTCGCCTCGCCGCAGGAGCGCCTGACGCTGGAGGCCACGCAAATGCGCGCCTCGGTCCGGTTCGAGCCCGGCACCGCGCTCACGCTCGACCGGGTGACGATGGAACTCGACGCGCTCGACGTGACCGGCGAGAACGGCTGGCAGAGCGGCGTGGGCTCGGCGATCTTCGCCACCCGCCAGAACGCGGCGCGCGCGGATTTCCACGACATCGCCATCAACGCCAAGGCGGTCCGGCCCAGCGATGCGCTGCGCCGCCGGTTGGATCCGACCGGATACCTGCCCGAAACGGTGGAGGTGATGTCCGCCGACCTGACGCTGGGCTTCGATTCGCCCTGGGACCGCCGCGCGATCGAAGAGGCGCGCCCGCAGATCACCCGGCTGGAACTCAACGACCTGAACGCCGTCTGGGGGCGGCTGGAACTGCGTGCGGCCGGTGAGCTTGACGTGGACCAAGCCGGCATTCCCGAGGGCACGATCACGGTCAAGGCGAAGAACTGGCGCGAGATGCTGCAGATGGCCGTGGATGGCGGCGTGCTTCCCGAAGGCCTGGCCGACACGATGGAGCGTGGCCTTGCGGTGATGTCCAACATGTCGGGAAATCCCCGGACGCTCGACGCGCCGATCAGCTTCTCCGGCGGCACCGTGAAATTCGGCCCGATCCCGCTGGGCCCCGCACCGCGGCTGCGCATCCGCTGATCGGGGGTCTAGCGGCAATAGGGCCCGCTGCGGTGACGGGCCACGTCGAGATGGAAATGATCCTGGTGATGACGGTCCGAATTGGGGCCGAGCACCGTGCCGAACGGGCCACACGCGGCGCGGTGGGCGCGTCTGAGCACATTCGATTCGCGCCGGTTGTGCCATCCGGTCAGGACCGTGATCTCGTATCCGTCGCGCAGGCCAACGCCGGAGATGTCGATGGCGTTGCCCCTGGCGTGTTCCGAGAGTTTCGCGCCCGGCCGGCTATTGCGCGTCCGGCAGGCGTAATGCGCCGCCACGCGCAGCCGCGCCACGCCGCCGCCCCGGTTGCCGACCGCGGGCTTCAGTCCCTTGCCGACCCAGTCGCGCAGGGCGCGCGCGGCCTCGCAATTCATCGTTGCGGGCTGCGACAGGTTGACCCCGTCCACCGACGTGACGCGGACCGGGTTGCGGATGCCGCAGCCCCGCAGGCGGCCCACGATGGGCGAGAGCGTTCTGCCGCGAATGCGGTGGTCGCCGCAAATCCGCCGGTCGGGCCCGGAGCGCCCCTGCACCGGCGCGGGCACCCGGAGCGCGGCCTGCCTGCGTTCGGGCAGCCCGTGCGGGCGCCAGAGCGGGCGGCGCGAGCGGACCACCGCCAGCGGGCTGACCGCCGCGGCGGTCGAGGCGAAGACCGTGGGGGCGGGTGCGGCTTCAAACGCGGAAACCTCTCCCGGACGCGGGCGCGGCCGCGTACCGGTGTGGTAGAAGACCGGCACCAGCACCATGCGCGGAGTGAACCCGGTCTCGACCACGCGGGCGGCGGGACGGGATTCGGGGCGCGGCGAGTGATCCGGCGCGGCGGCTCCGGCCGGCCCGGCCGCCAGCGCCAGCAGTAGCAACGCAATATTGCCCGCCCCGCGCATCGTGCCTAGCCCCTTGGCCTGTGCGCGCGGCCAAAATCGGGGGCGTCGGTGTCCTGACCGGCCTCGATGATGCCGCGGCGGATCGCGCGGGTGCGGGTGAAATAGTCGTGCAGCAGGTCGCCGTCGCCGGTGCGGATCGCGCGTTGCAGCGCGAAAAGCTCCTCCGTGAAGCGGCCCAGGATCTCCAGCGTGGCGTCGCGGTTGTTGAGGAACACGTCGCGCCACATGGTCGGGTCGGAGGCCGCGATCCGCGTGAAGTCGCGGAAACCGGCCGCGGAATACTTGATCACCTCGCTGTCGGTGACGCGCCGCAGGTCGTCGGCCACGCCCACCATCGTATAGGCGATGAGATGCGGCGCATGGCTCGTGACCGCCAGCACCAGGTCATGGTGGTCGGCCCCCATCACATCGACCTCGGCACCCAGCGCATGCCAGAATGCCATGTAGCGTTCCAGCGCGTGCCCGTCAGAGTCGGTCACGGGTGTCATCAGGCACCAGCGCCCGTCGAAAAGCTCGGCAAAGCCGGAGCGCGGCCCGGAATTCTCGGTGCCCGCGATCGGGTGGGCGGGGATGAAATGCACCCCCTCCGGCAGGTGTGGCCCGACAGCCGAGATCACTGCGCGTTTCACCGACCCGACATCGGAAAGGGTGGCGCCGGCGGCCAGATGCGGGCCGATTTCGGCGGCGACATCGCCCATCGCACCGACCGGCACACAGAGGATCACCAGATCGGCCCCGGCGACGGCTTCGGCGGCGGTCTCGTGCACGCTGTCGCAAAATCCGATTTCGGCCGCCACGGCGCGCGTTTCAGCGGAGCGCGCGTGCCCCGCAATATGTGACGTCATCCCGGCGCGGCGCATGGCATGCGCGATGGAGGAGGCAATGAGCCCCAGGCCGATCAACGCGACGCGGGCATAAGGCGGGGTCATTCGGCGGTCTCCATGAATTCTGCCATCGCCGCGGCGACGCGGCGACAGGCGCTTTCGTCGCCCACTGTGATGCGCAGCGCCGCCGGCAAGCCGTAGGCCGCCACCTTGCGCACGATCAGCCCGCGGGATTTCAGATGCGCGTCGCAGGCCTCGGCCCGCGCGGGATTGCGCAGCCGGGCGAGGATGAAATTCGCGTGGCTCGGGTCCGAAGGTACGCCGATGCGGGCCAGTTCCGCCGCCAGCCAGGCCCGCCACTTGGCATTCTCGGCCCGGCAATGCGCGGTATAGTCCCGGTCGCGCACCGCGGCGGTGGCCGCCGCGAGCGCCGGGGTAGAGAGGTTGAAGGGGCCGCGGACGCGGTTGAGCACGTCGATCACGGCGCGCGGGCCATAGCCCCAGCCCACCCGCAGCGCGCCCAGCCCGTAGATCTTGGAGAAGGTGCGCGTCATCACGACATTCTCGCGGGTTTCCACCAGTTCCGCGCCCGCGTCGTAGTCAGCCACGTATTCCGCATAGGCCCCGTCGAGCACCAGGAGCGCCTGCGGCGGCAGCCCGTCGGCCAGCCGGGCCAGCGCGTTGCCGCCGATCATCGTGCCGGTGGGGTTGTTGGGATTGGCGATGAAGACCAGCCGTGTGCGTTCCGTGCAGGCCGCCAGGATCGCGTCTACATGGGTGGTGCGGTTCGTCTCGGCCACCTCGACGGGCGTGGCGCCGGCGGCCAGCGCGGAGATGCGGTACATCGCGAAGCCGTGCTCGGTGTGGATCACCTCGTCGCCGGGACCGGCATAGGCCTGGCAGAGGAAGGCGATCACCTCGTCGGAGCCGGCGCCGCAGATGATCCGGCCGGCGTCGAGCGCGTGGGTCTCGGCGATGGCCGCGCGCAATTCGGCATGGTCGGAGGACGGGTAGCGCGCCAGGCTCGCCGCCGAGGCGCGGAACGCCTCCAGCGCGGCGGGGCCGGGCCCCAGCGGGTTCTCGTTCGACGAGAGCTTCACCACGTCCTCGACACCTTCGATATGGGCGCTGCCGCCCTCGTAAAGGGCGATGTCCATGATGCCGGGCTGTGGCGTGATCTGGGCGGTCATAGCGAAGATTTCCTGCGGTTCCTGTGCGGTTCTAGCGCCGGGCGCCGGGCTTGGCCAGTGGGGCAAGAAGAAGGTTTCATGCCTCCGGCGGGGATATTTGGAGCAAGAAGAAGGCTCAGTAGAAGCTCTGCGGGTCGATGTCGATGGACATCCGGACATTGGCGGGCAGCCGGATCTGCGCGGCCCAGGCGGCCAGCGCGGGCTGGAGCGCCGCACCCTTGGCCGCCTTGACCAGCAGCCGGACGCGGTGGCGGCCGCGAATGCGGGCTATGGGGGCGGGCGCCGGCCCGAAGACCTGCGCGCCGATCCGGCGCAGCGGCGCATCCGCCCGCGCGAGCCGGCCCGCGAGGTCGAAGACCGCCGGCGCGTCGGGCCCCGAGAGCACGATGCCCGCCATGCGCCCGTAGGGCGGCACGCCGGCGGCCTGGCGTTCCGCAGCCTCGGCGCGCCAGAAGCCTTCCTCGTCGCCCGACAGGATCGCCCGGATCACCGGATGCTCGGGCTGGAAGCTCTGCAGGAGCGCGGCGCCGGGTTTTTCCGCCCGGCCCGCACGCCCGGCCACCTGGCGCATGAGCTGGAAGGTGCGTTCTGCGGCGCGCAGGTCGCTGCCCTGGAGCCCGAGATCGGCGTCGATCACGCCGACCAGCGTCAGGAGCGGGAAATTATGCCCCTTGGCCACGAGCTGGGTGCCGATGACGATATCCGCATCGCCCGCCGCGATTTCGCGGATTCGGGTCTTGAGCGCACGCGCCGAACCGAAGAGATCGGAGGACAGGACCGCGATGCGGGCCTCCGGAAAGAGCGTCGCGGCCTCTTCCGAGAGCCGCTCCACCCCCGGTCCGATCGGGGCGAGCCGGTCCTCCGCGCCGCAGGCGGGGCAGACCGAGGGCACCGGCTTCGTCTCGCCGCACTGGTGGCACATGAGCTGTTTGCGAAACCGGTGTTCCACCATGCGGGCATCGCACTGGTCGCAGCCGATCTGGTGGCCGCAGGCCCGGCAGATCGTCACCGGCGCGAAGCCGCGGCGGTTGAGGAAGAGCAGCGCCTGCTCGCCGGCCGCCAGCCGCGCCTCCACCGCCTTGCGCAGCGTCGGCGATATCCAGCGGTCGGAGGGCAGCGTCTCGGCCCGCATGTCGATGGCGGCAAGCTCCGGCATCACCGCGGCGCCGAAACGCTGCGGCAGGTCGAGCCGCGCGTATTTCCCCGCCTGCGCGTTGGCCCAGCTTTCCAGCGACGGCGTGGCCGAGGCCAGTACCACCTGCGCCCCGGCGATGGAGGCGCGCAGGACCGCCATGTCGCGGGCGTTGTAGAGCGCGCCGTCCTCCTGCTTGTAGGAGCTGTCATGTTCCTCGTCGACGACGATCAGCCCCAGGTCGCGGAACGGCAGGAAGAGCGCCGAGCGCGCGCCCACCACGAGCTGCGCGCCGCCCTCGCCCACCATGCGCCAGGCCCGGCGGCGTTCGGTCATGGTCACGCCGGAATGCCATTCGGCAGGGCGCGCGCCGAACCGCGCTTCCACGCGGGTCAGGAACTCCGCCGTCAGCGCGATCTCGGGCAGCAGCACCAGCGCCTGGCGACCTTGCGCCAGGCATTCGGCCACCGCTTCCAGGTAGACCTCGGTCTTGCCGGACCCGGTCACGCCCTTTAGGAGCGTCGTCGCGTAGCCGCCCGCGCTGAGCCCGGTGCGCAGTGCCGCCGCGGCCTCGGCCTGCTCGCCGGTCAGCGCCTTGCCCGCGCGCCCCGGATCGAGCCGTGGATAGGGCAGATCGCGCGGCGTGTCCTCCTCGACCACCACACCCTGCCGGGCCAGTCCCTTGACGACCGAGGCGCTGACCCCGGCCAGGCCGGACAACTCGCCCAGGGTGAAACGCTGGGTGCTGTCCTCCTCAAGCAACGCGATCACCCGCTCGCGCGCGGATGTCATGCGGTCGGGCTCGGCCCCGCCCAGCCGGTAGACGCGGCGCATCGAGGGCGGATCGCCCAGGCCCGGCGCGCGGGTGGCCAGGCGCAGCATGGCGCTGAGCGGCGTCAGCGTATAATCGGCGGCGCGGGTCAGAAAATCCTGCATCTCGGCGCGCATCGGGGCCACGTCGAGCACCCGGTGGACGGCGCGCAGCTTCGCGGTATCGAACCCGCCCTGCCCCGGCCCCCAGACCACGCCCGCCACCCGCCGCGGCCCCAGCGGCACCTCGACGAAGGCGCCGGCATGGCAGCCGCCCTCGGGCGCGGTATAGTCCAGCAGCCGGTCGAGCGGCTGGGCCGTCAGCACCGCCACGCGCGCGCCGGCAGGAAAAAAGCCCGGCCCGCTCATCGCGCCGCCACGGCAGGGTATTCCCAGCGCGCCCCGGCTGCGTTAGAACGGCCCGCGAAGCAGCGCCCCAACCGGCGCCCCAGAAACAGCGGACGGGCCCCCATGAAATTCTTCGTAGACACCGCCGATACCGACGCCATTGCCGAACTCAACGATCTGGGCATGGTCGATGGCGTGACGACCAACCCCTCGCTCATCCTGAAGGCGGGGCGCGATATCCTGGAGGTGACGAAGGAGATCTGCGAGATGGTCGCGGGCCCGGTCAGCGCCGAGGTGGTCGCGACCGAGGCGGACGCGATGATCGCCGAGGGGCGGAAACTGGCCAGGATCGCGCCGAACATCGCGGTGAAGGTTCCTCTGACATGGGACGGGCTGAAAGCCTGCAAGACACTCACCGATGAGGGCAGCATGGTCAATGTCACGCTGTGCTTTTCCGCCAATCAGGCGCTGCTGGCGGCCAAGGCGGGCGCGACCTTCATCAGCCCGTTCATCGGGCGGCTCGACGATATCAATCTCGACGGGATGGAGCTGATCGCCGATATCCGCACCATCTACGACAATTACGACTTCCAGACCGAGATCCTGGCGGCCTCGATCCGCTCGCCCAACCACGTGCTGGACGCAGCGCGCATCGGCGCCGATGTCGCCACGGTGCCGCCGGGCGTACTGAAGAAACTGGCGGACCACCCGCTGACCGAGAAGGGCCTGGAAACCTTCCTCAGCGACTGGGCAAAAACGGGGCAGAAAATTCTGTAACCCTGCGCTATACTTGCCGAAGCTGCTGAGGAGAGAGGCATGAGTCAGACCGCCATGGAGATGGGCGATTTCCGGGATCAGATCATAGCGGACCCCGATATGGTGCTTGAGGATCCGGAGGTCATGAAGGCGCTGATCGCGGCGAACGAAAAGCATCTGGGCAACAATATCGTCGATCTGCGCGGCATCGCGATGGAACGGCTGGAGGCGCGGCTCGACCGGCTGGAGGACACGCATCGCAGCGTGATCGCCGCCGCCTACGAGAACCTCGCCGGGACGAACCAGGTGCATCGCGCGATTCTGACGATGCTCGATCCGGTGGAATTCGAGGCCTTCATCGCCAATCTCGCGGGCAACGTGGCCGAGACGCTGTGCGTCGAGAAGGTGCGGCTGGTGCTGGAATCGGCGCATCTCGACAGCGACGAGACCCGCCCGGTGGAACGCAGCCTGGGCGATGTCGTGGCGCTGGTGCCGCCGGGCTGGACCGCCGAGTACGCGAGTTCCGGCCGCACACCGAGCACAAGGCAGGTCACGCTGCGGCAGGTCTCGGCCGCCAGCGCGGAACTGTATGGCGACAAGGCTGGCTGGGTCGGGTCGGAGGCGCTGCTCCGGCTCGATTTCGGCGAGGGGCGCCTGCCCGGTATGCTTGTGATGGGCGCCGAGGATCCGCACCAGTTCCGGTCCAACCAGGGCACCGACCTGCTGACCTTCTTTGGCGGTGTCTTCGAGAGGGTCATGCGCCGCTGGCTGGCGTAACCATGCTGACCGAGGGCGCTCGCGACCTGCTGGAAGCCTGGCTGACCGGGTTGCGCGGGGTGGAGGGCATGGCCGAGAACACGGTCGAGGCCTACCGCGCCGACGTAACCTCGTGCCTGTCCTTTCTCAGCCTGCATCTGGGCGGCGAGACCGGCACCGGGCCCCTGTGCCGCATCACCCAGGCCGACATGCGCGCGTGGATGGCGCATGAGCGCCGGCGCGGCCTGTCCGCCCGGTCGCTGGCCCGCGCACTCTCGGCGGTCAAGAATTTCTACCGATGGTGGGCGGAACGCGAGGAGTTCGAGCCCACGGCGGTGCTGGCCGCGCGGGCGCCGCGTTTCCAGGCCAAACTCCCCCGCCCGCTGCCCGAACAGGCCGCCCGCGACATGATCGAGACGGTGGGCAGCCAGGCGCGTTCCGACTGGATCGCGGCGCGGGACATGGCGGTGCTGACACTTCTCTACGGCTGCGGGCTGCGAATATCCGAAGCGCTGTCGCTGACCCGCGGCGCGGTACCGCTGGGCGAGGTGCTGCGCATCCGCGGCAAGGGCGGGAAGGAGCGCGTGGTCCCGGTGATCGACGCGGCGCGACGCGCCGTGGACCGCTACGCCGCACTCTGCCCGTTCGAACGCGCGCCCGGCGACCCGCTCTTCCTTGGGGCGCGGGGCGGCGCGCTTGGGCCACGCGCCGTCGCCAAGGCGATGGAGACCGCGCGCATGCAGCTTGGCCTGCCCGCCACGGCGACGCCGCACGCGATGCGCCATTCCTTCGCCACGCATCTGCTCGCCGCGGGCGGTGATTTGCGGGCGATCCAGGAATTGCTGGGGCATGCCTCGCTCTCCTCCACCCAGGCCTATACCGGGGTGGATGCAGAGCGGCTCATGGCGGTCTATTCCCGCGCGCATCCGCGGAGTTGACCGCCCCCCAAGCTGAAACAGACGTAACGAGGCTGTGTAATGATTTCAACAGCCTTTGGGTCCAGAATGTCGCATAGCTGGTCGCGGAACGATCCAGTGATTACGGACAAGAAGGACTGATCCATGACCCCCAAGTTTCTGATAGCCGCCGCCACGCTTGCCGGGGGACTTGCCTGGGCCAATGCCGGCGCCGCGCAGGTCGTCGAGGGCTGCGTGGCCAAGGGCGATCCCTACGAGATGAGCGATGCCGAGGTCAAAGAGCTTTACGATTGCGTCAAGGCCACGCTGGAGCGCTGCTACGCGTTGCGCGGCGACGAAATCGCCTCGACCTATCGCGAGTGGAAGGCGACGGCGACCCGCCCCGGCGTGGCCGGCGTGCATGGCGAACGCTTCCTGATGACCTATGTCAACGACACGGGCTACGACGAATACACCAAGTTCGGCAGCGACGGCGTCGAAATGCCGGTGGGTACGCTCATCGCCAAGGAGAGCTTCAAGGTCGATCCGGACTCCGGTGCGACCTCGGTCGGCCCGCTCTTCCTCATGGAAAAGGTGGCCGCCGGCACGGCCGACGAATACGGCAACTGGATCTATTCCGCGGTGCAGCCCAGCGGCGCGGAAATGAAGGTGTCGCAAGCGTATTGCAGCGGCTGCCACGCGGCCTTTGAAGGCCAGGACCATCTGGGCTACCCGCTGGAAGAAGTGCGCGTCAGCCACTGATCCCGCACAGCACCACCCCAAATCACGAAACCCGGCAGGCGACTGCCGGGTTTTTTCGTGCCCTGCGGTGCAGGCTGCAACATTGATCTCGGCCCACATTTGCGCCATGACACGGCGATGACACCTGAAATGCGCGCCCTCTCCGTCCACCTGCTGACCGCGACCGGCGCGGTCTTCGCGATGCTGGCGATGCTGGCCGCCGTCAAGTCGGACTGGGCGATGATGTATGTCTGGCTGGTGGTCTCCTTCGCTGTGGACGGTCTCGACGGACCGCTGGCGCGCAAATACGAGGTCACGAAATACGCGCCGCAATTCGACGGCGTTCTCCTCGATCTCATCATCGACTACCTGACCTATGTCTTCATCCCGGCCTTCGCGCTTTTCGAGAGCGAACTCTTGCCGGGCTGGACGGGCTGGATCTGCATCATTGTCATCACCTTCGCCTCGGCCATGTATTTCGCCGATACCCGCATGAAGACGCCCAATAACAGCTTCTCGGGCTTTCCGGGCTGCTGGAACATGGTCGTGCTGGTCTTCTTCGCGCTGGAGCCCAGCTTCTGGGTGATCCTTGCGCTGGTGGTGCTGATATCGGGCCTGATGTTCACGCCGGTCGAGTTCGTCCACCCGTTCCGCACCCGCCGCTGGCGCCAGGTGACGCTGCCGGTGGCCTTCGCCTGGACCGCCTTTGCCGGTGCCGCGGCGTGGGAGGGCTTCGATCCCGGCCCGATCGTGCTGACCGGGCTCACCGCCACCACCATCTATCTCTTCTTCGCCGGCGCGCTCCAGCAGCTCATCCCCGTCCGCCGCCGGGCCTGAACGTCGCCGCGCTCAGATCAGCAGCCCCGCCGCGCCCTCGTGGCGCAGCAGCGCGATTTTCGTTTCCACCCCGCCGGCGCCGGAATAGCCCCCCAACCCGCCATCGGAGGCCAGCACGCGATGGCAGGGGATCAGGATCGGGATCGGGTTCGCGCCGCAGGCCTGGCCCACCGCCTGTGGGCTCGCGTCGAGCATCCGCGCGATGCGCCCATAACTGCGCGTCTCGCCGAAGCGGATCGCCATCAGCGCCTCGAAGAGCAGATGCTGGAACGGGCTGGAGCGCGGCGCCATCGGCAGCGTGAAGGCGCGCCGCGTGCCGCCGAAATAGGCGTCGATCTGGCGCCGCGCCTCGTCCAGAAGCGGGCTGGCGTCATCGGCCAGCGCACCACCCCAGTCCAGCGCGGTGATATGACCGTCCTCCTCGGTCAGCACGATGCGCCCCACGGGCGTCTCAAGACCCGCGCGCCGCATCATGCCGCATCATCCCAGCGCGTCATTGCACCGCTTGCAGGTCGCGGGATGCGCGTGGCTGCCCACATCCGGCAGGATCTTCCAGCAGCGCTGGCATTTCTCGCCCTCCGCACGCTCGAAGACGACGCCTACGCCCTCGATCTCGGGCAGGCGGAACGCCTCGCCCGGTATCGGATCGCCGGTCAGCCAGATGCCGGAGGTGATGCAGATATCCGCGAAATCCACGGTCCGGAGCGCGGCCAGCACCTCCGCGTCGCGGACATGCACGACCGGCGCGGCCTCCAGCGAGGCGCCGATCACTTTGTCACGGCGCTGCACCTCCAGCGCGGCGGTGACCACGCGCCGGACCTTGCGGATACCGGCCCATTTCTGCGCCAGCGGCTCGTCACGCCAGTCGGCCGGGGTCTCGGGGAAATCCGCCAGATGGACCGAACTGTCCTCGCCTGGAAAGCGCTCCAGCCAGACCTCCTCCATCGTGAAGACGAGGATCGGCGCCAGCCAGGTGGTCAGCCGGTGAAAGAGGATGTCGAGCACGCTGCGCGCCGCGCGCCGCCCGGTGCTGTCCGCGGCATTGCAATAAAGCGCGTCCTTGCGGATGTCGAAATAGATCGCCGAAAGGTCCACTGTGGCAAAGGTGAAGAGCGCCTGGAAGACGCCCTGGAAATCGTATTTCGCATAGCCCGCGCGCACCGTGTGGTCGAGTTCCGCCAACCGGTGCAGCACCCAGCGCTCCAGCTCCGGCATCTCGGCGGGCTCCAGCCGCTCGACCTCGGTGAAACCGTCGAGATTGCCCAGCATGAAGCGCATCGTGTTGCGCAGCCGGCGATAGCTGTCGGCCACGCCTTTCAGGATCTCCGGCCCGATGCGCAGATCGGCGGTATAGTCCGACTGCGCCACCCAGAGCCGCAGGATATCCGCGCCATACTGCTTGGTCACATCCTCCGGCGCGACCGTGTTGCCGAGCGACTTGGACATCTTCATGCCCTTCTCGTCCAGCGTGAACCCATGCGTCAGTACCCCGCGATAGGGCGCGCGCCCCTTGGTGCCGCAGGCCTGGAGCATCGAGGAATGGAACCAGCCGCGATGCTGGTCGGTGCCTTCGAGATAGAGATCGGCGATGCCGTCCTCGGCCCCGTCCGCGCGGTCGCGCAACACGAAGGCATGGGTCGAACCGCTGTCGAACCACACGTCGAGGATGTCGGTGACCTTCTCCCACTCCGCCGGGTCGTACTCGGGCTTCAGGAACCGCTCCGTCGCGTCGTCGCGGAACCACGCATCCGCGCCCTCGGTCTCGAACGCTTCGACGATGCGCGCATTCACAGCCGCGTCGCGCAGCAGGAAACCGTCATCGGTGGGCCTGGCCCCCTTGCGGACAAAACAGGTCAGCGGCACCCCCCAGGCGCGCTGGCGCGAGAGCACCCAGTCCGGCCGGTTCTCGATCATCGAATAAAGCCGGTTGCGCCCGGTCGCGGGCGTCCATTTCACCAGCTTGTCGATCGAGGCGAGCGCCCGCGCGCGGATCGTGCGGCCGTACTCGTCCTGTCCGTCGCCCACCTCGCGGTCGATGGCGGCGAACCATTGCGGCGTGTTGCGATAGATGACAGGGGCCTTGGAACGCCATGAATGCGGGTAGCTGTGCTTGATCTTGCCGCGTGCGAGCAGCCCGCCGACCTCGGCCAGCTTGTCGATCACCGCCGTGTTGGCGTCTCCCTCCTTGCCGTTCTGCTTGAGAATCGCCTTGCCGCCGAAAAGCGGCAGGTCGTCGCGGAAACGGCCGTCTTCCATGACGTTGTAGGTGATGACCCGGTCGAGCATGCCGAGCCCGCGGTAAAGTTCGTACTCCTCCATCCCGTGCGACGGCGCACAATGCACGAACCCGGTGCCTTCCTCGTCGGTGACGAAATCGGCGGCGCGGAAATCGCGCAGGTCATCCCATTCGCCGTTCGATCCTTCGGCGTCGGCGAGGGGGTGTTGCAAGGACAAACCGGAAAGCTCCTCCGCAGTGACATCGCGCAGGCGGGTCCATTGATCGTCCTTGAGTCGCGCACGGCCCAGTACATCGCCCGCCAGCTTGTCGGCGAGGATGTATTTCTCGCCCACCTTCGCCCAGCATTCCTCCGGCACGCCGGTCACCTCGTAGAGGCCATAGGAGATGTCCTCGCCATAGACCACCGCCTTGTTCGAGGGGATGGTCCAGGGGGTCGTGGTCCAGATGACGACATAGATTGGTTGTTCGTTATGTTCCTCTATAACTGCAGCGATTGGCGGCAACATTGGAATATCTTCGCCGGGGCTCGTAACCTGCGCAGGAAAAACCTTGGGAACCGTTCTAAACTTCACCCAGATGGTGAAGCTTTCCTTGTCGTGATACTCCACCTCCGCCTCGGCCAGCGCGGTCTTCTCCACCGGCGACCACATCACCGGCTTGGAGCCCTGGTAGAGCGTCCCGTTCATCAGGAATTTCTGGAACTCCGCCGCGATCACCGCCTCGGCGTGGAAATCCATCGTCAGGTAGGGGTCGTCCCAGTTGCCGGTCACGCCCAGCCGCTTGAACTCGTCGCGCTGGATGTCGATCCAGCCCTCGGCGAAGCGGCGGCACTCCTGCCGGAAATCAACCACGTCGACCTTGTCCTTGTCGAGCCCCTTGGCGCGATACTGCTCCTCGATCTTCCATTCGATTGGCAGGCCGTGGCAGTCCCAGCCCGGCACGTAGCGCGCGTCGCGCCCCATCATCTGCTGGCTGCGCACCACCATATCCTTGAGGATCTTGTTGAGCGCGTGGCCGATATGCAGGTGCCCGTTGGCGTAGGGCGGGCCGTCATGCAGGATGAAGGGCTTGCGGTTTTCCTTACCGCGCAGCCGGTCGTAGACGCCGATCCGCGCCCATTTCGCCAGCCAGTCTGGCTCCCGCCTGGGCAGGCCTGCGCGCATCGGAAAGTCGGTCTTCGGCAGAAAGAGCGTGTCTTTGTAATCGGGCGTCTCGGCGCACATGGGGCGTGGTCCTTGGCAGATCGTATCCTGGGGGTGCGAGGGGCGGCGCGAAGGCTCAAACGCCTGTATCCCGGCGGCTCATCTGGGTCAGAGCGCCGGGCCGGTAATTCGAATGATGATCGCGTGCGGATGCGTCATGGCGCGGTTATACGCGGCAGGTGCAGGGCCGTCCAGAGGGGCGCTTGCGCGCGGGACCCGCAGGGTCCAGATAGGGGGCATGACCTCCGCCCTGCCACCCCGTTTCGACATCACCCGGCCCGAGATCGAGCGCGTCGTCACAGCCTTCTACGCGGCGGTGCGGCGCCATCCCGGCCTGGGGCCGGTCTTCGCCATACACATCGCCGACTGGCCCGCGCACGAGGCCCGCGTCACGGCCTTCTGGGCCGATTCCATCCTGCACGAACGCGGCTATGACGGCAGCCCGATGGTCGCTCACCTTGGCGCGGGAAATGTCCGGCCGGGCATGTTCGCGACCTGGCTCGCGCTTTTCGACACCGTGCTGGCGACCGAGTTGCGCGCCGATCAGGCCGCGGCCTGGTCGGCGCTCGCCCACCGCATCGGCAGAAGCCTTCGCGCCGGCGTAGTGGAACGCGACACGCTGCCGGGCGGCGTGCCGAAACTGCGCTAGCAGGCAAGGCCCCGCCAAAACCGCCACCCGCACCGCTGCGTCTGGAGCAGGAGCCTCCGGCGGGAGTATTTTCGGGAAAGATGAAGACGCACCACTTGCTGCTTCATCTTTCGAAAAATACTCCAAGGGGGTCCGGGGGGCAGCGCCCCCCGGCTCCGAACAAATGAACCTGCGCCGCAGGCGCGCATTCAGCTTCGGTCGAAAAGCCCTGTGAGCGCGCGTTGCACCAGCGAGGTGACGCGCGGGCGCGGCGCGGCGCGGAAGGGCAGCGGGCGGCAGACTTCCATCGCGGCGATGCCCACGCGCGCGGTCAGCGCGCCGTTGACCACACCTTCGCCGAAGCGCCGGGATATCTTCGAGACCAGTCCGCCGCCCGCGACCGACCCAATCAGGTCGTCGCCCACCGCAACGGCGCCGGTGGCGACCAGATGGGTCAGCACCGCGCGCATCACCCGCCAGGAGCCGAACAGCCCGGCGCGCCCGCCATATATCTCTGCCAGCCGGCGCACCATGCGCAGATTGGCCGTCAGCGCAGCGACGACATCAGCCAGCGCCAGCGGAACGATCGCGGTGATCGTGGCGACCTGGCGCGCGGCGGCCTCCACCTCCAGCCGGGCCTGCGCATCGAGCGGGGCCAGCAGTTCCGCCTCCGCCAGGTCCAGCAGGGCGTCCGCATCCAGCAGTTCCTCGCCGCGGGTCTTCACCCGCGCGCGCGCCTCGGCCAGGTCGGGTCGGCCGTCATAGAGCACCGAGAGCCGAGCGGTGACGGCCCGCGCCTCGGCCAGCACGCCACCGGCGCGCGCCGCCTCGGCGGCCCGGCGCAGGCCGTCGAGGCGCCGTAGCCGGGCCAGCGCCATCCATTCGCGCAGCGCGAGCCCGAGAGCGAGCGCAAGCACCGCCAGGCACAGCCCCAGCGCCGCGCGCCCCAGCCAGATGTTGCGTGCCATCAGCCCGTCCACGAAATCCCAGGCCGCGACGGTCAGGATGAAGAGCAGCAGCGCGCCCCCCGCTCGCCAGAGCCAGCGCACCAGCGGCGAACCCCGCCGCGCCGTCAGCGCGGCCATCGCGCGCATCCCGCGCCCTTCCGGCGCCGCGGCGGCATCACGATCGGGCACCGGAGCCGCCGTGGCGGGGGTTTCCGCGGCAGGAGCATCCTCGTCCAGCTCGATGAGCACCGGGGAGCGGCTCATGGGCGTCTCCTTCTCTGGTCGTCGGCCGGGTCCGGGGCGGCGGGTCATCGCAACCGGTCCCCGAAAAGGAACTCCGCCGCCCGGTCCAGCCGGATATGCGGCGGCCCTTCGCCGGGGCGCATCGACAGGCGGGCGGGCGCGAAATCCATCACCCGGTAGTCGCCATCGAGCCAGCGTTTCGCGCCCTCGCGCGCCGGGCCGAGCAGCAGGGCGGGATCTTCCGGCAGGTCGCCGGGGTGGAGCGCCGCCTGCCGGCCGCCCTCCAGCAGCCGGCCGCGCACGCAATCCAGGCTGCGGCCCTCGTGGCGCACCGTCTCCTCCACCGTGGCGCGCAGGGCCGCGATCGACATGGCCGCGGTCGCGGCGCCGGCGAAATCGGCGCGCCGCCGGGCATCCGCCAGCAGCGCCTCCATGATCGCGGTCAGGCGCGGATGCTGCGAATGGTGCAGGTGGTCGGCCTTGGTGGCGGCGAAGAGGATCCGCTCCACCCGCTTGCCGAGAATGCCCGAGAGCCAGGTATTCCGGCCGGGCCGGAAGGCGCGCAGGATATCGGTCATGGCGCCGCGCAATTCTTCCACCGCGCGCGGGCCGGCATGGATGGCGCCAAGCGTGTCGGTCAGCACGATCTGCCGGTCGATCCGGGCGAAGTGGTCGCGGAAGAACGGCTTGACGACCTGCCCCTTGTAGGCCTCGTAGCGGCGCTCCATCTCGCGCCAGAGGCTACGCCGCCCCGCGCCGGGCGCGGGCGGCAGCGGCGCGAAGGTCAGCACCGGGGAGCCCGCCATCTCGCCGGGCAGCAGGAACCGGCCCGGCGTGCAGTCCGACAGGCCCAGGGACCGCGCCGTGCGCAACCAATCCGTGTAGGCCGAGGCGAGCGTCTGTGCCTGCGGTTCAGCGAAATCGGCGGCCGGGTCCGCCGCCTCCAGCGCCGCGAGAAGCACGCCGGCATCCGCGCCTGCGCCGCGCGCGCGCGCCCGGCCGAGTACATGCGCGGACCAGTCGGAATAGCTGCGCTCCAGAAGTCCCAGATCGAGCAGCCATTCGCCCGGATAGTCGACGATATCGAGATGCACGGTGCGCGGCCCGGAGAGCCCGGCGATCAGGCCCGATGGCTGCACCTTGAGCGACAGGCGCAACTGGCTGACATGGCGCGTGCCGTCGGGCCAGTGCGGCTCGGGACCGGTCAGCGCGGCAAGGTGGCGTTCATAGTCGAAGCGCGGCACCGTGTCGTCGGGCTGCGGCTGCAGCCACACCGCGCGGATCGCGCCCGAGGCCGCGGCCTGAAGCTGCGGCATCCGGCCCCGGTCCATAAGATTGGCGACGAGCGAGGTGATGAAGACGGTCTTGCCCGCCCGCGAAAGCCCGGTCACGCCCAGCCGGATCACCGGCTCGAAGAGCAGCCCGCCCAGTTCGGCACCGGCGCGTTCGATCCGCCGGGTCACGCCATCCGCGATATCTGCCAGTCCAACCAAGAACGCCTGCTCCATCCTGCCCGCCGGGCAAAGATAGGCGCGATCCGCGCGGGTTCCTAGAGACGAGAGACGCCCGGACGCCACGGCACGCCCCCTTGCGGGCCGCGCGGGCGCGCGCTATCGCCACGCCATGCCCCGCTATGCACTCCAGATCGAATACGACGGCACGCCCTTCGCGGGCTGGCAACGGCAGGCCGACCAGCCCTCGGTGCAGGCTGCGCTGGAGGCGGCGCTCGCGCGGCTGGACCCCGGCCCGCATGGCGTCGCGGCGGCGGGGCGCACCGATTCCGGCGTGCATGCGCTGGCACAGGTCGCGCATTGCGAGCTGGCCCGCGATTGGGAGCCGTTCCGCCTGATGGAGGCGCTCAACCACCACCTGAAGCCCGCGCCGGTGGCGGTGATGCGCGCCGCGCGGGCTGCAGAAGACTTCCACGCCCGGTTCTCGGCCATTGAGCGGCGCTACCTCTTCCGGCTGGTCAGCCGCCGCGCACCCGTCACCCATGACCGCGGCCGGGTCTGGCAGGTGCGCAACGCGCTGGCGCCGGAGCCGATGCGGGAGGCGGCGCGGCATCTCGTGGGTCGGCACGATTTCACGACCTTCCGCGCCACGCTCTGCCAGGCAAAATCGCCGGTGAAGACGCTCGACGCGCTGGAGATCGAGGCGCTTGCCTATCCGGGCGGGCAGGAGTTCCGTTTCCGTCTGCGGGCGCGCAGCTTCCTGCACAACCAGGTACGTAGCGTCGTGGGCACGTTGGAACGGGTCGGTGCAGGGGCGTGGACGCCCGAGGATGTGCGCGCGGCGCTAATGGCACGCGACCGCGCTGCCTGCGGGCCGGTCTGCCCGCCACAGGGACTCTACCTTGCTGGCGTGGGCTACCCCGAGGATCCGTTCGGCTGAGCGGCGCGCGGGCGGCGGCTCAGACCACGGCGGCGCTGATGATCATGTAGATCAGCCCGGACATCGCGGCGGCCGCGGGCACGGTGATGACCCAGGCCGCGATCACTGTCATGAAATGCGACCGGCGCACCAGTTTGCGGCGCTTTCGCTCGGCCGCGGCGACGCGCATCCCCATGCTGCCGCCCACGCTGTTCTGCCGGGCGCGGCGCTCCATGTACCACTCGCGGAAGAACCCCACGCCAAAGACGCCGCCCACCGCGATATGGGTGGAACTGACGGGCAGGCCCAGCCAGGACGCAATGATCACCGTAATCGCCGCCGACAGCGCCACGCAATAGGCGCGCATCGGGTTGAGCTTGGTGATCTGGCTGCCGACCAGACGGATCAGCTTGGGACCGAAGAGCAGCAGACCGAAGGAGATGCCCAGCGCGCCGATCACCATGACCCAGACGGGAATAGCGACCTTGGCAGCGGCGTCGCCCTGCTCGACCGCATGGACTATGGCCGCGAGCGGCCCCACCGCGTTGGCCACGTCATTGGCGCCGTGGGCGAAGGACAGCAACGCCGCCGAGAACACCAGCGGAAGGCCGAAAAGCGTCTTGAGCGAGCGGTTTCGGTTCTCCATCCCCTCCGACTGGCGGTGGATCAGCGGCGCGGTCAGGACATAGCTCACGGCCCCGACCACCGCGCCGATCAGGAGCGCCGCGCCGATGTCTATCGAGACGATGCGCTTGAGGCCCTTGAGCGCCAGATAGGTTGCGAAAGCCCCCGCCATCACGCCGATCAGCACCGGCACCCAGCGCCGGGCGGCGGCGATCTTGTCGTCCTGGTAGATGATATTGGCCTTGATGAAAGCCAGGCAGGCGGCGGCGATGGCACCGCCCAGCACCGGCGAGATCACCCAGCTTGCCGCGATCGCGCCCATCGTGGGCCAGCTTACAGCGCTCATCCCCGCCGCGGCGATGCCCGCGCCCATGACGCCGCCCACAACGGAATGCGTGGTGGAGACGGGCGCGCCCACATAGGTCGCCAGGTTGACCCAGAGCGCCGAGGAGATCAGTGCCGCCATCATCGCCCAGATGAAGATGCGGGGGTCGGCGACGCTGGCCGGGTCGATGATGCCCTTCGAGATGGTGGAGACCACGTCGCCGCCGGCCAGGAGCGCGCCGGCGCTCTCGAAAAGCGCCGCGATCACCAGAGCGCCGCCCATGGTCAGCGCCCGTGCACCCACGGCGGGGCCCATGTTGTTGGCCACGTCGTTGGCGCCTATATTGAGCGCCATATAGGCCCCGAATGCCGAGGCCGCGACGACGATCAGCGACGCGGGCTGCTGTCCGAAGAAGAAGGAGACCGCCAGCATCGCCAGAACGATGAAGGCCAGCGAGATGCCTGGAGCCACGAGCGGACGGGCAATGTACTGCGTCGCCGTCTCGACCTGGCTGATCCGGTTCAGATCCTTGTCCAGCGTGCGCCACTGGTTGCCTTTCGGCCCGTCGCTCATTGCATCCCCCCGGACTGTCACAAGACTTTCACAATGCCGGGTTCCGGCTAAGCCAGGTCGCGCACCGGATCAAGCGCCAAGACGGTTTATACGAGCGGGAACGCGCCCCGGCCGGGGCGCGTCGGCTCAGAATGCGGCCAGAATGTCACGCAATTCGGGTTCGTCGACCATGTTCGCGGCTTCCTTGGGTGCCACCCATTTCAGCCGCCGTTCCGTCTGTTCGGGGAAATCGCTGGTCATGTCCTGTACTTCCATGGGGAAGACATCGACCTCGCAGACCTGGTTCATGCCGTCCTCGCCCTGTTTGACATAGGTGAAGCGGCCCAGCGGGCGGCGGTCGATCCGGCCGGTTTTCACGCCGGCCTCTTCCCAGGCTTCCTGCATCGCGGTGCCGGGGGCGTCATAGCCTTCCATTGGCCAGCCCTTGGGAAGGATCCAGCGGCCGGTATCGCGGCTGGTGATCATCAAGACCTGTTTTCCGTCGTCTGTCCTGCGATAGCATAGCGCGGCGACCTGAACCCGCGGGGGGCGGCGCAGCAGCGGTTTCACGACCTCGGACCAGGCCCTCTCAAAAAGCGTTCCCATGACAAATCCTGCCTTGTCTTTTTTTGTTATGTGGGAAACATATATATGGGAAAATTTCGTGAATTCAACGTTAAAGCGGTTCGCGGCGCGGTTCAGCCGGCCAGCACCGCGACCTGAAGGTCGGCGACATTGGTTCCCGTCGCCCCCGTCACGAGCAGCGCGTCGGCGGCCCTCAGCAGGGCATTGCTGTTGTTCTCGGCCAGTTCCACATCCAGGTCCAGCCCGCTGGACGCGATCCGCGCGAGGGTGTCCGGCGTGACCAGCCCGCCCGCGGCATCGGTCGGGCCGTCGCGGCCGTCCGTGCCGCCGCTCAGGAAGGCCCAGTCGCTGGACGGGCCTTCGCGGTCGAGCGCGCGCGCCACATGCAGGCAAAGCTCCTGATTGCGCCCGCCCAGCCCCTCGCCCCGGACCCGCACGGTCGTCTCGCCTCCGAAAAGCAGCACCGCCGGCCCCTGCCCCACGGCCTTGCGCATGGCCGCCGCGATCTCCTGCGCGGCCGCCTCCACATCGCCCACGAGCGGCGCCTCCCGCAGATTAGCCGCGAAACCCTCCGGCACCGCGCCGGCCATGGCCCGCAGGCTGACCGCGTTGGAACCGATGATGCGGTTACGGGCGGCGCTGTCGGTGCGGCGATCCGGCGGCGGGCCTGACAGAGCGCGGCGCACGCTCTCGGGCGCGCGGTCCCACAGGCGGTGGGCGCGCAGCAGGCGTTCCGCGGCGTCGGGCGCGTCACCGGGTTGCACCATCGGCCCCGACGCGATGGCCGAGAGGTCGTCGCCCGGCACGTCCGACAGGATCAGCGCCGTGACCTTGGCCGGGTCGGCGAGCCATGTCAGCCCGCCGCCCTTGAGGAGCGACAGGCGGCGGCGCACCGTGTTGATCTCGCCGATCGCCAAGCCTGAGTGCACCAGAAGGTCGTTGAGCGCGATCTTGTCCTCCAGCGGCACGCCCGGAACCGGTGCGGGCAACAGCGCCGATCCGCCCCCCGAGAGCAGCACGACGATCCGGTCCCCCGACCAGGCGGTGGAAAGTTTGCGGATCAGCAACTTCGCGGCCCGCGCACCGTTCTCGTCCGGTGTCGGGTGGCCGGCGGAATGGCATTCGCAGCCCTCCAGCGTCGCGGCGTTCTCGTAATTCGTGACCAGGAAGGCCTTGTCCGGCTTCTTCGCCGCCATCGCCGCGCGCATCATCGGCACCGCGGCCTTGCCGATGGCGACATAGGTCAGGAAGCCGCGGGCGCGCACGATACCCGGATCCTCCGCCAGCGCCTGCGCCACGGCGCGTTCGGGA
This sequence comes from Maritimibacter sp. 55A14, assembly GCF_003122205.1. GTDB lineage: Bacteria > Pseudomonadota > Alphaproteobacteria > Rhodobacterales > Rhodobacteraceae > QEYE01. The sequence goes on from NZ_QEYE01000012.1 coordinate 112,214, forward strand.
TCGGCGGCGGCGAGGCCCGCGTCGAAACAGGCCCGCGCGATCGCGCTCGGCTCGGCCATCGCTCAGACCACCCTGTTGGGCAGGTCCCGGCCGGCGAAGAACGCCTCGGCATTGTCGATGGCGCGCATGCCCATCGCCAGCCGCGTGGTGGCGGTGGCGCTGCCCAGATGCGGGGCCAGCACGACATTCTCGAGCCCGCGCAACTCGTCCCCGACATGCGGCTCGGCCTCGTAGACATCGAGCCCCGCCCCCGCGATCCGCCGCTCCGTCAAAGCCGCCGTCAGCGCGGCCTCGTCCACCACGTCGCCGCGCGCGGTGTTGATGAGATAGCCCGTGGGCTTCATCCGCGCGAGCGCCGCCGCATCGACGATATGCCGTGTCTCCGCCCCGCCCGGACAGTGGAGCGAGACAAAATCCGCAGCTTCCATGACATCGCCCACACTGTCCAGTTGCCGCGCGCCGTAGCGTGCGGCCTCGGCGTCGTCCACCTTCGAGCGGTTGTGGAAGACCACGTCCATGCCGAAGCCGTGATGGCCGCGCTGCGCCATCGCCTTGCCAATGCGCCCGAATCCGATGATCCCCAGCGTGGCACCCGCGACCTGCGCGCCGATCATATGGGTCGGCCGCCAGCCGGCCCAGTTGCCGGACCGCAATTCGCGCTCTCCCTCGCCGATGCGCCTTGCGGCGGCCAGCAGCAGACCCATCGCCAGGTCGGCGGTGGCGTCGGTCAGCACGCCGGGCGTGTTCGTCACCGCGATGCCGGCCTCCCGCGCGGCGGCGGTGTCGATATGGTTGTGACCAACGCCGTAATTGGCCAGCAGCCGCACCCGACGGTCCGGCACCGTGTAGAAATCCGGCGGGATCCGATCCGACACCGTGGGCAGCACCGCGTCATAGTCCTGCGCGGCGGCGATCATTGCGTCCGGACCCAGCGGCGTGTCGTCCTCGTTCAGCGTAACGTCGAAGAGCGCCCGCAGGCGGTCCTCTGCCTTGTCCGGCCAGCGCCGGGTGACGAGTACCCTGGGCCGTTCCGTATCGCTCATGCCACCATGGCCTCCACCGTCTTGCCGAAGGACGAGGGCGTCGGCACGATATGAACCCCCGCCTGCTTGAGGATGTCCACCTTTTCCTGCGCGCTTTCCCCGAAGGCCGAGACGATGGCCCCCGCATGGCCCATCCGCCGGCCCTTGGGCGCCGAAAGCCCCGCGATATAGGCCGCCACCGGCTTCTTCATGCGGTCGCGGATATATTCGGCCGCCTCGGCCTCCTGCGGGCCACCGATCTCGCCCACCAGGACCACCGCGTCGGTGTCCGGGTCCTTCTCGAACATCTCCAGGATGTCGCGGAAGGAAGAGCCGTTGATCGGATCGCCGCCGATGCCCACCGAGGTCGATACGCCGATGCCGTGGTCCTTCATCTGGCTCGCAGCCTCGTAGCCTAGCGTGCCCGACCGGCCGATGATGCCCACCCGTCCAGGCAGGTAGATATGCGGCGGCATCAGCCCTGCGAAAGCCTGGCCGGGACTGATGATGCCTGCGCAGTTCGGGCCGATGAGCCGCATCCGCTTCTCCGCCTTGTAGCGGCGCATGAAGCGTTTCACCCGGATCATGTCCTGGGTGGGGATGCCGTCTGCCACGCAGACGCAGGTGCGGATGCCGCTGTCGGCGCATTCCATGATCGCGTCCGACGCGAAAGGCGGCGGGACAAAACAGATCGCCACCTCGGCGCCGGTCTCGGACACTGCGCCCTTCACCGTGTTGAAGACCGGCAGGCCCAGATGCTTGGTGCCGCCCTTGCCCGGCGTGACCCCGCCGACGACCCGGGTGCCGTACTTGATCATCTCCTCGCTGTGGAAGCTGCCGATCCGGCCGGTCAGCCCCAGCACCAGCACGGGTGTGTTCTTGTTGATGATGATGGCCATGGCGTTATCCTTGCGCGTTCGATTTCCAGGCCGCAACCACCTTTTCGGCGGCCTCGGCAAGCGTGTCGGCGGTGGTGATGTCGAGTTTCGAGTCGGCGAGGATTTTCCGGCCCTCCTCGACATTGGTGCCCGAGAGCCGCACCACCAGCGGGATTTTCAGCTCCAGTTCCCGCACCGCGCGCACCACGCCCTCGGCGATCCAGTCGCAGCGGTTGATGCCGGCGAAGATGTTGACGAGGATTGCCTCCACATTCGGGTCGTTGAGCACCGCCCGGAAGGACTTGAGCACCCGGTCGGGCGACGCCCCGCCGCCGACATCGAGAAAGTTCGCAGGCTCGCCGCCAGCCATCTTGATCATGTCGAGCGTCGCCATCGCCAGCCCGGCACCGTTGACTACGCAGCCGATCTGCCCGTCGAGCCCGATATAGTTCAGGCCGCGGTCGCTGGCATAGGTCTCGCGCGAATCCTCCTGGCTCTTGTCGCGCAGTTCGGAAATTTGCGGACGGCGGAAAAGCGCGTTCTCGTCGAAGGACAGCTTCGCGTCGAGCGCCACGATCTCGCCGGCGCCGGTGACGACCAGCGGATTGATTTCCACCATCGCGGCGTCAAGTTCCTGGAACGCCTTGTAGCAGGCGATCAGCGTCTTGACCGCCTGCGGGATCAGCGCCGGGTCGAGCCCCAGCGAGAACGCGATCTCGCGCGCCTGGAACGCCTCCATCCCCACGGCGGGATCGACCACCGAGCGGATGATGCTGTCGGGCTTCTCGGCCGAGATGTCCTCGATCTCCATCCCGCCCTCGGCGGAGGCCACGACCACGATCCGCTCATCCTTGCGGTCCATGACGAAGCCCAGGTAGATCTCCTGCTGGATATCCGTCGCTTCCTCGACATAGAGTCGGCCCACCAGCTTGCCCTGCGGGCCGGTCTGGTGGGTCACGAGCCGCTTGCCCAGCATCGAGTCCGCGGCCTCCAGCACCTCGCGCTCGGTCGCGCAGATCTTCACACCGCCGGCCTTGCCGCGCGCGCCGGAATGGATCTGCGCCTTGACGACCCAACGCTCGCCCGAAAGCTCCTGCGTGCGGTAGACGGCCTGTTCGGGACTGTAGGCGATGCCGCCGCGCGGCACGTTGACGCCGAAGCCACGCAGCAATTCCTTGGCCTGGTATTCGTGAATGTCCATTCCTGCCCCCTCAGCCCTGTTGCGCCGCGATGGCGTCAGCCACCGCCAGCACGTTCTGCGCCATGCGTTCGCTGGCCGCGTCGATCATCTTGCCATCGAGGCTGGCCGCGCCCTTGCCCTCGGCCTCGGCCGTCTTCAGCTCCTCGATGATACGCCGGGCACGGGTGACTTCCGCCTCGGGCGGCGAGAAGACATCGTTGGCCAGCCCGATCTGGCTGGGATGGATGGCCCATTTCCCCTCGATCCCGAGGGCGGCGGCGCGTTTGGCTGAAGCCACGTATGCGTCGGGATCGGAGAAATCGCCGAACGGCCCGTCGATGGCGCGCAGCCCATAAGCCCGGCAGGCCACGGTCATGCGGCTCAGCGCGAAATGCCACTGGTCACCGGGATAGTCGGGGTTGAGCCCGCCAATCACCACGGTGCGCGCCCGGTTCGAGGCGGCGTAATCCGCGACGCCGAAATGCAGCGCCTCAAGCCGTCCGGGAGCCGCGGCAATCGCCTCGACATTGGCCATGCCGAGCGCGGTCTCGATCAGCGCCTCCAGTCCGATCCGGTGTTCGAACCCCATCGCCTCTTCGATCTGGGAGACCATCGTCTCCACCGTGTAAAGATCGGCCGGCACCCCCACCTTGGGCACCAGAATGGTATCCAGATGCTGGCCCGCCTGTTCGACGATCTCGACCACGTCGCGATACATGTAATGCGTATCCAGCCCGTTGATGCGGATCGACATGGTCTTGCCCTTGGCCTTCCAGTCGATATCGTTCAGCGCCTGGATGATGTTGGCGCGGGCCTTCACTTTATCGGGCGGCGCGACGGCGTCTTCCAGATCGAGGAAGATGTAATCGACGTCCGAGTCGGCAGCCTTTTCGATCATCGACGGGTTCGAGCCCGGCACGGCCAGTTCCGACCGTTGCAGGCGTTGCTTCTTCAGCGGGTGCAGCGTGTAGCTCATGTCAGGGCCTTTCAGGCGGATTTGCGAAAGGGGAGGACTTCGGCGGGGGCCGTGGCGCGGAAATGCTCGATCGCGGCAGCGACGCCCGAGCCCGGCGCGATCCGCGCGCCATTGTCCAGCAGAGCCATCTCCGCGGCCGAGACCGCGGCGCAGAGCATCACCGGGTTGAGCGAGCCCAGATGGCCGATCCGGAAGGCCCGGCCCGCAAGCTGCGCCAGCCCGGTGCCGAGCGAGGTCTGGTATTTCTCATAGGCGGTGCGGATCACGGCAGCGGCGTCCACCCCGTCGGGCGCGTAGATCGCGCTGACCGTGTCGGAGCGCCATTCCGGCCCGCGCGAGACCAGCTCGCACCCATCCCAGGCGGCGACCGCGGCGCGCACGCCTTCGGCCAGGCGCCGGTGCCGGGCCCAGACGTTTTCCATGCCCTCCGCCAGCAGCATGTCTACCGAAACGCGCAGCCCGCGCAGAAGCTGCGTGGCCGGCGTGTAGGGGAAATAGCCCGTGTCGTTGAGCTTGATCATGTCGTCGAAGCTGAAGAAGCAGCGCGGCAGTTTCGCCGTGCGCGACGCCTCCAGCGCCTTCTGGCTGACGCCGAGAACCCCGAGACCGGCGGGCAGCATCAACCCTTTCTGCGAGCCGGAGACCGCGCAATCCACGCCCCAGTCCTCCATCTCGAATTCGATCGAGGCGATGGAGCTGACCCCGTCGACGAAGAGCAGCGCCGGGTGGCCGGCCGCGTCGAGCGCCGCGCGCACAGCGCGCACATCGGACGTCACGCCGGTGGCGGTCTCGTTATGGGTCACGCAGACGGCCTTGATCCGGTGCTCCGTGTCGGCCTTCAGCCGCGCGGCATATTCCTCCACCGGGACGCCCTTGCCCCATTCGACCTCGCAGAGATCGACCTCCAGCCCAAGCCGCTCGGCCATGTCCACCCAGAGATGGGAGAACTGCCCGAAGCGGGACATCAGCACGCGGTCGCCGGGGCTCAGCGTGTTCGACAGGGCCGATTCCCACATGCCCGTGCCCGAGGACGGGAACACGAAGACCCGGCCGCTGCGCGTGCGGAAGACCGGTTTGAGATCCTCCAGTAGCTGAGTGACAAAACCGCCGAAATCCGGCGCGCGCATGTCCTCCATCGGGATGTTCATGGCTTGGCGGACAGGCTCGGGGATGTTGGTGGGGCCGGGAATGAAAAGATGCGTGTATCCGTGCACGGGTCGGGCTCCTTGGCTTGACGTTTCGTCAATTCGACCCCGGCGGAGGCGCGCGCACCACCCCCCGACGGATAGGAAAATGGCCCCATCGGGGGGCCGGATGCACCCCGGCGGGTGGGATGTCCTACCCATGCGGGTGGGCCAAGGCGCGGCTTCGGAAAGTATGCAAATGTATTCCGGTAAAATCTTGAAATTGCGCACTTTTGAATACCGGAACTTCTGTTTCACATAATGGACTTTTCGCCGAATCACCGCGCGCGGAAGGCGGGATTCACGCGGATTCCGCGCGGGTTGCGTCGTTTTTGGCGTTTGGGATCAGGCCGCGGCGTGTTCAAATCGGCGCTCAGCATGGCACCGGGCCGTGCGCCACCGGGGAGACCCATGAAGATCGTCATCGCCTGCAGCCGGAAGCTGATCTGCGACAGTGTGCAACTGATCGTCGCGTCGCTGGACGGCTGCGAGGTGCTGGGCCAGGCAGCGCGGCTCGACGAGGCGCAGGCGCTGATCGCGCGCGCCGGCGGGCCGGTGACGCTGATCGCCGCCGCCCGGCTGGAGGATGGCGACGTCTGCGACCTGATGCGCGCCTGCCGGAAGGCCGGGCATCGGATGCGTACCGTGGTTCTGACCAACGCCAACGAACTGAATTTCGCGCGCGATGCGCTGAAGGCGGGGGCGGCGGCCGTCTGCCTCGTTGATGACATCCATTCCGGCCTGCCGCCGATCCTTCAGACGGTGGAGGAGAACGTCGTCACCATGTCGGCGCCGCTTCTGGCCAGGATCCTTCAGCAGGATGCCGACCGGCTGACAAAGCGCGAGCACGAGATCATGGAGCTGCTGGCCGAGGGGCTGACGAATTTCCAGATATCCGCGCGGCTGGGCCTGTCGCAGAACACGGTGAAGTATTACCTCAAGGCGATCTACCAGAAGCTCGACGTGACCTCGCGCGGGGCGGCGATCGCGAGTTATCTGGCCGGCGAGTACTGAGGCGCGCGCCTCAATGCAGCCGCCCGGCGGCGCGCGGCACCTCGTCTTCTGCCTCCGCCTCGGCGTCGTCCTCTGCCACCGCGGGCACCGCATAGCCCCCGGTCAGCCAGCGGCCCAGGTCCACATCCGCGCAGCGGCGCGAACAGAAGGGCCGGTATTTCGGGTCGGTTTGCTTGGCACAGATCGGGCAGGTCACAGGGGCAGCTCCGTCAGAGGCAGGCGTTCACGTTTCCGTTGCAACTCAAAATGGCCCAGCGGGGTCCAGCCGACAAGGGCGGTCTCCACCGGATCGTCGCGGAAGGCCGCGCGCAGCGCCGCCTCGATGGCGCGCCGGTCCTTGCGGGACGCGGGGGCCATGTCCACCACGATCTGACCGCCCAACCCGCGCAGCCGCAGCGCGCGCGGCAGGGCCTTCGCGGCCGCCAGATCGGCCTTCAGGCCCGCGGCGGGCGAGGTATCGCCGCCGGTATCCACATCCACCGCCACAAGCGCACGCGTGGGCTCCACCGCCATCGAGCCGCCGCCTTGCAGCGGCTCCGGCGCAGCCAGCGCGGCCAGCGCATCGAGCACGCCCTCAGTAGCGAAGGCGCCGGCACGGTCGATCACCGTGTCGGGGTCGGGGTCCACCCAGTCGCGCCAGGCCAGCGTCTCGGCCCCCGGCGCGTCGAGCAGCGCCTCGGGCTCGCGCCCCGCGGCCTCGGCCGCAACCCGCGCGGCCAGCCCCGCCATGGCGGCAATGTCGCCGGCTATGGCCGCCTCCGCCACCTCCGCCGCCGCAGAACGCAGGATCAGCCCGTGACCTTCCGCCGACTCCGCCATCGCCTCATCCGCGATGGCACGAAGGCGCACGCGCTCCTCCTCGTCGTGAATCCTCCGGGCGATATTGAGGCCCGGTGCACCGGGAGTGACGATGGCGTAGCGGCTCTTGAACAGAAGCCGCGTGGTGACCGGCGCGGCCTTGCCCGGCTCGGCCCAGGAATTGACCTGGACCAGCAGCGCGGTGCCGGGCGAAAGCCCCTTGGCCTGCCTCAGATAGCCGCGCTGCCCGCCCGGCAGCCGCAGCGTGACGCCACCCTGCCCCTTCATCTGCCGGTCCGCCACCGCACGGAAGATCGCACCGGGCGCCGGCCCCGCCCCGTCCGGGGGATCGATCAGGAAATCCTCCAGCCGGCCATCGACCATGAGCGCGGCGGCCCGCCGACCGGCGATATGGTCGAGGATGACCGCGCGTCCCTTCAAGACGCCGCCTCGCCCGGCATCGGATAGCCCGCGCCGCGCAACAAATTGGCGGTCTCCGCCAGCGGCAGCCCCACCACCCCGGTGAACGAGCCGCTGATCCAGGGGATGAACGCACCCGCCGCACCCTGTATGCCATAGGCCCCGGCCTTACCCTGCCAGTCGCCAGCGCGCAGATAGGCCGAAAGCTCCTCGTCGGAGAGGCGTTTCATCTTGACCGTGGTCACGACATCGCGCTGCCAGAGCCGGCCGCCCAGTCTCAGCGCGACCGCCGTGATCACCTTGTGGCGGCGGCCGGAGAGTTTCAGCAGGAATTCCGCGGCCTCGCCCGCATCGGCGGGTTTGCCGAGGATGCGCCGGCCCATCGCCACGGTGGTATCCGCGGCCAGCACGAGCTCATCGCCGCCGGCGGCCACCGCCTGCGCCTTCTCTCGCGCAATGCGGATACAATAGGGGCGCGGCAGTTCGTCCGGCTGCGGCGTCTCGTCTATATCGACGGGGCGGATCGCATCGGGCACAATCCCGATCTGGCCCAGCAGCGCGCCGCGCCGCGGGCTGGCAGAACCGAGGACAAGACGCATCCCCGGCTTACTTGAATCGATAGTTGATACGACCCTTCGTGAGGTCGTAGGGCGTCATTTCCACCTGAACCTTGTCGCCTGCCAGAACCCGGATGCGGTTCTTGCGCATCTTGCCTGCCGTGTGCGCGATGATCTCATGGCCGTTCTCAAGCTCGACCCGGAATGTCGCGTTCGGCAGGAGTTCCTTCACGACACCGGGGAATTCGAGCAATTCTTCCTTGGCCATGGTCACTCCATTCTTGATTCCAAACACGCCCCGCGAACGGAGCGCCTGTTAAATGCGCTCATGAGCCGTGTTTTTCAAGGCTTTATCGTCTCGAAATGCGCAACTGTGACGTTGTGGACGCGGGCGGGCTGCGCCGCCCAGTCGCGATGCGTCAGCACCATTCCGTCGCGGCGCGCCAACGCCACCGCAGCCAGATCCACATCGCCATAGACCCAGCCCGGCGCGTCCGGCGCGCCTTCCGCGATCACGCCCGTGGGCGGGAAGCCACGATCGGGCGGGCCGTAGATCGCGGCGGCTCCATGATTGTCATCCACTGCCGGGCACCAGGGCGCAGCGCCCACGGTGGGCGAATGGACGACGACGCATTGACCTTCGAGCGCGCGCGCCATCGCGCCGATGCGCACCCGCCAGTAGCCCGCCAGCGTGTCGGTGCAGGAAGGCACAAGCAGCAGGTCGGCGCCCGCCTCCACCAGCGCGCGGGCTAGAAGCGGAAACTCGCTGTCGTAGCAGATCAGCACGCCGATCCGGCCAAGGTCGGTCTCGAAGAGCGTCAGCGGCCCGCCCGGCACCACCTTCCAGGGATCGGTCTCGAACCGGGTCATGATCTGCTTGTCCTGCGCGGCGCGACGGCCCGCGGGGGTGAAGAGCCGGGCGCGGTTCACCGGCCGGGCCTGCCCGTCGAAGACCGGTGCGCTGGCCGCCAGGATATGGACGCCATGCGCGGCGGCCAGCCGGGCATGGAGCGCATCGGCCGCCGGAACATGACGCGCGACCGCATGCAGCGCGGCCTCCAGATCCGCCGCCGCTTCCGGCCCGTCGAGATGCGCCAGTTCCATCGCGCCGTATTCGGGAAAGACCAGCAGTTCGGCGCCCTGCCCCGCCGCCTCGGCCACCCAGTCGGTGATCTTGGCCTCATACGCGGCCCAGTCGGCCAGCGGATCCATAGGATAGGCGGCGGTCGCGATGCGCATGGCTCAGAGCTTTCTCATCCAGAATTGAAGGGGTTTCTCCGTCTCTGCGGGCTGGTCCACGTCCTTCCAGGAGAACCTCGCCACCGCGCCGTCGAGCGGGGCATAGCCGCGTGCGCGCCAGAACCCGTCGAGCGGCCGGTAGGCAGCCGGGCGCAGCGGGTGATCGGCCGGGCGGACGACGCCGCAGAAGCAGCAATATGTCCGGCCCAGTTCGCGGGCATGGGCCTCGCGCAGGTCGAAGAAGCGGTGGCCCGCGCCCCGGCCACGATACTCCGGCAGCAGGACCGACTCGGCGCAGTAGAAGATATCCTCCAGCACCAGGCCGGTTGCGGCGAAGGCGGCGGCGAAATCCCCGGCGTGATCCTCCAGCGGCGTGCCGGTGGAGGCGCCGACCAGCCGCGCGCCGTCGAAGGCGCCCACCAAAACTGCGCCGGGGCTGTCCCGATAGGTCTCCAGATAGCGCCGCTCATAACCCGTATCGCCGTCATAGAGATAGGGCCAGTCGCGAAACACCGCGATCCTGAGTCCCGCCACATCGTCCAGCGCTGCGTCGAGCGCCGGGCCGGTCAGCCGCCGGAATTCCAGCGTCATAGTGAAACCTGTGCGATCCAGTCTTCGAGGTTGTAATAGGTCGTCACCCGGCTGATCTGCCCGTCGCGCAACTCGAAAAACGCGCCCGCCGGCAGCACATAGGTCTGGCCGCGCGCCTCCGGCAGGTCCTCGTCGGTAGCGAGGTAGGCGCCGTTGACGGTGAATTCCGCCGCCGCGCGCCGGCCCGTGGGTTCGGTCAGGATCACCATATCCGTCAATTCCTCGCGATAGGTTGCGGCCATATGCGCACAGAAATCGCTGAATGCGGATTTCCCGCGGCGGATGCCGCCCTGGTTGACATGGTGTTCCACATCGTCGGTCAACAACGCCAGCATTGCGTCGGTATCGCCTGCGTTGAAGGCGGCGTAATACCGTTCGATCACGTCGCGGCTCATGGCGTCTCCTCCTCGCCGTTACTTTATCTTACTGGCGGGCCGAATCGGGCCAGCATCCGGGTCTTGATCTGGTCGCGTGCCTGCCGATAGGCCGCCAGCTTGTCCTCGCGCCGCTCGCCCAGCCCCGCGGGGTCGATGATCGGCCAGTATTCCACCTCGAGCGCCGAATAGCGGGTCAGTTCCAGCGCCCGGCGCTGCGAGGCCGGGCTGAGCGCAACGATCAGGTCGAACCCGGTCAGGTCGTCACCCCATTCCTGCATCTCGTCAAAGCTGCGCGAGCGGTGGCGCGACAGCTCCACCCCGATCTCGTCGCAGACCGCGACCGCGAAACCGTCCACCTCCATGTCGTTCTTCACCCCGGCGGACTGGACATAGGCGCGATGGCCGTAGAGCGCCTTCATCAGCCCCTCCGCCATCGGCGACCGGATCGCATTGTGGTCGCAACAGAACAGCACCGAGGAGGGGAAGTCTTCCGCCACGCGTCAGCCTCCCTCAGCCGCCGAAATGCAACACGCAGATCAGCGTGAACAACCGCCGCGCAGTGTCGATATCCACATCCACCTTGCCCTCCAGCCGCTCCTGCAGGATGCGCGCACCTTCATTGTGGATGCCCCTGCGGCCCATGTCGATGGCCTCGATCTGGCTGGGCGGCAGTTTCTTCACCGCGTCGAAATAGCTCTCGCAGATCTGGAAGTAGTCCTTCACCACCTGCCGGAAGGGTCCGAGCGACAGGTGGAACTCCGCCGCGGGCGCATCGGCCCCGGTCCGGATGTCGAAGACCAGCCGCCGGTCGCGGATCGCCAGCAAGAGCTTGTAGGGCGGCTGCGGCACCTCGCGCCCGTCGCGGGCGGGCAGCACGAAGCTGTTGTCCTCAAGCAGGTCGAAGATCGCGACCTTGCGCTCCTGCTCGATCTCGGGCGTGGGCACGGGAAGTCCGGCATCGTCGATCTCGACGGAAACCAGATGGGGCGCATCGCTCATGACCCGTCTCCCGCGTTGAGCCGGTCGAGCCGGGCGCGCAGGCTCAGCCCATGCGCCTCCAGGCTCTCCGATTTCGCCAGCCGCTCCGCAGCGGGGCCGATGGCGCCCAGCGCCTCCGGTGTCATCCGCGCGAGCGTCGTGCGCTTCATGAAATCGAGCACCGAGAGACCGGAGGAGAACCGCGCCGAACGCGCGGTCGGCAGGACATGGTTCGGACCGCCCACGTAATCGCCGATCGCCTCCGGCGTCCATTGCCCCAGGAAGATCGCGCCGGCATGGCGAACCTTCGCGGCCAGCGCGTCCGCATCGGCCACCATGATCTCCAGATGCTCGGGCGCGATCCGGTCCGACAGTGCCGCCGCCTCGTCCATGTCGCGCACCGTGATGACTGCGCCATGCGCGGCCCAGCTTGCCCCCGCGATGGTGCGCCGCTCCAGCGTCTCCAGCCGTGCCTCGACCGCCCGCACCACGGACTGGCCGAAAGCCGCGTCGTCGGTAATCAGGATCGACTGCGCGCTTTCGTCGTGTTCCGCCTGGCTGAGCAGGTCGAGAGCGATCCAGTCCGGGTCATTCGCCGCATCGGCGATCACCAGCACCTCGGAAGGGCCCGCGATCATGTCGATCCCCACCTGCCCGAAGACCCGCCGCTTGGCCGCCGCGACATAGGCGTTGCCGGGACCGGTGATCTTGTCAACCGGCGCGATTGTGGCGGTGCCATAGGCCATCGCCGCGATGGCCTGCGCCCCGCCGATGCGATAGATCGTCTCCACCCCTGCGAGCCGCGCCGCCAGCAACACCAGCGGATTGGCCTTTCCGTCGGGCGTCGGCGCGCAAATCACCAGCCGCTCGACACCCGCAACCTGCGCGGGGATCGCGTTCATCAGCACTGAGGACGGGTAGGAAGCCAGCCCGCCGGGCACATAGAGCCCGGCCGCGGAAACCGGCGTCCAGCGCCAGCCCAGCGTTGCGCCCACATCATCCGTCCAGCGCGCGTCCTGCGGCCTCTGGCGTTCGTGATAGGCGCGGATGCGCCGGGCGGCCTCTTCCAGCGCGGCGCGCTCGTCGGCGGGCACCTTCGCCACTTCCGCCTCGATCTCCTCGGGCGTGAAGGCCATGTGCTCCGGCGTCAGCTCCAGCCGGTCGAATCGCGCCGTCAGTTCCAGCACGGCGGCGTCGCCGCGGCGCCGCACATCCTCGATGATCCCGGCGACCGCGGCATCGACGTCGGACTCGGCATCGCGGCGGGCGGCGAGGAAGGCGTCGAACCGGGACGCGAAGTTCGGGCCGGATGTATCCAGAAAATGGGGCATCGGCATGCTTTCTGCGGTGTTTTCGTCGGTCTAGAGAGATTTCGCGCCGGAATAAACCACCCAGATGCCGCGGCTGCAATATTGCGCAGCAGCGGTTTGCCCCGTTTGCCCTGGATTAAAGCATGTTGCACAATCGAAACCACCACGCCCCGACCCCAGAGCCGGAGGGCAGAGAAATCCAAATGGCGCTACACGCTTGCCTTATCCTGATCCCGCCACTTGCGCGAAGAAAGAGCCACTGGGCGCCACGCCATTCATGGCGTGCAGTGGCGGTGGCTGGATCGTCACGGGCTTGGTCGTCGGGGACCGTTTCAGAGTGTAATCAGCCATCGTCTTCGCATGGGGCCTGAACGGATCGCAGCGCACCGCGGCCCCGCGCCGGCGCAGGATCATGTGTCAGGATGGTCCGGGGCGCGGCCCGAAGGCGCCACGTAGGGCCGCGTCACGTCGCGCAGGGTCACGTCGATACATTCCACGTCCAGCGCCACCGCGCCGTCGCCCGCCAGCGTCAGGACCAACCGCCCGGTGCCGTCGGCACCGGGCTCGAAACCGATCGACAGAAGCGACAGGACCAGGTCGGCATCGCGCCGGTCCACGCCCTGCACGGCGACCTTGAGCACATCCTCGACCACCAGAAGGCTCTGCACCCGCTCGAACTTGCGGTGCTGCTTCTCGGCGCGCTCGCGGTCTTCCCAGCGGAACCGGTTTATCAGAACGGCGAAACGGCGCGCGCCGCTCTGCCAGGTCATTTCCGAGACCGGGAAAACGGCATCCTGCGCGAGGCTGGAAATCACCGTCAGGTCGTCGGTGTCCAGCGCCTTGAGGTTGAGCGGCGCCTCTGTCCCGTCCTCGAACCGCGCATCCTTGCCGGTCATTCGGCCACCCTCTCGATCGTGGCGCCCACCGCGCCCAGCTTCTGCTCCACGCTCTCGTAGCCGCGGTCGAGGTGATAGACCCGGCGCACCACGGTCTCGCCCTCGGCCGCAAGCGCCGCGAGGATCAGCGACACCGAGGCCCGCAGGTCCGTGGCCATCACCGGCGCCCCCTTCAGTCGCTCCACCCCGGTCACGCGCGCGGTGCCGCCATGCACGTCGATCCGCGCGCCCATCCGCATCAGTTCGGGCGCGTGCATGAAACGGTTCTCGAAGATCGTCTCCTCCAGCGTACTCACGCCCTCGGCGGTGCACAGAAGCGCCATCATCTGCGCCTGAAGGTCGGTCGGGAAGCCCGGAAACGGCTCGGTCGTCACATCGACCGCCGAAACGCGGCCGTTGCGGCGGCTCACTTTCAGGCCGCGCTCCGTCGTCTCGACCCCGATGCCTGCGGCGTCCAGGCGTTCGGCGAACGCGCCAACCAGGTCGAGCCGGCCGCCCAGGCATTCGACCTCGCCCCCGGTGATCGCGGGCGCCAGCATGTAGGTGCCCAATTCGATCCGGTCGACGACCACCGGATGCGTGGCGCCGCCCAGGCTTTCCACGCCCTGAACGGTGATCGTGTCGGTGCCCGCGCCCTCGATCTGCGCGCCCATCGCGTTGAGGCAGGACGCGAGATCGGCGATTTCGGGCTCCCGCGCGGCGTTGCGCAAAACGGTCGTGCCGCGCGCCAGTGTGGCGGCCATCAGCACGTTCTCCGTCGCCCCGACCGAGACCAGCGGAAACTCGAACTCCGCCCCTTTCAGCCCGCCGGGTGCCTTCGCGTGAACATAGCCGTCGCGCAGCTCCAGCTCGGCGCCCAGCGCCTCCAGTCCCCGGAGATGCAGATCCACCGGCCGCGCCCCGATGGCGCAGCCGCCGGGCAGCGACACCTCGGCATGGCCGTAACGCGCCAGCAGCGGCCCCAGCACCAGGATCGAGGCCCGCATCTTGCGCACGATGTCGTAATCCGCGCGCATGCTGGAAATTTCATGCGAGCTAAGAGCCAGCACCTTGCCGCCCTGAAGCGCCGAAACCTCCGCCCCCAGCGATTGCAGCAGCGTCGTCATTGTGCCGATGTCCGAGAGCCGCGGCGCGTTGGTCAGCGTCAGCGGCCCGTCGGTGAGAAGGGTCGCGGGCATCAGGGTCAGACAGGCGTTCTTGGCGCCCGCGATGGGGATCGACCCCGACAGGGGCGCGCCGCCCCGGATGACGATGGAATCCATATGTGCTGTCCTGCCTCAGTCCTTGTCGCCGGCGGATTTCCGGACCCGCGCCTGTGCCTTGCGCCGTCCCAGATTGGCCTTGAGCGCCGCCTTCAGCCGCTCCTCGCGCGTTTCCGCGGGCTTCGGCCGGCCCTTGCCGCGATCATCCGGTTTCAGGGGTTTGCTGTCCATGCGCCCTTCCTAGCGCAGGGCGCGCAAAGGGTCCAGATTGCGCTTGCATAGGGGCCTGATTGCACTTAAACGCACCGGCACGAAAAGGGCTGCCGTAGCTCAGGGGTAGAGCACTCCCTTGGTAAGGGAGAGGTCGAGAGTTCAAATCTCTCCGGCAGCACCATCTCAGCCAAGGCCCTGACGCCCCGTATGGGGAAGTAAAGCAGCGCCTAATCCCCCCATTCCCAAGGCCGAACGAAATTGCCCAGGCAGTGCGACACGGCCTCCTCATCGACATCCGGCGACGTGCGGCGCAGCCGCGCGACCAGGCCGCGTTTCTTGCTCTCGTAGACTTCAGTGACCTCGGCGGCGAGGCCGGCTTCAGCCAGGGCGGCGTTGTAGACGCGGCGCACCGCCAGCTTGCGCAGCTCGTTCTTGAGGATCTTGCCCACCGCGGTCTTGGGCAATTCGTCCAGGATCTCCACATGCTTGGGTACCGCGGCGCGTTCGGGCACGTGCTCCTCGGCGAATGTCTGCAACTCGGCGGCATCTGCAGTGGCCCCCGTCACCATCTCCACATACGCGCAGGGCAATTCGCCCGCGAAGGCGTCGGGCTGGCCGATGGCGCCGACGAAGGCCACCTGCGGATGGGCCGCCAGCGCTTCCTCGATGATCGCCGGGTCGATATTGTGGCCGCTGCGGATGATCAGGTCCTTCGCGCGGCCGGTGATCCAGATATAGCCGTCCTCGTCGATGCGTCCCAGGTCGCCGGTGCGCAGCCATTTACCGTCGGCATAGAGCCCTTTGTTCTTGTCTGGCTCCATATAGGTATTGCCGACATAGACGCCGGGATTGGAGACGCAGATCTCCGCCACTTCGTCGACGCCCGCCTCGCGCTTCACGTTCCCGTCCGCGTCGCAATCGAGGATGCGCACATCGGTATAGGGGAAGGGCAACCCGACCGAGCCGACCTTCTTCTGCCCGTCATAGGGGTTGATGGAGACCAGGCAGGTCGCCTCGGTCATGCCGTAGCCTTCGAGGATCGCAACCCCGGTGGCGTCTTGGAAGCGGTTGAAAAGTTCCACCGGCAGTGCCGCCGACCCGCAGAGCGCGGTCTTCAGGCTCGACACGTCCGCATCCACCTTGCGCTGCATCAGCGCCGAGACCGCGGTGGGAACGGTGACCATGAAGGTCGCGCCCCAGCGCTCGATCAGCTTCCAGAAATTATCGAACACGCCCTCGCCGCGATAACCGGCCGGCGTCGGCAGCACCAGATGCGCACCGGAGGCGACGCAGGTCATCAGGATCGGATAGGCGGCGAAGACATGAAAAAGCGGCAGCGGGCAGAGCATCACATCGTCGGGGCCGATGATGATCTCCGAGGCGCACCAGCCGTTGTAGATCATGCCGGAATATTTGTGCTGCGCCACCTTCGGAATGCCGGTCGTGCCGCCGGTATGGAAACAGGCCGCAACGCGGTCCTCGTAGGCATCCGTGAAGTCCAGAACATCCGCCCTGTGCTTGGCGAGCTCGGTGTTGAAGCCCAGTACGCGGGCCTTGTGCGTGGCCTCGACCTTCGGTCGGATGAGCGGCACGATCCAGGATTTCGGCGGGCTGAGATAGCGGTTGAGGTCGATTTCCAGGATGGTCTCGACATCGGGCGCGAGCGCGGCGGCCTCGGCGGCCTTCTGCGCCACGTCGGTCTTGGGAAAGCCCTTGAGCGTGACCAGAACCTTGGCCTTGGTCTCACGCAACACGCCGGCGATGTGCTTTGCCTCCAGAAGCGGGTTGATCGGGTTGACGATCCCGGCCACCGCGCCGCCCAGAAGGGTGATCACGGTCTCGTTGCAATTGGGCAGCATGTAGGCCACCACATCCGTCTCGCCGATGCCAAGGCTGCGGAACATGTTGGCGGCCTGCGTGACCTTGCCCTGCAACTGCCGCCAGGTCAGCGTCTCGGCCCGGTCGCCGGAGCCCGAGAGGATCTGGAAAGAGACGGCCTTGTTGTCGGGATGCCGGTCAGCGATGCGGCCGACGAACTGATACATCGTCGTGGCAAGCTGGCGCTCCTCCCAGGGCACATCGCCCTCGATCGCGCGCTTGTCCGCCAGCGTGGCAAATTTCGCCATTTCGTCCTCCCCTAGTGCCGTCTGTCTCCGCGGCATTCTTCACCTGGTTCAGCCGAAAATGCGTAGAAAGCGCGCGCCGCGCAAGTGTTACGCTGCGAAACCGCTCGCATGGCGCGGCATCGGCGCCCTTGTGCCCCGAAATCCCACCGGGCAGGCTGGGGCCGGGCGCAGGCCGCGCCCGATGCGACAGCCGGGGAACGCCGCAACATGCCGCCCAGCGAAAACGGACGGAGAGATCATGGCGGGCTCAGCCGCGCGGGCCTTCTGGCCGGGCCGGTCTGCGCCGGGCTGATGCTGCTGGCCGGTCCGCCCGGCGCGCTCGACCTCGCCGCCTGGCGCATGGCCGCACTCACCGCCTGGATGGTGATCTGGTGGTTGACCGAAGCGGTGCCGCTGCCCGCCACGGCACTGCTGCCGCTGGTGCTGCTGCCGCTCCTGGGCATCCGCGGCGCGGCCGCAACCGCGGAAAGCTATGCCAGCCCGTTGCTCTTTCTTTTCCTGGGCGGTTTCATGCTGGCCGCGGCGGTACAGCGGGTGGGCCTGCACCGCCGCATCGCGCTGCGCATCGTGGGTGTCGTCGGCACCTCGCCCGCACGGATCGTGCTGGGCTTCATGCTGGCCACGGCCTTCCTGTCGATGTGGATATCCAACACCGCCACGGCGATCATGATGTATGCGGTGGCGCTCTCTGTGATCGGCTTCGTCGGGCGGCGGACGCCGGATCCGCGCGCGCGCCGCAATTTCGGCGTCGCGCTGATGCTCGGCGTGGCCTACAGCGCCTCGATCGGCGGGGTGGGCACGCTGATCGGCACGCCGCCCAACGCCATGCTCGCCAGCTTCCTGCAGGCCGGGCACGGCATCGAGATCGGCTTCGCACGCTGGATGCTGATCGGCCTGCCCGTCGTGGTTGTCATGCTGCCCGCCGCCTGGCTGTTGCTGACGCGGGTGGCTTTTCCACTGGGCGCGTTGCACCTCGAAGACCCCGGCGCCATGCTGGCCGAGGAGACGCGCGCGCTGGGGCCGCCCGGCGCGGGCGAACGGTTGGTCGGCGCGGTCTTCCTGCTGGCCGCGGCGGGATGGATGCTGCGCGCCCCGATTGCCGACCTGACCGGCCTGCCCATCGACGACACGATGATCGCCATCGCCGCCGCGCTGCTTCTCTTCGCATTACCGATCCCCGGCGGGGAGGGGCTGCGCGCGCTCGACTGGGAGGCCGCGCGGACGCTGCCCTGGGGTATCCTGATCCTCTTCGGGGGCGGGCTCGCGCTGGCCGACGGGTTCGACGCCTCAGGCCTGGCCGCAGCCATCGGCGGTGCGGCGAGCGGGCTCGATGCCAGCCCGCTTTTCCTGATGCTCGCGGTGCTGGCGACCATCGTCTTCCTGACCGAGATCACCTCCAACACCGCCTCCACCGCGACCTTCCTGCCGATCCTTGCCGCCGTCGCCGCCGGCTTGCAGATCGACGTTCTGGCGCTGACTGTCCCGGTCGCGCTGGGGGCCTCGATGGCCTTCATGATGCCGATTGCGACCCCGCCCAATGCCATCGTCTTCGCCTATAAGGAGATGGAGATCCGCGACATGGTCCATGCCGGTTTCGCGCTGAACCTCGCCGCGATCGCGATCGCCTATGCCGCCATCGGGGCGCTGGGCGGTCCGGTGCTGGGGATCGCGTTCTGAGCGCGCGGCTATTCCGCCGCGAGCCCCTCGGTAAACTGGAGCCGCGCCAGCCGCGCATAGAGCCCGCCATCGGCCACCAACGCGTCATGGGTGCCTTCGGCGACGATCCGGCCCTGGTCGAAGACGACGATCCGGTCGGCCTTCTTCACCGTGGCCAGCCGGTGCGCGACAATGAGCGTCGTGCGCTCGCGCGCCAGCCGTTCCACCGCGTTCTGGACCGCGCGTTCCGATTCCGCGTCGAGCGCCGATGTCGCCTCGTCCAGCAGCAGCACGGGCGCGTCGCGCAGGATCGCGCGGGCAATCGCAATGCGCTGCTTCTGCCCGCCCGAGAGCATCACGCCGCGCTCGCCCACGTAGCTGTCATAGCCCTCCGGCAGCGTCGTCAGGAAATCATGCGCGGCGGCGGCGCGCGCGGCTTCCTCCACCTCGGCGTCGCTGGCATCGGGGCGGCCGAAACGGATATTCTCGCGCGCCGAGGCCGCGAAGATCACCGGATCCTGCGGGACCAGCGCCATGTGGCGGCGGAACGTGTCGCGTGTCACGTCGCGCAGATCGGTCCCGTCGAGTGTCACGCGCCCTGAAACCGGATCGTAGAAGCGCAGCAGAAGCTGGATGATTGTCGTCTTGCCCGCGCCCGACGGGCCGACCAGTGCCACGGTCTCGCCCGGCGCGACGGTCAGGCTGATGCCGTGCAGCGCGGGCGCGTCGGGGCGCGAGGGGTAGTGGAAGGTGACGTCCTCGAAGGCGATTGCGCCGGCCACGGGCGTGGGCAGCGCGCGCGGCGCTTCCGGGTCGCGCACGCTATCGCGGACGCGCAGCAGTTCGGCCAGTCGCTCGGTCGCGCCGGCGGCGCGCTGCAACTCGCCCCAGATTTCCGAGAGCGCGGCTACCCCGCCCGCCACCATCACCGCGTAGATGACGAACTGCACCAATTCGCCCGGCGACATCACCCCGGCCTGCACGTCGCGCGCGCCCATCCAGAGCACCCCCACCACGCCCGAGAAGACCAGGAAGATCACGATCGCGGTCATCGCCGCGCGGGTCCGCACCCGGCGCAGTGCCACGTCGAAGGATTTCTCGGTCACCGCGTCGAACTGCGCGCGGCTGGGCGCCTCGTGCGTGAAAGCCTGCACGGTCTGCACCGACAGAAGCGCCTCCGACGCGTTGCCGGAGCTTTGCGCGATCCAGTCCTGATTCTCGCGGCTCAGCACCCGCAGGCGGCGGCCCAGCAGGATGATAGGCACGATCACCAGCGGCACGATCAGAAGCACCATGCCGGTCAGTTTGGCGCTGGTCACAAGCATCAGCGCGAGCCCGCCCAGGAAGATCAGCAGGTTGCGCAGCGCGATCGAGACCGACGAGCCAATCACCGACAGGATCAGCGTGGTGTCGGTGGTGATCCGCGAGAGCACCTCGCCGGTCATCAGGCGCTCGTAGAAGGCGGGACTCATGAAGACCATCCGCGCGAAGACCGCCTTGCGGATATCGGCCACCACCCGTTCGCCCAGGCGCGTCACCAGGTAGTAGCGCAGCGCCGTGCCCAGCGCGAGCAAGCCCGCGATGCCCAGCGCCGCGGCGAAATACTGGTCGAGCAGGACCGCCTCGCCGGCGCCGAACCCGTCCACCACGCGGCGCACCGCCATCGGCAGCACCAAAGATACCGTAGCGGTCAGCACCAGCGCCGCCAGTGCCGCTGCGACCAGTCCGCGATAGGGCGCGATGAACGGCATCAGCGCCGCGAGCGCACCGATCCTTCGGGAACTCTCGCGCTCATCGATTGCGGATTGCGTCCGTCTGACCATGTGCTGCCCCTTGCGCGTTTGGCCCCAATTAGGCCAGCAGGCGACCGCGCACAAGCCCGCGGTGGCTCGAAGCGGCGGCGCGCCCCGGCCGGGGCCGAGTACGGGGACAGGGACGCAAGCGGAAGATGGAGCGGGTAGCGGGAATCGAACCCGCACGACTAGCTTGGAAGACACGTGTGCTTACCTTGAAAAAGGTATGATTATCAATCATATATCCAAGATATATTTGCGCTTCTGCAGGTAATGTGTCGGAAATTAATTCTTGGAGCGGGTAGCGGGAATCGAACCCGCACGACTAGCTTGGAAGGCTAGGGCGCTACCATTACACCATACCCGCGCACAGCCCTGAACTGATATGACAGACGAAATCTGAGGTCAAGTAAACGCCCATTACGGTCACTTGAGCTTCGACGCACGCCGCATCGCAGTTCCTCTGGACCGGCCGTACGCGCTTGCCGCAGCGAAAATCTTCGCCAATGTCGGCATCGCGCAGACGAAGTTGCCATGCCGCCACCCGGTTGGCGGTGGTAATTCTCGAAGTTGGTGGTAGCTTGCGTGGGCAAACGGAGAACTGCCCATGACATTGGAAATCTGGACGATTTACGCCGCAACGGTGCTTGCGTTGATGAGCACACCCGGGCCGAGCCAGCTTCTTATGTTGTCCAATAGCAGTGCGCACGGGCTTCGAAGGTCATTCTCAACAGCGGCAGGCGATCTCTCAGCAAATGCTCTGCAAATGCTGGCAGCAGGTTTGGGTTTGGCCGCGATCATCGCGACTTCGGGTGCCGCACTAGCAATCATTAAGTGGGCTGGCGTAGCTTACCTGATTTGGCTTGGTATCCGCATGATAAGAAAAGCAAAACCAGATGACCCCGGGGGCAGAGTTGCGCAACGCAACGTGCCGCTCGGCAATCTCTGGGCGCAAGGATTTCTTACGTCGGCAGCCAACCCAAAAGCTGTTGTCTTCTTCGCAGCCCTTTTCCCGCAGTTCATATCTGCTGACCACTCGTTCTGGCCTCAGTTTCTCATTCTGTCCGCGACCTACATCATCATGGATGGTCTGTTTCTTTCGGCCTACGGGGCCGGAGCAAGTTGGATCGCGGCTCGTTTCAAAGGAACGGCGAAAGTCTGGCTCGAACGCATCGGGGGCAGCTTCATGATCTTTGCGGCGATCTTGTTGGGTTTAAAGTCGGTCTCGCGATAGTAGTCAGTTTGAGCTCGGAGCGGGTCTGCGGCGGTACGGAAAGCCGTTTGCCCCCTCCCAGGCCGCACCACTGACGCGCCCGGCCCAAAGCGGACACTGGCCATGTGGTCGGACGCCGCGTTGCAGCTTCACTGAAGTTGATACTGGCGAAGAACCGCAGGCGTTTGGTAAGCGGTTTAAGCATTCTTCTTGTTTTGACTTTTCATCGCTATCTCGGACATTTCATCTGAGAGCTTCAGTAAAACACTTGAGTGCACAACGCGGTCGAGATTTGGCGTCACTGAAAGATATGTGCTTGTAATCTGTGCCAGCGATATGGCGGTCATCATGAAGGGGTCTGCAAACCCCGAATTACTCGCCCCTACCAAGTTCACGGCCTTTTCACTCTCGGACATACCCAGTAAGTTGCCAACAGGTTTGAGGTCTGCGTGGGTATGCTGTGACGCCCATTTATACCGTGGGCGCCAGTGATCCATATCGACACGCTTTTCGATTGCCGCAAAGTCACGGTGCTTTAAATTAATGGCTGGCCACTCACCATCTTTGTCCTTCTCGATCTTCCGCCCAAGTACCTTTTCAGCTTCATTGCGGCGGGTATCAAAGCCTTCTAAATCACTCTTAGAAAACTTCTCCAAGCGAGCAAGCTCGGCATGCTCATTTATCTGCAAAGCAGCCCGCCGCGCTGCAAAATGAAAACTCAGTATATATGCGATAGCAGGCTCGCGGCCTTCTTGCAGAATGTACATGGCGGTTACGGTTAGCTCATGGAGTGAACGCCATCTCGCCAATGCACCATCGGGAAAACCCCCTTTCAAAAGGCAAATAATTTCATTTGTAACAAGTAGAGCTTTGGGGAAAATATTTGAAAGAGCGGCCATAACAACTTGCGTGCTCTCGTCCGCATCTTGATCAAACTCATTCGCGTTTGCTTCACCCAGTTCCTGAGCTATTGCCAACATCATTTCAAGGTGATCAAATGCAGGCTTCCAACGTTCAAAAGAGCGTTCTTCAAACCCCTTAGCTGCTTCACGCATATCAGGCAGAACTTTAATTGCGGTATCTCGGTAAGATTTGAGACTTTCGGCTTCACAATCCTCTCTGGATTGCTTGATGACTTCATCGAGGCGCCTCTGAAACAGCTCTTAGTCAAACTCCCCGTCATCGCTAATATCCACAAGCTCTAGCGCAGCCTCCTCAATTGCATTTTGCAAAACGTTAAGTGTTTTTTTTGCTCAACCACAATCTGATCTAACCTCGTCTAGAATGATGGATACTGCTAGCAACGTGGAAGTCCGTTTCGGCCTTTGCCCCTATGTAAGCACCGCACCCGCAGCGGATGCCAGCAATTCCGCCGTTTCTTACCAAGGCCTCAATCAGCCAAACTTTTAAAGGTAGACACTAGTCCATTCTGAAACTCACACCGCCGCCAGGATTATCTTTATACATTCGCGCTGCTAACACAAAGTCATCATTTTTGCTGGCAATAAAACGCAGCGACCAATTGAATTGCAGGGAATTGAAGTGATCCATATTTTCCGAACTTGAGGGAATTGCGGTACCGATATCAAGATTATCTAGAAGAAAGTCCAAGCTTCTAAACTTCTTTTCCGTCTCTAAAATTAGGGCTTCGGCTTCTAGAGAGACTGTCATAGGTGCCAACGCTTGCTTAATTTTCAAATGTTTGAAAGTCTTTAGCCGCTCATCGTAGTCCTTTGTCAAATCGTGGACTACTTTGGGATGCCAGATTGATAGCGCAAAATCGGAGCTTAACGGCATTGTTAACTGTATGCCTGGCACACCAAAACCCAAGCTACCGTAAGGTCCAAAGTCTTCTTGGCTATGCATCACGACGGGGCAGTCAGATATCCAAAAGCTCTGTTGAGGGGTCGCACGATGTAAGAGCCACCGATAGGAATATACAATCTCAGCAAGATTTCCGGTTAAGTCTTCGATCAGTCGAATGGAGCTAAGCTTGACCCCATCTTCGGAAGCGTGAGCTTCAATTTCACTCAGGTTAGAAGCTTCCGGTGCGATACGTCTACTCTTGGCTGCTAACGTCTCTGAAAAGGTTTTCTGACTAGCTCTAATTTTGGGGGATCGAAGCCACTGTGCGGTAATGAAAGTGCTTAACTTTGCACGATCTTTGTCGGACAAGCACTCGAGCGACTCATTGGTAATTATCTTGGATATGATTGGTGATGTGGCATCTTCTAGCGCGGTTAGCCCTTCTTCAATTGAGTAGATGCTTTCGCCAAGTTTGACTGAGTAGAAATTTCTCTGACCAAGTACATTGTTTACGCTAGGCTGGCTTGGAATCAGCTTTCCTTTTAGCCTATCGAAGAGAAACACATGACGCGATTTTCCATTTGGTTTTTCGAAGGAAAAGTTCTTAAGCAACGCCGCCTTCGGTACGTGATGTTGCATCTCTGCTTTAGCGTCATTTCTCAATATACTTCCCTTCCTAAATTCCATACATCATGGAAAACCTTCAAACGGATCAGCGAAAAGTTGATTAAACCTGATCCGCTCAAACATAGGGTTTAGACCCTATTTTGTGGTCATTTCGGATCAGACGCAAGTGCGCGATCTGAGATCGATGCCGTCTATGATACTGCGGAAGAACCGGTGCAAACTGGAAATACCTTCTGGATATGGCAGTCGGACCGGTCATACTGTGCGCTTGCAGCTAATGTCTCCTTTCCGCCCGTTTTACCGAAACCGAACCCGTGTCTCGACCTTGTCCAGACGTTCCTGCAGTGGGACGGGACCCTTTGCAATCCCACTCTCCTGTCAGGTCACGCGCCGTTGCAAGAGCAGCCGGAAGCAAAAAGCCGTCTCGACAAGGACGGTCAGGCCATACGCCGGGACAAAGGACGTAGAGAGTTCGGGGGTCAGAGTGAGATCAGTCAAGTCTTTCTCCTTTCTGGCATAGGTTTCAGGCGGCGGCCTTCGCCGGCGGTGCTACTGGAGGCGCAAGGGTGCCGTCGGCGCGTTGACGGTTCGCGCGCTGACCCGCCCAGACTGAGCCGAGGACGATGACAGCCCCGATACCCTGCAGCGGCGAAAGGGACTGTCCGAGCCAGACCCAGCCAAGGAAAACTGCCGTTACCGGACTCATCATGCCGAGCATTGAGACCGCCCCGGGTTCCAGGCGTGCGATGCCCCGGAACCAGATCGCGTAGGTCGCGGCGGCGCCGGCAATGCCAAGCCAGGCGAGACCACCGAGGTTGGTGGCCGAGAGCGGCGGCAGCGGTGGCTCGACGATCAGGGCAAGCGGCAGCAGGATCAGGCCGCCGGCCGTCAGTTGCCACGCGGTGAAGCTGAGTGCCGAGACGGGCGGCTGCCATTTCCGGCTGAGCACGGTACCCGCCGCCATGGACGCGGCGCCGCCCAGGCCCGCCGCAACGCCGACGGGATCGAGTCGCGCCTCCGGACCGACAAGCAAGAGCGCCACGCCCACAGCACCGGTCGCCGCCGCGGCGACGGCGCCCGCCCGGATCGGCGCGCCGAGCCAGCCGCGCGCCATGACGATGACCATCATCGCCTGTAACGCGCCCAGTGTCGCCGCGACCCCGCCGGGAAGCCGGTAGGCGGCCACGAACAGCAGCACCCAGAAAAGCGCAAAGTTGAAGCTGCCCAGCAGGAAGGCCCGGCCGAGCCAAGCACGCGGCGGCAGGCAGCGCGTGACCGCGAGCAGCAACAGTCCCGCAGGCAGGGCGCGGAGCGCGGCGAGGGTCACGGGGTAGCCGGCCGGGAGCGCCTCGGTCGTCACGAGATAGGTGCTGCCCCAGACCGCCGGGGCGAGCGCCGTCAGGAGGATATCGGTGGTGCGTGACATGGTGTCTCTCCTGGTCAGGGGCTCACCAGAGCAGGTGCAGGGGGAGGAGCGGGCGCTCAGGCCAGGGCTCGAGGCCGATGTCGCGCATCAGGTGGGGCGAGAGGTCGCGCGGCACGCCGCGCAGGCGCCACCGCTCGCGAAGGGAACGGAAGAACGGGAAGGTCATCGAAATTTCCTTTCAAGCGACGAGGCGGAGGGCGGGGCGCAGCTGCGCGGCCAGATCCTCGCGCGGTCCATTGACGAGGCTAGCGCCTGTCTCGCGGACGATGAGGGTCGGGATTGAGCGGACCTGAAGCATGCGTGCGTGCTGCCGGTCGGCTTCGACGGCCCGGGCGGTGGTCGGGTCGTCGAAAGTCGCGGCGAAGGCCGCTGCCTCAAAGCCGAACTCCCGGGCGACCGCGAGCACGACGGCGGGGTCGGCAATGTTCCGTGCCTCACCGAGATGGGCGTGTTGAAGGCGGTCGAACATGTTCCAGTGCGCAGTCTGGCCGCCGATCCGTTCCGCCGCCTTGCATCCCAGCGCTGCGGTCATCCCGTGCGGGTAATCGAACGGTGCCGACCGCATGGCGTCGATATCGATGCGCTCGGGGTAGTCGCTGACCTCACGGCAAACTGACCAGTGCCCAAGGATCGTTTCGCGGGCAACTTCGGGCGTGCCCCAGCGCGCTGCCATCTCGGTGCAATCGGCCTGCAGCACGAAGGTGCGGTGGCGGATGTCGAGGTCGAACTCGGCTGCAAGGCTGCGCATCCGTGACGAGATGTTGAAGCACCAGCAACAGACGACGTCGTGGAAGAAGTCGATGGTGAGGGACGGCATCACGCGGCCTCCTCATGCAAGTTGGCCCCGGCGAGGCGCGCGGCAATCCGGGCCACATGCGCGCCCTGGAAGCGCGCGCCGGCAAGGTCGGTCCGGGAGGGCGCACGCGCACCGTCAGCGCCGGCGATGGTGCCGGCGCCATAGGGCGCGCCGCCGACAATGCCCTCGGCGGTCGTCTGCCCGGTGAAGGTGTAGGGCATGCCCGCGATCAGCATCCCGAAATGCTGTAGCGGGATCTGGGTGGAGAGAAGCGTCGCCTCGTGACCGCCGTGTTGCGAGCCGGTGGAGGTGAAGACGGCCGCGACCTTGCCCACTAGTGCATTGCGGGCCCACAGCCCACCGGCCTGGTCCAGGAATGACTTCATCTGCCCGGCCATCATGCCGAAAAGCGTCGGCGTTCCGAAGATGATCGCGTCGTAGGTCTCGAGATCGGCAGGCGTTGCAACGGGCGTATCATCCGCAGCGAAACCGGCTTTCTTCCGAAACTCAACGGGGACGGTTTCCGGAACGCGGCGCAGGTCGACATTCGTGCCGGGCACGCTGCGGGCCCCGTCGGCCTCAGCCTGTGCAAGAACTCGGACATGGCCATAGCTGGAGTAATAGAGAACAAGAACACGGGTCATTGGAGCCTCTCAGGTTTCGGGTTTCGTTGTCTGAGAAGATCGGAGATGCGGCCCGCCGGATTAACCACCTGGCTCTCACATCATTCTTTACGGTCGTTGAAGAATGTCAGTTCCGGAGTGCCACGCGGAGATGGTCGAGAAACGCCGTGACCTTGGCGTCCATGCCCAGCCGCGAAGCTGTCACCGCGAAGATTTCCGGCGCGGGTAGCTCGTATTCCGGAAGGACGCGCACCAAGTCGCCGCGCGCCTCGGGGGCGTTCGAGACGAAATCCGGCAATGTCCCGACCCCGTAGCCCGCGATCAGAAGATCGCGCAGGACGAGGCTGTTGCCGACCCGGACGGGCGGATCGAGATCGAGAGTGGTCTTCCCGGATGGTCCCTGCAGGGTCCAGGATGACAGGTGATCGGCCAGCAGGAAACCGATCACCCGGTGATGCGGGATGTCCTCTGGCTTCTCCGGGACGCCTGCCTGCTCCAGATAGGCGGGCGAGGCGAAGATCCTTTGCCGAGTGGTGCCAAGTTTCCGCGCCACCAGAACCGAGTCCGGCATGGAGGCCCGGATGCGGATCGAGACGTCGAACCCGCCTTCGACCATGTCGACCACCTTGTCATCGAGTGAGAGCGTGAGCCTTAGATCGGGATAGGCACTGAGAAACCCCGGAAGGAAGGGAGCGATGACCGTCTGCGCAAAGGAACTGGGGGCGTTCACCTTGAGATGCCCGCGCATCTCGCCGGCGCCGTCGCGGATGCGGTTCTCTACATTGCTGACAGCGCCAAGAATGCTGAGCGCTTCCTCGTAGTAGAGCCGCCCGGCATCGGTGAGCGACATGGCCCGCGTTGTCCGTGTCAGGAGCATGCTGCCAAGGCTCTCCTCGAGCAGCTTGATTTCTCGGCTTAACAGCGCCGGAGAGACGCCGAGATCTTCTGCCGCCCGCGCGAAGCTGCCGCGTTCGACGATGCGGCGGAAGGCGTGCATGACAGAAAGTTTGTCCATCGCGGCAGGAACTCGTTCGGGTTGCCCCGCGGCCATCGCAAGACCGCTCACGTGATCAAGTAACACGGATTTCAGAGCGTCGCCAACGGCTTGGCATATTGGCCTTGTCGTGTTTGGCCTTGCAAAGAAATCACGGGCGACGGCGATCCTAAAATCGGCATCCATCTCTGGGCAAAGTCGATCTCGCCAAGCAAGCCCCTCGCCTGCTCCGGGTCTGGACCCGTATATCCATGACGGGATTGCTGCTGAGAGGTCCGGCCTAGGGTCAGGACCCATTGATTTCAGCCGAGCATCGTGATTCACCGCCTGAAAACAGAGCGGTGACATGTCTGATCTTTACTGGCTGAGCGACGCGCAGATGGCGCGTCTGGAACCCTATTTTCCG
>NZ_QEYE01000013.1 GCF_003122205.1 Maritimibacter sp. 55A14
GTCCGCCGGCGCCGGCTTCGTCGTCGTCATCTGCGGCGAGATCATGACCATGCCGGGCCTCCCGCGCGTGCCCTCCGCCGAGGCGATCATGCTCAACGACCAGGGCCAAATAGAGGGGCTGTTCTGAGCGTCGCCCGATTGACCTTGGTCGCGGTCCGGGGCATCCCGGACCGCGACAGGATCAAGGGGCATGAAATGGCGGAACCGGCGAAATGCCGCTCGATGACGGAGCTGCGCGAGACGATAGACGGGCTCGATGCCGAACTGATGAGGCTTCTGGCCCGGCGCGCGGCCTGTATCGACCGCGCCATCGAGTTGAAACGCGCCGCCGGGCTGCCCGCCCGGATCGACGCGCGGGTGGAGGAAGTGGCCGCGAATGCGCGCCGCAATGCAACGGCGGCCGGGTTCGATCCGGAATTCGCCGAACGACTCTGGCGGCAATTGATCGACTGGTCCATCGCGCGCGAGGCGCGTGTCCTGGATCGGACGAAGTGAAGATGCAGGCGCGACAGTTGCGCAATGCGTGAGGGAGAAAAGACCGGCATGACGGCCAGGATCATCGACGGAAACGCCTTCGCCGCCACGGTGCGCGAGAAGGGGGCGATCATGCTCAATGTCATGGGCCAGATCGAGCGGCAGTACCGAGATATGCCGGAAAGCAGGACATGAAACACCGGCGCAGAAAATTCGTCAGTCTGATCCCCAAGAATGCCCGCATCGTCGAAGTCGGCGTTCATCTTGGGGATTTTTCGGAGAGACTGATCGAAGATTGCGCGCCGCGCGAGTTGCATCTGATCGACCCTTGGAAGATCGTCGAGAAGCCGGAATATGAAAAGGCTCTGTACGGCGGGGACACAAGCCAAGCCGAAATGGACTCCAGATATCAAAGAGTTATCGAGCGGTTCCGGGAACAGATCGGCGCAGGCCAGGTCAAGGTGCACCGGGCTGTCAGCGCCGAAGTCGAGGGCGAAATCGGCGAGGTCGATCTCGTCTATCTGGACGGCGACCACACCTATGACGGCGTGAGGTCCGATCTTGAACTGTGGTGGCCGCATCTTCCGGTCGGGGGCCGCATCGCCGGCGATGACTACGCGCTTGGCGGCTGGTGGGGGGACGGTGTGGTGCGTGCGATCGGCGAATGGTGCGCCCGCCCCGATGTTCTGATCGAATGGAAGATGAGAGATCAGATCATTCTGAAGAAAAGGAAAATGCCATGACGGCCAAGATTATCGACGGAAAAGCCTTCGCCGCCACGGTGCGCGAGAAGGTCGCGGTGCATGTCGCCCGCCTGAAGGACGAGAACGGCATCACGCCGGGTCTCGCGGTCGTGCTGGTGGGCGAGGACCCGGCCAGCCAGGTCTATGTCCGCAACAAGGGCAAGCAGACCGCCGAAGCGGGGATGGCGAGTTTCGAACACAAGCTCGATGCGGACACCGATCAGGCCACGCTGCTCAAGCTGATCGACGATCTCAACAACGATCCCGCGGTGCATGGCATCCTGGTGCAGTTACCGCTTCCGGGGCATATGGACGAGGATCTGGTGATCAACGCCATTGACCCGGCCAAGGATGTGGACGGCTTCCATATCTCCAATGTCGGGCTGCTGGGCACCGGGCAGAAGAGCATGGTGCCCTGCACCCCGCTGGGCTGCCTGATGATGCTGCGCGACCATTACGGCTCGCTCTCGGGGCTGAACGCGGTCGTGGTGGGACGCTCCAACATCGTCGGCAAGCCGATGGCCAACCTGCTCCTGCGCGACAGCTGCACGGTGACGGTCGCCCATAGCCGCACCCGCGATATCGAGGAGGTGTGCCGCCGTGCCGATATTCTGGTGGCCGCGGTCGGCCGGCCGGGAATGGTTACCGGCGACTGGGTGAAGCCCGGCGCCACGGTGATCGACGTGGGCATCAACCGCGTCGAGAAACCCGAGGGCGGAACGCGCCTGGTGGGCGATGTGGAGTTCGCCAGCGCGGTCGAGGTGGCGGGCGCGATCACCCCGGTTCCGGGCGGGGTCGGGCCGATGACCATCGCCTGCCTTCTGGCCAACACGCTGACCGCCTGCTGCCGCGCCAATGGCCTGACGGAACCCGAGGGCCTGACCGCCTGAACGCGCGCCCGTCAGGCGGCGGGGACCGGGATCATCGTGCCCAGCAGGGTCGCCACCGCCACCGCGCCGTCCGGGGTCTCGGCGCTGACATCGGCGCGCACGACCACCAGCCGCCGACCGGGCTTGACGACATGGCCCTCGGCGATAAGCAGCCTTCCCCGCGCCGGGGCCAGAAGGTGGATCTTCATCTCGCTGGTCAGCACCTCCATCCCCGGCTCCATGACGCTGAGCGCGGCATAGCCCGCGGCGCTGTCGCCAATCGCGAAGGTCAGCCCGGCATGGGCAAAGCCGTGCTGCTGCGTCGCGCCGGGGAGAATCGGTGCCGTAATGCGGCAGAACCCGTGCCGGGCCTCGGCCATTTCCGCGCCCAGGGTGGCCATCATCGCCTGTCGCGCGAAACTTTCGCGCATCACTTTTTCGAAATTCGGGTTCCGGGGCAAATTTGCCATTTATGTCCTTACTGTTTCTATTATTGCGACAATGTGTGCCAGGCGGCCGGTTCTGGATATATCGCTTGCAGGTTGTGCTCCCGGCGCACGACTATATGATTTTGACGAAGACATGTGGAGTGTTTCTGTTAGGGGTGTCATGAGTTTCCTGCACAGCCTTTTCCGGCGGTCTATCATGCCGGTGCCGTTGAGTTCCTGGCTTCTCGGGGCATTTATCGCCTCGCTGGCCGGACCTTTTGGAACCTATCACAGCCTGCCCTGGCTGGAACGCGCGGCCTACTGGTTTGCGGTGATCGGAGGGGGTATGGTCCTGGGGCGGGCACTTCTGCTCTGGACCGAGGGTTACATGCCCGACGACAGCTATTGGCGCCCGGCCCTGGCGCGGACCTTCGCTTTCACCGCCATCTACACGATGATCCTCGTCTACGTGCATCGCCATGTGATCGGCTGGCGGCCGGAGGAGACCCTGACCGTGGGCGAGATTGCAACCGTGTGTTTCACGCTTGCGTTCGGGGTGAACGTGATTCGCTTCCTGATCCTCAGCACGCAGGAACCAGAGCTTGAGGGGCCGCGGCTCCTGCGCCGGCTGGAGCCGCACATGAAGGGCACGATTCTGCGGCTCTCGGGGCGCGATCATTATGTGGACGTGCATACCGACGCGGGCGTGACGCAGATCCTGATGCGTTTCTCCGATGCGCTGGACGAACTGGACGGGATCGACGGCCACCAGGTCCACCGTTCGCATTGGGTCGCGCGCCATGCGGTGTCCGGGTCTGAAAAGGCGCAAGGACGCGATTTCCTGGTGCTGGTCGACGGCGCGCGGGTGCCGGTCAGCCGCAGCTATCGCGATTCCCTGAAGGACACGGGCCTGCTCTGAGCGCCTGGCATCGGGATCGGGCGGGGCGGGTCGCCCAGCAACACCGCCCGCGCGTCGGCGCCCATCAGTCCCGACAGGGCCGGATCGTCGCAGTGCAGCCCGCCGGTATAGGCGCCGTAGGCGGGCAGGATCAGCCGCGCTGCGTCCAGCAGGAAGCAGCGCGCCGCGATCCGCCGCCCTCCCGCCGCGATCCGTGCCTTGGGGTGATAATGGCCGGAGACCTCGGCACTGGCGCCGGGCTGCGCGATATGCCGGAAGGAGAGCGGACCGAGGCGGACCCGCGCCAGATGGGTGCCGCCCAATTCGGTCGGTCCAGGGTCGTGGTTGCCCTCGACCCAGATCCAGTGGTGGCCGGCCATCAGCCGCGCAAGCCGGTCGGCCTCGTCCTGGGGCAGTCCGCCCGCGGCCTCAAGATCGTCGAAACTGTCGCCCAGGCAGAGCACGCAGCCCGCCGCCACGGCCTCGATATCCGCCTCAAGCCGGTTCAGCGTCTCTGTCGTCTCATAGGGCGGAAGCAGCGTTCCGCCCCGGCGCGCGATCCGCTCGGCCTTGCCCAGATGCAGGTCCGAGACGACGAGCGTCGCCTGCTCCGGCCAGTGGAGCGCGCCGGAGGGCAGGGCCGTCAGGGCTGCGCCCGCGAGGATGAAATCATATCCCGCCATTGCCCCCTCAAAGCGCAGCCGGGCGCGATGCGCAAGCCCTCAGGCCAACCCGGCCTCGCGCATCAGGCGCTGTGCCTCGGCCTCCACCAGACGTGCCTCGGCCGCGCCGGAGATCGGCACGCGCCCGACCTCCAACAGCAGCGGCGCGGCGAGCGGCGTGACATGGCGCGCGCGGACATGGTCGATGCGGCCTGCAACCCGGTCGAGCATTTCCTCGATCCGGCCGAAATCCACCAGCCCGCGCATCGCCTCCTCGCGGGTGATCTTCAGCATCAGGTGGCCGGGGTCGTATTTCACCAGCGTGTCGTAGAGGATGTCCGATGAGAACGTCGCCTGCCTGCCGCTCTTGCGGCCGCCGGGCAGGTTGCGTTCGATCAGTCCGGCGATGGTGGCGGAGGCGCGAAAGGTGCGCTTCATCACCGCGTTGGAGGCCAGCCAGCCTTCCAGCGCGGCGGCCATCCCAGCCCGCGAGAAGAGTTGTGCGGGATTCTCCAGCGGCTCCAGCGCCCAGATCAGTGTGGCGTAATCGGTGGCCACGAAACCCAGCGGGGCGAGCCCGGCCTCCTCCATCCGACGGGTCAGCAGCAGGCCCAGCGTCTGCTGTGCGTTGCGTCCGGCGAAGCCGTAGACGCAGGTATGCGCGCGGCCCTCGCGCGGGAAGCTCTCGACCAGCAGCCGGCCGGGCGCCGGCAGGCGCGAGATCTCGCGTTGCCGCCGCAGCCAGTCGGCCGTGTGGGCGGGCAGCGCCGGCCAGTCGGGCTGGTCGAGAAGCCGCAGAACCCGCTCCGAGAGTTGCGTCGAGGTGGCCAGCTTCACCCCCATGAAGACCGCGACCTTCGGTTCCCGCCCGACCTGCCGCGTGACCTCCACCACCATCTCGCGCAGCCCTTCGTAGCGTACCACCTGGCCGCCGATCAGGAAGCTGTCGCCCGGCGTCAGCGAGGCCGCGAAGGCTTCCTCCACCTCGCCCAGCGGCGCGCCGCCGCGGCGGTTGCGCAGCCGGACCTTCAGCGTGTCCTGGTCGATGATCGTGCCGATATTCATGCGGATGTCGCGCGCCCGGCGCGGGTCGCGCAGCCGCCAGCGCCCGTCGGCGTCCTGCATCAGTCGCTGCCAGCGGTCATAGGCGCGCAGCGCGTAGCCGCCGGTGGCGCAAAACTCCAGGCATTCGTCGAAGGCAGGCCGGGTGAGCGCCGCATAGGGCCCCGCGCGGCGGAACTCGGCGTAAAGCGTACCGGCGTCGAACGGGCCGGCGGCGGCGCAGATCATCATATGCTGGCAGAGCACGTCACGAGGCCCCGGCCCGCGCGGCGCTCCGTCGAGATCGTTCTCGCGCACCGCGTCGAGCGCGGCGCGGCATTCCACCACCTCGAAACGGTTCGCCGGGACCAGCAGCGCCTTGGAGGGCGCGTTGTAGCGGTGGTTGGACCGCCCGATACGCTGCACCAGCCGCTTGACCGTCTTGGGCGCGCCGACCTGGATCACGAGGTCCACGTCGCCCCAATCGATCCCCAGGTCGAGCGATCCTGTGCAGACGATGGCGCGCAGCTCGCTCGCCACCATCGCGGCCTCGACCTTGCGGCGCGCCTCCAGCGAGAGCGAGCCGTGATGGATGCCGATCGGCAGGCCCTCGGTATTGGCCAGCCAGAGCGCGTGGAAGAATATCTCTGCCTGGGCGCGGGTGTTGTGGAAGATCAGCGTGGTGCGGTGGCGGCGCACCTGGTCCAGCACTGCCTCCACCGCGTAGCGCCCGCCGCCGCCGGCCCAGGGGGGCGGCTCGGCCGTCTCCAGCATGGCGATGTCGGGCGCGGGGCCGGGATCGGCCCGCACGATGTCGCAGCGCGCCGGGTGGTCGGCTATGAAGCGCGCGATGGCCTCCGGGTCCTCGACCGTGGCGGAAAGCCCGGTGCGGCGCAGCCCCGGCGCGAGGGTCTGGAGCCGCGAGAGCGCCAGCATCAACTGGTCGCCGCGTTTCGATTCCGCCAGCGCATGCACCTCGTCCAGCACCACCCGCTTCATCCCGGAAAATATCCGCGGCGCATCCTCGTAGGAGATGAGCAGGGCGAGGCTTTCGGGCGTGGTCAGCAGGATATGCGGCGGGTCGGCGCGCTGTCGGCGGCGGCGGCTCTGGGGCGTGTCGCCGGTCCGGTCCTCGACCCGGATCGGCAGGTCCATCTCCGCGATGGGGCGTGTCAGGTTGCGGCGGATGTCGGCGGCCAGCGCCTTGAGCGGCGAGATATAGAGCGTGTGAAGCCCCCGATGCCGGCCATGGGCCAGGTCCACCAGGCTGGGCAGGAAGCCCGCCAGCGTCTTGCCGCCACCGGTTGGCGCAATCAGCAGGCTCGCCGGGGCCTCTGCGCGCGCCAGCATCTCGCGCTGGTGGGGATGGACCTGCCAGCCGCGCGAGGCGAACCAGCCGGCGAAGGGGGCGGGCAGACCGGACATGGCGAGAGCCTATCGTGCGGCCCGCCGCTGGCAAGGGGCGGTGTGGGCGCGCGGCGGGCGGAAACCCGTTGCGGCGGTGGTGTTCAGTGTGCGATGGCTTCCTGCTTGACGAAGAGGTTCGCCCAGGCGCGGTCGATCAACTCGGGCGACATCTGATATTGCAGGCCCTCGTAGTCGCAGATCGCCGCCATCTGGTCGATCAGGAACTGGCCGTGGAAGTTGGCGTAGACATTGTTGATCTCGGGATACCTGTTGCGCACCAGATGGACCAGCGTGTCCTCGTCGAGCGGCATTTTCATCTTCTTTGCGACCATGGCGAAGACCTTCAGGAACTCCTGCTGGGTCGGCCCGTCGATCTTGATCTTGAAGAAGATACGGCGCAAGGCGGCGCCGTCGAACATCTCGTTGGGGTGGAAGTTGGTCGAGAAGATCACCAGCGTGTCGAAGGGCACCTCGAATTTCTCGCCCGATTGCAGGGCCAGGATGTCGTAGCTGGCTTCCATCGGAACGATCCAGCGGTTGATGATCGACTGCGGCGGTTCCTTCTGGCGGCCAAGGTCGTCCACGATGAAGACGCCGCCGGTGGCCTTGAGCTGCAGCGACGCCTGATAGGTCCGCGATGTCTTGTTATAGTTCAGGTCGAGCATGTCGAGCGTGAGTTCGCCGCCGGTCATCACCGTCGGCCGCTGGCAGAGCACGTAGCGCTGATCGAAGCGGCGCGAGGTGCGGCGCAGCGCGTTGGGATCGTCGTCCTCCATGTCGACCTTGTTATGCACGATCGGGTCGTAGACCGTGATGACCTGGCCGGCGTATTCGATCGCAATGGGGACATAGATGCGGTCGCCCAGCGCATCGCGGATACCGTTGGAGATCGCGGACTTGCCGTTGCCCGGCGGACCGTAGAGCAGGATGGACCGACCGGAACTGACCGCGGGGCCGAGGTTTTCCAGCAGCCCTTCGGGCAGGATCAGGTGCCCCATCGAACCCTTCAGCATCTCGGAATTGATCTGAATGTTGCGGACGGACTGGCGGCGGGTCTGGTCGTAGTAACGGTCGAGCGGCACCGGCATGGCGCCGTAATATTCGGACTGCGACAGCGCGTCGAGCGCGCGCGCACGGCCGGCATCGGTAAGCTGATAGGTCATCTCGGTGGTGGTACTGGCGCTGATGCTGCCCATCGACTGGATCAGCTTCTGCTGGCGCGCCATGTCGACAAGTTCCTGCGTCACGGTGTTGGGAAGGCAGATCGAGCCCGCCAGCGAGGTGACGTTCTCGAGATTCTGCCGGAACATCGTCTTCAGCAGGATGTCGCGCATCATCACCGGTGAAAGGCCGGTATCTTCCATGGACCGCGGTTGCGGAGGGGCGAGGACATCGCCGGCATGCATGTTCATTTGTTGGCCTCAATCCATCTGCATAACCCGACCCCGCCGCGTGTGCAGCCGCAAGCGGGGACCGGGCCGACTTTGCTTTGTAAGGCTCAAGCTGCCGGAATACTGTGGCAAAATAATGGATCAAGGCGGGCAGGAACGGATCCTTTGCGCCGCCTCAGCCCGCGTGTTGCATCGCCGCCAGCGCCAGATAGGCCACCAGCGCGCCGCCCAGCGCGAAGCCCATCGGGAAATCCTTCTTGCGCTCCCAGGACTGCCAGTCAGGCGTCACGCGGCGCACAAGCGGCGTGGCGCGGGCGAGCCTGTGGGTCAGGAAGGCCGCGATCATCACGATGGCCAGCACGAAGGCGAAGCCGCGCAGATCGCCCAGCGCGATGAAGGGTGCCATAGCGGCGGCGAATTTCGCGTCGCCCGCGCCGACAAGCCCCAGGACGCTCAGCAGGAAACCGGCCAGGAGCACGATGAGTATATGCGCAAGACGCCACAGATAGGCGTCGAGTGGCAATGCGACGAGCCCCAGGACAAGAAACCCGGCGGTCAGCGCCAGAACCGCCAAATTCGGGATGCGCATCGTCTTCATGTCGCTCCACGCCACCCATACCGAGATCGGCAGCGCGATGACGAGAAAGATCAGCGCCTGTTGCGCGGTGGTCTCCATCGCGTCAGTTCACGACATTTTCTTCCAGCGCGTTGAGGCTGCGCGCGGCGGCCTCGAAATGCTGGGGATGGGTGTCCACAGCGTCGCGCAGCAGTGCACGGCCGGTTGCCACATCGCCCTGCTTGATCGCGCTGAGCGCCAGCGTGTGCAAGAGCTGCGCGCGCTCGATCTGGGTCATCTGAACGACCGGCAGCGTGTAATTGCGCTGTGCGCCGCGGGCCAGGACCAGATTGTTCTTGGCGGTGAAGAGCTTTCTGTCGTTGCGCACCGCCTCGAGGAAGAGCCGCTCGGCCCCCTCGTAATCCTTGCGTATCAGCTTGGAATAACCCCAGTTGTTGAGCACGTTGGCCGGCGTCGTGGTCAGCCCCACAGCGGTTTCATAGAAGCTGTCTGCGCGCTCCCAGTCCTTGTTGGAGTCGGCGACCATTGCCTCCAGCCGGTAGCGCTGGAAGGTCTCGTAAGTGGGCGGGATCTTGTCGAGTTCGCTCTTTGCCTCGTCCCAGCGCCCGCTGCGGATAAGCGCATCGGCAAACCCGACACGGTCGTCATCGGTCACCTCGTCGGAGGCGACGACCTCGCGCCAGACGGGCAGGGCGCTCTCCGGCCGCTTGGCACGAACAAGCGATTTCGCCAGCCCGCGTTTCAGGTCGATACGCTCGGGCTTTTCCTTGGTGGCGCGGGTGAAGTAATTGACCGCCTCGTTCGGGTCGCCCACGGTGAGCATGATGTCGTTGAGATTGGTCTCGTCGATGACGTTGACGCCTTCGATGGCGCGCTCGACCTCGGCCTCTGTGCTTTTCTCACAAGCAGCCAAGACCATTGCGCCCGTGACGCAAAGCATTCCAGCTACGATATTGCGCATTTCGCCTATGCCCTCTTGCTACTCTGACCTCTGGCCCGGGGTCGGAAGCAGCAGGTAACGCCCATTGCCCCGCCTCACGAGCTCAAAATTATATTTTTCGGGTTCATCATACGTCGGTTTTTCCATTTTTGCGATAGCAAGTCGCAAATTATCGCGGATTTCTTCGGAGTTGCCGTTGTCTAGCGCGAAGGCCCGCCGGAAAACCTGGCGCGCCTCGGCGGTTTCGCCGCGTTCCATCAGCACAACGCCCAGATTGTTCCAGGCGGCGACGAAGTCCGCATCCTTCTTGACGGCGCGTCTGAGCAGGTCTTCGGCCTGGTTCAGCCGCCCCAGCCGGAGATTGGCCGAGCCCATCGCGCTCAGGACATCGGCGGTGAGACCGTGCTCAAGCGCCCCACGGGTATAGGCCTTGAGCGCAAGCTCGTACTCGCCCGCGGCCATCAGCCGGTGTCCCACCACCAGACCGTCCACCGCCTCGGTGATGGCCGGGGTGCCGGCCGGGGCCGGGGGGCCCTGGCGTTCCAGTTCGAGATACCCTTGCGGGGGGCGCGGTGCGCAGGCGGGCAACAGCGTCAGGAGAAACAGGGTTGCGACCCAGGCTGCCTTCATCGCTGCTGTCCCGCCCCCCGCGGTGATGATTGTCCTACCGTACGTTCATCGAGCCCAGCGTCTGGCCGATATCGTAGATCGACGGTCCGATCAGGATGATCAACAACGGCGGCAGTGTAAACAGCATTGTGCCCAGCGTCAGCTTGGTGGGCAGCTTGTTGGCCTTTTCCTCGGCGCGCATCACGCGCTTGTCGCGCATTTCGCTGGCGAAGACGCGCAGCGCGTCCGCGACCGAGGTGCCGAAACTGGCCGACTGGATCAGAACCGTGGTGAAGGAGGAGATGTCGGCCACGCCGGAGCGTTCGGCCATGTCGCGCAGCACGGTCGACTTGTCCTTGCCGGCCTTGACCTCCTGGGCCACGATCTCGAACTCGTCGGCCAGCGCGGGATAGCCCGCGCGGATTTCCTGCGACACGCGGATGATCGACTGGTCGAGCGACTGGCCGGCCTCGACGCAGACCAGCATCAGGTCCAGCGCATCCGGAAAGCCGTTGGTGATCTCCTCCTGCCGGGCCATGCGGCGGCGTTCGACCCAGTAGACGGGCAGGTAGTAGCCCGCCGCGCCGGGGATCAGCACCGACATGGCCATTTTCTGCATGCCCATTTCGTCGCCGCCCTGGAGAAGGGCGTAGATGATGCCGCCGATCAGGAAGAGGATGCCCAAGGCAAACTGCGCGAAATGGTAGACGCGCACGGAGTTTTTCGCGCGGTAGCCCGCCTGGAGCAACTTGAGCCGAGCCGCCGAATATTCGTCCACATCCTGGGGTTCCAGGAAGGTGGCGAAGCGGTCCAGCTTGTCGGTACCGTCCTTGGTGCGCAGTTTCTTGGCCTTGCCATCCTTGCCTGCGGCCTTGGCGGCGGGCTGATAGGTGGTCTTCGTCTGTTCGCGCAGTCGATCCATCGGATCCTGCACGCGCTTGAGCATGACCGGAAGCGCTGCCGCGATAAGCAGCAACCCGAGGAGGCCGAGCGCGATGAGCGGCCCAAGGGGGCCGAGCAACTCGATCAGCCGGTTGTTCAGGTTCTCGATAATCGCGGGCATAACCACCTCAGACCTTAATGTTGACCATGATCTTCATGTAGATGATGTTCACGACTAGGAAGACGCCCACGGCAATCGCGGCCGGCACGAAATACTGGGTTTCCTTCACTTCGTCGAAATAGTGCGGCTCGATGATGTTCAGCATGACCAGCGCGCCGATCGGGAAGGCCGACAGGAACCAGCCGGACCACTTGGCCTCGGCGGTGATCGCGCGCACCCGCCGGAAGAGGCGGAAGCGCGACCGGATCACCTTGGACAGACCGTCGAGGATCTCGGCCAGGTTGCCGCCGGATTGTTGCTGGATCGTCACCGCGACGGCCAGGAAGCGCACGTCCTGCATGTCCACGCGTTCGGCCAGGGCCTTGAGCGATTCCGAGATGCTGCCACCATAGGCCGCCTCGTCCGCGATCAGACCGAATTCGGTCCCCAGCGGGTCCGGCACTTCCTCGGCCACGATGTTCAGCGCGCTGGTGAACGGGTGGCCCACACGCAGCGACCGGACCATCAGTTCGACCGCGTCGGGAAGTTGTTCCTCGAAGAGCGCCATGCGTTTCTTGGCCTTGTTGTTGACCCAGGTGTAGACGGCGCCCACGCCGATCACCACGGCCACGCCCAGCCGCACACTCAGCGAGGCGCTGGTCAGCACGGTCAGCCCGGCGAAGGCGAAGATACCCAGCAGGATCATGATGATGATCAGCACCTTGGGGCTGAAGGCGATGTTGCCCTTCTGCGCCTTGGCCGCGATGATCGAGTAGAGCGGGATTTTCATCGCGCCGGCATACTGGTTCATCTCCTTGCGGAGCTGTTCCATGACGGCTTCGCGCGACCCGCCCTTCTCCAGCATGTCGAGCCGGCGCCCGACACGGTTGTTGAGCTTGATCGACTTTCCGAAGACCACGAGATAGAGGCCCTCGACCATCAGCAGGACGGCGATGAAGATCAGCGCATAGATGATCGGTTCGGCACTGATTTGCATTGGGTTTACTCCGCGGCCATGGGTTCGTAGATGCTGGCGGGCAGGTCATAGCCCCACTGCTTGAAGCGATCCGAGTAGTTCGACCGGATGCCCGTGGGCACGAAGCGGCCGACGATCTTTCCGTCCGGGCCGATCCCTTCGCGCTGGTAGCGGAAAATTTCCTGCATGGTGATAACGTCGCCCTCCATCCCGGTGATCTCGGTGATCGAGGTCATCCGGCGCGAGCCGTCCTGAAGGCGGCTGGCCTGCACGATGAGATGGACGGCCGACGCGATCTGCTGGCGAACCGCCTTGAGCGGCATCTCGATCCCGGCCATCGCGATCATGTTCTCCAGACGGGACGCCGCGTCGCGGGCGGAGTTCGCGTGGATCGTGGTCATCGAGCCGTCATGGCCGGTGTTCATGGCCTGAAGCATGTCGATGACCTCGTCGCCGCGCGTCTCGCCGACGATGATGCGGTCGGGACGCATCCGCAGGGCGTTGCGCAGACAGTCGCGCTGCGAGACCTCGCCGCGGCCTTCCACGTTCGCGGGACGGCTTTCCATCCGGCCCACATGGATCTGCTGAAGCTGGAGTTCCGCCGTGTCCTCGATGGTGATGATCCGCTCGGAATCGTCGATGAAGGAGGAAAGCGCGTTGAGCGTGGTCGTCTTGCCCGAGCCGGTACCGCCCGAAACGATGACGTTCAACCGGCAGCCGACGGCGGCCTGAAGATAGGCGGCCATCTCCTCGGTGAAGGCGCCGAAACGCACCAGGTCGTCGACGCCCAGCTTTTCCTTCTTGAACTTACGGATGGAGACCAGCGAGCCGTCCACCGCGATCGGCGGGACCATTGCGTTGAACCGCGACCCGTCGGCCAGGCGGGCGTCCACATAGGGATTGGATTCATCGACGCGCCGGCCCACGGCCGACACGATCTTGTCGATGATCCGCAGCAGGTGTTTTTCGTCCTTGAAGCGCACTTCCGACAGTTCCAGGTTGCCGTCGCGCTCGATGAAGACCTGCTTGGGTCCGTTTACCAGGA
This sequence comes from Maritimibacter sp. 55A14, assembly GCF_003122205.1. GTDB lineage: Bacteria > Pseudomonadota > Alphaproteobacteria > Rhodobacterales > Rhodobacteraceae > QEYE01. The sequence goes on from NZ_QEYE01000013.1 coordinate 13,103, forward strand.
TGTCGTTGACGGTGTCGTCCTTGAGAAGCGGCTCCAGCGGGCCCAGGCCCGTAACCTCGTCGATCAGTTCCTGGTGCAGCGTGGCGCGCTCATCCTTGTTCAACACGACGCCCATCTCGTTCAGGCTGTCGGAGGTGATCTCGATGATCTCCGCGCGCAGCTCCTTGGGCGAGGCGTGTTCGAGGGCCGACAGGTTCAGCGTCTCGAGCAGGATCTTGTGCATCTCCACGCGCACTTCCGACAGGCGCTCGCGCCGTTTCTGTTCCTTGTCGGAAATCGTGGATGCCTTGGAGATGGCCCGTTTGGGGGGAAGCGGCATAAGGGATTTCGGCGCCACTTTCGGTTCCGATGACGGCTTCGGGGCCGATTCGATCGTGGGCTTTCTGTCCTGCGCAGGTTTTGCCGGCGCATTGTCTTTGCGGTATCTGCTGAACATGTCGGACTACCTGTCTGTTACGCGGCTTCTTCCGCGGCGTTGAGTTCGAGAAGCGATTTCGCCAGCTTCATCATTTCCTTGCGCAGCGGGTTCTTGGCCGCCATCTCGGCCAGGGGCAGCCCGTGGTCGCAGCTGTTGAGCACCGGCTTGCCGCCGTCGGGCAGTTGCAGTCCAAGGTCGATATCGAGGCTTTCGGCCATCCGCTTGACGCGCGACTTGCCGGTAAGGTCGGTGAGTTTCGGCGCGCGGTTCAGCGCGTAGCGCACCTTCTCGAAGGGCAGATCCTCGGCCTTGAGCGCACGGATGAAGCGCAGCGCGTTCTGTGCCGAGCGCATGTCAAGCTCGACGACCGCGAAATAGACATGAGCGGCGTGCAGGACGGTCTCGCTCCACTGCACGAGGGTGGAGGGCATGTCGATCACGACGAAGTCGAAGCTGCGCCGGGCCTGGTCGATGATCCGGGTCACGTCCTCGGGGCCCAGGAAATCCAGCGGCAGGCTTTCATAGGGCGACGTCAGTACATGCAATTTGTCGTTGAATGGCTGCATGGCCTGGTTCAGCGCCTCGGCGTCCAGGGCGCTGGTGTCGGCCAGCAGTTCGTAGACGGACTCGCGCCGTGCAAAATCTAGGTAGGTCGATACCGAGCCGAATTGCAGGTCGAGGTCGAGAAGGCAGACGCGCGGCGCATCCTTCTTGTCGTGGGTGGCCAGTTCCCAGGCCAGGTTGACGGCGAATGTCGTGGCGCCGACACCGCCCGCCATGCCGTGGACTGCCAGTACCGCGCCGTCGCGGTCGCCGCCGGCCAGTGCCTTGCTGCCCCCCTCGCGGTCGAGCAGCATGGTCGGGGCCGCGGCGGCCTTCATCTGGCGCTCGATCGCGTCGTGAAGCGCGTTCTCGGGTAGCGGGTAGGGCACGAAATCGTCCGCGCCGAGGCGCAGCAACTGATGCAGGGCGGTCGGGCTCAGATCGTCGGCGATCAGGATCACCTTGACCTGTGCCTTCTTCGCCGCCGTGATGATCTGTCCGATGGTGGAGAACTCGCCTTCATCCTGTTCGTCCACCGCGATGGCGATGAACTTCAGGCTGCGGGCATCCGGTTCCGACAGGAACTCCAGGCCGTCATCGAAGCCCAGATCGCCCCAGCGCTCCCCAAGCTCGCCCTCCATGTCCTCGATAAGCAGATCGAAGGTCTGGATGTCGCGCGCGATCGTGCATGCTTCGATCGGCTCGGGCTCGTTTTGCAACGCAGTATCACTCGACATATTTCACGCCCCTTCCGGTTCCATTCGAACCAGGCGGGCTCTGCGATCCCTGCCGGATACTCCGCGGCATCAAAAGAAGCAGGCCACCTGTGTCCGGAGCAGCAGGAAGCCCGCAAGCTGGCTTCCGTACTTTGCTCCCATGATCACAAGGTGGCCTTGAATTTGGGCACAAATGCGGCTGAAAAAACGATATTATTGTGGAGGTTCCATTGTTTCTTCCAGCCGTCGTTATTCCTGCGCTTCGATCGTCTCGGCCTGATCGGAAATCGTCTCGCCCTCGGTATAGGTGCGATAGACGAGTTCGGCGTATTTGCCGTCCAACTCGTTCTTGCGCGCCTTCACGAAGCCCGACACATCGGTGACCGTGCGGCGGTTGCGGCGTTCGCGGCCCTCGCTGACGATCAACGGCTGCGTCTCCCCGAAGGAGGCGACGGCCTCCAGCCGCGACCGGCTGACGCCCTGCGCGGAGAGATACGCCACGGCCGCCTGCGCGCGCCGCAGGCCCAGCCGCTTGTTGTAGGTTTCCGAGCCCACAAGGTCGGTATGGCCGTAGACGCGGAAGCGCACTTCCGGGAATTGGCGGATCCAGTTGGCCTGCTCGCGCAGGTTAGCCCGCGCCGTTTCGTCCAGCTGGGCGCTGTCGAAGGCGAAGGTGATCGTACTGGGCACTTCCTCGGAGAAGCGGCGCGACAGGTCGATCATCGCGTTCTTCTGTCCGGTCATGACCAGATAGTTGTTCATGGTCGGGTTGCCGAAGCTTCCTTCATCGACGTCCGAACCGGCCTCGCGCTCCAGGAAGGAGACTTGAGCGGTATCGGAACAGCCGGCCAGCAGGGCGGCGGTTGCTACGGTGGCGACGAGAATGTGTGTGCGACGCATCTGCCTTACTCCATCACATAGCCATAGGAGCCGTTGAAGTCCTGCGAGGCAATCTCGCCGGCGGCACCTTTCTGTTGCTTCGCGCGCCCGGCCGTCTGTCCGAAGAGGAACAGTTCGTTCTCGCTGGGCGGGCGGACCCGGTCGGTCGGCAGGGCGAGTGCCTCGCCGCGCGTCGGATCGACCAGATGGGGGGTGATGATGACCACCAGTTCAGACTGGTCGCGCTCGAAGCTCGAGGAGCGGAAGAGCGCGCCCAGGATCGGCACGTCGCCAATCCACGGCACCTGGTTGGCAAGATCGTTGAAGTCGTCCTGCAGCAGGCCCGCGATTGCCAGGCTTTCACCGTCGCGCAACTCCACCGTCGTGGCGGCTTCGCGGCGGCTGAAGCCAGTCAGTTGCAGCCCGTCGATGACGATGCCGTTATCCTCGTCGATCTCGCTGACTGCGGTGGCCAGTTTGAGGTTGATCACCTCGTCATTCACGACCGTGGGCGTGAACTCGATCTCCACGCCGAAAGGCTTGAACTCGACGGTGATGCCGTCCTCGTCGCTGTCCACCGGGATCGGCACTTCGCCACCGGCCAGGAAATTCGCCGTCTCGCCCGAGAGCGCGACGATATTGGGTTCGGCCAGCGTCCGCACGAGCCCCTTGGTTTCCAGGGCTTCAAGCGTGAGGTTGAGGTTGAAGTCGCCCACGCCCAAGAGGCTGGCGCCTATGGTGCCGGTGGGGGGCTCTCCGATGCCCGACCCGAGCGCGCCGTTAACCCGGAAATCCCCGTTGGCGTCGTTGAAGGTCAGCAGGCTGCCCAGGCTCTTGCTTACCGAGCGGTTCATTTCCGCGAAGCGCACCTTCAGCATCACCTGCTGCGTGCCGCCCACGGTCATCAGGTTGGACACCCGTCCGGGCGCGTAGCGTTCGGCCAGTTCCAGCGCGCGCGAGAGCCGCTGCTTGCCGGAGACCGAGCCGCTGAGCACGATGCCGTCATTGGCGGTGCGCACCTCGATCGGCTCGCCGGGCAGGATTTCGCGCAGGCGCTCCTTGAACTCGGCGGTGTCTGGGGAAACATGCACCTCGACATTGGTGATCAGCCCCGCGTCGGGGCCGAGCAGCGTCATCGTGGTGCGTCCGGGCGCCTTGCCCAGCACGTAGATCGTCCTGTCCGACAGGCTCACGATATCCGCGATGCCGGGATTGGCCACCGAAATTTCCCCGAAGGGCACGTCGCTTTCGACGACAACCGCGCGGTTCAGGGACACCTTGATATTGGATGACGTCCCGCCACGCAGGATCCGAAGCGTCTCGTTCGCCTGGGCGTAAACGGGTTGTGTTGCAATGACGCTCAGCCCGAACAGGCTGGCGCAGAAAATGCGCTTAAGTTTCATGTGACCCTGCCTCTCTGATCACGGATTTGTACCGGGTCTCTTCATGCCCGATTGCGGTTACCATGCTCGAATTTGCGAATCATTGCAAGAATCAGTGTGTTGCGGCCGGTTATTTATGTGGATAAACAGCAACAGCCCCGAGATGGGGCTGTTGCAGCGTCCGCTCATGCCAGATGCTGTGTCCCGCGGGTCAGCTTTCATCGGGGCAGGGAATGGTGATGGTGACCACCTCGGCGCCCTTGCGTGTCCGCACGGTGCATTTCTTCTCTTCCTCGACCACCTCCGGGGCGACCTCCTCGATGCCGAGCAACTCGCGCTGGTCGATCTCGACGGTTTCCACGTGCAGATCGTCCTCGGCGCCGCGCAGCGACAGCGACAGGCTGCCGGTGGATTGCGCCTGGGCCAGGATGCCGACGGACTGCGGGTTCACTTCGACAGTGACGGTGCGGGCGATGATCGGCTTGTTGTGGTCCTGGTCGGCGATCTGGTCGATCGCGATGATCGTGACGCCGTCCAGGATCAGCTTGGTGATCTTCTGACGTTCGAGCTGGCCGCTCCAGTAGACATCGACGCGCTCGCCCGGCCGCAGGAAGCCCGACACGCCGGAGGCGACGTCGACCCGGATCGCGAAAGCCCGCATCCCCGAGGGCAGCCGCGATGTCAGGCCGGCATCCTCACCCGGACGGGTGACCTTCTGCTCCATGATCGGTTCATGCTTCTCCATCATCCGCAGCACCGACCTGAGTTTGTCCTCGTCTTCCGGCACGGGCGAATTGTCTGCCACGAAGGTGCCTTCGGGCAGGAAGTTCTCGGGCCAGGGTACGAGTTGCACGTCGTCCTTGCGCAGCCGCTCACCGTAGCGCACGTTGCGGCTTGTCACCCAAACCTGGGTCAGTTTCACGTTCTTGGCCAGTTGGGCCTCCTGTGCCGCGACCTTGGCCTGGTATTTGGAGAATTCCTTCTGCGCCACATAGACGGCGAAACCCGCTAGCCCCAGACCGAGCAATAGTACAAGTGCAAAAACCGCTCGCATCGCGAAACCCCTCGCTGATAAGTCCAACCGGTGATGTTCCGGCCCGCCGCGTTGACCCCCCCTTCCGGGTCACGGACGCTTTCAGGTGCCGTTCTCACCCATGATTAGGGCGAAACAATGGACAGCTTGTGGCTCTGACGCGAATTGTCCTCGAAATCGGGGGGCCTTCCGGACGTCAGAGCATGCTGCCATGCCGGATGGGGCTGCCGAAGCCCGGCGCCGTGCGGCGGCGCCAGCATGGCCGTTCCCAAAACGTGAAAAGGGCCGCGCAGTGAAGCGCGGCCCAATTCGGGATATGGCCGGAGTACCGGGATCCTCGCGGACCGGCCCCGGGCCGATGATCCGCCAGGATCAGTTCTCGGCCGCAGCCATGCTGGACGCGATGTTCTGCGCCAGGCTCTCGGTGGCCGGCTCGATCGCGTTCAGAACGATGATGCCCAGGCCCACAACGGCAGCCGTCAGCACAACCCAGTCCACGGTAACCGCGCCGGATTCGTCCTTGGCGAAGGTCTTGATCATGTCGATAGTCATATGTGTCCCTCCAAATGATAACACGTTTGCTTCCACTCAATGTCGAACCTGATGAGCGCCGGTCGCCAGTAATGACCACGGCCCACCTTGTCGGCATGGGCATATAAGGCTTTGGAAATGGGGCGAGAGTTTGGCGGGTTTCGTTCAATTTCTTAAAAAACGATGTGCCGACGGAAATTTTCCATAAATTTATTAAAAACAATGCCTTAAGTGGTAAAGAATCTGTGGGATCGAGCCTCTTTCGGGTGCCGTTTTCGCCGTTCTGATCCCGATTCGGAGCCAATGATGTTGCGGGGCTGGCAATGTTTACGAAATTTTGAGAGACTGATTGTCAAGGATAAAGATCAGGCAGGGCATATAGGCGTGCGTATCGGCGGTGCGGTCAATATCTTTGCGGTTGTGCTGGTTCTGGCCGTTCCCGCGAGGGGGCAGTCGGACCCGCCGCCCTTCAAGGATTTCACCTTTAAGCGCGTCACGCCGCCGAAGCCGGGCCAGGCGCGCCGTATCACCATTCAGATCGACCCCGAGGAGCAGGCGGCCGCGGTCGCGCCCCCGCCGGCGACGCCGCGCGACGACGCTTTCGAGGACGATTGGTTCTGGAAGGATATCTCGCCGGCGCTGGACGCCTCCGGTCCGGGGCGCCTGCAACAGGCGCTCAAGCTCCTGACCGCCGCGCCCATGGGGATCCGCCCCCCGGCGCCGTCGCTGGAGGTTCTGCGCGCCATCGCCGACGCGCATGGCGCCGACATCCTGCGCCGCTCGGTCGGCACGCGGGTCTCGCCGGCCCTGGTCCTGGCCGTGATCGGGGTGGAATCCTCGGGCAGGGCGGCGGCCGTCAGTACCAAGGGGGCGACCGGGCTGATGCAGCTCATGCCCGATACCGCGGCGCGGTTCGCGGTCAGGGACGCCACCGATCCGGTGCAGAACATCGCCGGCGGCGTGGCCTATCTGGACTGGCTGCTGGGCGAGTTCGGCGGCGACCCGCTGCTGGCCCTGGCCGCGTACAATGCGGGCGAGGGGGCATTACGCAGCCATGACGGCGTGCCCCCCTATTCCGAGACCCGCGCCTATGTGCCGAAGGTCCTGGCCGCCTGGCAGGTGGCGCGGCTGCTTTGCGCCACTCCGCCCGAACTGATCAGCGACGGCTGCGTCTTCTCCATCGGCGGCAAAGGCTGAACCGGCCCGCAGGCCGCAATTGATGCAGGTCAAGGCCGCGGGACCCCACAACATATTAGTGTGTCCGCATATGTCAGCTTCAGGAGGGCAAGATGACACTCTCGTGGAAAACCGGCGGGGTGCTGCTGGGCCTGGTCTTCTTCCTGGCCGTGCTCCTCGTCAAACCGATCGGCGTATCGACGCAATTCGTGATCCTCGACGGCGTCCTGTGGAACGCGGTCAGCCCCGGCGCGGTGATCGAGACCGAAACCGGCCTGACCTCGGGCAACGAGTATCTGGCCAAATCCGGCGGCAAATATGCCCAGGCGGTCGCGGACCCGCTGAACTACAGCTTCGTCTTCGTGATCGCCATGATGATCGGCGGCGGGCTGTCGGCCTGGCTGCGCGGCGGCGTCGGAGCGGCCGAGCGCCGCCTGCCCGAGATCTGGCGCAACAGCCACGGCGACAATCCGGCCATGCGGGCGCTCATAGCCTTCATCGGCGGTTTCGTCGTGCTCTACGGCGCGCGGCTGGCGGGCGGCTGCACCTCCGGGCACATGATGTCGGGCGTGATGCAGACGGCCATCTCCGGCTACGTCTTCACGCTGAGTGCCTTCGCCGCCGCCATTCCGACCGCAATTCTGATCTACAGGGAGGATTGAGCCATGACCGGGATCATCCTTGCACTTGTTATCGGCGCGGCTTTCGGGGCCGTTCTCGACCGCGTCGGCGCGTCGAACCCCAACCTGATCGGCCGGATGCTGAACCTCACCAACCTGCACCTGATGAAGACCATCCTGCTGGCGATCGGCACCGGGTCGGTGCTGATGTTCGCGGGCCAGATGCTGGGGCTGGTCGATGTCGGGCACATGTCCGTCAAGGCCGCCTATTCGGGCGTCGTATTGGGTGGGCTGCTCCTGGGCGCGGGCTGGGCTGCGTCGGGCTATTGCCCGGGCACCGGGCTCGTTGCCGCGGCGGCCGGGAGGCGCGATGCGCTCTTCTTCGTGGCCGGCGGGTTGCTGGGCGCGGCCGCCTATATGGTCAGCTACCCTTGGGTTCGCTCGACGGGCATCCTGGCGGAGATGCTGGGCGGCAAGGTGACGCTGGGCGCGGTGCCGGGGGCGGAATACGGCGCCCTGATGCCTGGCCTCGCGGGCGACATCGCGGGGATCGTCGTCGGGCTGGTCTTCGTCGCGGTGGCCTTCGCGCTGCCCGACCGGCTGGTGCACCGCGGCGAGGTCCAGAGCGCGCATTGAGCGTTGGCCCGGATGCTGTTGGAAGGGCCGCGCGCCGCCGCGGCCCTTTTCCTGTGCGCTGCCCTCTGGTCTCGGGTCGGCAATGCCGCCATATTCGGCCCAAACGGGGGAGCCTATGACCACGGCCGCATTCGACAGCATTCCCGAAACCGCGCTGGACTGGCATCGCGCAGGTCGCGGTGCGGCGCTGGCCACCGTGGTGCAGACCTGGGGATCGGCGCCGCGCCCGGTGGGCAGCCAACTTGCCATTTCGGCGGCGGGCGAGATCGCGGGGTCGGTTTCGGGCGGCTGCGTGGAGGGCGCGGTGGTCGTCGAGGCGCTGGAGGCGCTGGAGGACGGCACGCCCCGGATGCTGGAATTCGGGGTCTCCGACGACGAAGCCTTCGCCGTGGGCCTGGCCTGCGGCGGCACGATCCGCGTGATGGTCGAGCCCGTGGGCGGCGCACAGGGCCTGCCCGAGGCGATGTTGGCCGATCTGGTCGCCGCGCGCGCGGACCGCCGGGCCGTCGCCTGCCTGGTGAAGCCCGATAGCTGGGAGCGCCGGCTGACCGATGCCGCCGACGCGGAACTGGGCGAGACCATCGCGGCGCGCATGGCGGCCGACCGTTCGGGGTTTGAGGGCGACTGGTTCGTCGGCATCCACAACCCGCCGCTGCGCATGGTCGTGGTGGGGGCGGTGCATATCGCGCAGCCGCTGATGCAGATGGCACGGCTTGCGGGCTACGACGCGACGCTGGTCGATCCGCGCGAAAGCTTCGCGACCGAGGCGCGCTTTCCCGGAGAGCGGCTGGTGGATGACTGGCCCGACGCCGCGCTGCGCGACCACGGGCTGGATTCACGCACCGCGGTGGTCACGCTCACCCATGATCCCAAGCTGGACGATCCCGCAATTGCCGAGGCATTGGGCTCCGACGTCTTTTACCTGGGTTGCCTGGGCTCCACCCGGACCCATGCGCGGCGCATCGCGCGGCTGGAGGAGGCCGGTTTCACACCCGATCAGATCGCGCGGATTCACGCGCCGGTGGGGCTCGATATCGGGTCGCGCGCGCCCGCGGAGATCGCGATCGCGATCATGGCCGAGATCACCGCGACGCTGAGGCGCGGCTGATGCGCTTCGGCCCCGTCCCCTTGGCGCAGGCGCAGGGCGCCGTGCTGGCGCATTCGCTGGCCGCGGGGCCGCGCAAGCTGCGCAAGGGCCGGGCGCTGGGCGACGCCGACATCGCCGCGTTGGAGCAAGCGGGCATCGCGCAGGTGACGGTCGCGCAACTGGAGCCGGGTGATCTGGGCGAGGACGCGGCAGCGGCCCGGATCGCCGCGGCCCTGGCGCCCGATCCCGCCGCCGCTGGCCTGCGGCTCAGCACGGCGGCCACCGGGCGGGTCAACCTCTATGCTGTGCATCCCGGTGTGCTGGCGCTCGATCCTGCGGCCATCGCCCGGCTCAATGCCGTCGATCCGGCCATCACCCTGGCCACGCTGCCCACCTTCGCGCGGGTTGCAGCCGGGCAGATGGTGGCGACGGTCAAGATCATCACCTACGGCGTGCCGGGCGAGGCCGTCGCGCGCGTCCGGGCTTGCGCGGGCGATGCGCTCTCGGTGCGGCCGGTGGTGCTGCCCGATGCCGGTCTTATCCTGACCGAAGTGCCGGGCCAGAGCCGCCGCCTGCGCGACAAGGCGCGGGCCGCGATGCGCGGGCGGCTCGACGCGCTTGGCATGGCGCTGGCCGAAAGCCCCGTGGTGCCGCATGAAACCGGGGCGCTGGCCGAGGCGCTGCGCACGGTGCGCGGGGCACTGGTGCTGATCCTCACCGGCTCGGCCACCTCCGATCCGCGCGACGTGGGGCCCGAGGCGCTGCGCCGCGCGGGCGGGCGGCTTACACGGTTCGGCATGCCGGTCGATCCGGGCAATCTGGTTTTCCTGGGTGATCTCGGGGGCCGCGCCGTGATCGGCCTTCCGGGCTCGATGCGCTCGCCCGTGCCAAGCGGCGGTGACTGGGTGCTGCAACGTATCGCCTGCGGTCTGGACGTGAGCGATGCGGATATCGCCGCGATGGGCGTGGGCGGCCTGCTGAAGGAAAGCGCGGCGCGCCCGCACCCGCGCGAGCGGCGCTAGGTCGCCGCCTGCCGCGCGGAAGGCTTGGCCTCGGACACGGGGCCCAGATACGGGCCTCAGACAAAAGATCTGTTCTCAACCGGCGGTGTGCGTGTTTAAGATTGGGAAACGCTAAGGGAGGATTTCATGACATCGGTATCCATGACGGTGAACGGCAAGCCCGTTTCCGGCGAGGTGGAGGGGCGCACGCTCCTCGTTGAATTCCTGCGCGAAGGGCAGGGGCTGACCGGCACCCATGTCGGCTGCGACACCAGCCAGTGCGGCGCCTGCGTGGTGCATGTGAACGGCGAAGCGGTGAAAGCCTGCACGATCTTCGCCGCCGAGGCCGAGGGCGCTGAGGTCACGACGATCGAGGGCATGGCGGAGGCGGACGGCACGCTCCACCCGATCCAGCAGGCGTTCCAGGATCATCACGGGTTGCAATGCGGCTTCTGCACGCCGGGCATGGTGATGTCCGCGGCGGCGCTGTTGAAGGAGAATCCCCAACCCAGTCCGGCCGAGATTCGCGACTATCTGGAAGGCAATATCTGCCGCTGCACCGGGTATCACAACATAGTGAAAGCCATCCTGGCCGCGAGCGGTCAGGACGCGAACGCAATCGCCGCCGAATAAGGCGCCCGATGCGCGGGGCGCGCATCGCTCAAGGGAGGACAATCGACATGCCCAAGGACGGAGGCATCGGCGCCAGCACGAAGCGCCGCGAGGACATCCGGTTCCTGACCGGGACCGGCAACTATACCGACGACATCAACATCCGCGGTCAGGCCTATGTGCATTTCTTGCGCTCGGACGTGGCGCATGGCCGGATCAAGGGGATCGACACCGCCGAGGCGGAAAAGATGCCGGGCGTGGTGCGCATCTTCACCGGCGCGGATTTCGAGGGCGTGGGCGGGATACCCTGCGGATGGCAGGTGACCGACCGGCACGGCGCGCCGATGCAGGAGCCGGCCCACCCGGTCCTGGCGCAGGGCAAGGTGCGCCATGTGGGCGACCCGATCGCCGCCGTCGTGGCCGAGAGCCGCGAACAGGCCCGCGACGCCGCCGAGGCTATCGAGGTGGATATCGAGGATCTGCCCGCGGTAATCGACATGAAGGCGGCGCTCGAGGACGACGCGCCCAAGGTCCATGACGATCTGAGTTCCAACCTCTGTTTCGATTGGGGCTTCGTCGAGGAGAACCGGGAGGCCGTCGACAAGGCCATCAAGGAGGCCCATCACGTCACCACCCTGGAGTTGATCAACCAGCGCATGGTGGCCAACCCGATGGAGCCGCGCGTCGTGGTGGGCGACTACAAGCGTGCCAATGACGAGAGCACGCTCTACACCACTTCCCAGAACCCGCATGTGATCCGGCTTCTGATGGGGGCCTTCGTGCTGGGCATTCCCGAGCACAAGCTGCGCGTCGTGGCCCCCGATGTGGGTGGCGGCTTCGGCTCCAAGATCTTCCACTACGCGGAGGAGGCGTTCTGCACCTTCGCGGCGCGCAAGCTGGCGCGGCCGGTGAAATGGACCTGCACCCGGTCCGAGGCCTTCATGACCGACGCGCATGGCCGCGACCACGTGACGAAGATCGAACTGGCGCTCGACAAGGATGGCAAGTTCCTGGCGATCCGCACCGACACGCATGCAAATATGGGCGCCTATCTCTCGACCTTCGCGCCTTCGGTGCCGACCTGGCTGCACGGCACGCTGATGGCCGGCAACTACACCACGCCGCTGATCTATGTGAATGTGAAGGCGGTTTTCACCAACACCGTGCCGGTCGACGCCTATCGCGGCGCGGGCCGGCCCGAAGCCACGTTCCAGCTCGAGCGGGTGATCGACAAGGCGGCGCGCGAGATGGAGATCGACCCGGTGGAGCTGCGGCGCAAGAATTTCGTGCGCGAGTTTCCCTACGCCACCCCTGTGGCGGTGGAATACGACACCGGCGATTACGACGCCACGCTGGACCGGCTGCTGGAGATGATCGACCGTGACGGGTTCGCGGCACGCCGCGCCGAGGCCGCCAAGCGCGGCAAGCTGCGCGGGCTGGGCATCAACTGCTATATCGAAGCCTGCGGTATCGCGCCGTCGAACCTCGTTGGCCAGCTCGGCGCGCGCGCCGGGCTCTACGAGAGCGCGACGGTGCGGGTGAACGCCACCGGCTCGATCTCGGTCTTCACCGGCAGCCACAGCCACGGTCAGGGACACGAGACGAGTTTCGCCCAGGTCATGTCCGAGATGATCGGCATTCCTGCCGAGCAGATCGACATCGTGCATGGCGACACCGCCAATTCGCCGATGGGCATGGGCACCTACGGGTCGCGCTCGATCGCGGTGGGCGGTTCCGCTATGGTCCGCGCGACCGAGAAGATCATCGGCAAGGCCAGGAAGATCGCCGCGCATCTGATGGAAGCCGCGGAAGGCGACATCGAGTTCAAGGACGGCCAGTTCACGGTCGCGGGCACCGACAAGGCGGTGGCCTGGGGCGATGTCTGCCTGGCGGCCTATGTGCCCCACAACTACCCGCTGGAGGAGTTGGAGCCGGGGCTGGAGGAGACAGCCTTCTATGACCCGGCCAATTTCACCTATCCCGCCGGCGCCTATGCCGCGGAGGTCGAGGTCGATCCGGAGACCGGCAAGGTGACGGTCTGCGGCTTTGCCGCCGCCGACGATTTCGGAAATGTCATCAACCCGATGATCGTCGAGGGCCAGGTGCATGGCGGGCTGGCGCAGGGGATCGGGCAGGCGCTGCTGGAGGGCTGCGTCTATGACGAGAGCGGCCAGTTGATCAGCGGCTCCTACATGGATTACGCGATGCCGCGCGCCGATGATTTCCCCGCCTTCCGGGTGGATCATTCCTGCGCCACGCCCTGCACTCACAACCCGCTGGGCGTGAAGGGCTGTGGCGAGGCCGGCGCCATCGGCTCGCCGCCCGCGATCGTCAACGCGGTGGTGGACGCGCTCCAGGGCGGGGGCATCGACGTCACCCATATCGACATGCCGCTGTCGCCGGGCCGGGTCTGGCAGGCGATCCAGGGCGCGAACTGAGGAGGAACGGCAGATGTATAATTTCGAGTTCGAACGGCCCTCCACGGTCGAGGATGCGGTCCGGGCCCTCGCGGGCGACGAGGCGCAGGCGCTGGGCGGCGGGCAGACGCTGATCCCGACGCTCAAGCAGCGGCTCGCCATGCCGTCGAAACTGGTCAGCCTGACCGGTATCGACTCGATCCGGGGGGTCTGCGTGGCCGATGACGGAGCGGTCTGCGTCGGCGGCGCGACGACCCATGCAACCGTGGCGCGCGAGGCCGCAGCGGCCTATCCGGCGCTGGCTGCGCTGGCCGGGCAGATCGGTGACCCGGCGGTCCGCAACCGCGGCACGATTGGCGGCAGCCTGGCCAATAACGACCCCTCCGCCTGCTATCCGGCGGCGGCGCTGGGCTCGGGCGCGACGATCGTGACGAATGCGCGCGAGATCGCCGCGGACGACTATTTCCAGGGCATGTTCGAGACCGCGCTGGAAGAAGGCGAGATCATCACCGAGGTCCGGTTCCCCGTACCGCAGGCCGCGAGCTACCAGAAGTTCGACCAGCCGGCGTCGCGTTTTGCGCTCGTGGGCGTCTTCGTCGCGCGCTTCGCCGAGGGGGTGCGCGTGGCCGTGACCGGCGCGTCGGCGGAGGGCGTTTTCCGCTGGCACGAGGCCGAGGCGGCGCTGGCGAAGAATTTCGCGGCGGATGCGCTCAAGGGCCTGTCCCTGTCGGCCGACGGCATGATCGGCGACATGCACGGAACGCCGGAATACCGCGCCCATCTGGCGGGCGTGCTAGCCGCGCGGGCGGTCGCGGCGGCCTGAGTGCGGTCCGGGCAGGTCAGTAAGACGGGGCCGCTCCCGGCAGGGTGCGGCCCTTGCTCGTGCCGGGCGCACGCCTGGCCGGCGAAGCGTGCCTCCGGCGGGGATATTTGGAGCAAGAAGAAAGGGGCGCGGCGCTCAGGCCGGTTCGGCCAGGCGCAGCTTGACGGGCACGGCCGCCTTCATGCCCGCAGCCATCGCGGCGAGGAAGACGAGGCCCCCCAGCCCGTTATAACTGAGCGAGGCCATTGCGGGGCCGGGGCAGAGCCCGGAGAGCCCCCAGCCCATGCCGAAAAGCACCGAGCCCAGCATCAGGTTCCGGCCGAGCCGCGGATCGGGCTTGTCGGGGAAGGCGGTGCCCAGCGCGGCATGGCCGCGCGCCGCCGTAATGCGCCAGGCCAGCGCCATCGGCAGGATCGCCCCGCCCAGGACGAAGGCCAGCGTCGGATCCCAGTCGCCGAAGACGTCGAGCCATCCGCGCACTTTGGCGGTGTCGGTCATGCCCGAGAGCATCAGGCCGAGCCCGAAGAGCGATCCGGCCAGCAGGGCGAAGAGGTTGCGCGCCATCAGATCACCCCCAGGAGATGCTTGAAGATCACCACGCTGAGTCCGCCCGCGCCGATATAGAAGACCGTGGCGACGATCCCGCGCAGCGACAGGCGCGAGATGCCGCAGACACCGTGCCCGGAGGTGCAGCCATTCGCGAGCCGCGTGCCGAGCCCGACCAGAAGCCCCGCGCCGATCAGCACCGCCCAGTTGCCGCTCAGATGCGTCTGCGGGGCGCCGAAGGTCAGCATGGCGAGTGCCGGTGCGCCGACCAGCCCGGCGACGAAGGCAGCGCGTTCGGACGCGGTGGCGCGGCCCGAGCCGTCCACGAGCCCGCCCAGGATGCCGCTCGCCCCCATGATACGGCCATTGACGAGCAGGTAGAGCGCCGCGGCGCATCCAATGACGAGGCCGCCCAGCGCCCCCAGTATCCAGTCGGTTTCGATCATGATGTCAGAGCCTGTTGATGGGTATCTTGAGATAAGAGATGCCGTTGTCTTCCGGCTCGGGCAGGTCGCCGGCGCGCATGTTCACCTGAATCGAGGGCAGAATCAGCCGGGGCATGCCCAGCGTCGCGTCCCGGCTCTCGCGCAGCGCCACGAATTCGGCGCAGCTTCGCCCGGCACCGACATGCACATTCTTCGCCTTCTGCTCGGCCACGGTGCTCTCCCACGCGTAGGCGTCGCGGCCTGGCGCCTTGTAGTCGTGGCAGGTGAAGAGCCGCGTCGCGTCGGGCAGCGCCAGGATACGCTGGACCGAGGCATACATCTGTTCCGCGGACCCGCCGGGGAAATCGCAGCGCGCGGTGCCGAAATCCGGCATGAAGAGCGTGTCACCCACGAAGGCCGCATCGCCGATGACATAGGTCAGGCAGGCCGGGGTGTGGCCCGGCGTGTGCATCACGTCGCCACGCAACTGCCCGATATGGACCGAGTCGCCGTCCTCGAAGAGCGCATCGAACTGGCTGCCGTCGCGCTGGAAAGCGGTGCCTTCGTTGAAGATCTTGCCGAAGGTCTCCTGCACGACGGTGATTCTGGCGCCGATACCCAGCTTGCCGCCCAGTTCCTGTTGCAGGTAGGGCGCGGCGGAAAGGTGGTCGGCATGGACATGGGTTTCGAGGATCCATTCCACCCGCAGACCGGCCTGCCGGACGAAGGAAATGATCGCGTCGGCAGAGGCTGTGTCGGTGCGCCCCGAGGCCTGGTCGAAATCCAGCACCGAATCGACGATCGCGCAGGCCAGCCCGGCGGGGTCGCGCACGACATAGGAGACGGTATTGGTGGCCGCGTCGAAAAAGGCGGTGACTTCGGGGGACATCGGGGCTCCGCTGATATATAGGATTTCGCGAATATATATGACCGCCATTGGTTTTGCCAAGGTCGCAGGGTCATGCTAGGACATGCCCCATGCCGTTCGACCGGGAAGACGATTTCGCTGCCGAGATGAAGGCCGGGGCCGCCGAGGCCGCCGCGCTGATGAAGACCTTGTCCAATCCGTCACGTCTGATGATCATCTGCCTGCTTGTCGAGGGCGAGAAAAGCGTGGCGGAACTGGCGCGCGCACTGGGCGACAAGCAGCCCAGCGTCTCGCAGCATCTTGCCCGGCTCAGGGCAGAGGGGCTGGTCGTTCCGCGGCGCGCGGGGCGGATGATCTTCTATGCCCTCAACGACAATCGCGTGCGCCCGATCCTCGAGGCGCTGCACGCTGCCTATTGCCCGCGCTGACTTGACCTGTATCAATGTACCTGGGCCGCCGCGCGGCCTAGTGTGATCCGGCAAGGAGGACCGCCCATGATCCCCGTATCCGAGCGCAAGGCGCAACTGGAAGCCCGCAAGGCCGAGCTGGAGACCAGTCTCGACCGGATCGAGAATACGCTCGACGAGACGCCCAATGCGGATGCCGAGGAACGCGCGACCGAGCGCGAGGGCGACGAGGTACTCGAAGGTCTGGGCGCGGTGGAACTTCGCGAGTTGACGATGATCCGGGCAGCGCTGAAACGGATCGAGGCGGGGGAGTACGGCTATTGCACCAAATGCGGGGAGCAGGTTTCCGAAGAACGGCTCGATCTGCTACCCTATACCCCGTTCTGCCGCAAATGCGCGACCTGAGGGAGGACCGTGACATGTCGTTCGAGAACCTGAAAGCCGGGATCGACCTGCTGATGCAGGAAATCGTTGAGCGTCCGGAAGATGCGCATGTCCTGCAGGAGCAGCTTCGCGAGAAGCTGGCGGAAATGCGCGATCTCGGTCTGCCGCTGCCCGACGATCTGGTCCGCCTGGAGAGATATCTCGAGGAGCGGGAAGAAGGCGACGGGCCGTCCTTCGAGAACATGCCCGTTTGATGTATGGGCCGGCGGGCGCTATCAGCCCCCGGCCTGCCGGCGCAACTCGTGGCGTGCGACCTGGCGGCGATGCACCGCGTCGGGTCCGTCGGCTAGGCGCAGCGTGCGCAGATGGGTCCATTGCCGGGCCAGCGGCGTGTCTTGGCTTATGCCCTGCGCGCCGAACATCTGGACAGCCTGATCCGTCACCTCCAGGGCCACCTCGGGCGCCACCACCTTGATCTGACTGATCCAGGGTGCCGCGGCGCGGGCATCGCCCCGATCCATCATCCAGGCGGCCTTGAGGCACAGGAGCCTCGCCATTTCGATCTTCATGCGCGCATCGGCGATGATGTCGTGGTTGGCACCCAGCGCCGCGAGCGGCTTGCCGAAGGCGTCGCGCGTCTGCGCGCGCCCGCACATCAGCGCCAGCGCCCGTTCCGCCTGGCCGATGGCGCGCATGCAGTGATGAATGCGGCCCGGCCCCAACCGGCCTTGCGCGATCTCGAAGCCGCGGCCTTCGCCCAGCAGCATGTTCTCGGCCGCAACCCGGACTTCGGCGAAGCGGATATGCATGTGCCCGTGCGGCGCGTCGTCATGGCCGTAGACTTCCATCGCGCGCAGCGTCTCGATGCCGGGTGTGTCGGCGGGCACCACGATCATCGAATGGCGGCCATGTTTCGGGGCCTCGCCCCCGCCGGTGCGGACCATCACGATATAGACCGCGCAACGCGGATCGCCCGCCCCGGTGGCCCACCATTTCTCGCCGTTCAGGACGTAGCAGTCACCGTCGCGCCGGCAGCTCATCGCGATATTCGTGGCGTCGGAGGAGGCGACAGCGGGCTCCGTCATCAGGTAGGCGGAGCGGATCTCGCCGGCCATCAGCGGCTCCAGCCAGCGGGCCTGCATCGCGGCGTCGCCGTAGCGCGCGAAAACCTCCATGTTGCCGGTGTCGGGCGCGTTGCAGTTGAAGACCTCGGCGGCCAGGTGGGACTTGCCCATTTCCTCGGCCAAGTAGGCGTATTCCACCGTGCTGAGCCCCGGCCCGTCGGCGAAGGTCTTCCAGAAGTTCCAGAGCCCGGCGGTGCGGGCCCGCGCCTTGAGCCCCTCCAGAATCTCGGTCTGGCGCGGTGTGAAGGCCCAGCGGTTCCCCACGTCGACCTCGGCCAGGTACTCCGCGTCGAGCGGGGCGATCTCCTCGGCCACCATTCGGGCCACCGCGTCGTGGATCGGGCGGAGCCGTTCCGTCATGCCAAGATCCACCGGTCTCACCTCCGCCTTCCGTTGTCCCGTGACAGAACCAGCGCCCCGGCGGCTTGTCAATTGCGGCGGGTCGCGTAGAACGGGGGCATGGCCCCGCTCGATCCCGCGCTCGACACGACGGTTCTGATCCCCTGGCTGGAACGCCACGTGCCGGGGTTCCGCGGGTTTCGCGGGATCGAGAAATTCGGCACCGGCCAGTCGAACCCGACCTATCGTATCTTTGCTGAGAGCGGGGATTGTGTGCTGCGCGCCAAGCCGCCCGGAAAGTTGCTGAAATCCGCGCATCAAGTGGAGCGCGAATACCGCGTGATGGCGGCGCTTGAGGACAGCGCGGTGGCGGTGCCGAAGATGCAGGCGCTGGCCGAGGACGCCGACTCGCCCCTGGGGCGGGCTTTCTTCGTGATGGAACATGTCGCTGGGCGGATATTCTGGGACCCCGCCTTGCCTGAACTGGCGCGGGCGGACCGTGCCCCGATCTATACCGCGATGGCGGACACGCTGGCGGCGCTGCACGCGATCGATCCGGATGCGGCGGGGCTGTCGGATTTCGGGCGGCCGGGGAATTATTTCGCCCGCCAGACGGACCGCTGGGCGGGGCAGTACCGGGCCGCGCGGGTGACGTCGAACGCCGATATGGACTGGCTGGCGCAGTGGCTGCCGGGGCATCTGCCGCCCGATGACGGGCAGGTGGCGCTGGTGCATGGGGACTACCGGCTGGACAACATGATCTTCGCCCCCGACGCGCCGCGCGTCGCCGCGCTGCTGGACTGGGAGCTTTCCACGCTGGGCCATCCGTTTGCCGATCTCGCCTATCAATGCATGCAGTGGCGGCTGCCGCACGATGCCGGGATGCGCGGGCTGGGTGGGTTGGAGCGCGCCGCGCTGGGCCTGCCGGAGGAAGCCGATTACGTGGCGGCCTATTGCGAACGGCGCGGGATCGGCGGCATCGACGGCTGGCCGGTTCTTCTGGCTTTCAGCTTCTTCCGGCTGGCCGCGATCCTGGAGGGCGTCGTGCGCCGCGCCAGAGACGGCAACGCGTCCAACCCGGATGCCGCGCGGCGCTATGCCACCGCGATCCCGGTGCTGGCGCGGATGGGACGGGATTGCGTCGATGGCTGAGCGGGCGAAGGATTGCCGGTGGCCGCGCTTTGGGGTTTCCAAAACAGACACAATTATGTCAAATCATGTGGTATTGTGCGTCCATACCACGAAATCTGCGATCGGCCTGAATGACTGACCCGCTTCTCCTCCTGCCCGGCATGATCTGCGACGCGCGCCTGTTCGGCCCGCAGATCGCCGCGCTCTCCTCGCTCTTCACACTGCAGATCGGCCGGATCACAAAATCCGAATCGATCGAACGGATCGCGCTCGACGTGCTCAGGGACGCGCCGGAACGGTTCGCGTTGGCGGGCGCGGGTATGGGGGGCTCGGTCGCGATGGAGGTTCTGCGGCGCGCACCCGAGCGGGTCAGCCGCCTGGCGCTGATCGACACCGATCCCTTCGCCGAAAGCTCGGCCGCCGCGGCCGATCGCGACCCGCAGATCGCGCGGGTGCGCGCCGGCGGGCTGGCCGAGGTCGCGCGGGAACTGGTCGGGCTGGAACATCTGGCGCCGGGGCCCCGGCGCGACGAGGTGCAGGCGCTGGTCGTGGACATGGCCTGCCGTATCGGCGAGGCCGCATTCATCCGCCAGTCGCGCGCCATGCAGCGCCGCCCCGACCAGCAGGCGCTGCTGCGCCGCGTCAAGGTGCCCGCGCTGGTGCTTTGCGGGGAACTCGACACGCTCTGCCCGGTGCGGCGGCACGAGCTGATGGCCACGCTCATTCCCGAGGCCCGGCTCGTCACCGTGCCCGAGGCCGGCCACATGCCGTCGCTGGAACACCCCGCCGCGGTGACCGAGGCGCTGGGCGACTGGCTCTATACCTAACCGTCGTTGGCAGCCGGTTTCGGGCTGACCACGCGCAGCCTCCCACCCGAATTGGCGTCGATGAAATCGAGAACCAGCGGCCGGATGTTGTTGCGCCAGGATTTGCCCGCGAAGATGCCGTAATGCCCGGCGCCGGGTTCCAGATGGCTGGCCTTCTTGTCGTCGGAAAGCCCGGTCAGTAGGTCGAGCGCCGCGACGCATTGCCCCGGCGCCGAGATGTCGTCCTCGGCCCCTTCGACGGTCTTGACGGCGGTTCGCGTGATCTTCGAGAGGTCGATGCGCTTGCCGCGCACGGTGAATTCGTTGCGCGCGATCTCGCGATTCTTGAAGATCCGCTCCACCGTGGAAAGGTAGAATTCGGCGGTCATGTCCATCACCGCCAGGTACTCGTCATAGAAGGTGTTGTGGCGGTCGTGATCGGCGGCCTCGCCCTTGGAGACGCGGATGATCTGGTCGCGGAAGGCCTGGCTGTGGGTCTCGGCGTTCATCGACATGAAGGAGGCCAGTTGCAGCAGTCCGGGATAGACCATCCGCCCGACGCCCGCGTAATTGAAACCGACCCGCTGGATGACCATGTGCTCGAGTTGGCCCATCGTCACCCGGCGGCCGAAATCGGTGACTTCTGTGGCGTTCGCGTCCGGGTCCACCGGGCCGCCGATCAGGGTCAGCGTGCGGGGCTGATCGTCGGGGTGTTCCTCGGCCAGCCATGCGGTGGCGGCCAAGGTCAATGGCACCGGCTGGCAGACCGAGATGACATGGGTGTCCGGACCCAGTTCGCGCATGAACTCCGCGATGTAGAGCGTGTAATCCTCGACATCGAATTTTCCTTTTGAAACAGGGATATCGCGCGCATTGTGCCAGTCGGTGATGAAGATCTCGCAATTGGGCAGGAGGCTCAGCACGGTCTTGCGCAGCAGCGTCCCGTAATGGCCCGACATCGGCGCGACCAGAAAGACCCGCCGCGTCATCGTCTTGCGGTCGTTCACGCGGAAATGGATCAGGTCGCCGAAGGGACGCTCCACGATCCTGGCGGGGCTGACCACGTATTCGCGCCCCCCCGTCACCACCGTGTCGATGCCCCAGTCCGGTTTCGCGACCATGCGCGAGAAGCTGCGTTCCGTGACCTCGCCCCAGGCCGCCACGGAGGCAAGGAAGGGGTTCGGGATCAGGCCCATGTTCGGATAAGAGCAGATGGCCTTGGCGGTTGCGCCCAACCACTGGTTGGTGATGCGCGCGCTTTCCATCAGATCATAGGTTGCGAGATATTTCATCTGTCGCCTCGTGATGCGGATCGGTGGGCCGACCCTGTCAATTCGTCGCTTTGCCCGACGCTTTATCGCGGTTATAGTGCAGGTGCAGCAATTTGGGGTCAATGGTCATAATGTCTGAGGGCAAATCGCCGAAATCGGTCGACCAGGCGCGGTTGAACGCGAATCTCGCCAGGATGGAGGAGCTTTCCAAACGGCTCGTGTCGGCGATGTCCAATCGCGAGGGCCACCCTTCCGGGGTCAGCGGGCCGGGGCCGGATGTCTATTCCAAGGCGACCGCGGCCTACATGGCCGAGATGATGGCCAACCCCGCCAAGATGCTGGAACATCAGGTCGCCTATTGGGGCAAGTCGCTGACCCATTGGCTGGAAGCGCAGCAGGCGCTGGGCAGCGGCCAGTTCCGCGCGCCCGAGGACGACACGCCCGGCGACCGGCGCTTCCAGAACGAGTTGTGGCGGACTCATCCCTATTTCAATTTCGTCAAACAGCAGTATCTGCTGACCTCCCAGGCCATCGAGGCGACGCTGAACGACCTGGAGGGGCTGGATGAGGTCGACCGGCGCAGGGTCAATTTCTTTGCCCGGCAGATGATCGACCTCATGTCGCCGACCAACTACCTGGCGACCAATCCGGATGCGCTGGAACGGGCGGTGGAAACCGACGGGCAGTCGCTGGTGGATGGGCTGGAAAACCTGGTGCGCGATATCGAATCGCATGGCGGCGAGTTGCTGGTCACGCTCTCGGACCCGGACGCGTTCGAGGTGGGTGGCAACATAGCCACGAGCGAGGGCTCGGTTGTCTATCGCAACCGGATGTTCGAGTTGATCCAGTACGCCCCGAAGACCGAGACGGTTCACACAACGCCGCTGGTCATCTTCCCGCCCTGGATCAACAAATATTACATCATGGACCTTAAACCCCAGAACAGCCTGATCAACTGGCTGGTGGAGCAGGGGTTCACGCTATTCGTGGTGAGTTGGGTCAATCCCGACGCCAGCTATGCCGATGTCGGCATCGACACCTATGTCGAGGAAGGCTACCTGCCCGCGATCGAAGAGGTGAAGTCGATCACCGGCCAGGACAAGATCAACGTCGTCGGTTATTGCATCGCCGGCACGACCTTGGCGATCGCGCTGGCCTATATGGCGCGCAAGGGCGACAAGTCGGTCCGTTCGGCGACCTTCTTCACCTCGCTGACCGATTTCAGCGACGTGGGCGAGATGGAGGTCTTCCTGACCGACGATTTCGTCGATGGCATCGGCGAGGAGATCGAGAACAAGGGGTACCTCCATTCGTTCTTCATGTCGCGCACCTTCACCTATCTGCGCGCCAATGACCTGGTCTATGGGCCCGCGATCCGCTCCTACATGCTGGGAGAGACGCCGCCGGCCTTCGACCTGCTCTACTGGAACGGCGACAACACCAACCTGCCGGGGCGCATGACGATGGAATATCTGCGCCGCCTCTGCCAGAAGGACGAACTGGCGCGCGGCACGTTCGATCTCCTGGGCGAGTCGGTCACGCTGGGCGACATCAAGCTGCCGGTCTGCGCGGTGGCCTGCGAAACCGATCACATCGCGCCCTGGAAGGCGTCCTTCAACGGGTTCAAGACCTTCGGCAGCCGCGAAAAGACGTTCATCCTCTCGGAGTCCGGCCATATTGCGGGCGTGGTCAACCCGCCCTCGAAGAACAAATATGGCCATTACACCAGCGACGCAAAGCTGGAGGCGCCGGAAAGCTGGCAGGCCGGGGCGGATTTCACGCAAGGCTCGTGGTGGCCGCGCTGGCGCGACTGGCTCAAACGGCGGTCCGGCAAGCAGGTGCCGGCGCGCAGTCCCGGTGATGATGGGCATCCGGTGCTCTGCCCAGCGCCCGGAACCTATGTGAAGGCCGTCCCGGACAGCTGAGCGGAAATCCGTGCATTTCTGCGCTGCAATGCTGAAGAATCCTTGAAATGCTGCATTGCAGCAGTTATGTTTCTGCAATCGCAAAAGCACCCCCTCTGGAGATACCCCGATGACCAAAGCGACCGACTACACCAAAGCCTTCAGCGACATGATGAGCACCTTCCCGGCCGATTTCTCGGTCTACCAGGACGCGATGCAGAACAGCGCCGCGCTGGGCGAGAAACTCGCCAAGGTGGCGCTGACCGCCGCCGAGCAGTCCGCCGACATTTCCAGCAAGTGGACCAAGGACACGCTGGGCAAGATGGGCGCCGTCGCCAAGGTGCAGAAGGACCCGGCCGACTATTCCAAGGTTGCCACGGATTTCGCTTCCGCTTCGGTCGAGATGACGACCGAGAACCTGGCCGCTTTCGCCGAGGTTGCCAAGCGCGCCCAGATGGAGGCTTTTGAGCTGCTGATGGCATCCGGCAAGGACGCGACCGAAGAGATGACCGCGGCGATGAAGAAAGCCACCACGGACGCGACCGCCGCGACCAAGAAAGCCGCGAAAGCCGCCTGATCGCGTGACGCTGCGACATGTGCGCCGCGGGCCTTGCCCGATGTGCGGAAAGGGAGTGGGCCCGGGGCCTGCTCCCTTTTTCGTTCCGGCACTGGTCAAGAATGCCGCAGCGCAGAAAAAGATCTTGAAATGCTGCGCCGCAGCATGTACATATCGGATCAGAAATTCCGCATAGCCAATCAGCCAAGGAGCAATGGCCATGACCAAAGCACAAGACTACACCAAGGCTTTCACCGACATGATGGAAGCAATCCCGATGGACTTCAGCGCAGTTGAGAGCGCCATGAAAAGCAGCGCCGTTCTGGGCGAAAAGCTTTCCAAGGTCGCACTGATCGCCGCCGAGCAGTCGCTGGACATCCAGACCGCCTGGACCAAGGACACGCTGGGCAAGCTGAGCACCGCGACGAAGGCACAGAAGGAGCCGGCCGACTATACCAAGGTGGCGTCCGATTTCGTGCAGTCCTCGTCCGAAGCGGCGGCCGAACAACTGGCCGCCTTCGCCGAGGTTGCCAAGAAGGCGCAGATGGAGACCGTCGAGTTGCTGCTGGCCTCCGGCAAGGAAGCGACCGAGGAAGCTACCGCGGCAGTGAAGAAGGCGACGGCCGAGTTCGCCCCGGCCGGTGGTGCGAAGAAGACCGCGAAAACCGCGGCCTGACACGAACGTCTTGACGATGACCGGGCTCCTCCCTCCCGGCATCGACGGTAAAGGAGCAGACCCCGGTCTGCTCCTTTGTCGTTTCCGGCGCAGGAAAATTATGCCGCAATGCAGAAGAGTGACTTGAAATGCTGCGGTGCAGCATTTATATGGGTGTCAGAGTTCAACACGATCCGGAGATCATGAAATGAGCAAGCAACAGCAAGACTACACCAAGGCTTTCAGCGACCTGATGGAAAGCTTCCCCACCGATTTCAGCGCGCTGCAGGATGCGTTCCGCAATTCTGCTGAACTGGGCGAGAAGATGACGAGCGTGGCGCTGGCCGCGGCCGAACAGTCCGCCGAACTGTCAAACAAATGGACCAAGGAGACGCTCAGCCGCGTGGGCGAGGCCACGACCGCCAAGACGGACCCGGCCGACTATACGCGCGCCGCGTCCGACCTGGCTTCCTCCTCGGTCGAGAGCGCCTCGGAAAACCTGGCCGCCTTCGCCGAGATCGCGAAGCGCGTGCAGATGGAAACCATCGAGCTGATGCTGGCCGCGGGCCGCGATGCGGCGCAGTCCGCAACGCCCGGCACCAAGAAGGCGAAGTAAGCCGGCGTTCCCGGTTTCGCCGGGAATTGCCATGACGGGGCGGGCCTTTGCCCGCCCTTTCCTTTTTCTGCGGACTGGCCTACGCTCGCTGCACTGCAACAGCGCGAGGCGCACATGTCCGACACCACCAAACCGCTTCTGATCAAGCGCTACGCCAGCCGGCGGCTCTACAACACCGAGACCAGCGATTACGTCACGCTGGAGGATGTGGCAGGCTTCATCCGCGCGGGCCGCGAGGTGCAGATCGTCGATCTGAAAACCGGCGACGACCT
Organism: Maritimibacter sp. 55A14; assembly: GCF_003122205.1. Taxonomy (GTDB): domain Bacteria; phylum Pseudomonadota; class Alphaproteobacteria; order Rhodobacterales; family Rhodobacteraceae; genus QEYE01. The sequence goes on from NZ_QEYE01000013.1 coordinate 38,281, forward strand.
GACCCGGCAGTACCTTCTCCAGATAATCGCCGAACATGAGAGCCGTGGCGAGCATGTGCTGCCGGTCAACGTGCTGACCGATCTCGTGCGCAGCTATACCAGCCAGGCGTCTTCCATTGTGCCGCAATTCCTCGCCGGATCCTTCGAGATGCTGCGCGAGAGCCAGGAACAGATGATGGAGAATCTCAAGACGATGCCCAACCCGATGTCCTCGGCGATGGGCGGTTTTGAGGAAATGCAGCGCCGCCAGCAGGAATTCCTGTCCTCGATCATGGGCGGCTTCACAGGGGCAGGCGGCGCCGCGCACCCCGAGGAGCGGGCCGAACGCCCGAAATCCGCGAAAGGCTCCGACGACCTGGAGGACATCAAGAAGCAGCTTTCCGAGTTGCAGTCAAAGCTGAACAAGCTACAGAAGTAACCCCGAGGCCGGGAGGACGGCCATGCCCGACATTGCCGGACGCATCACGCTTTGGGGGGTGGAGGTCTTCGTGGCCGTCGCCGAGGAGCGGTCGGTTTCCGCCGCGGCGCGGCGACTGGACGCCAGCCCGTCGGCCGTCAGCCAGCAGATCACCAATCTGGAGACCGCGATCGGCGCCCGGCTGGTCGATCGCAGCGGTCGGCCCATGGCGCTGACCGGCGCGGGGGAGCTGTTCTTGCGCCGCGCGCAATCCATCCTCAACGAAGCCGCGCAAGCGCGCGCCGAACTGGCCATGCAGGATCTCAGCCGCCTGACGCGCCTGCGGCTGGGCATGATCGAGGATTTCGACGCCGAGGTGACGCCGCGGCTTTTGGGCGACATGGCGGAGGAACTCAAGGGCTGCCATTTCCTGCTCGAGACCGGCGCCAGCCACGACCTCCTGGACAAGCTGGAGGCGCGGGCGCTCGACGTGGTGGCCGCGGCGCGCAGCGGTCCGGCGCCCGATTGGGTGGAATACTGGCCGCTGCTGACCGAGCCCTTCATCGCCGCCGCGCCGCGCGGCTGGGGCGGCGGCGGCACCGGGCTGCGCAAGCGGCTTCTGAAGCGGCCCTTCATCCATTACACGGCGCGCCACATGATGGGCCGGCTGATCGAGACGCATCTGGGCCGCCAGAACATCACCCTCCCGCACCGGTTCGAGCTGGACAGCTATCACGCGATCATGGCGATGGTCGCGGCCGGTGCGGGCTGGACGATCATCACGCCGCTGGGCTACATGGCCGCGCATCGCTTCCGGGGCGAGGTGGACGTCTTCCCGCTGCCCTTCGCGCCCATGGAGCGCACCATCGCGCTGCATGCCCGGCGCGATGTGCTGGGCGACATGCCGGGACGGATTGCGGCGCGTATGCGCCCGCTGCTGGAAGCCCGCGTCGTGGGTCCTGCCGTTCAGGAAATGCCGTTCCTCGAAGGCCAGATGCGGGTGCTGGAGGGCTGAGCCCCGCGCCTCAGGTGCCGTAGGCGGCGACGGGGCCCTTCACCTCTTCGGCGGCGGCCAGGAAGACCGCGGCGATCTGATCGCATTCCGCGCGCGTCAGCCGGGCGGGCAGCCGTGCGTCGCAGGCGCGCATCAGCATGGCGCGGGTCTTGGGCAGATCCGGCGTCTCGCCGATGAATTTCCAGTTCCAGAAGGCCCGTGCGTTATCCGCCGACATGCCGAAGACCTGCACGGCGACGCCCATGCGGGCGCTGGCCTCCATGAAGGCGCGCGTCTCCGAATCCGAGAAACCCAGCAGGTTGAACTGGATCGAATCGGGCGCGCGCCGCTCGGGCGCCAGCGGCGGCGGCACCTCCAGCCAGGGTGAGGCATTAAGCAGGCCCGCCACATGGTCGTGATTGGCGCGCCCGTCGCGCACCCGTCGCGGCACCTCGGCAATCTGCGGGCGCACCACGGCCGCCGACAGGTTGGACATGCGCATGTTGTAGAGCGGCAGCCGATTCTGCCAGCGCGCGAAGCTCTCGTGCAGGACCGGATGTTTCTTCCAGTTGTGCTCATAGGCGCCGGACATGATGACCGCGCGGGCGATAATGTCGGGATCGTCGGTGATCATCATCCCGCCCTCGCCGCCATTCATCAGCTTGTAGGACTGGAAGGAGAAACAGCCGATCCGGGCGATCGTGCCGATATTGCGCCCGCCCCAGGTCGTGCCCAGCGAATGTGCCGCGTCCTCGATCACCGGCACGCCGCGCGCCTCGGCCAATGCCATGATCGCGTCCATGTCCGAGGTCTGCCCGCGCATGTGGCTGATGATGATCGCCTTGACGTCGGGGGTGAGCTTGGCCTCGAAATCCGCCATGTCGATCCGGAAATCGGTCCCGACCTCGACCAGCACGGGCTGCGCTTCGGCATGTACCACGGCGGAGGGGACGGCGGCGAAGGTGAAGGCGGGGATCAGCACCTTGTCGCCGGGCCCCACGCCCAGCGCCTTTAACGACAGGAACAAGGCCCCCGAGCAGGAGGAGACAGCCAGCGCGTAGCGCGCCCCGATGAATTGCGCGAACTCCGCCTCCAGCCTGGAGACCGGCGCATCCGACGCGGCGGTGTAGCGGAAGAGATCGCCCGAGGCCAGCAAGGCCGCGATTTCCTCGCGCGCGGCTTCGGGGATGGGTTCGGCGTCATAAACGGAGGCGTTGATCTGGGCCATCTTTTCAACTTTCCCGAATTGTAATTTCAGCTTTTCTTACAATATTTGCGGCCCGATCACTACTTCTTTCTAGGGGCAGGGCGAACTCCGCGTTCGGGTCGGCAAGAATCCTCCGGTCCCGCGACGGAATCCCGGTGCAAGGTCGTATCATGGCAAACGGCGGTTCGTGACCCGCCGCCGATGAGTGAAAGGAAAGCCATGTACAGACGTGATTTTTTTCTCAGGCTTCTATCCGGCGGCGCGATGGCCGGCTCCGCCCTCGCTCTCTCGGGTTGCGTGCCGACCGACAGCTATGCGCGAGCGGACCCGTACTATTATCCCGATCCGTCGTACCGCTACTTCTACTACCCCAGCTCGAACGTTTATTATAACGAGATTTCAGGCTATTATTACTATCTGGACGGCAGCCGCTGGCGCCGCGACCGACGGCTTCCGCGCCACTACAGGCTGAACCGTGCCGAACGCCGCTTCTTGCGCTATCGCGGCGACCGGCCCTTCGACCATAACCGCGATCACCGCCGGGGCTTCTTCGATGACGACGACCGCCGGCACGACCGCCGCCGCCGGGAGGAGGAGTTGCGCCGCCGCGACCGCCAGCGCGAGATCGAACAGCGCCGCCGCGACCGGCGCCGCGATGAGGAGGCGGAGCGCCGCCGCGAGGCCGATGAGCGCCGCCGCCGCGACGAGTTGGAGAGCCGCCGCCGGGATGAGGAACGCCGTCGCCGCGAGGCCGAGGAGCGTCGCCGCCGTGACGACGACCGCCGCCGTGACGACCGCCGCTCCGAGCCTGTCTACAGGGGCGGCCAGGGCAGTGACCGCTCGGGCCGGATCACCGGGCTGGGCAAATCGGGCGAGGGCAGCATCCCCGATCCCAACTATTACGAGAACGAGCGCAACCGCCGCTTCGGCTACTGACGTGAGGAAGCTATCTGCGCGCCGGGCCGCCGCGTCCGTACCGTGCCGCCAGATCGGCCGGGTCGGCCCCGGCCAGGTAGCGCGCAAGCGTGCCCACGTTGCGCGCCCCGCGCCTGAACCACCCCTCGGCCAGGTAACGCTCCGCTCCGGTGCGCGCCACGGCGTCCAACGGTCGCATCCGCCGCCCGATCCTGCGCGCCAGCGCCACGTCCTCCATCAGCGGGATATCCGGAAAGCCGCCGCAGGCGTCGTAAAGCGCGCGCGGCACCAGCAGCCCCTGGTCGCCATAGGGCAGCCGCAGGAGGCGCGCGCGCAGATTGGCCCAGCACGCGACCCAGCGCGGTGCCGGGCCCGGCGCGTCGAAGGTCAGGCGGAACCAGCCCGCCCGGTCGGGATGGTCGCGCATATGAGCGCGCGCGGCCGCGGCCCATCCGGGCAGGAGCACCGTGTCGGCATGCACGAAGAGTAGCCATTCGCCGCCCGCCGCCGCTGCTCCGCGTGCCAGTTGTCCGCCGCGCCCGGCGCGTCCCGTGACCCAGATGGCGCCTGCCTGCCGCGCGATCTCCGCCGTGGCGTCGTCCGACCCGCCGTCGCTGACGACCACCTCGCGGATCAGCCCGGTCTCCATCCCCTCCCAGAGCGCACCCAGCGCCGGACCCAGTGTGGCCGACGCGTCGAGCGTGGGAATAATGATCGAAACGGGCGCGCGCATCTCATGCCTTTCGTATCGCGTATCCCGGCCTATATTACGCCCGAGGCGCAAAGGGGAGAGGGCAATGACCGCCACGGGCGACAGCGGCCGCAGCATTCTTGAAATCACGGGCGATGACCGGGTCGCCTTCCTGCAAGGTCTGGTGACCAACGATCTCTCCCGGCTGGCCGAGGGGCCAGTCTATGCGGCGCTGCTGACACCGCAGGGCAAATATCTGGCGGATTTTTTCCTGGTTGCGGACGGGGACAGGGTACTTCTCGACACCGCCGCCGGGCTGGCGCCCGATCTGCTCCGACGGCTCGGCCTTTACAGGCTGCGCGCCGATGTGGCCATTGCCAAGACCGGCCTGACTGTCACGCGCGGGTTGGGCGGACGGCCCGCCGGCGCCGTCGCCGTCGCCGACCCGCGGCACCCGGCGCTGGGCTGGCGCGCCTATACCGCGCCGGAGGCGGCCCCCGAGGCTGCGCCGCAGGACTGGGACGCGATCCGCGTGACGCATTGCATCCCGGAATACCCGCAGGAATTGCAGCCGGGCGAGAGCTTCATTCTGGAGGCCGGGTTCGAGCGGCTCCATGGCGTCGATCACCGCAAGGGCTGCTATGTAGGGCAGGAGGTGACCGCGCGCATGAAGCACAAAACCGAATTGCGCAAGGGCTTTGCGACCGTGACGGTGGAAGGCGAGGCCGAACCGGGCACGGAGATAACCGCCGACGGCAAACCCGTGGGGAGGCTTTGCACCCGCTCGCGCGGCCAGGCCATCGCCTATCTGCGCTTCGACCGCGCCGGGCCGGACATGCGGGCGGGCGGCGCACGGGTCGGCTGGCAGGGCGGCTGAGCCTCAGCCGGGCTCGCGCAGCGTGCCGGCGAACTTGTCGAAAATGTCGGGATTGGCGGCGATGATCTTGCCATCCTCAAGGATGTCGAAGCCCGGCACCAGCGGCTCGACCAGCCCGCCCGCCTCGCGCACCAGCAAGAGCCCGGCCGCCATGTCCCAGGGCTCCAGCCCGCGCTCCCAGAACCCGTCGTAGCGTCCCGCGGCAACATAGGCCAGGTCGAGCGACGCCGCCCCCCATCGCCGCACCCCCGCGCAGCCCGGCAGCAGCCGGCCCAGGTCGCGGATCGTCGCGGGAAGGTCGGCGCGCCCGCCATAGGGCAGGCCGGTCGCGAAGATGCTCTCGATCATCCGCCCGCGTCCCGAGACCCGCATCCGCGTGTCGTTCATCCAGGCGCCGCCGCCCTTCTCGGCCACGAACAACTCGTCCTTGGCCGGGTCGTAAACCACCGCCGCCACGACCTCGCCCTTGTGCTCCAGCGCGATGGAGACCGCCCAATGCGGCAGCCCGTGCAGGAAATTCGTGGTGCCGTCCAGCGGGTCCACGATCCATCGCCGGGTCGGGTCCTTGCCGTCCGCACCGCCGCCTTCCTCGGCCAGCCAGCCGTAATTCGGCCGCGCCTCCATCAATTCGGTGCGGATCACCTGCTCGGCGCGGGTGTCGGCGCGGGTGACGAAATCGCCCGGCCCCTTCACCGCGACCTGGAGCTTTTCCACCTCGCCGAAATCGCGCACCAGACCGCGGCCCGCCTTGCGCGCGGCCTTGACCATGACGTTGAGATTGGCGCTGCCCTGAAACATGTTCCGCTCCGATGATGAAGCCCGCTCTATAAGCCCCAGCCCGCGGAGTGCCAAGCGGGTTTTCGCGCCCCTTCTTCTTGCGTCAAATATCCCCGCCGGAGGCATGATCCCGCGGCCCGCAGGGCCGCCGCCCGCTCATCCGTCGCGCTGCAGTTTCACCGGCTCGCTGCGCATCAGCTTCAGGACATGGGCCATGAAGGGCTTGGCGGCATCGTCGCTGCGCGTCGCGGCATAGAGCCGCTTGGTCATACCCTCCGGACCCAGCGGCCGCGTCACGTAATCGGAATTGTAGCGCACCTGCCGCACCACCCAGTCGGGCAGCACCGCCACCCCGCGGTTGGAGGCCACCAGCAGCAGGATCACCGCCGACAATTCCACCTGCCGCACGGCCCGCGGCTCCACCCCGCCCGGCGTCAGCAGCAGGCTGAACACGTCGAGCCGCGCACGGTCCACCGGATAGGTGATGAGCGTGACATCGCGGAAATCTTCGGCCACCACAAAGGGCTTTTGGGCCAGCGGATGCTGCGATGAGGCCACGAAAACCGGCTCGTAGTCGAAGAGGGGCCGGAAGGTGATCCCGGCCATCTCCTCGGGGTCGGAGGAGACGACAAGGTCGATCTCCTCGCGTGCCAGTGCCGGCAGAGCCTCGAAACTCAGCCCCGGCCGGATATCGACATCGACCTCCGGCCAGGCGCGGCGGAACTGTTCGAGCACCGGAAAGAGCCACTCGAAACAGGCATGGCATTCGATCGCGATATGCAACCGGCCCGTGCGGCCCTGGCGCAGGGCGTCGAACTCGTCCTCCAGCCCCTCGATCTCCGGCAGGATGCGCTCGGCCAGTTTCAGCAGCCGATGCCCCGCGGGCGAGAGTTTCATGGGCTTGGAGCGGCGCACGAAAAGCTCCACCCCGATCTGGTCCTCCAGACCCTTGATCTGGTGGCTCAGCGCGGATTGCGTGATGTTGAGCATCGCCGCCGCACGCGCCAGCCCGCCCGCCTGGTGGATGGCGCGGATCGTGCGCAGGTGCCGGAATTCAAGATGTAACTTCGACATGGCTCATAACGTTGATGAATATTATGAGTTTGTCTCACAAGCGCGCGCGTGGCACAAGGGGCTCAACACAGTCTCGAGAGGCACAGGCCATGACACCGAACGTATCATTCGAATTCTTCCCGCCCAAGACCCTGGATGCGAGCTTCCGGCTCTGGGATGCGGTGCAGACGCTGGCGCCGCTCAATCCCGCCTTCGTGTCGGTCACCTACGGTGCGGGCGGCACCACCCGCAAACTGACCCATGAGGCGGTGGAGGCGATCCACGGCAATACCGGGCTCAATGTCGCGGCGCATCTGACCTGTGTCGACGCCACCCGCGAGGAGACGCTGGAGATCGCCCGCGGCTATGCCCGGCTGGGCGTGTCCGATTTGGTCGCGCTGCGCGGCGACCCGCCGAAGGGGCAGGGGCGCTTTCGCGCCGCGCCCGACGGATTCGCCTCGTCGGTGGAGCTGATCGAGGGGCTGAAGGAGGCCGGCGATTTCACCATCCGGGTCGGCGCCTATCCCGATCCGCATCCCGATGCCGCCGATGTCGATGCCGACGTCTCCTGGCTCAAGCGCAAGTTCGAAGCCGGCGCCGACTACGCTATCACGCAGTTCTTCTTCGAGGCCGAGAACTTCTTCCGCTTCCGGGATCGCGCCGAAAAGGCGGGGATCGACGGTGCGCGGCTCATCCCTGGCGTGCTGCCGGTCGAGGACTGGGCCAAGGCCAGTCGTTTCGCCGCCGCTTGCGGCGCGCATGTCCCCCGCGAGATCGACACGGCCTTCCGCCGGGCGGTCCGCGATGGCCGCGAGGAGTTGATGGCGATCGCCGTCTGCTCGGAGCTTTGCGCCGATCTGGTCGAGGGCGGGGCGGAGAACCTGCATTTCTACACGCTCAACAAGCCGCATCTGACGCGCGAGGTCTGCGGCGCGTTGGGCATCTCCCCGAAAGTGGAGCTCTCGCAGGTCGCCTGACCCGCATCCCGCTTATGTACCGGCGCGCGGCGCTTGCTCGCCCCGTGCGCCCGATCTAGGCTCCCCGCAACTTGAAAGGGGGAGCCTTTTTCGTGGACGAGTTCAACTTCGCGACCGGACCCGAAGATCTTGCCAGCCGCGAAACGCTGCTTTCGATGTCGGGGCTCGATTTCATGGAGGCGATCCTCGACGGACGCCTGCCGCAGCCGCCCATCGCGCGGCTGATGGGCTACCGCCTGCACGAGGTCGCGCCAGGCCGGGTCGTGTTCCGCGGCGTACCGGAATTCGACGTGGCCAATCCTATGGGCACTGTGCATGGCGGTTGGTACGGCACGCTGCTGGACAGCGCGATGGCTTGCGCGGTGATGACGCGCGTGCCCCGCGGCAGTGTCTACACGACGCTGGAATACAAGGTAAACGTGATCCGCCCGATCCCGCTGGGCACCGAGATCGCCGCAACCGGCACAACCAGCCACGCGGGCCGCTCCACCGGGGTCGCCGAGGGGCGGATCGAGGGCGTTGCCGACGGCCGGCTCTACGCGACAGGCTCCACCACCTGCATCATCATGCAGGCGGGTTAGAATCCTGTCCCTGCGCCCTTGAACGACGCGGCGGGTTTCGCCCTCGATCCCGCGCGGGGGGCAACGGTCGATGTCTCACTCACGGCCGTATGGGGCAGGCCGGCTAGGCGCTCTTTGCGCGCGCCGGGTCGAGCATCCGGATGAGCGGCGTGTAGCCATGCCGGGCCACCATCGGGCCACGCTCGCGGAACATTGCGTCGTTGCCCTCCACCCCGTGGCCTTCGAGCAGGCGATTCATGAAGTTGAAACAGCAGGCCACCATGATCGCATCGTTGAGTGCCTGTTCGTCCCAGTCCGCGTCGTAGACGGCGCGCGCATCGTCCTCGGTCGCACCATCGGCGCGTTCGGTTATCTTGCGCACGTAATGCAAGATCGGCTTCAACGCCGGCCGGACATCGGCGCTGTCGATATCCGCCAAAACGCCGCGGATCGTCGCTTCCGGCACGCCATGGGCCATGGCGGCTTCGGCATGCATTCCATAGCAGTAGTGGCAGTTGTTGAGCGCCGAGACCTGCGCGGCGATCAACTCGCGTTCGCCCTGGCTGAGCGCCGATGGGCCGCGCATCACCGCCTCGTGCAATTCCATCAACGCGACGCCCGCATCGGGCCGCATCCTCAGGATATCGGGGACATTGGCGTTCTCGCCGAGGCTGGGAAACTTGCTCATGGGATCATCTCCGCTCCGGGGCGGGCAGCCCGGTGGGGGCCGCCCCTGACCGGGGCCGAGACTGCGCAGCCCCCGCCGCGCGCGTCAATTCACGAGCGCGTCAGGCGCGCTCGGCGTAGTCCATCGTCTCGGTATTGACGATGATGGCCTCTTCCTGGGCGACGAAGGGCGGCACCATGACGCGCACGCCATTGTCCAGAAGCGCGGGCTTGAAACTGTTGGCGGCGGTCTGTCCTTTCACCACCGGCTCGGTCTCGACCACGGTGCATGTCACCTTCTGGGGCAGCGTGACATTGAGCGCCTCATCGCCGAAATACTCGATCGTGACCATCATGCCGTCCTGCAGGAACGGCCGCCGCTCGCCGAGGATGTCGGCGGGCAGCTCGATCTGCTCGAAGCTCTCCATATCCATGAAGACCAGCATCCCGTCGTTTTCAAAGAGGAACTGCTGGTCCTTCTGCTCCAGCCGCGCGCGTTCCACCTTGTCGTCGGAGCGGAACCGCTCGTTGAGCTTGGTGTTGTTGCGCAGGTTCTTCATCTCGACCTGCGCGAAGGCGCCGCCCTTGCCGGGCTTCACATGGTTGACCTTCACCGCGACCCACAGGCCGCCATTATGTTCCAGCACATTTCCGGGCCGGATTTCGTTTCCGTTGATCTTGGGCATGGAATTTCCTCGTTTGAGGTTGCTGGGAGCGTCGGGCGATCCTATATCTTGCGGACATGCGGCTGACAAGGCGACAAGATACGGTGAATCAGACGACAAGCTATGCGTCTGGTGCATGGGTGTCATGCAATATGAGCCATACCGAATCGTCACAAATGCGCCATATTGGGCCGCAAACCGAAAATGACAAGACCCATTATACAAGGACAACGTGATGCGCGATTACGTTGACGGATCGGCTTTCAACTTCGAGCAGGGGCAGCGTGCGCGCAAGCTCTTCGCCGCCGTCGTTCTGGCGGCGCTCGACGATGCGATTGCCGATGACAAGAAATACGGCAACGGCCCGGACCAAATCGCCCGCTGGGCGCGGTCTCGGGACGGTCGCGAAGTTCTGTCCTGTGCCGGGATCGACCCCAACGAGCGCGTCGTCACCGGACTGATGAATTTCGTCGAATGCGGCGTGCGCACCTCGGTCGCGCTGTCGCGCGAGGAAAGCGAGCGCCGCAACCAGGCCCAGGCCGAGGCGGCCTGACGAACACGGGGACACTCCAAGTCTGAGTGTGAGTGAAGTCAGCGCGTCCCTGCGGGGCGCGCTTTCTTTTTCGCGCGCGGCGGCTCAGGCTCCGCGGGGTTTGACGCGGCGCGTGGGCACGGCAGCCAGCGGATCTTTGGGCCAGGGGTGGCGCGGGTAGCGGCCGCGCATGTCGCGGCGCACGTCGGCATAGGAATTTGCCCAGAAGCCCGGCAGGTCCGACGTGGTTTGCACCGGCCGCTGAGCGGGCGAAAGCAGCGTGATGCGTAGCGGCCGGCGCGCCGGCCCGACGGCGGGGTGGGTGGCCTGCCCGAACATCTCCTGCAGGCGGATTGCTATCTCCGGCGTCTCGGCGCCGTAGTCGATGGCTACGCGGCTGCCCGTGGGCGCGGTGAACTGCGCGGGCGCCAGCCGGTCGAGCGTCTGCCGCTCGGTATGGTTGAGCAGCGCCAGAAGCGGCTCCAGAAGGTCGAGCGCCTTCAGATCGGCGGCGCTGCGCCGCCCGGTAAGCCAGGGCAGCAGCCAGTCTCCGGCTGCCTCCAGCAGCCCCGCGTCGGAAAAATCGGGCAGAGCGGCGCCTTCGGCGCGCAGGAACTCCACACGCGCCTGAAGAAGCCTTGCCTTGCGCGAGAAACCCAGCGCCTCCAGCCCCAACTCCCGCACGCCGTCGAGCGCAGCCCGCGCGATCCTCTCCGGCGGGCAATCGCGCCAGGACCGATCCGCAAGGACGAGCGCGCCGAAACGCTCCTGCCGGCGGGTCTGGACCGCGCGTGCGCGTCGCGACCAGCGGCAGATGTCTTCCCATTCAATCCGGTCGGCATAGAGCCCGCGCAACTCCGCCTCGGTGATCGCCACGGCCAGCCGCACGCGTGCCTCGCGCGCGTCGCCGTCGAGATCGGTGGCCACGATCAGCCGCGCACCCGCCAGCGTGTCGCCGGGATCCAGCACCGCGCCCTTGCCGCCCGACAGGATGAAGCGCGCCGCGTCGCCGGGCCGGCGCAGTCCGATCCGGTCGGGATAGGCGAGCGCGGCCATCTCCGCCAGGCTGCGGTCAGGGCCGCGCCCACGCGGCAGGCGTCGGGCCTCGGCGCGGATGCGTTCCAACCGGGCGCGGTTGATGCCGTAGGGCCGTTCGGCGGCGAAACGTTTCGGGTCGCGCAGCGCCTCGATGCGGCGCGTGAGATCGGCCGGCGCGCCGGTCAGCGGATCGCGTTCGGCCAGAAGTGCGGCCAGGCGCGGCCCCTCCGCGCCGCTCCGGCGCAGCATATGCGCCAGGCGCGGGTGCATCGGCAATCCGGCCATCTCCCGCCCATGTGCGGTGATCGCCCCGGCCGCATCGAGCGCACCCAGATCGGTCAGGAGCCGCCCCGCCTCGGCCAGCGCGCCAGGATTGGGCGGGGTGAGAAAGGGCAGGTCGGCCGCGTCCCTCACCCCCCAGAGCGCCAGTTCCAGCGCCAGCCCGGCCAGGTCGGCGGCCTCGATCTCGGCTGGGGGATGGGCGGCCAGCGCGCCGTCCTCGCCCGGCGTCCACATCCGGTAGCAGATGCCCGGCGCCACGCGCCCGGCCCGGCCCCGGCGCTGCTCCGCCTCGGCGCGGGTGACGCGTTCGGTCACCAGCCGGGTCATGCCTGATCCCGGATCGAAGCGCGCGCGGCGGGCGCGGCCGGCATCCACGACCACGCGGATATCCTCGATGGTGAGCGATGTCTCGGCGATGGCGGTGGCCAGCACCACCTTGCGCCCCTCCGCCGCCGGGGCGATGGCGGCGCGCTGCGCGGCAAGATCCATCGCGCCAAAGAGCGGGCGGATCGCGCAGCCCGTGGGCAGGCGGCCGGCCAGCCGGGCCTCTGTCTGGCGTATCTCGCCCTCGCCGGGCAGGAATACGAGCACGCCGCCCGCGCTTTCCGCCAGGGCGCGCGCGGTCAGGTCGGCGGCGGCTTCGGCCAGCCGCGGGTCGCGCTCGCCGGGCCGCCGCCAGGGCCGCTCGAGATAGCGGGTCTCCACCGGATGGGCCCGGCCTTCGGAGGTCACGACCGGCGCGCCGCCCATCAGTGCTGCGACGGGTGCCGTGTCAAGCGTGGCCGACATCACCAGCAGCTTCAGGTCCGGGCGAAGTGCGCCGCGCAGCTCCAGGCTGAGCGCGAGGCCCAGATCGGCGTTGAGCGAACGTTCGTGAAACTCGTCGAAGACCAGCGCGCCGATGCCCGCAAGCTCGGGGTCGGACTGGATCATCCGCGTCAGGATACCCTCGGTCACGACCTCGATGCGCGTCGCCCCGCTGCGGCGCGTCTCGCCGCGGATGCGGTAGCCCACGGTTTGCCCGGTTTCCTCGCCCAGCGTCTCGGCCATGCGCGCCGCGGCGGCGCGCGCGGCCAGCCGCCGCGGCTCCAGCATTACCAGACGGCCGTGGAAGGCGCCGGCCTCCAGCAGGGCCAGCGGTACGCGCGTGGTCTTGCCCGCACCCGGCGGCGCCTGAAGCACGGCCTGGCCGTCCTGGCGCAGCGCGCCCAGAAGGGCGGGCAGCGCTTCGTCTATGGGAAGGTCCGCCGGCACGCGCCCCGGTCAGCGCCGTATCAGCCGGCCGATGCCGACATCGGTGGTCAGCACCAGTTCCTGCACCTGGTAGCGGTCATCGGGCTGGCGGATGTATTCCAACCGGAACGGGTAGCGCTGGCGCTTGGCCATCTCTTTCTCCGAGAAGCCCGCGATACGGCGGTAAAGCCCGTTGCAGATTATCTGCCCGTCCTTTTCAACCGGCCCCGACAGCGTCACGCGCGACCGCCGCTTACCGTCGAAGACCGGTTCATCGAGCTTGCAGAGCTCGTCGCCGTTCACCGTGCGCAGCCCAAGGTAGATCACCGACATCGGATCGAGCGTGCCGCCCTGCGTTGCGGGTTCCACCGTGCCCTTGGAGGACTTGCGCGGCGGGTTGTACTTTTTCACCTGCGGCACGCCGTGGCGATACTCGATCTCGGCCTCCGAGACCCGGCTGCCGGTGTCAGCGCTTTCGGTGTATCTGCCGGGAACGAGGCCGCGGCGCGTGACGCGGCCGCGCACGCTGGCGTCGTAGCGCGCATCGACGAAAAGCGCGAGAATGCCGCCGGTCTCCACCTTGCCCGAGGCGGCGTAGCTGTGCCCCTCGGTCACGCCGGAAAAGCTCAGCGTGCCCGCGCGGATGCCGCGCAGGTAGACGTCGAACACCGCGCTGTCGCGCCGCGCGTCGGCCACCGCCGCAACCGGCAGGCAGAGCAGCACGAGAAGGGCATTGAGGCCGTATTTCAGGCGGGAAACCGGAGCCATTCGGACATGCCTTTCAGCACTCTGTCGATCCCACTGGACATAGGGGGTTCAGACAGGCCACATAACCCCTGAAAATTCAAGAAATGTGTCATATGTGTCAACAAGGGACCCGCAAGCCTTGACCGATATACCCGAGCTTGCCCGCCAGATTGCCGAAGGCAACCGCCGCGCACTGGCCCGCGCCGTCACCCTGATCGAAAGCACCCGGCCCGATCACCGCAAACAGGCGATCGCTTTGATGGAGGCACTGCGCCGTGCCACCCCGCGCGAGGCCTTGCGCATCGGGCTCTCGGGCACGCCGGGTGTCGGCAAATCCACCTTCATCGAGAGTTTCGGGATGATGCTGACCGGGCAGGGGCTGCGGATCGCGGTCTTGGCTGTGGACCCGTCCTCGGCGCGTTCGGGCGGCTCGATCCTGGGCGACAAGACGCGGATGGAGCGACTGACCCGCGAGCCCGGCGTCTTCATCCGGCCCTCGCCATCGGCTTCGGCCCTGGGCGGCGTGGCGCGCCGCACGCGCGAGGCGATCGCGCTGTGCGAGGCGGCGGGGTTCGACGTGATCATCGTGGAGACGGTGGGCGTCGGCCAGTCGGAGACGATGGTGGCCGAGATGACCGACATCTTCCTGCTGCTGCTGGCACCCGCGGGCGGGGACGAGTTGCAGGGTGTCAAGCGCGGCATCATGGAGATCGCCGACCTGATCGTCGTCAACAAGGCCGACGGCCCCCTGCACGAGACGGCGCGGCGCACCTGCGCGGATTACGCCGGTGCGCTGCGGCTCCTGCGCAAGCGGCCCCAGGATCCGGAGGGTTATCCCAAGGCGCTGATGGTCTCGGCGGTCGAGGAGACCGGGTTGGAAGAGGTCTGGACGGAGATCGGGACGCTGGCCGAGTGGCGGCGCGACAAGGGCCACTGGGCCGAGGCGCGCGCCGGGCAGGCCGAACGCTGGTTCGAGGCGGAGGTGCGCGCGGGCCTGCTGGCGCAGCTCGAACGCAGCCCCGATCTGAAGGCGCGGATGGCGGAACTTGGGGCGGAGGTCGCCGCCAAGCGCCGCTCGCCCGAAGCTGCGGCGCAGGAGATGCTCGACTGCCTCGGCGTTGCCCGGTCCTGACCGGGGCCGCGCCACCAAGCCGGCGATGAATCGCTTGACGCCCCGCCGGATTCTGCCTAAGACCGCGATCCGAACCATTCGGTGCCGCGCTGCGGCGCCAAGACCCTTATTTGCCCGAGGACCGAATCCATGTCGCGCCGTTGTGAACTGACAGGTAAAGGCGTCATGGTTGGCAACAATGTCAGCCACGCCAACAACAAGACCAAGCGCCGTTTCCTGCCGAATCTGAATGACGTCACGCTGGTGTCGGACGCGCTCGACCGTTCCTTCCAGCTTCGCGTTTCGGCCTCGGCGCTGCGCACCGTGGACCACCGCGGCGGGCTCGACGCCTTCCTGGCCAAGGCCAGCGACGGCGACCTGTCGCCGCGCGCGCTGAAGATCAAGCGAGATATCGCCAAGGCGCAGGCCGCGGCCTGATCCGCTGCGCACCGCGCAGGACGTGACCCCGCCGGGACCGGCGGGGTTTTTCTTTTTTGCCGCTTGGCAGGGGCGCGGGTTGCGGTCTAGACTTCGCGGATGAGGACTTACCGCGCTCTCATAGGCCTGCCACTCGTCCTGCTCGTTGCGCTCGCCAGCGTCTCGATGTCGTCGGCGCGTGGACAGGCGGCCTTGGCGCGTCAGATCGTCATCTGCTCGGGCACGACCGTCACGGTCATCACGCTCGACGCGGAAGGCAACCCGGTGGAACACCGCGAGGTTTGCCCCGACTACGGTCTGACGCTGTTCTCCGCCACGGCCGCTGCACTGCCGGACCACTCACCACTCACGGTAGCTGCATCCACGATCGTCTGGCCACATCTGCACCAGCGTGCGGTTTCGCGGGATAGGGCCTCGGTGCGCGTGCGGGGACCGCCGCTGGGCTGAGTGCCCGCCCTCCGGGCCAATGGCCTCGACCCGCGAAATTCCAAGGATTATCAAGATGATACGACCGCTTCACGTCGCCGCCGTTCTGGCGGCTGGTTTCTTTTCCATGCCCGCTCTTGCTGGCGATATCGCGATCAGCGACGCCTATGCACGCGCCGCGACGCCCACCGCGAAGACAGGCGCGGCCTTCATGACGATCGCCAATAGCGGGTCCGAACCCGACCGGCTGATCGGCGTGACGACCGAGGCCGCCGCGAAGGCGGAACTCCACACACATACCCAAACCTCCGACGGCATGATGCAGATGCGCGCCGTCGAGGACGGATTCGCGATCCCCGCCGGCGGCATGCACATGCTCGCGCGCGGCGGAGACCACGTAATGCTGATGGGCCTCACGGCGCCGCTGAGACATGGCGACGAGATCGAGATGAAGCTGCGCTTCGAGAAGGCCGGCGACATCGCCGTGACGATCCCGGTCGATCTGGAGAGGATGCCCGAGCACGGTGCGGGCATGGAGCACGGCAAGGCCGACTGAGCCGGCCAGGCGCGGGCGCCTCAGGGCTCGGCCTGCGCCAGCACCTCCGCCACCCAGGCGGGCACGAGGTCGCTGGCCTTGCCCAGGCGGGCCTCGTCGAAATCGCTGATGCCGGCCGAGGGTTCGAGATTGAGTTCCAGCGTACGCGCGCCCGCCCGCCCCGCATCCTGCACGAAGGCCGCCGCCGGATAGACCTGCCCCGAGGTGCCGATCGCCACGAAGAGCGTGGCGGCGCGCAACCGCTCCCAGATCTCGTCCATCCGGTGGGGATATTCGCCGAACCAGACGACATCGGGCCGCGTGGCGTGGGCCGCGCAGGCCGGGCAGGTGTCCTGCGGATCCATGAAATCGGGGGCGTCCCACCTGTACCCGCAGGCCGCGCAGAGCGCGCGCGCCAGGCGCCCGTGCATATGCCAGACGGCACGCGACCCCGCCCGCTCGTGCAGGTCGTCCACATTCTGCGTGACGACCAGAACGCGGCCCAACCCCTCCCGTTCCAGCCGCGCCAGCGCCAGATGCGCCGCGTTGGGCGTGGCGGCGCGGCAATTGGCGCGCCGGGTATTGTAGAATTCGTGGACCAGCGCCGGGTTACGGGCGAACCCATCGGGCGTGGCCACCTCCTCAAGATCGTAGCGCGTCCAGAGCCCGTTCACGTCGCGGAAGGTGCCAAGCCCGCTCTCGGCGGAAATACCCGCCCCGGTCAGTATCACGATATCCTCGGTCATGGGGCGAAGCCTAGGACGCGGCGGCCGCGATGGAAAGACAGGCCGTGCCCCTTGCATGGCGGCGGACCGCGAGGCAGGCTCCCGCCCATGACCGAACGCATCCTTTTCGTCTGCCTGGGCAATATCTGCCGTTCCCCCACGGCCGAGGCCGTGATGCGCCGGATGGCCGGGGAGGCGGGGCTGCGCCTGACGCTCGACAGCGCGGGCACCGGCGACTGGCATCTGGGCGAGCCGCCATATGGCGCGGCGCAGGCCGCCGCCGCGCGCCGCGGCTATGACCTCTCGCCCTTGCGGGCGCGCCGGGCCGTGGCGCAGGATTTCGAGCGGTTCGACCTGATCCTGGGCATGGACGCGGACAATGTCGCTGCGCTGGAACGGCTGCGCCCGCCCGGCAACGCCACGGCGCTGCGGCTGATGCTCGACTATGCGCCGCAGGCGGGGCTGCGGGATGTGCCCGATCCGTACCTGACGCGCGATTTTGACCACACGCTCGATCTGCTGGAGGCGGCTTCTCGCGGGCTGCTCGACCAACTCCGCGCTGCTGCACCGCCGGCCTGAGTCCCGCTCTCCCGCCTCAGACCTGCCGGACGCATCGGGCGGCGGCGGCCGCGCCGAAGGTCTTGTAGCGTTCCCAGAACCGCTCGTCGCCCGGCCGGTCAGACTGGCGCAATTCCTGGGACAGGTGCGGATCGGCGAAGAACCGGGCGGCACGGCGCTGCTCGGGCGGGCTGAGCATCCCGTCGGCCACGTGCTGAATGCAGCGGCAGAGCGCCGGGTCCACCTCCGTCCGGTCGGAGGCCCGGCAGGCGCGCTCCAGCGTCCCCGCATAGGCGCTCGCCGTCATGCCCAGCAAAAGCGCGACTGTGGCGGCATGAATTTTCGGCAAGGCGTCCACTCCCCGATCCGGCCCCGAAATCTCCTCGATCCCATTCTATGCCCGTCCGCGAGGCGGGCCGCAATCCGTCGCCGCGCCGCCGGAAAATTGATCGCGCGGCGGCGTAGGCCAGCGGCGTCTCGCACGCGCGGGGCATCTTGCTCTGGCTCTCGATCCGGGGCATATCCGGCGCATGACAGATCTCGCTCATATCCGCAATTTTTCGATCGTGGCCCATATCGACCACGGCAAGTCCACGCTGGCCGACCGGCTGATCCAGCTCACCGGGACGGTCAGCGAACGCGACATGAAGGAGCAGCTTCTCGACGCGATGGATATCGAGCGCGAACGCGGCATCACGATCAAGGCCAACACTGTCCGGATCGAGTACAAGGCGAAGGACGGGGAGACCTATATCCTCAACCTGATCGACACGCCGGGCCATGTCGATTTCGCCTATGAGGTCAGCCGTTCGATGCAGGCGGTGGAGGGCTCGCTGCTGGTGGTGGACGCCACCCAGGGGGTCGAGGCGCAGACGCTGGCCAATGTCTATCAGGCGCTCGACGCGGACCACGAGATCGTGCCGGTGCTCAACAAGATCGACCTGCCCGCCGCCGAGCCCGCGCGGGTGGCCGAGCAGATCGAGGACGTGATCGGCATCGACGCCTCGGACGCTGTGCATATCTCGGCCAAGACGGGGCTGGGCATTCCCGACGTGCTGGAGGCCATCGTCACGCGCCTTCCTGCGCCCAAGGGCGAACGCAACGTGCCGCTAAAGGCGATGCTGGTCGATAGCTGGTATGATGCCTATCTGGGCGTCGTGGTGCTGGTGCGGATCATGGATGGGGTCCTGAAGAAGGGCGACCGCATCCGGATGATGCAGACCGGCGCGATCCACAATGTCGACAAGCTGGCGGTGCTGCGGCCCGGCATGGTCGATGTGGCCGCACTGGGACCGGGCGAGATCGGCATTTTCACCGGCTCCATCAAGCAGGTGCGCGACACGCGGGTGGGCGACACGATCACCCACGAAAAGCACAGCGCGCAAAAGGCCCTGCCGGGCTTCAAACCCTCGGTCCCGGTGGTCTTCTGCGGGCTCTTCCCGGTCGACAGCGCCGAGTTCGACGACCTGCGCAACGCGATCGAGAAACTGGCGCTCAACGACGCCTCCTTCTCCTACGAGATGGAAAGCTCCGCCGCGCTGGGCTTCGGTTTCCGCTGCGGCTTCCTGGGCCTCCTGCATCTGGAGGTGATCCGAGACCGGCTGGAACGGGAATGGGGCATCGACCTGATCACCACCGCGCCCTCGGTCGTCTACAATGTCTACCTGAAATCGGGCGAGATGATCGAGCTGCACAACCCCGCCGACATGCCCGACCTGACCTATGTGGACCATATCGAGGAGCCGCGCATCACCGCGACGATCCTGGTGCCCGACGAGTTCCTGGGCGATGTGCTGAAGCTTTGCCACGACCGGCGCGGCATCCAGAAGGATCTGACCTATGCCGGCTCGCGCGCGATGGTGGTCTACGACCTGCCGCTCAACGAGGTGGTCTTCGACTTCTACGACCGGCTGAAGTCGATCACGCGGGGCTATGCCAGCTTCGACTACCAGATCGACAGCTACCGCGCCGACAACCTAGTGAAGATGCAGATCCTGGTGAACGACGAGCCGGTGGACGCGCTCTCGATCATGGTTCATCGCGACCGGGCCGAAAGCCGCGGCCGGGCGATGTGCGAGAAGCTCAAGGAGCTGATCCCGCGCCACATGTTCAAGATCCCGATCCAGGCGGCCATCGGCGGCAAGGTCATCGCCCGCGAGACGCTCGCCGCGCTACGCAAGGACGTGACCGCGAAGTGCTATGGCGGGGACGTGACGCGCAAGAAGAAGCTTCTGGAAAAGCAGAAGGCCGGAAAGAAGAAGATGCGCCAGTTCGGCAAGGTGGAGATCCCGCAGGCGGCGTTCATATCGGCGTTGAAAATGGATGGGTGAGGAAAAGGGTTAATTGGTGACGTGGTAAGGCGAATCACATTTGTAGTTGGTGCCGGTGCAAGCGCAGAATTTGGGTTGCCGACTGGCAGAAAGCTTGCAGAGCAGATTGTTAAATTTGCCGATATTAGGCTAGACGAATTTGGCGGAATTTCTAAAGGCGACAAGAAGCTTTTTGAGGTATGCAAACTTCTGGATAAATCTGCCCGAGGAGATGGTGCGGAACCTAATCCCAGTTACGAGATGCAGAGAATTGTATCTGGTGTGCCGCTTGCCCCTTCTATTGATAACTATCTACACGCGCATGCGAAAAATGAATTTCGCCTTAAATTTGGGAAGGCTTTAATATTGCGTTCGCTTTATCAAGCGGAAAGGGACAGCCAACTATTCTTCGATCCGGATAACATTTATAGGGAGTTTGAATTCTCTGAATTGGGGAATACTTGGTTGGCCGCCTTATTCAAAATTCTTGCGTCGGCTGGCACCTTGGAGACATTTTTGTCTCGATTAGAGAGTTTTTCCTTTGTCGTATTTAATTATGATAGAGTTATTGAGCGCTTCTTTTTTCTCGCGCTTCAAGTCTACTTTGATCTTTCTGAAGACGAAGCCGCGCAGAAATGTCACGAAAGTCTCTATGTGATACATCCGTATGGCGACCTTGGAGAGCTACAAGGCAAGAGAAATGATTCAGGTTTTGGTGCAGATGTCAGCTCAAGAGAAATTTTCTCAAAAATATCAAGAATCAGAACGTTTACTGAAGGAGGTGAAAAGAGAATTAAAAGCGCACTTGTTAAGTGCATTGATGACTCGCAGGCGATTTTCTTTTTGGGATTTTCTTTTCTCAAGATAAACATGGATTTACTACACCTGTCCCATCGATCTGATTTTGACGGTATGTTTGGCACATTGAGGGGCGTCTCGGATTTCAATGCGAGTCTTGCAATGCAGAGGTTGAAATCGTGGAGCTCCGATAGTGAACTTGGTCGAGTCAATGATTTTTCGCGCTGCGACTGTTGGGAATTAATTTCGAATTACTCCGGTTACATTGCCGGTGAAGATATGAGTTTTTAGAGATTTTGTAGCCATCCGCTATCTGTTCCCGCCCGGTGCCTCGCACCGGGCAGCGCCCGACCCGCCCCCACGGGGCGGGCGCTACTCGCCCACCCCTCGGGTCGGGCGCTGCCCTCTGTTTTGCTGATGTATCCTCGAACGGCTCCAGCCCATGCCCCGCCAAACGGGACACCCGCTCACACGTTCAGCAGCAGGTGCTCGCGCTCCCAGGGGCTGATGACCTGCAGGAACTCGGAATATTCCAGGTTCTTGACGATCCCGTAGACCCGGCAGAATTCCGGCCCCAGCGCCTCCTGCACCGCCTTGTCGGCGTCGAAGAGCGCCAGCGCGTCGCCCAGCCCGCGTGGGATTTCCTCGGCCCCGATATAGGCGTCGCCGCGGAACTCGTCCTTGGGCTGCGTGCCCTCCATCAGGCCCAGATAGCCGCAGGCCAGGCTCGCCGCGATGCCCAGATAGGGGTTGCAGTCCATCCCCGCCAGCCGGTTCTCCACCCGCCGCGCCTCTGGGTCCGAGATCGGCACCCGGATGCCCGTGGTGCGGTTGTCGCGGCCCCATTCCAGGTTGATCGGCGCGGCGAAGTCCGGCACGTAGCGGCGGTAGGAATTCACATAGGGCGCCAAAAGCGCGATGGCGCCCGGCAGGTGGGTCTGCAACCCGGCGATGAAATGCAGGAAGGCCGGCGTCTCGGCCCCGTCCGCGTCGGAGAAGATGTTCTGCCCGTTGGCGATATCGATGACCGAATGGTGTATATGCATGGCCGAGCCGGGCTCGCCCTCGATGGGCTTGGCCATGAAGGTGGCGAAACAGTCATGCCTGAGCGCGGCCTCGCGGATCAGCCGCTTGAAGAAGAAGATCTCGTCGGCCAGCTTCACCGGGTCGCCGTGGCGCATGTTGATCTCGACCTGGCCCGCGCCGCCTTCCTGGGTGATGCCGTCGATCTCGAAGCCCTGCGCCTCGGCGAAATCGTAGATGTCGTCGATCACCGGGCCGTATTCGTCCACCGCGCTCAGCGAATAGGCCTGACGCGCCGCCGCCCGCCGCCCCGAGCGGCCCATCGGCGGCTGGATGGGCTGGGTCGGGTCGATGTTGCGGGCCACCAGGAAGAACTCCATCTCCGGCGCGACGATGGGCGACCAGCCCTGCGCCTCATAAAGTCCGATCACCCGCTTGAGCACGTTGCGCGGCGCGATCGGGATCGGCACGCCGGCGCGGTCCATCACGTCATGGATGATCTGCAGCGTGATGTCGGCGGTCCAGGGCGCGGCGGTCGCGGTTTCGTAATCGGGGATCAGCGTCATGTCGGGCTCGGTGAAGCCCTGTTCGCCCGCGGCCTCGGCCCAGTCGCCGGTGATGGTCTGGAAGAAAATCGAATCGGGCAGGTGGAAGCGCGTCGACTTGGCGAATTTCGAGGCCGGCATGGCCTTGCCGCGGGCCACGCCCGCAAGGTCGGGTACCACGCACTCGATCTCGTCCAGCCGGCGCCCGTCGATATAGTCCAGCGCCGCCTGCGGCAGCTTCGCGGTCAGTTCCTCGTCGGCCATGTCACCGGCTCCCCTGTTTTGCGCGCGCCCGTTTGAAGAAGGCGGCGATCTGTTCACCGGTTTCGTCGCTTGCGATGGGCTTGCCGATCTCCTGCCTGGCCTGTTCCAGCAGCGGTTCGGGCACTACGCCCTTGCCGCGGGTGCGGATCAGCCCCTCGATGAAGGCGTCGTCGAATTCCGGGTGCCACTGGACGGAAAAGACCCGGTCGCCGTAGACCGTCGCGGCGTTCTGGCAGAAATCCGAGCGCGCGATCACCTGCGCGTCCTCGGGCAGGGCGGTCACCTGGTCCTGGTGCCAGGCGTTGTAGGCGCGCGCGCCCTGGCCCGAGACCTCATAGCTCTGCCGACCGACGGACCAGCCGCCGTGGTATTTCTCCACCTTGCCGCCAAGGGCCTGCGCGATGATCTGGTGGCCAAAGCAGATGCCCGCCAGCGGCACCTGTGCGGCATAGGCTTCGCGGATGAACGCCTCCAGCGGCGCGATCCAGGGCAGTTCCTCGTAGGTGCCGTATTTGGAGCCGGTGATCAGCCAGCCCTCGGCCGCGCGGATGTCCTCGGGGAAGACGTTGTCGAGCACGGGCCAGTTCTCGAAGGTGAAGCCATGCCCGGCCAGCAGACGCTCGAACATGTCGGGATACTCCCCGTGCGCCTCCGCCAGCTCCGCAGGGGCATAGCCGGTTTGCAGGATGCCGATTTTCATGAATGTCTCATCAGGTTGGTCGGGCAGAGACTAGCAGAGCCTTCGAGCCCCCGGCAAGTGGGCGCGCGGTCGGTCGAAATTCACGCGCGCCACCGAAACGCCTGCGGGGTCAGACAGTCTCCAGATAGGTGGCGAATTCGAAATCCGTCCAGCGTTCCTCGAACCGCTTCAGCTCCTGGCGTTTGCACACCACGAGGTTCGCCACCATGGTGGGGCCGAAAACCCGTTCCATCAGCGGGCTTTCCTCGAAGAGCGCGATCGCCTCGCGCCAACTGAAGGGAAGCTGCTCGAAGGGCTGGTCGTAGGCGTTGCCGGTCATCGGGGCCGGGGGCTCGGCCGCGTCCTCGATGCCGATGAGCGCGGCGCCGAGCACGCCGGCCAGCACCATGTAGGGGTTGGTGTCGCCGCCCGCCACGCGGTGTTCGACCCGGCGCGCCGCCGGGGCGCCGCCGGGGATGCGGATCGCGGCGGTGCGGTTCTCGTAGCCCCAGCAGATCTGCGTGGGCGCGTGGGAATTGGGCGTCGCGCGGCGGTAGGAGTTCTTGTGCGGCGCGAAGAGCAGCGCGCTGTCGCGCATTGCCGAGAGACACCCCGCAACCGCGTGGCGCAGCGTGTCCGAGCCCTTCTCGGTCCCGTCGTCGAAAATGTTGCAGCCCTCGGCGTCGAGCACCGAGAAATGGATATGTAGCCCGTTGCCGGCATGTTCGCCGTAGGGCTTGGCCATGAAGGTCGCGGCCATTTCGTGCTTGCGCGCCAGCCCCTTGACCGTCTGCTTGAAGAGCCAGGCGTCATCGGCTGCCTTCAGCGCGTCGGCCTCGTGCATCAGGTTGATCTCGAACTGTCCCTGGCCGCTTTCGGAAATTGCGCTGTCGGCGGGAATACCCATCGCCGCACAAGCCTCGTAGAGCTCGGTGAAATAGGCGTCGAAGACATCGAGCCCGTTGAGCGCCAGAACCTCGCGCGCCTGGACCTGGCGGCCGGAATAGGGATTGATCGGCGGTTCGGGACGCTCTGAGCCGTCATCGACCAGGTAGAATTCCAGCTCTGTCGCGACCACCGGCGTCCAGCCGCGGGCGCGGTAGCGTTCCAGCACCGCGGCCAGCGCGTGCCGCGGATCGCCCGGGAA
The DNA here is from genome assembly GCF_003122205.1 of Maritimibacter sp. 55A14. Classification (GTDB taxonomy): domain Bacteria; phylum Pseudomonadota; class Alphaproteobacteria; order Rhodobacterales; family Rhodobacteraceae; genus QEYE01. The sequence continues at coordinate 62,450 of NZ_QEYE01000013.1, forward strand.
GTGGGTGCCGTCCTCCTGGTACATCCACATCGGCAGCAGCGCCGAGGGCGCACCCAACCAGGGCATCGGTACCAGGCCGCGCTCGGTCGGGCGCAGCATTCCGTCGGCGTCGCCGCTCTCGAAGACCAGTGGGCTGTCCTCGATATCGTCGCCCCAGATATCGACATTGTGGGTCGAGAGCGGCATCCGCGCGCCGCCCTCCAGCGCCTTGCGCGCACTGGCCACGGGCAGCCGCTTGCCGCGAGGCTGGCCGTTGAGGTCCGACACCGCGATGCGCACGGTCTTGATCTCGGGATGGGCGTCGAGCCAGGCCTGTTGCTGCTCTGTCATGGGTCCTCAGCGGATGAATTGCGGGCGGTACCGGATGCGCCGCCGCGTCTCGACGGGAAGATGCCTGTTCAGACGGCGGTTCACCAGCCCGAAAAGCCCGATCACCAGCAGCGTCAGCACGATGAAATAGCCCGCCAGGATCGGGTAGGGCACGAACGGGTTGAAGGTCTTGTCGGCGAAGTAACTCGCGTAATAGAGCGCGTCGCCCTTCTGACGCCAGGCCGGGAAGCCCGAAAAGAAGACCAGCGTGGTGGCGTGGAAGAGGAAGATCGCCTCGTTGGTGTAGGACGGCCAGGCGAGCCTCAGCATGGTGGGCCAGACGATGCGCCGGAACTTCATCCAGCCCGACATCCCGTAGGCGTCCGCCGCCTCCACATCGCCCTTCGGGATCGAACGCAGCGCACCATAGAATATCTCGCCCGAATAGGCGGCGGTGTTGAAGAAGAGCACGATCAGCGCACCCAGCGCGGCCTTGGTCAGCATGTCGGTGCCGGCGGTGACGGTGACGACGCCCAGCGGGATCGACAGGCCCGCGTCCGGCAGGATCACGAAAAGCTCGTAGGCGAAGAAGAACTGGATGAAAAGCGGCGAGCCGCGGAAGACGAAGATGAACCATTCCGCCGGCTTGCGCATCGCGGGGTGTGCGCTGGCCTTGCCGAGCGCCAGCGCGGTGGCCAGAAAGAAACCCATCGCCAGCGCGAGCGCGCCGAAATAGACGTTCCAGATCATGCCCGAGCCGATCAGCACCACCTGATCGCAGAGTGTGAAGTCGGAGCGCGGCAGCAGCCGCTCGCCGATGCCCAGCGAGCGCAGCCCGTAGTCCTGAATGGTCTGCCAGCAGCTCATGCCGGCGCCTTTCGCTGGGCTTCGCCGCCCATCGTCGCCTGCCCGTGGGTGAGCCGCAGCATCAGCCGCTCGAACACCACTTCCGAGAGCTTGGTGAAGGCCAGGTAGAAGACCAGCAGACCAAGAAAATACCATAGCCGCCAGTCGCCGTGGGGATAGGCGAAGGCGCCGGTTTTCATGCCGCCCAACTCCCGCGCCCAGTAGACGATGTCGGTGATGCCGAGGATGAAGAGGAGTGGCGTGGCCTTGATCAGGATCATCCAGAGATTGGACAGACCCGGCAGCGCGTAGACCCACATCTGCGGCACCAGGATTCGCCGGAAAACCTGGGCGCGGGTCATGCCATAGGCTTCGGCCGTTTCGAGCTGGCCGTGCGGCACCGCGCGCATCGCCCCCACCAGCACATTGCCCGCGAAGGCGCCGAAGACGACCGAGAAGGCCACCACAGCCAGCGCGAAGCTATAGGCGTCATGGACGCTTTGCGGGCTCGACGAGAGCGGCAGTTTGGCCTGCGCGCAGACCACGAAATCGTTTCCCTGCCGGATCGGCGCGGTCCAGTCGGGGCAGAGCGTCTTGTGCCGCAGCCATTCCAGCGCCTGGTCGAGTGCGATCGGCACGAAGAGAAAGAAGGCGATGTCCGGCACACCGCGCACCATGGCGATATAGCCCTTGCCCAGCAGTCCGAGCGGCGGGAAATGCGACCGCGCCGCCATCGCGCCGGCGAAGCCGAACGCCATCGCCACCGGCGCGGTGATCGCCAGCAGCAGCAGCACCGTCCCGAAGGAGGCGTAGAAACCCATATGCTTGCCCGTCGTCAGGTAGCAGGCAAACCACTGCCAGTCCGGCAGGACGGATGGATCGGAGCAGAAGGAGAACATGCAGAAGGCGCGGCCGGGCGGGGCGCGTGGCCCCGCCCGAAACGGCGCTTATTCCCAGATCGTGGCGTCTTCGCCAAACCACTTGACGATCATCGGGTTGATGAGGTTCTCCTCCTTCATCTCCGAGATCATCGTGTCGAACGTGTCGCGCAGTTCCGCGTCGGATTCGCGGATGCCCATGCCGATGCCGTCGCCCATTGCCACGTCGTCGCCCAGGAACACGAACTCGCCGCCGGATTCGGCCACGATCGGCTCCAGATAGGCCTTGTCGGCCATCACCGCGTCGGCCTCGCCGTTGCGGACCGCCGCGATGGTTTCGTCGGGCGTGGCGAATTCGACAAGCGTGGCACCGATATCTGCAATGTAGCTGGCCTGGATCGTGCCCGCCTGCGCCGCGATCACGCCCTCCGCCACGTCGATATCGGTGCCGGGCAGCGCCATGAAGGCAGACGGATCGGGCGGCAGGTAGGGCTGGGTGAAGTCGATCACCTCGTCGCGTTCGTCGGTAATCGACATGCCCGCAATGATGGTGTCGTAGTTGCCCGAGACGAGGTTGGGAATGATCGAATCCCAGTCATTCGTCACCCATTCGCAGGTGAGCTGCGCGCGTTCGCAAAGGGCGTCGCCCAACTCGCGCTCGAAGCCGTCGACTTCGCCATCGTCGTTGATGAAGTTGTACGGAGGATAGGCGCCCTCGGTGCCCATGCGGATGGTCTGGGCATGGACCCCGCCGGCGGTCAGCGCCAATATGGCGGCGCCAAGGATCAGCTTTTTCATTTGTCGGTCTCCCTTGTTGTCGTTGGTCGAAGCGGTTTCGCTCAGGCGGCCTTGGTGGAGCTCAGAAAGCCCCGCAGCCGTTCTGTCTTGGGCTGCCCGAACAGTGTTTCGGGCGGGCCTTCTTCCTCGATGCGGCCCTGGTGCAGGAAAATGACATGGTCGGACACATCCGCGGCCAGCCGCATGTCATGGGTCACGATCAGCATGGTGCGGCCTTCCTCGGCCAGCGCCTTGATGACCTTGACGACCTCCTGCTCCAGTTCCGGGTCGAGCGCCGATGTGGGCTCATCGAAAAGCAGCGCGTCGGGCTCCATGCAGAGCGCGCGCGCGATTGCGGCGCGCTGCTGCTGCCCGCCGGAAAGCTGCGCCGGATAGGCATCGCATTTGTCGCCGATCCCGACCTTGTCGAGATAGCCGCGCGCGGCGCGTTCCACCTCGGCCCGGTCGCGGCCCAGGACCGTCACCGGCGCTTCCATCACGTTTTGCAGGATGGTCATATGCGCCCAGAGGTTGAACTGCTGGAACACCATCGAAAGATTGGTGCGGATGCGGATCACCTGCTGCTTGTCGCCGGGATGCCGCCCGGCGCCGGAGCCGCGCCAGATCACCGGCTCGCCATCGAAGAGGATATCGCCTTGTTGGCTGTCTTCCAGAAGGTTGGCGCAGCGCAGGAGCGTCGATTTGCCTGACCCCGACGATCCGATCAGCGAGACCACGTCACCGCGACGGGCGACCAGGTCGACGCCCTTGAGAACCTCCAGTTGCCCATAGGCCTTGTGAAGGTCCCGGATTTCTATGACCGGTGGTTCTGTCGTCTTTCTAGGCACGCCTTGGCAGCTTTCCCTGTTTCCCCGATGGCGGAGTAGGGCGCAAAAAATGGAGGATTGCAACGGAGAATCGGCGGCATTCACGGGTGCCGCAGGGGCAGATCGCCGCCCGTGCCGGGCAATTCGCCGGGTCCGGGCGGGATGGGCAGCGCCAGATAGGTGCGCGGCGAAAACGCCACGAAGCCCCGGATGCCGAGCGTCGCGCGGCTATCCGTGTCGAGCGTCTCCGCCGCTGCCTGCAGGGCCCGGCGCAGCGCGGGGGCCAGGTCCGGCCGGGCGGTGAACAGCGGCAGGCCCGGCGTGGCCGCGGTGCGCCCCACCGCGCCCAGGTCCGCCGCCGCCACGTCATGGGCGCGGATTGTGCGCCAGCTCACCGCGTCGATCGCGGCGATGTCGGCCCGGCCCGCCGCCACGGCGGCCACGCTCGCGGCATGGGCGCCGGTTGCCAGATACCGGGTGAACCGGAACCCGTGGGCACGGGCGGCCGGTTGCGGTGCGACCCAGCCGGATTGCGAGAGCGCATCGTTATAGGCCAGAACGCCGCCGGCGAACGCTTCCAGCCGCTCGGGCGCATCCCGGCCGGCGAGCAGCACGCTGCGATAATGGCCCGGCGGTGTGTCGTCGAGCCCGTAATCGAAGGCCCCCAAAAGCGTCACCCGGCGATGAAGCCGGGCGCGGTAGGGCAGGCCGCAGCTCTGGCCCAGCAGGAGGTCGGGATGTTCCCATATCCGCCAGGGATCGCCGCCGCGATGCAAGGTGTCCGGGGCCGCCACGCCTTCGGCGGCCAGCGCGTCGCGTATCCGCGCCCATAGCCTGTCATGCGCCGCCGCGGTCTCGGGGCGGTCGTACATCGGCAGGGCTGCGATCATTCCCCGTTGCGTGCCGCGACGCGCTGGCGCGCGAGCGCGCTGTCGCGGTCGCTGACGCCGAGCAGGCTCGCCACAAGCCGCATCAGCCCGTCTTCCTCATGGTCGCGGGTACCGTCGGCCAGCACCACGTCCCAGAGCGCCTCCAGCACGCCCTCGCGGTCCTCATGCGCCACGTGGTCCTTGATCTCACGGGTGAAACGCACCGTATCGGGGGCTTCGGCCTCCAGTGTCTCGGCGTCGGCGCGCAGGGCTTCCGCCTCATCCGGGTCTAGCCCGTAGCGCCGGGCGAGTATCCGGTCGATGCGCGCGATCTCGATGGCGGCATAATCCTGGTCCGATCGGGCGATGCGCACCAGAAGCGCGGCCAGGGCGAGCCGGGCGTCTTCGGCGGGCAGCGGGGCGGTGCCGGGCTGGGCGAGGCGGTTGAGAAGTCTGGCAAACATGCGTCTCGATATAATCCGCCGCGGCGGCGCTGCCAATGCCCTGCCGATCAGTCGCCGCCGAAGCCCTCCACGATCACGATATCGCCTGCCGAGACCGGGTCGCGCAGCGCCTTGGCGGCGCGGTATTCGGGGCTGTCATAGCAGGCCCGCGCGGCCTCGATGCTGGGAAACTCGATCACCACGGTGCGCGGGCGCAGCGCGCGCTCGACCACGTCGCCCTCGCCGCCGCGCACCAGGAACCGCGCGCCATGCGCCGCAAAGGGCGCGGCGTTGGCCTCGCGGTACTTCCGATAGACCTCGGGATCCTCCACGGTGACATGCGCCACCCAGTAGCCTTTAGGCATGTCTGCCTCCCTCACAATCCGTTCTGCCCTGAGATCAGACCACGGATCCGCAGGCGGGGCAAAGCGGATTCGCCGTCAGACCAGCCGGGATTGCGCCACCGCGGCGCGGATGAAATCGGCGAAAAGTGGATGCGGGGCGAAGGGTTTGGATTTCAGTTCGGGGTGGAACTGCACGCCGACGAACCAGGGGTGGTCGGGGATCTCCACGATCTCCGGCAGCTTGCCGTCCGGCGAAAGCCCCGAGAAGATCAGGCCGCATTCCTCCAGCTTCTCGCGGTACTTGATGTCGACCTCGTAGCGGTGGCGGTGGCGCTCGTGGATCGTCGTCGCGCCATAGATCGCCGCCGCGCGGCTGCCCTCGCGCAGCTTCGCGGTGTAGGAGCCAAGCCGCATCGTGCCGCCCTTGTCGTCCTCCACGCGCCGCGCCACCTTGGTGTCGCCCTGCACCCATTCCTTCAGGTGATAGACAACCGGCGTGAAGCGCCGCGCGCCGGCTTCGTGGTCGAATTCCTCCGACCCGGCGTCTTCGAGATGGGCCAGGTTGCGCGCCGCCTCGATCACCGCCATCTGCATGCCCAGGCAAATGCCCAGATAGGGAATGCCGCGGGTGCGCGCGAAAGTCGCCGCCTTGATCTTGCCCTCGGTGCCGCGTTCGCCGAAACCGCCGGGCACCAGGATGGCCTGGAAGCGTTCCAGATGCGGGGCCGGGTCCTCGCGCTCGAAGATCTCGGCGTCGATCCATTCGGCCCGCACCTTGACGCGGTTCTGCATCCCGCCATGGGTCAGCGCCTCGGCGATGGATTTATAGGCGTCCTCGAGTTGCGTGTACTTGCCGACGATGGCCACCCGCACCTCGCCCTCGGCGTGGAAGACGCGATCATAGACATCTTCCCAGCGGTGCAGGTCGGGCCGCGGCGCCGGACTGATCTGGAATGCGTCGAGCACCGCCTGGTCGAGCCCCTCGCGATGATAGGCCAGCGGCGCCTCGTAAATGGATTTCAGATCATAGGCGGCGATCACCGCGTCGGGCCGCACATTGCAGAAGAGCGCCAGCTTGTCGCGTTCCTTCTGCGGGATCGGTCCTTCGGACCGGCAGACCAGGATATCCGGCGCGATCCCGATCGAACGCAGCTCCTTCACCGAATGCTGGGTCGGCTTGGTCTTCAGCTCGCCCGAGGCGGCGATAAAGGGCAGCAGGGTGAGATGCATGAACAGGCACTGCCCGCGCGGCTTGTCCTGGCTGAACTGGCGGATCGCCTCGAAGAAGGGCAGCCCCTCGATATCGCCCACCGTGCCGCCGATCTCGCAAAGCATGAAATCGACCTCGTCCTCGCCGATGGCGATGAAGTCCTTGATCTCGTTGGTTACGTGCGGGATCACCTGAATGGTCTTTCCCAGGTAGTCGCCCCGGCGCTCCTTCTCCAGCACGTTGGAATAGATGCGCCCTGAGGAGACGCTGTCGGTCGCGCGCGCCGCGACGCCGGTGAAGCGTTCGTAGTGGCCCAGGTCGAGGTCGGTCTCCGCCCCGTCATCTGTAACGAAGACCTCGCCATGCTCGAACGGGCTCATGGTGCCGGGGTCCACGTTGAGATAGGGGTCGAGTTTCCTCAGCCGAACCGAATAGCCGCGGGCCTGCAGGAGCGCGCCCAGTGCGGCGGATGCCAGCCCTTTCCCAAGGCTGGAGACGACCCCGCCGGTGATGAATACGAAACGCGCCATGTGGTGCGGAAACCCCCGTGATCATGATGTATTCCGGCCGCACGAATCTCTATCCCGCGGCACTTATCACGGGATTTGAGATATAGAGCATTTGGCCGATACGATCAACCCGGAAACCGCAATATGCTGTAATCCGCCGGGTCGGCAACTCAAGCTGTTGTGGTCTTTTACTCCGCCCGTGGCGGCGGGGCCGGGGCATCGCCGGTGCTGGGTGGAAGCAGGTTCTCGCCCAGTGGCGTGGGTGCCGGGGCCTCCTGCGTGGCGGGCGCGTCGGTGCCCAGCCGCTCGATTACCGAATCGCCGCGCGAATTGGCCGCTGCGATGATCGTCAGCGCGATGGAGGTGCCCAGGAAGGCGATGGCCAGTGCCCATGTCGCCTTGCCCAGCGCGGTCGCCGCGGCGCGGCCGGTCATGGCGCCGCCGCCGCCGCCGCCCATTGCGCCCATGCCGCCTTCGGACCGCTGCATCAGCACCACGCCGATCAGGCAGAGCGCAAGGATCAGGTGGATGGTCAGAATGACGTTTTCCATTGGGTTCCGGTCCGTTTCTTCGGGCGTGGCGTTCGGGTGTGGGCGTCGTCGGGCTACTTAGAACCTAAGCGCCTGCGCCGCAAGGTCTACTCGTCCATATCGTCCATGTCCACCTGGCCCGATAGCGGACACCGCCGAAGGCCCGAGGCGCGCGCGGCGGACACGCGGCGCGTCTCAGCCCGGCCCGCGCGTGAATTTGCGGTTTCCGCGGCGCGCCGGGGCCGCTATACCGGCGCGGGTTTTGACCAAGGAGATATCGGGTATGGCCAATGTCGTGGTTGTCGGCGCGCAATGGGGCGATGAGGGCAAGGGCAAGATCGTCGACTGGCTGAGCGAACGCGCCGACGTGATCGCGCGCTTCCAGGGCGGCCACAACGCGGGCCATACGCTGGTCATCGACGGCAAGGTCTACAAGCTGAACGCGCTGCCTTCGGGCGTGGTGCGTGGCGGCAAGCTCAGCGTCATCGGAAACGGCGTGGTGCTCGATCCCTGGCATCTGGTCGCGGAGATTGAGCAGATCCGCGAGCTGGGCGTGACGATCTCCCCCGAGACGCTGATGATCGCCGAGAACACGCCGCTGATCCTGCCCATCCATGGTGAACTGGACCGCGCCCGCGAGGCGGCGGTGGGGGTGGCCAGGATCGGCACCACCGGCCGCGGCATCGGCCCGGCCTACGAGGACAAGGTCGGGCGGCGCTCGATCCGCGTGGCGGACCTCGCGGACCGGGAGACGCTGGAGCGGCGGGTGGACCGGGCGCTGGCCCATCACGACGCGCTACGCCGGGGCCTGGGGCTGGAGCCGGTGGACCGCGCCGCGCTGATCGCGCAACTGCTGGAGATCGCCCCGGCTATCCTCGAATATGCCGCGCCGGTCTGGAAGGTACTGGGCGAGAAGCGCCGGGCGGGCAAGCGTATCCTCTTCGAAGGCGCGCAGGGTGCGCTTCTGGATATCGATTTCGGCACCTATCCTTTCGTCACCTCATCCAATGTCATCGCCGGGCAGGCGGCGACCGGCACCGGCATTGGCCCCGGCGCGATCGACTTCGTTCTGGGCATCGTCAAAGCCTATACGACGCGCGTCGGCGAGGGACCATTCCCGACGGAACTCGATGACGCGGACGGCAAGCGGCTCGGGGAACGCGGCCATGAATTCGGCACCGTGACGGGGCGCAAGCGCCGCTGCGGCTGGTTTGACGCGGTGCTGGTGCGCCAGACCTGCGCGACATCGGGCGTGAACGGCATCGCGCTGACCAAGCTCGACGTGCTGGACGGGTTCGAGACACTGCGCATCTGCGTGGGCTACGAACTTGATGGCAAGCGGCTCGACTACCTGCCTACGGCGGCTGATCAACAGGCCCGCTGCGTTCCAGTCTACGAGGAGATGCCGGGTTGGTCGGCCTCCACCGAGGGCGCGCGGCGCTGGGCCGACCTGCCGGCCGAGGCGATCAAGTATGTCCGCCGGGTGGAGGAGTTGATCGACTGCCCGGTCGCGCTACTCTCCACCTCGCCGGAACGTGACGACACGATCCTCGTGACCGATCCTTTTGCGGACTGACCCATGGCTCTGAGCTACAAGGCCCGGCGGCGGCTGTCGCTTCTGATCCTGCTGGTGGGGCTGCCGGCCTATGTCGTGGTGGCCGTCACGCTGGTCAACTGGATCGACCGGCCGTCGCCGCTGGTGGAACTCGTCGTCTACGTGGTGCTCGGGATCGTCTGGATCCTGCCTTTGCGAGCAGTCTTCCGCGGCGTCGGTCAGGCGGACCCGGAGGCGGGCGAAGACGACCGGGACTGACGGCATGGCCCCAAACGGAACCGGAGCGGCCCTTGCGGACCGCTCCGATCTCCCAAATCAAGCGAGCGTTCGGGACGTAACGACACCCTGACTTATCGGGTGCCGGTCCGCGCTTCCTGCACGAAGCGCGAATCCTCCGTGATGACGAACTGGCCGTCCTGCACCCGCCGGATGCGGCCCTCGCGCAGGAGCTTGCCGAAGGAGCGCAGACCGGCTTCGCGGGAAAACTCTTCCCCCGCCTTGAGCCGCGCGATCTTCGACATGACCTGCGCGCGGGAGAAGCGCTGACGCCCTTCCACATGCGAGGTATAGGCAGCCGCTGCTTCCAGAAGCTCGGGCAGGGAGCCCGCGCCGATCCGCTCGGCGAATTCCTGAAAGCTGTCGCTGTCGGCCAGCGCGTCTTCAGTTTCGGCTTCGTCTTCCAGCACCAGGATTTCGGTGGTCACGCGATGGCGACGCGGCGCTGCGGCGGAAGGGGCGGCGACGGCGTCATCTTTGTCGGCCTCGTCGGCCTCGTCGTCCTTGTCGATCCGCTGCTCCGACACCAGCACGAGCGGCGACGCGTTCTCGGCACGCGGCTGCTCGTCCTCGCCTTGAGGCGCGGCGGCGTGTGCCGGCGCGGTCGCTTCCGCAAGGTCGGCGCGGTAGGCGTCGGTTGCCCCATCGGCGTCGTTGGCCGCCTTGCCGGTCCCGCCGAGCTGGCGTTCGGCCCAGGTCGCCGCGACTGCGGCCTTGAGCTGTGCGAAGGCGTTCTGCTTGCGTGTCGTCTCGACCCCGCGGAGCTTGGAGTTGGTCGTCTCCAGGAGACGCTCCAGCGCCGCATCCTCGTCTTCCGCGCCGTCGCTGGTGAAGGCATCGCGGCCATGTTCGGCCTCGGCCTCTTCGGCTTCCTCGGCCTCGACTTCGGTCTCCGCCATGGCGGCGACCGCCTCTGCTTCGGCCTCCGCAATCGCGGCCTCGGCTTCGGCCAGATCCGCGGCCGCCATTTCGGCTGCCGCCTCCTCGGCCTCGCGGTCCGCCGTTTCGATTTCCTGTGCGGTTTCTTCCTGTGCGGCGGCTTCCACCTCGGCTTCCACTTCGGCTTCGGCTTCCACTTCGGCTTCGGCTTCCACGTTGGCGGCGGCTTCCGCTTCGGCTTCCACTTCCGCTTCGGCTTCCACCTTGGCTTCGGCTTCCTCGTCCGCCTCCGCTTCCAGTACGGTTTCCCGTTCGGCTTCCGCTTCTACTTCGGCCTCGGGTTCCGCAGCGAAGTGTGCCGCAATCTCCTCGCCGGTTGCCTCGGGTTGAGCGTCGGCGACGTCGGTGTCGTCCTGCTCCACTCCGGGTTCGCCCGCAGCCTTGCGGATGCGCTCCAGCTTCTCGGCGACAGAAGGCTCCTGGACCGTGGCGGACGCCGTGTCCTCGGCCGTGTCCTCGGTTGCTTCCGCGATGCTCTCGGACATGTCGCCCATGGCTTCGGCCGCCGTGGCGGCGGCCGCCGGGCGCGGCAGCGGAACGGACGTGTCAGGCGCCTGGAAGAGCGAAGGTTTGCGCGCCGCCACGGCTGCGGTTTCGGTCGCGGCTTCGGGCGCAGCTTCGGCCTGACCCTTCGCCTGGCGCAGGATCACCCCGTTCGTCTGCGTTTCCGCGGCCACGCGCCGGGAGATCGACCTTTCGGCGATCTTCTGGAGCATTTCCGCGTCAGGGACCGGCGGTTCACAGCCAAAGTACCGGTCATCCGCGGCCAGATCACGAAAGTATTCCGCGATGTGGCGCATGGTTGTAAAAGGATCGTCAAAACCTTCAAGTGTGCAGGCGAAGGTTCCATAGGATACGGTCAGGATTTTACTCGCACCCACCATAACGTGCTCGCTTTCTCCCCGACCCAGCGAAGATAAAATATCATCACGGGTTTGGGATCGACAAATGAAATCGGGCCTTAACCCCCCAATACAGGGTCATTTCATTGCCGTTTGTTTCCCGATGCGACAGTAATACCGCATGTCCGGCTTGATTGTTCAATCTGCGCTAGGTGTCACCCTGATCGGCGGATCCGATTGCGACTCGGACGATCTGGCACTTGCCCTGCGCCTTGCCCCCGATCTGGTGGCCGCCGACAGTGGCGCCATGACGGCGCTGCGGCTGGGGCGCCGGCCCAAGGCGGTGATCGGCGACATGGATTCGCTCGACACGCTCACCGCGGCCGGGCTGGACCGCCGGACCATCCACCGGATCGATGAGCAGGATACCACGGATTTCGAGAAATGTCTTTTGCGGATTGGTGCGCCGGTGATCCTGGCGGTCGGCTTCAGCGGCGGGCGGCTGGATCACGAACTGGCCAATCTGAACATCCTCAGCCGCTATCCGCAGAAGCCCTGCATCGTGATCGGGGTTGCGGATATCTGCTTTCACTGTCCGCCCGCGCTCGGCCTCGATCTGGCGGCGGGCACGCGGGTCTCGCTCTTCCCGATGGCGCCCTGTACCGGGCGCAGCACGGGGCTGCGTTGGTCCATCGACGGCATCGGCTTCGCGCCAGGCGGGCGCGTCGGCACCTCGAACGCGGCCGAAGGCGGGCCGGTTTCGCTGGAGATGGATGCGCCCGGCATGCTGGTGATGTTGCCGCGCGACGAGCTGGCGCAGGCGGTCAGGGCGGTGGCATCGGCAGCCGCGCGCGACGGCTGAGCCGGCGTTCGCGCAGGTAGACGAAGAGCCCCGATCCCACGATGATCGCGATGCCGAGCATCGTCAGCAAGTCAGGGAAATCCCCGAAGACCCAGAAGCCCAGCAGCGTGGCCGAGACGATCTCGATATATTGCAGCGGCGCGATCGTGGCCGCGGGCGCGAATTTCAGTGCAAAGCTGATGAAGAGATGCGCCACTGTGGCCGCCACCCCGATGCCCAGCAGGTAGAGCCCGCTCCGCAGGTCCGGCCAGACCGGGTCGATCGGCGCCAGCCCGCCGGCATTGCCATAGCCCAGCACCGGCAGGATCAGCGCCATCGCGGCCACTGCGGTATAGGCTTGCAGCGTCAGCGGATGCATCGCCACCGCCATGCGCCGGGTCAGGATCATGTAGAAGGCAAAGCAAACCGCCGTGCCCAGCGGCAGGAAGGCCACTGCGCCAAAATCCGAGAAGCTGGGCTTGATGATCAGCAGCGCGCCGCCGAAGCCCACCGCGCAGGCCAGGTAGCGCCGCCAGCCCACCGCCTCGCCCAGCAGGACGCCGCCCAGCAGCGTAAGGATGAAGGGCTCCACGAAGAAGATCGCGATGGCGTCGGCCATCGGCATCACCGCGAGCGCCGCGAAGAAGCAGCCCGTGGCCAGCAGGATCAGCGCGGCGCGCAGGAAATGGCGGATCACCTCGGCCCGGCCCGGACGGTGCAGCCCGCCCAGCGCCGCAGCGACCGGCAGCAGCAGCAGCGACTGCACGGCGAATCGCGCGGCCACCGCCTGACCCACCGGGATGGTCTCGGAGGCGAGCTTGGCGAAGACGTCGATCACCGGCCCGAAAAGCGCGAAGACCGTCATCAGGAAAATGCCCAGCAGGGCCCGGTCCGGCGCCAGGGCAGGGCGCATGTCAGCGGATTGTGTCATGGACCCTGTCAAGCCCGGACGGGCGGTCCCGTCTCATCCGTTTGCGACATTTGCGGTCGGGTGGGTAAGCGGCTCGGCCGGGCCGGCCCCGGTCAGCAGTTCGGCACGTTGACCGCCAGCCCGCCCAGCGAGGTTTCCTTGTACTTCTCGCTCATGTCCGCGCCGGTCTGGCGCATCGTCTCGATACAGGCGTCGAGCGGCACCAGATGCGTGCCGTCGCCCCGAAGCGCCAGCGAGGCCGCCGAGACCGCCTTGATGGCGCCCAGCCCGTTGCGCTCGATACAGGGCACCTGCACCAGGCCCTTCACCGGGTCGCAGGTCATGCCCAGGTGATGCTCCAGCGCGATTTCGGCGGCGTTCTCCACCTGTGCGGGGGTGCCGCCCAGCACCGCGCAGAGCCCGGCCGCCGCCATCGCCGCCGCCGACCCGACCTCGGCCTGACAGCCGCATTCCGCCCCCGAGATCGAGGCGTTGTGCTTGACGATGCCGCCGATCGCTGCCGCGGTCAGCAGGAAGTCCTGCACACCCGCCCTGCGGGCGCCCGGCACATGGTCGAGCCAGTAGCGGATCGTGGCCGGCACCACGCCCGCGGCGCCGTTCGTGGGGGCGGTGACGACCTGCCCGCCGGCGGCGTTCTCCTCGTTCACGGCCATCGCATAGGTGCTGATCCAGTCGTTGATGATATGCGGCGGCGTGACGTTGAGCCCCTGTTCCGCTTTCAGCTTCTCGTGGATCGCATGGGCCCGGCGCTTGACCAGCAGCCCGCCGGGCAGGGTGCCTTCGCCCGCCAGCCCGCGGTCGATGCAGTTCGTCATCACCTCCCAGATCCGGTCGATACCGGCCTTGAGTTCGGCGTCGCCGTGGCGCACCAGCTCGTTGCGGCGCTTCATCGCCGCGATGGAGATGCCCGATGCCTCGGCCATCTGCAGCATCTCCGCGCCGTTGCGGAACGGGAAGGGGAAGTCGCCCTCCGGCGTGGGCGCACCGCCCTGGGCCAGTTCCGCTTCGGTCAGTACGAAGCCGCCGCCGATGGAATAATAGGTCTCCCGCTCGATCACGTCGCCCTGTGCGTCGAGCGCATAGAGGATCATCGCGTTGGCATGGCCCGGCAGCGGGTGGTCGTAGTCGAAGACCAGATCGGTCGCCGGGTCGAAGGCCAGCACCGGCAGGCCGGCATTCTCGACCTGCCGGGTGCGGAAGATCGTCTCATAGGCCTCGGCCGCCTTGTCGGCGTCGAAAGCGTCGGCGCGGAAGCCCGCGAGGCCCAGGATCACCGCGCGGTCTGTGGCGTGGCCGCGACCGGTGAAGGCCAGCGATCCGTGCAGAGAACAGCGCAGCGCGGCGGCCGTGAACGGGCTCGCGCGCAGCCGGTCGAGAAACCGCGCCGCAGCGACCATCGGGCCGATCGTGTGCGACGAGGACGGGCCAACGCCGACCTTGAAGATGTCGAAGACGCTGAGGAACATGGCGGGCCTTTCTGTACTGCCGCTAATGCAATGGCGGAAAATCCGGCGGCGCACTGTTCTGAATGCGACTGTTGTGAACGGCAAAGGCGTCAGCGTCAAATCGAGGCGGGATTTACACTCGCTCCCCGGCAGCAAACTTCCTATAAGCGGGATGCAGTTTTCAGGAGGTGCGGCATGGGCGGTCATCTTTCGCCGATGGAAAAGGCCAAGTTCGTCGCGGCGAAACGCGCCGTCGACTATGTCGAGGACGGCATGCGGCTGGGTCTCGGCACCGGGTCCACGGCGGCCTGGATGGTCCGCATCCTGGGCGAGATGGTGCGCGAGGAGGGGCTCAACATCACGGGCGTTCCGACCTCCAGCCGGACCGCCGATCTGGCGCGTGAGGTCGGCGTGCCGATCACCACGCTCGACGAGGTGAAATGGCTCGACCTGACGATCGACGGGGCCGACGAGTTCGACCCGGACCTCAACCTTATCAAGGGCGGCGGCGGGGCGCTTCTGCAGGAGAAGATCGTGGCCACCGCCTCGGACATGATGGTGGTTGTTTCCGACGCCTCCAAGCAGGTCGAGACGCTGGGCGCCTTTCCACTGCCGGTGGAGGTGATCCCCTTCGGCTGGCAGACTACCAAGGCGCTGATCGAGGAAAGCCTGACCGGGCTCGACGTGATGGGCCGCTCGGCGTCGCTGCGGCTCAACCACGATGCGCCCTTCGTCACCGACGAGGGCAACCATATCCTCGATCTGCACCTGCGCCGCATCGGCAATCCACGGCAGCTCTCGATGGTGCTCAACCAGGTCCCCGGCGTCGTCGAGAACGGCCTTTTCATTGACATTGCCGACGCGATCGTGATTGGCCACGGTGACGGTCTTGTGGAAGTCCGCGACATCAATAACGGCACCGTCGAGCGCGAGCGCATCGGCGTGGTCGAGGATGACAACCTGTTCACGGATATAGCGGACTGAGGATTATGGCTTTCGACTACGACCTGTTCGTCATCGGCGGCGGTTCCGGCGGGGTCCGGGCGGCCCGCGTCGCCGCCGAGACCGGCGCCCGCGTGGGATTGGCCGAGGAATACCGTATGGGCGGCACCTGTGTGATCCGCGGCTGCGTGCCCAAGAAGCTGATGGTCTTCGCCTCAGGCTTCTCTCACGCCTTCGAGGATGCCCGCGGCTTCGGCTGGGATGTCGCGGAGGCGGCGTTCGACTGGCCCGCCTTCCGCGCCAAGAAGGATGCCGAGATCGCCCGGCTGGAAGGCATCTACCGCGCCAATCTGGACCGCGCCGGGGTCGAGGCCTTCGATGCGCGCGCCACGCTTGCGGGCCCGCATGAGGTGACGCTCTCCACCGGGCAGAGCTTCCGCGCCAGACATGTCCTGATCGCCACCGGCGGCGCGCCCTTCATGCCGGACCTGCCGGGGATCGAGCATGCCATCAGCTCTAACGACATATTCGACATGGAGGTGCTGCCGGGCCGCGCGCTGGTCGTGGGCGGCGGCTTCATCGCCTGCGAATTCGCCTGCATCCTCAACGGGATGGGCGTGGCGGTCACGCAGCTTTACCGGGGCGAGCAGATCCTGCGCGGCTTCGACGGCGAGATGCGCGGCCATCTGGCCGAGGCGATGTGCGAGCGCGGCGTGGACCTGCATGTCGGCACCGATGTGGAACGCATCGACAAGGCGGACGGGGCACTGCGCGTGACCCGCAACGACGGCCATTTGCACGAGGTGGACTTGGTGCTTTACGCCACCGGGCGACGGCCCAGCACCGCCGGGTTGGGGCTGGAGGAGGCCGGGGTGGATCTGGCCCGCGGCGGTGCGGTGAAGGTGGACGAATGGTCGCAAAGCAGCGTGCCGTCGATCTATGCGGTGGGCGACGTGACCGACCGCGTGAACCTCACGCCGGTCGCGATCCGGGAGGGCGCGGCCTTCGTGGAGACGGTCTTCAAGGCCAATCCGGTGGCGGTGGACCATTCGGTCGTGGCCTCGGCGGTCTTCACACAGCCGGAATTCGGTACCGTCGGCATGACCGAGGAAGCCGCCCGCGACGCCGGGCCGATCGAGATCTATTCCGCCGCCTTCCGGCCGATGCAGAATATCCTGGCCGGGAGCGAGGAGCGGGTGCTGATGAAGCTCGTGGTCTGCGCCGAAACGCGCCGCGTTCTGGGCGTACATATCATCGGGCCCGGCGCGGGCGAGATGATCCAGCTTGCCGGTGTCGCCGTGACGATGGGCGCCACGAAGGAAGATTTCGACCGCACGGTTGCGGTTCACCCCACGATGGCGGAAGAATTGGTGACCATGAAGACACCGACGCGCACGGCTTGAAATTCACGCCCGCGTGTACAGTTAGGACCACAGGGAACCTCAGCAGAGGAGAGGAAAGACCATATGGCCAGCAACAAAGGCGGACCCTGGGGCGGCGGAGGCGGCCGGGATAACGGCGGCGACGACCGGCGGCCCGGCGGGCAGCGCCCCGGCGGCGGCGACCAGCCGCAGATCCCCGAGATCGACGAGATCGTGCGCAAAGGGCAGGAGCAGTTGCGCGTCCTGATGGGCGGTCGCGGCGGCAAGCGTCCCAACGGGCCGGGTGGCGGATCGGGCGGACCTGGCTTCAACCGCGGCTCGATCACGCTGATTGTGCTGGCTGCGGTCGGGCTGTGGCTCTGGGCTTCGGTCTACGCCGTGAAGCCAGAGGAACAGTCGGTCCAGCTCTTTCTGGGCGAATACGCTTCGACCGGGCAGCCGGGCCTGAACTTCGCGCCCTGGCCGGTGATGACCTATCAGAAGGTCAACGTGACCAGCGAACGGGTGGAGGCGATCGGCACCGGCGGTTCCGGTCGGATGTCCCAGGGGCTGATGCTGACCGGCGACGAGAATATCGTCGATATCGACTTCCAGGTGGTCTGGAACATCACCGACCCGGCACAATTCCTGTTCAACCTGCGCGATCCGGATGAAACAGTGAGCGCGGTGGCAGAATCGGCAATGCGCGAGATCATCGCGCAATCGCAGCTCGCGCCGATCCTCAACCGCGACCGGGGCGCCATTGCATCCCGGCTGGAGGAGCTGATCCAGGGGACGCTCAGCAGTTATGGCGCGGGCATCAACGTGGTGCGGATCAACTTCGACAAGGCCGACCCCCCGAGCGAGGTGATCGACGCCTTCCGCCAGGTGCAGGCGGCCGAGCAGGAACGCGACCGGCTCGAGAAGGAGGCCGACGCCTATGCAAATACCGTGTTGGGCGCCGCGCGCGGCGAGGCCGCGCAGCTTCTCGAGGAAGCGGAAGGCTACCGCGCCCGCGTGGTGAACGAGGCCGAGGGTGAGGCAAGCCGCTTCACCGCGGTTCTGACGGAATACCAGAAGGCGCCGGAGGTCACCCGGCAGCGTCTCTATCTGGAGACGATGGAGCGCGTTCTGGGCGATGTGGACAAGATACTTCTGGAAGGCGGCCTTGGCGGCGAGGGGGGTATCGTGCCCTATCTGCCGCTCAACGAATTGCGCCGCAGCCAGACCGGGCAGGGGAGCAGCAACTGATGGGACGTTCCGCAATTATACTGCCGATCGTGGTGATCGTGCTGGTCGCCATCCTGTCCTCGATCTTCGTGGTGGACGAGCGCGAGAAGGCGCTGGTGCTCCAGTTCGGCCAGATCAGGGACGTGAAGGAGAATCCCGGCCTGGGCTTCAAGGTGCCGCTGATCCAGGAGGTGGTGCGCTATGACGACCGCATCCTCTCGATCGACACCAGCCCGTTGGAAGTCACGCCGCTCGACGACCGGCGCCTCGTGGTGGACGCCTTCGCGCGTTACCGGATCGAGGATGTGGTGCGCTTCCGCCAGGCCGTCGGCGTGGGCGGCGTGCGCAGCGCCGAGACCCGGCTGGAGCAGATCCTCAACGCCATGACGCGGGAGATTCTGGGTTCGGTCACGTCCGACGACATCCTGTCGGCGGATCGGGCCGCGCTGATGGAGCGCATCCGCTCCGGCGCCTCGCGGGAGTCGGAAAACCTCGGGCTCGAGATCGTCGATGTGCGGCTCAAGCGCACCGACCTGCCCGAGCAGAACCTGGAGGCGACTTTCGCCCGGATGCGCGCCGAGCGCGAGCGCGAGGCCGCAGACGAGATCGCCCGCGGCAAGGAGGCGGCGACCCGCATCCGCGCGCAGGCCGACCGCACCAAGGTCGAACTGGTCTCGGAGGCCGAGAAGAACGCCAACATCACCCGCGGCGAGGCGGATGCCCGGCGTAACGCCGTCTATGCCGATGCCTTCGGCAAGGACCGGGAGTTCTTCGAGTTCTACCGCTCGCTCTCGGCCTATGAGAAAGCGCTGGCGGGAAGCAATTCGTCGATGGTCATGTCGCCCGACAGCGAGTTCTTCAAGTACCTGAAGTCCGAACACGGGGGCAGGCCCTCCAGCGGTGAAGTGGGGCAGTGATGGCGGAACTGGTCCTTGCCCTCGGGTTTGTGGCCGTGATCGAGGGGCTGGTGCTCGCACTGGCCCCTTTGCGTTTCGAAGAATTGCTGGAATGGCTCCGCAGCCTCGACGCACAGGTCCGCCGGACGCTGGGGCTGGGAATGGTGGCCTTCGGCGTCGCCCTGATCTGGCTGGCCAAGTCCGTTCTCGGATGAGGCGACGGAATACGCGGCGCTTCACGTATTTGTGATGGCCGTATCGGCATTTGAATTTGAAATGTGTCTTTTGGGCCAAACATGGGGTGGGAGAAGGCAAGTTCCGTCCCCACATGTCCCGAGGACGCAAGACCGCAGGAGGATATTGACGTGACTTCCCAGACTATTTCGCTCCCGGCGGCGCCCCGGCCCGCCATGCGCTATGCGCTCGGCCTGCTTCTGGGGCTGGCGCTGGTCCTGACGCAGGCGATCGCCGCGCAGGCGCGTTCGGCGCCCGAAGGCTTCGCCGATCTGGTCGGCAAGGTCGGCCCCGCGGTGGTCAACATCACCACATCGACGACCGTGGAGGCCAGCGACGGCCCACGCCCGATGGTGCCCGAAGGCTCACCGCTGGAGGATTTCTTCCGCGATTTTATGGACCGCCAGCGCGAGGGGCAGCGGCCACGCCGCTCCAACGCGCTCGGCTCCGGTTTCGTGATCTCCGAGGATGGCTACATCGTCACCAACAACCACGTGATCGCCAAGGCCGACGAGATCTCGGTGGAGTTTCAGTCCGGCATTACGCTCGATGCCAAGCTGATCGGCACCGACCCGAAGGTGGACATCGCGCTCCTGAAGGTCGAAAGCGACGAGCCGCTGCCCTTCGTGAGCTTCGGCGACAGCGACGTGATGCGCGTCGGCGAATGGGTGCTGGCGATCGGCAACCCGCTGGGCCAGGGTTTCTCTGCCTCCGCAGGCATCATCTCGGCGCGCAACCGGGAGCTTTCCGGCCCCTATGACGACTTCATCCAGACCGACGCGGCGATCAACAAGGGCAATTCCGGCGGTCCGCTCTTCAATATGGATGGCGAGGTCGTGGGCGTGAACACCGCGATCCTCAGCCCGACCGGCGGCTCCATCGGCATCGGCTTCTCGATGGCGTCGAACGTGGTGCAGAATGTCGTCAACCAGCTCAAGGAGTATGGCGAGACCCGCCGCGGCTGGCTCGGCGTGCGCATCCAGGACGTGACCGAGGACGTGGCCGAGGCGCTGGGGCTCGAAGCCGCCGGCGGCGCGCTCGTCACCGACGTGCCCGAAGGCCCCGCGCGCGAGGCCGGGATGGAAGCCAGCGACGTGATCACCTCCTTCGACGGCACAAAGGTCGAGGATACCCGCGCCCTGGTGCGCATGGTGGGCCGGACCGAGGTCGGCAAAGCGGTGCGTGTCGTGGTCTTCCGCGACGGAGCGACCAAGACGCTGAAAGTGACGCTTGGCCGCCGCGAGGAGGCCGAAGGCAGCGTGCCCGCCGCGATGCAGACCCCGGACGGCGCCCCCGAGAAGACCGAGATGCTGGGCATCTCGCTCTCCGCTCTCAATGACGAGCTGCGCCAGCAGCTTGGGCTCGACGGCGAGGCGACCGGGCTCGTGGTCACCGATGTCGCCCCCGAGAGCGAAGCCTACGAGAAGGGCCTGCGCGCCGGCGATCTGATCGCCGAGGCCGGCCAGCAGGAGGTCTCCAGCGTCAGCGCCTTCGAGGAGCGCGTCGAGGCGGCACGGGAGGCCGGCCGCAAGTCGCTGCTGCTCCTGGTGCGCCGGCAGGGCGACCCGCGCTTCGTGGCGCTCTCTCTCGACGAAGGCTGAGCCGGCGCGGCCCGCACGACCGGGCGAACGGGGCGTCTTCGGGCGCCCCTTTTCGTTCCGGGCGGCCGGGGTCTCAATCCCCGTCCTGCCGGTCCAGCAGCCGGTCGAGCAGGGCCGAGATGTCTTCCACCTGCTCGGCGATCACATGCGCCACCCCCGCCTGGCGTTCGAGCCGGCCCGTCACCCGCAGCATCCGTGCCGCGATCACCGCGCGGCGGAAGCGTTCGAATGTCCTGGCCCAGACCACCACATTGGCGATACCGGTCTCGTCCTCCAGCGTCAGGAAGACCACACCGCGTGCGGTGCCCGGCCGCTGGCGCACCATAACCAGCCCCGCCACGGTCACCCGCGCGCCGTTGGGTGGCTCGTCGAGTCGGGCATGGGGCAGCGCTGCGGGCGGCTGCGGCCATCTGCCGGGGCGCGATGCGGCGGGCGATCTGGGCGGGCGGGTTGTCGCGGGCATAAGAACAAAAATAGAACATTCTACATGGCAGACAAGAGTCGCCGGCATCTCTGGCAAAAGCCGTCCAGTTCGATTATGTGGCGGGTTCAGACCCGGCGCGCGTCCGGAACAGGTGCATGAGGGAAAGACATGGCGAAGATCACCTATATCGAGCATAACGGCACGGAACATGTGGTGGACGTGGCGAATGGCCTGACGGTCATGGAAGGCGCGCGCGACAACAACATTCCGGGCATCGAGGCCGATTGCGGTGGCGCCTGCGCCTGTTCCACCTGCCATGTCTATGTCGATGCCGCCTGGGTCGACCGGCTGCCGCCCAAGGACGACATGGAAGAGGACATGCTCGATTTCGCCTATGAGCCCGATCCCGAGAAATCGCGCCTGACCTGCCAGCTCAAGGTCACCGACGAACTTGAAGGCCTGATCGTGCGGATGCCCGAAAAACAAATCTGAACCGACGCGGGCGGGGCGCTCACCGCGCGCCATCGGAGGTCAAGCCGAACGCCGCCGGGATCGACCGGGCCATACCTGCGGATGACTTTCATCTTTCCCGAAATACTCTGGGGGTGCGGGGGTGAAACCCCCGCCCCGGTCGGGTTGCGCTCGCGCAACCCGAAATCGAAGGATCAGAGCGCCCGCCAACCGATGTCGCGTCGGCAGAACCCGCCCGGCCAGTCGATCGCAACGATCATCGCATAGGCCCGGTCGCGGGCCTCCGCCAGCGTGCCGCCGCGCGCCGTGACGTTCAGCACCCGCCCGCCCGCGGCCACGACCTGCCCGCCGACGCGCGCCGTGCCGGCATGGAACACCATCTCGCGGCTGG
The DNA here is from genome assembly GCF_003122205.1 of Maritimibacter sp. 55A14. Taxonomy (GTDB): domain Bacteria; phylum Pseudomonadota; class Alphaproteobacteria; order Rhodobacterales; family Rhodobacteraceae; genus QEYE01. The sequence continues at coordinate 84,371 of NZ_QEYE01000013.1, forward strand.
TCTCGGGCAGCGCCTCCAGCCCGCCGATCGCGCCGCCCTTCTCATAGGCGCCGGGATAGCCTTGCGCAGCCATCACCACGGTCATCGCGTGGTCGTCGGCCCAGTTGACCGACATCTCGGCCAGCCGGCCCTCCGCGGAGGCCAGCATCAGGTCCAGCGCCTGCGCGCCCAGCCGCATCATCAGCACCTGGCATTCGGGATCGCCGAAGCGCACGTTGTATTCCACCAGCCGCGGCCGGCCCTCTTCGATCATCAGCCCGGCATAGAGCACGCCGCGAAAAGGCATGCCGCGTCGCGCCATCTCCGCCAGGGTGGGCCGGACGATCTCCTCGAGCGCCCGCTGCGCCACCGCCTCGGTCATCACCGGGGCAGGAGAATAGGCCCCCATCCCGCCCGTGTTGGGGCCGGTGTCGCCCTCGCCGGCACGCTTGTGGTCCTGCGCGGTGCCGATGGGCACCGCCGTCTCGCCGTCGCAAAGCACGAAGAAGCTGGCCTCCTCGCCCGCCATGAACTCCTCGATCACCACCTCGGCGCCGGCCTGCCCGAACTCGCCGCCGAACATGTCGTCGACCGCCGCACACGCCTCCTCCACGGTGCCGGCCACGATCACGCCCTTGCCGGCGGCCAGCCCGTCGGCCTTGACCACGATCGGCGCGCCGCGGCTGCGGATGTAATCGCGGGCCGGCCCGGCCTCGGTGAAGCGTGCCCAGGCAGCGGTGGGCGCTCCCACCGCGTCGCAGATCTCCTTGGTGAATGTCTTGGAAGCCTCCAGCCGCGCTGCCGCCGCCGAGGGGCCGAAGGCCAGCACGCCCGCCTCCCCCAGCGCGTCCGCGACCCCCGAAGCGAGCGGCGCCTCCGGCCCGATCACCACGAAATCTATGGCGTTCTCGGCGCAGAATGCCGCCACGACCCCGCCATCGCAGATGTCGATATCCGCGCATTCGGCGATCGCCTCCAGGCCGGCATTTCCGGGCGCACAGATCAGCCGGTCGCATTTGGGGTTCTGCAGAATGGCCCAGGCGAGGCTGTGCTCGCGCCCGCCGCTTCCCAGCACCAGAATATTCATCGCGTCCCCCGCTTGGCCAAGCCTCCCGCGCGTTCTAGGATGCACCCCGACCAGACGCAAGCGAGGCGATGCATGTCCGACCTGATCGAAGACGCCCAGCCGGGAATGAACGCGCCCGAATTCTCGGTCTCCGAGATCTCGGGCGCGGTGAAGCGCGTCATCGAGGGCGAGTTCGCCCATGTCCGGGTGCGGGGCGAGATCGGGCGCATTTCGCGGCCGCGTTCGGGCCATGTCTATCTCGATCTCAAGGATGACCGCGCGGTGCTGGCGGCGGTAATATGGAAAGGCGTGGCCGCGCGCATGAAAGTGGCCCCCGAGGAGGGGATGGAGGTCGTGGCCACCGGCCGGCTGACCACCTTCGCGGGCCAGTCCCGCTACCAACTCGTGATCGAGGAGATCGCGCCGGCGGGCATGGGCGCGCTGATGGCGATGCTGGAAAAACGCCGCAAGGCGCTGGAGGCCGAGGGGCTTTTCGCACCCTCCGCCAAGACGCCGCTGCCCTATCTGCCCGAGGTGATCGGGGTTGTCACCTCGCCGTCAGGGGCGGTGATCCGTGATATCCTGCACCGGTTGCGCGACCGGTTCCCGCGCCGGGTGCTGATCTGGCCGGTTGCGGTGCAGGGCGAACGCTGCGCACCCGAAGTGGCCAACGCGATCCGCGGACTCAACGCGCTGGCCCCGGATGGCCCGGTGCCGCGGCCCGACCTGATCATCGTGGCCCGCGGCGGCGGCTCGATCGAGGATCTCTGGGGCTTCAACGAGGAAGCGGTCGTGCGCGCGGCCTTCGAGAGCGCGATCCCGCTGATCTCCGCGGTTGGCCACGAGACCGACACGACGCTGATCGACCATGCCGCAGACCGGCGCGCGCCCACACCGACGGCCGCGGCCGAGCTTGCGGTGCCGGTCCGTGCCGAGCTTCTGGCCGCCCTTGCCGGGCTGGAGGAACGCCGGCGGCGCGCGCTGGCGCGCGGGCTGGAATTGCGCGGCCGGGGGCTGCGCGACCTGGCGCGCGCGCTGCCGCGTCCGGTCGAACTGGTAGAGGCTCCGGCGCAACGGCTCGACTATGCCGCCGGGCGGTTGCCGGCGGCGCTCCGCGGGCTGGTGCAGGGCAAACAGATCGCGCTGGGCCGGGTGGCTGCGCGGCTGCGTCCGTCGGATCGGGTCGCGCAGCAGGCGCGCCGGCTGGACCGGCTTGCCGGGCGCTTGCCGGCGGCGCTGCGACTGGTCACGTCGCAGAGGCGCGGCCGGCTCGATGCGGCGGCCGCGGGGCTGCGGCCCGGCCTGCTTGCGCGCAGCGCACGCGACCGTGCCGTGAGGCTCGACGCGCTGGCGCGGCGCTTCGGCCGCGCCACCGCCGCGCAGGCCGCGGGCTGGCGGACCCGGCTCGACGCCCTGGAACGGCTGCGCCAGACGCTGGGCTACAAGGAGACGCTTCGGCGCGGTTATGCTGTGGTGCGCAGCGGCGCACGGGTGCTCACCACCCGCGCGGAGGCAGAAGGAGCGGGCGCGCTGGAGATCGAGTTCCGCGATGGCCGCCTGGCCATCGGCGGCGCCGCGCGGGCACGCCGCGACGGGGGGCAGGAGCCGCCCGGGCAGGGCAGCCTCTTCTGATCCGGCGTGGCTTTTGCGCGGGCCGCCTGAGAAGGGGGCGCTGCCCCCTCGGCCTGCGGCCTCACCCCCGGAGTATTTGGAGAAAGATGAAGATCGGAGCGTCCGCGCGTGTCTCCATCTTTCCGAAAATACTCCCGCCGGAGGCGGTCTCCGGGGGGACACCGGGCGCGCGGGCGGTCAGGCAAGCTCCGCGCCCAGCCGCAGGATGTCGCCCGCCAGTGCGTCCATGTCCGCCATGCGGGTCCGGTGGTTGGTCAGATTCACCCGGATCGCGAGCCGTCCGCCGATCCGGGTGGTCGAGGGCACCGCCAGCCCGCGTTCCTGGAGGGCCAGCACGATGGCGGTGTTGAGCGCCTCCGCGGCGGTCTCGTCCGGCGCGCGGTAGCGCAGGCAGACGATGTTGAGCGGCGCGGGGGCCATCAGTTCCAGGTCCGGCGCGGCCTCGACCAGCCGGGCCAGATGTGCGGCCTGCGCGCAATTGGCCGCGATGCAAGCGCCGAGCCGCGCCGGGCCGAAGCGCAGCATCTGGTACCAGACCCGGAGCGCGCGGAAGCCGCGCGAGAGTTCCGGTCCGAATTCGGTGAACCAGGGATCGCCCGCGGCCGGGCCGCGCTCGGCGCCCGCCAGGTAGTCGGGCCGGTCGGCAAAGGCGTGGCGGAGTGCGCCTGCGTCGCGTATCAGGATCATCCCCGCGTCATAGGTCACGTGGAGCCATTTGTGGAAGTCGAAGGCGATGCTGTCCGCGCGTTCGATGCCCGCCAGCCGGGGCGCAAGCGTTGGGGCCAGCCGCGCCATCGCCCCGAAGGCGCCATCGACATGGAACCAGAGCCCTTCGGCGGCGGCGATCCCCGCGAGCCGGTCCAGCGGGTCGATCGCGCCGGTGTTCACGCTGCCGGCGGTGCCGATCAGCGCAAGCGGCGCGATGCCCGCCGCGCGGTCCGCCGCGATCATCGCCTCCAGCCGGTCGGTGCGGATGCGAAACTCCCCGTCCACCGGCACGCGCCGGAGCACCCCGCGCCCGAGGCCCAGGATGTCGAAAGCCCGCGCCACGCAGCCATGCGCCTCCTGCGAGGCATAGGCTGCCACCGGGCCGGGCAGGGCGGCCAGCCCGCCGTCGCGCAGCGCCGTGCCGCCGTGGCGGGTCAGCGCGGCCTTCATCGCCAGCAGCGTGGCCATCGACGTGCCCGAGACCATCAACCCGCCCGCCCCGGCGGGGAAATCGAATATCTGCCGCCACCAGCCGATCACCTGGCGCTCGACATAGACGGCGGCGTGTTCGCGGCCACCCAGATTGGCGTCGAGCGCGGCCTCGAACATGGCCGGGATCAGCGCCTCGGGTGTGCCCGCGCCATGCACCCAGCCGTGAAAACGCGGATGCAGGTTGCCCAGGTCATGGGCGGCGATCTCCCCGACCATGCGGGAGATCAGCTCAGGTGTATCGGAGGGTGCGTCGGGTAGCGGGGCGGAAAGCGCCTCCTTCACAGGCTCCGGAACGGGCTGCCAGACGGGGCGCGCCGCGCGGCCCTCGACATGGTCGAGCGCGGCGTCGAGCGCGGCATGGGCGTCGCGCCGGAAGGCGGCCCAGTCCTCGGGGTCGAGCGTGCTGCGGTCGTTCATGGCATTCTCCGTCTGGCGCCCTCTGGCTTGCGCGCCAGTTTGCAGCCCCGGCGCGCCCGCGCAAGCGCGATGCTTGACCGGAACCGCGGGCGCGATAGCTTCTGCACCGTTTGCAAGGTGCTCCGCCGATGTGCCGCATCCTCGCCCTGACGGCATTCCTTTTCGCCCTGCCGGGCCTGCCGGCGGTGGGGCGGAGGTGCAGGCGTTCCGCGCGCTGAATTGCGGGCCCGCCCTGTCGATGACCGGGATCACACCGGTGCGCGGGCCGCAGGCGCATCCTTGCCGTGCCTGGCTGCGCGAGGCGCATGACTTCACGCCGGGCTGGAACGGAGCGGGGCGGCCGCGTTAGTCTGCGGTCATGATACGCGCCTTCGTTGCCATCGCCCTGCCTGAAGAGGTGCTCGACCGGCTGGCCGCCGTGCAGTCGGAATTGCCGCTGGCGCGCGTCGCGGCGCGCGAGACGCTGCATCTGACGCTGGCGTTTCTGGGCCAGGTGCCCGAGCCCGACCTGGAGGACGCCCACCGCGCCTTCTCCGAAATCGAAGCGCCGGAATTCGATCTCAGGCTCTCGGGCGTCGGGGTCTTCGGCGCGGACCCGCCGCGGTCGATCCATGCCGGATTGGCGGAGAGCGCGGCACTCAGGCAATTGCAGGGCAAGGTCATGCGCGCGGCGCGGGCGGCCGGGCTGCGCCCGCCGGCGCGCAAGTTCGTGCCGCATGTCACCCTGGCCCGTCCTCGCCCGGCAGAGATCGACCCGCCGCGGCTGGAAAAGGCGCTCGCCGATCTGATGGGACTGGACGGGCCGGCCTTCGCGGTGCACGATTTTCGGCTCTACCGGTCCGATCTCTCCAAATCCGGTGCCCATCACGCCGAGCTTGCGCGCTACCCGCTGGCGGGCTGAGCCGCCGCACTCACGCCGGGACCGGCGTGCCGCCGCGCAGAACCTCCACCGCCCAGCCGGTGTCGATGTTGCCGCCCGAGAGGATGACGCCCGTCTTGCGCCCCTGCATCCGGCCGCGTTCCTGCATCAGCCCGGCCAGCGCCGCGGCCCCCGCTCCCTCGGTCAGGTTGTGGGTGTCGCGGAAATAGACGCGGATCGCCTCGGCCACCTCGTCGTCGCTGACCGCGAGGATCCGCGCAGCACCCGCGGCGTAGATGTCATAGGCCGCCCGCACCGGAACCCGCACTGCCATGCCATCGGCGAAGGTGCGCGCGCTGGGCGTTTCCACCAGATGCCCCGCCGCGACCGACAGAAGGGCGCATTGCGCGGCCTCGCTGACCACGCCCACGACTTCGGTCTTCAGCCCCAGCGCGTCGCGCGCGGTGATCACCCCGCAGATGCCCGAGCCGCAGCCGATCGGCACATAGACCGTGTCGAGATCGGGACAGGCGGTGAGAAACTCCAGCGCATAGGTGGCCACGCCGCGCACCAATTCCCGGTGATAGGGCGGTACCATGAAGAGCCCCTCGGCCTCGGCCAGCCGGGCGGCTTCCAGACGGGCCTCGTCGAAATCCGCGCCATGCTCCACCAGTTCCGCGCCAAAGGCGCGCATCGCCGCATTCTTCTCCACCGAGTTGCCGAGCGGCACGACGATCTTGGCGACCAGCCCGGCCGCGGTGGCGGCGCGGGCCTGGCTCTGACCGTGGTTGCCTCGGGTGGCCGAGACCACGCCGGGCGCCTCGGGATGGGCGCGTCTGAGCCAGTCGATGAAGGTGATCCCGCCGCGCACCTTGAAGGCCCCGGTGGGGCCGTGGTTCTCATGCTTGACCCAGACCTCGGCCCCCAGCCGCGCCGAAAGCGTGGGCCAGCGGTATTGCGGGGTCGGCGACATCTGGGCATGGACGAGCCGGGCGGCGTCCTGAAGCTCGCCGCGGGAGAAGATGGGACGGGTCATGGGGGCCTCGCATCGCATTGCACTGGAACGCGCGCAGTATAGCGGCCCCGGCGCGGCGCGAAAGCGGGGGTGCGCGGGCCGGTACATGGGAATTTCGCGGCTTCGCGTCAGAATGCGCTGGGCCGGGTGGGACCGGCTCTGTGGTCTATATTGCTTTCATGGGAAAGAAACACTATATTTCTTGCGTGAAAGGGGCGCATGATGAAAAACCTTGCCACCAAGCTGCCGGATGTCAGCCACGATCCGGGTCGCGTCATGGCCAAGGCCGCCTTCAATGCCGGGCGCGAGCTTGGGCTCACGCAGCGCGAGATCGCCGCGGCGATCGGGGTGAGCGAGGCCACGGTCTCGCGTATGCGCGATGGCGGCTACGCGCTGGCCGGCAAACCTTATGAACTGGCGGTCTGCCTGGTACGCGTCTTCCGGTCGCTCGACGCCATCGCGGGGGGCGATCCGGACACGATCCGGGGATGGATGAGGCATGACAACGCCGATCTGAACGGCGTGCCGCGCGCGCTGATCGCGACGGCGCCTGGGCTGGTGTCGGTGATGGCCTATCTCGATGCCGCCCGTGCCCCGACCTGAACTGCCCTGCGGACCCTATCGCGGCAACCTCTGGCGCATGATCGAGGGCCAGTCGAAGCTCTCGACCATGCGTATCGTGGACACCAATGCCGAACAGGACCTGCTGGAACATCTGCTCGAGGAGGCCAAGCCGCCGGTTCCCGTGCCGTGCCGGCACCTCGACTACCGCCTCTGGTCGCCCTTCCGCTATGGCCGCTATCCGCGCGACTCGCGCTTCCGGCGGGCCGGGCAGACGCCGGGGGTCTGGTATGGCGCCGAACATGTGCTGACCGCGATGATCGAGGCGGCCTGGGGCGCGCTGCGCTTCTTCGCGGCCTCGCCCGGAACGCCGATGCCGCGCCGCCCGGTGGAACACACCGCCGTGCAGGCCGATATCAGGACGCCGCGCGCGCTCGACCTGACGGCGCCGGAGATGTCCGGTCAGGGGTGCTGGACCGACCCGGAGGACTATGCCGACTGCCTGGCGGTCGCCGAGCGCCTTCACGCAGAGGAGGGCGGGGCGATCCGCTATGCCTCGGTGCGCGACCCGCTGCACCGCGCCAATGTGGCGGTGCTTGACTGCGCTGCCTTCGCCCAGCCCGCGCCGATCGCGTTGCAGACCTGGCACCTGCTGCTCAGCCCCGTCTCTGTGCGCGCGCATTGCGAGACGCTGCGCCAGCGCCACATGTTCCGGGTGGGGGAGACCGGGCTGATTGCCGCCGACTGACCGGGGGTCTTGCGGCGCGGCGCGCGGGGACGCATATGATCTGGCCATGCTGCCGCACCTCTCTTCTGCCTTGCGCCCGCATCGCGCCGCCCCGGCACGTTGGCCGGCATGACGACCCATCTGCATGCCGAACGCCTGGCCGCGGTGCGTGCGGCACTCGCCGCGGCGGGCGCGCGCCGGGTGCTCGACCTGGGCTGCGGACGGGGCGATCTGCTTTTCCCGCTGGCCGAAAGCGGCGCGGTCGCGCAGATCACCGGGCTGGAGCCGTCCCCAACGGCGCGCGGCGCGCTCCGCGCGCGGCTGGCGCGTAGCAGCCCGCAGGCGCAGCGCCGCGTCACGCTGCTGGCGGGGTCCGCGCTGGACCTGCCGCCGGGGCTGGAGGGCCATGACGCGGCCGTTCTGGTCGAGGTCATCGAACATCTTCCGCCGGAGCGGCTGTCGCAACTCGAGCAATCCGTATTCCGCCGCCTGTCTCCGCCGCTCGTCGTGCTGACCACCCCGAATGCGGAGTTCAACGCGCTGCTCGGCGTGCCCGCCCACCGCCGCCGTCACCCCGATCACCGTTTTGAGTGGGACCGCTTAAAATTTCGCACCTGGGCGCGGGGCGTGGCGGGGCGGATGGGCTACGACGTGGGCTTTCGCGACATCGGCGGCGCGCATCCCGACTTCGGCGGCGCCAGCCAGATGGCGGTCTTCGCGCGCGGGGGTTGATGCCGGGCGAAGAAGGTGGGGATTTCGGAGTGATGGAGGCGAGTACCGGAATCGAACCGGTGTACACGGATTTGCAATCCGCTGCGTCACCACTCCGCCAACTCGCCGCCGTGGTGGGGCCCCTCATACCAAGGCTCCGGGGGGCGTGCAAGCGGGCATCGGCCGATGGCGAGTTGCCGTGCCCGGCAATCTGTGGCAAGAGTGAGCGCGATCCGATGCAGACAATTGGCGAGCCTTTTCATGACAGATTACGCTGCCCGACGTACGGCCATGGTCGATGGTCATATCCGGCCTTCGGACGTGACCAAGTTCCCCATCATCGACGCGCTGCTCGACGTCCCGCGTGAGCGTTTCGTGCCGGCCGGCCAACGTGACGTCGCCTATATGGGCGACCATGTCGATCTGGGTGGCGGGCGCGTCGTTCTGGATGCGCGCATTCTGGCCAAGATGCTGGACACGCTGAATATTCAGGCCAACGAGCTGGTGCTCGATATCGGCGCGGCGCTGGGCTATTCGGCCGCGGTGATCGGCCGGCTGGCCGAGGCCGTCGTCGCGCTGGAGGAGGACGCAACCATGGCCACCGAGGCCGAGGGCGCGCTCAGCGACGAAGGCGCCGACAACGTGGCCGTGATCGTCGGCCCACTGGCCGAGGGCGCCGCCAAGCACGGCCCCTATGACGTGATCCTGCTGGAAGGCGCGGTGGAGCAGGTGCCTGACTCGATCCTCGACCAGCTCAAGGAAGGTGGCCGGATCGGCGCGATCTTCATGGAGGGCGCTCTGGGCCGTGCGCGCTTCGGCATCAAGAGCGGCGGCCGGGTGAGCTGGCGCTTCGCCTTCAACGCGACGGCGCCGCTGCTGCCGGGTTTCGCGGCGGAGCGCGCCTTCGAACTCTGAACGCGGCGAATGGTTATTTCAGTGATTCATTCAGTCGGGGATCGCATGGCGCAGAGAAGTTTCCGGTCGGTTTTCCTGGCGCTGGCGCTTGCCGCCGCGCCGGTCCAGGCGGCGGTGGCCGACACACTTTCAGATGTTCTGGTAACCGCCTATCGCAACAGCAATCTTCTGGCGGCAAACCGGGCGGTGCTGCGCGCCCGCGACGAGGGCGTCGCGCAGGCGCTGTCACGGCTGCGTCCGGCGCTGAGCGCGTCCTCCCGCCTGACCGATTCCGACGAGGTTGGCCTCGACAACACGATCGGGCTGACGCTCGACCTGCTGGTCTTCGATTTCGGACGCACACGGCTGGGCGTCGCATCGGCAAAGGAAACCGTCCTGGCGGCGCGCTATGCGCTGGTCGATGCCGAACAGGAAGTGCTGCTCGACGCGGTCACTGCCTATATGGACATGCGCCGCGAGCGCCAGACCGTGGCGCTGGCGGAAAACAGCTTGCGGCTCAATCAGCAGGAATTGCGCGCCGCACGCGACCGGTTCGAGGTGGGCGAGATCACCCGCACCGATGTCAGCCAGGCCGAGGCCGCCGTGGCCGAGGCGCAGAGCACGCTCGCCGCCTCGCGCGGCCAGCTCGAGATTGCGCGCACGCTCTTCAACCTTGCCGTAGGGGTCTATCCCGGCGATCTCCAGGTCGCTCCGCCGATGCCCGAGATCCCCGGCAATCTGGAGGCCGCGACCCGGATCGGCGTGCAGACCCATCCGACCATACGCCAGGCGCAGCATCTGGTGCGCGCGGCGGATCTGAATGTAGAGGGCGCCCGCGCCGCCATGCGGCCGCGGCTCGACCTTCAGGGCACGGTCAGCCGCTCCGAGGACCGCGATTTCGATGGCGGGCGCAATGACGCCACGGCGTCGCTCAACCTCAACGTGCCGATCTACCAGGGCGGGCAGCTTCGCTCGATCCTGCGCGAAAACATCGCCAATTCCGAGGAATCCCGCGCCAACCTGCTCCAGAACACGCTGTTGATCGAGGATGAAGTGACCCGTGCCTGGGCGCAACTTCAGGTTGCTCGGGCTTCGATCGCCGCCCGGCGCCAGCAGATCCGCGCGGAGGAACTGGCCTTCGAGGGGGTGCGCGAGGAAGCCAAGCTGGGCGCGCGCACCACGCTCGATGTGCTCGACGCGGAACAGGATCTGCTGGAGGCGCGCAACAACCTGGTGGGTGCGCAGCGCGATGAATACGTGGCGGTCTACACGCTGCTCTCAGCGATGGGCCTGCTGACGGTGGAGCATCTGGGCCTCAGCATCGAGGGCTACGACCCCACGGTGAACTACAACAAGGTGCGCAATGCGCCCGCGCGATCGGTGCGAGGCGACCGGCTGGACCGTGTCATCAAAAGGACAGGCGGTAACTAGGTTTCATTCAACCCGTTGTGCGCAGGCCGGGCTGGGGCTAGACTTTCGCCCAAAAGATGTACGAGGTTGCGATGTCGAAATCCGTCTCCCCCCTGGACGTTGAGGATGTCCTGTCCTCTATTCGTCGGCTGGTATCCGACGACACGCGCAGCCCTGCGGTTGCCGACAAGCCGGCCTCCCCGGCGGCGGACGTGCCCGCAGCCGGGGAGAAGCTGATCCTTACAGATGCGCTGCGCGTCCCCGGCGAACCGGAGGAAACCGGCCTTGCGGGTTCCGCCGGGGCGGAAGGCGGCGACGATATGGAAGAGAAGGGCGCAGCCGAAGCAACCGCAGCCGATGACAGGCCGGCGCGCACTTCGGCGGATATGGCGGCGGATGACAGTGCATCCGGGACCACCGAGGCGGTGGAGACCGAAGACCCGGAGGTGGTTGCCGATGCCGGGGATGGTGATGCCGGAAGCGGCGCGGCAGCGTCGGAGCAGGATGCCGAGAAAGACGAGGAGGCGCCGCAAGGGACGCTCGAAGACGCGGTCACGGCCGACGATGGACTGGCCGACGAGCAGGATGCCGCGGACGCCGCGGCGACGGCGGATCCCGACTGGGATGCGGTTGAGGTGCCGGCAGAGGACGACTCTGCCGATGAGCCTGCCCAAGAGACGCCGGATACGGAGGATCGCATGGCCGATGATTATGCCAAAGATGCCGGGGACATGGAGGCGGATGTCGCGGAAGCGGCCGATACGCCCCCCGAGGCCGCGACGGACGAGGGCGGCCGGGAAGTGGATATCGGGCTGACGCGCCGCCTTCATCTGACCGCGATGATCGTTGATGAGCCGGATGCCGGGGGCGACCCGGCCGGGGACGCCGCGACTGAAGAGTCCCGCGCGGCGGACGACGCGGCTCTGTTCGGCGAGGAGTTGGACGAGGGTGAGGATGCGGAGGACGAGGAGGAGGAGATCGGCCTCTTCGACGAGAACGGCGAGAGCATACTGGACGAGGAGGCGCTGCGCGAGATGATCGTCCAGACGGTCCGCGAACAGCTCACCGGCGAGTTGGGCGAGCGGATGACCCGCAATGTCCGCAAGCTGGTGCGCCGGGAAATCCAGCGGGCGCTGGCGAGCCGCGAATTCGAGTGACGCCGCGCCCCGTGCGTCCGCGCCGCATATGGCTGCCGGACTAGGCAGGTGAACACACCGGCACATCTGATCCTCGGCGCGACGCTCTTTGCGCGCCCGGACGCACTGCGCGTGACCACGGCGGCGTTGGCCGGGGCGCTCGTACCGGACCTCTCGCTCTATCTCCTGTCGGTTCATGCACTCTATGTGCAGGGGCTCCCGCCGCATCTCGTGTTCGGGGAGATGTACTTCTCGGACGCCTGGCAGGCCGTCTTCGCCGTGGACAATTCGATCATTCTCTGGGCGGCGCTGGCCGGGCTGGGGCTGTGGTTGGCTCGTGCGCCGCTCCTGGCCTTCGGCGGGGCGGGGCTGGTTCATGTCCTGACCGACCTGCCGCTTCACCACGATGACGGGCGGCCGCATTTCTGGCCCCTGACGGATTGGGTCTATCGCAGCCCGATCAGCTATTGGGACGGCACGCGGCACGCCGATATCGTCGGGCCGCTGGAAGGCGTACTGGCGCTCGGGCTCTGCCTGCTGCTCTGGCAGCGGTTCCGGCGCTGGCCGGCCCGCGCGGGAATCGCCGTGCTGGCGGTGCTGGAAATGCTGCCGACGCTTTTCTGGGGCTTCATTTTTTCCTGAGTTCGGCCACCGTGGGATGGATGCGTTCGGACCGGTCGATGCCGATCACCCGCTTGCGCCGCCACAGGAAGAGAATGCCGAAGCCTCGCCAAAAGCCCAGCGACGGTGCGTTCACATCGCAGGGGAAGCGGTCGCGCCAGCCTTCGGGCAGCTTCAGGTTGCAGCCCTCCAGCTTCTCCAGCATCCACACCAGCGGGATATTGGCCAGCGGCCGCGCGGGCTCGAACCCGCAGAGATGGCCGCCCACATCGCCATGCGTGCCGCGGAACCACATCTGCTCGGCCATGCCGTCCCAATTCTCCGGCGTCTCCCACAGGACCGGCGTATAGGCCACGCGGCGTTCGTCAATTGCCAGCGCGTGATAGCCGTGCCGGATCGTCGGGCCCAGCCGGTGGGAATGGAACTCGGTCGCCATCGGCGAGATGCGCCACAGGATCGGCAGGCGGATGCCCAGCGCCTTCACCGTGTCCCAGACCCCGATCATCTCGATCTCCGCCGTCTCGTGGCAGTAGAGCCGCGCGAAAGCCTGCGCCGACTCGCCGCCCGGCGTGGCCTGGTAGTGGCGGAAGATTTCCCGGATATTGCGTTCCGTCGCGTGCTTCGCCTTCAGCAGGCCGATCTGGTCGATCATCCCGGCCAGCGAGCGTGCCGCATAGGCGCCGCGCGAATATCCCAGCAGGAAGATGCGGTCGCCGGGCCGGTAGCGCGAGGCAATGAAGCCATAGGCGCGCCGGATGCGACGGTTGATGCCGCGGCCTGCGATCACGTTCACCGCGTTGCGCCAGCCGTCCCAGGGAATGCCCGCCTCGTACCAGAGCGAGACATGCCGGTTCGGCGCAAGCTCGCAGAGCAGCTTGTAGGTCTGCCCGGCGTTTGTCTCCAGCCCTGCTTCCAGCGTGCTCATGGTGCCGTCGAGGATCACGACATGGTCGATCGGCCCGCGCGATGTGGCCGGACGCGAGGCCCCGAACCAGCGGTTGAGGCCCAGCCAGTCCCTTATGCGCCTATTCAGCCGCAAGCGCCGCTCCGCTCAGCCAGGACCAGACCCGAAGCGGCGTGCAGGGCATGTCCACCTGCCGGACGCCCTCATCCCAGAGCGCATCCTGCACCGCGTTCGCCACGGCGGCCAGGGCGCCCACGGTTCCGGCCTCGCCACAGCCCTTCATGCCCAGCGGGTTCGCGGTCGAGGGCAGCGGTTCGGAATGGAAGTCGATGAAGGGCGCGTCCGTAGCGCGCGGCATGGCGTAGTCCATGAAACTGCCGCTCAGCAACTGGCCGTCGGCGTCATAGCCCACCTCTTCGCAGAGCGCCTGGCCGATGCCCTGGGCCACGCCGCCATGGACCTGCCCCTCGGCCAAAGCCGGGTTCATCAGCACGCCCAGATCGTCGACCACCGTGTAGCGCAGAACCGCGGTGCGGCCGGTCTGCGGGTCGATCTCGACCTCCGCGACATGCGCGCCATTCGGAAAGGAACGTCCGGGCAGCGTGGCCTCGGCCTGCGTGATCAGCAGGTCGTCGCGCCCCGCCTCGCGCGCCGCCGCCGCCGCATCGACCAGTGAAAGGAACCGGTTGGAGCCGCGCGCGTGGAAGGTGCCCTCGGCGAAGCTGATATCCTGCGCATCGGCCTCCAGCAGGCCGGCCACGAAGGGCCTGAACTTCTCGAGCATCAGGCCGACGTTGTGATGGATGGAATTGCCCTGCGTGGTGACCGAACGCGACCCGCCAGTGCCGCCGCCCTCGGCGATCCGGTCGCTGTCACCTTGCACGATTTCGATACAATCCGGGTCAATTCCGGTGAATTCATGCAGAATTTGAACATATGAGGTCTCGTGCCCCTGTCCGTTGGACTGGGTCCCGACATAGAGCCGTACCGTGCCCTCGGGGGTGAATTCGATCTTCGTGGTCTCGTTGGGCGCGCCCATGATCGCCTCGATGTAATAGCAGAGCCCGACGCCGCGCAGCCGCCCTGCCGCATGCGACGCCGCCCGGCGGTCGGCAAACCTGTCGAGCCCCGCCTCGCGCGCGGCCCGCGCCTGCACCTCGGCAAAGGCGCCGACATCGTAGAGCTCGCCCGACACGGTCTTGTAGGGAAAGGCGTCGCGCGGGATGAAATTGCGCCGCCTGATGTCCCACGGATCGACGCCCAGACGGCGCGCGGCATGGTCCATCAGCCGTTCCAGCACATAGATCGCCTCGGGCCGCCCGGCGCCGCGATAGGCATCGACCTGCGTGGTGTTGGTATAGACGCCGCGCACGTTGAAATAGGCGGTGTCCACTGCATAGGCGCCGGTCAGCACGCGCGCAGCCAGGTTGGTCTGGATGTTCTGGCCGAACCCGGAATTGTAGGCGCCCAGGTTGTTGACCGTATGCACCCGGTAGGCCAGCAGCCGGTACTCGGCGTCGAAGGCGGCCTCCGCGCGCGAGGTCAGGTCGCGGCCGTGATTGTCCGACAGCATCGCCTCGGACCGGTCGGCGATCCAGCGCACCGGGCGTCCCAGCGCGCGCGCCGCCGCGGCGGCGAGGAAATATTCCGGGTAGGGAAAGGCCTTCATGCCGAAGCCGCCGCCCACATCGGGCGTGCTCACATGAACCGCTTCGGGGGCGAGCCCCAGCTTCTTGGCCAGTTGCAGCCGCAGCCCCCAGACGCCCTGTCCGCCATATTGCAAATGCAGCCGCGTGCCGTCCCAGTCCGCGATGCAGCCGCGCGGCTCCAGCGGGTTGGCGATCACACGGTTGTCGTCGATCTGAAGCGCCACGGTATGGGCGGCGCGGGCGAAGGCGGCTTCGGTCGCGTCGGCATCGCCGAACGCCCAGTCATAGGCCAGGTTGTCGGGGGCTTCCTCGTGGATCGCGGCGCCACCCGGCGCAAGCTCCAGCCAGACCGGCAAGTCTTCGGTCTCCAACTCCACCAGTTCCGCCGCGTCGCGGGCCTGGGCCTGTGTCTCGGCCACCACCAGCGCCACAGGCTCGCCCGCGAAACGCACGCGCCCTTCGGCCAGGATCGGCCGCGCGGGTTTGGCGCCGGGACTGCCGTCGCGGTTCCTGACCACCAGCGCATCCATCCGGTTTGCAAGCCCCGCCGCCTCCAGATCCGCCGCCGTCAGAACCAGCCGCACGCCGGGTGCGGCCCGCGCCGCGCCGGTCTCCAGCGCTGTGATCCGGCCATGCGCGATCGGCGAGCGCACGAGGACCGCGCAAAGCGCGTCACGCGGGGCCAGATCGTCGGTGTAGCGGCCGGTACCGGTCAGGAAACGGGTATCCTCGATCCGTTTCACTGGCTGGCTGATGCCGAATTTGGCCATGATCCTCTCCGCTCGGGGCTGCCTCCCGGCGGACGATAATACCTTGACGCGAAAGGTCCAGCCCGGTCAGATCACAACTGCCGGACCGAGGCGAGCGCCGGGGCGCCATATCCGTTGAAGCCGGTTGCGATGGCCAGCGAATAGGCCCCCATTCCGGCGAAGAGAAGATAATCGTCCTCGGCCAGGTCCTCGGGCAGGGCGGGCGCGCCCGGCAGCCGGTCGAGCGAGTCGCAGGTCGGCCCGAAGACCGTGCGCGGGCGCGTCGCGCCGCATCGGGGTGTCCCGTCGGGGCCGAGCGCGGTGATGCGGCCGGGCTCGCCCATCGACGGCAGTTCGGCCAGCGTGCCGTAGATGCCGTCATTGAGAAAGACCGACCCGTCGGGGCGCAGCGCCTTGACGCGCGCCGCCAGGGTGAACGCCTCGGCCACCATCGCCCGGCCGGGCTCGCAGACCAGCGCCGGGCGCGCCGCGCCGAATGCGATGCCGGTGGCGGCGTCTATGGCCTCGAAGATGGACTCCAGCCGCGGCGCGTCGGGGCCGTTGCGATGGCTGGGGAAGCCGCCGCCGACATTGAGCCGGGCCAGTGTGACGCCGGCGCGCCGCGCGACATCGGCGCTGGCGGCGACATAGGCCGACCAGGCCGCGGCGTCGGTGCATTGCGTACCGGGATGGAATGTCATCGAGGGTGTGAAGCCCAGACCTGCGGCCCGCGCCAGCAGCGCCGCCGCCATCTCCGGATCGGCGCCGAACTTGGTACCGAAATCATAGGCCGCGCCGGCGACCGGAAGCCGCAGCCGTACCGAGATCTCGCTGTCCGCGGGCAGCCGGGCGGCGAGCTTGTCCAACTCCGCCGGGCTGTCGACCGACCAGGACGCCACGCCCCGGTCGGCGGCCTGCGCGATCTCGCGGGGCGAGCGGACGGGGTTGTGGTAATGCAGTGCGGCGTCGGCGGCCACGGCGCGTACCCGCGCGATCTCGTCGGGGGAGGCCACGTCGAAGGCCCGGATGCCCGCGGCCCGAAGGTTTTCCAGCACCAGCGGCGCGGGGTTGGCCTTGACCGCATAGGTCACGAGACCGGGAAATCCCGACAGGAAGCGCCGGGCGGTGGCCTGAAGCACCTCGGCGGAAAAGAAGAGCACCGGATGATCCGGCGCCTCGGCGCGCAGATGCGCGCGCGGCGATGCCCAGAAGGATTTGCCAAGCCCCATTCTCGTCTCCCCTCTCTTTATGTCGGGTTGCTACCTGTCCTCTTAGAATGGGGAAGAAATCTGTCGATTTCCCCGGAGAATTCGATAAGTTGGAGTCCGAACAGAACAAATTTGACGAAAGAGCGGGCGGTTTGCCATGGATGACCTCGACCGGCGGCTTCTGAGCGCGCTGGCCCGCGATGCCCGCGCGCCGGTTTCGACCCTCGCGCGGGACCTCGACGTGGCGCGGTCCACCGTGCAGGCGCGCATCGAGCGGCTGGAACGCTCGGGCGTCATCGCGGGCTACACGCTGCGGCTGGGGCGCGAGGCGCTGGAAGGGCGCATCCGCGCGACGGTACTGTTGCAGATCGAGCCGCGCGCGACGCCCGGCGTGCTGCAACGGCTGCGCGGCATGAGCCAGGTGGAACGCGCGAACACCACCTCCGGCCGGTTCGACCTGACGCTGGAGGTTTCGGCCGAAACCACGGCGGAGCTTGACGAGACGCTGGACCGGATCGGGGCGATCACCGGGGTGCGTTCGTCGGAGAGCCTGATCCAGCTCGCCACCAAGATCGACCGTGCGCCCTGAAACGCCCCGCGTCGGGGCGGCCGCGGCGAATGCGCGCCTGCCTCTTTTCCTTTCGCATGGCATTCGCTAGACCGGCCTGCGATCAGCTTGTCATGCAGGACCCAAACGCGATGGCCATGGAAAAGACATTCGACGCGGCCGCGGCCGAGAGCCGCCTCTACACGGCGTGGGAGGAGGCCGGCGCCTTCAGGGCCGGCGCCAATGCGTCGCGGGACGAGACCTTCTGCATCATGATCCCACCACCCAACGTCACCGGCAGCCTGCATATGGGGCACGCCTTCAACAACACGTTGCAGGATATCCTGGTGCGCTGGCACCGGATGCGCGGCTTCGACACGCTCTGGCAGCCGGGGCAGGATCATGCGGGCATCGCCACGCAGATGGTGGTGGAACGCAAGCTCGCGGAGGAAGGCAACCTCTCGCGCCGCGAAATGGGGCGCGAGAAATTCCTCGAAAAGGTCTGGGAGTGGAAGACCCATTCCGGCGGCACGATCATCAATCAGTTGAAACGCCTCGGTGCCTCCTGCGACTGGTCGCGCAATGCCTTCACCATGTCCGGCGCGCCCGGCGCGCCCGCGGGCGAGGAGGGCAATTTCCACGACGCGGTGATCAAGGTCTTCGTGGACATGTTCAACAAGGGCCTGATCTATCGCGGCAAGCGGCTCGTGAACTGGGATCCGCATTTCGAGACGGCGATCTCGGATCTGGAGGTCGAGAATATCGAAACGCCGGGGCATATGTGGCATTTCAAGTACCCCTTGGCTGGCGGCGAGACCTATGAGTATTTGGAGAAAGATGAAGACGGCAACGTGATCCTGCGCGAGGAGCGCGACTATATCTCCATCGCCACGACGCGGCCCGAGACGATGCTGGGCGACGGCGCGGTTGCGGTGCATCCGTCGGACGCGCGCTATGCGCCCATCGTCGGCAAGCTCTGCGAGATCCCGGTGGGGCCGAAGGAGCATCGCCGCCTGATCCCGATCATCACCGACGAATATCCCGACCCGGATTTCGGCTCCGGCGCGGTGAAGATCACCGGCGCGCATGATTTCAACGACTACGAGGTCGCCAAGCGCGGCGGCATCCCCATGTACCGGCTGATGGACACCAAGGCGCATATGCGCGACGACGGCGCGCCCTATGCGGACTGCGCGCGGCGCGCGCAGGCGATCGCGGAAGGGGCGTCGTTCACGATCGAGGGGGTGGACACGCTCAACCTGGTGCCGGACGACCTGCGCGGGCTGGACCGGCTCAAAGCGCGCCTTCGCGTGGTCGAGCAGATCACGGCCGAGGGGCTGGCGGTGATGGTGACGAATGACGCGGGCGAAGACGTGCCTTTCGTCGAGTCAAAACCGATCATGCAGCCTTTCGGCGACCGCTCGAAAGTCGTGATCGAGCCGATGCTGACGGATCAGTGGTTCGTCGATACGAAAAAGATCGTCGGCCCGGCCATCGACGCGGTGCGCTCGGGCGAGGTCACGATCCTGCCCGAGGCCGACCGCAAGGTTTATTTCCACTGGCTGGAGAATATCGAGCCGTGGTGCATCTCACGGCAATTGTGGTGGGGGCATCAGATTCCGGTTTGGTATGTACCCCATCCCGAAGACATTCCATTGTTGGATCCGGACTGCCTCGACCCGAAGCCGGTTCGAGTCGTTTCGATTTGCGCAGAGTCTGAACAGGCGGCAGCAGAGAAGATTCGCGAACTGTACGGACTACCGCTCGACGTCCGGTTCACGGTTAAGGCGGGAGAATACTCCGGCCAGACAACACAAAAGGACTTGTATGGTGTCGGATTCTCAAATGGTCGCCTGACTCATATTGATGCTCAACGCGACCCCGACGTGCTCGACACCTGGTTCTCCTCCGGGCTCTGGCCCATCGGCACGCTGGGCTGGCCCGAGGACACGCCGGAGCTGAAGAAATACTTCCCCACCTCCGTCCTGATCACTGGTTTCGACATCATCTTTTTCTGGGTCGCCCGGATGATGATGATGCAATACGCGGTGGTGGGGCAAAAGCCGTTCAATGATGTCTATGTCCACGCGCTCGTCCGCGACGAGAAGGGCAAGAAGATGTCCAAGAGCCTCGGCAATGTGCTCGACCCGCTGGAACTGATCGACGCATACGGCGCCGACGCGGTGCGCTTCACGCTGACGGCGATGGCGGCGATGGGGCGCGACCTGAAGCTTTCACCGCAACGTATTGCAGGCTATCGGAATTTCGGCACCAAGCTCTGGAACGCCGCGCGCTTTGCCGAGATGAACGACTGCAAGCCGGTGCCGGGTTTCGACCCCGCCGCCTGCACGCAGACCGTCAACAAGTGGATCGTGGGCGAGACCGCGAAGGCGCGCGAGGCGACGGACGCGGCGCTGGCCGCCTATCGCTTCAACGACGCGGCCGGGGGGCTCTATGTTTTTGTCTGGGGCAAGGTCTGCGACTGGTTTGTGGAGTTCGCCAAGCCGCTCCTGTCCAGCGAGGACGCGGATGTGGTGGCCGAGACCCGCGCCACGATGGCCTGGGTGATCGACCAGTGCCTGATCCTGCTGCATCCGATCATGCCCTTCATCACTGAGGAGCTCTGGGGCCAGATCGCGGCGCGCGACACGATGCTGGTCCATGCCGACTGGCCGGAATACGGCAGCGGATGGGTCGATCCGGCGGCCGACCGGGAAATGAACTGGGTGATCGGGCTGATCGAGGAGGTCCGCTCGGTCCGTGCCCAGATGCATGTTCCGGCGGGGCTGAAGATCCCGATGCTGCGGATCGAGCTGGACGCGGCCGGCCAGGCCGCCTGGGACCGCAATGCGGCGCTGATCCGGCGCCTGGCGCGGATTGACAGCCTGACGCCGGCCGACGCGCCGCCCAAGGGGGCCGTGACCATCGCGGTGGAGGGCGGGACCTTCTGCCTGCCGCTCGCCGAGGTGATCGACGTCGCCGAGGAGAAGGCGCGGCTGGAGAAGACGCTGGCGCGGCTCGGCAAGGAGATGGGGGGGCTGAAAGGGCGGCTCGAAAACCCGAAATTCGTCGAGAGTGCGCCCGAGGATGTGGTCGCGGAGACCCGCGATACCCTGGCCCAGAAGCAGGAGGAGGAGGCCCGCCTGACCGCCGCGCTGGCCCGGCTGGCCGAGATCGGCTGACGGGCGGGGCGCGGGGGCCTGCACGGGATTTCCACAAGTCGGCCATAATCGCGCCGCACGGGGCGCGACAATCCCCGGTTGTGCGTAACCAGGAATCGAGTGGCCCCGGCGATGACATTTCCCCGATTTCTCCTGCTGATACTGATCGCGGCGCTGGCGCTGCCCTGGCTCTCGTTGGAAGTGGTCCGGGCGACAACGCCGATCGCCGCCGCGTTCGAGGAGCGTACCGACGCGCGCCGCTATGTCCTGCGCACACCGAATTTTCGCTACTGGGCACCGACCGATATCGGCCGCACGCGTTCGGTCAGCTTGCCGATGTTCGGGCTTGCCGGGCCGCAGACGACGCGCCTTTACCACAGCCTCGGGCCGACCAGCGGGCCGGAGCGACCCGCTATCGTGCTGCTGCACGGCGCCGGGCGAAGCGGCCGTGCGATGCTCGACATGTGGCGCGGCCTGGCGGAGAAGGAGGATCTGGTGCTGCTCGCGCCGGACGCCGCGCGCTCGCGCGGGTGGTCGCTTGCCGAGGACGGCGTCTTCGTGGCCGAAGCCCTGATCGAGGACGCAAGCCGCCATCACCCGATAGACCCGGAGCGGATCTATCTCGTCGGGCATTCAATGGGCGGCAAAATGGCGCTGCGGCTGGCCAATCTCGGCTACGGGCCCTGGCGCGCCGTGGAGGCACATGCCGCGAGCCTCTGGGTCAATACCATCCTGCCCGCGCGCAGCCCCGTCCCGATCCAGATCCATGTCGGGGAACGCGACACGATCTTCTCGCCGGATGCCGCGCGGGCGACCGGGAAGCGCCTCTCGGAGGCCGGGCATGACGTGAAGTTCACCGTGATACCGGGGCACACGCATTGGTACTATGCCATTGCACCGCATCTCGCTCCGGTCATCTGGCAGACTTTCACCGAGGCCGAGGCGCCGGTGTAGATCGGTGGCAGGCCGGGGGGCGGCCAAATGCTGGTGACTTGAGGAACCTTCGGGCTGCCGGAAAGATGCTTGCAGGTGGCGACGAACGAAATGGAAACCGATGCCGGGAAGATTTGGCACCCGAAACCGAAGCTATATTCTACCCAGGCGCGTATATTTGTGGATTCGTGTATGAAAAAAACGCACTTTGCACTTGCACTTTCCGTGTTCATCGTGGCGGTCGTATTTTCGGCAGTCATGGCCGTTGAAAGAATACCTTTCAAGAGCACGGAAGATCTGGATCAGTTGGAATCCAGGGTTATAGCAGCCGCTAGAAACGCATACACGGAGACTCGTTTCGATTCCGTGGCTGTCGAGCTGAAAAACGGAATTCTGGAAACCGAGGTTATTGACGACGATGCGTGCCGTGATGGCGCAACGGTTCGATCAATCAAGCGAGTAATAGACCTGTCCCACCACCGCCTGGATCCAAATATTAATTATGGGGATAGTGAGGGTGGCGAGACTAACTTTATACTAACCTTTTCCGCTGTGGGCGCGTGGAAAAACAAGAGACATGAGCTCCGGGAAGAAGCCAAAACCATTCTGCGTCAGGCACAAGCAGAAGTCGGAAGGGGCGCTGAGGCGGCAGATTTGGCTTCCGAGAGATTTCTAAGGAAACACCCAATTAATACTCTCTATGCTTAGGTTCAGGACCCATTAATTTGGTTGCTGCGGACTCGGCGGCGTGATTCAAACCCCTGAACTTCAGGGGGGGGGGGACGATGAGCAATCTATTCTGGTTGACCGACGCGCAGATGGCGCGGCTTAGACCTTACTTTCCAAAGAGCCATGGCAAGCCAAGGGTCGATGACCGGCGAGTGCTGAGCGGGATTAT
>NZ_QEYE01000014.1 GCF_003122205.1 Maritimibacter sp. 55A14
GCCTCTCGGCAGCTTGCGCTGTGTCGAGCGATGCTGACGCAGCACGCGGCAGGCCCGACGCTCCGACACCCGGAGCTGACCCCGCACATGATCGATGCAGGCGCGGCGGCGGGCGGGGCTCAGAAGTTTCCCCGTGCGGCCTCCGTCAGGATGAGCTTGTCGAGCGTCAGGTCCGAGACCGCTTTCCTGAGCCGCTCGTTCTCCTTCTTGAGCCGCTTGAGTTCCTTCAGTTGGTCGGTTCCCATCCCGCCATACTGCTTGCGCCATCGGTAGTAGGTCTGCTCGGTGATGCGCACCTCGCGGATCGCATCCAGCCGCGCCATCCCTTGCCCGACAAGCACCTCAACCTGCCTCAGTTTCGTGACAATCTCCTCAGGCTTGTGCCGCTTCGTAGCCATTCCGGTCCTCCGTTTTCCTAAACATTACGGCGGACCACTTTAGTGGGGGAAGATCACGTGATCTGAACGGCGGCAGGATTCCACGGTAATGCCGTCATTGAGCGGTCGTGGCCGGGGGGTGAAGGCCGGCGATCTAGCGGTCCCGGCCGGGACCGGCCCGGCCCGGTGTGCCTGTCTCGGCGGAGATGAAATCGAGCGCCGTCGCGAAGGCGACGCGCGCGACGTTCACCAGATCCGGGACCGGCACGAACTCGTCGGGCTGATGACAGACCCGAAAATCCCCGGCGCCGAAATTCACTGTGGGAATGCCCGCGTCACAGACGAAATTGCGCATGTCGCTGCCATAGGGCGGGCCCCAGATCTCGGGCTCGGCACCAGTGATCTCACGTATGTTGCGTCCGAGTGACTGCACGAGGTCGCTGTCGAGCGCGGTTTCCGTCGCCTCGTTGAGATCGACGAAGGCGACGTCCCAGCCGATGTCGTCGCGCCCGGCGGCGGCGCGCTCCAGCATGGCGCGCAGGTCGCGTTCCACATTGGCCACGCTCTCGTCGGGCAACATGCGGCGGTCGACGGTCATCTCGCAGCCGCGCGCCGTGCTGTTATGCGTCTCACCCAACTGCAGGCGGGTGATCCGGCAGCCGGGGCTGGCCAGCAGGTGGTGGGTCTTCTGGGACACCTCGGCATGGTAGGCTTCGACCTCGGCGGCGAAGCGCTGCACCACATGCATCAGATCGGCGGCGTCCGGCGCGGTCAGGCCGCAGTGGCACGCCGGGCCGGTCAGCGTGATCCGGTGCCAGCAGGCGCCCCTTGTGCCCGGCCCGATGCGGCTGTCGGTCGGCTCCATCGTGATGGCGGCGTCTCCCGTGTAGCCCTGGGCCAGCAGGGTCTTGGTCCCCGGCTCGTCGGTTTCCTCGCCCATCGGGAACTGCGCCATCAATGTGCCGGGAAGGCGCGCGCCGCTGTCCTTGAGCGCCTTGAGCATCGCCATGATGCTGGCCAGCGATCCCTTCATGTCGCAACTGCCCAGCCCGTAGAGCCGATCGCCCACGCGGGTTCCCTCGAAGGGCGGGTAGGTCCAGAGCGCCGGGTCGCCTTCCGGCACCGTGTCGATATGGGCGTTGAGGATGAAGGTCGGCCCATTGCCGTTGCCGCGCATCCAGGCCACGACCTGCGGGCGCTCCGGGTCGGGGGCGGGGATCAGCTCGGCCTCGATGCCCCAGCCCGTCAGCGTGTCGTGGATGAAGGCGGCGCAGGCTTTCTCCTCTCCCGGAGGATTGCGCGTCGGGATCGCGATCAGTTGGCGCGTCAGATCGACGATCAGGTCTTCCGACAGCGCCGCGATGATCTGGTCTCTGGTCATGAGTTTCCCGGTTGCTCTGGGTATGAACTACCCGGATGTATACATCTGAAGCGATGCGGCCCGCAAGCGGTGGCCGTCGGTTTCGGGGCATATGCCGTGCGGGCGTTTCAGGGGGGCGGCAAAATACTTTCAGACGGCGAGCTCCTCTTCCTGTAGATCGTTCCGAAAATGCTGGGCCTGCCGGTCGATGCTGCCGGTCAGATGCAGCCAGCGGATATGGCCCACGGCACGCACATCGTTGCGCTGCAACGCCATGTACACATCGGTCATCTCGGCGATGAAATGGCCTATCTCGTCGCGCAGGTTCAGTTTCGGGATCGAGTGAACCCACAGTCTTGCGGTCAGATAGTAAAGTTTTTCAGTGACTTCCCTGAGCGCGGCATTCCCGCTGATCTGCTGGATCAACTCGAAGAACTTGGCGTTGAGCTTGGCGAATTCGGTGACCGTCAGGGTGTCGCCGCGCACCTGGCATTGCCGCATGAGCGCGGCCACGCCGCGGCTCAGTGGGCGCGCATCCTCGACCGGCGACATCTGGCACAGCAGAAGGGCCATTTCCTTGCGCAGTTCCAGCGTCTGGAGCAGCGCCTCCGGTTCGATCTCCGTGACGATCGTGCCGACGCCGCGCCGTGCGTTCACCAGCCCCTGCGCCTCCAACTGGGCCAGAACCCCGCGAATCGGGGTCCGGCTGACATGAAACTCGTTGGCCAGTTCGATCTCGCCGAGCCGACTTCCGGGGGGGTAGGTCAGAAAGCAGATCCGGTCCCGCAGCTCGCGGTGTATCTCCTGTGTCTTCACGCCCAACCTCTTGATTCAACGACGGATTAAAGCCCAGCTTGATGCAGGGGTGCAGCCTTGCATCGGTTAAATTGTATACACCGGTTTCTCCGTTCCGCAAGTTTATCGCCGGAATGTGCTAGAATCGCTTGACCGGGGACCGGAAATTTCTGTGATGTATACACCTAGAATAGCACTGCCACCAACAGAGGGGACTACCAATGAGACGCGATTTCCTGAAACTCGCAGTATCCGCCGCCGCGCTGGCGTTCGCCGCGCCGATGGCCGCGCAGGCCGGACAGCTTATGGACCGGATCGAGGCGGGCGAGACGATCCGCATCGGCTTTGCCAATGAAGTGCCCTGGGCCTATCCGGGTGAGGGCAACGAGCCGCTGGGCTTCGTCAACGCCCATGCGCTGGGCGTGCTCGAACAAATGGGTTACACGGATATCGAGCCCGTCGTGACCGATTGGGGCGGGCTTATCCCCGGCCTGAAGGCAGGCCGTTTCGATATCATCACCGGCGGCATGTACATCCTGAAAAGCCGCTGCGAGAACGTCAATTTCTCCGAGCCGATGGCGCAGGTCTCCGACGCGTTCATCGTGGCGTCGGGCAATCCCAAGGGCATCCAGACTTACAAGGATCTGATCGAGAATGACGCGGTCATGGTGACCGGTGCGGGCTTCAACACGGTCGAGGCCGCCAAGAAGGAAGGCGTGCCCGACGCGCAGGTGATGCAGGTGCCGGGACCGACCGAGATCCTTGCCGCCGTGCGCTCGGGTCGTGCCGATGCAGGCGCAGTGACCTTCTTCACCGCACAGGAACTGGCCGCGAATTCCGGTGGCGAGGTGGAGGTGACCAATCCCGCTGCCCTGCCTGAATGGACGCAGAACTGGGTGGGCATCGCCTTCCGCCCCGGGGATCAGGATTTCCTGGACGAGTTCAACGCTGCGCAGGACGCCTATCTGGGCTCCGACGAGATGCTCGCCGCGGTCGCACCATACGGTTATGACGAAAAAGTGCTTCCCGGTGACGCCTCGACGGAATGGGTTTGCGAGAACCGCTGATCGCCATGTGAGAACCGGCGGGCCCGGCGGGCCCGCCCCTATCGCCCGTCGGCGCGCGGAGGCCGTATGTCCTACTGGGAGTTCCTGTCCGAATACGGCCCCCGTCTGATCGACGGAACGCTGGTCACCGCGGCGCAGTTCTTCCTCGCCGCGGCGCTGGCCATCGTGATCGCGCTGATCGCCGGGCTCATGAAACTCTCGCCGTATCTGCCGGTCCGCGCACCGGCCGTCGTGTATATCGAGGTGTTCCGCGGCACGTCGCTTCTGGTGCAACTCTACTGGATCTTCTTCGTGCTGCCGCTCTTCGGCGTCAGCTTCGACAAGTTTACCGCGGGCTTCGTCGCCGTCGGCATGAATCTCGGGGCCTACGGGGCGGAACTGGTGCGCGGCGGCATTCAATCGGTGCCCAAGGGGCAGTGGGAGGCCGCCTATTCCCTGTCGATGTCTCCGCTGCGCCGGATGTGGCGGATCATCCTGCCGCAGGCGCTGCTGAACATGCTGCCGCCCTGGGGCAACCTGCTGATCGAGCTTCTGAAGGGCACCGCGCTGGTTGCTCTGATTTCGGTCGCGGACCTGATGTTCGAGGCCCGGCAGATCAACGGCTCGACCTATCTTTCGGCCCAGACCTTCGGCTCCGCGCTGATTATCTATTACATCTTCGCGCGGCTCATCATCACGCCTTTCATGCGCTGGCTGGAACGGGTGATGCGGCGCAAGCTGGGGAGGGCCTGAGCCATGTTCGACTGGCGCTGGGACTTCACCTGGGAGATTCTGCCGCGGCTGTTCGAGGCGACGCTGAACACGATGATCGCCGCGGGCGCGGGCTATGCGATCGCGGTGGTGCTGGGGCTCGTGCTGGCGCTGGCGCAGCGCACGCCCTGGCGCGTGCTGACCTTCGTCGTGCGCGAGGTCGTGGAGTTCATCCGCTCCACCCCGCTCGTGTTGCAGATTTTCTTCGTTTTCTTCGTGGGGCCGCAATTCGGCATCCGGCTCGATCCCTGGACCTCGGGCATGATCGCCATCGGGCTGCACTATTCGGCCTATCTCTCCGAGGTCTACCGGGGCGGGATCGAGAGCGTGGCGAAAGGCCAGTGGGAAGCCTGCGCCTCGCTGTCGATGTCGACGCGCGACACCTATTTCCGGATCATCATCCCGCAGGCGCTGCCGCCTTCGCTGGCGGGGATGGGCAATTACCTGGTGGGCATCTTCAAGGACACCCCGATGCTCTCGGTGATCGGCGTGGCGGAGCTGATGCACACGGCCAACGCCATCGGGTCCGAGAATTACCGCTTCCTCGAACCCTATACGCTGGTGGGGGTGATCTTCCTCGCCATTTCACTGCCCGCCGCCGGTCTGATCCGGGTCTTCGAGGGCTGGGTCCGCAAGAAACTGGGAATGCAATGATGGACGACCTGACGCAATATCCCCTGACGCTGGAGGGAGCGGACGCGCCGATGGTCAGCTTCCGCAACGTGACCAAGCGCTACGGCTCGCTCACCGTCCTGGAAGGGCTCGACCTGGATGTGGCCGAGGGCGAGATGATCGCGATCATCGGTCCGTCCGGGTCCGGCAAGACGACTGTGCTGCGGATGCTGATGCTGGAGCGCATCCAGGAGGGTGTGATCTATGTGGACGGCAAGCCGATCACCCATCAAGCGAAGAACGGCAAGCTGGTTCCGGCAAGCGACCGCTACCTGCGCCGCGCGCGTGAGCCGATCGGAATGTGCTTCCAGCATTTCAACCTCTTCCCGCACATGACCGCGCTGCAGAACTGTATGGAGGGCCCGGTGCAGGTGCTGGGCATGTCGCGGCGCGACGCGCGGGAGCGCGCGGAGGACCTGCTGGAGATGGTGGGCATGATCGACAAGAAGGATCAGCACCCCTCGCGGCTTTCGGGCGGTCAGCAGCAGCGGGTGGCCATCGCCCGCGCGCTGGCGATGCGGCCCAAGGTGATGCTCTTCGACGAGGTGACATCGGCGCTCGACCCCGAAGTGATCGGCGAGGTGACGAATGTCATCAAGAAACTGGTGACCGAGCACAATCTGACCATGCTGATGGTCACGCACCAGATGGGCTTTGCGCGCGATATCTCTGACCGGGTGTGTTTCTTCTATGGCGGCCGCATCGAGGAGCAGGGCAAGCCGGCGGAGTTGTTCGACAACCCGCAAAGGGAGCGCACGCAACAATTCCTCTCGGCGGTCAAATCGGCCGATTGACCATGAAAACCACGTTCATGCGGCGCCTGTCCGGCGGACAGGCCGCGCCCCCGCTGTGACCCTGGTTCCTTACACCCTGCCGCGCCCGGACGGTCCGGGCCGAATTTCAAGGTCTGACTGACATGCACAAGAACCCGTTTTCCGATGCCGAGCTTGCGCGGAGGCTTGACGCCACGCGCCGTCAGATGGAGACGCGGCAACTCGACATCGCGGTCTTCTCCGCGCCCGAGAGCGTCTTCTACCTGACCGGGCTGGATCACTGGGGGTATTTCGCGCCCCATCACCTGGTCGTGCCGCTGGCTGGCGAGCCGGTGCTGATCACCCGCGAGATGGAGCGTGTGAGTATTGAAAACCAGGTGCGCAACGCCGCCTTCCGGGGCCATAGCGACAGCGAAAGCGCGGCCGATTGTCTGGCGGGCCTGCTGGCGCGGATGCCGGGTGTGCGGATCGGCATCGAGGCGCAGAGTACGGGGCTCAGCGATGCGGCGGGCCGGGCGCTGCGCGCCGCGATGGACGGGCGGGCGTTCGAGGATATCTCGGACCTCTCGCCGCACATGCGGCTGGTCAAGAGCGACGAGGAGATGGCCCTGATGCGCCGCGCGGCGGTGGCCTCCGACGCCGCAGCGATGGCGGCGGTCGCGGCCATCCGGGACGGTGCGCGCGAGGCGGATGTGGCGGCCGAGGCGGTGGCGGCGATGACCCGCGCGGGCGGCAACCCGCCGGGATTCGGCCCCTTCATCCGCCCCGACGCCCGGCTGGGCGAGGAGCATACGACATGGGGCGAGGGCCGCTATGCGAAGGGCGAGCGCGTCTTCATGGAGCTTGCCGGCTGCGTCTCGCGCTACCATGCGCCACTGGGCCGGCTGGTGCATATCGGCAGTATCCGGGACGAGGACGCGCGAATGGCCGAGACGTGCAAGATCGCCTTCGACGCGGTCCGCGCGGCGCTGCGGCCCGGCGCGCGGGCCCGCGATGTCTATGCCGCCTGGCAGGATGTGGCGGACGCGGCGGGAATGGCGCATTACCGGCGGCACCATTGCGGCTACCTGGTGGGGATCGGCCTGCCGCCCTCCTGGACCGGGGGCAACTCGGTCACCGGGCTGCGCCACGATTCCGACCTCGAAATCGTGACCGGCATGAGCTTCCACATCCTCAGTTGGCTGATGGGCACCGGCAAGGGCGATTTCTTCATGTCGAACTGCGTGCTGCTCGGCCCCGATGGGGCGGAAGTGCTGACGCGCACGCCGTCCGGGCCGCAACTGGTCTGACCGCGCGGTGCAGCGGATGAGGGGGTTTGAGATATGAAGCGTTTCTCCGGGCTGCGCATCCTGGCCGAAGGGCTGACCGGCAATGCCGGGTGGCGGCCGCACTGGCGCGATGCCGCACCGGCGGAGGCTTATGACATCGTGATCGTGGGCGGCGGCGGGCACGGGCTGGCCACCGCCTATCACCTGGCCGAGACGTATGGCGAGGCGCGCATCGCCGTGGTGGAGAAAGGCTGGATCGGCGGCGGCAATGTGGGGCGCAACACCACCGTGGTGCGCGCCAACTACCTGTTGCCTGCCAACCAGCGTTTCTACGCGCTGAGCCTGCGCATGTGGGAGCGCTTCGAGCAGGAGTTGAACTACAACGCGATGGTGTCGCAGCGCGGCATCCTCAATCTCTATCACAGCGACGGGCAGCGCGACGCCTATATCCGGCGCGGCAACGCAATCCGCTTCTCCGGCGCGGACGCCGAGCATCTGGACCGCGCCGCGCTGGAACGGATGTGGCCATTCTTCGACTACGACAACGCTCGATTCCCGATCCGCGGCGGGCTCTGGCAGCCGCGCGGCGGCACGGTACGACACGATGCAGTGGCCTGGGGCTATGCGCGGGCAGCTTCGGCGCGGGGCGTTGATATCGTCCAGAACTGCGAGGTGACGGGCTTCGACATCCAAGGCGGCCGGATTGCCGGGCTGCGCACCAGCCGCGGCGCGATCGGCGCGGGCCGGGTCGGCATCTGCGTGGCGGGCCATTCCAGCCGCGTGATGGAGATGGCGGGCATGAACCTGCCGGTCGAAAGCCATGTGCTCCAGGCGTTCGTGTCGGAGGGGCTCAAGCCCTGCATTCCGGGCGTCATCGGCTTCGGCGCCGGGCATTTCTACATCAGCCAGTCCGACAAGGGCGGGCTGGTCTTCGGCGGCGATCTGGATGGCTACAATTCCTATGCGCAGCGCGGCAACCTGCCGATGGTGGAACATGTCTGCGCTGGCGGCATGGCCTTGATGCCGATGATCGGGCGGGCGCGGCTCTTGCGCATGTGGGGCGGCGTGATGGACATGACGATGGATGGCTCGCCGATCATCGACCGCACGCCGGTGGAAGGGCTCTTCTTCAATGGCGGCTGGTGCTATGGCGGCTTCAAGGCGACGCCCGCATCGGGCCTTGTCTTCGCCCATCTGATTGCCACCGGAACCCCGCACGAGGCCGCGGCGGATTTCCGGCTGGACCGTTTCGCGCGCGGCCATCTGATCGACGAGGCCGGCAGCGGCCCGCAGCCCAACCTGCACTAGGAGACACGGCGATGATGATCGACCATCCGATTCTGGGTCCGAGGGATGCCGAGGAATTCGTCTATCTGGGCGACGCCTGCCTGATGGTGCGGCCCGACGGCATGGCTGCTGATGCGGCGGAAGCTTTTGCGACCTATCTCTATGCGCGCGAGAACCCCGCCGGGCGGCATCGCGAGCTCTGGTTTCACGAGCAGGGCGACCAGTCCTGGCTGATCGTCACACGCTGCACGCGGACGCACGCGATCGAGAAGGTGGAACTGGCGCAGGACGCCGCGCGGGCCGGGGTGGTTGGGCAATGACGCAGCACCACCGCATCGGCGGCGGGCTGGTCGATCGCAGCCAGAGCCTGAGCTTCACCTTCAACGGCCGGACGATGCAGGGCCATCCCGGCGATACGCTGGCCTCGGCGCTGCTTGCCAACGGCGTGCGGCTCGTGGGGCGAAGCTTCAAGTATCACCGCCCGCGCGGTATGTTCTCCGCCGGGCCGGAGGAGCCGAACGCGCTCGTGACCCTGGGCGAGGGTGCCCGGACCGAGCCCAACACCCGCGCCACCATGGCCGAGCTTTTCAACGGCCTCCAAGCGGCCAGCCAGAACCATCGCGGCCCGCTGGGCTTCGACCTGATGGCCGCGACCGACCTGCTGGCGCCCTTCCTTGGGGCGGGGTTCTACTACAAGACATTCATGTGGCCGCGCGCCTTCTGGGAGCGTGTCTACGAGCCGTTGATCCGCCGGGCCGCGGGTCTCGGCGCGCTTTCCGGGCAAGACGATCCGGGGCTCTATGACAAGGGCTACCGGCATTGCGACGTGCTGGTGATCGGGGCGGGTCCCGCCGGGATGGCCGCGGCGCTGGCGGCGGGGCGTGCCGGTGCGCGGGTGATCCTGGCGGACGAGGATTTCCGCCCCGGCGGGCGGCTTCTGGCGGAATGGCACGAGATCGACGGCCAGCCGGGCGCGGACTGGGCCGCCGCCGCCTGGGCCGAGCTTGACGGCATGGAGCATGTGCGCCTGATGCCGCGCTGCACCGTATTCGGGGTCTACGATCACGGCATCTGCGGCGCGGTGGAGCTTACCGCGCCGGATACGCCCGAGGACCGGCCGCGCCAGGTCATGTGGCGGATCTACGCGCGGCGCACGGTGCTCTGCGCCGGGGCGACCGAGCGCTCGCTCGTCTTTCCCGGCAACGACCGGCCGGGGGTAATGCTGGCCGGTGCGGTGCAGGCCTATGCCAACCGCTGGGCCGTAGCCGCCGGGCGCAATATCGCGGTGCTGGCCAATCACGACGGCGGCGCCGACCTGGCGGAGGAGCTGCGCGCCGCCGGGCTGAGCGTCGCGGCCGTGGTCGAGGCCCACAATGGGCAGGGCGTCGCCGCCACGCGGGGGCGGCTGGGGCTTCGCGGGGTGACGCTGGGAGATGGCAGGCGGCTGGACTGCGACTGCCTGGCTGTCAGCGGCGGCTGGTCGCCCAACATCCACCTGACATGCCATCTGGACAGCCGGCCGGTCTGGTGCGACGACATCCAGGCTTTCGTGCCCGGATCCGTCCTGCCGGAGGGGATGCGCGTGGCGGGCGCCGCCAACGGCGCCTTTTCCTTGCCGGATTGCCTGGCCGAGGGGCAGGCGGCCGGCCGTGCCGCGGCCGAGGCCGCCGGGCACCCCGCCGCCGCCCCGGTCCATCGCGCTTCCGGCATCGCGCATGCGCCCGCGCCGGTCTGGCGGACCGGGCCGGAGAAGGGCCGCGCCTGGGTCGATCTGCAAAACGACGTGACCGCCAAGGATATCGCGCTGGCCCGGCGGGAAGGATTCGGCGCGGTCGAGCATCTCAAGCGTTACACGACGCTCGGCATGGCCACCGACCAGGGCAAGACCTCGAACCTGCCAGGGCTCGCGCTCCTGGCGGGCGCCACGGGGCGCAGCATTCCCGAGACCGGCACGACCCGCTACCGCCCGCCCTACACGCCGGTCAGCATCGGGGCCTTCGCGGGGCGCGAGCGGGGCCGTCATTTCCGACCCGTCCGCCATACCCCGGCGCATGACTGGGCGGCGCGCCTTGGTGCATCCTTCACCGAAAGCGGGCTCTGGCTGCGGGCGGAATGGTTCGCGCGGCCCGGCGAGACCGGCTGGCGCGACAGCGTGGATCGTGAGGCACGCCAGACGCGCGCCGCCGTGGGCATCTGCGATGTCAGCACGCTGGGAAAGATCGATATCCGCGGGCGCGACGCCTTGTCCTTCGTCGACTTCGTATTTTGCAACGGCTTTGCCAGCCTGCCCGTGGGCAAGGTGCGCTACGGGCTGATGCTGCGCGAGGACGGGCTCGTCATGGATGACGGCACCACCGCGCGGCTGGGCGAGCATCACTTCCTGATGACGACCACGACCGCCAATGCCGGGCCGGTCTACCGGCACCTGGAATTCGTGCGCCAATGCCTTCAGCCGCACTGGGACGTGCATCTGGTGCCCGAAACCGATGGCTGGGCGCAATTTTCCGTCGCCGGGCCGAAGTCGCGCGCGCTGCTCTCGCGGCTCGTCGATGCGCCCTTCGACATCTCCAACGCGGGCTTTCCCTTCATGGCCTGCGCGGAGCTGACCGTCTGCGGCGGCACGCGGGCGCGGCTCTTCCGGATCTCGTTTTCGGGTGAGCTGGCCTACGAGATCGCGGTGCCCGCGCGCTATGGCAACGCGCTGGGCGCGGCGCTGATGGAGGCCGGGGCCGATCTGGGCGTCCTCGCCTACGGGGTGGAGGCGCTCGATGTGATGCGGGTGGAGAAGGGCCACCCGTCGGGCAATGAGCTCAACGGGCAGACAGGGCCCGTGCATCTGGGGATGGACCGCATGGCCTCGCGGCGGAAGGACTATGTCGGGCGTGCCCGGCTGGGGATCAGCCATGTGGACGGGGCAGAGGATGTGCAACTCGTCGGCGTGCGCCCGGTGCGGGAGGGCGATACGCTCTGGAACGGGGCGCATTTCCTGGAACCTGGCGCGGCGGCCACACTGGAGGCGGACCAGGGCTGGATGAGTTCGGTCACCCATTCGCCTGCGCTGGGTCACGCGGTCGGCCTGGCCTTCATCCGCAACGGTGCCGCGCGGATCGGCGAGCGGCTGCGTGCCGTGGACCTGGTGCGCGGAAGCGATGTCGAGGTGGAGATCGTGCCGCCCCATTTTCTCGATCCAGAAGGGGAGCGTCTTCATGCCTGAGCTTCGTTTGACAGAAACGCCGGCGATTGTGCGTGCGCCGGTGGAACGCGGCGGAACGCGGCTTGTGGCGGTCGGCGAGAGCGGCGTCCTGACGCTCGTTCTTCGGCGCGGCGATCCGCAGCGGCTCGCGCAGGAGATCGGCGCGGCGCTGGACTGCGACCTGCCCGCCGTGGGGGGCAGTACCGACGCGACCGGCGGCGCGCGGCTTTTGCGCCCGGCGGCGGAGCGTGCCCATCTGGTCACGCCAGGCTCTTCCGTCCCGTCCGCGGCTGAAGGTGAAACCTTCTATGGCATCGATCAATCCGACTACTGGTCTTGCCTGAACCTTTCGGGGCCGCTTTCGCGCGCCTGTCTGGAGCGGCTCTGGAAGCCCGATCTCGGCGATGCGGCCTTTCCGCCGGGCGCCGTGGCGCGCAGCGCGCTCGGCCCGGTGGCGGCCGTCCTCTGCCGCCTGCGGCCCGCGGCGTACCTGCTGCTGGTGCCGCGCTCCTACGCGCAGGCCGGCTTCGATGAGCTGGAAACCTCGCTCGCCTGGGTCTGAGGCGCGAGCCGGCCGTGCGGTGTACGGTCAGAGGTCCGGGTTGTCAGGATACCAGTCCACCAGCCGGACCGTCGTTGCCGCCGGGACGAGGTTTGCAAAGGCGGCCGGGTCCTGCGTGCCGCCGTCGCGGCCGCGGTAATGGTAGGGATAGACGAACCGGGGCTTGAATTCCGCCACCGCCGAGGCTGCGGCCTCGGCCGCCATGGTGAAGGGCAGG
Organism: Maritimibacter sp. 55A14; assembly: GCF_003122205.1. Classification (GTDB taxonomy): domain Bacteria; phylum Pseudomonadota; class Alphaproteobacteria; order Rhodobacterales; family Rhodobacteraceae; genus QEYE01. The sequence goes on from NZ_QEYE01000014.1 coordinate 12,322, forward strand.
TTCATGCAGACGAAGGCCAGGTCGATATCCCGGAGCGCCCGCATCTCCGGCACGTCTTCGGTATCGCCGGAGATGTAGACGCGGAAGCCCTCGAAGCTCAGCACGTATCCGTTGTCGCGTCCTTTCGGATGGAAGTTCATCCTCTCCTCGGTCAGGTTGTGGGCCGGGATCGCGTCTATCCCGACGTCCCGCCAATCCGTGGCCTCGCCATTTCCGATGACCTGCGACATGCCCGCCAGATGGTCCGGCATCATGCCCAGGACGTCCGGGCAGGTGATGATCGGGGTTCGGTCGGCCGCGAGCGCGGTCAGCGTCTCGGGGCTGTAATGGTCGCCATGGCGGTGGGTGACGAGGATGAGTTCGGGCCGCGGGAAGCCGGCATAGGCTCCGGTGTCACCGACAGGATCGCAGTAGATCGTCCCGACCGGCGTCTCCATGACAAAAGATGCGTGGCTGACCGGATGCACTGCGATCTCGCCGCCCGCAGCCTTGAAGACATCCGGTCCGCCTTCCTCCGCGCGGGCGCCGTAGGGCAGGAGGGTGACCGCCCCGGTCGTCGCGGCGGACACGAGAAAATCACGTCTCGTCTGGGTCATGGCGTTCTCCTTTGCTTCTTCGGGGTGCCTGGGATGTAGCGTGGCCCGACGGGTTGGCCAGACGCGGGACCGGCCGCGTTGCACAAAGCCGTCGATGGCTGAAGGTTGCGTTTCCTCGGGGAGACTATTCCCGTCCGCCGATGCGCTCTTCCGATGTCAACGGGTCTGCGCAATCGGCGCGCAGGTGATTCTCTTTGGGACTGCGCGGGGGCGGCCCCACGGCCTGTCTGCGGCCCCCTCGGCCGCGCGAACCCGCTTCGCTTGTGGCCGCTCCCCCGGCTTTCTTGTGCAAATTCGGTGAGCGTCCGGCCGGCAAGTCGGTTAATTGTTCGAGCCGTCGAAACTATGGAAATTCCGGCTGGCCCGAAAATCCGTGGATTTGCGACCATTTCCGCATGAACTCGGACCCGAAATCTGCGCAGTTTCAGATATTTGCAGCCAAGCGATCCGTCATTATTCCCCCTTTGCGCCCAAATGTTGCCAGTTTCTCGAACGATCAGAAACCTGGTTTCAGGGGATATCAAATCTTCGAACCGGGCTCGGGAGAGGCAGGCGTCCGCACTTCCTTCCCCAATCGACGCAATTGGAGTACCAGAATGGCACCGCAGGAACAGCCCGAGACTTCCGAACTCGACGGGCCGCTAGACGAGTTGCAGCCGGGCACGACCCTGCTTCACGGGCAGTACACCATCACCCGGTTCCTGAATAATGGCGGCTTCGGAATCACCTACCTGGCCAAGGACAGTCTCGACCGCGACGTGGTGATCAAGGAATGCTTCGCCGATGCGTTCTGCCGCCGCACGAACACCATCGTTAGCGCCAGGTCGCGTGCACATCAGTCCTCGCTGAAGTCGATCATCCGGCATTTCATCCAGGAAGCCCGGAGCCTGTCCAAGCTCCAGCATCCCAACATCGTGGGTGTGCACCAGGTTTTCGAGGACAACGACACCGCCTACATGGCCATCGACTTCGTGGACGGGAAGGACCTCCTCGATATCGTCGATGACGCGAAGACGAAGCTGACCGCGGACCAGATCGTCGGGATCACACGCAAGCTGCTCTCGGCGATCGGCTACGTGCATCAGCACGGCATGCTCCATCGCGATATCTCGCCCGACAACATCCTGCTGAACAAGGAAGGCGAGCCGATCCTGATAGATTTCGGCGCCGCGCGGGAGCATGTCGGCGAAACCGGACGCAAGCATTCGGCCTTGCGGGTGGTCAAGGACGGCTACTCTCCCCAGGAATTCTACATCGCCGGCAGCGAACAGGGGCCGTGGAGCGATCTCTATGCCCTGGCCGCGTCGCTCTATCACGGGATCAAGGGCGAAGCGCCGATCAACGGTCAGGCCCGGCTCGCGGCAATTGCCGAGCAGCGCCCGGACCCTTACGTGCCTCTGGCCGGGGCCGTTGACGGATATCCGGCCGGTTTCCTGGAAGCCATCGACAAGGCGATGTCCACGAAGCCCTCGGCGCGGTTCCAGAACGCCGCCGAATGGATCGAGATGCTCGACAATCCGGCGGCAGTGTCGGAGGCGGCCGACGCCAATGTGAAGGAGACGCTCTCCCGCCTGCTCGAGTCCGGCGATCTGCTCGGGCCGGAACAGGACGAGGCCCCGGCGCGGGCGGCTGGAATAACGGACCGTTTCGGTGCCCTGGCTGATCCGGCGGGCCGGCCGCAGGCCGCACAAGCATCGCGGGGCCGCGGCATGATCGTGACGGTGTCCGTGCTTGCGCTCCTGGCCGCACTGGGCGCGGCCGGCTATACCTTCCTGCGGCCCGGCACGCCGCCGCAATCGCAGGTCGCCGCGGTTTCGGATACCGCCCCGATCGTCCAGGACGAAATCGCCGGGACACCGGTGCCCGCTCCCGCGCCCGTCGACGACGGGCCGGTCGCGCAGGCACCTTGGCAGCCGGAGGTGGCGGACAGCCAGACCGGAAGCGGCTTCGCCGCCGCCGAACTGGCCGAACCAGCGGCCAACCACAGCACGGTCGCGCTCGCGGAGCCCGCAGACGCAGAGGCCGTGCCGGTTTCCGAGCCCGCGGCAGAGGACATGGCATCTGACGCCTCCGCACCGGACCAAGCCGCACCGGCCGAAACGGATATCGAGGTTGCCCTGGCGGAACACCCCGATGCAATGGACGCGGCTGACGGCGCTGCCGCGGATGCGCCCATCACGGCCGCCACGGACGAACCGGCGATGGTTCCCGAAGCCGAAACGGCGCTGCTGACTGTGGAAACGGGCGGGTCTGAAACTGTCGCCCAAGCAGAGAGCGCGACCGCCCCTGAAGAGATCGCCGAACCGGAGGCTGCGGGCGAACCGGAAAGCGTTGAGCCGGAGACCGTTGTGGAACCGGAGAGCCTTTCCGAATCCGAGATTGCCGCTGAACCCGTGATCGCCGCCGAGCCCGAGACCGCCGAGCCGGAAAGCGCGGCCGAGCCGGAGCCGGTCGTCGCGGCGGCAGCGCCCGCCGAGCCCGCTCCGCTGGCCAGCACGGGCGCAAGCCTGCCGGTGGCGCAACAGCAGGTGACCTTCGAACTGTGGGATGTCGCCTTCCCCTTCGGCTTTATTCAGAACACCGTGCGCAATGCCGAAGTCGCCGTCATCACCGATGTCTCCGATGCCGCCGATCTGGGGGTTGTGGGAACCTGGGTGCGCGAAGGCGTCGAGATCTACACGGTCAATGACCAGCCCCTGTCGAAGGCGGTTCCGTTTGCCTCGCAGATCCTGAACGCGATGGTCGTGGACCCTGACGGGTACACCCGTGCCGTGGTCCGCTACAAGAACGCCGAGAACAACCGTTTCGAACGGGCCCTTCTGGCTATCCCGGTGGTGCGCCGCTTCGGGCTGGCCGACGGATCGGAGATTGAGGCCCGCTTCGTCGATGACGCTTGGCGCCTTACCGTTGCGCAGGTCGGCCGGCAGCCGGAAGACGGATTGCAGGTGGGCGATGTTCTGGTCGCCGACGTGACGACGGGCCGGGCCTTCGACACGCTTGACGGGGTCTCTGCGGTTCTGCAGCGCCTTGTCGCCGAAGACAGCACGTCGACCGGGTTCCGGGTTTTGCGCGACGGGGCTGAAATGCAGGTGAGCTACGAACTGGCGCGCCAATGGTAACCAGCCGGCGGGTGGCGATGCGTCGCGCGCCGGTCCCACATTGTTGTACGGCGCGGGAAACTGGGCCGCTCGAGGCGAGGAAAGGAAGGACGAGACAGGCAGGGCAGATATCCGTGCAGGCCCGCCGAAGGATGCGTTCGGCGGCGGTCGCGACCGGCAGGACCGGGATCGGATCAGGTTGCCCTGGCGCAGGCGGAGACGGATACAGCGAAGCCGGACCGCGCGGTTGTTCCGCGGTTTTCCGGGTGGCTGTCCAGGCAAGACACAATCAGATGAAACGATCTGTCGGGGCGAATGCGCCGCGGCTGGCCCGGCCATACCGATGCCGGGTGTCGGCCCGGATACCCCGAAACGAAAGGAAAATGAACATGCGGCATTCAACAGGGTTTATCGGTGTTTCGGCCCTTGCGCTCATCATCGGCGCGGGCTCGGCCTGGGCGCAGGAGGACTGCGGAACCTACCAGGTCGCACCGGGCGACTCCCTCCAGAAGATCGCCAGTTCCGTTTATGGGGATGTGAGTTTCCGCGTGATCTACGACGCGAACAGGGACGAGATCGGGTATAACCCGAACGTGATCGAGGCGGGCATGGTGCTGCGACTTCCCTGTATCGACAGGCCGCTGCCGGAGAAGACGGTGCAACGCGTGCCCGAAGCCGCCGAGGCGCCCGCCGCCGCGGAGGACAAGACGATTGTCCTGATCACCGGCAACGACTTCCCCCCGTTCACCGACGAAAGCCTTCCGGGCCGCGGAATGTTCACCGAACTCGTCGAGACAGCCGCGCTCCGCGCGGAAAGCGGACAGACGGTCGAGGTCAGGTTCGTGAACGACTGGGACGCGCATTTCGAAACGCTGCTTCCGGTGCAGGCCTTCGACGGCTCCTTCCCCTGGACGCGGCCGGATTGCGAGGCCCCGGCAAGCCTGTCCGACGAGGACAGGAACAGATGCGAGAACTACATTTTCTCGGACCCGTTCTACGAGGTCGTGGACGGGCTTTTTGCCCGCAAGGGCAGCCCCTTCACATCCACGCTGGACGTGTCGGACCTGGCCGGGACGCGTATCTGCCGGCCGGAAGGCTACTCCACCGCGCGGCTCGACACGGTCGGCTTGTCCGAACCGATCATCACGCTCTACCGGCCGGTGCGGGTCGCCGACTGTTTCGACGCCCTGATGGGCGGAACGGTCGATATCGTGGCGATCGACTCGCTGGTCGGCACCGATATGATCGAGTTCATGGGGCTAACAAACGAGATCGTTGAGAACCAGAATCTCGGCAAAGTCAGCGCGCTTCATGTGCTGGTGCACAAGGACAATTCGCGCGGCAAGGAAACGCTCGATCTGCTCAATGCCGGTTTGCGCGAAATGGTCGGGTCCGGCGAATGGTACGACATCGTTTCCAGCGCCCTCCGGCGAGGGATGATGAGGGAGATGAATTAATGCGGTTCGAGAAAGAAAACCGCAGCGAACCGCCGATGCCACCGCATCGGCAAAATGAAAACGGGCGCGGTTCGGCTCTGCGCCACGAACCTCGGAATACCGGGACAGAAGAAGACCGCGTCTGCGCGCGTTCCCGTTCCGGCATTGTCGCGCCGCATACCGCGTTCGCGACCTCAATTCGGGTCCGTCGGGATTCGAAGCTATTCAGACCAGCGACCGCGCCGCGGGCATCAAGACGAATGCGGCATGAGCTCCTATCAGCAAGCGGTTCGTACAAAGCAAGGAATACAACCATGAAAACAATGACCAAGAGTTTGAATGCGTGTCTTCTGGCTTGCGCGGCGTCGGCCCTCTTCTCAGGGGCGGCGGCGGCGCAGGAGGCCTGCGCGCCCTATACCGTCCAGGCCGGTGACAGTCTCGGGTCGATTGCGCAGGCGGCCTATGGATCGTTCGACTACCAGATGATCTTCAACGCGAACCGGAACACGATTTCCAATCCGAACCAACTGGCGCCGGGGACGCTCCTTCAGATCCCCTGTGAAGACGGCCGCCTGTCGGCCGATCAGGATCTGACCGAGATCATCGAGAAGCAGGAGGAGAAGCAGGCGGCACGGACCACGTCGGACGTGTATTCCCCGCCGATCAAGATGGTCAGCGGCAACGGCTGGGAGCCCTATACCGGCGAGGATCTGAAAGGCGGCGGTATGCTGGTGCGGCTGGCGACGACGGCGCTCAACCGTGGCGGCAACGACCGCGAATACAATCTGAATTTCGTGAACGACTGGCAGGCCCATTTCGATACTTTGCTGCCGATGGGCCTTTTCGATATCTCGATCGCCTGGTACCGTCCGTCGGATTGCTCCAACCTCGATGCAATGGACGACAACACGCGGTACCGCTGCACCCAGCTCGACTATTCGCTGCCGATCTACGAATCCGTCTCGGCCTACTGGACGATGCCGGACAGCGAATACGCGAATGTGACGTCCTATGCGGACTATGCCGGCGCGGTCGTCTGCCGGCCCGAGGGCTGGTCACTCGCGGAACTGTCGAGCGAAGGTCTGGTCGAGCCGGTGATAACGCTTCTTCAGCCGTCGGGCGTCAAGGAGTGCATCGGGGCGCTGGTTTCGGGCGATGCCGATATGGCGCTGCTCGACCTCGAAGGCGGCGATGCCGTGATGGGGGACGTCGAAGGGGCCGCTGGCGTGGTTCAGCCGAACCCGAGCCTGTCAAAGCTGCAGACGATCCATTTCGTCGCGCACAAGACCAACCCGCGCGGCAAGATCTATCTGTCGTTCCTGAACAAGGGGCTCAATGAAATGCGCGAAAGCGGCGAATGGTACGCGATCATCGCCGACAGTCTCGCGGATTTCAACAAGATCGCCCAATAGGGCGAATTCGCCGGTACGACAGCGCCCTCCGCAAGCCGGGGGGCGTTTCCTCATTCCGAATCCAGCCGAAATCTTGTTCCGGAAGGCAGGGCGAAAAATTGCTTCTGGTATTTTGTTCCGGCGTGGGAAGAGACAAAGTGGTGTCATTTTTTGAACAAATTGAAATGGTGTCAATAAGGTGGAATGACGATGGGTATGTATATCCTATTCGCTGACAAGAATAAGAGCGGAGCCAAAGGAGGGGACTGGTTGTTTGCCGAGGCGTTACGGTACGCCCACGCGTCAAGCCTTGCGCGATTGTCCGGATCCGGACCTGTGCGTTCATCCCTGGCCAAGGCGGACAAGGCGACACCCTGAACCCGAATGACGAGCCGGACACGGAAGACGCGCAACAATACGTTGACGATCACGTCCCGCTTGACGGAAGGGTTCGGTCCCCCGCGGGACGGCGTGGCCTGGACGTGTTTCGGGCGTGAAGTAAGAAGAAAAGGGAGCGGATAATGTGGAAATCGCCTGAACCGAGGTTCGACGTGGCCTCTGCGATTTGCCAGGGGGGGCGCGATTACCAGGAAGACACGATTGTCATCGACTTCCCGACTGGGACGGATATCGGCGTCGCGGTTCTCGCGGACGGAATGGGAGGCCATGCCGCGGGCGACGTGGCCTCCAAGATCGTGGTCACCGAAGTCTTCAGCGAGCTGAAATTCGAAAGCGCGAGTTTCGGAGAGCGCGAGCCGGAGATTCCGGCCTACCTCACCTCGGCTGCGGCGAATGCGAATGCCTGTGTCCGGAACTATGTGATGCAGAACCCGCGGGTGCGTGGCATGGGCGCGACCCTTGTCTCCCTCGTCATGGTCGAGAACCGCATGTACTGGATGTCGATCGGGGACTCGCCGCTCTATCTCATGCGTGGCGGAAAGATGCGTCAGCTGAACGAGGATCACTCGATGGCGCCGCAGATCGATGCGATGGTCCGGGCGGGAATGATCGACGCGGAGGCCGGCCGTGACCACCCCGACCGCAACTGCCTGACATCGGTGATCATCGGCGACAGGGTTGCACGGTCCGACTGCCCCAAGACACCCTTCACGCTCGAAGTGGGCGACATCGTCGTTGTGACGAGCGATGGTCTGCAATATCTCGACGAGCCGAAGATCGAAAAAATCCTTTACAAGTACCGGCGCCGCAAGAGCGCGGAGATTGCCGAGCATCTTCTCGCCGCGATCAACGACCTGGCGGACCCCGAACAGGACAACGTGTCCTTCGCGGTGATCAAGCTCAACCACAACAAGCCCGCCACCCATGCGGTGCGCAGAAAGCCGGTCGATCTTGTCGAGGAAAACATGTCCCGCACCACGCGCGTCGTTTCCATCGAGGACGCGCGCCCCGGCGATGCCGAAGTGGCCGCGGACGAAACCCCACCCTCCAGAACCGCGTCCGGCGGCGTCTCGGAGCGATAGGCGCAGCAACGGGCCTTGCCGAAACCTGGGCAGGGGGCTTTCCGGCGCGGCCCGTCGGCTTCGCGACGCCGCGCCCTCTTGACCGGCGGCACGGGAATGTCCGAATGTGAGGGAAAACGCATGTCCTTTCCGGGCCGCTCGGCGCGGCCTGCGAAAAAGGGCAGGTAGGTTCGGTTTCTCAGGTCGGGGCGCACGCCTCTGAATTGCGCCTTCCCCCATCGCGCAGTGGGCAAGTCATTGCGCCTGATGTGGCGGGAGGAGAAGACCATGAGAGCATTCACCGTGATCGGACCGCCCCATTCGGGAAATTCCAGCCTTGTCGGCGCGCTGGCGGGGCTCGACGGCGTACCGGTACGCCGGCTGGGGATGATGGGCGAGGCCAGCGTGACGGGCTTCGACTACATGCAGGAACGCTGGGCCGCCTTCGACATTCCCGGCGGACTCGACAACGTCGCACAGATCGGCCCGGCGCTGGCCGCCAGCGATGCCGCGGTGCTCTGCGCCCCCGCCGAGGCCGAGGCGGCTGTACTCTGCGCACCCTATCTGCGGCTCCTCGAAGCCTCTGGCGTTCCGAGCTTCATCTTCATCAACGGCACGGACACGGCGGCCGACCGGATCAGCGATATCGTGGCGGCGTTGCAGGTCTATTGCGCCCACGGGATCATCCTGCGCCAGGTGCCGATCCGGTCGGAGGGCCAGATATCCGGGGCCATCGACCTGATCTCGGAACGCGCCTGGGAGTATCGCGAGGGCGAACGGTCCGCCTTGGTCGAGCTTCCCGAGGAAATGCGTGCCCGCGAGGAGGAGGCGCGTTACGAGCTTCTGGAGTCGCTTGCGGATTTCGATGACGGGTTGCTCGAGCAGATCGTCGAGGACCAGCGGCCGATGACCGACGATCTCTATTCCGTCGCGACCCGCGTGCTTCAGCATCACGACCTGGTGCCCGCCTTCGTCGGTTCCGCCACGATGGGCAACGGCATCCAGCGGCTGATGAAGTCCCTGCGCCACGAGGTGCCTGGGGTCGCTGCCCTGCGTGGGCGGCTGGGGCTTGGCGAAGAGGTCGCGGCGGTGGCCTGCCTGGCCGACAGCATGAAGCATCTGGGCAAGACGGTTTTGGTGCGCGCGTTGCAGGGCGGGGTCGAACCCGGCGCGCGGCTGGGCGGCGACACGCTTGGCAGCCTCAACGATCTCGACGCCAAAACGCCGGTTTCGGCGCTCGGGGAGGGCGAGTTGGGGCTGACGATCAAGAGCGACCACATCGCGCTGGGGTTCTTCCTGACCTCCGAGGGCACGGTGGCGCTGCCCGACTGGGCGCAGCCGTCGCCGCCCGCGCTCCGGCGCATCCTGCGGCCGCTGCACGAGCGCGACGAGAACAAGCTCTCTGCGGCGCTCACGCGGCTGGGCGAGATCGACACCGGCCTTGCGGTGACGCAGGACGAGCGCAGCGGGCATCTGGTGATCGGCGTGCAGGGGCCGCGGCATCTGCGCCGGGTCGTGGACAAGCTGGCCGGGACATTCGGAATCAAGGTCGAGTGCGAGGAGGTGCCGACCGCGTTGTGCGAGACGATCCGGCGCAATGTCGAACTACGCCACCGGCACCGCAAGCAGTCCGGCGGCGCCGGGCAGTTCGCCGACGTCGTGCTGGCCCTCGGCCGCCAGCCGCTGGGAAGCGGGTTCGCCTTCTCCGATACGGTCAAGGGCGGGGCCGTGCCGCGCAACTACATCCCCGCGGTGGAGGCCGGAGTGCGCGATGCGCTGGCCGAAGGCCCTGCCGGCCATCCGGTCGTGGATGTCGCGGCGACCCTCAAGGACGGCAAGGCCCATTCGGTGGACAGTTCCGATTTCGCGTTTCGGACGGCCGCGAAGAACGCCACGAAGGAGGCCCTGAAGGAGGCCGGTACCGTGATCCTGCAACCGATCATGCAGGTGAGCATCGACGTGCCATCGGTCTATGCCGGTGGCCTCGTACCGCTGATGAGCGGGATAAAGGGCCAGGTCCTGGGGTTCGAGGCGCATCCCTCTGCCGCCGGATGGGATGTCTTCCGCGCGCTCATGCCCATGTCCGTGGAGGAGGAGCTTTTCCGCAGCCTCGCAAGCGCCACACGCGGGACCGCGCGGTTCGTGTCCGAGCCAGACCATTACGAGGAACTGCGCGAGGCGGCCGCGACGACCGCCTGAGGTGGCCGCCGCGGGCGGCCGGCGGGAGGTCCGTCCCGAGAAACTGGACCGAAGCGCCCGCGACGGCCCTTGCGGACGTTGGATAGGTTGGAGATGCGCCGTGCAGTGGCCCGCCCGTCGGGCGGTCTGGCGATCGCGCGACGGGTGTCGCCCTTGATCCCGCGCGAGCGTAACAGGAGAGCGCCCGCCCAAGGTCAGGTATCGCGGAGGGAGGTGGCGTCAGGAATTCGCCGCCTGCCAGAGCGCGGTGATCCGCGCCAGGTTTTCGGATGGGAAAATCAACGCCACGCGCGCCTCGCCGGCCGCGCCATAGAGCAGCGATGCGCCGGTCTCGTCGTTGCCCGACAGCAGTATGCAGCCGTCGCCGCGGGGTTTGCCGGGCAGGGCAAAGCCGCCCTCGGCCAGCGCGGCCAGGCGTTCGGCATGGTTGCCGTCCCCGCCCCGGCCGGCGATCTCCTCCCCGCTCAGGGCGATCCAGGCCAGGGCCAGATCCCCGGCTGACGCCAGAAACGTCCCGACCGGGCCGTCGGGGAGGGCTGGCGCGGGATCCTCGCCGATCAGAGATGCGTCCCAGGCCGTGGCGAGGGCGTCGGCTGAGCAGCCCAATTGCGACTCCCGCGGCCGCCGGGAGAGCTTGCGTGGCTCGACGGTGACCGTCCGCACCCCGTCAAGAAACACCTGCAACAGTTCGCGCAGCGCGACGGCCGCGGGGTCCCGCAGCTCCGAGATCGGCTGATCGAGATGTTCGGAAAAGGTCTCCTGCAGCGTCTCGGGCGCGACGGCGCGCACCCGCAGCAGCCGGCGCCCGGAGACATCGAGGCCCAGCATCTCGCCGCGGTCGTTGTGGAAATCCAGCTCACGGCCCAGCAACGTGTCGTCGATCTCGCGCAGGATCGCGGCCAGAAGCTCCTGCGGTCCTTCGCCCGCCAGATCCCGCCGTCCGGACGCCGCCGCCGGCGTCTCCGCCGCAGCGAGCCGGTCCAGCTTGTCCTTGAGTTTCCTGACGTCTCTCAAAACCGTTGTCCCACCTTGCGTCTCGAATTCAGCGGTGCCGCGCCCGCGCCGCCTAGACCTCGCCGATCGCTTGCAATTCCGCGCGCCCCCGCGAGATCAGCGCGTCGATATCAACCTCCGGTGTCGCCACGATGCAGAGCGCATCCGTCGCGACCGCGGGCGAGCGAAGGAATATCTCCAACCCCCCACCTTCCATCCGCAGGGCGTGTTGCAGCGGTTCCGCGCCGGGCGGAAGCGCGGTGCCAACCGATCTGGCGGTGCGCCCGTCGAGCAGTTCCTTGCCGGTCAGGCAGAGCGCGTCCAGGCGTTCCTGCGGCAGCCGCTGCGCGGAGCTGACCGAGAGCACGAGACCGGCCGAGATGTCCCCGAAGGCCACGGTCGAGCATTCGGGAAAGTTACGCCGCAGTTCTTCGAGATGGTCGACAATCTTCATTGCGCTCCCCGGCCGATGAACGGAAATGCCGGCCACCCGGCCCGAAAGACCGAAAGGCGATGCCGTGCTTCCATCCCATGGCTGAGCCATATCAGCAGTACGCAGCGGTGGGAAGACCGGACGGGCGGGAAACGGATAGCTTCAGGTGATGCGGGTCAGGAGGTGCCGTTGCGTTGCCGTATTGGCCTGACACCCGCCCATTGCGCGACCTCGGAGGGCTCGCCGTCGGGCGGGGACGTGGCCGCGTCCTCGGGGTCGGGCCGCCGGGTGCGGTTCTGTCCGGTGGCCACCGGACGGACCCGGCGCGGCATGACACGCGGGCGGGCCGGTTCGGCTTCGGCATCGATATCGGCATCGGTTTCGTCCGGGCCGGTTTCCGGTTCGATCCGGTCGAGTTTCATTTCCCGCGCGGGACGCACCGCGGAGCCGTCCTCGCCGCTTTCCAGTTCGGCCGCCACCTCGTGGAGCAGCTCCACGAGCCGCTCCATGAAGGCTTCGGCCCCGCTGCGTTCCCATTCCTCGCGGTCGTCCTTGGCGGCGATCGCCTGGGTGAGCGAGATCGGGAAATACCCGCCGAAGAGCCCATCGGTCTCGTGCCGGACACGGCGCAGGACGCGCTTGCGGTCCTTGTCGTTGAGCAGCTTGTCGTAGCGGGTCAGCAGAAGCAGGCTGCGGCTGTAGAGCTTGGGGTCCAGCGTGTCCCAGACCGCCGCCTCACTCTGACGCCAGGCCTGCGTGGCATGGGTGCACCAGATCACCAGATCGGCGTGCTCGATCACGTTCTGCCACAATTCGGGGGACATGTTGGGGTCGGATATCCCCGGCATGTCGATCAGATCGCAAAGCTCCAGTATGTCGCATTTCTGGAAGATCCGGATCACCCGCGTCTCGTCGGGCGAGATGCTGTCGATATTGTTGAGATCGAAGGGCCCGACATTGCCGGCATTGTCCTCGCGGAACGCGCTCTGGTCCCCGTAGGAGACCCAGACGGGCGGCAATTGCGTCGCCGTGACCTTGACGGGCAGGGGATCGGCGCCGATCAGCATGTTGGTCAGCGTGCTTTTCCCGGCGCTGAACTCTCCCATGAAGGCGATCCGGGGCTTGCGCTGTTTCACGCCGGTTCCGGGGGTCGGTATGTCAGCAATATTCATCTTGAAAACACCCTCTTACTGATGGTCACGCGGCGTTGCAGGTCAGGGAATCCATGGTGCCCCGGATGGCGTCGAGACGTTCCTTGGTCGCCCGGCCGCCGAAAATTTCCTCCAGGCTTGCGCGGCCGCCTTCACCGGGCTCGCCCAGGCTCGTCAGCATGCTGCGCTGTTCGGACAGGAAATCCTTCAGCGCCGCCGTAAGGTCGTTGCGGACCGCTTCGATATGGGCCGATTTGAGGTCCACGAGCATCGGGTCGGTTTCGGCCTTGATCATCTTGTAGAACGCTTCTGCATAGGCTTGATAGCCGCGCCGGCGCTGCCACCAGCTACGCCACCAGTTGCCGCGGATATCCAACGCAATGGTCTGGTCGATCGACACCGGCGGCGGGATGCGCGGCGTGCCGGGGGGGGCGATCTTGAATTCGTCCTCGATCTCGAAGGCCCGCCGGTAGAGATCGGCGACGTCCGACGCGGCATCGCCGAACACGGTCTTCGTGCAGCGCTGCAGCTTGGTGCCGAACACCTGATAGGCCGAGCGCAGTAGCAGCCGCAGGCCCGTCGGCTCGTAGCTCCAGATCTTTTCCTCGCCATGCTTTTCCAGATGGCCGATGAGCGAGGCCGTGGCGCGTTCCAGGAAATTCGCATGGGCCCGGTCCAGGCGGTTGTGGTAGCCCGCGACCATGGTGTCGAATTCTTGTGCGAGCCGATCGAGGCTCCGGGCCTCGATCCGGTCGAGTTCGGCGTTCAGCGCCGCCTTGTCCAAATGCAAGATGCGCGGGGCGTTGCCGTCGCCCGCAGCCACGAACTCGCTGGCCGCCTGGACGCCCTTCGTCAGGTTGCCGGCGCTGCGCGCGACACGGTCGATCATCTCCTGGCCCACGCTTTCGGAAATCCGCTCGGACAGCGCGCTGAAGAGGGCCGGCAGGCCGGAAATGTGCCAGACGGTTTCCAGCGGCGAGCCGTTCAGCTCGCCGTTGCGCAGCACGCTTTCGGCCCAGTTCAGCAGGGCCTCGGCGCTTTCCCGCGTCAGGGCGCCCAGCGATCCGGAGAGCGCGTTGAGCGCCCAGTAGGCACTGCCGAATATGATCTGCGCATCCGCCGGGCCTTCGTGTTTCTTGAGGGTCTGCCGGATGGCGTCGCGGATTTCCGGGATCTGCTTGGCCGGGTCGGCGAGTTCGTCGATCCGGTTGACGAAGATCACGACCTCCCGCGACTTGATGCTGGAGATCAGGCGGATCAGCGCCATGTCCACCGACGAGAGCGCCTGATGCGCCGACAGCACGACCACGCAGATGCGGCTCTCGCGGATCGAACGGATGGTGATCTGCTCGCGCATCATGAAGGTATCGTTGACCCCCGGCGTGTCGCGGACACAGAGCTTTAGCGGCAGTTCGGCGCGCCGCAGATGGAGATCGGCGGATTTGGTGATATCCGCGAAACGGCCCTGATGGGCCGAGGCCGGATCGTCATCCTCCTCGGCGTCGAAATCGTCGCCGAGGCAGACATAGCGCTCGATCAGGTCCTCGTCGAAACTGCTGTATTCGTGTTCCTGGCCCAGCAGCATCTCGAAGCGGCGCCCCAGCCGGTTACGGGTCTTCTCACGCATTGCCTCGATCTGCCGGTGGACTTTTTCCAGTTCCTCGTCTGCGCCCGCCCGGCTTGCCAGTTCGCCCAGCCGTCCGCCTTTCTCCACCAGCCGCGACCATTCCTCGTCGTCGAAGAAGCGGAAGGTGGCACCGTTTGCGGCGCGTGGCGCTTCGGGGTCGAGGTGGAGGGACGTCACCACCGAGGTCCAGGGGTTCACATCGGCGGGCAGCAGGCCGGGCCGGCCGATCATCGCGTTGACCAGCGAGGTCTTGCCGGACTTGACCTGGCCGATCATCGTGATGCTGGGCTCGAAGGCTGAAAGCTGCTGTCTGAGGCGCTCTGCGCTGCCGCGGGTGGTCTCGTCGCCAATCTCCGCAAGCTCGCCCAGCACGGCGTCGAGTTCGCGCGATTTCTCCAGGAACCCCGCGAGCTTGCCGAAGCCGGACTTGAGCAGATGCGCGTTCTTCGCCTCAGCGATCACGCTGCGCATTTCGGGAGCCCCACTCTCATCATTCATCTGGTACCTGCCAACACCTTCCAAGAACACTTATTTGCGACGCGCCGGAAACCATTTCCCGGAATTTCGCGGAATAGTCGCCGCGCTGCGTGAGCGCAGACTCGTTCCCGCCCATTAACCGCATGTAAGTTGGCAATTCTGAGGCGTTTTTCCGGCGAGAAGTGACGGGTTTTGTGGATTTCAGGCCGTGAGCCCGGTTTCGATATCGCGCCTGAGTTGAAGCAGCAGCGTAATCGCGTCCTCGGCTTGCTCGCCCCCCTCTTCGAGGCGCAGCAGGAGCATGAGTTCCGACGCTTCCATCACGTCCTCATGCAGCGGTGAGGGTTCGGCGTCCTCGGGCTCGTGCTCCATGAAGAGATCGGCAATTTCGTCCATGGTCTCGGTGCATTGGCCCAGAACCGCGCCGAAGGCATCGTCCTCCGATGCCTCCAGTTCCCGTGACAGGGTCTCAGCGCGCGCCCGCAGAAGCGCTGCCGCGGCCGCGTGCGGGGCGGGTGATGCCGCTTCGCCGGCCGAAGGCTCGGCAACAGGCGGTGCCGGCGGGGGGGCGGCGGCCTCGGCAGTCTCCGGCGGTGCCCGGTCGGCGGCGGGAGCGCGCGGCGGCGCGGCCGGAGCGGGCTCGGGGGCTGTCACGGGTGTATCCGCGGCGGGGTTCGGCGCCGAGCCCAGCTGTTTCGATGTTTGCCCACCATAGCGGCGCAGCAGCAGAGCCGCATTGTCGATATCGGCGCGGCGGCCCTGTTCGACATGCTTGAGGACCCCGTCGATCAACGCCCTGCCGCCGCTGGCGTAAAGTGCGGCGTCGTCCACCGATCCCTCGCGTTCCAGCGCCGCCAGCGCCTGGAGCGTGGCAACGGGCTGGATCATGAAGAACTCGACGTCGATCACGTCTTCCAGATCGGCGAGTTGCTGCGCAAGCTGTCGGCGCTTGTGCAGCAGGTCCGCCTTGGTCAGGGCGAGGAAACCGTGATCCTTCAGCCGGTCCGGAACCTGTGCCCAGAGTTCGCGTTCTGCGAGCGAAAACTCCTGCGTGCACCAGATCATGATATCGGCCCGCGCGGCCCCGTATTCGAGGGCGCGGCGCTGGCTCTCCCCGGAGGCGCCGGAAACCACTTCCAGAAGGCTCATGCGTTCGAGCACCGGCAACGGCGCCTCGACGACGATCCCGGCGGCCTGGGACGCCTCGGGCGCGTCCAGCGCGATGCCGTCCAGCGCCGTCTCGTTGCCGTCCCGGTCACTGAGGAGCGTCCTGTGCGACGATCCGTGCCTCAGGCGCAGGCTGGGCAGGCCGGCGCCGTCGGCGATCACGCTGCGCCCGGCGAGCATGTTGAGGAGCTGGGACTTGCCGCTGCCCGGCAGTCCGGCCACCGCGACCCGCACTGGCGAGGCCAGCCGCTGCGCCAGGCTCTCGCCAAATCGCTGAGCGGCGCGCGGCAGGGTGCCGGCCGCCAGCAACGGGGCCAGTTCCGACAAAATGGACTTTGCGGCACTGTCGCTATTCATCAGCCCTCATTCCTAGAAAACGCCAGTCCGCGCAAGGAGAAAAGCCCGCGCATCAGCGACGGGCGCCGTGCCGCCGCAGTTCCCGCGTCGCGGTGTTCGGGGATGAATCTGGCTTCGGCGGTATCGGGCAGGGTATGTTCGGCAAAGCGCGGCGGCGCCGCGCGCACGACCGACAGCGCGACATTGTCCTGATCGTCGTAATCCTGCTGGCGCAGCGCGTCGAGCAGGGCATGGGCAATCTCCCGGCTCGTCTTGTAGCGGTGGACCTTGAGTATCTCCCCGATCACGTCGTGGGGCAGGAATTGCAACCCGTCGCTGGCGGCGATGAGAAGGTCGTCCTCGAGCAGCGCCAGTGGCTCCGCCGGGCAGTCGATCCGCGGGATGTCCCCGCCGCAGAGCACGGAGGTCAGGCAGTTCCGGTCGGGATGCGCGCGGGCCTCCTCTTCGGTCATCCGGCCAGCCCGCGCCAGCATGTCGATCTGCGGCCCTGCGGAATGATCCTCGTTGATCTGTCGCAACGCGCCGTCCCGGAAGAGGTAGAGCGGCGAGTCGCCCACCGATATCCAGAAGAGCCGGTCCTTCACGAATGCCAGCGCCAGAAGGGTCGCACCCATGCCGCGTGTCTCTGCCTGGCCCTGGGAATGGGCCCGGATGCAGGCATTCGCCGCGTGCGCGACCTCGCACAGGATCTGCGGGGCGCCGTCCTCGAAAGCGGCGACATTGCCGCTGCGCAGTTTCAACTCGCTGAACACTTCTGTCACGGCGATCTTGCTGGCCACGTCGCCCGCGGCGTGGCCGCCCATGCCGTCGGACAGCACCACGAACCCCATGTCGCTGCCGATCGGGAAATCGGTGATCAGCGCGTCTTCCTGGTGGTCGCGACGGCCCTGGCTGATCGCCGCCGCCGCGTCAAACCCGCTGTCACAGGTTCGCAACATGGTCCTCGTCTTCGGAAGCCGTGGTGTTCCAGTCGAACGCCTCGCCGCAGAAGGCCACGAAGCGCAGCGTCGTCTCGCCGATCCGGATCAGGTCACCATCGGCCAGCGGTTCGGTGCTGAGCACCGGCATGTCGTTGAGCCGCACGATATTGGCCTTGCCGCTGTGGCCTAGGAAGTGTTTGCGCTGTTCCGCGTCATAGGCGACCACAGCATGATTGCTGCGCGAGATGCTGGAATCTCCGAAATCCAGCCTTACGGCCTGGTCGTCGCCGCGGCCGATCTGCGAGACACCGTTGAAAAGCGTGAAGGATGCCCCCCGGCCGGGGCCCGCGATGACCACGATCCAGCCCACCGGGTAGAGTTGTTCCTCCTTCGCGGTGCCCTCGATGGCTGCCGCGAACGGATCGGTTTCGGTCCGGTTGCTGTGCTCGAACCCCAGAAGCCGGGTCTTCACGCGCCCCGCGCGACGCCCGCTTTGTGTGGCGGACGCGGCCGGCACTTCGACGATCTGGGCGGCGGTGGCGCCATCTTCGGGTTCCGCACCGAACCGCCCGGTGATCACCTCCGTATTGGCGCGAAGGCGGCGTTGCGGTGTCGCCATCGGGGCTTCGGGCTCCGCTTCGGTAAGGGCCGCGGCGACCGGTTCGGGGCGGCCGTACTCCTGCCGGGGGAGAGACTGCTCCGCGTCGCCGCCTTTGGCCTCGGCCAGTTGCCGGCGCAGGAGGTTGATCCGCTTGTCGAAGCCGTCGGAACTGTCCTGATCGGCTTGGGGGGTAGCGGCGCCGCGCTCGTGACCCAGCGCGTGAAGATCAAGCGACTCGTCTTCTAGGTCGTCAGCCTCGGCGATGGCGGGCTCGCCTTCTGGTTCGGCCGCGTCGGGCGCCGGTTCCGCGGCCATTTCGACGTCGTTGGGCGCGTCCTCCCGAGCCGCGCCTTCCAGCTGCGTGCTTTCGCGAAGCCGCTCAAGGATCGAGGCGGCGATGTCGTCGTCGGCCCAGTCCTCGGCCGCGTTCATCGCATCCTTCCGGGAAGTCGGCTCATCCGGATCCGCGTGGACGGCCTCATCTTTCGAATTGCGTCTGAAGAATTTCATGGCGTCTTTTCCTTTTCTCGTCGCTCCGCCTGCCTCAGGCCCGGAGCACTGCTCTCAGATTTCTGCCGAAGCGGCCCAGGAGGCTGCGGGGCGGCGGTTTCGGGGCTTTTGGTTCCGCGTCCGGATCGGGCGTCCCGTCGGGCGCGCCCGCAAGGTCGCGTGCTGCCTGTGCGGGGACGTCGGCCGGCGGCGGAGTGGTACCTGCCGCCGCGGCCGCCTCGGTCCCGTCCATGCCGGTGAGCGACTCTGATGCGTCCGGGTCGTCTTCCGCGTTGTTCCCCGCGAGTTCGCAGGCCTCGTCTTCTTCTTCCTGGCCGAGAAGCCAGTCTTCCTCCAGTTGCCAGGAGAAATAGGGCTTTTTGACCTCCTCCTCGGGCGGCGCCGTCTCCATCGCCTTCTTGCGTTCCTCTTCCTGCTGGCACGCTGCCAGAACAGCCTCGTTGGTCTCCGCGACAAGGCGGGAGATGGTCCGCACCACGGTTATGTCGCTGTTGCGCGCCCGCGCACAGGGCGCCGCCTGCGCCGTATCGCCGGCGATGAGGTCGAGCCATTCCTTCGCCGATTGCGGGCGTTCGCTGGGAAACAGGTTCATCGCCTTGTCGACCGCCGCAAGGAAGGCGGGGTCGTATCCGGTCAGCCTTCCAGCCAGCGGAACATAGGGATCGTCCTTCTTTTCGGCCACGGCGGCAAGGCGCATCTGGCTGTTGGGCGGGGCCTCGCCGGTTATCAGGTGACAGAAGGTGGCACCCAGCGAATAGAGGTCGCTGCAAGGGGCTTGCGGTCCGTCGGATATGTAGAATTCATGCGGCGAGTAGCCGTCCTTGACCACATGCAGCGCCGAAAGCACGCGGCTTTTCTTGGAAGCCTGCTCGCGCGCTGCGCCGAAATCTATCAGGACGGGTTCGCCCGACCGGTCCAGCAGGATATTGTCGGGGGAGATGTCGCGGTGCAGCAGCGCGTGTTCATGGACGTGGCCGATGGCGTCCAGGAGCTTCGCCAGCATAGCGCTGATCTGGCTTGGGGGCAGGGCGAACCCGTCATCCCCGATGATGTCGAGCAGGTCGTCGCCCTCGATGAAGTCGAGCGCCATATAGGCGGTCTCGTTATCCTCGAAGACCTGGTGCACGCCGACGATGTTGGGATGACGCACGCTGGCCAGGCGGCGGGCTTCCTGCACGAAGAGGCGCACGACCGAGCGGAAATCCTCCTGATGTGCGCGGGAGCGCGGGCGGACGTTGTCCTTCTCCCGGCTGCACAGCGAACCCGGAAAGCATTCCTTGACGACCACGATCCGGTCCAGGCTGTCGCGGGCCAGATAGGTCATGCCGAACCCGCCGACTTTCAGGAAGCTCTCAATCGTGTATTGGCCGTTCAACAGGGTTGTGCCCGGCTTGAGTTCGTCCGCAAAACCCTCCTGGGGCACGGCGACGTTTATGTTGAGTGCAGAGCTCATCAATCCCCATTGGCGGCTTGCGGCACGGCGAGAAACAATGATCGCGGCAGCGGCGGTCAGTTCCGATATTTGCCGGGGAATCTGACCAAATAATGGTGGCATTCTGGCGGATTGCGTTCGTATTGTGTCGGATGCGCCATGCGGTCGAAACTTTCGCCCCGCGCATGTGCCGTCATCCGACCCCGATGCGCCCGCAAGCACTGCGCCGAGGGCAAGGCGGCCCCGGCAGCCGCGGGGATCCGCTTGCCGTCGCTCCCCCGTCGTTGCGCATCCAGGGGCAAAGCCGCCTGAAGGTAGACATCCCTTCGCGGACAGCAACAATGGCGGGAGATATCTGGCGTCATCGTGATGAGTATCCGATCAATTCCTGTGCCCTGCCGCCGGCGGCAGGACGCCCGCACCGGGTGGCCGATGCGCCGAGGCGTATTTCTGGACCGCGGTTTTCGCGCTATGGCTTGATCATGGAAATTGTCATCGTCACCACGATCATCACCTCGCTCTTCCTGGTCATCGCGCTGGCCGAGCCGCTGGCCACCCGCCTGCGGCTGCCCTACAGCGCGATCCTGGCACTGCTGGGCATCCTGATCGGCGCCGGCGCGATCTTCTTCCTGCAAACCGAATTGACCGACGCGCTGAACCCGGTGGCCGAGGCGATCCTGGCGCTGCCCATCCGCTCGAACGTCTTTCTCTATGTCTTTCTGCCGACGCTGCTTTTCCAGGCCACGCTTGGCATGAATCTGCGGCGCATGATCGACGACTGGGTGCCGATCCTGGTGCTCGCGGTCGTGGCGGTGGTGGTGGCCACGCTGACCGTGGGCTATGCGCTCGCCTGGGCCAGCGCGCTGCCGCTTGCGGCCTGCCTTCTGATCGGCGCGATCGTGTCGACCACCGACCCGTCGGCGGTGGTCAGCATCTTCCGCTGGATCGCCGCGCCGCGCCGTCTGGTGCGCATCATCGAGGGCGAGAGCCTGCTCAACGACGCCGCCGCCATCGCGCTGTTCGGCCTCTTCATGGGTTTCGTCATGCTGGGTGTGCCGGACCCCACGCTTCAGGGGGCCTTCTCGCGCTTTCCCATGCTGATTGCGGGCGGGGTGGCGACCGGCTGGCTGGCGGCGCGCATCGCGGTCTGGATGATGGCGCTCATGCCGCGTTACGAGCGCGCGCAGATATCGGTGTCGGTGGCATTACCCTACCTGGCCTATATCGGCGCGGAGCAGAGCATCGGCGCCTCCGGCGTGATCGCCGTGGTCAGTGCCGGGCTCACGCTCAACTTCCTGGGGCCGGGCCGGCTGGCGCCTGCGTTCTGGGTCAACCTGCGGGAAGTCTGGGACTTGCTGGCGCATTGGGCGGGGGCGCTGATCTTCATCCTGGCCGCGCTGCTGATCCCGCGGCTTCTGGAGGGCGTGCGCCTGGGCGATTTCCTGCTGATCGCGGTGGTTGTGGCGGCGGCCATCGCGGCCCGCGCGGTCATCCTCTTCGGGTTGCTTCCGGTGCTCTCGGCGCTGCGTCTCTCGCCGCATGTGGATCGTCCCTACCGCACCGCAATCCTGTGGGGCGGGCTGCGCGGGGCCGTCACGCTGGCGCTGGCGCTGGCCGTGACCGAAAGCTTCCGTGTGCCGCTGGAGGTCAAGCGGGTGGTCGGCATCCTGGCGACCGGCTTCACGCTCTTCACGCTGGTCGTGCAGGGCACGACGCTGCGCTGGGTGATCGGCAAGCTGGGGCTGGACCGGCTTTCGCCGCTCGACCAGGCGCTCAGCAACCAGGTGATCGCGGTGGCGCTTCAGACCGTGCGCGAGGTCGTCGCGAAGACCACGGGGAATTACGAGCTTGGCCACGATATCGTCCGCTCCGAGGCGAAACGTTTCGCGGCGGGGCTGGACGCGGCCGTCAAGACCGCCGAGGAGAGCGCCGAGATCCTCGACCGGGACAGGATCACGCTGGGCCTCATCGCGCTGGCCGGGGCGGAGCGCGACTCGATCCTGGCGCGGCTGCGGGAACGCACGATCTCCTCGCGGCTTGCCGATCAGGCGCTTTCCAACGCCGACCGGCTGATCGAGGCCGCGCGCTCGGGCGGGCGCACCGGCTATCAGCGCGCCGCGCATGTCAGCGTGGATTACGGGCGGGCCTTTCGCGCCGCGGTTTTCATGCACAACCGGCTGCGGCTGTCGCGCATCCTGGCGCGGATGACCGCCGACAGGTTCGAGATACTGCTCTCGCAACGGCTGATCCTGCGCGATCTGGACAGTTTCATCGACGCGCGCATCCGCCGCATCCACGGGCGGCGCGTGGCCGAACTGCTGCACGATCTGCTGGCACGCAGGCTGGAGGCAGTGACCACTGCGCTGGAGGCGCTGCGGCTGCAATATCCGGGCTACGCGGAGGAGCTGGAACGCCGCTTCATTCGCCGCACCGCCCTGCGTCTGGAGGAGCGCGAATACGAGACCATGCGCGAGGACGGCCTGATCGGGCCGGAACTCTATACCTCGCTGATGGAGGAAATCGCGCTGCGCCGCGCACGGGCGGAGGAGCGCCCCAAGCTCGACTTGGGCGTGCACCGCGCCAAGCTGGTAAGGCAGTTCCGGCTCTTTGCCGATCTCGACGACGCGGCGCTCAGGCGGTTGGTCCGTGCGCTTCGGCCCCGTTATGTCAATGCGGGCGACCTGGTGATGCGCAAGGACGCCGCAGCGCGTAGCGTGTTTTTCATTGCCTCGGGCGCGGTGGAGTTGGAAGCGGCGGGACAGACCTGGCGGCTGGGCCGGGGGGAGATGTTCGGACAGATGGCCATCCTCATGCAGAGGCCGCGGCGCGCGGAGGTTCGGGCGATCGCACCCTCCACGCTTCTGGTTCTCGACGAGGCGCGTTTCCGGCGGTTGCTCCGACGCAGCAAGACGCTTCAGAACGCGGTGCGCGAGAGTGCCGAGAAACGCGGCATAGATCCGGAGCGGCTGACTGCGGCGTGACGGCGGTGCAGGGCGCCCGCCGTGCGTAATAAGATAAAGTTATCGGCGCGATGATTAAATGCAACTTAAGACAATCGAGTGAATTTGCTATACCCCTTACATAGACGGGGAATCGGCCAAGCCGCGTCCGCCCGCCGGGGCGGCCCGCGACAGTGGACCGGCCGTACCCGTCGGGAACCAGCGGAGCCCAAGCCGCCCTCCGCCCGCAGATGCGGGCGGCGCCGGTGCGGCGGGCTTCCGGCAGCCAGGGGGAGCCATGCGCAGGACCGCATCGCCGCCGCAGAGCAGCGGCCGCCGGCGTATCGCCCCGCCGGCCGCCGACCCATACGCAATCAACCCAGCCACGATCGGAGACTGACATGGACGGAAACGACATCGGCAAATGCCCCGTGATGCACGGGGTGCCAACAAATGCGGGTCTGGGGCCGTCGAACAGCGACTGGTGGCCCAATCAACTCAACCTGCGGATCCTCCATCAGAACCCGCCCGCGGGCGATCCGCTGGGTGGGGATTTCAACTATGCCGAAGAGTTCAAGAAGCTCGACCTCGCCGCGCTCAAGAAGGATCTGCACGCCCTGATGACCGACAGTCAGGATTGGTGGCCGGCGGATTACGGCCATTACGGCGGGCTCTTCATCCGCATGGCCTGGCACAGCGCCGGCACCTACCGCACCGGCGACGGTCGCGGCGGTGCCGGGTCGGGCTCGCAGCGTTTCGCGCCGCTCAACTCCTGGCCGGACAACGGCAATCTCGACAAGGCGCGCCGGCTCCTCTGGCCGATCAAGCAGAAGTACGGCAACAGGATTTCCTGGGCGGACCTCTACATCCTGGCCGGCAATGTCGCCATTGAGTCGATGGGCGGCCCGATCTTCGGCTTTGCCGGCGGACGCGAAGACATTTTCGAGCCCGAGCAGGATATTTACTGGGGGTCCGAGAACGAGTGGCTGGCCACGACCGACCACGAGCAAAGCCGGTATTCGGGCGACCGCGACCTCGAAGACCCGCTGGCCGCCGTGCAGATGGGCCTGATCTACGTCAATCCCGAAGGGCCGGATGGCGAGCCCGATCCGCTCAAATCCGCGCATGACATCCGCGAGACCTTCGCGCGCATGGCGATGAACGACTACGAGACCGTCGCGCTGACCGCGGGCGGGCACACGTTCGGCAAGATGCACGGCGCGGGCGATGCCGCCAATGTCGGTCCCGAGCCCGAAGCCGCGCCGCTGGAGGCGATGGGCCTGGGCTGGCTGTCGAGCCACAAATCAGGCAAGGGCCGCGATGCGATCACCTCGGGTCTGGATGGCGCGTGGACGCCGAACCCGACCCAGTGGGACATGGGCTATTTCGACGTGCTCTTCGGCTATGAATGGGAACTGACCAAATCGCCCGCCGGTGCCTGGCAGTGGACGCCGAAAGACATCAAGCCCGAAGACATGGCCCCCGACGCGGAGGATTCCTCCAAGAAGGTGCCGATCTTCATGACCACCGCCGACATGGCGATGCGGATGGACCCGGATTACGAGAAGCTCTCGCGGCATTTCCACGCAAACCCGGACGAATTCGCCGATGCCTTCGCGCGCGCCTGGTTCAAACTGACCCATCGCGACATGGGGCCGAAATCGCGCTATCTTGGCGCCGAGGTGCCCGATGAGGACCTGATCTGGCAGGACCCGGTTCCGGCTGCCGACCACCCGCTGATCGGCGCGGACGACATCACCGCGCTGAAGGCGAAACTGCTCGACTCCGGTCTCACGGTCTCGGACCTGGTGCAGACGGCCTGGGCTTCTGCCTCGACCTTCCGCGGCTCCGACAAGCGCGGCGGCGCCAATGGCGCGCGCATCGGCCTGGCCCCGCAGAGGGACTGGGAGGTGAACCGCCCCGCGCAACTGGCGAAGGTGCTCGAGACGCTTGAAAGCATCCGCAGCGATTTCAATGCAAGCGCCGCAGGGGGCAAGAAGGTGTCGCTGGCCGACCTGATCGTGCTGGGCGGCGCGGCGGCGGTCGAAAAGGCGGCGAAGGATGCCGGACATACGGTCGAGGTGCCGTTCGCGCCCGGCCGCTTGGATGCCACCGAGGAACAGACCGATGCGGAATCCTTCGAGGTGTTGGAACCGATCGCCGACGGGTTCCGCAACTACACCAAGGGCGAGTATACCGTCTCGGCCGAGGATCTGCTGATCGACAAGGCGCAACTTCTGACCCTGACCGCGCCCGAGATGACGGTGCTCATTGGTGGAATGCGTGTGCTCGGCGGCAACTACGACGGTTCCGCCAACGGTGTCTTCACCGACCGGCCCGGCAAGCTGACGAACGATTTCTTCGCCAACCTGCTCGACATGGGGACGGAGTGGAAGGCTGCCTCGGAGAAGGGCGATCTATTCGAGGGCCGCGATGGCAAGAGCGGCAAGGTCCGGTGGACCGGCACGCGGGTCGATCTGGTCTTCGGCTCCAACTCGCAGCTTCGGGCGCTGGCCGAGGTCTATGCACAGGATGATGCGGCGGATAAATTCGTGAAGGATTTCGTCGCCGCGTGGACCAAGGTGATGAACGCGGACCGTTTCGACCTGGCGGGCTGACCGCCGTTCATATCCGCGCGGTCGGTCTAAGGCGTTCCGGGGCAAACCGGGGCGCCCATTCGCGTCTGATCCCGGCGCCGGCGGGTGATTTCAGGTGCCGGGAGGGACGAGCACCGGCTCCATCCTCGCGCAGCAGTAGGTGCGAACGTCTCGATCTGCGCTCGGAGGAGGCGCCGCACGGCGTCGCCTGCCTGATCGCCGCCCCGTCTTTCGTGGCGATCAACACCGCGGGGGCCGGGCGGCAGGCCGACGGTACCGCGCGGCCCGGATCGGCCGGCGACGGTTTCGACGAGATGTCGCCGGAGCGCGCGGCGTGCCTGATCCTGGACGGCGTGGCACGTCGGTGCCCGATGATCCCGGTGGGTCGGGTCGCGCGGCTGGCCTGGTGGCTCAACCGGCTCTCACCTTTGCTCTACGAGCGGCTGAGGGCGCGGCGCATCCTTTGACCGGGTCCGGCTTGATCTCAGTCATTCCGTGGCGCGGGGCAGGGGGTTAGACTCGGCGCGCAGGGAATCGGAGGGCTGCGATGCGCGCGATGGTTCTGGAACGGCCCGGCGGCAGGCTGGAGGCGCGGGAGATCGAACTGCCCGAGCCCGGCGCGGGCGAAGTGCGCATCCGGATCGAGGCTTGCGGGGTCTGCCGCACCGATCTGCATATTCTCGACGGCGACTTGCCCGACCCCGCGTTGCCGCTGGTGCCCGGACACGAGATCGTGGGGAAAGTGGAGGCGCTCGGTGCGGGCGTCACCGGGCTGGAGCCCGGCCAGCGCGTGGGCGTGCCCTGGCTGGGATCGACCTGTGGCACCTGCCGCTATTGCACCGGCGGGCAGGAGAACCTGTGCGACAGGGCCGTCTTCACCGGCTACACGCGCGACGGTGGCTATGCCGAGGCCTGCGTGGCCGATGCGCGCTTCGTCTTCGCGCTACCGGAGGCGGGCGAACCGGTGGCGCTGGCGCCGCTGCTTTGCGCCGGGCTGATCGGCTACCGCTCGCTGGCCATGGCGGGCGAGGCGGAACGCCTGGGCTTCTACGGTTTTGGCGCGGCGGCGCATATCCTGGCGCAACTCGTCGTCTGGCAGGGCCGCAAGGTCTATGCCCTGACCCGCCCCGGCGACACCGTCGCGCAGGATTTCGCGCGCGGACTGGGCGCGGTCTGGGCCGGAGGCTCGGACGAGATGCCGCCCGACGAGTTGGACGCGGCGCTTATCTTCGCGCCGGTGGGTGCGCTGGTGCCCGCCGCCCTGCGCGCGGTGCGCAAGGGCGGCCGCGTGATTTGCGGGGGCATCCACATGAGCGACATTCCATCTTTTCCCTATTCCGATCTCTGGCAGGAACGCCAGATCCGCTCGATCGCCAATCTCACGCGGCAGGACGGCGAGGCGTTCCTGCCGATGGCCGCGCGGGCCGGGATCAGGACAGAAACGCGGCCCTATCCCCTGGAACAGGCCAATGCGGCGCTTGACGATCTGCGCGGCGGGCGGCTTCAGGGCGCGGCGGTGCTTGTGCCATGAGTTGCAACGGAGGATGACATGACCGGCACCGAAAAACCGGCCGCCCTGACGCCAGACCGGCTTTGCGCGCCGATCGCGGCCTCGGATTTCGGCTTCGCCACGACCGCCGAGTTGGAAGAGAGCAGCGGCTGGCTGGGCCAGGATCGCGCCGTGGACGCGATACGCATGGCCGCCGAGGTGCCGCATGACGATTTCAACCTCTTTGTGCTGGGCTTGCCGGGCAGCGGTCGGCACGCGGTGGTCCGCACGATCCTGACCGAGGCCGCCGCCGCCAAGCCACGGCCGCAGGACTGGGTCTATGTCAACAATTTCGAGGCGCCGCACAAACCCGTCGCCATCGCTCTGCCGCCAGGGGGGGCGGCGGCCTTCCGCACCGCGATGGAGACGCTGATCGACGAGTTGGCCAACGACATCCCGGCGATGTTCGAATCCGACGACTACCAGAGCCGCCGCCGCTCCATCGAGGAGGAGTTCTCGGAGGCCCATGAGACCGCCATGTCCAAAGTGTTCGAACAGGCCCGCGCCCGCAAGGTCGCGATCCTGCGCACGCCGATGGGCTTCACCTTCGCGGGGATGCGCGACGGCGAAGTGCTCTCGCACGAGAAATATCAGAAGCTGAGCGAGGCCGAGCAGGAGGAGCTCGACGACGCCATCGAGCGCACACAGGAGGACCTCGCGGAGACGCTCAAGTCGATCCGCACGCTGGAGCGAGAGCAGCGCAGGCGGATCGAGGCGCTGAATTACGAACTGGCCCGCGAGGGCGTGGACGAGGCAATCCGGCGCGTCAAGGGCAGCGTCCCCGATCTCGACGCCGTCCAGACCTATCTGGAGGAAGTTCGCAAGGACCTGATCGAGAATGCCGAGCTTTTCCTGATGCGCGAGGACGGGGCCGAGGCCGGTGCCTTCCCCGTCGCGACGACCAAGCATTACGCCAAGCCGCAGTTTCAGCGTTACGCCGTCAATGTGATGGTCACGCATGACGAAGGGGCAGAGTCCGGCGCCCCGGTTGTGACAGAAGACCTGCCGACGCTGGCCAATCTGATCGGGCGGGTCGAATACGCCTCGCAGATGGGCGCGCTGGTGACCAACTTCACCATGATCAAGCCCGGCGCGCTGCACCGCGCCAATGGCGGCTTCCTGGTGCTCGACACGCGGCAGGTCCTGACCGAGCCCTTCGCCTGGGACGCGCTCAAGCGATGCCTGCGCTCGGGGTCGATCTCGATCTACTCGCCGGGGGAGCGGCTGGGCCTGATGTCAACCGTCTCGCTGGAGCCCGACCCGGTGCCGCTCGATCTGCGGGTGATCCTGGTGGGTGAGCGGCTGCATTACTACCTGCTGGCCGCGCTCGATCCCGATTTCCGGCAGCTTTTCAAGCTGGAGGCCGATTTCAACGACCATATCGCGGCGGAGGGAGAGGCGCTGGAGCGATATGCCCGCATGGTGGCCGATATCGCACGGCGCGCGGGGACCCGCGCGCTCGATGCCGCCGCGGTGGCTGGTCTGCTGTGCGAGAGCAGCCGGCTGATGGAGGATGCCGAACGGCTGTCGCTCAATGTGGACGATCTCTCGGATATGCTTCGCGAGGCGGATTTCTGGGCCGGCAAGGGCGGGGCGGAGGTGATCGGCCCGGACGAGATCGAGGCCGCGGTCGAGGCGCGTGAACGCCGCGCCGGGCGGCTGCGCGACCTCAGCCACGAGGCGATCACCCGCGAGACCGTGCTGATCGACACCGACGGCGCGCGCGTCGGCCAGATCAACGCGCTCTCGGTGCTCCAGATCGGCGGCTTCCGCTTCGGCCGTCCGACGCGGCTGACCGCGCGCACCCGGCCCGGCTCCGGCAAGTTCGTCGATATCGAACGCGAGACCGAGCTGGGCGGGCCGATCCATTCGAAGGGTATGCTGATCCTGCAGGGCTACCTCGCGGCCAGCTATGCCACCGGTGTGCCGATGTCGCTCTGGGCGAGTCTCGTTTTCGAGCAGAGCTATGGCGGCGTGGATGGCGACAGCGCCTCGGCGGCGGAGCTGATCGCGTTGCTTTCCTCGCTGGCCGAGGCGCCCGTCAGCCAGGCGTTCGCGATCACCGGCTCGGTCAACCAGTTCGGCGACATTCAGGCGATCGGCGGGGTGAACGAGAAGATCGAGGGGTTCTTCGACATCTGTGCGGCGCGCGGTCTGACCGGAGATCAGGGCGTGCTGATCCCGGCCTCGAACGTCAAGAACCTCGCGCTGCGCCGGCGCGTGATCGAGGCGGTAGAGGCCGGCCGCTTCGGTATCCTTCCCATGCAGCGGATCGAGGACGGTATCGGCGTGCTGACCGGGATGGAGCCCGGCGCGCGCGGATCGGGTGGCGCCTATCCCGAGGGCAGTTTCAACCGGCGGGTGGAAGACAAGCTCACAGCCTTCGCGGAGATCCGCAAGACCTTCGTCCGGGAGGCCCGGCAAAAGGGGGCACAGAATGACGACTGAACCGACCGTGATCCGCCATCGCGTAATCCTTGGCGCGACCTGCTATGCCGATGCCGAGGCGGCGTTGCACCTGGCTGTCGAGTTGGGTCGCCGGCTGGGTGCGGAAATCCAGGGACTTCTGGTCAGCGACGAGACGATCCTGTCGGCCGCCGGCCATCCCAAGGCGCGGGTCGTGTCCTATTCCGGCACCTCCGTCAGCCAGGTCACGGCCGAGGCCATGCGCTCGGCCTTCCGGGCCGATGCGCGGCTCTTCGAGCGGCAGTTGCAGCGGCGTGCGGCCGCGGCCGCGCTCGGCGTGAGTTTCCGGGCGGAGCCGGGGCGCCTCGCATCGGTCCTGGCCGGGGCCGCCGGGGCGGGCGATCTGGTGATCTTCGGCTACCGCCGGGCGATCCGCGACGGCGACAGCGTCGTGCTGGTCGCGGGCGGGGACGGGATGACCACCGACGCACTGCGAACCGCGGTGCAACTTCGCGCGATCCTGCGCAAACGGCTGGTGGTGCTCACTGCCGCCACGCGGCAACGGGAGGTCGTCGCGGCCCTGGCCGATCTGGGCGAGGGACCGGCCGAGCTGCGCGTCGTCTCCAGCGATGCCGACCTGCTGCGCGCGCTCGACCGGATGAGCCCCGCCGCGGTGGTCATGGCCTCCGCGCCCGCCGATCTCGCGCTCGTCGTACAGGTGGTGGAGGCCGCGCGCAGCCCGGTGATCGTGCCCTTCGGCGATGCCGGTCCGCCCCCCGGCGGCACTGCCTGAGGCGCTGCGCGGCGGGTTTCGTATTCTCCGCGGCCTCCGGCTGCGTTAACCTCCGATTCGACCAGCGTCCGGATCGGAGAGCCCATGACCGCGCGTCGCTTCAACCAGCCGCTTGGTGGAAATGAAATGCCCCGCTTTGCCGGGCCGGCCACCATGATGCGCCTGCCGTCCGCGCCGGACGCGGCAGGGCTGGATGCCTGTTTCGTCGGCGTGCCGATGGATATCGGCACCTCGAACCGGTCGGGTACCCGCCACGGTCCGCGCCAGATCCGGGCCGAAAGCTGCATGCTGCGCCCCTACAACATGGCCACGGGCGCCGCCCCGTTCGAGCATCTGCAGGTCGCCGATATCGGCGATGTGGCGATCAATACCTTCGACCTGAAGAAGACCGTGGGGATCATCGCCCAAGCCTTTGACGCGATCCTGGCCGCGGGTGCGGTACCGCTGACGCTGGGCGGCGATCACACGCTGACCTGGCCGATTCTGCGCGCGATGAAAGCCCGCCACGGGCCCGTCGCGCTGATCCATGTGGATGCCCATGCCGATATCAACGAGCACATGTTCGGCGAGCCGGCGGCGCATGGCTGCCCGTTCCGTCGCGCGTGGGAGGAAGGCTGCCTGGTCGACGACAAGGTGTTCCAGATCGGGCTGCGCGGCACCGGCTATGCGCCGGAGGATTTCGACTGGGGCCGCGACAGGGGCTGGACCGTGATCCAGGCCGAGGAGTGCTGGCACCGCTCGCTGGCCCCGCTCATTGCCGATATCCGGGCGCGCATCGGCGAGACGCCGGTCTATCTGAGCTTCGACATCGACGCGCTCGATCCCGCCTTCGCGCCGGGCACGGGCACGGTCGAGATCGGCGGGCTGACGATCTGGCAGGGGTTGGAACTGGTGCGCGGCTGCGCCGGGCTCAACCTGGTGGGCGCCGATCTGGTGGAGGTTTCGCCGCCCTACGATCCCAGCGGCAACACCGCGCTGGTGGCCGCGAATCTGCTTTATGAAATGCTCTGCGTTCTGCCTGGCGTTCCGCAGGGCACCAACGTTCGAAAAGGGGAGATATCAGGATGAAAAGACGTTCCTTTCTCGCCGCCGGCACATCGGCGCTGGGGCTTCTCGCGGCCCCCGCGGTGCTGCGCGCGCAATCGTCCAAGCTGAAGATCGGCACCTATGGCGGCTATTTCCAGGACAGTTTCGACACGCATATCTATCCCGATTTCACCGCCGAGACCGGGATCGAGGTCGAATCGATCGGCGAGCCCACGGGCGAGGCCTGGCTGGTTCAGCTCCAGCAGGCCGCCCGCGCCGGGCAGGCCCCGGCCGATGTCTCGATGATGGCGCAGGTCGCCCGCATCCGGGGTGAGCGCGCGGGGCTCTGGGCGCCGCTCGACACTGACGCGATCCCCAACATCGCCAACCTGCCGGACCATTTCGTGCACGGCTACGAGGATGGCGGCGTCTACGGCACTGGCGCGGTGAGCTGGTATATCACGCTGGTCACCAATACCGATGTCTACGCCGAACCCCCCGCCTCGTGGAACGCGCTCTGGGATCCGGCGAACGAGAACCGGCTGGGGCTGCTGGCGCTGGCCTCCAACTCCTTCCTGCTGGAGATCACGGCGACCACGCATTTCGGCGGCACCGACATCCTGGCGACCGAGGAGGGGGTGCTGAAGGTCATGGACAAGCTGGCCGAGGTGAAGCCCAATGTCCGCCTGTGGTACCGCGACGAGGGCCAGTTTCAGCAGGCGCTGGAGACCGGCGAGATCCCGATGGGCCAGTATTACCACGACGTCACGGGCCTGGCCGCCGCGGATGGCAAGCCGGTGCGCTCGACCTTCCCGAAAGAGGGCGCGGTGCTCGATTCCGGCTCCTGGGTCGTCTCCAAGGCGTCCGGGGCCATCGAGGCTTCGCAGGTCTTCATCGACTACATGGCGCGGCCCGAGATACAGGCCAAACTGTCGCGGTTCGTGGGCACCGCACCCACGGTGGACCGGGCACTGACCGACCTGACGGATGAGGAGTTCGCGGCGGTCGCCTCCGACATCCCGCCGATCCTGCCGCGCTACGATCTTTATGTGGACCGGGCGGACTGGGTGAACCAGAAATGGTCCGAATTGATCACCGGCTGAGGCCGCGGCGCGGACCGGACCCGGCGTTTGCGCGTCCGGGTCCGGTACCGAAAGGGGCCACATGACCGAGCTTTCCCTGCACGGCCTGACCAAGCGCTTCGGCGGCTTCACGGCGGTGGACGATGTCACGCTCGACATTCCCGACGGGGACTTCGTCTGCCTCCTCGGTCCGTCGGGCTGCGGCAAGACGACCCTGCTGCGGCTCATCGCGGGGCTGGAGACGCCGAGCGCGGGCCGGATCGTGCTGGCCGGACAGGACCAGTCGGACGTGCCCACCCACAAACGCGGCTTCGGAATGGTCTTCCAGTCGCTCGCGCTTTTCCCGCATCTCAGCGTGATCGACAACGTGGCCTATCCGCTCGCCCTGCGCGGCCATGACCGGGCCGACCGCCACGCCCGCGCGCAGGAGTTGCTGGACCTGGTGCAACTCGGCGGCATGGGCGCGCGGCGCATCCACCAGCTTTCCGGTGGCCAGCGGCAGCGCGTGGCAATCGCGCGCGGCCTGGCCATCGACCCGGCGGTCTTCCTGCTCGACGAGCCGCTCTCGGCGCTCGACGCCAATCTGCGCGAGCACATGCAGGTCGAACTGCGCCAGTTGCAGCAGCGGCTGGGCGTGACCACGGTCGTCGTCACCCATGACCAGAAGGAGGCGCTGACGATGGCCGATACCGTCATCGTCATGGATGGCGGGCGGGTGCAGCAGATGGGCGCCCCGATGGAGGTCTACCGCGACCCGGCCAACGCTTTCGTGGCCAGCTTCATCGGCAATTCCAACCTGCTGCCCTGCACCCTGACGCGGGACCGCACGCTGGAGATGTCCGGCGTCCGCATGGCGCTGAGCGACGCGGATCGGGTGAAATGCGAGCCCGGCCCGGCGATGCTCTCGGTGCGGCCCGAGGACGTGCGCATCACCGATGCGAAAGGGCTGCCCGCGACCGTCGCCTTCATCCGCGATCTGGGCGAGAGCGTGCAATACGTGCTCGACCATCAGGGCACGGAACTGACCGCGCTCTTCGCGCCGCGCGACCGGCCGTCGGCGGGGCTGGGCGATGCCGTGACGCTGGACTTCGAGACGGGCCGCCGCGTGGTGCTGGCGCGATGAGCGCGCCGCAGAAAGCCACGCCAGGCTGGCTGGCCGCGATACCCGCACTGGCGCTCGGTATCTTCTTCATCGTGCCCTTCGCGATCATGCTTTCCGTCAGCGTGGCGCATCGCGTACCGGGCGGCTTCTTCGAGCCGGGCTTCGAGCTTGCGAGCTACATACGCTTCCTGTCGGCCTTTTTCGGCTCGATCCTCGTCACCTCGATCACGATTTCGGCGGCCGCGGCGGCGATCTGCGTGACACTGGCCTTCCCCTTCACCGTATTCCTCGCGGGCATGGGGCGGCGCGCGCAGACTTGGATCCTGGTGATCCTTCTTTCGGTGCTGTCGCTCTCGGAGGTCATCATCGGCTTCTCGCTCTCCACCCTGCTGTCGAAGACAGCCGGGGTTGGAAACCTCCTGGCCTGGCTGGGTATTCTGGAAACTTCCCGCGCCTTCACCCCGTCGCTTTTCGCGCTGCTGACCGGAATGTGCTATCTGGGGTTTCCCTACGCGGTGCTGGTGCTCTATCCGCCGGTTTCGCGGCTCGACCCGGAACTGGGCGAGGCCG
Source organism: Maritimibacter sp. 55A14 (assembly GCF_003122205.1). Classification (GTDB taxonomy): domain Bacteria; phylum Pseudomonadota; class Alphaproteobacteria; order Rhodobacterales; family Rhodobacteraceae; genus QEYE01. The sequence goes on from NZ_QEYE01000014.1 coordinate 46,234, forward strand.
CGCGCACGATGGGCGCCTCGCCGCTGCGCACCTTCTTCGGCGTCACCCTGCCGTTGCTGCGCGCCCCGGTGCTGGGTGCGCTGGTGCTGGTCTTCGTCTTCACGCTGGGGGTCTACCTGCTGCCGCAGGTGCTGGGCCGGCCGCAGCACTGGACGCTGTCGGTCCACATCACCGACCAGGCGATCTTCCAGTCGAACCTGCCCTTCGCAGCGGCGATGGCGGTGCTGCTGCTTGTCGTGACGCTGATGCTTGTGGGGCTGACGCTGCTTCTGGGTCGCGACGCGGGGGCCAGGCAATGACGGCGTGGATCAAGAGCCTCTATATCGGGCTGATCCTGCTTTTGCTGGTCGCTCCGATCGTCGTGGTGGCGGGCGTGTCGCTCAACGAGGCGCAGTCGCTGCGCTTTCCGCCGCAGGACCTGTCGCTGCGCTGGTACGGCGCCCTTTTCCGCGAGCCCGACTGGCTGGTGCCGCTGCGCAATTCGCTGGTGATCGCGGCCACGTCCAGCCTGCTCGCGGTGCTGGTGGCGCTGCCGCTGGCGCTGCATGTGTGGTCGCGGCGGGGCTGGCTCAGCCGCGGGCTCTACACGCTGGGGGTGGCGCCCTTCATGCTGCCGCCGGTGATCTCGGCACTGGGATTCCTCGTCTTCTGGGTGTCGCTGGGCATGTACGGGCAAATGGCCGCCACCATCGTCTCGCACGGGGTCTTTCTGGTGACGCTGCCGGTGGTGACGATCTCGCTGGGGCTCAACGCCATCGACCCCGCGCTGATCGAGGCCGCGCGCACCATGGGCGCTGCTCGCGGGCAGGTGCTGCGCACGGTGATCCTGCCGCTCATTGTGCCTTACATCCTGTCGGGTTATGCCTTTGCCTTCGTGCTGTCCCTCAACGAATACATCATCGCCTACATGGTCGCGGGCTTCACGGTGGAGACGCTGCCGATCAAGATTTTCAACAGCCTGCGCTATGGCTACACGCCGATCATGGGCGTCGTGTCGGTGCTCTTCATCCTGCTGGCGGTGGCGGTCTTCGGGATGATCGGGCGGTTCGGCAACCTGCCGCGGCTCATGGGCTCCGAACGGGTGAGGGACCAATGACGCTGCGGCTGGGGCTCTGGCAGGGGGCGGGGGTGCCCGGCGATCTCGATGCCACTGTGGCCGAGGCCGCCCGCGTGGCGGAATTGGCGGCGGCTGAGGGTGCGCAGCTTCTGATCTTCCCCGAGGGATTTCTGACGGGCTACCATCTGCCCGACCTCTCGCTGGCCACGCTGCCGGATGTGGAACCCGCGCTGGAGCAGATCGCTGGGATCGCGGCGCGGGCCGGGCTGCATCTGGTGATGGGCAGCCATGTTGCTGACACGGCTGGGCTGCGCAACGCGGCCATTGCCTATTCCGCGACCGGCGCCGAACTGTGCCGTTACCACAAGCGCGCGCTCTACGGCGATTGGGAGCGCGCGACATTCGTCCCCGGCGACCGGCCTGCGCGGTTCGACTGCGCGGGGCTGCGGGTGGGGCTGCTGATCTGCTATGACGTGGAGTTCCCCGAGCTTGTGCGCGCCGAGGCCCGCGCCGGGGCCGATCTGCTGGCCATCCCGACCGCCAACATGGCGCCCTTCACGCGCATTCCGCTCCAGATGGTGCCGGTGCGTGCGATGGAGAACCAGCTTTTCATCGCCTATGCCAATCGCAGCGGTTCGGAACATGAGCTGGACTTCGTGGGCCTGTCGAGCATCCGCGGCCCCGAGGGCGAGGCGCTGGCCGAAGCCGGGGCGGGTCCGCAATTGCTGATCGCGGATATCGACCCGAAGCGGCGGTCCGAGGCCCGGCGCGAATTCAGCTATCTCGACGATCTCGCCCGGCTGGAGGGGCGGCAGCCCTGACGCCGGCACCTGATCGCGGGCGCCGTGCTTTCCTTCGGCACGGCATTTCAACCGATCCGACATACACGGCCTCGAGCAGACGTCTGTCCGCCGCCCCCGCGCGAAAAAGGGAGAAGCCCGCCGCGCGATCGCCGGACCGCCCGGACGCGCTGGCGGTTGGGTGAGGTTCGCGCGAAGTATTAACCTTGTCCGGACGTGGCCGGGATAAAGCGCGCCGTTTCTACGTCGGAACGCCATCCCGCGGTCTGGTCATCCTCTGTGCTTGCCTGTGACCGCGAGGGCCTTCGTTGCCGCTTCGAGCCGGGTTCTCGGGACGTGGCACGAACCCAACCCTGTCGTCGCAAGATCAGGTCCGCGGATGACAACGCAGGCCACACCATTCAGGAACCGGCTTCGCCACTCAGCCCGCGCCGTCCTTGAGCCGGAAACGCTGGATCTTACCGCTCGGGGTCTTGGGCAGGGTGTCCGTGAATAACACGCGGCGGGGATACTTGTAGGGCGCGATCGCTGCCTTGACATGCTCCTGAAGCTCCCGCGCTTTCGCCTCGCCGCCACTGGCATCTTCCACCAGGACTACGTGCGCCTCGACGATCTCGCCCCGTTCATCGTCCGGGGCGCCGATAACGGCGCATTCCAGCACCTCCGGGTGCGACAGGAGCGCGGCCTCCACCTCGGGCCCCGCAATGTTGTAGCCCGACGACAGGATCATGTCGTCATTGCGCGCGGCGAAGTGGAAATAACCGTCCGCGTCCTGCACGAAAGTATCGCCGGTGATGTTCCAGCCTTGCTGCACGTATCCGCGTTGCCGCTCGTCGGCGAGATAGCGGCAGCCCGTGGGACCGCGCACCGCGAGCCGTCCGGGCGTGCCGCGCGGCACCTCGTTCATCGCCTCATCGACGATCTTCGCGTCGTAGCCGGTGACGGGCTTGCCGGTGCAGGCCGGGCGGTGGTCGTCGAAACGGTTGGAGATGAAGATATGCAGCATCTCGGTCGAGCCGATTCCGTCGAGCATCGGCTTGCCGGTCTTCTGCATCCATTCCTCGTAGACCGGGCCGGGCAGCGTCTCGCCCGCCGAGACCGCGGCGCGCAGGCTGGAGAGGTCGGCGCCGTCCTCCATGGCTTTCAGCATCACGCGATAGGCGGTGGGGGCGGTGAAGCAGACCGTGGCGCGGTAGCGTTCGATGATCTCGACCAGGTTGGGCGGCGAGGCGTCCTCCAGCAGCGTCGCGGTCGCGCCGAAGCGCAGCGGGAAGATGGCGAGTCCGCCCAGCCCGAAGGTGAAGGCCAGCGGCGGCGAGCCTATGAAGACATCATCGGGCGTGACGCCCAGCACCTCGCGCGCGTAGCCGTCGGCGATGATCAGCAGGTCGCGGTGGAAATGCATCGTGGCCTTGGGCGCGCCGGTCGTACCGCTGGTGAAGCCCAGAAGCGCCACATCATCGCGCCCGGTCGGCACCGCTTCGAAGGCCACCGGCTTCGACAGCGCCAGCCGGTCGAGTTCCGCGTCATGATTGGCGGTGCCGTCGAAACAGGCCATGCGGCGCAGCGGGCCGGGCAGTTCGACGGCGCGCTCCATCTCTTCCGTCAGCCGCGTGTCGCAGAGCGCCAGCGCGACCTGCGCCTTGTCGATCACCTGCCGCAACTCGGCGGCGCGCAGCATCGGCATGGTGTTGACGACCACTGCGCCGGCCTTCGTGGCCGCGAGCCAGCAGGCGACCATCGCGGGGTTGTTGGGGGCGCGGATCAGCACCCGGTTGCCGGGCCGGATGCCGTAATCCTCGACCAGCACATGGGCGATGCGGTTGGTCCAGTCGGTCAGTTCCTTGTAGGTGCGCTGCCGCCCGTTGCCGATCAGCGCGACATGGTCGCCGAAGCCGCGCGCCACCATCCGGTCGGTCAGTTCGACTCCGGCGTTGATGCGCTCGGGATAGTCGAAACCGCGGAGTTCCATCTCCGGCCAGAGTTCCGCCGGGGGCAGGTTGTCGCGCGCGAAACTGTCTTCATGCGCACTCGGTCCCAGTGTCGGTTGTGGGCTCATCTTTCCGCTCTCCCTTGGCCGGCGGCCGGGGGCTCCGGCAGCACGGCGGTTGCCTCGATCTCCAGCTTCGCGCGGTCCTCGACCAGGGCCGCGACCTGCACCAGCGCCATCGCGGGGTAGTGGCGGCCCAGCACCGCGCGATAAGCCGCCCCCAGCGGGCGCAGACAGGAGAGGTATTCGTGCTTGTCGGTGACGTACCAGGTCAGGCGCACCAGATGCTCGGGGCGCGCGCCGGCCTCGGCCAGGACCGCGCGGATGTTGTGAAATATTTGTGCGGCCTGCGCGACGAAGTCGTCGCTCTCGAATTCCTGCTCGCCAGTCCAGCCGACAAGCCCGCCCAGGAAGATCAGCCGGCCCGAGGCGGCGATCCCGTTGGCGTAGCCGCGCGCGGGTTTCCAGTTCTTCGGGTTCAGCGGTTCATGCGGGGATTGGGTCATGCCGGTCCTCCGTCCTTGCGGGCCGCGCGTGCCTCCGCCCCGGCCAGCACCGCGCGGGCGATGACCAGTTTCTGCACGTCGCTCGCGCCCTCGTAGATGCGCAGCGCCCGGATTTCACGATAGAGCGCCTCCACCCGCGTACCGCGGCGCACCCCGGCGCCGCCATGAAGCTGCACCGCCGCGTCGATCACGCGCTGCGCGGCCTCGGTCACGTGAAGCTTGGCCATCGCGGCCTCGCGGCTGATGCGCGGCGCGCCGCTGTCCTTGGTCCAGGCCGCGCGGTAGACCAACAGCGCCGCGGCATCGACCTCCAGCGCCATGTCGGCGATATGGCCCTGGACCATTTGCAGATCGGCCATCGGCGCGTCGAAGAGCCGGCGGGTCTGCACACGCGCCAGCGCCTCGTCGAGCGCGCGGCGCGCGAAACCGAGCGCGGCCGCGCCCACGGTTGTGCGGAACGTGTCGAGCACCGTCATCGCCACCTTGAAGCCCCCGCCGGGCGAGCCGATCAGGGCGCTCTCGGGAAGCTCCACACCTGATAGCCGCAGATGCGCCAGCGGGTGCGGGGCCATGACCTCGATCCGCTCGACCACTTCCAGCCCCGGTGTGTCGGCGGGCAGCAGGAAGGCCGAGAGCCCCTTGGCGCCCGGCGCCTCGCCCGTGCGCGCGAGGATCACGTAGACATCCGCGATGCCCCCGTTGGAGATATAGGTCTTCTCGCCGTCGAGCATGTAGCCGCGATCCGTTCGCCGCGCCGTGGTGGCGATGCGCGCGACATCCGAGCCGGAGGCGGGTTCGGTCAGTGCGAAGCCCGCGATCGCGGTCCCGGCACGGGTTCGCGCCAGCCAGTCGCGTTGCGAGGGCGTACCGAACAAGCTAACCGCGCCCATACCCAGCCCCTGCATGGCGAAAGCGAAATCGGCCAGCCCGTCATGGCGCGCCAGTGTCTCGCGGATCAGGCAGAGTGTGCGCAGATCCAGCCGCTCGCCCGCGTCGGCGCCGCTGTGCCGCAGCCAGCCATCCGCACCGAGCGCGGCGACCAGCCCCCGGCAGGCGGCATCCGGGTCGTCATGGGAGACCGGCAGATGCGCCGCGGCCCAGGCGTCCAGGTCGGCTGCCAGTGTGCGGTGGCGGTCGTCGAAGAAGGGCCAGTCGAGATAGGATCGGTCGGGCATGTGTTTTCTCCTGCCGTGCACCCCGGCGCAGGTTCAGTTGCCTTCGAAAACCGGCTGCTCCCTGGCCACGAAGGCGTGGTAGGCACGTTCGAAATCCCGCGTCTGCATGCAGATCGCCTGGGCCTGGGCCTCGGCCTCGATGGCCTGTTCGAGGCCCATGTTCCACTCCTGGTTGAGCTGGGTCTTGGTGATGCCATGCGCGAAGGTGGGGCCGGCGGCCAGCCGGGCGGCCAGCGCCATCGCCTCCTCCTCCAGCGTCTCGGCGGAGTGGAGCGCGTTCCAGAAGCCCCAGCGCTCGCCCTCCTCGGCGCGCATGGCGCGGCCGGTATAGAGAAGCTCCGCCGCGCGGCCCTGGCCGATGATCCGGGGCAGCATGGCGCAGGCGCCCATGTCGCAACCGGCAAGCCCCACGCGGGTAAAGAGGAACGCCGCGCGCGTATCGGGCGTGGCCAGGCGGATATCGGAGGCCATCGCGAGGATCGCCCCGGCGCCCACGCAGACGCCCTCGACCGCGGCGATCACGGGCCGCGAACAGCCGATCATCGCCTTGATCAGATCGCCGGTCATGCGAGTGAAGGCCAGCAGCCCCTTCATGTCCATTTCCACCAGCGGGCCGATGATGTCATGCACATCCCCGCCGGAGCAGAAATTCCCGCCATTGGAGGTGAAGACCACCACATCCACATCTTCGGCATGGGCGAGGGCGCGGAACGTGTCGCGCAACTCGGCGTAGCTCTCGAAGGTCAGCGGGTTCTTGCGGTCGGGCCGGTCGAGCCGGATCACCCCGATCCGGTCCCGAAGCTGCCACTGGAAATGGTTGGGGGTGAAATTCGCGAAATCCGTCATGGTGCGGTCTTTCCTATCCGTTTCAGGATGTCCCTGAGCGTGTCGAGATCGTCCTCGGTCAGCCCGGCAAAGAGCTGGTTGACCTCGCGCTCGTGGTCGGCGGCGAGCGTGGCGAAGCGGCTTGTACCTGCCGCGGTCAGCGCGACATGCACCGTGCGCCGGTCGGTCTTCGAGCGGACCCGGCGCGCCAGCCCCTCCCGTTCCAGCCGGTCCACGACCGCGGTGGCGTTGCCGTTGGAGACCAGCAGGAAGCGCGACAACTCGGTCATTGTGACCGGCTCGCGACGGCGGTAGAGCGCGGCCATCACGTCGAACCGGGGCAGGGTGGTGCCGTGTTCGGTTCGCAGGAACTCCCTGAGGTGGCTTTCCGCGCCGCGCGTGGCGCCCAGCAGCCGGATCCACATCGTCAGCCGCCGCTTGGAGAGCGGGTCGTCGGTCCGGGTTTCTGCCATCCGCGCCCCCGTCACAGCTCGCCCCCCGCGATCGCGATACCCTGTCCGTTGATCCCCTCGCTGCCCGGCATCGTGAGCCAGAGCGCGGCCGCGACGACCTCCGACGGCTGGATGAGCCGGCCCTGCGGATTGACGCGCTCCAGCGCGGCGCGTGCGGCGGCGCGATCCTTGCCGGTGCGCTCCATGATGGTGGCGACCGAGCGGTCCGTCATCTCGGTCTCCATGAAGCCGGGGCAGAGCGCGTTGACGGTGATGTCGCGGCGCGCCACTTCCAGCGCGATGGATCGCACCAGCCCCAGGACCCCGTGCTTGGAGGCCGCGTAGGCCGAGGCATAGGCATAGCCCTTGAGCCCGGCGGTGGAGGCCACGGCGATCAGCCGGCCCCAGCCGTCCATCTGCGCCAGCCCGGCGCGGAAGGTCAGGAAGACGCCGGTCAGATTGACCGCGAGCATGGCGTTCCAGTCTTCCAGCGTGGTGCGTGCGAAGGGGGCGCTTTCGGCCGCGCCGGCATTGGCGATGACGATCTCCACCGGCCCGGCCTGCCGGAAGAGCGCCGCGACGCTATTCTCCCGCGTCACGTCGGCGGTGACGGCGGTGATGGCGTCGTGCGAGGCGGCGACGGCCTCCAGCGGTCCGGGCCTGCGTCCGGCGATGACGACCTCGGCGCCGGCCTCGGCAAAGCCGTGCGCCAGCGCCGCGCCGGAGCCCGTGCCGCCCCCGGTGATCAGAACCCTGCGCCCCGCGACGCTCATGCCCGGATCTCCTCTTGCTGGCGTTCGGCCAGGCGCATCGCCTGGTCCCGCCCGGCGAGATAGGGCAGCGGCCAGTCGCTGCCCGCGTCACCCAGCGCGATGGCTGCGTGATGGGTCCAGTAGGGATCGGCCAGATGCGGCCGCGCAAGACAGACCAGATCGGCCCGGCCCGCCATCAGGATCGAATTGACGTGGTCGGGCTCGTAGATATTGCCGACCGCCATCGTGGCGATCCCGGTTTCGTTGCGGATACGGTCTGAGAACGGCGTCTGGAACATCCGGCCATAGACCGGGCGCGCCTCGGTGCTGGTCTGCCCGGCGGAGACGTCGATGATATCGGCCCCGGCGGCGTGCAAGGCGCGGGCGATGGCGACCGCCTCCTCGGGCGTGACGCCCGCATCGCCCACCCAGTCATTGGCCGAAATGCGCACCGAGAGCGGCTTGTCGCCGTGCCAGGCGGCGCGCACCGCTTCCAACACCTCCAGCGGATAGCGCAGGCGGTTCTCCAGGCTTCCGCCATAGGCATCGCCGCGCCGGTTCGACAGCGGCGAGATGAAGGAGGAGAGCAGATAGCCATGCGCCGCGTGAAGTTCGATCATGTCGAACCCCGCGCGCCCGGCCATTTCCGCGGCCGCCACGAATTCCGCCGTCACTTGGTCCATGTCCGCTCGATTCATCGCGCGCGGCGTCTGGTTGCGCGGCGACCAGGGGATTTCGCTGGCCGACATCACCGGCCAGTTGCCCTCGGGCAGCGGCGCGTCCATCTCCTCCCACCCCAGTTGGGTGGACCCTTTGCGCCCGGAATGGCCGATCTGGCAGCAGATCTTCGCACCGGTTTCGCGATGTACGAAATCGGTGATCCGGCGCCAGGCGGCCTCGTGTTCGGGCGCGTAGAGCCCGGTGCAGCCCGGCGTGATCCGGCCCTCGGGCGAGACGCATGTCATTTCGGTCACGACGAGCCCCGCGCCGCCCTTGGCGCGCTCTCCCAAGTGTACGAGATGCCAGTCGGTCGGGCAGCCGTCCTCGGCCCGGTACTGCGCCATGGGCGAGACCACGATGCGGTTCTTCAACTCCATGCCGCGCAGGCGGAAGGGCGCGAACATCGGCGCACGCACCGGCGCGCTTTCCGGCATGCCCGCGCGGGTCTGGAACCAGCGTTCCGCGCCTTCCAGCCATGCCGGGTCGCGCAGGCGCAGGTTCTCGTGGCTGATCCGCTGGCTGCGGGTGAGCAGCGAATAGGTGAACTGGACCGGGTCGAGATCGAGATAGCGTTCGACATCCTCGAACCATTCCAGGCTGTTGCGTGCCGCGGATTGAAGGCGCAGAACCTCCAGCCGGCGTTCGTCCTGGTAGCGCTGGAAGGCGCGTTCCAGCGTCGGCTCGGAATGCAGGTAATCGGCGAGCGCGATGGCACTGTCGAAGGCCAGCCGCGTGCCCGACCCGATGGAGAAATGCCCGGTCGCGGCGGCATCGCCCATCAGGACGACATTGCCATGATACCAGCGCTCGCAGATCACCCGCGGGAAATTCATCCAGACCGCCGCGCCGCGCAGGTGGGCAGCGTTCGACATCAGCGCGTGGCCGTCGAGATATTCGACGAAGATCGTCTCGCAGGTGGTGACGATCTCTTCTTTCGACATCTCCGCGAAACCCCAGTTCTCCCAAATTTCTTGGGAGCATTCGACGATCACCGTCGCGGTCTCGGCGTCGAACTGGTAGGCATGGATCCACATCCAGCCATGTTCGGTGCGCTTGAAGATGAAGGTGAAGGCGTCGTCGAATTTCTGATGCGTGCCCAGCCAGATGAACTTGCAGTGGCGGATGTCGATATCGGGTTTGAAGACATCTTCGTATTCGCTGCGGATGCGGGAGTTGATCCCGTCGCAGGCCACGACCACGTCATAGGCATCGCGATACTCCGCGGCCGTGCCGAACTCCGTCTCGAAGCGCATCTCGACGCCGAGCGCCCGCGCGCGCTCCTGCAACAGCACCAGCATCTGCCGCCGCCCGATCCCCGCAAAACCGTGGCCGCCCGAGACGGTGCGCACCCCCTTGTGGATCACCGCGATATCGTCCCAGTAGGAGAAATGATCGCGGATCGCGCGGGTGCTTTCGGGGTCGTTGCGCCACATCCTGTCGAGCGCGTCGTCGGAGAGCACGACGCCCCATCCGAACGTATCGTTGGCGCGGTTGCGCTCCATCACCGTGATCTCGTGCGACGGGTCCCGCAGCTTCATGGAGATCGCGAAATAGAGGCCTGCCGGTCCGCCGCCAAGACAGAGTATCTTCATCGTCTAGCCCCTTGCGGTCATGTGTTTCGCAGAAGCAGGCTGCCAGAGGCGGGAATTTAATTCAAGTTTAAAATTTTAAACATGAAATAAACCCGTGCAGCCGGGAACGGGCCTAAAGTCGTAGATCGCGATCGCACAATGCCCCCGCCCGCTGTGCTAGACTGGCTACGGTTTTGGCCGTATTTTCGGGCCGGACCGCGTTCTTTGTACTCCAGTAAAACCAGTAGAGTGACCCGGAAAACAGGGGGGAGACATGTCCCATAGCTATGACGGCGGCTGCGATCACATCCACACGCGTGCCGAACATGACCCGATCGACAATCACACCTGCCATTGCTCGGTCTGCAAGCGCGTCACCGGGCAGGACACGACCCATGTGGTCTTCTTCAAGCATGGCGATGTCGCGGTGGATCATCCCGAGAAGCTGAACCGCCAGCCGTTCAACGACCAGAATCCGAACGGGCCGCTGGAGCTTTGCACCTGCGCCGATTGCGGCACGCCAATCATGCTCGACGACAAGCAGAGCCGGATCCGTGCCGTGGTGCCCAACCTGATGGGTTTCGGATCGTCGATCCCGGATGCGTCCTATCACGCCTTCTACGACCCGGCGACAGGCGAGCCCAAGCCAAATGACGGGCGACCGGTCCATGAAGGGCTGCGCCCGGATTTCGTCTGGCCCGAGCCGTCCTGAAGGGACGGCGCGCGGGCCGGCTATTCAGGCAGCATCTCGCCCGATCCGCCGAGTTCTTCGGGGAAGTCGCGCAGTTTGGGCAGGCCGTCGTGGATCGGCAGAACGGTCTGGGCGTAATTCACATGCACCGCCGGCGCGAAATCGAGCGTCGGCAGGGTGGCCGCGTAGACGTCGACCAGGCCGAATGTCGGGTGGTTGGTCAGAACATGGCCGCCGCACCGTGTGCAGTATTTGCGTTCGCTGGTTTCAGTCTTGCTGTAGCTGGCTAACGCGTCTTCGCCCTTCGTGACCTTCACCCTGTCGGGTTGCCAGAGCGTGAATGCGGTGACCGGCGCGGCCGACCAGGACCGGCAGGAGGCGCAGTGGCAATAGCCCATCGCCTCGGGGCTGCCGGTCGCCTCAACCTCCACCGCGCCGCAGAAGCATTGGCCTTTGTGTGTCTGTGACATGGATCGCTCCCCGGTTCGACTTGTCGGGCAAGCGTAGCACAGGCGGCCCGGTGCGGGCAGGGGAAACGCCCGCGCGCGTTCGGCGCGGCGCCGGTTCGGCCAGCGCCTGCGCGGTGGCACAGGTTGGCTTGCTCGTGGGTGGGGAACCGCCTAGCGGGTCAGCCGCCGGGTCTGCGCGTCCTCGACCATCAGGCGATCCTGGCCGGACTCGTCCATCAGGATCTCGTTGAGCAGCATCTTGTAGGACCGTTTCTTCAGCTTGCGCTGTTCCGCCGATTGCCGCTGGGCGCTGAGGAAGCTGCGGGGCAGGCTGCCGCGGTTCTGGCGTTCGGCCGTCTTGGCCTCGGCCTCCTCGATGACGCCATGTAGCAGGGACAACATTCCGGTGCGGCTGGCGCGGCGCAGCGGCACCTCCTCGCTGGCGGCGAAGACCAGCGCATTGTCGCCGCCGATCATCGTCGTGTACTTGCCCAGACGGCGCTCCAGATGCTGCTCGAGATCATAGGTGGATAGACGGAAGAGACTGCGCCGCAGGCACAGGAACAGCCCCGCGCCGCGATAGGAAATGCGGGTCTTGCCCGCCCCGGAACAATCGGAAATCGCGTGCGCCCCGTCGCGCAGCAGCGCGGTGAAGCCGGTCTTGTCGATGCCCGCAAATTCCCGGCTGCGGTCGGAGATCTTGATCGCCAGGATCGAGGAGGTCAGCAGCCGCATTCGGCCCAGTTGCAGCACGTAATTCTCGAAGGCGGTGTAGTCGAGCATGTTCGGCACATCGGAGAGAGGCAGCGGCTCGTCATAATCAAAACTGTAATCGTCCTTGAACATCCGGATCAGATCGTCCGCGCCGTGGAACTGCTGCCGGTCCTTCGATGTCTCGTGGATCCGCTTCTTGAGTTGCTGGAGACGCTGGATCATCTCCTCGATGTTGAACGGTTTGATCAGGTAGTCGGACGCCCCGTAGGAAAACGATTTGTCGATATAGGATTGCTGCGACATCGCCGTGACCATCATGATCGGCGTCGTCTTGTATTCCTCGCGCTCGCGGATGTTCCGGAGGATCGCGATCCCGTCCATTTCCGGAATCTGGATATCAAGCAAAACCGAATCGAAGGGCTCTTCGGCCCCGTTCAGATGCTCCAGCGCATCGCGGCCCGACACGGCCACTTGAGTATTCGTAAAGCCTGCACAGCGCAGCGCTTCTGTAATCAATTCACTCGCATCACGATCATCTTCAACCACCAGGATTCTCATGACTCGTTCCCTTATACTGACCGGCAAAGCAATCTTCGAGATGTCGAAGCGCGGCCCAATTTCCGTGCTCCGCAGCCTTGTCCGGCTTTCCCACTGAACCAGAGAGTAGTTTGCCACTGTGCCGTTTGGATGGCCCCAATATGTAATAACTTGGATGCGCAGGGGCTGCGAGCTGTGCCATGTATCTGTAATCGCGCAACAATGAGCCGGCGTCGCACGGTATTGGTCATGGATCGCGGCTCTTGCGGCTGCGGTTCCAGGAAAACGGGTCGGATGGGGCTTCGAAATGAGCGTTCGGGATGCAGCAGGAACCCCCGTGATTCCGCCGGAGAAAGGCCAGCGGATGCCATGGTCGTGCCCCGTTGTGTTCACAATTATTGAATAGTTTTGGGTTGTGAACGTGCATTGGCTCCTGTTCGCGTCCGGTCACCAGCCGGTATGGGGCAAACGGGTAATGACTGGGCGTCCTGCGGGCTGTCTCTACCAGGGTGAATGTCGATGAAGATACTCGCGGTTGACGATGATCTCATGATCCTTGACCTGCTTCGGGAGGCGATGGCCGCGATTGGCGAGCACGAGGTCGAAACCGCGTCTTCCGGCGAAATGGCGATCGAGCTCTTCCGCAAGAAAGGTTCCTATTACGACTGCTTCCTGCTGGACATCCAGATGCCCGAGACCGACGGCATCGAGGTCTGCAAGACGATCCGGGCCACGCCGGGTTACAAGCGTACGCCGATCATCATGGCCACGGCAATGTCGCAGAAAGCCTATATCGAGCGCGCCTTTGCCGCGGGGGCCACGGATTACGTCGTCAAGCCATTCGATTTCGGCGAGTTGAACACGCGGCTGCGCACCGCCGCGAAGATCGCCGAACAGCGCATGGACAAGATCGAGATGGGCAACAATGCCCGCTCCATCCAGGAGGTGCTGAACCGCAATCTGAGCCACAGCCTGGAGGAGCCATTCGAGATCCAGGGCGTCGAGCGTCTGGTGGGCTATGTTTCCTTCGAGAATTTCGTCCTTACCCTTCCGCTGGGCTCGTTGCTGTCCTCGTCGCTCTTTGCAGTCAAGATCGCGAATGTCGACAAGATCTACGCGGCCACGACGCCGGTGCAGTTCCGCCGGATCATGACCGATGTGGCCGAGGCGATTACCGATGCGACCGAGGCGGATGGCAACCTTTTCTCCTATCGCGGCAACGGCATATTCCTGTGCCTTCGGCAGTCGGGTGGGGCCGGAAGCCTGGAGGATCTGGAGAAGGAGCTGAACCGCGCGCTGAGTGGAATCGTGGTGCATTCCGGGACCGAGCAGCGGGGCGAGCCATTGAAGTTGCGCATCGTCGTCGGGTCGGCGGCGTCGCTCCAGATCATCAACAAGCCCGGCTCCTTCCGCAAGGCCACCAGCCATGTCGAGAAGCGCTGCGATCGCATAAGGCAACTGGACGACCCGTTCGGCCAGGACTCCGATCCGTTGCGTGAGGATAACGCCCGGTTGCAGCAAAAGCGCAACGCCTATGAGGCGCTCCTCAAGGACTGCCTGGACGATTCAGTGCGCGACATCCAGCGGGGATGATCCGTCAGACCTTGTGATGGGCCGGTGCGCATTGCGGGGATTGCGTGGAGCTGCGCCGGCCGTAATCCGACAAATCGGACCTGGCGTTGCGGGCGGGAGCCTCGCCCTTGGCCTCGCCGCGTCTGTCTCCGGCCGGCTTCAGGTGCATCAGCGCGACCTGGGTTTTCCAGCCCTCGATATCCATGACCGGACCGGCCGGTTCGGCTTCCAGCCCCAGACGCCCGATCCAGCGCGACCAGACCGCCGGAACCAGCCCGAGCACAGTCCTGGCGCCAAGCTCGCGCGCGGCTTCGATCATGCCGTGCATCATCGCGGCCTGTACGCGGGTGCGCAGGCGCGCGGGAACCGAGTTGACCACGAAAACGCGCGAGGACTCCCAGATATCCGGATCGACCGGGGCCTCGAAATTCAGCAGGTTCCGCGGGATCGTGTCGATCATCCCCTTCTGCGCGTCGCGGATCATGTAGCTGTACATGCCGCATTTCGCGATGGTCGGGGTCAGGCGGATGCCCGCCAGGACCGTCTCGCCCTCATGCACCGCGACCCAGCGGCTGGCCGGGTTGTCATACTGGTCGTATTCCATGCCCTCGGCCTGGGGCAGGGCCCAACTGTTCTTGTCGATAAAGGCGTTCTTGCGCGCCTTCAGGAGATTGACGAGCAACTCCCCATGCCTGTGCATGTTCTGAAACGAAAGCGTGGTCGTTTCCATATTCTCTCCAATTCGCGGTGCCCTGCGCAGATGCGCGGCTGCCGCCTTTCACTCTCGATCCGGCCCGGTTCGGGCTGAAGCCTGCGCCCGGTTTCGGGTAAGCCTTACACAAGATTACAGAAAAATACAGCCTGCGGTTGCCAAATTCCCGGATTTCGGGATCAACCTGCAGGCTGACCTTCTGCGATGCGAATTGTTTCGGATTTCATGCGCCCTCTGCCGACTGTGTTTCTTTGCCCAGCACAGAAAGCCACAAAGCACTGCGGTTATCCACATTTTTGTCCACAATTTTGCGTGAAATTGTCATGTGTTGCGAAATAGTTGGCAGGCAGAAGGCCGGGATGCGCCGATCTCGGTTCGATCCCTGTCGGATCACAATATATTGTGTAGCCCGCCAGGCCGGTGGCTGGCGGGGCGTCGGGCGCGAATGCACGGCGACGCGCCTCCCGCGGCGATTCGCCACCCTCCGCCGAGAGCACCGGGCGGGGTCACGGTGCCTGTCCATAAAATGTCCAGAATCCAACAAAGAAGAACCACATGGAGCCGGATGATTGGTCATGTGGGAAGCTGCGATTCAGGGCATGTCTGCCGATGTCCGGAAGCGACCCGCGTACGCAACAGCGTGGCAGGCAAGGACAGCGCGGGGGACGGACATGTTCAGCTATCATGCCTCATTCAGCATACGCGGCGAAGTTGTCGCCATCCTTCGCCGGCACGAACCTGACGAACATCTTCTGGTTGACATTACCGCTCCCGGTCCGGTCGAGGAGATGGCTCTTCGGGGATTTGTGCCGCGCACGTCGTTTTCGATCCGCGACGCGGTGCAGATGGAACATTTCGAGAATCAGGTTTCGCCAGGCGATATAATCGAAGCTGAGGGTGCGTTTTGGCAAACAAACTATTTCTTGCATGGAAACAGTTTGGTCGATACGTCCTTCGTGATTTCCAGCTTCTCAGTCCTGGAACGGCATCCGCGCTCCGTGGTGCGGATTGTTCCTTTCCTCGATGTTCCACCGGCCGGCAGAGTTCACTGATCCACGACGCGGGATTCGCAAAACCATCAGAACTCGGCCACGCGTCCGCCGCATTCGGTTAGTAAACTTAAGCCGCGATGCGGCCAGAAAGGCCGTGATTTCAAAAGGTGGGACGTGACTGACCAGGCATCCAGCGGCAATCCACTGATCAGGTGGAAAGCGATCGAAGCCCTCAAGCACGGGCTCCGGGCGAGCGGCATTCTGAGCCGCCGCGACACGATGTCGGTGGCTGCCGAAGCGCAGCGGCTGGAGCGGCAGCTCAAGGATTTCGTGCAGGGCAGCCGATCGCTCTTCTGGACCCGGCAGGGCATGTATATCGGCGCGGGCCTGCTGACGGCGTTCTACTATGATCCCTTCCTGGCCATCTTCTGCGTGGCGCTTTGCCAATTGACCGAGTTCCTCGACAACCTTGTCTCCGCGCACGTTATCAGCTGGCACGGCGGCAGTTACAGGCAGGCCCGGAAGTTCCAGTCGCATCTCACCATGACGTCCACGCTGAGCGCGATAGCCGTGGCGCTGTTCGCGATCCTGGTGTCGCACCTGGAGGGACCGGGTTCCCATTTCACGCCGCTCTTCTTCCTCTTTGCGGCGGGGCTTTTCGCGGCGATGAACAATCACCAGCTCCCGAAGGTTCTGCTGGCCCGGTTGGTGGTCTACGGTTTCGTCTTCCTCTACATTCCTGTCCGCGATCTGCTGGTCGTGAGGCCCCCACTCGACTCGGAACTCTGGTTGCAATTCGCGACCGTGCTCTTCGTTCTGAGCTTCATCGTCTACTGTTCGATGATCTTCCTGAAGCTCTATCGCGAGGGGCTGGACAACCTGGACGAAATCCGGCTGGAGCGCGACCGCGCGCGCGCCGCCTATGAGGTGAAATCGCAATTCGTCTCGGTGGTCAGTCATGAGCTGCGCACGCCGCTGCACTCGATCCTCGGCTCGCTCAGCATGCTCAGCAACGGCACCTTCGACAACGCGCCCGACCGTGCGGCGAAGGTGATGACCATCGCCTACAAGAACAGCAAGCGACTTTCGAACCTGATCAACGACCTGCTCGATCTTCAGAAGATCGAGTCCGGGCAGATGGAATATGACTTCTCTCCGACCCGGCTGGACGCGGTGCTGGTCGAGGCCGTGGAATCGCTCGGCGGTTTCGCCGCGCAATCGGGCATCAAGCTGAAGGTTCGCGAACTCGGCGACGACCTCGTGGCGCTGATCGATCAGGACCGGATCCAGCAGGTTCTGACAAATCTCCTTTCCAACGCGGTCAAGTTCTCCAAGCCCGACGGCAAGGTCGAGGTGTCGATGGCGCGCGGGGCGGGCAAGGCCCATATCCGCGTGCGTGACTACGGTATCGGCATTCCCGACGGGTTCCGCGAAAAGGTGTTCGAGAAATTCGCGCAGATCGACAGTTCCGACGATCGGTCCTACGAGGGGTCCGGCCTTGGGCTGAGCATCGCCGAGCAGATCGTCGCGGCGCACGGCGGCACGCTCGATTACGAAAGCGAACTGGGAAAGGGCACAACCTTCACGCTGAGCCTGCCGCTCTGCTGAAGCCCGGCTCAGACCTCCGCCGGGAGGATTTCCGAAAGCAGTCTGGCGAAGTCGAGATCGGCCACCGCGCTCAACGCTTCGCGGTCGTGGATGACGACGTTGGTGTGATCGCTGGTCTCGATCATCCCCTCGCGCGCGAGGCGGCGCAGGATCCGGCAGACATGGACCGACGACAGACCGGTCAGATCGCCAATCTGATGCTGTGTCAGCGGAACGTGATAGGCATGCTCGGTGTGGCAGTTCCTGGCGCAGAGACGCGCGCAAAGCTCCAGCAGCAGATAGGCGACCCGGACCGAGGCGCTGCCCCGCCCCAGCCTGAGCATCCGTTCTGCCCTGCGGGCTTCGGCCGCCGCCGTCAGCCTGGCGATATATTGGGAAAGGTCCGGTGAGGTAGTCAGCATGTCCTGCCAACTCGCCGCGTCGATGACGGAGAGCTTGACTTCGGTTACGGCATCGATCCCGTAGGTGGAACTCCACCCGTCTCCGGAGGCGGCGAGGATGGCGTCGCCGGGCAACACGATGTCGATGGTCTGGCACTGTCCGTCCGCAAGAGATTTGCTGAGTGCCACCCAGCCATGCTGAAGCCAGATGAAGGCTGGAACGTTTCCGCCCTCATGCGCGATCCCGGTGCCCGCGAGATACGTGCGCTGACCGCGCTGCAGCAGGTCCGCAAGCGTCTGGCGCGCGGTGCCGCTGGCCTTGAGCAGCAGCGGGATCTGCGGCTGGGCCGGGACCGGATGGTCTTGGCTGCGCATGGTAACGGTCATTCGGTCTCTCCCCCGTTGGCAGGGCGCGGTCGCGCTCGTTTGTTCTTCATTAGATGGGCTGTTTCCAGCCGAAACCAATGCGCAAAGTGCATGAAGGCATGGTGTTCCGCCTTGATCAGGATCAAGCCGCCAAGCCCGTCGGGGTTTGAGCGAAGTCAATGTCAATCCGGGTGCCGCGCGGCTATAGCTGGCGCATGGAGGGCCGCATGCCGGAGCGCGTATTCAGAACCGAGGGCCTGACCAAGGTCTACGACACCGGCGGCGTGCAGGTGCATGCGCTGGCCGGGGTCGATCTGGAGCTTTTCGCGGGCGAGCTTGCGGTTCTGCTGGGCCCTTCCGGCAGCGGCAAGTCGACCCTTCTCAACATCCTGGGGGGGCTCGACCACGCCAGCGACGGGCGGGTCTGGTTCCGCGATCTGGAGCTGACGGGGCTGGGCGACCGGGGGCTCACGCGGTTCCGGCGCGATCATGTCGGCTTCGTCTTCCAGTTCTACAATCTCGTGGCCAGCCTGAGCGCGCGGGAGAACGTGCAGCTCGTCACCGATGTCTCGCGCGATCCGATGCGTCCCGAAGAGGCGTTGGAGCAGGTCGGTCTCGCCCACCGAATGGATCATTTCCCGGCCGAGATGTCGGGCGGGGAACAGCAGCGTGTGGCGATCGCGCGGGCCATCGCCAAACGGCCCGAGGTGCTTCTCTGCGACGAGCCGACGGGCGCGCTCGACAGCAAGACCGGGGTGCAGGTGCTGGATGTTCTACGCGAGGTGAACGAACGCCTGGGCACCAGCACCGTTGTCATCACCCATAACGCCGCGATCCGGAAGATGGCCCATCGCGTGGTTTATTTTCAGGACGGCCGCATCAAACGCGTCGAGGTGAACGAGACACGCCTCGCCCCGGCCGAGATTTCCTGGTGAGACCGACGATGGACGCGCTCGACCGCAAGCTTCTCAGGGATTTCCGCCGGCTCTGGGCGCAGGCCCTGGTGATTGCGCTGGTTCTGGCCTGCGGCGTGGCGATCCTTCTGACCACTTTCGGTATGTATGGCGCGCTCGAAGAAACCCGTGCAACCTATTATGAAAGAAACCGTTTCGCCGATATCTTCGCCGATGCGCGGCGCGCGCCGGCGAGCCTCCTGCCGGTGATCCGCGGCATCGACGGCGTCAGATCGGCGGAAGCGCGCGTGGTGGAGGCGGCGATCCTCGACATCCCCGGACGGACGGCGACGGCGACGGGCCGGATCGTGTCGCTGCCACGCGGCGGGGCGCCGGAGTTGAACCTGCCGGTCCTGGTCGCGGGCCGGCTGCCCGACCCGGAAGCCGCCGACGAGATCGCGGTCAACGCGCCCTTCGCGGCGGCCAACGGCTTTCGTCCCGGAGACCGGCTCTCGGCCAATCTCAACGGGCGCAAACGGGCGCTGACCATTACCGGCACGCTTCTCTCGCCCGAATTCATCTACACGATCGGGCCTGGCGCACTGGTGCCCGACAGTGCGGGCTTCGGGATCCTCTGGATGCCCGAACGCGCGGTGGCGGCGGCCTTCGACATGGAGGGCGCATTCAACAACGTCACGCTGAAACTCGACCCTTCGGCCACACAGGCGGATGTCATCGACCGGCTGGACGTTCTGCTGGAACCCTATGGCGGCTTCGGCGCGCAGGGGCGCGACCTTCAGCAGTCCCACGCTTTCGTCGATGCCGAGATGCAGCAGTTGCGCAGCACGGCAATGGTGCTCCCGCCGATCTTCTTCGCCATCACGGCCTTTCTTGTGAACATGGTCATCGGCCGGATCATCGCGCTGGAACGCAGCGAGATCGGCCTTTTGAAGGCGATCGGCTATTTCGACGCAGAGATCTGCATCCATTACCTCCTTCTGGCGGTTCTGATCGCGGCTGTTGGAACCGGGCTCGGATGGGCCGTGGGAACATGGCTTTCCCGCGCTTTGGCAGGGCTTTATGCCGAGTTCTTCGACTTCCCTTTCCTGATCTACCGCGCCAGTTTCGCGGCTTACGCGATCTCCGGCCTGCTGGCGGTGGCCAGCGCCGCGCTCGGCGCCCTGCACTCGGCGCTCAAGGCGGCACGGATGCCCCCGGCGGTTGCCATGACGCCACCCGCGCCGCCGCGCTACCGAAGCAGCCTCTTCGACCGCGCGCTGGCGGCGATGCGCGTCTCGCAGCCGGTTTTGATGATCTTCAGGGGTCTGCTGCGCTGGCCCTTAAGATCGGCGCTCTCGGCGCTCGGCATGGCGCTGGCGGTGGCGGTTCTGGTGGCGGCGGGGTTCTTCACCGATGCGCTCGACACGATCGTGGACAAGGCGTTCTACCAGTCAAACCGGCAGGATGCGGTGCTGAGCTTCACCGAGGAGGTGCCGGAAGCCGCGTTGGAGGCGGTGGCGAACCTGCCGGGCGTGTTGCGGGTCGAGGGGCAGCTTTTCCATGTCGCGGTGCTGCGCAACGGCCCGCATGAGAAACGCGTGCCGCTGGAGGGACGGTATCCCGGTGCCGATCTCTCGCGCGTGGTGGACGAGGCCGGGCGGCGTGTCGATGCTCCGCCCGGCGGCATCCTGCTGGCGCGGCGTCTGGCGCGGCAACTCGACGTGCGGCCCGGTGAGATGATCGAGGTGGCGTTCCTGAGCGGCCGGCGTGAGACGCAGCGGTTGCGCGTCAGCGGCACGATCCGGCAGTATTTCGGCCTGGGCGCCTATATGGACGCAGGGTTTCTCAACGCGCTCAACAGGCAGGCCCCGCGCATCTCGGCGGCCAATGTCACGCTGGACAGCGCCGCGCTGCCCGACTTTCATGGGGCGCTCAAGGACATTCCTGCGCTGAGCGGGATCACGATGATGGACGATGTGCGCGGCTCCTTTCAGGAAACGATACGCAAGAATGTCACGATCATGACGACGATCTACATCACCATCGCAGTTCTGATCACTGTGGGCGTGGCCTATAACGGGGCGCGCATCCAACTCTCCGAACGGGCGCGCGAATTGGCCAGCCTGCGCATCCTCGGCTTCACGCGGGGCGAGGTCTCCTTCGTGCTGATGGGTGAGTCGATGCTTCTGGCCTTGATCGCACAACCCTTCGGCTGGATGATCGGGGCCGGGATCGCGGCGCTTATGACGTCCGGATTTACCAGCGATCTCTATGCGATACCGCTTGTTCTTGAACCGGCGGCCTTCGCGCGGGCAAGCCTGATCGTGCTGGTCGCTGCGCTGGTCTCGTCGCTGATCGTGCGCCGGCGGCTCGACCGGCTGGATCTGGTCGCCGTGATGAAATCGAGGGAGTGAGGCAATGCCCCTGAAGATGCGCAACATCGTGCTGGGCGTGGCAGGCGCCGGGGTCGTGGCGGCGCTCGCGGTCGTGGCCTTCCGCCCGGATCCGGTGCCGGTGGACCTGGCGCAGGTGTCGCGCGGCGCGATGCAGGTGACGATCGACGCCGATGGCGAGACCCGCATTCGCGAGGTCTACGAGGTGGCCGCGCCTGTCGCCGGCATGGCGCAGCGCGCGCCGGTCCGGGTGGGCGACACGGTCGCCGCGGGCGAGACGGTGGTCGCCATCGTCAGGCCATCGGTTCCCGGTTTCCTCGACACCCGCAGCCGCATCCAGGCCGAGGCCGCGGTGCGCGAGGCGGAGGCCAGTCTGAGCGTCTACCGGAGCCATGTCCGCCAGGCCGAGGAAGACCTGGCCTATGCTCGAAGCCGGTTCGAGCGCAGCCAGGAACTGGTGCGCCGCGGCGTCGCTTCCGAGACGCGGCTGGAGGACGCCGCACAGGAACGGGCGATCAAGGAGGCGGCCTATGACGCGGCACTTTCGGGGCTTGAGATGGCGGAGAGCGCGCTCGACCGGGCGCGCGCGGCGCTCATCGAGCCCGATCCCGCCGGCGGCGCCGATGACGGGACCTGCTGTGTGGAACTGATCGCGCCGGTTGATGGAAGGGTGCTGGAGATTGACACGATCAGCGAGCGTCCGGTGGCCGCGGGTACACGGCTCGTTTCGGTCGGGCGGCCCGACGACCTGGAGATCGTCGCCGATCTTCTCTCCACCGACGCGGTGCGCCTGGCGACCGGCGCCGAGGCAAGCGTCGAGCGCTGGGGCGGCGAGGGCGCGCTCAGCGCCCGGCTGCGCAGGGTGGAGCCGCGGGCCTATACCAAGGTCTCGGCGCTCGGCATCGAGGAGCAGCGCGTCGATGCGATCTTCGATCTGGTCTCGCCGCCGGAAGACCGGCCGGGCCTGGCCCATGGATTTTCGGTTTTCCTGCGGATTGTCGAATGGCGGGCCGATGACGTGGTGCATGTGCCGCTGAGCGCGGTCTTCCGCCGCGGCGACGGCTGGGTGGTGTTCCTGGCCGAAGACGGCCGGGCCCGCGAGATGCCGGTCCGGATCGGCCGGCGCAACCGGGAGAGGGTGCAGGTACTCGACGGCCTTGCAGAGGGACAATCGGTGGTCGTGCATCCCGGCGACGGAGTGGCGGACGGTGTTCGGGTTGTCGACCGTGAGCGGCTTTCCACCCCGGCGGGCGGTTGAAGCGCTTCGGTCTTTCACGTGCGGAACGCTGAGGCACGTGGTCAGCGCGTGGGTGTGCATTCCGCATCTGCGCCGGGTCCCTGTCTGTTCGGGGCTGGACTGAGTGGCAAGACATCTTATGGTAGAATATAAGACGTTATGACCGGGAAGTTCGGAACGGGTCGCAGAATATGATGGAGCGCGCGCTAAGCGCGATCATGGGCAGGAAACATTACCTCTATTACGGGGTTATCGCTGGCCTGGTCCTTGTGGCCGCGGTGATGACCGAGGAGTGGCGGCGCGCGGAACTGCGCGACGAGGAGCGGGAAGTCGTGCGCGAGCAGATCGAGGCGGTTCGGGCCGCATTGCAGGCGCAGATCACCGACAAGGAACTGATGACCCGCGGCCTGACCGCGGTGCTGGAGGTTCAGCCCGAAATCAGCGCGGCCGAGTTCGCTCATATCGCGCGCAATCTGCGGCAGAACAACCCGACGATCATCAACATGGCGTTCCTGTCCGATTACGTCGTGCGCTATGTCTACCCGCAGGAGCCGAATGCCGGCCTTATCGGTACCGATCTGCGTCAGATCCCGGAGCAATTTGCGGCCGCCCGCCAAGCCGTGGACTTGGGGCGCCCGGTTATCGACGGCCCGGTCGAGTTGATTCAGGGCGGCAGCGGCTTCATAATCCGCGCACCCGTGGCACGGCCGGGTCCGCGAGGCCAGCCGGCCGGGATGGTGTCAGTGGTTTTCGACGCGGATGAGCTATACGAAATGGTCGGCTTGCTGAAGCAGGATCTGCCTTGCGACCTGGCGATCAGGAAGGTTGGCGCAGACGGCTCTACGGAGGCCGCGTTCTTCGGCGATGACGCGGTCTTCGCGTCAACTCCTCAGGTCGTGGAACTGGCGCTGCCGGCGCGGGTCTGGCAAATCGCAGCCGTGCCGATAGGCGGCTGGAATGCGAATATGGGCTCCTTCCTGCCGCTCAGGCTGGGCTTCCTGGTACTTGGCGCGGGCGCGCTCCTGGTCTTCGCGAACCTGCGCAAGCAGTATCTTGGCCGGGCGCGCGCGCAATCCCGGCTGACGACGGCAGTGGAGAGCCTGGCGGACGGTTTCGTGCTCTTCGATGCCGAGGACAGGCTCATCCTGAGCAACAGCAAGTACCGCGACCTGCACAGCAAATGCGCCGACGCCATCGTGCCCGGCGCGCGATTCGAGGATTTCCTGCGCGTCGGTCTGCAACGCGGGCAGTTTCCCGATGCCGAAGGGCGGGAGGAGGAGTGGCTGGCCGAGCAACTCCGCCCGCCCGGCGAGGAGCCGACCCATTACGAGATCGCGCTCTCGGACGGGCGCTGGATGCGCATCCTTGAGAAGCGTACCCCCGAGGGCGGGCGCGTCGGGTTGCGCATCGACGTGACCGATCAGGTCGAAAGCCGCCTGCGCGCCGAAGCCGCGGAGGCCGAGGCGCGCCTGGCCCGCGCGCAGCTTGTGGCTGCAGTTGAAACTCTGCCCGACGGGTTCGCGCTCTATGATGCCGAGGACCGGCTGGCGCTCTGCAACAGCAAGTACAAGGAAATCTACGACCGCAGCGCCGAGGCAATAACGCCGGGCGCGCGCTTCGAGGACATTCTCCGGTTCGGGATATCGGTGGGACAGTATCCTGACGCCATCGGACGGGAGGAGGAGTGGGAGGCCGAGCGGCTTGCCGAGCACAGAGCCGCCGCATCCACGTTCGAGGAGCATCTGGCGGACGGGCGCTGGTTGCGGATCATCGAACGACCAACGCCCGATGGCGGGCGCGTGGGGCTGCGCGTCGACTTGACCGAGCAGGTGGAAAGCCGGCGGCGCGCGGAACGCGCCGAACAGCGGCTGCGGGACGCGATCAACGCCCTGCCGGCGGGGTTCTGGCTCTTCGACGGGGACGGACGGCTGGTGATGTTCAACGACTTCTTCTGCGAACTCTACGAGGTCAGCGCGCCCGCCGTGCGCATCGGCGCCACGTCAGAAGAAATCCTGCGCTACGGGTTGGATCTCGGCGAATACCCGGAAGCCGTCGGACGGGAGGAGGAATGGCTCTCGGAAGTGCAGGGCCGCTTCGCCTCGGGCGACTGCGAATGGGAGTACCCGCTGAGCAACGGCCGCTGGATCCGGTCCTACAACCGGTCGACCAGCGAAGGCGGGCTCGTGGGCATTCGCGTCGATGTCACCGCGCTGAAGCGCCAGCAAACGGAACTGGAGGAAACCAACGCCGATCTGCGAATGGCGCTGACCGCCCGCGACGCCGCCCAGAAGCGGTTCTTCGACATCGCGGAAATCAGCACCGACTGGATATGGGAGCAGGACCGGCACCTGCGGTTCACTTATGTATCCGAGAGTTTCGAGAAATGCACGGGTCGCGCCGGCACCAGCATTCTGGGGCACACGCGCGAAGAGGTGTTCGCGGATGTCCCGGATGTCTGGGAGAGTGCGGATTGGGACTGGCTGCGCGCCATGCTGGCGGCATACGAACCCTTCGAGAATTTTGTCTACCGCGCTGGCGGCACGGCAGAGGAGGGCCGCTGGGTGCGCATCAGCGGGGCGCCGGTCTTCGACGAAAAGGGCGAGTTCAATGGGTACCGCGGTGTGGGCGGGGATGTCTCGGTGCTCTACAACGCGATGCATGCGGCCGAGGCGGCGAACAAGGCCAAGACCGAGTTCCTGAATGTCATGAGCCACGAGCTGCGCACGCCGCTGACCGTGATCTTGGGCTACAATGCGTTCCTCTCGAAGCCCGATCTGTTGCCATCGGTGCAGGCGCTGAAGAAGGGGATTGCCGCCGGCGCTGCGGATACGGCGGAGGATCTGGCGGCGACCGTGACCGACGAGATCGCCCGGTATGCCGAGAAGATGAACCTGTCGGGCCAGCATCTGCTGACCCTGATCAACGACATGCTGGATCTGGCCAAGATCGACGCGGGCAAGATGGAGCTCCAGCGCGAGACGGTCGCGCTCGACGACATGGTGGCCACCGTCCTTGAACAGCTCGGCCAGAGTGCGGCGGAAAAGGGGCTCGCGCTTGAGCAGCAAACGCATGGCGAAGAGGTGAAGGCCGACGCGACGCGGTTGCGGCAGATTCTCATCAATCTGATCGGAAATGCGATCAAATTCACCGAATCGGGGCGTATCACCGTGCAAACCGCCAATTCGGGTGGCAAGGTGTCCGTCACCGTGGAGGACACGGGCCGGGGCATTTCCGAAGACCAGAAGGAGTCTATTTTCGAGCAATTCCAACAAGTTGACTCATCTGGCAGCCGGGCGGCCGGCGGCACCGGTCTGGGGCTCACGATCACCCGCTTTCTGGTGGAACTGCATGGCGGGCGCATCTCGGTGGATAGCACGCCGGGGAAGGGCAGCCGCTTCACATTCACACTGCCCGCCGCGTCTGGCTGACCCGGTGTGCCGCCCTGCGCGCTCACGCGTCCTCACAATTCGGTTACCCTGGCCTTCGTACCGCCAATAGTGGCCGACCAGCACAATTTTTCCCTTATTCTTCCCTTCAAATAGCCAGTTGTCGGCCCATACCCTGCGCGTGACCCCGCGAATTCGGTCTTGCGATGTGACGACTGCGGGATTCCGTGCTGAAACAAGAATGAAGAAGGCGGAAGATGACAGTGAAGAGTTTTCCGGCACTTGTTGCTTTGTCGGCCTCGCCCGGCCTCGTACATGCGGCGGGAATTGAGGGGCCGGCGGCGGGAGGCATGGCGGGGCTGACCGAATGGGTGATGTGGCTGCTCGTCGTGGCGCTTTTGCTGGTCTCGCTGCGCCGCGGCTCGGAGGCGGTGCGGCTCAGAAAGAAGCTCCTGCGCGGACAGGAGCTTGAACTGGCCTTCCGCGAGCAGGCGCTCAACGAGCACTCGATCGTCAGCACGACCGACAAGGACGGCAATATCATCGAGGTGAACGACAAGTTCGTCGATGCGTTCGGCTATAACCGCGAGGAACTGCTCGGCAAGCCGCACGGAATGGTCTATCCCGGCGGCGATCCGGTTCTGTTTGACGAGATCGCGCGCGCCACACTGCGCGGTGACATCTGGTCCGGCGAGACCCAGATCGTAAAGAAGGACGGGTCCATCGCGCTGACCCAATGCACCGTGGTCCCGATGTTCGACGAATACGGAAACCACCTGAAGAACATCTCGCTGCGCACCGATGTCACACGCGATCGCATCTCGCGCGCGCAGCAGCAGTTGACGAGTTGTCTGGAGATGCTTCCCGACGACGTCTACGTGTTCGAGCCCGACAGTCTGAGATTCGTGTATATCAACCGCTCGGGCTTGCGCCGGCTTGGGTGGAGCGCGGAGGAATACCGCAATAAGACCGTCCTCGACACCACGCCCAACCTCGACGAGCGGATATTCCGCAGCATGCTGGCGCCGCTGATTGCGGGGGACATCCCCTCGCTGCAATCGGAGACGACCTATCGCGGCCGTCCGATCGAGGCGCATCTGCAGATGATGGAGACAACCGACCGGAAATGCCGGGTCGTGGCCGTTTTCCGAGACATTTCCGACCGCAAGGCGGCGGAGAAGGCACGTCGCGAGTTCACCGCGATGGTCAGCCACGAACTGCGTACGCCGCTGACTTCGATCAAGGGGTCGCTGCGGCTCCTGCTCTCGGGCTCCGCCGGGGCGCTTCCGGAAAATGCGCTTTCCATGCTGCAGATTGCGGATGGCAACAGCGACCGGCTCATGGCGCTTGTCGACGACATTCTGGACCTGGAGAAGATCGACGCCGGGCAGATGGACTTCACGATGGAACCGATCGAGGCCGGCGAGCTTCTGACGGAGGCGCTGGACGCCTATCGCGGCTATGGCGCGGAGTTCGGGGTCGAGTTCAAGGGCCGCGGTCTCGACCAGCCGATCCATATCCACGGCAACCGCGAACGCCTGCTTCAGGTGATGGGCAATCTGCTCTCCAACGCGGCCAAGTTCTCTGCCTCCGGCGACAGTGTCGAGGTGTCGCTTGTTTCGCAAGGCGACATGGCGCGTATTGAGGTTCGCGACAACGGTTCCGGCATACCCGAGAAGGCGCGGGCCACGCTCTTCGACCGGTTCACCCAGTTCGGTGGCGAAAAAGGCGGCGGACCGCGGGGCACCGGGCTGGGTCTGAGTATCGTGAAGGCGATCGTGGACCAGCATGGGGGGCGCATCGACTTCCGTTCCGAGACTGGCAAGGGCACGACTTTCTTCGTGGACTTGCCGCGCACGGACAACAAGGATTCCGGCCGCATGCGGGCCCGGACCCAAGCCGCGTGACTGCGACATCTTTGCATGTGTATCGAACTGATTTGGCGTGGTTCTGGCGTTTCATCTCGCGCATCGGCTGTGCTATCTTTCCCTCGGGGCAAGAGCGGAGACGCAGGCACAGGTGACGGAACTCAAAAAAATTCTGCATGTCGAGGATGAACGCGACATCAGGGAGATCGCACGCATGTCCCTGGCCGTCGTGGGCGGCTTCGATCTGGAACAGTGCGGGTCCGGCGACGAGGCGCTGGAACGGGTACGGGATTTCGGCCCGGACCTGATCCTCATGGATGTCATGATGCCCGGTATGGATGGCGAGACGGCGATGGACCACATCCGCGCGCTGGACGGTTTCGGCCGGACACCGGTGGTTTTCATGACGGCCAAGGCGTCAAATGCGAATGTCGATCTGCTGCGCGAGAAGGGCGCAGCCGACGTCATAACCAAGCCCTTCGACCCGATCGCGCTGCCGGAGCAACTACGGGAAATCTGGCGCGGTCTGGCGGGTGCGGCCGTTCAGGTCTGATCGCCGGGGGGGAGCGCGGCTTCCATCTCGCACAGCAGGCGCTCGATCAGATCGTCGATCTCCGCGGTCATCCCGGCGGGCGCGCCGGCAGAGAGCCATTCGTCGACGTAAGAATCGACCTCCCGCGCGCGGTCTCCGATAGGCTCGAATCCGATGGTGGCGGCATAGCCCACCAGCCTGTGCGCGCGCTCGCGGATGCCGCGCAACGCGGTCTCGCGGGACTCCGGCTGGCTGGCGCTCTTCCGAAGCTCCTCGATCTCCAGGATCTGCGTGTCCAGTGTCTCGACGAAGCGCGCCCGGACTTGCAGGATGGCTCTGGACAGTTCGTCCTCTTTCGCCGTCGCTCCGAAGCTTTGCATCGGTTATGTCCCTCTCATCCGTTCACGGCGCTTCGCGCCGGCATTCCGGTCGATGACCCGTCGCTCCCCCGTCCGGCGACCGAGTCCTGTGCCTTGGCGAGCAATTCCCTGGGTGAGCTTGAAAGCAGGCTCGTGCCGATCTGATCGCCCACTGCGATGGTAACCGGCATCGGGCGACCGTCGTCATGGGTCAGTCCGATCCCGTCGATCGTGAGCTGAAGTTCCCATCGCAGCTCCTCAAGCGAGATCGGGTTGCGCCGGGGCAGGGTCGCCACGAAGATCCCGTTCCCGAAATAGGCCATCAGGAACTGTGCCTGCTTGAGATGGCTGGCGATCGCATCGGCCACATCGGTGAGCATGTAATAGAACTCGACCGCGGTCGAGGCGCGGTAAAGCGCCTCGGCATTGACGATCCGGAATCCGATCGCGGCCATGCCGTACATCCGGCCCCGCGATAGTTGCAGAAGGTAGTTTTCCAGCACCAGCGCACTGACGGTGCCCGGGACGTCTTGAATCTCCACTGCCGCGGGCAACTCGAATCGACTGGCGGTCTCCACCTGGTCCTTCAGGATATCGACGGCGAGTGCCTTATCATTCAGCGCCCGCTGCTCGCCCACCATGATTGAGGCGACGCGGATGCGTGCGGCCAGTTCGGTTCCGTCGAAGGGTTTGGTGACATAGTCCGTCGCGCCCGCGCCGAAGGCGGCGTCGATATAGGTTTTTTCGCGCATGCTGGTCAGCATGATGATCGGCGTGTGCCGGTAGGTCCTGATGGCGCGGATCAGCGATACCAGTTCGATCCCGTCGGTTCCGGGCATCTCGATGTCGAGGAGGAAGCAGTCGAACGGCTCCTGGGCCTGTTTGATCAGGTCCAGCGCCTCGGGCGCGGAGCTTGCGGTGTGAACCTCGTCATGGCCCATAACCGCAAGAGACGCCTTCAGCAATTGAAGTACGGCATCCTGATCATCGACTGCAAGAATCTTCATCTCGTCTCCGAAAACTCGTCAGTATATTGCCTCGTCGCGCCCCTGTTCGCGTGTTTGTTCCTGTTTTCTTCTTTGTTGCGTCTCTTGTTAACTTTCTACCACAGATTGCAGTGCAGTTAGACATTTTTGGGGCGGTGGGCGTGAATTTTCCGGCCGGGACCGGTTTTCAGGTCACAATGCATGAGTTCCAGGTGATCTATCCGGGATAACGCACTGGGAAAAAATGGCAATCCATGGAAACCGGCAGGCGCGGGGCCATAGTCCGTCAGGTTCGATGGCCGGTCCCCTTGGTGATCGTGAAAGGTGTCTCGAACCAGTGTTCTTCCAGGTTCGCGCCTTCCCCGATCCGGTCCACCACGGCGTAGAGCCCCGGCCCGTCGAGCGGCGCAAGCACCCCGTGCCAGACCCCGCGATGCATGTTGACCGACTGGCCGGGCCCGGCGATGAAGGCACGTGGCGTGCCGGGCCGCCCGCCCGCATCCTCCGCGGCGACGACCAGGAAGCGCGACTGGCTGACCGGAATGAAGGCCTGGCTGCCCAGCGGATGGCGTTCCATCAACTCCAGCCGGTAGGGCAGGCTGCACAATTCGGCGTCGAACAGGCTGATACCGGCCCGGCCCTCTGCGACATCGATCCGGGCCAGGTCGTGATGGCGGCCGCATCGGCCGCCGTTGATCAGCTTGTCGGGCCGGGGTTTCAGCGCGATCACGTCGCCGAAGGCGGCGAAGTCGCGGGCGGTCAGCGGCGTGGCGCGGATCGTGCGGGTCATGCAGGCAACATCTCCGACAGGCGCAGCTCGGCGATGCGTTCGACCTGCCGGCAAGCCTCGTCGAATTCCGTCTCGGCGTCGTTCTCGAGCCGCCGGCGGAAGGACGCGAGGATGCTGGCCTTGGAATAGTCGCGCACCGCGACAATGAATGGGAAGCCGAACTTGCGCTGATAGGCGTCGTTGAGCCGGGAGAACTCGGCGCGCTCGGCATCGGTGAGCGCATCGAGGCCCGCGCCCGCCTGTTCGGCGCTGGAGGCGGCTGTGAGCCGCCGCGCCTGCGCCAGCTTTCCGGCCAGGTCGGGATGCGCGCGCAGCACGTCCAGCCGCTTGGCATGGCCCGCCGCGCGGAAGGCGCGGGCCATCGCATGGGCGAGCCCCGCCGCGGTGTCATGGGCCGGTCCCAGCTCCAGCGCATGGGCATCCTCCGCGACCCAGGGGGAATGCTCGAAGACGCCGCCGAAGCGGTCCACGAAGGCATCCCGGTCCATCGCGGCAGGACGCATTGCGTGCGGCCGGGCGGGATGTTCGGCCTGCCAGTGTCGCGCGATGTCGATGCGCCGGGCGAACCAGACGGCTTCTTGCGCGGCGGCGTATTCCATGAACCGGCGCAGCGCGGCGGCGCGCCCCGGACGCCCGGCGAGCCGGCAATGGAGCCCGACAGACATCATTTTCGGCCGCCCCGCCACGCCCTCGGCATAAAGCGTGTCGAAACTGTCCTTGAGATAGGCGAAGAACTGGTCGCCGGAATTGAAACCCTGCGGCGTGGCGAAACGCATGTCGTTGCAGTCGAGCGTGTAGGGAATGACAAGCTGGTCGCGCCCACCGGCGCGCACCCAATAGGGCAAATCGTCGGCATAACTGTCGGCGACGTAGTCGAACCCGCCTTCCTCGGCGACCAGATCGACCGTCCGGGTTGAGCAGCGCCCGGTGTACCAGCCGCGCGGGCGCGTGCCCGTGACCTCGGTATGCAGGCGCACGGCTTCCTGCATATGGGCGCGCTCCTCCTCGGGCGAGAAGTCCTTGTACTCGATCCATTTCAGCCCGTGGCTGGCGATTTCCCAATCGGCGTCCAGCATGGCGCGCGTCTGTGCGGGGCTGCGCGCCAGCGCGGTTGCCACGCCATAGACCGTGACCGGGATGCCCATGCCGGTGAAGAGCCGGTGGAGCCGCCAGAACCCGGCCCGCGCGCCGTATTCGTAGATCGATTCCATGTTCCAGTGGCGCTGGCCCGGCCATGGCGCGGCGCCGACGATCTCGGACAGGAACGCCTCGGAGGCCGCGTCGCCATGCAGCACGCAGTTCTCGCCGCCTTCCTCGTAATTGATGACGAACTGGACGGCGATCCGCGCCCCGCCGGGCCAGCTCGCGGCGGGTGGCTCGGCCCCGTAGCCATGCATGTCGCGCGTGTAGCGTGTCACTTCGTCTCTCCCGGCTTTGGGACTGTCTATAGCAGTGCCATGCTGACGACTTTCCCGAAATCTTTGAAGGAGCTATTGCACATTTTTCGGTGGCGTGCGGGCCGGGGCGGGGCATGATGGCCCGGAAATCCTGCGAGGAGCGCGGCATGCCCGGCTATCTGACCACCCATGTACTCGACACTGCGACGGGGAAGCCTGCCGCTGGCATGGCCATCACGCTCTACCGGCTGGAGGCCGAAGCGCGGCGGCAGATCTGCCGTGTGGTAACCAATGACGACGGCCGGACCGACGGCCCGATCCTGCCGGAGGCGGCGTTCGAGACGGGCAGCTACGAGTTGGTTTTCCATGTCGGCGACTATCTCGACGCGGCGGGTGTGGCGGGGGAGCGGCCGCGGTTCCTCGACCTGGTGCCGCTGCGTTTCGGAATGGCGGAGGCCGCGCATTACCACGTGCCGCTGCTGCTGTCGCCCTATGGCTATTCGACCTACCGGGGAAGCTGACACGGCGGACGGGACGCGGCCATTCTTCGCCATTTCTTGAAACTGCCGGGCGGATTCCGCCATTCCGT
Source organism: Maritimibacter sp. 55A14 (assembly GCF_003122205.1). Taxonomy (GTDB): domain Bacteria; phylum Pseudomonadota; class Alphaproteobacteria; order Rhodobacterales; family Rhodobacteraceae; genus QEYE01. Next base: position 78,533 of record NZ_QEYE01000014.1, read on the forward strand.
CGCCTGCGGGGCTCGGGTACCAGTCGATAACAACGTTTCGGGGAGGGACCCATGTTCGAACTCGCCATCATCTGGGACTGGCTGGCCTTCGCGGTGCGCTGGCTGCATGTCATCACGGCGATCGCCTGGATCGGATCGTCCTTCTATTTCGTGGCGCTCGACCTGGGGCTGCGCAAGGCGGAGGACCTGCCCGCGGGGGCGCATGGCGAGGAATGGCAGGTGCATGGCGGCGGGTTCTACCATATCCGCAAATACCTGGTGGCGCCCGAGGCGATGCCCGAGCATCTGACCTGGTTCAAATGGGAAAGCTACGCGACCTGGCTCTCGGGTGCGGCGCTCCTGATGATCGTCTACTGGGCGGGGGCGGAGCTCTACCTGATCGACCGCGCCAAGGCGGACCTCGCGATCTGGCAGGCGATCGCGCTCTCGGCGGGGTCGCTGACAATCGGCTGGCTGGTCTATGACCGGCTCTGCAATTCGGGGCTGGGGGCGCGGCCCACGACGCTGATGCTGCTGCTCTTCGTGCTTCTGGTCGCGATGGCCTGGGGCTACGATCAGGTCTTCACCGGGCGCGCGGCGCTTCTGCATCTGGGCGCCGTCACCGCCACGATCATGACGGCCAATGTCTTTTTGGTCATCATGCCCAACCAACGCATCGTGGTCGCCGATCTGAAGGCGGGCCGTACACCGGACGCGAAATACGGGCGAATCGCAAAGCTGCGATCCACACATAACAATTACCTGACGCTGCCGGTGCTCTTCCTGATGCTGTCGAACCACTACCCGCTGGCCTTCGCCACGGAATGGAACTGGCTGATCGCGGCGCTGGTCTTCCTGATGGGCGTCAGCATCCGGCACTATTTCAACACCCGCCACGCGCGGGCCGGCGACCCGACCTGGACATGGGCGGTGACGGCGATTCTCTTCGTGCTGATTATGTGGCTGTCCACGGCGCCGATGTTCCGGAGCGTGGATGAGGCCGAGGCGCACGCGCACGCGCTCTCGCCGCGCCAGCAGGTCTTCGCGCAGGCCGCAGGCTATGACGAGGCGGAGGCGATCGTGCTGGGTCGCTGTTCGATGTGCCACGCGCGCGAGCCCTTCCACGAGGGTGTGCGCCGCGCGCCCAAGGGCGTGCTGCTGGAAACCCGGAACGACATCACCCGCGCGGCGCGCGAGATCTATCTTCAGGCGGGGGTGAGCCACGCCATGCCGCCCGCCAACGTCACCTGGATGGAGCCAAAGGAACGGGCGGCGATCGTGGAATGGTACCGCGCCGCCGCCGGCGCGATGCCCATGTTGCTGGCTGGAAACTGAACCGGGCGGCCCGGCTCAGCCCGCGGCCTTGCGGTTTCCGGCCAGTTTTTCGTCCACGATGGCGACGGTATCCTCGATATCCGCGTTGTGCATGCCGATGGCGGCGGCGGTCAGCGCGATGAGCTTGTCCACGCGTTCGATATTCGTTGCGCCGGAGAAGACGGCGCGGGCGGCGGAGGACGGCTTGAGCAGGCTCTCAGCCGCGGCAGCATATTTCTCGAACGGCACCATGTCGCCGGGATCGGCGCCGAGCCGTTCCACAAGATCGGCCACGAAGCCATAGATTTCCCTCGATTTTTCGATGTCGCCATGCACCGCCTCGCGGATCGGGCGCGGACCCTCGCGGGTGATGCAGCGATAATTTCCGGTGGCCAGCATCGCCCATTTCGCGAAAGGCACGAAAAGCGAGTCGAAGACCCGCAGCTTGACCGGAACATCCTTGCCGTCGATCCGGTAGGCGTCGATGCCGGACTCCAGCTCCTCCAGGATGCGGTTATGCGCGGCATCCTTGAATTTCGAGACCTTGAAATTCGTGGGCAGGCCGACATGCAGCACATTGGCGCCTTCCTCGGGCGGGCGGAAAGCCTGCGGGTCGGGCGAGCAGAGCGTCACGAGCTCGGGGTCGAAGGGTTTCCACACGGAGGGGTCTAGGAACGCCCCCTCCAGCCGGGAGCAGTCCAGCCCCGGAATGCGTTTGAGATAGGGCAGGGGCGGCATGTTCATGATCGACATGCAGGGCACGCGGGCCTCGGCGATGCGCGCCATCAGCGCTTTGAGCGTGGGGTGCGAATATTGCGGCTCCTGCATGGCCAGACAGACCAGGTCATAGGCGCCGGGCTGTGCATCCTCTGGCGTGACCGCAGCCATCGCGCCGGGCAGGTCGCGCGAGAAGAAGCTGCGGTGTTCGTCTTCGTCGCGCAGCTTGATGCGCACCTCGGTGCCCTTGTCGTTGATGAGGGCGGCTGTCTCGGCCCGGCAGACCAGCGTCACGTCATGTCCGGCAGCGATGAATTTCGTGCCGAGCAACGAGCCGTAGGAGGCGCCGAGAACGAGAATTTTGTAAGCCATCTTCCTAATTCCTTATATGCAGTCGGGGTGCGATTTCCGATCCTACCGCCTGCCCAGAATGGCTGTGTTCGAAAGAGCGACAGGATAAGCGCGCTTAACGAAGTGCAACGCAAATCGAACAGCCCGCGCGCCGCCCGGATGCACCGGACGGCCGGGAGCAGGCCTGCCGGGGATTACGCCTTGAGGAACTCCACCAGCGTCTCACCCAGTTTCGCGGGCGAGGGGGAGACGCGGATGCCCGCCGCCTCCATCGCCGCGATCTTGTCTTCTGCGCCGCCCTTGCCGCCGGAGATCACCGCGCCGGCATGGCCCATGGTGCGCCCCGGCGGTGCGGTGCGCCCGGCAATGAAGCCGACCGTGGGCTTCGAGCGTCCGCGCTTCGCTTCGTCGATGAGGAATTGCGCGGCGTCCTCCTCGGCCGATCCGCCGATCTCGCCGATCATGATGATCGACTTGGTCTCCGGGTCGGCCAGGAAAAGCTCAAGGATGTCGATGAACTCGGTCCCCTTGACCGGATCGCCGCCGATCCCCACCGCCGAGGACTGTCCCAGGCCCGCGGTCGTTGTCTGGTAGACCGCCTCGTATGTCAGCGTGCCCGACCGCGACAGCACCCCCACCGAGCCCTTCTTGAAAATGGACCCCGGCATGATGCCGATCTTGCATTCATCTGGGGTCATCAGGCCGGGGCAGTTGGGGCCGACGAGTCGGCTGCGGGAGGTACCCAGTTTCTCCTTCACGCGCACCATGTCCTGTACGGGCACGCCTTCGGTGATACAGGTGATCAGCTCGATCCCGGCGTCGATGGCTTCCTCGATGGCCGCCGCCGCCCCCGCCGGGGGAACATAGATCACGCTGGCGGTGGCGCCGGTTGCCTCGCGCGCCTCGGCCACGCTGGCATAGATCGGCAGGGTCTCGCCATTGGAGCCCCGCCAGGACGTGCCGCCCTTCTTGGGATGCGTGCCCGCGACCATCTGCGTGCCGTTATAGGCCAGCGCCTGTTCGGTGTGGAACGAGCCCGTCTTGCCGGTCAGGCCCTGAACGATGATTTTCGTGTCCTTGTCGATCAGAATTGACATCGGCTTATCCTTTCACGGCCTTGACGATCTTGCGGGCGGCATCGTCGAGATCGTCGGCGGCGATCACGTTGAGCCCGCTTTCATTGATGATCTTCTTGCCTTCCTCGACCTTGGTGCCTTCGAGCCGAACCACGAGCGGCACGGTCAGTCCCACATCCTTTACCGCCGCCACCACGCCTTCCGCGATCACGTCGCAGCGCATGATGCCGCCGAAGATGTTCACCAGGATGCCCTTCACGTTCGGGTCGGAGGTGATGATCTTGAAGGCCGCGGTGACCTTCTCGGTCGTGGCGCCGCCACCCACGTCGAGGAAGTTGGCGGGCTCCCCGCCATAGAGCTTGATGATGTCCATCGTCGCCATCGCCAGGCCCGCGCCGTTGACCATGCAGCCGATCTCGCCGTCGAGCGCGATATAGGCCAGGTCGTATCTCGACGCCTCGATCTCCTTCTCGTCCTCCTCGGTCTTGTCGCGGTATTCCAGTATGTCGGGATGCCGGAAGAGCGCGTTGCCGTCGAAGGATACTTTCGCGTCGAGTACCTGGATGTCGTTCGACTTGGTGACGATCAGCGGGTTGATCTCCAGCAGGCTCATATCCTTGGAAGTGAAGGCGTCGTAGAGTGCGCGGAACAGCGCGGTGCCCTGTTCCCGGGCGGTGCCGTCAAGTTCCAGCGCGTCGGCCAGCGCGTCGGCGTCGGCCTCGGTGCAGCCGGCCGAAGGGAGGATGGCCACCGTATGGATGCGCTCGGGCGTCTCCTCGGCCACGGTCTCGATATCCATGCCGCCTTCGGTCGAGGCCACGAAGGAAGCGCGCCCGGTTTCACGGTCCACCAGGATCGACAGGTAAAGTTCGCGCTCGATCTCGGCACCCGCCTCGACATATAGCCGGTTGACCTGCTTTCCTGCCGGTCCGGTCTGTTTGGTCACCAGCGTCTTGCTCAGCATTTCACGGATGTTCTCAAGCGCCTCGTCGCGCGAGAAGGAGACGCGCACGCCGCCCTTGGCGTCCGGGCCCAGCTCCTTGAAGCGGCCCTTGCCGCGGCCGCCCGCGTGGATCTGGCTCTTGACCACCCAGACCGGGCCGGGCAGGGCCGCTACGGCGGCCTCGGCCTCATCGAGGCTGGTGATCGCAACCCCCTGCGCGACCGGCGCGCCGAAGGTCTTGAGAACCTCCTTGGCCTGATGTTCGTGAATATTCATCTTATTCCCCCCTGCGGCTGAGTTTATTTGATGAGCGGCAAAAGCTCCTTGAAGGCGGCGGTGCCTGCCTGCCCGAGCCATTCGAAGACGACCATCTCGGTCGTGACGACGCTGACACCCGCGGCGCCGAGGCGTTCCAGGCAGGCATGTTCGCTTTCGATCGTGCGGGACGCGGTCGCGTCGGAGACGACGAAGACCTCGTAGCCGTCCTCCACCAGGCTGGCGGCGGTTTGAACGACGCAGATATGCGCCTCCATCCCCGTCAGCACGGCCTGCCGGCGTCCGAGCGCGCGGAAACGCGCCGCGAACTCGGTGTCCTCCATGCAGGAGAAATGCATCTTGGGCAGCACCGGCGCGTCGCCGGCGGCCGATGCGACTTCGGCCACGGTCGCGCCGAGCCCGGACGGATACTGTTCGGTGAGCAATGCGGGCACGCCGGTGCGTTCGGCGGCGCGCAGCAGCAGGCGGGTGTTCCTGATGGTCCGGGCGGGGGCCTGCATCGCGGGAACGAGTCGTTCCTGCATGTCGATCACGACCAGCGCAGAATCAGACGCACGGATCAGCAATTTCCCCGCCTTTCTTTTTCGAAGTTACAAGGGTATGTGGTATACCACAGGGGGCCGTGTCAACAATTATATCAATAAATCGGCGAAAAACGGTCATTGACGGATTCGATATCAGGTGTATGGTATACCACATCCGAGGCCATCGCCGGGAGGGCGGAGGCACGGAATTCAGCACACCTTTGGGAGGGGTGTTCCGGTGTCGATTGGTGACAAGCTGAGCCCTGTAGCCGAGAGCTTCACGCTGAAGGATCATACCTTCAAGGTGCTCAGGGCGGCGATACTCGACATGGACATCTACCGTCCTGACGCGGATCTGCGGCTCGACGAGCGCATGATCGCTGAGCGGCTGGGCGTCTCGCGCACTCCGATTCGCGAGGCGCTGGCCCGGCTGGCCCAGGAGGGGCTTGTCGAGATCGTTCCGCGCAAGGGTGTCTTCGTGCGGCGAAAGACCCGCGAGGAAATCCTGGAGATGGTCGTGACATGGGCGGCGCTGGAAAGCATGGCCGCCCGTCTGGCCACCGAGAACGCCACCGATGACCAGATCAAGGCGCTGCGCAAGTTCGCGATGAAGCACAGCACGGACGTGGCGCGCGCCGATCTGGAGGAATACTCCGACGCGAACATCACGTTCCACCAGACCATTCTGGAGCTTTCGGGCTGCGCGCTCTTGCGCACGACGGCCGACGGGCTCTTTACCCATATGCAGGCGGTGCGCCGCCGCGCCATGGGCGAGAACGACCGCGCCCGGCGTTCGGTCGTCGATCACATGAGCATCATCGAGGCACTGGCCGCGCGCGACGCCGATCAGGCTTCACGTCGGGTGCGCGAGCACACGATGCTGTTGCATGACCATATCAGCAAGACCTGGACGCGGCTCGAGAGCCTCAGGGGTTCAGGCGACAAGGCCAGCTGAAATGCAGATATTGCCTATCAAGGAGAGACAGAAATGACACTATCCGGCTCAGCTCAGGACATGGACGCGGGCACGGGTGAAGCCGATGCGCCGAAGGAACAGACGGACGGCTTCCATCTGGTCATCGACGCGCTGAAGCTCAACGGAATCAACACGATCTACAACGTGCCGGGCATTCCAATCACCGATCTCGGCCGCTACGCGCAAGCGCAGGGAATGCGGGTCATTTCCTTCCGCCACGAGCAGAATGCCGGCTATGCCGCATCGGTCGCGGGCTTTCTGACCAAGAAGCCCGGCATCTGCATGACGGTCTCGGCGCCGGGATTCCTCAACGGGCTGACCGCGCTGGCCAACGCCACGACGAATTGCTGGCCGATGATCCTGATCTCCGGCTCGTCGGAGCGGGAGATCGTCGACCTGGCGCAGGGCGATTACGAGGAGATGGACCAGCTCTCCATCGCGCGTCCGTTCTGCAAGGCGGCCTATCGCCTGAACCATGCCGAGGATATCGGGATCGCGATCGCGCGCGCCATTCGCAGTGCCGTCAGCGGTCGCCCCGGCGGCGTCTATCTGGACATCCCCGGCGCCATGTTGGGGGAGGTGATGGACGCCGCGGAGGGCGCCAAGACCCTGGTCGAGGTCATTGATCCGGCGGCGCGCCAGCGGCCCGCGCCCGACGCCGTGGCCCGCGCCATCGACGTGATGAAGGGCGCCGAACGGCCGCTCATCATCCTGGGCAAGGGTGCGGCCTATGATCAGTCCGACGACCAGATCCGCGAGCTGGTGGAGAAGTCCGGCTACCCCTTCCTGCCGATGTCGATGGCCAAGGGGCTTCTGCCCGACACCCATCCGCAATGCGCCGCGGCGGCCCGCTCGCTGGTGCTCAAGGATGCCGATGTGGTGATCATGGTCGGCGCCCGGCTGAACTGGCTGCTGAGCCACGGCAAGGGCCGGCAATGGGGCGCCGCCGGCAACAAGCGGTTCATCCAGATCGATATCGACGCCGAGGAGATGGACAGCAACGTCGAGATCGCCGCGCCGCTGGTGGGCGATGTCGGTTCCTGCGTGTCGGCGCTGATCGAGGGGATGGAGGACCGGGGCATCGCGCCGCCGAAGGAGTGGCTCGACACGGTCCATGCCAAGGCCGAGGCCAACATGGAGAAGATGGCCGCGCGGCTCCAGAACAACAACGTGCCGATGGATTATCACGCGGCGCTCGGGGTGTTGAAACAGGTGTTTACCGAGCAGCCCGACACGATCCTCGTGAACGAGGGGGCCAACACGCTCGACATGGCGCGTTCCATCGTCAACATCCAGAAACCGCGCCACCGCATCGACGTGGGCACCTGGGGCGTGATGGGGATCGGCATGGGCGCCGCCATCGCCGCCGCCATCGAGACCGGCAAGAACGTCGTGGCGGTGGAGGGTGACAGCGCCTTCGGCTTCTGCGGCATGGAGGTGGAGACGATCTGCCGCTACAACCTGCCGGTCTGCGTGGTGATCTTCAACAATAACGGCATCTATCGCGGCGACGGCGAGAACTGGAGCGGCGGCGACGATCCGGCGACGACCGTTTTCGTGCCCGATGCGCGCTATGACAAGATGATGGAAGCCTTCGGCGGCGTCGGCGCATGGGTGAAGACGCCCGACGAGTTGCGCCGCGCCGTGAACGAGGCACTCGCCAGCCGCAAGCCCACGCTGATCAACGCCGCCATCGACCCCGCGGCGGGCAAGGAAAGCGGCAATATCGGTAACCTCAATCCGCAATCCGTGGTGGCGCAGGCGCGCTACCCGCAGGCGCGGAAGTAATGATCTCCACGGGAAAGGTAGACATGAAAGCCCTCGAAGGTATCAAGGTTCTGGATTTCACCCACGTTCAGTCGGGGCCGACCTGCACCCAGATTCTGGCGTGGTTCGGTGCGGATGTGATCAAGGTGGAACGTCCCGGCGTCGGCGACGCCACGCGCAAGCAACTCGTGGACAAGCCGGGGGCGGACAGCCTCTATTTCACGATGCTCAATCACAACAAGCGTTCGATCGAACTCGATTCCAAGAACGAGACCGGCAAGCGGGTCCTGACCCGGCTGATAGAGGAATGCGACGTTCTGGTGGAGAATTTCGCGCCCGGCGCGCTCGACCGGATGGGCTTTTCCTGGGAGCGCATTCAGGAGATCAACCCGGGCATCATCATGGCCTCGATCAAGGGTTTCGGGCCCGGCAAGTACCAGGACTGCAAGGTCTACGAAAACGTCGCGCAATGCGCCGGCGGCTCGGCCTCGACCACCGGCTTCCTGGACGGCCCGCCGCTGGTCACCGGCGCGCAGATTGGCGACTCGGGCACCGGGTTGCATCTTTGTCTGGGGATCGTCACGGCGCTCTTCCAGCGCGAAAAGTCCGGCCGCGGACAGCGCGTCTCGGCGGCGATGCAGGACGGGGTGCTGAACCTCTGCCGTGTCAAGCTGCGTGACCAGCAGAGGCTGGAGGCCGGGCCGCTAAGGGAATACTCGCAATTCGGCGAGGGAATTCCCTTTGACGACGCGGTGCCGCGCGCGGGCAACGACAGCGGCGGCGGCCAGCCGGGGCGCATCCTGAAATGCAAGGGCTGGGAGACCGACAACAACGCCTATACCTATTTCATCATCCAGGCCGCGGTCTGGGAAAAGGTCTGCGACGTGATCGGCGAGCCGGACTGGAAAACCAGGGAAGGCTTCGCCACGCCGCCGGAGCGCCTCGACAAGCTTAACCAGATTTTCGAGCGGATCGAGCAATGGACCATGACCAAGGACAAGTTCGAGGTGATGGATATCTGCAACCCGCTCAACATCCCCGTGGGGCCGATCCTGTCGATGAAGGAGATCGCCGAGGATGAGGGGCTCTATGCCACCGGCACGCTGGTCCGGGTGCCGCATCCCGAGCGCGGCGAATACATCTCGGTCGGCTGCCCGATCAAGCTCTCCGACAGCGAGGTGAAGGTGGAACGGTCGCCGCTCCTGGGCGAACATACCCGCCAGATCCTGACCGACGTGCTGGGTTTCAGTGGCGGTGAACTTGACGATGTGATCGCGTCGGGTGCCGTCGGGGAGGTCAAGTGATGCGCCTGATCGTGATGGGACAGCAGGCTTTCGGCAAGGATGTCCTGGCCAAGCTCCTGGAGACAGGAACGGACGAGGTCGTGGCCGTCTATTGCGAGCCCGACCGCGAGGGCAAGCCGGTCGATCCGATCAAGGAACTGGCGCTGGAAAAGGGCCTGCCTGTGCTTCAGCCGGCGCATTTCAAGGATCAGGAAACGATCGACGAACTGGCCGGCTTCGACGCCGATCTGATGATCATGGCCTTCGTCAACGTCTTCGTCCCCGAGGCTGCACGCGACACGCCCAAGCAAGGCTCGATCTGCTTCCACCCGTCGCTTCTGCCGCTCCATCGCGGGCCTTCGGCGGTCAACTGGCCGATCATCATGGGCTCCACCAAGTCCGGCTTTTCCTGGTTCTACCCGACGGATGGGCTCGACGAGGGCGATGTCCTTCTGAAATGGGAATGCGAGATCGGACCGGACGACACGGTGATCGACCTCTATTTCAAGAAAATCTATCCCGCCGCGGTCGCATCGGCGCTGGAGGTCTGCGATCTCTACCGCTCCGGCAACCCGCCCCGTATCCTGCAGGATGAGGCGCAGGCGACCTATGAGCGCCGCTGCACGGCGAAACACGCACATGTGGATTGGCATAAGCCGGTCGGGCAGGTTTATGATCTGATCCGCGGCACCAACCCGGCGCCGGGCGCCTGGACGACGCATGACGGTTCGAAGCTGGGCGTCTTCGACAGCGTCCGCGTGCCTGGCGACGGCGTGTCGGGCCGGGTGATCGAGGTCTCCGACGCGGGCGTGACGGTGCAATGCATCGGCGGGCGCATCCTCGTGAAGCGGGTCCGCCCGGAGGGCGGCGACAAGCAACCTGCTGCCGAATGGGCGGCCTCCGTCGGGTTGAACCCCGGCGACAACCTGGAAAGCTGAAGGACAGTCATGGCTTACAAGACGGATATCGAGATCGCGCGGGAAGCGAAGAAGAAGCCGATCCAGGAGATCGGGGCGAAGCTGGACATACCGAGCGAGCATCTTCTGCCGTTCGGTCATGACAAGGC
>NZ_QEYE01000015.1 GCF_003122205.1 Maritimibacter sp. 55A14
GCCCGACAAGCACCTCAACCTGCCTCAGTTTCGTGACAATCTCCTCAGGCTTGTGCCGCTTCGTAGCCATTCCGGTCCTCCGTTTTCCTAAACATTACGGCGGACCACTTTAGTGGGGGAAGATCACTAGACTGCCCGGTTCGCGCAGAATTCTCGCGTTGAATGCCTGCTGTGTCCGTGTTCTCGCCTCTGATCGTAGAGCATAATAATAAAGAACATTGTCTGACAAGACCAACCCCAATTCAGAGAAGTACTCCAAGCAACCCATGGATGCGGCGCAATCGCGATAATTGTCAATACGTACTAACCCACACCTGCCCAGTCCCTTGTCTTTCAGACGCAGCAACGCCTGATACGAGCGGTTCGCAGCCGCCCTTTGGGTTAAGTCCGGCCTGACCTGCCGCATGGCCTCACCTAGCTGCGTGTACGTCCTGGGGCCGTCCCTGAGCGCGGCCAGAACGATCCGCTTGGTCTCGCCCCGCCGCAACGGGCTGTCCTGGTAATAGGCGGGCGGCTTAACACCCCGCATGTCCAGCAGCACGTCCGCCAGCTTGCCTTGGATTCCGCCCTGCTTTCTCAGCGCCAGCAGCGCATTGTCTATCGTCTTGTCCTGCATGGGGGAAGACTAGCGCAAGAGGTTGGAAGGCCGTAGGATTTCCTTGGTGCGCTTGATACATAAGGCCGGATATTTGGAGCAAGAAGAAAGCGGGGTTGCGCCGGCACGCCCGGCGGTGCGCGTGCGGCGCGGGGGACGTCCCGCGCCGCCGCGGCGGTGTGTCAGAGCGTTTCGTAGATCGGAAAGCGCGCGCATAGGTCGAGGGCCTTCGCCTTCACCGCCTCTTCGACGGCGCTGTTGCCGTTCTCGCCATTGGCGGCGAGCCCGTCCACGACCTCGACGATCATCCGGCCGATCTGGCGGAACTCGGCCTCGCCGAAGCCCCGCGTGGTGCCCGCGGGCGTGCCGAGCCGCAGCCCCGAGGTGACGGTCGGCTTTTCGGGATCGAAGGGGATGCCGTTCTTGTTGGCGGTGATATGGGCGCGGCCCAATGCCTTGTCGGCCTGGTTGCCCTTCACGGCCTTGGGCCGCAGGTCGACCAGCATGACATGGGTGTCGGTGCCGCCGGTGACGATGTCGAGACCGCCCTTCATCAACTCGTCGGCCAGCGCCTGGGCATTGGCGACCACCTGTTGCTGGTAGGACTTGAACTCGGGACGCAGCGCCTCGCCGAAGGCCACCGCCTTGGCGGCGATCACATGCATCAGCGGGCCGCCTTGAATGCCGGGGAAGATGGCCGAGTTGACCTTCCTGGCGATCTCCTCGTCATTGGTCAGGATCATGCCGCCGCGCGGGCCGCGCAGTGTCTTGTGCGTGGTGGTGGTGGCGACATGGGCATGCGGGAAGGGCGAGGGGTGCACGCCCGCGGCCACGAGCCCGGCGAAATGGGCCATGTCCACATGCAGCCAGGCGCCGACCATGTCGGCGATTTCGCGGAACCGGGCGAAGTCGATGTGCCGCGGGATGGCCGAGCCGCCGGCGATGATGATCTTCGGTTTGTGCTCCCTGGCCAGCGCCTCCACCTGGTCGTAGTCGATCCGGCTGTCCTGCTGGCGCACGCCGTACTGAATCGCGTTGAACCACTTGCCCGACTGGTTGGGCGCCGCGCCATGCGTCAGATGCCCGCCCGAGGCCAGGTTCATGCCCAGGATCGTGTCGCCGGGCTGGATCAGCGCCTGCATCACGCCCTGGTTCGCCTGGCTGCCGGAATTGGGCTGCACATTGGCGAAGCCGCAGCCGAAAAGCTCCCTGGCGCGCTCGATCGCCAGATTCTCGGCCACATCGACGAACTGGCAGCCGCCGTAATAGCGCCGTCCCGGATAGCCTTCCGCGTATTTGTTGGTCATCACCGAGCCCTGCGCCTCCATCACGGCGCGGCTGACGATGTTCTCGGAGGCGATCAGCTCGATCTCTTCGCGCTGGCGGCCGAGCTCATCGGTGATGGCGCCGAAAATTTCGGGGTCGCGGGTGCTGAGCGGTTCGGTGAAGAAACCGGTGGAGCGGTGCGGAGCGTTCATAGGCGGGACTCCTTTTGGAGAATGGGAGGGATAAACCAATGATCGGCTGTTTAGCGCAGCAGGGGCGCTGTCAAAACCCTGAAAGCGACCACGGCGGCGATATGCGCGCCATATCGCGGGGCTTGCGGGCCTTGTGTTTCCGATAGTCGCAGGTGAAGACTGGCAGGCATGAAACGGGGATTGCCGATGGCCGAGAGACGCCGGATTGCCTTCATGGCAAGCAATGTCGATATTGCCCAGGCCGCCGAGGCGCGCCTGACGGCGCGCTACGGCTCGGTCGCGCCGGGCGACGCGGAGGTGATCGTGGCGTTGGGCGGCGACGGGTTCATGCTGCACACGTTGCACGACACGCAGGCGATCGACGCGCCGGTCTACGGGATGAATTGCGGCACGATCGGCTTCCTGATGAACGAATATGCCGAGGACGAACTGCTGGAGCGTCTGGCGGAAGCGGAACTGGCGACGATCAATCCGCTGCGGATGCAGGCCGAACACGCCGACGGGCGCGTGACCGAGGCGCTGGCGATCAACGAGGTGTCGCTGCTGCGCGCCGGTCCGCAGGCGGCGCGGCTGCGGATCAGCGTGGACGGCAAGATGCGCATGGAGGAGCTTGTCTGCGACGGCGCGCTGGTCGCCACGCCGGCCGGGTCCACCGCCTATAACTACTCCGCCCACGGGCCGATCCTGCCCATTGGCGCGGATGTCCTGGCGCTGACCGCGATGTCGGCCTTCCGGCCGCGGCGCTGGCGCGGCGCGCTGCTGCCCAAGACCGCCCATGTGCGCTTCGATGTGCTCGACCCGGTCAAGCGCCCGGTGATGGCCGATGCCGACAGCCGCAGCGCGGGCATCGTCACGGCGGTCGAAATCCGCAGCGCCGCCGACGTGACGCATGAGATCCTTTTCGATCCCGGCCACGGGTTGGAGGAGCGGCTGATCCGCGAGCAGTTCACGTGAGGCGGGGCTTGCAAATCGTGCCTCTCGCGGCCAGATAACGCGCGCAGACGAGGGGAGAGATATGGGCCTGCCGGTTCAGCAACAGGCGAAATACTGGGGGATCGCTGCGGCGATCTTTCTCGGTCTGCTGTGGTTCCTGGGCGACGTGATCCTGCCCTTCCTGGTGGGTAGCGCGATCGCCTATTTCCTGGACCCGGTGGCCGACCGGCTGCAACGGATGGGGCTGGGGCGCACGCTCTCGACAGTGGTGATCTCGCTTGCCGCGATCTTGGCCTTCGTGGTGATCGGGCTGCTGGTCATCCCGCTTCTGGTGCAGCAGCTCGGCGACCTGATTTCCGCCGCACCGCGACTCTCGAGAAGCCTTCAGGACTTCCTGTCGGAACGTTTCCCCGCGCTGGTCGACAGCGAATCGGTGCTGCGCCGGTCGCTCGACGGGCTGGGAGAGACGATTCGTTCCAAAGGGGGAGAGTTGATCAACGGCGTGCTGGCCACGGCCGTGTCGGTTATCAGCGGGCTGGTCTTCCTGGTGGTGGCGCCGGTCGTGGCCTTCTACATGCTGCTCGACTGGGACAACATGGTGGCGCGGATCGACGATCTGCTGCCGCGCGACCACGCCCCGGTGGTCCGCCGCCTGGCGGGCGAGATCGACGCGGTGCTGGCCGGTTTCGTGCGCGGCCAACTTTCGGTCTGCCTGATCCTGGGTACCGCCTATGCGGTGGCGCTGATGGTGGCGGGGCTAAATTTCGGGCTGGTGGTGGGGCTGGTGGCGGGGCTGCTGACCTTCATCCCCTATGTTGGCTCCATCGTCGGCGGCACTCTGGCGATCGGACTGGCGCTCTTCCAGTTCTGGGGCGACCCGCTGATGATCGTCGCGGTTGCGGCGATCTTCGCCGCGGGCCAGATGATCGAGGGCAATCTCCTGACCCCCAAGCTGGTCGGCGGCTCGGTCGGACTGCACCCGGTCTGGCTGCTCTTCGCGCTTTCGGCCTTCGGGTCGCTCTTCGGCTTCGTGGGGATGCTGGTGGCCGTGCCGGTCGCCGCGATGCTGGGCGTGCTGACCCGGTTCGGGGTGGAGCAGTACAAGGACGGGCGGCTCTACCGCGGCCTGTCGGGCGGCGGCGAGGGCTGATCCATGGGCCGCCAACTCGCCTTCGATCTGCCCGTGCGGCCGGCGCTGGGACGCGCCGAGTTCTTCGTCTCGCCTGCGAACGCGCTGGCCGTCCATGCGGTGGACGGCTGGGCGGGCTGGCCGCTGGGCAAGCTGGTGCTGACCGGGCCGCCGGGTTCCGGCAAGACCCATCTGGCGCATGTCTGGGCCGCCGAGGCGGGGGCGCGCATCGTCGCCGCGCGCGATCTGGCGGGCATGGACATCCCCGCGCTCGCTGCGGCGCGCCGCGTCGCGGTCGAGGACGTGCCGGACATTGGCGGCGACGCCGCGGCCGAGGAGGCGCTTTTCCATCTGCACAACCTGCTGGCCGAGGCGGGCGGGCGTCTCCTGCTGACGGGTGCGGGCCAGCCCGCGCGTTGGCCCATCGCGCTGCCCGACCTAGCCAGCCGCGTACAGGGGGCGTCGGTTGCGACGCTCGAGGCGATGGACGACCAGCTTCTGACCGCGCTTCTGGTCAAGCTCTTTGCCGACCGGCAGCTCAATGTCGGCCACGGCGTGATCGCCTGGCTGGTCAGGCGTATGGAACGCTCCTTCGCCGAAGCGCGGCGGATCGTGTCGGAGCTGGACCGCCGGGCCTTGGCCGAGAAGCGCAAGGTCACGCGGGATATGGCCGCCGCCGTGGTGGACAATCCCGGCGATGAAGCGCAATAACTGTCATCGTTTTGTCACGTCCCCGACCGATAAGGCACCGCATGGTGGATGCAGATTTCCTGAAGGCGCCCTTCGCCACCGCCGTCGAGCTTCCGGCGGACGAGACCGAGGGCCCGAAACGCTTCTTCAACCGCGAGCTGAGCTGGGTCGCGTTCAACTGGCGTGTGCTGGAAGAGGCGTCCAATCCCAGGGTGCCGCTGCTGGAGCGGCTGCGCTTCCTGTCGATCTCGGCCACCAATCTCGATGAATTCTACACCGTGCGCGTGGCCGGTCTCTGGGAACTGGCGCGCGCCGGCAACACAACGCCCGCCGCGGACGGGCTGAGCCCGGCCGAGCAGCTTATCCTGATCGACAAGGATGCGCGCGAACTGATGAAGACGCAGCAGGATGCCTGGATCACCCTCAAGGCGGAGATGGAGGAGGCCGGCATCAGCCTGCTGGCCCGCGGGGACATGACCAAGGCCGACCGGCAGGAGATGGAGAGCCATTTCCTAGACAAGGTGTTCCCGGTTCTCTCGCCGCTGGCGATTGACCCGGCGCATCCCTTCCCCTTCATCCCCAATGCCGGGTTCTCGCTGGCGCTCCAGATGGAGCGCAAGGCCGACGGGCGGCTCTTGCAGGCGCTGCTGCCGATCCCTAACCAGATCGACCGTTTCGTGGCCCTGCCGGACGGCCCCGAGGGCCAGCACCGCTTCCTGCCGCTGGAGGAGCTGCTCCTGCAGCATCTTGGCGATCTCTTTCCCGGCTACACCGTGAAAGGGCATTGCGCCTTCCGGGTGCTGCGCGACAGCGACCTGGAGGTGGAGGAGGAGGCCGAGGACCTGGTGCGCGAATTCGAGACCGCGCTCAAGCGCCGCCGCCGGGGCGAGGTGATCCGCCTCACCGTCTCGGCCGGCGCGCCCGAGAAGCTGCGCTGCCTGGTGACCGAGGCGCTGCATGTCAGCGACGGCGAAGTGATCGAGATGGCCGGGATGATCGGTATCGCCGATGTCAGGGAACTGGTGATCGACGCGCGGCCCGACCTGCAATGGCCTTCCTTCACGCCGCGGGTGCCGGAACGGGTGCAGGACCATGACGGCGACATGTTCTCGGCCATCCGGCAGAAGGACATGCTGCTGCACCACCCCTACGAGACCTTCGACATGGTGGTCCGGTTCCTCGCGCAGGCTGCGCGCGATCCGGACGTGGTGGCGATCAAGCAGACGCTCTACCGAACGTCGCGCGACAGCCCGATCGTCGAGGCGCTTTGCGAGGCGGCGGAGGCGGGCAAGTCCGTCACCGCGCTGGTGGAACTCAAGGCACGTTTCGACGAGGCGGCGAATATCCGGCAGTCCCGCCGGCTGGAGCGCGCGGGCGCGCATGTGGTCTATGGCTTCATCAACTACAAGACCCATGCCAAGATCAGCACGGTGGTCCGCCGCGAAGGCGAGAACCTGGTGACCTATTCGCATTTTGGAACCGGCAATTACCACCCGATCACTGCGCGCATTTATACCGATCTGAGCCTCTTCACCTGCGATCCGGCGCTGGGCCGGGACGCCACGCGGGTCTTCAACTATGTCTCGGGCTACGCGACCCCCGCGGCGCTGGAGAACCTGGCGATCTCGCCGCTGACGCTCAAGACGCGGCTGATCGAGAGTATCGAGGCCGAGATCGAACATGCGCAGGCCGGCCGCCCGGCGGAGATCTGGGGCAAAGCCAATGCGCTGGTCGAGCCCGACGTGATCGACGCGATGTACCGCGCGAGCCAGGCGGGGGTGCGCATCCACCTGGTGATCCGCGGCATCTGCGGGCTTCGGCCCGGCATCAAGGGCCTGTCGGAGAACATCCGGGTGAAATCCATCGTCGGCCGCTTCCTGGAACATTCGCGCATCATCTGCTTCGGCAACGGTCACGGCCTGCCGTCGAAGAAGGCGCGCGTCTACATGTCCTCGGCCGACTGGATGGGCCGCAATCTCAACCGCCGGGTGGAGACGCTGGTGGAGATCACCAACCCCACCGTGCATGCCCAGATCATGAGCCAGATCATGGCCGCCAACCTGGCCGATCAGGCGCAAAGCTGGGTGTTGCAGCCCGACGGGCGCTTTCTGCGCCACGATGCGGAGCCGGGCGCGCATCTCTTCAACTGCCATCGGTTCTTCATGGAGAACCCGTCACTTTCCGGGCGCGGCTCGGCCGGGGCCAAGGACGCGCCCAAGCTTGCCCATTCCAGAGATTGACGCGCCCGCGCCCGTCAGGGCAGGCTGCGTCACGCGGAGGACGGTCATGGATGGCGCATCGGACGGGCATCGCGGCAACGGCGGCGGCATATTCGACAAACCCCTGTTCGAGGACCCGTCCGCGCGGGCACTTTCGCGCGTTGGCGTCGTGGATGTCGGCTCCAACTCGGTCCGTCTAGTCGTCTTCGACGGCGCCGCGCGATCGCCCGCCTATTTCTACAACGAAAAAATCCTTTGCGGGCTGGGCACCGGGCTGACGCAGACCGGGCGGCTCCATGCCGAGGGGCGGGTGCGCGCGCTGGCGGCGCTGCGCCGCTTCGCCGCCGTGGCCGAGGCGATGGACATCGCTCCGCTGACCGGCGTGGCCACCGCCGCCGTGCGCGAGGCCGAGGATGGCCCGGATTTCTGCGCCGAGGTGGAGCGCGAGACCGGCCTGAAGCTCTGGGTCGCAAGCGGCGAGGAGGAGGCGCGGCTCTCGGCGCAGGGCGTTTTGCTGGGCTGGCCGGGCGCGCGCGGGCTGGTCTGCGACATCGGCGGCGGCTCGATGGAACTGGCGGAGCTTTCGGGAGGCGATACCGGGCGCTGCCTGACCAGCCCGTTGGGACCGTTTCGCCTGGAAGCCGTTCCCGGCGGCAAGAAGGGGCTCAAGGCCTATCTCAAGGCCACGATGGCCGATCTTCGCGCGCGGATGGATGGCGAATACGGCACGCTCTACCTGGTCGGCGGCTCCTGGCGGGCGATCGCGCGGCTCGACATGGAGCGGCGCAATTATCCGCTGAAGGTGCTGCATGAATACGCGATGACGCCGAAATCGGTGCGCGATGTCGTCAAATGGATCGAAAAAACCGATCTGGACGCCGCCCGCGCCCGCACCGGTACCTCCGCAGAACGCATGCGGCTCGTTCCGACGGCTGCGCAGGTGCTCAAGGTGCTGGTGCAAACATTCAAGCCCAAGCGCATCGCGATCTCCAGCTATGGCATCCGCGAAGGGCTGCTCTACGGGCAGATGCCCGAGCGGCTGCGCGCCCGCGATCCGCTGATCGAGGCGGCGCGTTTCGCCGAGGCGACCTCGGCCCGGATGCCGGGCTTCGGCAAGACGCTCTACCGGTTCCTCCAGCCGCTCTACCGCAATGCGCGGCCCGACCGGCTGCGGCTGGTGCGCGCGGCCTGCCTTCTGCACGATACCACCTGGCGCGCGCATCCCGACTATCGCGCCGAGGTCTGTTTCGACAATGCCACCCGCACCAACCTTGGCGGGCTCAACCATGCCGAGCGTGTCTTCCTGGGTCTGGCGCTGCTGCATCGCTACAAGAACTCCCGATCCGAGAGTTTCGATGCCGTGGCGGGGCTTCTGAGCCCGCGCGTGGTGCAGGAGGCCGAGGTTCTGGGCAAGGCGATGCGTTTCGGCGCGATGATCTCGGTCAACCGGCCCGAGGATATGGGTCAGCTCAGATACTACCCGAAGAAGAAGGTGCTGGAGCTGGTGGTGAACCCCGCTTCCGAGGATCTTTTCGGGGAGGTGGTGATGGCGCGCTTCGCCTCGCTCGCCGTGGCGCTGGGCTGCGAGACGAAGGTCTCGAAACGCCGGGTGCCGCCGCCCCGGCAGGCTTGACCGCGCCGCCCGTGCGGCGTCTGATCGGGCAGCGCCGCGATCGGGAGGGGAACGCATGCCGGACAAGCTGGTACTGGTCGAGCACGCCGAGGATCCGGTCGCGCATGTGCGCCTGAACCGCCCGGCCAAGAAGAACGCGATGACGCTGGAGATGATGGACGCGCTGGTGGAGGCCGGACGCGGCCTGATGCAGCGCCCCGGCTTGCGGGCGGTCATCCTTTCGGGGGCGGGCGGGGATTTCTGCGCCGGGCTCGACACCGGCGCACTGATGGGCATGGCCACGCAGATCCACGCGCTGAAGGCACAGATGCTCAATCCCGCGCCGGGCGAGCTTGCCAACCGCTTCCAGCTTCCCTGCACGATCTGGTCGGCCCTGCGCGTTCCGGTGATCGCGGCACTGGATGGCGTCTGTTTCGGGGCCGGCGCGCAGCTCGCGCTGGGCGCCGATTTCCGGATCATGGCGCCGGGCGGGCGCTTCTCGGTGATGGAGGCGAAATGGGGCCTGATCCCGGATATGGGCATCACCCAGTCGCTGCCTGCGCTCGTGTCCGCGGATCGCGCCAAGGAGCTGATCCTGACCGCCCGCGTGCTCGATGCGGCGGAGGCGCAGGAGGCGGGCCTGGTGACGCGGCTGGCCGACAACCCGTATATGGCTGCGCGGGAGCTGGCGGACGAGATCGCCGCGCGCTCGCCCGACGCGGTGGCCGCGGGCAAGCAGCTTGTCGATGCGGTGTGGGGCCGGGACACGGCGGGCCTGCGGCTGGAGGCGGAATTGCAGGCCGCGCTGATCGGCGCCCCCAATCAGGTGGAGGCCGTGATGGCCAACATGCAGCGCCGCGCGCCCGTCTGGAAATAGCGCTCGCCGCGGGGCCGCGCGGAAAACCGGGTCTTGTCCGCGGCCTGTGGCTCGCCTAAACCGCCCCCTAGCCGTTTCACACTGTCCGAAGGACCCAAGCGATGCGCCTGTCCCGTTACTTTCTGCCTGTCCTCAAGGAAAACCCCGCCGAGGCGCAGATCGTCAGCCACCGCCTGATGCTGCGCGCGGGCATGATCAAGCAGGCGGCCTCGGGCATCTATTCCTGGCTGCCGCTGGGCTACCGGGTGCTGCGCAATATCGAGCGGATCGTGCATGAGGAACAGCAGCGCGCGGGCCATATCCCGATGCTCATGCCGACGCTGCAATCGGCCGATCTGTGGCGCGAGAGCGGGCGCTACGACGATTACGGCGAGGAGATGCTGCGCGTCACCGACCGGCACGGGCGCGACATGCTCTACGGACCCACCAACGAGGAGCTGATCACCGACATCTTCCGCTCCCATGTCGGCAGCTACCGCGACCTGCCGCTGACGCTCTATCACATCCAGTGGAAATTCCGCGACGAGGTGCGCCCGCGTTTCGGCGTGATGCGCGGCCGCGAATTCTACATGAAGGACGGCTACAATTTCGACCTGACCGAGGCCGACGCCAAACACGCCTATAACCGCCATCTGGTCAGCTACCTGCGCACCTATGAGCGCATGGGGCTCCAGGCGATCCCGATGAAGGCCGAGGGCGGGCCGATCGGGGGCGACTACACGCATGAATTCCTGGTGCTGGCGGAGACCGGCGAGTCCGGCGTCTTCTACGACAGCGAGATCACCGATCTCCGCTTCGGCCACCGCGAGATCGACTATGACGACGCCCCGGCCTGCCAGGCGGTGCTGGAGGAGTTCACCTCGCGCTACGCGCGCACCGACGACACCCATGACGAGGCGGTGTTCAACGAGCGCGTGCCCGAAGCACGCCGCCGGCAGGCACGCGGGATCGAAGTGGGGCAGATTTTCTATTTCGGCACCAAGTATTCCGAGCCGATGGGCGCCACCGTGGCCGATAAGGACGGCAACCGCGTGCCGGTCCACATGGGCAGCCACGGCATCGGGGTCAGCCGTCTCACCGGCGCGATCATCGAGGCCAGCCACGACGACAAGGGCATCATCTGGCCCGAGGGTGTCACGCCCTTCCATTGCGGGATCGTCAACCTCAAGCAGGGGGACACCAAGGCCGACGCGGCCTGCGAGGCGCTCTATGCCTCTGTCGCGGCACTGGGGCTGGAGGCGCTCTATGACGACACCGAGGAACGCGCGGGCGCGAAATTCGCCACCCAGGACCTGATCGGTCTGCCGTGGCGGATCACGGTCGGCCCGCGGGGGCTTAAGAACGGCGTCGTTGAACTGACCAGCCGCCGGACCGGCGAGAGCGAGGAAATGCCGCCCGCGGCCGCCATCGAACGGATCGCGCAGGTATACGGCAAGGCGGCTTCTATCTGATCCGCAACATATGGTCTTGGGCGGAGATACGTCTTTTGCCGCCCGCGCGGATCAAGGCCGCAGACCGCCCCGACGGGCTGGCGATATCGTGACGCCCGGTCAAAGCCTCGATCATTTTCGGATGCAACTGGGATAAAGCGCGCGGCTCAGGCGTTGGATCGCCATCCCGCGATCTGGCGACCGCTCGGCTCGTCTCCGGGCGGGCCAGTGCCCGAAAGAGCCGTCGACACTGGGCCTGCCTCTGGGGCGGGCTGCTCCCGGCGGATCGGCACGCTAGTGGCAGTGAACCCGGCCGGTACTCGTCTGCATGTGGCAGCATTGCCCCGGCGGCGAGCTTTTCCGGCATCCGCCGCCATGTCCTGCCTCGCGTGGCGCGTCCGTCTGGACACCTGCCGCAGGCAGCGCGGCCAATACGGCGCAGATCATGTATTTCAACATCGGGCGGGCCCCCCCATCCCTTGGCGACGCCGGGAAGCTTGACAGTTCGAAGCATTATGTCAATGACGCCGCCACGCGATTTGCGGGCCGGCAGGGTCCCCCGCGAGACGCCCTTGACCCCGGTCGCTGCCCGGCGCAGTGTCCCGCAACTTTTCTTCGGGAGGTCCGATGAGCGGCCGCACACGCCCCTTCGCGGGTTTCGAATGGATGATCGCCGCCCGTTACTTGCGGGCGCGCCGCGCCGAGGGCGGGGTCAGTGTGATGACCTGGATCAGCTTCATCGGCATTGCGCTGGCGGTCTTTGCGCTGATCGCCACGCTGGCGGTGCGCTCGGGCTTCCGGCATGAATTCGTGGCGACAATCCTGGGCGCGAATGCCCATGTCACGGTTTATTCCGCAACCCGCGTTACCGATACCGGCCAGGAGGTCCGCGTGCTGGAGGATTTCGACGCCGCCGCCGCGCGGGTCGCGGAACTGCCCGGCGTCACCCGCGTGGCGCCGCTGATCAAGGGACAGGTGATGGCGGCCAGCACCAGCCGCAACGCCGGGGTCGAGGTCTTCGGGATGCGCGCGGAGGATTTGCGCACGCTGCCGCTGATCTCCGATCCGCCGGAATCAGCCGGCGATCTGGACCGCTATGGCGAGGGCATCGCCATCGGCTCGGGCGTGGCGCGCGAACTTGGCGTCGGCGTGGGAGACCGGGTGCGGCTGATCTCGCCCAACGGGGTGAAGACGGCGTTTGGCACCTCGCCCCGCGTCAGCGCCTACGAGGTGGTCTATATCTTCTCGGTCGGCCGCTACGACATCGACCGCACCCGCGTCTACATGCCCTTCTCCGAGGCGCAGAGCTACTTCAACCGCGAGGGCGTGGCCGACGAGCTGGAGGTGATGGTGGCCGACCCCGACCGTGTCGACGCGATGGCGCCGCAGCTTTTGCAGGCGGCGGGCGAACATGCGCTGGTCTGGACCTGGCGCGACGCCTCGGGCGCCTTCCTGCGCGCGCTGGAGATGGAGGACAACGTGATGTTCATCATCCTGTCGATCCTGGTGCTGATCGCGGCGATGAACATCGTCTCGGGGCTCATCATGCTGGTGAAGAACAAGGGCCGCGACATCGGCATTCTGCGAACGATGGGCCTGACCGAGGGCGCGGTGCTGCGCGTATTCTTCATCTGCGGTGCGTCGGTGGGCGTGGCGGGCACGGTGCTGGGCGTCCTGCTGGGCTGCCTCTTCGCGATCTATATCGACCCGATCTTCAACGCCGTGAACTGGTTCGCCGGCGGCGGCGTCTGGGACCCGTCGGTGCGCTTCCTGTCACGCCTGCCCGCGCGGCTGGAATGGGGCGACGTGCTCTCGGCGGTGGCGCTGTCGCTGGGCCTGTCTTTCGGGGTGACGGTCTTTCCCGCGCGCCGGGCGGCGCGGATGAACCCGGTGGAGGCCCTGCGCTATGAATGACGCGCCGATGCTGCGGCTCGACGGGATCGGGAAGGTCTTCAACCGCGGCCTGCCGGGGGAGGTGCGCGTGCTCGATGGCGCGAGCCTCGACGTGGCCAAGGGCGAAGTCGTGGCGCTGGTCGCGCCGTCGGGCGCGGGCAAGTCAACGCTCCTGCATATCGCCGGGCTGCTCGACACCTGCGACCGGGGGCAGGTCGCCATCGGCGGGCAGGCGATGACGGGCATGAACGATGCCGCGCGCACCCGCGTGCGCCGACAGGCGGTGGGCTTCATCTACCAGTTCCATCACCTGTTGCCCGAGTTCAGCGCGGCCGAGAATGTAATGCTGCCGCAACTGGCCAACGGCGCCACGAAATCGGAGGCCGCAGCGCGCGCGGCGCGGCTGCTGGACCGCGTCGGTCTGGCGCCGCGCGCTGGCCACCGCCCGGCCGAGATGTCGGGCGGTGAGCAACAGCGCACCGCCTTTTGCCGGGCGCTGGCCAACAGCCCGCGCGTGCTGCTGGCGGACGAGCCCACGGGCAACCTCGATCCGGCCACCTCGGATCAGGTCTTCGACGCGCTGATGGAACTGGTGCGCGAGACCGGGCTCTCGGCGCTGATCGCCACCCACAACGCCGATCTGGCGGCGCGCATGGACCGCGTCGTGCATCTGGAGGACGGGCGGGTCTTGTGACGCACCACGCCCGCGCGCGTCAATGCGCCGAGGCCACCACCGCGTCCAGGATCGACCGGCCGCCATCCACCCGCAACACCTCGCCGGTGATGAAGCACGCGCTGTCGGAGGCCAGGAACTGCGCGGCCTCCGCGACCTCGCTGGCCGGGGCGATCCGCCCCAACGGGGTCGCGTCGCAGATCGCGTCGCGCAATCCCTTGTCGTCCTTCAGCGCCTTTTGCAGGCTGGCGCTCATCACCGAGCCGAAGGCGATCGCATTGACGCGGATGCGGTGCGGGGCCAGCGCCACGGCGAGTGAGCGCGTGGTCTGGTCCAGCGCCGCGCAACTGACGGAATAGGCCATCAGGTCTGGCCGGGTGCGCTGCCCCGCGACCGAGGAGAGGTTGACGATCGCGCCCACGCTGCCCTCGGTCTCGCCGGCTTCTTCGGCCTGCTGGATCATCCGTTCCGCCACCAGTTGCGAGAGCCGCAGGTTTGACAAGAGGTTCTGTTGCAGGAGGATGTCCATCGACTCGTCATTGCGGTCGAGCGGATCGGAGAACAACACCTGCCGGCTGCCGTTCACCAGGATGTCCACATGCTCGAACGCGTCGATCGTGGCCGAAAGCAGATTGGCCTGGGTCAGCTTCTCGCGGATGTCCCCGGCGAAGTAGCGCGCGGTGGAGGCGTCGGCGTCGGATTTGCCGATCTCGTCGCGCAGGCGCTCCTCGTCCATGTCGGCGAACATGACGTTGGCCCCGGCGTCGAGGAACTTGCGGGCGATGGCCAGGCCCACGCCATTGGCGGCCCCGGTTACGATGGCCGTCTTTCCGGCGATGGAGAAGGACATGGGATCAGGCTCCTGCTTTGTGTCCGCGGGGCGAGCTTACGGGCTTGCCGGCGCCCGCGCGAGAGGCGGATTTCGGGCGCCCGGCCTGGAGGATCTTGAAGGCGGGCGTTTCCCGCAGCGTGGCGAGTTCGGAAAAGCACTCGGCCAGCGTGCGCTCATAGGGCAACTGGCGGTTGGCGACCATCAGGAAGCGTCCGCCGGGGCGCAGCACGGCGGCGGCGGTCCGGATGAAGGCCTGACCCAGCCCCGGATCGGCGGCGCGGCCCTGGTGGAAGGGCGGATTGGAGATCACCCAGTCATAGGTAGCGCCGGTCCGCCACCCTGCCACGTCTTCCCAGAGAAACCGCGCGCGGGCGTCGCTGACGTTGCGGCGCGCGGCCTCCAGCGCGTCGTGCTCGCCCTCCACCAGGTCGAGCCCGGTAACCCCCGGATGGGCCAGCACGGCGGGCGCCAGCGCGCCCCAGCCCGCGCCCAGATCGGCCACAAGGCCCTTGAGCGATTGCGGCAGGCACTCGGCCAGCAAGGCGCTGCCCGCGTCGAGCCTGCCGGCCGAGAAGACGCCAGCCTGCGTCACCGCGCCGTCCGCGCCCGCGGTGGGTGCCGCGGCCGTGGCCCAGTCGGCGACCGCACCGGGCAGGGCGGCGGGGCGGGTCAGAACAAAGAGCTTGCCATGCGCCTTGGCGACCACGGCGGTCTCGCCCAGCGCGCGCTTGCAGGTCTTGAGCAAACTGTCGATCCCGTCGGTCTTCTGCCCGTCCACCGCGATGGGCGCATCGGCGGGCACCAGATGCAGCGCCGTGGCGATCAACCCCAGCGTCTGGGGCTTGGACCGGGTCGCGGCGACCAGCGCTGCGGCGTAAGGCCCCTCGGGCGCCACGGCACAATCGAAGCGGCGCGCCAGCGCGTCGAAATGCGGGCGGAAGCCCTGCACCACATGTAGCCGCTCGGCCGGAAGCGCCGAGAGGTCATGGTCGGGCCGCACGCGCAGCGCCGCAATGCGCCCTGCCGGTGGCACCGGGAATGTGCCGGTTTCCACGGCGAGGCTGATTCGGGAGGCTGTCATGGCCGGACGGCGCGGCGGCGCCTATTCCTTCTCCATCGTGCATTGCAGCGGATGCTGGTTGCGGCGTGCGAAATCCATCACCTGTGCCACCTTGGTCTCGGCGATCTCGTAGGAGAACACGCCGACCACCGCCACGCCCTTCTTATGGACGGTGAGCATGATCTCGACCGATTGCGCGTGGTTCAGGCCGAAGAAGCGTTCGAGCACATGCACAACGAACTCCATCGGCGTGTAGTCGTCGTTGAGCAGCAGAACCTTGTAGAGCGGCGGACGCTGGGTCTTCGGCTTGGTCTTGGTGATGACGGCCGATTCGCTGTCGCCGTCGCCGTCTTTGTCAGACATCAGGATCGGGGACAGTTTCACGCTGAGTTCTCCGTGGTAAAGGCTGCGAGTCACAAGGCCACTATATATTCTCGGGGAAATCCCTGAAAAGGGGCAGTGAAAGATTAGCCGGAGGTCCGATGCCCGCCCTCACCACGATCGGCTTCGACGCCGATGACACGCTTTGGCATAACGAGCGGTTCTTCCGCATGACGCAGGACCGCTTTCGCGCGCTGCTGGCAGATTTCGCCGCACCCGAGGATCTCGACGCGCGGCTCCTGGCGGCGGAGCGGCGCAACCTCGGCCATTACGGCTTCGGGGTGAAGGGTTTCACGCTTTCCATGATCGAGACCGCGGTCGAGGTGACCGAGGATCGCGTGCCCGCCGCAGTGATCCGCGAGATCATGTATTCCGGGCGCGAGATGCTGCGCCACCCGATCGAGCTTCTGCCCCACGCGGCAGAGGCCGTCGCGGCGCTGGCGGGCGAATTTCGGCTGGTGCTCATCACCAAGGGTGATCTTCTGGACCAGGAGCGCAAGCTCGCTCAGTCGGGGCTGGGGGAGATGTTCGATGCCGTCGAGATCGTGTCGGAGAAGACTGCCGGGACCTATACTCGCGCCTTCGCTACGCATGGCGACGGCGCGGAGCGTGCGATGATGGTGGGCAACTCGCTGCGCTCGGACGTGGTTCCGGCGATCGCGGCGGGATCCTGGGGCGTTCATATCCCGCATGAGATGACATGGGAGCTGGAGCACGATGAGCCGCCGCATGGCGCGCCGCGCTTCCGGGAACTCGGCGATCTGGGCGACTTGCCCGAACTGATCGGAACGCTCACCGGCCGATCGCCCATCTAGAGGTGACGCGGCCGGGAGTGCCCAGATATTGAAGTTGGGTGAGCGTTGGGTCAAAACCCATTGAAATTTAATATTTTCGCCCCTCTCTTCCTGTGCTAGTGTAATTTCAAATCAATGCGCCCACCGCGGCAAACGCGGGGGCCGAGGCAGGAACGAGCAGGTGCCTTGAAAAATCGGTGTATGCAGATTGCCCGTTGCGGGCTGATGGTCGTTGCGTTCTGCGTGGCGGCCGCGTCGTCACAGGCCGCACCCTATGCGGCAATTGTCATGGATGCGCGCAGCGGCGAGGTGCTCCATTCCCGCAATGCCGATACGCGGCTGCATCCGGCGTCGCTGACCAAGATGATGACGCTTTACGTGGTGTTCGAGGCAATCCGCAACGGCGAGATCACGCTCGACACGGAGGTGACGATCTCCCGCAAGGCCGCGGCCGAGCCGCCCTCGAAACTGGGTCTGCGCGCCGGGCAGAAAATCAAGCTGCGCTACCTGATCCGCGCGGCCTCGGTGAAATCCGCGAATGACGCCGCTACGGCGCTGGGCGAGGCCATCGAGGGCAGCGAGGCGGCCTTCGCGCGGCGCATGAACCGCACCGCGAAGGCGCTGGGAATGACGCGCACCACCTTCAAAAACGCCCACGGGCTGACCGAATCCGGGCATCTCTCCACTGCACGCGACATGACGATCATGGGCCGCAGCCTGTTCTACCATTACCCGGAATACTACAATCTCTTTTCACGCCATTCGACCCATGCCGGGTTGAAGACCGTCTACAACACCAACCGCCGTTTTCTGGCCGCATATCGTGGCGCCGACGGGATCAAGACCGGATATACGCGCGCGGCGGGCTTCAACCTGGTCTCCTCGGCCGAACGCGGCGGCGAGCGGATCATCGCCACGGTCTTCGGGGGACGCTCCACCGCCGACCGCAATGCGCGGGTGGCGGAGTTGCTGGACATGGGCTTCAAGCGCGCGCCAACGCGCGTCGCCGTGCGCGAGCCCGCGCGGCCCTCCTATTCCGGCAGTGGCACCCGGTACGCGCTGGCCGTCCCCCAGAGCCGCCGTCCCGCGCCGCGTCCGGTGGCACCCTCGGCGGTGCTGGCGGCGATGCAGAGCGATATCGAGAGGGCCGTGGCCGAGGCCGCAGCCGCACCGGCGCCCGCCGCGGTGGCGCAGGCGGCCGAATCCGACGCGCGGCCCGAAAGCGTGGTCGCCGAGGTGGAAGCGGTCGTGCAGGTCGAGGTGGCCGAAGCGGCACCTTCCGATCCGGCGCCGGAACCGCGTCCGTCGGACACGGCCTCGACGCAGGACGCGCCGCTGGTGGTCGTGCAAGCCGCCACGAAAAACTCGCCCAGCCCCGCGCCGCGGCCGCAGCGGATCGCCAGTGCCGAGCCGGTGGAGGCCCAGGGCAGCGCGCAGCCGCAGCCGGTCGCCCGGCCGGAGGAAGAGGCGCTCGTCCAACAGGCCGCGCTCGCCGAGCCCGAGCAGGAGGTTGTTACCCGCGCTTCGTCCTCCGGCGGGCGGCTCTGGGCGATCAACCTGGGCGAGCAGCCCTCGCGCTACCATGCCGAGAAACTGCTGCTGAAGACGGCGCTTCAGGAACTCGACACGCTCGACGAGGCGCTGCGCAAGGTCGTCAAGCGGCCCGGCGGCTACGAGGCGCGTTTCGTAGGGCTGAGCCAGACCGAGGCCGAATATGCCTGCGCGCGGCTCTCGGCGCGTAGCGTGAGTTGCAGCACCGACGGGCCCTGAGCCGCCGAGCCCGCCCTCAGTTCTCGGAAAACCGCGCCTGCCAGCACGGCACGGTATCGCCTGGCGCGGGCCGGGCTGCGTGAACCCCGCGCGCGATCGCCCGAGTCAGGCAGAGCGCCGCCGCATGGCCGAGCCGCAGCGTATCGCCGGCGGGATCGCCCAGCGCCCGCGCCCCCGTCGCCGCCACGAAGACCAGATCGCCGTCGAAGGGCGTGTGACTGGGCACAATCGCGCGCGACATGCCGTCATGGGCGGCGATGGCCAGGCGCGTGGCCTCGGCCTTGCGCAGCGCGGCATCGGTGGCCACGATGGCAATGGTCGTGTTGCCGCCCGCCGCACCCGGTCCGGGCAGCGCGGGTTCGGCAAAGGGATTCCAGCTTGGCGCGGGGCCCAGGCCGCCGAATTCCGTGCCCATCTCGAAAGGCGCGGCCCAGAAATTGCGCTGCCCCTGCTGCACCACCGAGCCCAGCGCGTTGACCGCCACCAGCGCGCCCACGGTGTGGCCGCTCTCCAGCACCACCGACGCCGAGCCGAGCCCGCCCTTCAGATCGAGCGTCGTGGCCCCCAGCCCGGCGCCGGCACTGCCGATCTCGAAGGTCTCCGCGGCGGCCTCGAGCGCGGCGGCGCCCAGCGCCTTGTAGGGGTTCTCCGTCCAGTTCTTGTCGCCGCCATTGAGTAGGTCGAAAAGGATCGCGCCGGGTACGATGGGCACCCGCGCCGCACCCACGGGGAAGCCCCGTCCCTGTGCGGCCAGCGCGTCGGCTACGCCCGAAGCCGCGTCGAGCCCGAAGGCCGAGCCCCCGGCCAGCACCAGCGCGTCGGCCTTCTGCACCAGCCGGTCGGGAGCAAGGAGATCCGTCTCCCGCGTGCCGGGCGCCCCGCCCATCACATGCACGGCGG
Organism: Maritimibacter sp. 55A14; assembly: GCF_003122205.1. Lineage (GTDB taxonomy): Bacteria > Pseudomonadota > Alphaproteobacteria > Rhodobacterales > Rhodobacteraceae > QEYE01. The sequence goes on from NZ_QEYE01000015.1 coordinate 19,267, forward strand.
CGGTGAAGGGCGCGTCGCCCACCAGCACGCTGACCCCGGATTTGAGCCGCTCGGATCCCGCGTTGCCGACCTTCAGGCCGGGCACGTCGGTAATCAGGTTGCGCTGTCCGGGGCGCATCGGTTCAGATCCGCGGCTTCGGCGCAGCGGTGGCCGGATCGCCGGTATTGGGCGTGCCGCGCGGCTCGATCAGTAGAAGCTTTGCCTCGGTCTCGGCGCGGGGCCGGTGGCGAACGCCCGCGGGGACCACGAAAAGCTCGCCGGGGCCGAGCCTGTGGGTCGCGTCGGCCACATCCAGCAGCACCTCGCCTTCCAGAACCAGGAAGAAATCATCGGTGTCGGGATGTTCGTGAAACGGAAATTCCCCCTGGACCTTCACCACCATCACGTCATTGCCATTGAAATCCGCGACCACGCGGGGGCTCCGGTGGTCGTCGAACGCGGCCAGTTTGCGGGCCAGGTTCACTTTCTCCATGGTCTCTTCCTCATATGCAGCGCCCGCCGTCCACTTCCAGCACCGCACCGGTGATCATGGATGCCTCGTCGGAGCACAGGAACACCGCCGCATTACCCATGTCGGCGGGGGTGGAAAAACGTCCGAGCGGGATCGTGGCGAGGAACTTCGCGCGCATCTGTGGCGTATCCTCGCCCAGGAATTGCGGCAGAAGCGGCGTGTCCCCGGCCACCGGGGCCAGTGCGTTGACGCGGATGCCCGCTTCCGCAAGCTCCACAGCCATCGTCTTCGTTGCAGTGATCATCCAGCCCTTGGAGGCATTGTACCAGTTCAGCCCGGTGCGCGGGCTGATCCCGGCGGTCGAGGCCATGTTCAGGATCGCGCCGCCCCCCGTCGCCTTCATCGCCGGCACCAACGCCCGCGCGGCCAGGTAGACGGATTTGCAGTTCACCGCGAAGACCCGGTCGAAGGCGTCTTCGTCCACCTCTTCCAGCGGGCCGCGGCGATGGGTGATCCCGGCATTGTTGACGAGGATATCCATCCGGTCCCAGGCCGCAAGCGCGGCACGCGCCAGTCCCGCCATGCTTTCGCCATCGGCCACGTCTACCGTCTGCGCCCGCCCGCCGATCTCCGCCGCGACGGCGGCGGCAGATTCGGCGTCGATATCGGCCACCATGACACTTGCGCCCTCGGCCGCGAACTTGCTTGCGATCCCGGCGCCGAAACCCGACCCGCCGCCGGTCACGATCGCGGTCTTTCCGGCAAGCCGTCCTCTACGGGGGGCGCGGGTCTCAGTCATCGTCGGTCACCTGCCAGGTCTCGGGGCTGAGCGTGGGTGTGGGCCCGCAGCGGGGAGGGTCCGGTGCCGAACCTAGCAGCAACGCGCCGCTGCCGTCCATCTTATCGAACCTGGCCATGGTCCGCGTGGCGCATGTCGCAAACAGGCTTGCGCGCTTGTGCAGCCCGGTCTAGATCGGCCCCGAGCCTGTGGCGATGGCGTCGCCACACCGGACATGTCCGGCAGCTCGCGGGCCGCGCGCCCGCCTGCGTCCTGAACGCCGGGACCTCTTCAATGGGGCCCGGTGCGGCCTCGATACCGGAGGTCGAACATGACTGATACCCAACGTCCCGAATTCTACCGTTTCCACAATGGCGAGAAGGCCCCGCTGCCCTTCGAGGCCGTGGAATACGAGGCCCGTCTGGACGGGCTGCGCCGGATCATGCGGGCCGACGGGGTGGAGGCCGCAGTGTTCACCTCGATGCACAATATCGCCTTTTACTCGGGCTTTCTCTACTGTTCCTTCGGGCGGCCCTATGGCCTTGTAGTGACGGAAAGCGATTGCGTCACGATCAGCGCGGGCATCGACGCGGGCCAGCCCTGGCGGCGCTGCCACGGCGACAATCTCACCTATACCGACTGGGCGCGCGACAATTACTGGCGCGCGATCCGATCGGTCACGGGCGAGGGGCGCGTCGTGGGATATGAGGGCGATCATCTGACGCTGATGCAGCGCGACAAGCTGGAGGGTTTCCTGAAACCCGCCGCCATGCACGATCTGGCCCCGGCCACCATGCGCCAGCGAATGCGCAAATCCGAGGCCGAGATCGCGCTCATACGTGCCTGCGCGCAGGTGGCGGATGTGGGCGGCTATGCAATCCGCGACGCGGTCACGATCAGCGCGCGCGAGATCGACATCGCCATGGCCGGGCGCGACGCGATGGAACTGGAGATCGCGCTTCGCTTTCCCAATGCCGAATATCGCGACACGTGGGTCTGGTTCCAGTCCGGCATCAACACCGACGGCGCGCATAATCCGGTGACGGCGCGCAAGATCGAGCGCGGCGATATCCTGTCCCTCAACACCTTCCCGATGGTCTCGGGCTATTACGTGGCGCTCGAACGCACCATGTTCGCGGGTGAGGTGGACGCGGCCAGCCTGAAGATCTGGCAGGCCAATATCGCCGCCCATGAATACGGTATGTCGCTGCTGAAACCCGGTGTGAGTTGCGCCGAGGTGACGTATCGGATCAACGCCTTCCTCGCCGAACGCGACCTGCTGCAATACCGCACCTTCGGCTACGGCCATTCCTTCGGCATCCTCAGCCATTACTACGGCCGCGAGGCGGGGCTGGAACTGCGCGAGGATATCGACACGCTGCTGGAGCCCGGCATGGTCATCTCGATGGAGCCGATGCTGACGCTCGGCGCGGACCTGCCGGGCGCCGGCGGCTACCGCGAACACGATATCCTGGTGATCACTTCGGATGGCAACGAGAACATCACCGGTTACCCCTACGGCTCCGGGTTCAACGTGGTTGGGTGATCCACGGCGTGCGCGGGTCCCGCATGCGCTTAGGCGAAGCCTCGCTTGTGTGGTAAGATAGCGGGCCGCCTTTGCCGCGGCCCGTTTCCCATTTCCGTTGTGTGGTTCTTTTCCAATCATCGAGAGAGCGAGGACGCCATGTTTGCACGCGTAACCGAATACCGCATGAAACCGGATTCAATCGAAGCTGCCGAAGCCCTGCTCAACAAGCTCAAGTCGCGGATCATGTCGATGAAGGGCATGCATCAGTTCATCAACGTGATGGGCGAGGATGGCCGCGGCTATGTCGTGGCCCTCGTCGAGAGCAAGGAAACCTCCGACGCCAACCTGGAAACCGTCCGGGCCATCTGGGGAGAGTTCGCCGACATGCTGGCGGAACCCCCGAAGCCTGCAGGCTTTCATGTGCTGATGAACGAGACGCGGGCCTGACCAATCCCGCGCTGGGCTCTGGTTTCTTCTGCGCCGCGGCGTTAAAAGGGCGGTAAGCAGACGCATGCCCCGGAGCCTTTCCATGAGCGTATCGAAGAGCCTGCGCGCGCCGACCCCGGCGGACATTCTCGCCCGCAAGGGCGGCGACCCCCTGGTGGTGCTGACCGCCTATACCACGCCGATCGCGCGGCTGGTGGACCCGCATTGCGACATCGTGCTGGTGGGCGACAGCCTGGGCATGGTCGTGCACGGGATGGACAGCACGCTGGGCGTGACGATGGAAATGATGATCCTGCACGGCCAGGCCGCCGCGCGCGGGACGAAATCGGCGATGCTGGTCATCGACATGCCGTTCGGCAGCTACGAGGAAAGCCCCGAGCAGGCCTTCGCCAATGCCGCCGAAGTGATGCGGCAGACCGGCTGCGCCGCGGTCAAGCTCGAAGGCGGGCAGCACATGGCCGACACGATCCGTTTCCTGACCGCCCGTGGTGTGCCGGTGATGGCGCATGTGGGGCTCACCCCGCAGGCCATCAACACGCTGGGCGGCTACAAGGTGCAGGGCCGCGACGCGGATGCCGCGCGCGTGCTGGAGGATGCCCGCGCCGTGGCTGCCGCCGGCGCCTTCTCGGTGGTGCTGGAGAAAGTCACCGCGCCGCTGGCCACCGAGATCACCCGCGCCATCGCCATCCCCACGATCGGCATCGGCGCCTCGGTCGATTGCGACGGGCAGGTTCTGGTGGTCGATGACATGCTGGGGCTCTTCACCGAGTTCAAGCCGAAATTCGCCAAGCGCTACGCTGAACTGGGCGATCACGCCTCCGACGCCATCGCGCGCTACGCCGCCGAGGTGCGCGCCCGCACCTTCCCCGCGCCGGAGCATGTCTACGGCCTCGAGACGTCCGGGGCGCCGAAGCCGTGAGCGTGCCGATCGAGCGCAGTCGCGCGCGCCTCAGGGCGGCGGTCGCGGGCTGGAAGGCTGCGGGCGCGCGGGTCGGCGTGGTGCCCACGATGGGGGCGCTCCATGCCGGTCACATAAGCCTGGTGGAGGCCGCCCGCGCGGCCTGCGACCGGGTTGTCGTGACGCTCTTCATCAATCCCCGGCAGTTCAACAACCCCGCCGACCTGGAAAGCTATCCGCGCACCGAGGTCTCCGATGCCGCCAAGCTGGCGCCGCTCGGGGTCGATCTGCTCTATGTCCCCGACCCCGACCAGATCTATCCCGAGGGCTTCGCCACGAATGTCTCTGTGGGGGGGATCAGCGACGGGCTGTGCGGTGCGCACCGGCCCGGCCATTTCGACGGGGTGGCCACGGTCGTCACCAAGCTCCTGTTGCAAACCGGGGCCGAGCGCGCCTTTTTCGGCGAGAAGGACTACCAGCAACTCCTGATCGTGCGCCGGCTGGTGCGCGACCTGGACATTCCCTGCACGATCACCGGCTGTCCGACGGTGCGTGAGCCCGACGGTCTGGCGCTGTCATCGCGCAACGCGCGCCTCGACGCGACCGCGCGCGCCATCGCGCCGGCGCTCAACTGCGCCATGCTTGGCGCGGCGGCGGCGCTGGCACAGGGCGCAGCCGCGGCGCCCGCGCTCGCGGCCGCCCGCCAGGACATCCGCGCCGCCGGCTTCGACGAGGTGGAATATCTGGAGCTGCGCGATGCCGCCACGCTCGCCCCCGTCGAAACCGCCGACCGGCCCGCCCGGCTCCTCGCCGCCGCCTGGGTGGGCGGGGTACGGCTCATCGACAATATCGCCGTGCCGCCGGACACCTGACCTCCCTTCATCTTTCCAAAAATACTCAAACCCGCGGCCGCCTCCCGCGCGACGGGGAGGATCAGCGCACGAGCAGTTCCGCCAGCGTCAGCGCCATGACCCCGGCGCTGTCGACCATGTCGTCGATGCCGACCCATTCGTCGGGCTGATGCGCGAGGTCGAGGATGCCCGGCCCGTAGGCGATGCAATTATGCATCCGCCCGATCCGGTCGATGTGCTTCTGGTCATAGGTGCCGGGCGAGACCACGTATTCGGGCGCGCGCGCCAGAACCCGCTCGATCGCGGCGGCCACGCTTGTCACGATCGGTGCCTCGCGCGCGGTCATGCTGGGCAGCACCTCGAACATGTCCCGGATCTCGTAGGAAAAGTCGGGTCGCTCGGCTTTCACATGCTCCATCATGGCGGCGATCTCGGCCTTGACGGTGGCGATATCCTCCTCGATCAGGAAGCGCCGGTCGATCACGATGCGGCAGCGGTCGGGCACGCAGGGCGCCGGGAAGCCGTCATAGCCCGGTTCCGGTTCCGGCTCGCCGCCATGGATCGAGTTGATGTTGAGCGTGGAGTGCCGCGCGCCCTCGGGCACCACCGGCATCGCCGTGCGGCGCGAAGCCAGGAGCGGCATGAGGTGGCGCTCGATCTCCTCCAGGACGGCGCCCATGTGGCGCACCGCGCAATCGCCCAGGAACGGCATCGAGCCATGCGCGATCCGGCCCTGCGTCTCGATCTCGGCCCACCAGACGCCGCGATGCCCCAGGCAGATGCGATCCTTGCCCAGCGGTTCGGGGATGATGACATGCTGCACGCGCTCCGGTGTGAAATAGCCTTTCTCGGCCAGCCAGGCGACACCGCCATAGCCCCCCGATTCCTCGTCCGCCGTTCCCGATATCTCGATCGCGCCTGCGAAATCCGGGTGCCGCGCCAGGAAGGACTCGGCCGCCACGATGGAGGCGGCGAGCCCGCCCTTCATGTCGCAGGCACCGCGGCCGTAGACGCGGCCGTCCCTGAGTTCGCCGCCGAAGGGATCGACGCTCCAGCCGTGGCCGACCTCCACCACATCGGTATGACTGTTGAAATGCACGCAGTCGCCGGGTCGCGCGCCGTCGCGCCGGGCGATGATGTTCCAGCGCGGGTGGCGGTCGCTGTCGGCGCGCGCGCCGGTGGCGCGGACAAGTTCGGTCTTGAAGCCCGCGCGCCGCAGCCGCGCATCCAGATATTCGCAAATATCGCGATAATGCCGCCCCGGCGGGTTCAAAGTGGGGATGCGGATCAGTTCCTGCGTGAGCGTCACCAGATCGTCGCGCCGCCGCGCGATCTCGGCCAGGAGCGGGTCTTGGGGTCTGTCGGCATCCATGGTCCGAACCTAGCCCCGCGCCCGTCCTGCGACAATCGCCTTCTTCCCGATCGCCGCGCCGACCCCATATCGCCCACTGGCGGAGATGCGGGCGCTCTGGTATCGAACGCGGCAAGGCATGGAGGCGTCGATGCGTTACGTGAAATTCGGAATATCCGCGGTCCTGATCCTGATCGTGGCAGGCTTCCTGCATTACATCCTGCCGCAGCGCGACGTGGTGCAGATCGTCGGCACCGATGTCATCCGCCGCGACGTGGAAAGCTCAGATGGGCGGATCCTCTCGCAGGACGTGCGCTACATCAACGCGCGCACCGATGGCGGCGAGAGCCGCGAGTACCGCAACGAGGATACCGGCTGGGGTTTTCCCTTCTACTTCAAGTTCGACAGCGGCAAGCTGGCCGCCGAGGCGCAATCCATGGCCAAGGATGACGGCTGGGTTGCCGTGACCCATTACGGCTGGCGCATCACCTTCCTGTCGATGTACCCGAACGCGGTGAAGCTCAAACCGGTGGCCGGGCCGGATGTCCGGCTGATCCCGTGGTTCAACATCGTCTTCCTGATCGTTCTGGCGGCGGCGATCTTCGCGATCTGGCGGCGCATCCAGCGTTTCCGCGAGAACCGGATCGACCCGGTTCTCGATGATCTCGACCGAAGCTGGGACGAGACCACGGAAAGCGCGAGCGGATTCTGGCAACGGCTCAGGGACCGTTTCCGCAGGTAGCGGTGCGCGGGCTCAGCCGCCCGGCAGCCAGAGGCGCTGCCGCCGGTTGGCGCGGCGCATGAGTTCCGCGTCATCGCGTAGCGCACTGGCATCGGCGCACCAGGTTGCGCACTCCCGCGTCTGAGCGTCAGCGTCGGGACAGAAGCACCAGAGCGCATCGAGCCCCCGCGCGGCGGCAAGCCGTCCGGGCGTAAGCGGCAGGAGCTGGACCAGCCCCTCGGGCAGCCCTCTCATAATGGCGCTGGACAAGGCCTGCGGACCCTCACTGCTGACCGAGACGACCAGCCCGTTACCGCAGCCCGCCGCGATGGCGACCAGACTTGCGATATCTGCCGCGCTCGTGTCCGATCCCAGGATCGCGCCGATCACCCCATGCGGCCGCGCGATCTCCAGTGCCAGCCCCCCGCCGGGCGCAAGCAGGGCCGCGGAGGGCGGCATGGTGGCCAGAGCCGCGCCCGCGCAAAGCCGCGCGGCGGCGTCGGGGTCGGACGCGGCGAGTGCCTCGGCGCAGGCGGCCAGCCGGTCGGCGCGCGCCCCGGCATCGAGCGCCGCCCAGCCGGGCTGCGCCGCACGGGCGGCCGCACTCGCAGCGGCCCCGTCCCCGGTTCCCGCCGCGGGTGGGCCGCTCGGGACATCGGGCATCCCGTCGGGCCGGGTGAAGGCGGCCGGCTCCTCCGGCATGATCGACCCCAGGCCGTCATTCACCACGACCTTCCGTGCGGCCAGCGCCAGCGCGGTCGTCTGCGCGGTGGCGCCGCATTCGCTCCAGACCCAGGCGTTGCGCGCAGGCTGCATCCCGCCTGCCAGCGCGATGGCCTCGCCAAGGGTGCGGAACGTCATGCTGCGCAGCACCGGCCCCCGGATGCCGGACTGCATCGCGGCGGCGGCGGGCGCGAGCCCCGTCAGCAGCACCGGGGCGTGGTAGCGGCCTGTTTCGGGCAGGGGCAGGGCGGCCCGATACACCTCCGCGCCCTCGTCACGGGCCACATCGCAGAACTCGTCGAGCGCTCCGGCATGTGCCAGCGGGCCGAGATCCGTGCCTTGATCCAGCGGATCGCCGGGGCAGAGCCGCGCCATCCGGTCGCGGAGGCGGCTGTGAAACGCCTCTGCCACGCCCTCCTGCACCAGGAGCCGCGTCGCGTCCGCCGCCTTCTGTCCGCCCGTGGCCCAAAGCGTGTCGTCGAGCGCGGCCACGGCGCTGTCCAGATCGGCATCGGCATGGACGATGGTCAGCCCGGAGGCCGGGCCGGGGGCGGGCGTGTCCGGGCAGATCACGCCCTCCGCCGTCGCCAGCGCGTCGGCCTCGCAGCAGAGGACGCAGAAGACCCCGCCCGGCAGCCCCGCCGCGCGGGCGAGCCCGGCGACGCAGAACGCGGCCAGTGCGGCGCCCGGCGGCGTGTGCAGGACCGCCGCATTGCCTGCCGCGAGCGCGGGCGCGGCGCGTGCCAGCCAGTCCTCCGGGCCGTCGAGCGGGTCGGAGAGCAGCCCGACCACGCCGAGCGCCTGCCGGCCGGTCCCCGGTGCCCGCCCGCCTTCGGCGGCGCGCGCGGCGGCGTGCAGATGATCCAGCGCGCGAGGCAGGTCGCGGCCCCGCGTCACACGCCAGGGCAGGCCGGTCTCCAGGCTGCGGAGCACTGCCAGCAAATCGAGCTCCGCCTTGAGCGCCGCGCCGAAGGCCCGCAGCGCCCCGGCCCGCGCGAAGCCCGGCAGCGCCGCCCAGCCCGCCTGCGCGCCGCGTGCCCCGGCGATGGCGTTGGCGATGTCGGACGCTCCGGCTTGCGTGATCCGCGCCAGCACCACGCCGGTTGCGGGATTGGCGATCTCCACCGCCGCGCCGCCGCCCGCGCACGGCCCTTCCACCGTCACCATGCCCAGCTGTCCGGCATGGTCCGCCAGCCAGCCAATGGCGGGCTTTGCGCCGACGGGGTGCGTGCCCCTTTCCAGTCTCTCCATCCCGGTCATCCCATCGGCATCTGCCAGGGTGCCGGGGCATGCCCCCAGACCAGCACACCCAGCCGTTTCTCGATAGCGCCCAGAAGGCTCGACGCGCCGAAGCGGAAGAGGCCGGGCGTCAGCCAGTCGTCGCCCGCCTCCGCCTGTACCAGCGCCATCCAGGACAGCGCGTCCGCGGCCTTTGATATCCCGCCCGCGGGCTTGAAGCCCACACGCGCGCCGGTCTCTGCCTCGTAGGCGCGGATCGCGCGCAGCATGGTCAGCGAGACGGAAAGGGTGGCGTTGACCGGCTCCTTGCCGGTCGATGTCTTGATGAAATCCGCCCCGGCCATCATCGCGACCATGCTGGCGCGCGCGACATCGGTGAGGCTGCCCAGTTCGCCGGTGGCCAGGATCGCCTTGAGATGCGCAGGGCCGCAGGCTTCGCGGAAGGCGCGGATCTCGGCGTGGAGGGCGGCCCAATCGCCCAGCAGGACATGGCGGCGGGAAATCACGATGTCGATTTCGTCTGCGCCCGCGGCGACGGAGCGGCGCACCTCGTCCACCCGCAGGTCGAAGGGCGAGAGCCCTGCCGGGAAGCCCGCCGAGACCGCCGCCACCGGGATGCCGCTACCCGCGAGGGCCGCGCGCGCCGCCGGGATCATCTCGTGATAGACGCAGAGCGCGGCGGTGTGCAGCCCCTCCGCCGCCGGTCCCAGTGCCCCGGTCAGCGCGGGGCCCAGCGGGGCGCGGGCCTTGGCGGCCAGGCGGCGCACCCGGCCGGGCGTGTCATCGCCCGAGAGCGTGGTCAGATCGGTCAGCGCAATGGCGCGCATCAGCCAGGCGGGCTCCTGCGCGGGCGCCACGGGGCGGCGCGTGGCGATGGTATGGGCTTGCGATGCGGTTGCGCGGGCATTGACGCGGATCGCCGCGATCCGGTCGGCATCGAAGGCCAGGCCCGGATTGCGCACGGGCGGCGGCGGGTCGGTGTCGCCGCCGACCGGGCGGAGCGGTGCGCGCGCGCGCTCGTCGGGCATGGGGCGGGTTCCTTCGCGGCCACGTGCGGGGCCACGAGGGTTGCATGACCGACGGGCGCGCGCAAGCGCGGGCGTGCGGTTCAGCCCCGGTCCAGAAGCGCCGAGACGCCGGCGACCAGCGCGAAGCCCCCGGCGGCCACGGCGACCATGCTGGGGCCGGTGGGCGTGTCGGCCATCCAGGAGAGCCAGAGCCCCGCCAGCGCCGCGCCTCCCGCCAGAAACACCGCCGCTGCCGCCATCGCCTCGGGCGAGCGCGCGAGCCCCCGCGCGGTTGCCGCCGGGATGATCAGCATGGCCGAGATCAGCAGCGCCCCCACAACCTTGATGGCGACCGCCACGACCAGCGCCAGCGCCAGTGTCAGCACCATCCTCTCGCGCCGCGGGTCGAGCCCGGCGGCAAAGGCCAGATCGGCGTTGAGCGTGGCGGTCAGAAGCGGCGACCAGCGCCAGACCAACAGCGCCAGGACCGCTCCCGCGCCGGTCCAGATCACCGCCAGGTCGGTGCGGCTGACGGCCAGGATGTCGCCGAAGAGATAGGCCGTCAGATCGACCCGCACACCGTGCAGGAGCGACACCGCGACCAGCCCCAGCGCCAGCGCCGCATGGGCGGTCACGCCCAGCAGCGTGTCGGTCGAGTGCTGCCGCCCACTCAGCGCCGCGACCAGACCCGCCGCCGCCAGCGCCACCGCCAGAACGCCGGTGAAGATCGACAGGTCGAAGGCCAGCGCAAGCGCCACGCCCAGCAACGCGGCATGGGCGGTGGCGTCGCCGAAATAGGCCATGCGCCGCCAGACCACAAAACAGCCCAGCGGGCCGGCAGCCAGAGCAAGCCCCAGCCCTGCAAGCCCGGCGCGGATCAGGAAATCGTCCAGCATCACGGCGCCCGCCCGTTCGTGGAATGCTCGTCCGCGGAATGGTCGTGTCTGCAGTCCCCGGCGTCCTCTCCCTGCGGAGCGGCGCCGTGGCTGTGGTCGTGCTCATGTCGGTAGAGCGCCAGCGTGCCGCCGGTACCCGGCCCGAAGAGCGCCCGGTATTCCGGCGCCTCCGACACGACGGTCGGCGTACCCTCGCAGCAGACATGGCCGTTGAGGCAGATCACCCTGTCGGAGGCGCTCATCACCACATGCAGGTCGTGGCTGACCATTAGCACCGCCGCGCCGGTCTCCGCGCGCAGGGTCTCGATGAGCTGGTAGAAGGCCGCGGTGCCGGGCTGGTCGAGCCCCTGCGTTGGTTCGTCGAGCACCAGGATATCGGGGCGGCGCAGGATGGCGCGTGCCAGCAGCACGCGCTGGAACTGGCCGCCGGAAAGCTGCGCCATGTCGCGGGTGCCGATCCCCTCCAGCCCGACGCGGTCCAGCGCGGCGGCGACCTGCGCGGGCGGCTGCCGGTCCGGCAGGTCGAGGAAACGCGCGACGGTCACGGGCATGGTGCGGTCCACCTCCAGCCGTTGCGGCACATAGCCGATGCGCAGCCCCGGCGCGCGGCGCAGCCGGCCGCGTGCGGGCCGGAGCGCCCCGATCAGGCAGCGGATCAGCGTCGACTTGCCGGACCCGTTGGGGCCGACGACGGTGACGATCTCGCCGCGTTCGATGCTGAAATCGACATCGCGCAGCACCACCATCCGGCCCAATCGAACGGTCACGCCTTCTGCGTCGATCAGGCTCATGCCTCCTCCGCGCCGCGGCAGGCGGGGCAGAGGCCGACCGCCTCGATCACTGCGCGTTCCACCGTGAAGCCCGCATCGCCGGCGGCCTGGTCCAGCGCCCCGCGCACCGCCGCCGTATCGGCTTCGGCCACCGTGTCGCAGCCACGGCAGATCAGGAAAGCGGGGTCGTGGCGCTCGCCCGGATGCATGCAGGCGGTGAAGGCGTTGAGACGGCGGATGCGGTGGGCAAAGCCGTGATCGACGAGGAAATCGAGCGCCCGGTAGGCCACCGGCGGCTGGGTGCCCAGCCCTTCGTCGGACAGCCGCGCCAGCACGTCATAGGCGCCGGTCGCGGCATGGGCCTCGAGCAGGATTTCCAGCACCCGGCGGCGCACCGGTGTCAGGCGCAGCCCCTCGCGCTTGCAGATATCCTCCACCCGGCCGAGCACGCCGCGCACACAGCCCGTGTGGTCGTGGCGTTCGAATGCGGAATGGTCGGGCATGGCGCTGGTTTTCCCGGTTGTGTTATAATATTACATACCATATGTTGGTGACGAACCCCTGATAGGCAAGGACAGGATGCAATGAAAGCGATTTTTTTGGCGATTGCGGCCGGGGCGCTGCTGGCGGGTGCGCGTGCCGGGGCCGAGCCTCCGCGCGTGGTGGCCGATATCGCGCCGGTCCATTCCCTCGTCGCGCAGGTGATGGCGGGCGTGGGCGAGGCGGAGCTGCTGTTGCCGCCGGGGGCCTCGCCGCACGGCTACGCGCTGCGCCCCTCCCAGGCCCGCGCACTTTCCGAGGCCGATCTGGTCTTCTGGGTCGGTCCCGGCCTCACGCCCTGGCTGGAGGACGCATTGAAAACGCTGGCGGGAGATGGCGCGACGGTGGCGCTGCAGGAGGCCGAAGGCGTGCGCCTGCTGGACTATCGCGAGGGCGCGACATTCGCCGCGCATGACCACGGGGACGATGAAGGGCACGGGGAACACACGGGTCACGACAATCACGATGCCGATGACGCCCATGAGGACCACGACGACCGTGCGGCGCAGGACGACCACGACGCGCATGATCACGGCGACCACGATCCGCATATCTGGCTCGACCCGGTTAACGCCGCCGCGATCGTCGATGCCGCCGCCGCGCATCTGGTGGCGGCCGATCCCGGCAATGCCGAAACCTACCGCGCCAATGCGCGCGCAGCGCGGGCGCGGCTTGACGCGCTCAATTCAGAGATCGCCGCGCAGCTTGCACCGCTGCGTGGCCGGCCCTTCGTGGTGTTCCACGACGCCTATCACTATCTCGAGGCGCGCTACGACATCGAGGCCGCCGGGGCACTCTCGGTTGGGGACGCCGCCGATCCCGGCGCCGCGCGGGTGGCGCGCATCCGCGACGCGATCCGCGATCTGGGCGCGCGCGGCGTCTTCGCCGAGCCGCAATTCGATCCGCGCCTCGCCGATAGCCTTGCCGAGGCCGGCGGCGCGCGGCTGGGCGTTCTGGACCCGCTGGGCGCGGAGATCGCGCCGGGACCGGACCATTACGCGACGTTGATGCGCGGGATCGCGGGAGCCATGACCGCCTGCCTGGCGGAGGGCGGCTGATCCCCGCCGGGCTGGACAATCGGCCCACGGGCAGGCATCCCGGCCGGGAAGCTTGAAGAAGGAGCGCACGATGGCGCAACCGGACTGGATCGCGGCGGATGCCGGCGCCGGCGGGGCAGGGGCCTGGGCCATGACGGAAGCGGGCGAGGTTCTGGACCGGGCCGAACCGCCGCCGGGCGGCAGGGTCACGCTGGCCGATCTGAGTTCGCGCTGGCTGGTTTCCGGCGCGCGGGTGCCGGTGCTGGCCTGCGGTCTGACCGCGGCGGAGGCAGCGCGTAAGCTGCCTTGCGCGCCGCTGGAGCCCGGCCCGCCGCTTGCCGTCGGCGCCGACGACCCGAGCATGGCATTGCGCCTCGTGCCGGGGCTGCGGCAGGACAACCCGCCGGTGCTGACCGAAGGCGCGGAGACCCGGATCGCGGGCTTTCTGGACGGGCGCCCGGATTTCGACGGTGTGCTCTGCCTGACCGGCGCCATGAGCCTCTGGGCGCATGTCAGCGCGGGCGAGGTTGTCAGCATGCGCGCCTTCCTGAGCGGTGAGTTGGCCGGGGCTGCCGGCGTCGCGGCCATGCCCGACCCTGCCGCGGTGGCCGACGCGGCGGCCGATACGATTTCGCGCCCCGAGGCGTTGGCCGCGAAACTGGCCGAAGCCCGGACCGCGCTGCGTCTGGGCCTGATGGTGCCGGAGGCCGCGCAGGCGGGGATCGCGGGCGCGCTGATCGGCGCGGAACTGGCGGCCGCGCGGCCCTATTGGCTGGGCCAGGAGCTGGTGCTGGTCGGATACCCCGCGGAAACCGCGCTCTACAGCGCCGCACTGGCCGCGCAGGGGCTCGCGCCCCAGGCGTTGGACGGCGCCGGCATGGCGCTGGCCGGGCTTTGCGCAGCCTGGCGCGGCCTGGTCGGGACGCGCGCTTGACGGGTCAACCCCGCAGCCGTGGATGCGCCATGATCCGGGCTTGGTCGGTGGCTAGCGTGCCATGCGGCGCCCGCGGGTACGAGCCAGTCAGTCCCAGAGGTTGAATCTGGCGATGCTGACGTCTGTCATGTTGCCGCCTCGTGGCGATCCAGCGCCATCGCGAAGACAGCGGCATCGACATTGCCGCCGGTCGCCACTGCGACCACCGCGTCGCCCGTAATGGCCTCGGGACGGAAGAGCGCGGCGGCCAGCGCCACCGCCCCGCCGGGTTCCAGGACCAGTTTGAGCCGCAGGAAGGCGAGCGCCATTGCGCGCAACGCCTCGTCCTCGGTCACGACGAGGCCCGGACCGCAGAGCCGGCGCAGGATCGGGAAGGTGATCTCGCCGGGGCTGGGCGTGAGGATCGCATCGCAGAGCGATCCACTGCGGCGGCTGTTGACCTCGCGCCGGTCGGAGGCGAGCGAGCGCGCCATATCGTCGAACCCCTCGGGCTCCGCCGTACGGACGCGCAGGCCGGGCGCGCGGGCCTCCAGCGCCAGCGCGATGCCACTGCTCAGCCCGCCGCCGCCGCAGCAGACAAGAACATCGGCCTGCATCACGTCCCTCGCCTGCGCCTGCGCGGCGATCTCCAGCCCCGTGCTGCCCTGTCCCGCGATCACCTGCGGATCGTCGTAGGGCTTGACCAGGGTCAGGCCACGATCCCCTGCGATCCGTGCGCCGATTGCGTCGCGGTCCTCGCCCTCACGGTCGTAGAGCACCACCTCCGCGCCGAGCGCGCGGGTGTTCTCGATCTTCAGGAGCGGTGCGTCCGAAGGCATGATGATGACCGCCGGTGCGCCCAGCGCGGCGGCCGCACGCGCCACGCCCTGCGCGTGGTTGCCCGAGGAATACGCGATCACGCCGCGCCGGCGCGCGGCCTCGTCCAGCGCCGAGATCGCCGCCCAGCCGCCACGCGCCTTGAAGGAACCGGTATGTTGAAGGCATTCCGCCTTGACCAGAACCCGCCGGCCCGCGATCCGGTCGAGAAAGGGTGAGGAGAGGAGCGGTGTTTCCCGGACATGCCCGTCCAGCCGCCGCGCGGCGGCCTCGATCAGCGCAATGTCGACCATGCGGTCTGCTCCAGGAATTCGCCGATCGCGGCCAGGCTCTCGGCCTCGTCGAGGAAGGGGATATGCCCCCGGTCGGGCACTTCGGCAAAGATCATGTCGGGGCGGCGGCGGCGCATCTCGGCCGCCGTTTCGGGTGCGAGCAGGTCGGAATTCGCGCCACGGATCAGGCCGACGGGCAGTCCCTCCAGTGCGTCGAAGAGTGGCCAGAGGTCCGGCGCATCGCCCTCGAAGGCGGCCAGGAAAGCGGTGCGCAGCACCGGGTCGTAATTGATCCTCAGCCCGTTCTCGGTCTGCACGAAATGCCGCGCCGCCTCTTCGCGCCAGCGGCCCGGCGGCAGGTCGGCGAAACCGTCCATCGTGCGCGCCAGCGCCTCGGCGGCGTCGTCCAGCGTCTTGGCCGTCGGATTGCGCCCGACATATTCGCGAATGCGCTCCAGCCCGGCGGGGGCGATGTCCGGGCCGACATCGTTCAGCAACAGTCCAGCCATCCGGTCTTTCGCCGTGGCCGCCATCATCATCCCGATCAGCCCACCGCGCGAGGTGCCGATGATCGCGGCGCGCGGCACGTCCAGATGGTCGAGCAGTTCGACGACGTCGCGTGCCTCCACCGGGACGGTATAGCTGGTATGGTCGGGCGCCCAGTCGGAGGCCCCGCGGCCGCGATAATCGGGCCGGATCAGCCGCACGCCGGAGATATGCGCGGCCATGTAGTCGAAATCGCTGGAATTGCGGGTGAGGCCGGGCAGGCAGAGCACCGCTTGCCCCTCGCCTTCGTCCCGATAGGCCAGGCGCAGGCCGTCGGAGGAGGTGTAGACCCCCATCAGAGCGACTCGGCCAGCCCGGCGATCCCGGTCAGGTCTTCGAGCACATGGGCCGGTTGCCAGGGCAGGCGGTCCATCGGGTCGCCCGCGCGGTTGACCCAGGCGGAGATGAAGCCGTAGCCCGAGGCCGCCGCCGCGTCCCAGCCGTTGGAGGACACGAAGAGCACGTTGCCGGGCGCGCAGCCGAAGCGCTTGCCCACGAGGTCATAGACGCTGCGATGTGGCTTGAAGACGCCGACGCTCTCGACGCTCAGAACGTCGTCGAGATGCCCGCCGATCCCGGCGGAATTCACCGCTCCCGCCAGCATGTCGGGCGATCCGTTGGACAGAATCGCCGTCTCCCGGCCCGCCGCCTTCAGGTCGGCCAGCATCTTCGGCACTTCCGGATAGGCGGCCAGTTCCCAGTAGAGCGCGAGCAGCCTCTCCCGCAGGTCCGGGTCGCCCGAAAGGCCGGTGGCCTCCAGCGCCCAGTCCAGCCCCTGCTGCGTGACCTCCCAGAAATCGGTATGGGCGTCGGCCACGGCGCGCAGCCAGGTGTATTGCAACTGCTTGAGCCGCCAGTGCTCGGCCAGTTTCGGCCAATGTTCGGCGAAGGCCTCGCGGCCGGGTTCGCGGGCCGCCTGCCGCGCGGCGGCGGCCACGTCGAAGAGCGTGCCATAGGCGTCGAAGATGCAAGTTGTGATGGGCATGTGTCGGTCTCCTTCGGCGCGACTTTGGCACAGCCTGAACCGGCTTTGTATCCCCGATTTTCGGCTTCGGGGTTCACATCCGCGCCATGTCCCTTATGTTGGGTTCCACAGCCGGAGTACCTGCGCGAATGGCGCGCGGCCTCTGAAATCAACACCTCCCAGACAAAAAGAGAGTTGCCATGACACAGGCACAAACGGGCGACAAAGTCCGTATCCACTACACCGGCACGCTGGATGACGGGAGCACCTTCGACAGTTCCGAAGGGCGCGATCCGCTGGAATTCACCGTCGGCTCGGGCGAGATCATTCCAGGTCTCGACAACGAGATCGCCGGCATGGAAGTGGGCGAGAAGAAAAGCGTCAAGGTCGACGCCACGGAAGCCTATGGCCCGCACGATCCGAACCGCACGCAGGCGGTCCCGCGCGAAACCGTGCCCGATCACATCCCGCTCGATATCGGCACGCAGCTTCAGATGCAGACGCCCGACGGCCAGGCCGTGGCCGTGAGCGTGGCGGAAGTGACCGAGAACGAAGTCGTGCTCGACGCCAACCATCCGCTGGCCGGCAAGGATCTGAATTTCGCGGTCGAACTGGTCGAAATCGTCTGACGGCGATGCGGGCGGCGGACGCCCACGC
Organism: Maritimibacter sp. 55A14; assembly: GCF_003122205.1. Lineage (GTDB taxonomy): Bacteria > Pseudomonadota > Alphaproteobacteria > Rhodobacterales > Rhodobacteraceae > QEYE01. The sequence continues at coordinate 36,694 of NZ_QEYE01000015.1, forward strand.
GCCGCCGCCCGGTTCCCACGGATCGAAGCCCGGTCCGGGTCCGGATCAGAGGTTGTCCACCTGCGGCATGCCCAGCACGTGGAAGCCGCCATCCACCATGACGATCTCGCCCGTCGTGCAGGCGCCGTAGTCGGAGGCCAGCCACACGGCGGTGCCGCCCACGGCCTCAAGCGTGGCATTGGCGCGCAGGGGCGCGTTGAGTTCCGTCGTGCGGAAGGTCTTGCGGGCGCCGCCGATGGCCGCCCCGGCCAGTGTGCGCATCGGCCCCGGGCTGATCGCATTGACGCGGATGCCTTCCGGGCCAAGGTCGTTCGCCAGGTAGCGCACCGCCGATTCCAGCGCCGCCTTGGCCACGCCCATCACGTTGTAATAGGGCGTCACCTTGTTGGAGCCCTGATAGGTCAGCGTCAGGATCGTCCCGCCATCCTTCATCAACGGCCGCGCCCGGCGCGACACGTCGATCAGCGAATAGCAGGAGATCGTCAGCGAATTGCGGAAATTCTCGCGCGTGGTGTTGATGAACCGGCCCGACAGTTCGTTCTTGTCAGAATAGGCGATGGCATGCACCAGGAAGTCGATGGAGCCCCATTCCTCGGCCAGCCGGGCAAAGGCGCGGTCGAGCGAGGCATCGTCCATCACGTCGGCATCCACGATCAGGTCCGAGCCCAGGCTCTGCGCCAGTGGCTCCACCCGCTTGCCGAAGGCCTCGCCCTGATAGGTGAAGGCAAGCTCCGCGCCTTCGGCCGCCAGCGCCTTGGAAATTCCCCAGGCGATCGACTTCTCGTTCGCGACGCCCATCACAAGCCCGCGCTTGCCTTTCATCAGATCTGCCATCTGCTCATCCGTGATATTTGCTGAAAACAAGCGTCGCGTTGGTGCCGCCGAATCCGAAGCTGTTGGACAGAACCGTGTCGAGCTCCGTCTCGCGCATTTCGGTGACGATTTCCTCCGGCCGTAGTGCCGGGTCGAGTTCCGTGACGTTGGCCGAGGCGGAGATGAACCCTTCCTGCATCATCAGGATGGAATAGATCGCCTCCTGCACGCCGGTGGCGCCTAGGCTGTGGCCCGTCAGCGACTTGGTGGAGCTGATCGGCGGGACGGCGTCCTCGCCGAAGACCTCGCGAACGGCCTTCACCTCGATCACGTCGCCCGCCGGGGTCGAGGTGCCATGCGCGTTGATATAATCCACCTTGCGCTCGCCTATGGTGGAGAGCGCGAGTTTCATCGAGCGTATGCCACCCTCGCCCGATGGGGCCACCATGTCATAGCCGTCGGAGGTTGCGCCATAGCCAGTCAGCTCGGCATAGATCCTAGCGCCGCGCGCCTTGGCGTGCTCCAGATCCTCCAGCACGACGACACCACCGCCGCCGGCGATCACGAAACCGTCGCGCGTGGCGTCGAACGGGCGCGAGGCGGTCTCCGGCGTGTCGTTGTACTTGCTCGACATCGCGCCCATCGCGTCGAAGAGGCAGGAGAGCGTCCAGTCCAGTTCCTCCCCGCCGCCGGCGAAGACGATGTCCTGCTTGCCAAGCTGGATCTGCTCCATGCCGTTGCCGATGCAATGCGCCGAGGTGGAGCAGGCCGAGGTGATGGAATAGTTCACGCCCTTGATCTGGAACGGCGTGGCCAGGCAGGCGGAATTGGTTGAGGACATGCAGCGCGTGACCATGAAGGGTCCCATCCGCTTGGGGCTGCCCTTTTCCAGAACGGCCTTGTGCGCGGTCAGGAAATTCGAGGTCGATGGCCCGCCCGAACCCACGACGAGCCCGGTGCGTTCATTGGAGACATCGCCCGGCTCCAGCCCGCTGTCGGCGATCGCGCGTTCCATCGCGATGTAATTGTAGGCCGCGCCGGGTCCCATGAAGCGAAGCTGGCGCTTGTCGACCTGGTCCTCAAGCACGATGTCGGGCTTGCCGTGGACCTGGTTGCGGAAGCCCAGTTCCGCATATTCCGGTGCAAAGACGATCCCCGACCGGCCCTCGCGCAGGGAACGGGTGACTTCTTCCTTGGTATTCCCGATCGCGGAGACGATCCCGATACCGGTGACGACGACTCGACGCATAGATATTCCCCCTTCGCCTGGCGCTGGCGCGTATTCAGTCCGTGAACAGGCCGACCTTCATGGCTTCGGTCGTGTAGATCTCCTCGCCATCGGCCAACATCCGGCCATTGGCGATGCCCATCTTCAGCTTGCGGTCGATGACCCGTGTGAAATCGACCAGATAGGTCACTTTCCTCGTCTCCGGTGTCACCATCTGCTTGAACTTCACTTCGCCGACGCCCAGCGCCCGGCCGCGTCCGGTCATCCCGCGCCACCCCAGGTTGAACCCCGTCAGTTGCCAGAGCGCGTCGAGCCCCAGGCAGCCCGGCATGACGGGATCACCCGGAAAATGGCAGGCGAAGAACCACAGGTCGGGATGGATGTCGAGTTCCGCCACGACGTGACCCTTGCCGTGCAGCCCCCCGTCCGACGAGATCTCGGTGACGCGGTCCATCATCAGCATCGGCGGTTCGGGCAGTTGCGGATTGCCGGGGCCGAACAACTCGCCGCGCGCGCATTGCAGCAGACCGTCCTTGTCAAAGCTCGTCGGGTAGTCCGGCATCCACAGTCTCTCCCTGGATATTCCCTCTCTGCTCCGTTCCTCCTATCATCGGGTTCGGATGGGTGGCAATAGCCACGCATGCGCGCGCCCGGCCCGCAACTGCGGGATTCCGTTTGAAATGATGCGCACTTGGCTCCATATTATAGCGCAGGATGACAAGTGGTTCGAACGATGAAACCTGAGACGGCGGAGCAGGGTACAAGTTGGCTGCGCGGCGCCGGACTGCGCCCGACGCGCCAGCGTGTCGCGCTCGCGGCGCTCTTGGTGGGCGACGGACAGGACAGGCACGTCACGGCCGAGAGCCTCTATGAGGACGCGCGCTCGTCAGGGGCGGGCGTGTCGCTTGCGACGGTCTATAACACTCTGCGCGCCTTCCGCGATGCAGGGCTCATCAAAGAGATCACGGTCGACGGGACGAAATCCTATTTCGACACCCGCACCGATGACCATCCGCATTTCTTCTGGGAAGACACCGGCGCGCTGACTGACGCACCCAAGGAAGAATTGCGGATCGAAAGCCTGCCCACCGCCCCCGAAGGCACGACCATTTCCAAGGTCGATGTGGTGGTGCGGTTGCGCCGCGACTGACGCGCGCGCGCCGCGGCGGCGTGATGCACGGCATTGACCCCGGACGGCATTGACGGCATCTGAGGGCATCCTCGCCCATCGGTAAGAGCCGCATGTCCCGTTTCCTTGTCCTGCAACTGCGCCCCGAGACGGCGGCCTCCGACGACGAATTCGCGGCCATCCTGCGCAAGGGCGGCCTGTTGCCGGCGCAGGTCCAACGCGTCCGGCTCGATTGCGAGAGCCTGCCGGGGGATCTGCGGCTCGACGACTACGCTGGCGTAATCGTGGGCGGCGGGCCGGGCTGCGTCAGCGACGCGCCGGAGCAGAAATCCCAGACCGAAGCGCGCATCGAGGCCGCGGTGCTGGGCCTCATGCCCGAGATCGCCTCGCGAGATTTCCCCTATCTCGGCTGCTGCTACGGGATCGGCATCCTGGCCCATCATCTGGGTGCAGCGGTCGGCAAGGCGCGCTATTCGGAACCCGTGGGCGCAGTGGACTGCACCCTGACCGATGCCGGCATGGCCGACCCGCTGCTGACCGGCATCGCACCGCGCTTCCGCGCCTTCGTGGGCCACAAGGAGGCGGTGCAGGAATTGCCGCCGGGCTGCGTTCACCTGGCGGCGTCCGGTCCCTGTCCGTTCCAGATGATCCGCTTCGGCAGGAACGTCTATGCCACGCAGTTTCATCCCGAGGCCGACAGCGACGGGTTCGAGACCCGCATTCGCATCTACCGCAACAAGGGCTATTTCCCGCCCCAGGACGCCGAGCGGCTGATCGACATGTGCCGGGCCGAGGACGTTCACATGCCCGAACGCATCCTGCGCAACTTCGTCGTCCGTTATGGCTGACCGCCGGGCCGGTGTGCCCTTCTCAGAACCATTGTCCCGGCTCCATCAGCCCCAGATCCATAAGTTGCTGGGAGTGCCATTCGAAACGCCCGGAATTGTACCAGGCAAAGCTGGGTATCTCGAAGGTCGAGCCGGCGTTGGTCTTCAGCGCCTTGGCGGTGCGGAAGGAACAGACCGCGGCGGTCAGGTTGTTGTGCCAGGGGCAGGCATAGGTGTTGTATTCGGGATCGCTGAACGTGTGGTCGTCGAGCAGTTCAAGCCCCTCTTTGGCCACGAAGAGGCCGATCCGGTCGATCCGGCGGCGCGGCGGCGGGATATGTTCCTCGAAGCGCCAGCGCAACCCGCCGAAGAAATCGAGCTGCCGCTCCTTCGGGTGGCCGTTCTCGTCGGGACGGGCAAGTGCGTAATACCCGGCCAGATCCAGATGCGCGTCGTCGCGCGACACGGCGTCGGGATGCCGGCTCAGATCCGAGGCATAGAGGTCGATGACATAGGTCAGGACCGAGGCGCGCCGTTCCTCGGCGACGAAACCCAGCATTTCGCCGATGGTACGGCTCTCGCAGAACGGGAAGAACAGGTATTCCGCGTTGTAGCAGTAATAGATCCAGTGGCCCGGAAAGGCTGCAATCAGCCGGTTGACCGCGCGCGGCGTCATGCCGTCGGCCAGCGTGTCGAAGGGGATGCGGTCGATCCACTCGCGCAAGTCGGGGTCGATCTCGACGTGGTCGGGGGCCAGCACCAGCGGGGTCCGGAAACCCAGGCCCATATGGTGGCGTATTGTGCTGTCCACTTCCGCCCGGTCTTCGACCAGGATGACCGCGACGGGCCCGGCGCCGCGCGCCCGCGCGCCGCGCGCCAGATAATCGTCGAGATCGGCATAGGTCATGGGCAGTGGATATCCGGAAACCTCAAAGCGTCGCTTAACCTCTACCCGCTTGGCCGGGTTTTTCAAGCAGCCCGGTCCGCGCCCGCGCCGGGGATCGGCGATTGCGGCGAAGGCGGCGATTGTGTAGACGCCGGACGAGCGCGCTCGGAAAGGCGAAGGACATGTCCGACCCGAAGAAACTCTTCATCAAGACTTACGGCTGTCAGATGAACGTCTACGACAGCGAACGCATGGCCGAGGCGCTGGGTCCGTCGGGCTACGTCACCACCGACGCGCCGGAAGACGCCGACATGATCCTGCTCAACACCTGCCATATCCGCGAGAAGGCGGCCGAGAAGGTCTATTCCGAACTGGGCCGGCTGAAGCGGCTGAAGGACGCCAACCCGGCGCTGAAGATCGGTGTGGCGGGCTGTGTCGCGCAGGCCGAGGGCGAGGAGATCATGCGCCGCCAGCCGTTGGTCGATCTGGTCGTGGGTCCGCAGAGTTATCACCGCTTGCCCGCACTGGAGGCCCGCACGCGCGAAGGCAGCAAGGCGCTTGATACGGAGTTCCCGCAGGAGGACAAGTTCGATCACCTCCCCGCGCGGCCCGCCCCGGCGCGCGGCCCCACCGCCTTCCTGACGGTGCAGGAAGGCTGCGACAAGTTCTGCGCTTTCTGCGTGGTGCCCTATACCCGCGGCGCGGAGGTCAGCCGCCCGGCGGCGCGGCTGATGGCCGAAGCCCGCGATCTGGTGGCGCGCGGCGTGCGCGAAATCACGCTGCTGGGCCAGAACGTCAACGCCTATCACGGCGAGGGGCCGGACGGCGCGGACTGGTCGCTGGCCCGGCTCATCCGCGAGATGGCCGACATTGACGGGCTGGCGCGCATCCGCTTCACCACCTCGCATCCCAACGACATGGATGACGACCTGATCGCCGCGCATGGCGATTGCGACAAGCTGATGCCCTATCTGCACCTTCCGGTGCAGTCCGGCTCGGACCGGATCCTGAAGGCGATGAACCGCAAGCATACCGCCGAGAGCTATGTCCGGCTGGTCGAGCGCATCCGCGCGGCGCGTCCCGACCTGCTGCTTTCCGGGGATTTCATCGTCGGCTTTCCCGGCGAGACCGAGGCCGATTTCCGCGACACGCTGGCGCTTGTGGAGGCGGTGGGTTACGGCCAGGCCTATTCCTTCAAGTATTCCGCCCGCCCCGGAACCCCTGCGGCGGAACGCGCCGAGTTGCCCGAGGACGAGAAATCCGACCGGCTGGCGCGGCTCCAGGCGCTGCTGAACCGGCAGGCCCGCGCGGCGCAGGACGCGATGGTCGGGCGCGAGTTGCGGGTGCTCTTCGAAAAGCCGGGCCGCCTTGAAGGACAACTCGTCGGCAAGTCGGAATACCTGCACGCGGTGCATGTGCCCGGCGGCGAGGTCCGAATCGGGGATATCGCCCGCGTCCGGATCGTCAACTCAGAGGCGCATTCTCTCTCTGGTGCTCTCGTTTAGGTTCCGGCACCCTTCTGCCCCTAAATCCCATTGGAACGACTCCGGCAACAGTGATGCGCCGGACCGTGTTATGTTTCTGAAATAGGGGAAGAAAATCGAATAACACCCTTCACGGACGTTCGAAATATGTCCAAAATCGGGCGGGTTTGGGAATTTTTTGTGCCCGCGGCCGGTGTCCATTTTCCGTCCGCGGAATGGGTAAGCCGAGGGGGTATCAACCATGCTTGGAGCAGCCTTCAGGATGGGCGGCGTCTGGGTGCCGGCCGCAGTCGCGGCGTCGCTGGCGCTGCTGCTGAATGCCGGCGCGGTCGACGCGGGGGAGCGGCGCGTCGTATCGGGCGAACGCTACACGCCCGGTATCTGGGTCGATCCGGACGGATGCGAACACTGGGTCATGGATGACGGGGTGGAAGGCTTCATGACCCCGCATGTGACCCGCGACGGCATTCCGGTCTGCAAGCGCGGCACGCCCTGCGGCACGCTGGAGACGGATCAACTCTTCGCCACCGACCGGCACAGTATCAACGCTGCCGGGCGGGAGCGGCTGAAGCGTTTCTTCCGCAGCGTCGGGGCAACCTCCTACATCATCGAGGGCCATACCGACAGCCGCGCCAGCGACGCCTACAATTTGGCCCTGTCGGACCGGCGCGCCCGCGCCGTGGCCGTGGTGGCGCAGAGCACCGGCGCCCGCATTGCGGCAGTCCGCGCTTATGGCGAGCGTAACCCGCGCGCCACCAACCGCACCGCGGCCGGCATGCAGCAGAACCGCCGTGTCGAGATCTACTGCATCCGCTGAAGGAGGGGAGTGCCCATGAAACCCATTGCGATTCTGCCCCTGCTGGCCGCCGCCCTTGCGCTGTCGGCCTGTGACATACCGAAGAAGAACAAGACCGTGGACCGATTCTACGACCACGGACATCTGAGCCAGCTCAAGGCGGGCATCTGGGTGGACCCGCGCGGTTGCGACCATTGGATCATCGACGATGGCGTCGAAGGGTACCTGTCGGCGCGGCTCGACCACCGCGGCAAGCCGGTCTGCTCGGGCAGCGCGCCGCCGGAAATGGCCGTGGGCCCGTTCAAGGACGGCAGCGGCTTCCCGGATCCGATCTGATAATTGCCGTAATTCCGTGCAGGTTCCGGCGGCTTCGTGCCGCCGGGCGCTCAATCTTCGTGTCGGTCGCGTGACAATCGCCGAACGGCCCTTGATTGCGGCGCGGAGAGTTGGCACCCTCAAGATATGGAAACCCCGGAACGGAATCGTTTTTGACGACCAGCGCGCTGACCCCCCCGCAGATACCCCAGGATGCCCCTGAAACGGCGCTGGAGTTTCCCGACAACCGTTTGCTGATCGACCTCTGCGGAGAGTTCGACCGCAACCTCGCCCAGATCGAGGACAAGCTCAGTGTGCAGATCATGCGCCGCGGCAACCATCTGTCGGTGCTGGGCGACGAGGACGACCGCAACCAAACCGCCGACGTGCTGGGCGCGCTCTATGAGCGGCTGGAACAGGGCCGCACGCTGGAGCCCGCCGATATCGACGCAGCCATCCGCTTCGGCAACTCGGCGCAGGACACCGGAACGCGCCGTGGCGATCAGTTGGAGATGTTCCAGGGCGGGCGGATCGAGATCAAGACCCGCAAGAAGCTGGTGGAGCCACGCACCGAGACCCAGAAGGCCTATGTCCATGGGCTCTTCTCGCATGAGTTGTGCTTTGGGATTGGCCCGGCGGGCACCGGCAAGACCTACCTGGCCGTCGCCGTCGCCGTGTCGATGTTCATCGACGGACACGTGGACCGGATCATCCTCTCTCGCCCCGCGGTGGAGGCGGGCGAACGGCTGGGCTTCCTGCCCGGCGACATGAAGGAGAAGGTCGATCCCTTCATGCAGCCGCTCTATGACGCGCTGCACGATTTCCTGCCCGGCAAGCAGCTTGCCCGGCTGATGGAGGAGAAGCGGATCGAGATCGCACCGCTCGCCTTCATGCGCGGGCGCACGCTCTCCAATGCCTTCGTCGTGCTGGACGAGGCGCAGAACGCCTCGGCCATGCAGATGAAGATGTTCCTCACCCGGCTGGGCGAGGGGTCGCGCATGGCGATCACCGGCGACCGCAGCCAGATCGACCTGCCGCGCGGCCAGATGTCGGGCCTGGTGGAGGCCGAGCGCATCCTGCGCGACGTGAAGGACATCTCCTTCACCTATTTCACCGCACGCGACGTGGTGCGTCACCCGATGGTGGCCCGGATCATCGAGGCTTATGACGCCGACAGCGGCGAGGATGCCTGACCTGGTCGAAACCGTGTCGGAGGACGCGCGCTGGGACGCCGCCGGTATCGAGGCCCTGGCGGCGCGCGCCTGTGGTGCGGTGCTGGAAGAGCTGCGTCTCGACCCGTTGGCGTTCGAGATCGGGTTCCTGGCCTGCGACGACGCGCGCATCGCCACGCTGAACGCCGATTTCCGCGGCAAGCCGGCCCCGACCAACGTGCTCTCCTGGCCGGCCGAGGATCTTGCCTCCGAAATCGAGGGGGACGATCCGCACCGCCCCGACACCTCGCCGGGGGGGCCGCCCGCGCATCTGGGCGACATCGCGATCGCCTGGGAAACCTGCGCCGCCGAGGCCGCCGATCAGGGCAAGCCTTTCGAGGCGCATTGCCTGCATCTTCTGGTGCATGGCTGCCTGCACCTGTTGGGCTACGATCACATTTCCGATAAAGATGCGGCCCTTATGGAGGGTCTGGAGCGGCGTATACTTGCAAAAATGGGCCTTCCCGACCCATATTGAACGGGTCCGCATGGACGGATGTTGGTTTGGAAAGAGAAATGGGCGAGACGAGCGACGGGTCCTCTAGCGCAGCGCAGGGCGCGCAGGATTCCGAAGGATCAAGTAACAAGAGCCTTTTCGAACGGCTCTTCGGCACGTTCGGCGGCGACGACGATGACGACGCGCAGGACGAAGTGAACGGACACAGCGACAATGACGTGGCGCAGGTTTTCGCGCCCGATGGCCATATGGGGCATCTGCGGCGCATGCGCGTGGATGACGTGGCGATCCCGCGCGCCGAGATCGTCTCGGTGCCGGTCGATATCGAGCTTCCCGACCTGGTGGAAGTGTTCCGCGAGAGCGGGCTGACGCGGCTGCCGGTCTATGATGGCACGCTCGACAACCCGCTGGGGCTTGTGCATCTCAAGGATCTCGCGCTCAAGCACGGGTTCACTTCCGACGGCCCTACCTTTGGTCTGTCCGGCATGGTGCGCCCGCTGATCTATGCGCCGCCCTCGATGCCCATCGCGGTGCTCTTGCAGAAGATGCAGACCGACCGGCAGCACATGGCGCTGGTCATCGACGAATATGGCGGCGTGGACGGGCTGGTGACGATCGAGGATCTGATCGAACAGATCATCGGCGAGATCACCGACGAGCACGATATCGAGGAAGACAAGTTCTGGACGGTGGAGAAGCCCGGCGTCTACCTGGCGCAGGCGCGCACGCCGCTGGAGGATTTCGAGGCCGAGATCGGTTGCAAGCTGGTCGAGGGCGAGGACGTGGAGGAGGTCGACACGCTGGGCGGCCTGGTCTTCATGCTCACCGGGCGGGTGCCCGCGCGCGGCGAGGTCATCACCCACCCCGCCGGTGCCGATTTCGAGATCGTCGAGGCCGATCCGCGCCGGATTCAGAGGTTGCGCGTGCGCTATCCCGCGCCGCGCGGCGTCTGAACGTGACGGTGGCCGGGGCGCTGCGGCCCGTGGCCGCCGGCGGCTGGCGGCTGCGTATGGGCTGCGTGGCGGCGGGCCTGATGGCCGCCGCCGGCCATGTGCCCCTGGCGCTGCCGGTATTGGGTTTCCCCGGATTTGCGCTGGTGATCTGGCTCGTCTCTGCCGCGCCCGCCGCACGGGCGGCGATGTGGCGCGGCTGTTTCGCCGGGCTGGGCTATTTCGCCGCGACGCTGTTCTGGATCGTGGAACCTTTCCTGGTCGATGTCGCGCGGCATGGCTGGATGGCGCCTTTCGCGCTGGTTTTCCTGGCCGCGGGCATGGCGCTCTTCTGGGGCGCGGCGGCCTGGCTGGGCGCGGCGCTGGGACGCGGACCCGCGGCGCGCGCGGGGGTCTTTGCCGCGGCGCTGGCTCTGGCGGGGCTGGGGCGGGCGTATCTGCTGACCGGCTTTCCCTGGGCGCTTCCCGCTTACATCTGGACCGAAACGCCGGTTATCCAGCTTGCCGCCTGGACCGGCGCGCATGGGCTGGGACTGCTGACGCTTCTGGCCGCCGCGCTGCCGGGAATGGCGGCGGCGCGCGGGCGCCGTGCTATTGCACTGGGCGGCACGGCGGCGCTGGGCCTGGTGGCGCTGGGCTGGGGCATGGGCGCCGCCCGTCTGGCCGAAGACATGCCCGCGCCGCGCGATCTGCGTGTGCGGCTGGTCCAGCCCAATGCGGCGCAACACCTCAAATGGAAGCCCGCGATGATCCCGGTCTTCTTTGAGCGCGCGCTCGCGCTCACCGCCGCCCCGGCGGCACGCGCGCCCGATCTGGTGGTCTGGCCGGAGACCGCGATGCCCTGGCTGCTCTCCACCGCGGGGCCGGCGCTGGAGGAGATGCGCGCCGCCGCAGGGCCGCGGGCCACAGTGGCCTTCGGCGCGCAGAGGCGCGGGGATGCGGGCGGCTTTCACAACAGCCTCGTGGTCATGGAAGCAGGCACGGCGGTGCCCGGCACGATCTACGACAAACACCACCTGGTGCCCTTCGGGGAATACATGCCGTTCTCGGACCTGGCGGCGCGGCTGGGCATCCGCGGGCTGGCCGAACAACTGGGCGGCGGCTATGCGCCGGGGCCGGGGCCGCGGCTGGTGCCCACAGGCGGCGGGCTGACCGCGCTGCCGCTCGTCTGCTACGAGGCGGTCTTCCCGCAGGATGTCTTCCGCGCGCCCGTCCGGCCCGACTACCTGCTGCATGTCACCAACGATGCCTGGTTCGGTCAGCTTGCGGGGCCGTGGCAGCATCTCGCGCAGGCACGCGTGCGGACGATCGAGCAGGGGCTGCCGATGCTGCGCGCCGCCAATACCGGCATCTCGGCCGTGATCGACGCGCGCGGCCGGATGCTGGACACGCTGGCATTGGGGCAGGCGGGGCATGTCGATGCCGATCTGCCCGGCGCGTTGCCTCCCACATTCTACGCGCGCTGGCGCGACATGCCTGCCTTTTGGGCCGTGGCGCTGCTGTTACTGGCGCTCGCCGCGATGCGGCTTCGACGCATATCAAGTTGACCATTTCCGCGCCGCGCAGTATCGGAGATGCCATTGCCTGTCACAACGGCTTCCTGGCGTGACAGGGACATTTCCAATGGAGCACTTCCCATGCCGCGTCAGAATTACATCTTCACTTCGGAGTCCGTGTCCGAGGGCCACCCCGACAAGGTCTGCGACCGTATCTCGGACGCAGTCCTCGATGCCTTCCTCGCGGAGGATCCGCATGCCCGCGTCGCCTGCGAGACATTCGCCACCACCGACCGGGTCGTGATCGGCGGCGAGGTGCGCGGTCCGGGCGCGGTGATCAAGCGGGTGGAAGAGATCGCCCGAGATTGCGTGCGCGACATCGGCTACGAGCAGGAGGGCTTCCATTGGGCCAATCTGAAGGTGGACAGCTACCTGCACGCGCAATCCGCAGATATCGCGCAGGGCGTGGATGCGGACGGCAACAAGGACGAGGGCGCGGGCGACCAGGGCATCATGTTCGGTTATGCCTGCAACGAGACGCCCGAACTCATGCCCGCGCCGATCCTCTTTGCCCATGCGATCCTGCGGCGGCTGGCGGAGGCGCGCAAATCCGGGGCGGAGCCCGCGCTCGGCCCTGATGCGAAATCGCAGCTCACCGTTCGCTACGAGAACGGCAAGCCGGTCGGGATCACCTCGGTCGTGCTTTCAACCCAGCACACGGACCCGGCGCTGACCTCGGACGACGTGCGCGCCATCGTGGAGCCGCATATCCGCGACGTGCTGCCCGAGGGCTGGCTGCTGCCGGAGACCGAATGGTGGGTCAACCCGACCGGGAAATTCGTCATCGGCGGGCCGGACGGCGATGCCGGGCTGACCGGGCGCAAGATCATCGTGGACACCTATGGCGGCGCCGCGCCACATGGCGGCGGCGCGTTCTCGGGCAAGGACCCGACCAAGGTGGACCGCTCGGCCGCCTATGCGGCGCGCTACCTGGCCAAGAACGTGGTTGCCGCCGGGCTGGCCGAACGCTGCTGCCTCCAGCTTTCCTATGCGATCGGCGTGGCCAAGCCGCTGTCGATCTATGTCGATACCTACGGCACCGGCGAGGTTGACGAGACCCGGATCGAGCGCGCGGTCAACGAGGTGATGAACCTGACCCCGCGCGGCATCCGCGAGCATCTGAGCCTGAACCGCCCGATCTTTCAGCGGACCGCCGCCTATGGCCATTTCGGCCGCGCGCCGGAGCCCGATGGCGGCTTCAGCTGGGAAAAGACCGATCTCGTCGATGCGCTGAAGGCCGCTGTCTGACGCGCAGCCCTGCCGCAGCGGGAGAGACGCCCATGACCGAGCGACGCTCCGCGAAAGCCGCGCCCTGGCGCAATTTCTACGGTCGCCGCCGGGGTAAGGGCCTTCGTGACAGCCAGAAGACCTATTTGCGCGAGGATCTGGCTCAGCTTGCGACGCCCAGCGTGGACTGGGATGAGAACCCGGAGCGCGCGTCGCTCGATCTGGCCGCGCTCTTCGGCGAAAGCCGCCCGGTCTGGCTGGAGATCGGCTTCGGCGGCGGCGAGCATATGGTCCATCAGGCGGCGCTCAACCGCGATGTCGGGCTGATCGGCTGCGAGCCCTATATCAACGGCGTGGCGATGCTGCTGGGCAAGATCCGCGCGGCCGGGGTCACCAACCTGTCGGTGCATCCGGGAGATGTGCGCGATCTCTTCGACGTGCTGCCGGATGCGAGCATCGCGCGGGCTTTCCTGCTCTATCCCGATCCCTGGCCGAAGAAGCGCCACCACCGCCGCCGCTTCGTCACTCCCGAACATCTGGAGCCGCTGGCGCGCGTGCTGGCGCCGGGCGCGATCTTCCGCGTGGCGACCGACATCCCGGACTACGTGCGCCAGACCATCGAACAGGTGCCGCGCCACGGCTTCACCTGGCTGGCGGAGGGTCCCGAAGACTGGCGCAGGCCCTGGGACGACTGGTTGTCCACGCGCTACGAGCAGAAGGCCCTGCGCGAGGGCCGGGAGCCGCATTACCTGACTTTCCGGCGCGACGGGCCCCCGCGCATGAGCGCGGCGATTGTGCTATGATTATATGATTAAATGAAGGAGGGAGGTGCAAGATGGCGGCCCTGCGCATCACCAACACGCATATCCACACCTTCACCGCGGCGCATGTGCCGCGTTACTATCCGCATCCCGCGCTTTACGTTTTCAAGCGGGTGCCGGGGCTGGTCCGCGGGCTGGCCTGGCTCCTGAGGGTTGCCGGGCATCCAGCCGCCGAAACGCTGGAGCGGCTCCTGCAGTTCCAGAAGGAAGCCTATCGCGGCGGGCAGGCGGAAATATTCGCCTCTGTCCGCCGCCAGTACCCGCCCGATACCCGTTTCGTGGTCCTGCCGATGGACATGGCCCCGATCGGGCACGGGCCGGTGGAGGCCGATATCGAGGCCCAGCACGACGAGTTGTCGCGCTTGGCGCGCTCGGACGCCTTCCGGGGCAGCGTGATCCCCTTCGCCAGCATCCATCCCGACCGTCCCGGCGCCGCGGCGGAGGTGCGGCGCGTCGTCGAACGGCTGCATTTCCGGGGCCTCAAGCTCTATCCCCGACTTGGGTTTCCGCCCGACCACCCGGTCCTGATGAACGAGATCTATCCGTTTCTGGTGGAGCATGACCTGCCGGTGATGAGCCATTGTTCGCGCGGCGGGGTGCGCGGGCGCGACGTCTCGGTCCACGCCGCGGACCGGTTCACCGAGCCCGCGGCCTTCATTCCGGTAATGCGCAAGTTCCCCGATCTGCGCATCTGCCTTGCCCATCTCGGCGGCGTGGAGGATTGGCGACGCTATGCCGAGGACGGGATCGACCCCGACGACCCGGCAGCGCGGGCGGCCAACTGGCAGGTGGCGATCCGCGACATGATCACCAGCGGCGACTGGCCGAACCTCTGGACCGACATCTCCTATACGCTTTTCCGCTTCGAGGAGAACATTGCCTTCCTGCGGCTCTTCCTGAGCGGCGGCGCGCGGGCCGAGGCGCTCTCGCGGCGGGTGCTCTTCGGCTCGGATTTCTACATGACCCGGCAGGAGGCGCTGTCGGAACGCGCGGTCTGCTTCCGGTTGCGCAACGCGCTGGGCGAGGAGACCTTCCGTCGGATCGCCGAGACCAACCCAGAGATCTGGCTGGGCGAGCGCGGCGGGGACGCCTGAGACCGCGACCGTGCCGAGTGCAGCGGGCCTGCGCCTCCGGCGGGAGTATTTTTCGGAAAGATGAAAGCCGATTTCCGCGATGGACGCGCGGCGGCGGCTTCGGTATCAGGCCGGTATTGCAGCAAGAGGGACATGCGATGTCGGGCCATGGGAAAGCGATTCCGATGACGGCGCGCGCAGGCGGCAGGCTGAGCGGGCGCGCCGAGGTGCCGGGCGACAAGTCGATCAGCCACAGGGCGCTGATCCTGGGCGCGCTGGCGGTGGGCGAGACGCGGATCACCGGGCTTCTGGAGGGACAGGACGTGATGGACACGGCCCGTGCGATGGCGGCCTTCGGCGCTGAAGTGACCGATCACGGCGGCGGTGCCTGGTCGGTGCATGGCCTGGGCACCGGAGGCTTCGCCGAGCCCGAGGATGTGATCGATTGCGGCAATTCGGGCACCGGCGTGCGGCTGATCATGGGGGCGATGGCGACCTCGCCAATTGCCGCGACCTTCACCGGCGACGCGAGCCTGCGCGCGCGCCCCATGGGCCGGGTGACGGACCCGCTGCGGCTTTTCGGGGCGGAGGCGCATGGCCGCGCCGGGGGGCGGCTGCCGCTGACGCTCAAGGGCGCGGTGACGCCTGTGCCGGTGCGCTACACCGTCCCGGTGCCTTCAGCGCAGGTGAAATCGGCGGTGCTGCTGGCCGGGCTCAACGCGCCGGGCGAGACCATGGTGATCGAGGCCGAGGCGACTCGCGATCACACCGAGCGCATGCTGGCGGGCTTCGGCGCGGCGATCCGCACCGAGACGACGACCGAGGGCCGGGTCATCACCCTGACCGGACAGCCGGAACTGCGTCCGCAGACCATCGCGGTGCCGCGCGACCCGAGTTCCGCGGCCTTTCCCGTCTGCGCGGCGCTGATCGTGGAGGGTTCGGACGTGCTGGTGCCGGGGATCGGACTCAACCCGACGCGGGCGGGGCTATACGAGACCCTGATCGAGATGGGCGCCGATCTGAGCTACGAAAACATGCGCGAGGAGGGCGGCGAGCCGGTTGCCGATCTGCGCGCGCGCTTCTCGCCCGACCTGCGCGGCATCGAGGTGCCGGCGGAGCGCGCGCCCTCGATGATCGACGAATACCCGATCCTGTCGGTCGTCGCCTCCTGCGCCACGGGCGCGACCGTGATGCGCGGGGTGGCGGAGCTCAGGGTGAAGGAAAGCGACCGGATCGACGCGATGGCCCGCGGGCTGGAAGCCTGCGGCGTCCGGGTGGAGGAGACGCGCGACAGCTTCACTATCCACGGCATGGGCGCGGGCGGCGTGACGGGGGGTACGGTCTGCGCGACCCATCTGGACCATCGGATCGCGATGAGCTTCCTCTGCCTCGGTCTGGCCACGCGCCGGCCCGTCGGTGTCGATGATGCCGGCCCCATCGCCACATCCTTCCCGGTCTTCGAGCCGTTGATGCGGGCCCTCGGCGCGACACTGGAAAGGGGCGCGGCATGAGCGTGGAGGGCGGTTGCCTTTGCGGTGCGGTCCGCTACCGGGTGGACGGGCCGCTGCGCCCGATCATCGCGTGCCACTGCCTGCAGTGCCGCAAGACCAGCGGACACCATGTCGCCGCGACCTCGGCGCAGCGCGGTCAGGTGGAGATCGCGGGCGAAGTGCAATGGTACGCCTCCTCCGACACGGCGCGGCGCGGCTTCTGCTCGGTCTGTGGCTCCAATCTTTTCTGGGACGGGCCAAGCGCGAACCTGTCGATCTTCGCGGGCACGATCGACGGCGATCCGGGGGTGCGGCTGACCGGGCATATCTTTTGTGCCGACAAGGGCGATTATTACGAGATCGGGGACGGGCTGCCGCAGGCCGAGGCCGCCGATCCGGCGCTGACCACGCAGGTGGGCGGGGCATGAGCGCGCGTGCGGGTTTCACGGTCGCCATCGACGGCCCGGCGGCGGCGGGCAAGGGCACCGTGTCGCGCGCGGTGGCCGGGCATTTCGGTTTTGCGCATCTGGATACCGGGCTGCTATACCGCGCTGTGGCCCGGCGGATGCTGGACGCGGGAGGCGGGTATGACGCCGGACGGGCCGAGGCCATAGCCGCCGCGCTGGAGCCGGCCGATCTGGACCGCGGCGACCTGCGCACCGCCGAGGTGGCGCAGGCGGCGAGCCGGGTGGCGGCCGTGCCGCAGGTGCGCGCCGCGCTTCTGGAGTTTCAGCGGGCATTTGCCGCGCGGGCGGGCGGCGCGGTGCTCGACGGGCGCGATATCGGCACGGTGATTTGTCCCGAGGCGGATGTGAAGCTCTTCGTCACCGCCAGTGACGCGGTGCGCGCCGGCCGGCGCTTCCGGGAGTTGACGGAAAAGGGTTTCGACACCGATTTCGACACGGTGCTCGCCGATCTGCGCGCCCGCGACGCGCGCGACGCCGACCGCATCGACGCGCCGCTCAAGCCCGCCGGGGACGCCTTGCTGCTCGACACCTCGGAGATGTCGATAGAACAGGCGGTCGCGGCGGCGATCGCGGCGGTGGAGGCGCGGCTGACCGGTTAGCGGCTCGGCCCGTCGTCAGTGCGCGCCTGGCATGGGCGGGGTCTTGCGTGCAACGCCCCACACGGCGGTTTGGCCTTGCCTCGCAGGGCCGGGGCGTCTATAGACCACCCCGTCGACAAGGCGGGAAACACCGCAGAACAAGAGAGAGCGAGCAGGGTCGGGTCTACCGGCCCTCTTTGTTTTGCGAACCGTCTGACCAACGAAACCCCAAGACCGGCGGAGACAACCGCACGGCCGGAAAAATACGACTGCAAAGGAAATCGACTTACATGTCAGCGAACGTATCCATGGAGGAATTCGAAGCCCTCCTCAACGAAAGCTTCGAGATCGACACGCCCGAGGAAGGGACCGTCGTCAAAGGCAAGGTCATCGCCGTGGAGGCGGGGCAAGCCATCATCGACATCGGCTACAAGATGGAAGGCCGCGTCGAACTCAAGGAATTCGCAAATCCCGGCGAAGCGCCCGAAATCTCCCCCGGTGACGAGGTGGAGGTGTTCCTGGAGCGCGTCGAGAACGCCCGGGGCGAGGCCGTCATCAGCCGCGACAAGGCCCGCCGCGAGGAAGCCTGGGACCGTCTGGAAAAAGCCTACGCCGACGATGCTCGCGTCGAGGGCGCGATCTTCGGCCGCGTCAAGGGTGGCTTCACCGTCGATCTGGGCGGCGCCGTGGCCTTCCTGCCGGGCAGCCAGGTCGATGTGCGTCCGGTGCGCGATGCCGGCCCGCTGATGGGCCTCAAGCAGCCGTTCCAGATCCTCAAGATGGACCGCCGCCGCGGCAATATCGTTGTGTCGCGCCGCGCCATCCTGGAAGAAAGCCGCGCCGAGCAGCGCGCCGAAGTGATCGCGCAGCTCACCGAAGGCCAGGTCGTGGACGGCGTGGTGAAGAACATCACCGAATACGGCGCCTTCGTCGATCTGGGCGGTGTGGACGGCCTGCTGCATGTCACCGACATGGCCTGGCGGCGGGTCAACCATCCCTCCGAGATCCTGTCGATCGGCGAGACCGTCAAGGTGCAGGTCATCAAGGTCAACAAGGAAACCCATCGCATCTCGCTGGGCATGAAGCAGCTTCAGGAAGACCCCTGGACCAATGTCGAGGCGAAATTCCCGCTGGGCACCGTCCACAAGGGCCGCGTCACCAACATCACCGACTACGGCGCATTCGTCGAGCTGGAGCCGGGTGTCGAGGGGCTGGTCCATGTCTCCGAGATGTCCTGGACCAAGAAGAACGTGCATCCCGGCAAGATCGTCTCCACCTCCCAGGAAGTTGAGGTCATGGTGCTGGAGATCGACACCGCCAAGCGCCGCGTGTCGCTGGGTCTCAAGCAGACCATGCGCAACCCGTGGGAGCTTTTCGCCGAGACCCATCCGATCGGCACCGAAGTCGAGGGCGAGGTCAAGAACACCACCGAATTCGGGCTCTTCATCGGTCTGGATCAGGACATCGACGGCATGGTGCATCTCAGCGATCTGAGCTGGGACGAACCGGGCGAGCAGGCGATCCAGAACTACTCGAAAGGCGATGTGGTCAAGGCCGTCGTCACCGAGGTCGACACCGAGAAGGAGCGCATCTCGCTCTCCATCAAGGCGCTGGACGGCGATCCCTTCGCCGATGCCGTCGCCGGCGTGAAGCGCGGCGCGATCATCACTGTCGCGGTTACCGCGATCGAGGATGGCGGGATCGAGGTGGAATACGAGGGCATGAAATCCTTCATCCGCCGCTCGGACCTCAGCCGCGACCGCGCCGAACAGCGCCCCGAGCGGTTCCAGGTCGGCGACAAGGTCGATGTGCGCGTGACCAACGTGGACAGCAAGTCGCGCCGCCTGGGCCTCAGCATCAAGGCGCGCGAGATCGCCGAGGAAAAAGAGGCGGTGGAACAGTACGGCTCTTCCGACTCCGGTGCTTCGCTGGGCGATATCCTGGGCGCTGCGCTCAAGCAGCAGGACGACAAGTGATCCTTGTCCCCTGACCGGGGATAGACAAAATCACGGGCGGCTCCTGTCGGGGCCGCCCGTTTCCTTTTCGTCGGCGGGATACCGCGAATCACTGTGTCTGATCTGCCGGGAGCGTGGCGGGCGAGACGCGGCCAAGCGTGCCTGCGGACCGGCTTTGCGCCGATAATCCCTTGAAATAGATGGGTTTGCGACGGATTTAACGGGAAATGTCGGCTCTTGGTATTTCCAGCTTACCAAATTTCCGACTATAGTCTCCGCTTGTATGCGCATGGTTTTCATTTGCCGTGATCGTGAATTGGGGGGACGGAACCGTATGATACGCTCTGAACTGATCCAGAAGATCGCCGAAGAGAATCCCCACCTCTACCAGCGCGATGTCGAACGCATTGTGAACACCATATTCGAGGAAATCATCGAGGCCATGGCGGAGGGCAACCGGGTGGAGTTGCGCGGCTTCGGGGCGTTTTCGGTCAAGAGCCGCGACGCGCGCATCGGCCGCAATCCGCGGACCGGCGAGGCTGTTCAGGTCGAGGCCAAATGTGTACCCTTCTTCAAGACGGGCAAGCTGCTGCGCGACAGGCTCAACGGTGGCACGTCCTGAGATCTGACAGGGAACGACGTCGATGCGCTATATCCGCCTGGTCTTTCTGGCCATCCTCGGCATTCTTCTGCTGACCCTCGCGCTGGCCAATCGCGGGCCAGTCACGCTGCATATGCTGCCCGAAAGCATCGCGGGCTTCGTGCCGCTGCCAAACGCGATCTCGCTGCCGGTCTTCGTGGTGATCTTCGCCGGTATCGTGCTGGGCCTGCTGATCGGCTTCGTCTGGGAATGGCTGCGCGAACACAGGCACCGCGCCGAGGCCGCACGCCAGAGGCGCGAGGCCGCGAAGCTCAAGCAGGAAGTGTCGAGCCTGCGCGAGAAAAAGGCGGATGGCCGCGACGACGTACTCGCACTGCTTGAGTGATCGGCCCGGATCGGGCAGAAGGCCCGCCATGAGCAATGATATTCGCGTCAAGATCTGCGGACTGACCACCAGCGCCGACATTCCGGCCGCGCTTCTGGCGGGGGCGAGCTATCTGGGTTTTGTCTTTTTCCCGCCGTCGCCGCGCCATCTGGAACTGGACCATGCCAGCTTCATGGCCGGCACGGTACCCGAGGGCATCTGCAAGGTGGCGCTGACGGTCGATCCCGACGACTCTGCACTCGACAAGTTGCTCGACATGGTGCCGATCGACATGTTGCAGCTACACGGCAAGGAGACGCCCGAGCGGGTCGAGGCGATCCGCGCTCGATACGGGCTGCCGGTGATGAAGGCGGTGGGTATCGGGGACGAGGGCGACCTGCCGAAACTGGCGGAATATGCGCGCGTCGCGGACCAGCTTCTGGTGGATGCCAAGCCGCCGCGGGGCTCTGCCGTTCCGGGCGGCAATGCGCTGGCCTTCGACTGGCGGCTGATCGCCGGACGGCGCTGGGTGGTGCCCTGGATGCTGGCGGGCGGCCTGACGCCAGAGAACGTGGCCGAGGCGATCCGGTTGACCGGTGCGCGGCAGGTCGATGTTTCCTCGGGCGTGGAAAGCGCGCCGGGGGTCAAGGATGCAGAGAAGATGGCGGCATTCGTGCGCGCCGCGCAAGGAGAGTGAGATGGCGGACGACCTCGTGAATTCCTATCGCACCGGCCCCGACGAGCAGGGCCGTTTCGGCATTTTCGGCGGGCGTTTCGTGTCCGAAACGCTGATGCCGCTGATCCTGGAACTGGAAGAGCAATATGAGCGGGCCAAGACCGACGACAGTTTCTGGGCCGAGATGAACTTCCTGTGGAAGCATTACGTGGGCCGGCCCAGCCCGCTCTATTTCGCCGAACGCCTGACCGACCGGCTGGGTGGCGCGAAGGTCTACATGAAGCGCGACGAGTTGAACCACACCGGTGCCCACAAGATCAACAATGTGCTGGGCCAGATCATCCTGGCCCGCCGCATGGGCAAGTCCCGTATCATCGCGGAAACCGGCGCGGGCCAGCACGGGGTGGCCACCGCCACGGTCTGCGCCAAGTTCGGGCTGAAATGCGTGGTCTACATGGGCGCGCATGACGTGGAGCGGCAAAAGCCCAACGTTTTTCGCATGCGCCTTCTGGGGGCCGAGGTGATCCCCGTCACGTCGGGGCGTGGCACGCTAAAGGACGCGATGAACGACGCGCTGCGCGACTGGGTGACCAATGTGCGCGACACCTTCTACTGCATCGGCACCGTGGCGGGGCCGCATCCCTATCCTGCGATGGTCCGCGACTTCCAGGCCATCATCGGCAAGGAAGCCAAGGAACAGATGCTGGAAGCCGAAGGCCGCCTGCCCGACACGATCATCGCCGCGATCGGCGGCGGCTCGAACGCGATGGGGCTCTTCTACCCGTTCCTCGACGACAAGGACGTGAACATCATCGGCGTGGAGGCCGGCGGCAAGGGCGTCAACGCCAAGATGGAGCATTGCGCTTCGCTGACCGGCGGGCGGCCCGGCGTGCTGCACGGCAACCGCACCTACCTGCTTCAGGACGACGATGGGCAGATCCTCGAAGGCTATTCGATCTCCGCCGGGCTCGACTATCCGGGCATCGGGCCGGAGCATTCCTGGCTCCACGAGATCGGCCGCGCCAAGTACGTCTCGATCACCGACAAGGAGGCGCTTGCGGCTTTCACGCTCTCCTGCGAGACCGAGGGCATCATTCCCGCGCTCGAGCCCTGCCACGCGCTGGCCCATGTCGCCAAGATCGCACCGGATCTGCCGGCCGATCACATCATCTGCATGAACATGTGCGGACGCGGCGACAAGGATATATTCACGGTCGCGCGGGCGCTGGGCTTCGAGATGGGCGAGGGCGACTGATAAATCACGGCTTGCGGATTTTCAGGCGTTTAGCCGTGCATACCCTGAAAGCCTGGCGGAGGCCGGCATGCCGCGCCGAGCGTCAGAGGACATCGCGGATTTCGCGGAACATCGCGATATTGCTTTCATGGGCGCCCGGCGCCCGGAATTCCCTGTCCGCCCCGTTGACTGCGATCACCACGCCCCGCGCCCGGTCGATAAAGATATATTGCCCATAGACGCCGCGCGCGAAGACTTCGCCCTTTGGCGCGTCGGGGGCGATCCACCATTGGTAGCCGTATTGCGTGGCCCCCGGATCGGTGGGCGCGGAGGGGGTCGTGGAGACCGCGATCCAGTTCTCCGGCACCACCCGCCGGCCGGCGATCCGCCCGCCCTGTGCCACCATCAGTCCGAAGCGCGCGAAATCGCGCGTCGTCATGTTGAGCCCGCCCAGAACGAAGGCCACGCCTTCGCCGTCGGTCAGGTAGTAGGGCGCGCGTTCCAGGCCCAGCGGTGCGATGACCTTTTCAGCCATCAACTCGTGAATGCTGCGGCCGGTCGCGCCGCGGATCACCATCCCGATCACATGCGTGTCGATGGAGACGTAATGCCAGTCCGCGCCCGGTGCGGCGCGGGTCCGGTCCAGCCCGGCGGCGAAGCCGTCCATGGAAGACCCCAGCGCCAGAACCCGGCCCATGCGGTTGATGTCGGACCAGAAATCGAAATAGTCCTCGTTGAACTCGACCCCGCTGGCCATCTGCACGACGTCGCGCAGCCGGGCACCGTCATAGGCCGAGCCGCGCAGGTCCGGTGCATAGTCGGTCACCGGCACGTCGAGCGAGGCGACCGCGCCTTCCTCCAGCAGCACGCCCAGAAGGATGGAGAGGTAGCTCTTGGCCACCGACCAGGAGATGCGCCGGTCATCGGGCGCCGTGCCCAGCCGGTAGCGCTCCGCCGCGATCCTCCCGTCCTTGAGCACCACCAGCCCGGTGACGGCGCGCGCCTCCATCCAGGCGTCGAGGCCCGCGGGCATCGGGCGCGGGTCTTCGGGCAGGGCGGTGACGGGATGCGGGCCGCGCGGTAGCTCGCGATGAAGGAAGAGCCCGTCCATATTGCTGAAATTCTGAACGATCCGATCCTCGGCGAATAGCGAATTGACCGCCAACAGCCGGGTCACCTCCTCGCGTTTCCAGAGCGCCGCCGCGGCCAGAACCAGCAGGACCACCAGCCCGGCGCGCAGGATCTTCTTCACGAGCCGCATGTTCCGTCCTCCCCGGCGGAAGAAAAGCACCGGGGTCCGGGGCGGGCAAGCGTTACTCTGCGGCAGGTCCGCCATCCGTGCCCGCGAGGGCGTGTTCGCGGAGCACCTCAAGCGGCACGATGTCGAGCGCGGCGGCATGGGTGGCCGTGAGCTTCACCTTCGGCGCGCAACCCTCGTCATGGGCTTGCAGGAAGCGCCCTGCGCAGAGGCACCACTGATCGCCGGGCTTCAGACCGTTGAAGCCGAACTCGGGCCGCGGCGTGGACAGGTCGTTGCCGACATATTTGGAATAGGCCAGAAACTCTGCGGTCATCACCGCGCAGACAGTGTGGCTGCCCCTGTCCTGCGGCCCGGTATCGCAGCAGCCGTTGCGGAAGAACCCGGTCACGGGTGCGGTGGAGCAGAGCGTCAGCGGTCCGCCCAGCACGTTCACCGAGGGCGTTTTGTCCGGCAGCATGTCAAAGCCCCTTGTGGCTGCCGTCGCAGAGCGGCGCGCCGGCCGACCGCTTGCAGCCGCAGAAAAAGACGCGGCGGCTCTCGGGGGCCTGCCATTTCACCGGCTGGAACCCGGTGCCCTTGTGGCTGCCGTCGCAGAACGGCTGGTTCGCGGAGCGGCCGCAGGCGCACCAGAAGTAGTTCTTCCCGGCCTCGACCTCGATGGGGTAGGGCGCCTTCTGTGCGATCTCGGGCGTGTCGGACATCTCGTGATCCTCCTCTGGGTATCCGGCCCGGTGGGTCACCGGAACCTGTCGACCAGCTTTTGCAGGGCCGAGCGCGGCGGCTCTCGCGGCTCCGCTTCCGGCTTCGGCGCGGGTTCCGGGCCGCGTTCCGGCTTCGGGGTGGTGGACGATCGCGGCGGCGCGGTGCGCAGCGCGACCGCGTTCATGAACCGCCCGCCATCGCCCTCGGCCAGCGCGGCGGCGCCGTCGCTGATGCCACGCAGCAGATCGTCCAGCCAATCGCGGTCGGACTGCGCGAAATCGTGCAGCACATAGCCCGAGACCAGTTCCTTGCGGCCCGGGTGCCCGATGCCCAGCCGCACGCGGGTGAAGTCCGGCCCGACATGCGCATGCATCGAGCGCAACCCGTTATGCCCGGCATGGCCGCCGCCCTGCTTGACACGCAGCTTGCCGGGGGCAAGGTCCAGTTCGTCATGGAAGACGATCACATCCTGCGGGTCGAGCTTGAAGAAACGCATCGCCTCGCCCACGGACTGGCCCGAGAGGTTCATGAAGGTCTCGGGCTTGAGCAGTATGACCTTCTCGTGGCCCAGACGGCCTTCGGCGATCTGGCCCTGGAACTTGGCGCGCCAGGGCGTGAACCCGTGATCGGCGGCGATCCGGTCCACGGCCATGAAGCCGATATTGTGCCGGTTGGCGGCGTATTTCCGGCCGGGATTTCCCAGCCCGACGATCAGTTTCACCGCGCGCGCTCCTTCATGTTTCCCGGCCGCCGGGATAGTGTGAACATATTGGCCCGCCCGCCGCGATGCAATGCGCGGGCCGGCGGCAGCGAGGGCGCCCGGATGGCTGAGTTCCAGATCGACGGCATCGCCTTGGAGGTGCCGGACGCGCAGTTGACGGACGCGCTGCGCAAGGCGATGGGCGCCGGTCTCTACGAGCATGTCGAGGCCCGCGCGGTGGCGCAGCATGTCCGGCCCGGCGACCGGGTGCTGGAACTGGGGGCCGGTGCGGGCTTCATCGCGGCGCAGATTGCACGGCGTGCGGGCGCGGCGGGGCTGCTGAGCGTGGAGGCCAACCCGGCGATGATCCCGGTGATCAAGGGCAATCTCGCCCGCAACGGGGCGCAGGCGGTATCGCTGCTGCACGGGGCAGTGGTGCCCGACGGCTATGAGGGCGACGAAATCGGCCTGCACGTGCCGGCGGGGTTCTGGGCCGCATCGCTCGCCGCGCCGGCGCTGAAGTCGCGCCGGACCGTGCAGGTGCCGGCGCTGCGCCTCGGGCAACTGCTGGAGCGTCACCGCCCCGACGTGGTCGTCATGGATATCGAGGGCGCCGAGGAGTTTCTTTTCGAGCAGCCCTGGCCCGGCTATCTCCGGGTGCTGGTGCTGGAGTTGCATCCGCGCCGCTATCCCGCCTCCACCGTGCAGCGCATCTTCGACTGCATGTCCGCATCGGGCCTGTGCTATGTGGCGGACGGCTCGCGCGGGGCCGTGGTGGTGTTCAGCCGGGTGACGGAGTAGGTCTCCGCCGGATCGCGCGGGGCGCGGGCATGAAAGAAGGGCGCGAAACCCGGTTCCGCGCCCTTTCCCAATTCCAGTGCGGTGCGTTTCTACGCCTCGTCGCCGGCCTCTTCCTCGGTCTCGGCCTCGGGCGCCTCGTCCGCTGCCGCCGCCTCTTCTTCGGCTTCCTCGTCCTCTTCGGAGCGCAGGCTCGACGGGGCGGAGATGCTGGCGATCACGAAATCGCGGTCGGTGATCATCGGGCGCGTGCCCTCGGGCAGGGTGATCATCGAGATGGTCGCAGTGTCGCCGATCTCCATTTCCGAAATGTCGAGCGTGAGGCTCTCGGGGATGTCGCCCGCGGTCACTTTCAGCTCGACTTCCGGGCGCATGACGGTCAGCACGCCGCCCTTGCGGAGGCCGGGGGCGGTGTCCTCGCCCACGATCTCGACCGGGATGAAGAGGTTGACGCGCGAGGTCCGGCGCAGGCGCATCAGGTCAAGATGGGTCGGCAGATCCTTCACCACGTCGCGCTGGACGCCGCGGCAGATGACCCGAACGTCCTCCAAGCCTTCGACCTTGAGGTTGAAGAGCGTGGACAGGAACCGGCCCGCCTTCAGGCGCTTCACGAGTTGGTTGTACTGGATGTTGATCGGCTGCGGATCGCCGCCGCCGCCATATACGATGCCGGGTACGA
The DNA here is from genome assembly GCF_003122205.1 of Maritimibacter sp. 55A14. Taxonomy (GTDB): domain Bacteria; phylum Pseudomonadota; class Alphaproteobacteria; order Rhodobacterales; family Rhodobacteraceae; genus QEYE01. The sequence continues at coordinate 62,972 of NZ_QEYE01000015.1, forward strand.
GATGCTCGCGGCGAGCTTGACGGGCGGCCCCCTTGCCTGTCCCCGTTCGTACCGTGGCGATGAGATCCGGGATCTGTCCGGCCATGGTCGTTCTCCTGAGTTTGAAAGGGCATCCTCCAAGGGTGTATGCCCGGTGAAACCGCGCGTATAGGCGGTTTGGCGTGGTTTGAAAAGGGGCGAAATCGGCCAAGCGGATCATTTGCGGCGCTTTGGCGTTGACAATGCAAAGTGAAATAGTCAGGTATGGAGCGAAATCGCCCTCTGCCGCGCGCCATTCCGTACCGCCCGCGCGCGGCCGCAACCCCGAGGTGGCCATGATCGTATGCCATTGTACCGGTATCACAGACCGCGAGATACGCGAAGCGGTGGACTGGATGCGTCTCGCGGACCCATATGGTATAGTGACGGCGGGCAGGGTCTACCGGGCGCTGGGTAAGCGCCCGGAGTGCGGCGGATGTATGCCGCTCTTCCTTGAAGAAATGTCGGAGAACAATAGTTTTTCGGTTCCGGCCACGCCGCAAGTCCCGAACCTCGCAAGCACAGGAGATGCCAGCAATGAAGGGTGACGCCAAGGTAATCGAATATCTCAACAAGGCCCTGCGGAGCGAATTGACAGCGGTCAGCCAGTATTGGCTGCATTACCGGTTACAGGAAGACTGGGGCTATGGCCACGTCGCGTCCAAGTCGCGTGAGGAAAGCATCGAGGAGATGCACCATGCCGACAAGCTGATCGAGCGCATCATCTTCCTGGGCGGGCATCCCAACCTCCAGAAACTTGACCCGCTGCGCATCGGCCAGAATCTCAAGGAGACACTGGATGCCGATCTGGCAGCCGAGCACGACGCGCGCACGCTCTATATCGAGGCGCGCGATCATTGCGACAGCGTGAGCGACTACGTGTCGAAGAATCTGTTCGAGGAACTGATCGCCGACGAGGAAGGCCATATAGACTTCCTGGAAACCCAACTCGACCTTTACGGAGATCTGGGCGCGGAACGCTACGCGCTGCTCAACGCCAGTCCCGCCGACAGCGCGGAATGAGACTACGGCGCGGGTGCGGCTATTGCCAGTCGCCCGCGAAATCCTTCGGGATCAGCAGGTCGCCGCGGTCGAGCGCGGTCACGTCGCGCTTACCGCTGAGCGCCATTGAGGTGTCCAGTTCCTTGTGGATGATCTCCAGCGCCTTGGTCACACCGGACTCGCCCATCGCGCCCAACCCGTAGACGAAGGCACGGCCGATATAGGTGCCTTTCGCGCCCATCGCGATGGCCTTGAGCACATCCTGCCCGGACCGGATGCCGCTGTCGAAATGCACCTCGACCTTGTCGCCGACGGCGTCCACGATCTCCTGCAACATGCGGATGGACGAAAGCGCGCCATCCTGCTGGCGCCCGCCGTGGTTCGACACGACGATGGCGTCGGCGCCCATCTCGGCTGCGCGGCGGGCGTCCTCGACATCGAGAATGCCCTTCAGGATCACCTTGCCGTCCCACATCTCCATGATCTTGCCGATCCGTACCCAGTCGAGCGAGGGATCGAATGCCTCGGCCGTCCAGGACGACAGCGAGGCCGGGTCGCTCACACCCTTGGCATGGCCCACCACATTGCCGAAGGAATGGCGCTTGGTGCCCAGCATGCCGAGCCCCCATTGCACCTTGGTCATCATGTTGGCGATGGATCTGGGCGTCAGCTTGGGCGGCGCGGAGAGGCCGTTTTTCAGGTCCCGATGCCGCTGGCCGAGGACCTGCAGATCGACGGTGATGACCAGGGCCGAGCACTTGGCGGCCTTCGCGCGGTCGATCAGGTTCTTCATGAACGTGTCGTCGCGCAGCGTGTAGACCTGAAACCAGAAGGGCTTTTCAGTATGCGCGGCCACGTCCTCGATCGAGCAGATCGACATCGTCGAGAGTGTGTAAGGCACCCCGAACTTTTCGGCCGCCCGGGCGGCCTTGATCTCGCCATCGGCGCATTGCATTCCCGTCAGCCCGACCGGGGCCAGGGCCACGGGCATGGTCACATCCTCGCCGATCATCCGGCTGGCGGTGGAGCGCCCGGCCATGTCCACCGCGACGCGCTGGCGCAGACGGATGCGGTCGAAATCCGTGATGTTTTCGCGGAAGGTCTGTTCCGTCCAGCTTCCCGACTCGGTGTAGTCGTAGAACATGCGTGGGGTCTTGCGGGCATAAACGCGGCGCAGGTCTTCGATGCAGGTCATCACGGGCATAGGCTGGCTCCTATTATTGGTAAAATGTTTTTACCGCTTGGGGGCCATTCCCGCAATGCGACAGGATGTGCCCCCACGGATGTCAGGCCCGGTGCGCGCCCTCGGCCAGCCCGCGCACGAAATCGAGAACCTCGGCCGGGCTGCGGCCCGCCGCAATTTCACCGACGATGGCCGATCCCACCACCGCGCCATCGGCCACGCGCGCGATCACCTCGGATCTCTCCGGTGTGCGGATGCCGAAGCCCACGATCACCGGCAGGTCGGTCTGTGCCTTGATCCGGGCGACTTCCGGGCCGACATCGGCGGCCTCGGCCGCGGCGGCGCCGGTGATCCCGGTGATCGAGACGTAATAGACGAAGCCCGACGTATTGGTCAGCACCTTGGGCAGGCGCTTTTCGTCGGTGGTGGGGGTGGCCAGGCGGATGAAATTGAGCCCTGCGGCCTGTGCGGGAATGCAGAGTTCGCTGTCTTCCTCGGGCGGCAGATCCACCACGATCAGCCCGTCGATGCCGGCGGCCCTGGCATCCTTCAGGAACCTGTCCACGCCGTGATTGTAGATCGGGTTGTAATAGCCCATCAGCACGATCGGCGTGGTATCGTCTTCCTCCCGGAAGGCGCGCGCCATCGCCAGCGTCTTCTTCAGTGTCTGCCCGCCGGCCAGTGCCCGTTGTCCGGCAAGCTGGATCGTCGGGCCGTCGGCCATCGGGTCGGTGAAGGGCTGGCCGAGTTCAATGATGTCGACGCCCGCGCCGGGCAGCCCTTTGATGATCTCCAGCGAGGTCGCGTAATCCGGGTCACCGGCCATGACATAGGCCACGAAAGCCTTCCGGCCCTCGGCATTCAGGGCGGCGAACTTGGCGTCTATACGGGTCATGCGGTATCCTCGGGCTGCGTCCGCACCGGCTTGCCGGAACTGGCGAGGAAAATCAATTCCTCTTGAACACGGTCCCGGCGCGCGTGTCCTAGAAGGCCCGGTGGAGCCGCAGAGAGACGGTGTTGACCCCCGGATTGAAATCTTCCGTGCCCGCGTTTGACTTATGGTCGATCGACAGCGACAGGCCATAGCCGCCGTCCAGCCTGTAGCCCAGCGCCGCGAGGCTGCGGATCTGGAAATGCCCGCCCAGGCGGGACTCGCGCTCACCGGCCTCGTAGTAACCCGGCAACACGCTGCCTTCCACGAACCAGCGCTCGCCCAGATCGGCGCGCGCCGCGATCCCTGCGCCGACCCAGACATCGCCATTGCCGTGGAGGCCGGCGGCGACGCCGAAATTCAGGCCGATGGCGCCCAAGCGCGTGAAGGGATCGGCGTGATACTCGCCCGTCAGGCCCGCCTCGTCCCCCGCGCCGCGCGAGAAATCGACATAGCCGGCGCCCAGGATGAATTCCCCGGCCGCCGCGGGTTGAAATCCGGCCAGCAGGAAGGCCAGGGTCAGCATGCGTTTCATTGGAGGTCTCCGACAGGTTTTCGAATGCATACCCAAAGCGCCCAGCGCTGCACAATCACAATACCGTCCCGCCTGCGCGATTGGCCGCGCCGCTTGCGCCCCGCGGGCGGGTTTCGTAGAAGCGCCCGGACAGGAAACCGACCAGCCGGGGAGCGCGCATGGGGTTCAAGACGGGTATCGTGGGGCTTCCCAATGTGGGCAAGTCCACGCTCTTCAATGCGCTGACGCGTACCGCGGCGGCGCAGGCGGCCAATTTTCCCTTCTGCACCATCGAGCCCAATGTGGGCGAGGTCGCGATGCCGGACACGCGGCTGGAAGTGCTCGCCGAAATCGCGGGCTCCAGGCAGACCCTCCCGACGCGCATGACCTTCGTCGATATCGCGGGGCTGGTAAAAGGCGCCAGCCGGGGTGAGGGTCTGGGCAACCAGTTCCTGGCCAATATCCGCGAATGCGACGCCATAGCCCATGTGCTGCGGTGCTTCGAGGATGACGACGTCACCCATGTGGACGGCCGTGTGGACCCGGTGGAGGATGCTCGCACCATCGAGACCGAGCTCATGCTGGCCGATCTGGAATCGATCGAGAAGCGCCGCGCGGGGCTCGTGCGCAAGCTCAAGGGCAACGACAAGGAGGCGGTGACCCAGGACCGGCTGCTCGCGGCCGCGCAGGAGATGCTGGAGGCTGGCAAGCCCGCCCGCCTGGTCGAGGTGGCGGCCGAGGACGCGCGCGCCTGGAAGCTGCTGCAACTCCTGACCGCCAAGCCCATCCTCTATGTTTGCAACGTGGCCGAGGAGGACGCCGCGACCGGCAACGCGCTTTCCGCCCGCGTGGCCGAGATGGCCGCCTCCGAAGGCGCGGCGCATGTGGTGATCTCCGCGCGCATCGAGGAGGAGATAAGCCAGCTCGACCCCGAGGAAGCCCAGATGTTCCTGGCCGAACTGGGCCTGGAGGAAGCGGGGCTCGACCGGCTGATCCGGGCGGGCTATGCGCTGCTGGGGTTGCAGACCTTCTTCACCGTCGGCCCCAAGGAGGCGCGTGCCTGGACCATTCCCGCCGGCACCACCGCGCCGCGTGCGGCCGGGGTGATCCACGGCGATTTCGAGCGCGGCTTCATCCGCGCGGAGACCATCGCCTATGAGGATTTCGTGGCCCTCGGTGGCGAGCAGGGCGCCAAGGATGCGGGAAAGATGCGGGTCGAAGGCAAGAGCTACGTGGTCTGCGACGGCGACGTGATGCATTTCCTGCACAGCGGCTGACGGGCCGGCGCGCGCCGGCAATCCGCGCCACCCGCACCGGACCCGCGTATTTTTCCCCGGCGGCGCGATTTCGGCCTTGTTTCTCAACAGGCCAATCGGATAGACGGGTCGGCGGAGACGTGGCCGAGTGGTCGAAGGCGCTCCCCTGCTAAGGGAGTAGGCGGGAAACCGTCTCGAGGGTTCGAATCCCTTCGTCTCCGCCACCCTACTTCAAATTTCAATCTCTTGGGATGGCGCCTGATGCGCGCTGGACAATGAAAACAAGGCGTATTGCGCACTTGTGCTTGCATCCGAGTTTTCTTCGATTATCTTCGCTTCATCCCATTCCGTGGTATGAAACGAGGTATTGAAGTGACTTACATCTCCGGCAAATTGACGAAGGCACTGGTCAAGGCCCTCGGGCCGGGGCGGCATGCGGACGGGAACGGACTTTACCTCGTGGTCGATCCTTCGGGCGCGCGGCGGTGGGTGGTACGCGTGACGGTGAAGGGTCAGAAGAACCGGGCAGGCAAGCCGCTGCGGACGGATTTCGGGCTGGGTGGGGCCGACCTGGTCACGCTTCCCGAGGCGCGGGCGCGGGCGCTGGAGTATCGCAGGTTGGCGCGCGCGGGGCTGCATCCCAAGTATCACGGCGTCAAGGACATCCCCAGTTTTGAGGAAATCGCGCGGCAGGTCCACATTGAACGTGTGCCGACATGGAAGAACGCGAAACATGGGGCGCAATGGATCAACACGCTGGCCGAGTATGCCTTTCCGAAGATCGGCCGATTGCCCGTAGATTCCATCGGTCAGCCCGAAGTTTTGTCTGTCCTCTCGCCGGTCTGGACCGAGAAACATGAAACCGCGCGCCGCTTGTCCCAGCGGATCAAGACCGTGCTCGACGTGGCCCGCTCCAGAGGCTTCCGCGAAGGCGAAAATCCGGTGACGGCAATTCGCGACGGTGGTGTGCTGCCGAAAGTGAAGGCCAAGCCCAAGCACCACAAGGCGATGGACTGGCGCGACGTGCCCGCGTTCTATGCCGATCTGCGCGGGCGCTCGGCAATGGCGGCGAAGGCGCTGATGTTCACCTGCCTTGCAGGTTCGCGCACCGGCGAGGTGCTAGGAATGCGCTGGGCGGAAATCGACGTTGAGCAGCGTCTCTGGACTTGCCCGGCAGAACGGATGAAAGGCGGGGCGGAACACCGCGTACCGTTGACCGATGAAATGTTGGCGATCATCGAGCCATTGCGCGCGATGAAGTCGGAATACGTCTTCGAGGGTCAGAAGCGCCATCGGCCTTTGTCGAACATGGCGATGTTGATGCTTCTGCGGCGGATGAAGGTCGAAGGCGTCACCGTGCATGGGTTTAGATCGACGTTCCGCGACTGGGCGTCAGAAGTCGCCAATGCGCCACGGGAGGTTTCTGAAATGTCCTTGGCGCACCGAATCGGTTCGAAGGTGGAACATGCCTACTCCCGCTCCGACCTACTCGAAAAGCGCCGATCCTTGATGGATCGCTGGTCGCAACATGTGACCGGCGGAAGCGGCGACGTCATAAGTTTGCCAGATCGGAAGAAAATTTAGGCAAGAAGGCCGCGGACTTCCGTGCTTTTTCCCAAGTGCGCCAAATTGAAACAAACCCGGAACAACTCTTGCTGTGCAAAAAGGCCCGTGGCATGGTACCTTCATGCTTAACGCGCTCATGCCTGGCTATCCGGACCCCGAACTTCGGGAACAGCTTCACACCATTGTCGACGAAATGCTCCTGCCCTTCGGCAAGACAAGTCCGCGCCATGGTTTTTCCTTGCTGGCAGGCCCGCAGCCCTTCGATAGCTCCAAGCCCAATATGCACGACACGAAGGCGGAATTCTCTCGCGAATTGGCGCTTGTCTCAAAGAACTTGAAGCGGATTGACGCCATCGTGGACAGTCTTGTCGGAGACGAGTCGGATGCTGAAATGGCTGCGGCGGCGAAGAGGTTGACGGCCGTGATCGACGCCAAGATGAAGGTCAACGCGCAGAATCTCTCCGTCGCGAAAACGCGGGATCTGATCCGAAAAAATGTCGCCGATTGTGGAGGTTGCGTAGGAAGCCTGTTCATTCTGCTGGACTTCAGGCAGGCACTAGCTTCGCGTCTCGAAGAGTTGAACGAGCAGCGCGAGCGGTTCTGGTCGATCCGTCACCGTGCGCCGGACTACTACGCGCGAGCCATTGCGAACAGGTTGGCCAAGCTCTATGCCCGAGAAACCGGACAGCGCCCGACTGTGGGCGCGCACCCGGATACGGGACAGCCTTCGACTGGTTTCACCCGCGCATTGCAACAGGTCTTTGCATTGCTGGAAATCTCAAGCGACGTTCGGTCTCCTGCCAAATGGGCTGTCGACAACCTTAAGGACGAAGACCTCGGCGAGCCTCACAACGCCTTGGCCGCGATGTTTGAGGAAGGCAATCAGCCAAAGTCTACTCGGGAGGAAATCGTCGAATTGCTGGCAAAAAGGCCCGAACAATAAGGGCTTCCAGTTCGCGGCCATCGCGCTTTTTACAGATTTGATCGAGAATGCTTGAAAGGTCTCACGTCAACATGATGGAGACCAAGAAATGGCGAACCTTTTCGAGCAGAACCGCAGTTATGTGCTTGGCGATCCCGAACTCGATATCATCGGCGACCGCGCAAAGCTCGCGCAATGGCGTCACAAAGGCATTGGTCCTGCATATTATCGGCTGGGCCGCAAGATCATCTATCTTGGTTCGGACCTCAACGCCTGGGCGGAAGCCAACCGCGTCGAGCCTGGACAGGAGGCAGACTGATGGCGCGGCGGGCGGATGTTCGCCGCGTGAAGCTACATCGCAGCTACACATTGGAGCAGTTGGCAGACTTGTCGGGCGTCACCATCGGCACGGTCAGGCGCTGGTGCAAGGCGGGACTGCCGTGCCTTACGGACGCGCGACCCTTTCTTGTAGAAGGCCGCAAGTTCAAGCTTTTCCATGCTGAGAAACTGGCCGTAGCGAAGACGAAGCTTCAGCCTTTCGAGGTCTATTGCCTGGGCTGCAAGAAACCCCGCGTGCCACAGCCCGGATTGGTTGACTTTGAACCAATGGGCGCGACGCGGGCGCGGATCATGGCCATTTGCCCGGCCTGCACACGCATGACGCGGCGCATCATCCGGCGGGACGACTTGCGGAAATGGGCGGTGAAGTTTGGTTTCGCCATCAACACGCGGGAAGACGCCTAAGCGAACCCCGCCCGTTCAACTTGAATGATCACATCAGAGGGGGTTTTGAAAATGCCCAGAAACACCACATCGAATGTTCGGATGAAGCACCGGTATCTGGACTATCTCAAGCAGGCTCGTGGCAGGGACGAAAAGACGCTCGACAAGATTGCGGCGGCGCTTTCCGAATTTGAGCAGGCCATCGGCCACAAGGACTTCAAGCAGTTCAATCGCGGTTGGGGTGAACGTTTCAAGATGCACCTCTCGAAGGCGCGCAACCGGCGCACCGGCAAACCTCTCAGCCCGGCAACGGTCGATGCCGCGCTGGCCCACGTCAAGGGCTTCGTCCTGTGGCTCGCCGATCAGTCCGGCTTCAAGTCGCGCGTCACCTATTCGGACGCCGAATACTTCAACAACTCTCGCAAGGGCTCGCGGGTTGCCCATGCGGCGCGCCCAGTTCCCTATCCGTCTATGGAGCAGGCTTTCCATGCCTTTCAGGCCATGCCGCAGGGCAACAAGTTTGAGCGCCGAGACAAGGCGCTCTTTGCTTTCTTCATGCTGACCGGCGCACGCGTCGGGGCCGTCTCGACCTTGCTTCTGAAGCACGTCAATCTCTTCGATGGGCACATCTACCAAGATCCCCGCGACGTGGCCACGAAGAACGCGAAACCCATCGACACATGGCTGCTGCCGGTCGATCCGACTTACCGCGAGTGCTTCGAGCAATGGGTGACCTACCTGCGTGAGGTCGAATTGTTCGGTGACACTGACGCGGTCTTTCCGAAGATCGAAATCGGCTGCGTCGATGGCAGTTTTGTACGGGTCGGGTTTGCGCGAGAAGGCTATGCGAATGGCGGCAAGCTGAACGCCATTATCCGGGTTGCCTTCGCACGCGTGCAACTGCGCGAGTTCACACCGCACGCGTTTCGCAAGACCCTGGCGCGCTATGGCGACAGCATTTGCAGATCGCGCGAGCAGTTCAAGGCGTGGTCGTTGAACCTTGGTCACGAACACATGGCGACCACCATCGACAGCTATATTCCGGTTTCGCGCGAGAGGCAGGGCGAGCTGATCAAGGCATTGGGTCAAGCGCCCTATGGTGCCGGGGCGCAGTCTGTGCCAACTTCCTGAAAAACGCGAAGGTAGGCCGCATGACCGAACTGAATTTCAAGGGCAAGGAATTCGTCTGGAATCACCACCTTGCGGTGCCGTTCCGGCCCTTGGTCATGCAGCCCGACAAGGGCATTGGCGACCCGCGCCTTGACGGCAACCTGATCGTGCAAGGCGACAACCTGCACGCGCTCAAGGCGCTGTTGCCGATGTATGCGGGCAAGGTGGACTGCATCTTCATAGACCCGCCCTACAATACCGGGAACGAAGCCTGGGCCTACAACGATAACGTTAACGCGCCGATGATCCGGGAATGGCTGGAGGCCAACCCCATCGGGATCGAAGACGGGCTGCGCCACGATAAATGGTGCGCGATGATGTGGCCGAGGCTGCGGTTGCTAAACGAACTCCTTTCTGAAAGCGGAAGTCTTTGGATTACTTGTGACGACAACGAGGTTCATAGACTTCGGGCGATGCTGGACGAAGTATTCGGCGTTGATGCATTTTCTGCGATCTTCGTGATTGAAAACAACAGGAAAGGCAGAAACGACAAGGAGAACGTGGCGCTTACCCATGAATACATGATCGTGTATTCGCATGACGAGTTCCTAAGCCGCGGCCTTGAACTTACAGAAGATCAGATCGCTGAATTCAATCAGGTTTCTTCGGATGGGCGTAGGTTCATGCCGCGCGATCTGAGGAAGCGCGGCAGCGAGGATCGCCGTGAAGACCGAGAAAGCATGTTCTTTCCGATTTTCTGGAATCGCGAAACTAACACTCTTTCAATCGAGCGGTTGGCCGACTCCGATGTTGAAGTTCTTCCGAAACGTGGCGACGGGTCAGATGGTCGCTGGCGTTGGGGGAAACGGCGAGTAGCAGACAATATCGGGGATTTGATTGCGCGCGAAAGCGAGCGCGGACGGTTTGACGTTGAGTATCGAGTTTATCTGGATGAAGCTGACGACGAGACCGCCGGAACTAGAAAAAAACCAAAATCTGTGTGGTTTGGACCGGAATATTCAACCGATCATGCGACCACTCTCATAAAGAGTATTTTTGGGTCTAACCCACTGAAGCACTCCCCAAAGCCGCTAGAGCATGTCGTTCGGGTTATTCAGCTTGCAGCACATAAAGCTTCGGTAGTTTTGGATTCCTTCGCCGGTTCGGGCACCACGGCCCATGCCGTTCTGGAAGCCAACAAGCGCGATGGCGGAAACCGGCATTTCATTCTGGTGGAGATGGAAGACTATGCTGACCGACTGACCGCCGAACGGGTGCGCCGTGTGATCAATGGCTATGACTTCACCGGCACGCAACGCACAGAGCTTCTGCGCGAAAGGCTGAACTGGTCCAAGTTGCAGCGGGCCGACCGGCTGACCGAACAGGTGGAAAAGATCGAAAACCTGCACGGCCACGAATACGACCGCATCGCCAAGCAGGTGAAGGACAGTGAGTTGATCGTCACCGGCGAAAAGCGGGTGGAGGACCGGGCCGAGGGGCTGGGCGGTGCATTCACCTATTGCACGTTGGGCGAGCCGGTGGAGCTTGACCACATCCTGACCGGTGAAGACCTACCCGACTTCGCGGCGTTGGCGGGCGTGCTGTTCCACATGGCGACCTCGCAACCGCTCGACCCCGCGCAAATGGATGAAGGCCGCGCTTACGTGGGCGAGGCAGGTGGCACCCATGTCTGGCTGATCTACCGCCCCGATCTGGACTGGCTGAAATCGCCCGAGGCGGCGTTGACGCTAACCTTTGCGCGCACCGTGGCCGAAACGCAGCCCGACGCCCGCCACCTTGTCTTTGCCCCCGCGCGCTATGTCTCGCAACGCCTGCTGGATGCCGAAGGCTTACCGGTTGAATTCGCGCCGCTGCCCTTCGCGCTCTACCGGGTGGAGCGCACCTGATGCGCACGCTCGATTATCAGGTGCGGGTGCTGGACACGCTTGATGCGTATCTGGACGAATTGAAGTCGAGAAAGGCCGAAGCTGACGAGATTGACGCACTTCGCGCTGCAAAGCCAAATCTACCCATTCCGGCGATGGATTTCACGGAGACCGCGTGGGCGAATCTGAAAACCGCCGGGCGCTTGCCTGCGTCTCGCGCCAATGTGCCCTTTTCCCCGCGCAAGGACGGCGTGGGCCGGGCGGTGCCGAACGTCACGCTAAAGGTGCCTACGGGCGGCGGCAAGACCTGGCTGGCGGTGAACGGTGTGAGCCGGATCATGGGGCGGTATCTGGCGAAGAACACCGGTTTCGTGCTGTGGATTGTGCCGAACGAGGCGATCTATTCCCAGACTCTGAAGGCGCTGAAGAACCGCCAGCACCCCTATCGGCAGGCGCTTGACCGCGCAGCAGCGGGTCGGGTGAAGGTAATGGAGAAATCCGACCGGTTGGACGCGCGCGACGTGGAAAGCAACCTCTGCGTCATGGTGCTGATGTTGCAGGCGGGGAACCGGCAGAACAAGGAAACGCTGCGCATGTTCCGCGACCGGGGCGACGTGCACGGCTTTTTCGCGCCCGAGGGAGATCAAGCCGCACACGCACGGGAACTGGCGGGGGTGCCGAACCTCGACGGCTATCAGGGCATGTTCCCCGTGGTGAAGGACTCGCTGGGGAACGCGCTGCGGAAAATCCAGCCTGTCGTGGTGATGGACGAGGGGCAAAAGGCCACATCCGAGTTGGCGCATGACACGCTCTACGGCTTCAATCCGATCTTCGTGCTGGAACTGACGGCGACGCCAAAGGATGTGGCGGCAAGGGGCGGCGCGAAACCGCGCCCAGCGCGCTATGCGAACCTTCTGGTGGAGGTGACGGGGCGCGAGTTGCACGCCGAAGACATGATCAAGATGCCTCTGAACCTCGACCCGAGGCAGGGCACAGACTGGCGCGGGACGCTCACGGCGGCGCTGGGCAGGTTGAACACCCTGGACGCCGAAGCGCGCACCTACCGGGCTGACAGGGGCGCTGCGGGCTATATCCGGCCCATCATGCTGGTGCAGGTGGAGCGGACAGGCAGGGATCAGCGCGACGGTCGGCACATACACGCGGATGATGTAAAGGAATGGCTGCTGGCTGCTGGGCTGGATGACGCGGAAGTGGCGATCAAGACCGCCGAACAGAACGACCTGAACCAACCCGAGAACCAAGACCTGTTGTCGCCCACCAACCGGGTGCGTGTGATCGTGACCAAGGCGGCGCTGCAAGAGGGTTGGGATTGCCCTTTCGCCTATGTGCTGTGTTCGCTTGCGGCGGCGTCCAACCGTTCCGCCATGACGCAGCTTGTGGGGCGTATCCTGCGCCAACCCTACGCGCTGAAGACCGGCGTGGCGGCGCTGGACGAATGCTATGTGGTGACGCATCACGCAGCGACCCGCGACGTGGTGGAAGCGATAAAGACCGGGCTGGAACGCGACGGCCTAGCCGATCTGGTTATCGAGGTGCCGCAAGAGGGCGGCACACCCAACCCCGGCACGGCGCGGCGGGTGAAAAGGCGCGCGGCGTTCAATAGCTTGAAAATCTACCTGCCCAAGGTCCTGCGAGTGGAAGGCAGCGAAGTGCGCGACCTCGATTACGAAACCGACATTCTGTCGGCTATCGATTGGCGGGATTTTTCTCCGGCTGATGTGGTGGCCGACATACCGGACAACCCGGCGCAGGTGGCCGCGCAGTTGCAGCGCATTGCCCTGACCGATGCCGGGGAGGACGAATTTTTTCGGGGCGAGGTTGTCGCGGCCGCGGCGGAAACCCTGCGCTTCGATCCGACCTACGCGGTGCGGGTGATCTCCGATCTGGTGCCCAATCCCTTCGTGGCACGGGGTATCGTGGCGGAACTGCTGAAAGGGCTGGAATCGCGGGGCTTCGACGCTGCGAAGCTGGGGGCCGCATCTGGCTTGATTATAGACCGGCTGCGGGTGGCCCTGACCAAGGAACGCGATGCCCGTTCCGAAGCCATGTTCCGCGCGGCGGTGAAGGCCGGTGACATTCAATTCCGGCTGCGGATGGACGGGAACAACTGGCCGATGCCCGACCACGTGCTGACGACCGAACCGTTGAACTCGCCTCACCTAACGGGTGCCGACGGTGGCGCATTGAACCGTAGCCTGTTTTCCCCGGTTTTCCGAAACGAGTTGAACGGCGAAGAACAGAACGTGGCAGTGCACCTCGACGGGGATGGCACGGTGAAATGGTGGCACCGCAACGTAGCAAAGGCCGGATACGGTATGGGCCTGCAAGGCTGGAAGCGCGGGCGCATCTACCCGGACTTCATTTTCGCCACGGGCGGCAAGGCAGGTGCCGGGCGGGTCGTGGTCCTGGAAACCAAGGGGGACCACCTGCAAAACCCCGACACCGACTACAAGCGCGACGTGCTGGACTTCCTGACGCAGAATTTTTCTTGGGATCAGGCGGTACCGGCTGGCCAACTGCAGATTGCAATGACCGGCGAAACGGTAGAGTGCGCTTTGGTGCTGATGGAGGACATATCCAAAAAACTGCCCGACCTCATTCAGCCATGATTGGTGAAGCAGTTCCTAGTGTTCGCCACCTGACATAAGATACCCGATGGAAGCAGGGTATCGGGCATTGGTCCAGCATCCTTGAGCGAATCTGTCAGATGACGGTTAGGAGCCCTTCGCTACGGTTTCCACACGGCGTGGATGCTGCAAGCGCACGCCGCCGCTCGCAGCCCGGAGCGGACATGATACCCGGTCTTGGGCGATCACGGATGCTCATGCAGGACCGGCGGACGGGAGACCTTCGCTGCGGTCTGCGCATACGTCCGCTTTTCTCTCCAAAATCAGCCTACGAATACTTGTTCACTGTTTGTTTGACTTGTTGTAGCATCGCCAGCAAAAAGAGGACGAGCAGGATGGCACAGAAATCGGAAATTGAATGGACCGACGCTACGTGGAATCCCGTGACAGGATGCACCAAGGTCGGTCCCGGCTGCGACCACTGTTACGCTGAACGGTTCGCGGAACGTTGGCGCGGCATCAAAGGACATCCATACGAACAGGGCTTCGATTTGCGCCTCTGGCCGTCACGCCTGCGGCAGCCAGCGCTGTGGAAGAAACCGCGCATGATTTTCGTCAACTCCATGAGCGACCTGTTCCACAAGGACATTCCGCGTGAGTTCATCGACTGCGTATTCGATGCGATGGAGGCTGCAGACTGGCACGTCTATCAGGTGCTAACTAAGCGGTCGTCACTGATGCGCAACTACGTCCGAAGCCGCTACGATGGCAGGCGAGTGCCGACGCATATCTGGCTCGGCGTGTCCGCCGAAGACGCTGCCCACAAAGGGCGGATCGAACACCTGCGGCAGATCAACTCGGATGCACGTTTTATTTCTTTCGAACCACTGCTCGGCCCGATTGGTGAGGTCGACCTGACTGGCATCGCGTGGGCGATTGTCGGCGGCGAAAGCGGACCTGGCGCGCGTCCGATGGAAGCGGCATGGGCGACCGAATTGCGCATCGCCTGCGAGCGATACGACGTGGCTTTCTTCTTCAAACAATGGGGCGGTGCGCGTCCGAAATCCGGCGGTCGCCTGCTCGAAGGCGAAGAATGGAACGGGTTCCCGTGGCAGATCGTGCCGAAGTCGATCATGGCGGAGCTTGCATGAAGAAGGATCACCGCGAAAGCACGGTCGGGCCGTGGGCCGCGGCGAAACTCGACGCTCTGGAAGCCTATCTGAAATTCTACGGAACGGCGCTGAGCAAGCAGTCGTTCACACGAGTCTATATCGACGCCTTTGCGGGTGCCTGCATCACCAAGGTGCGCGGCTCGATCGTGACGGTGGAAGCTTCGCCGTTTTTCAACGAGGCGGAGGACACCGAGGCGCAGGAGGAGTTCATCCTTGGCTCGCCAGTGCGAGCGCTGAATGTGCCGAATGGATTTCACCAGCACTATTTCTTCGATCTCGACGAGACTCGCGCGGAGACGTTGCGCGCTGTCAGCGAAGGAAGGAACGGCGTGACTGTTCAGGTGGGCGATTGCAATCCGCTGATCCGCAACCTCGCGCCGTCGCTCAAGGCGCGCAACATTCGCGGTGTCGCTTTCCTAGACCCCTACGGCGCTCATCTGGAGTGGGCGACCCTTGAGGCGCTGGCAGAAACTGGCACGATGGAGGTGGTGATCAATTTCCCGCTGGCGATGGCGATAAATCGCCTGATCACCCGTTCCGGTGATGTGCCGGAACGTTGGGCCGATCAGTTGACCGCCTGTTTCGGAACAAATGAATGGCGCAACATCGCATATAGTCGCGAAGTCGATCTGTTCGGCAACGAGGTCACGACCAAATACGGCGACGTAGCCGAAAGGTTGCTCGACCTTTACGTCGGTCGGCTCAAAATGCTTTTCCCTTTTGTCGCCAAGCCCCACTTGATCCGCAACACGCGAAACGCACCCCTCTATTACCTGATCTGGGCTGGGCCGAACAAACTCGGATTGAAAGGCGCGGACTACATCCTGCGCCAAGGAGAGAGAGTTCAAATACGCTGAGCGGCAATGGCTCAATGTGGCGGGGCATATATGAAGCGGACAATTTCTATTCGTTCCTTCTACGAACGCTCTGACCCAGTCACGTCAAGGTACGACCTTCTTTGACCCCGACTTTGCAAAGCCCGCTCCCTGCGCATAGCCGCCGCTCTGTTCGACCAAGTCAGCACGTGCGGCGAACGGTAGTTTTCCCGCATAGCCGCCCCTCGGACCTTCGTCCGAGCGACCGATAGCGCACCAGAGGCAGACTGGGAACCATTTGTCAGGTGGCGAGCACTAGATAAGGTCAGATATGGCCGTTTCGCAGCTGCCGGGTGGTAAGAATCGTGGTATCAACTTAGTCGGTTAAGAAAAGTTATATAATTTTCAGTTTACTATCCACATAGTTCGGCGGACTTCGTCTCCGCCACCGACCCCCTACACCTGTCTTCGCGTCATTCAAGGCTACCTAACCTGCGGAAACAGGGCGGTTATTTCGTGGCCAATCCGTGCATTGCTCTATCCAAATGGCGGTCTTCCGAGGTCTTTCGGCGGGTCTTGGGGCGCGGGTCTCCCGGGGTCCGATGGTCGGGTGAGTTTCGGCAGGAACAGGGAATTTTTCCTGATTTCGGCCGAAAACAGGGAAGCGATGGCTGAGAGGTCACTTCGCCGTGCGAACTTTCCACGTCTTGTCAGACCGTTAACGCGTCGGGCTTTGCTTTCCTGTTTTTCTGCAAAACAGGGAACGAGAAGTGCAGAACAGGGATGCGGATTGCGCAATTACAGGGGCCGGGTTTTGCGGAACAGGGTAGAGGCTACGTGATTTGCGGCGGGGGGCGCCGGCGGTCTTGCGGGGCTATCAGCCTGCGGGCGCGCCGAAGCGCCGGACCGGTATTGTCAGAAGAACTTCGTTTGCTAAGCTGACAATGGCTCGTTTGTTGGTCTCGTCGGCGCTCTGAAAGGTGTTTCTCCTTACAGAACAATATTTTGTGCCCTCTCGTCAGTGGGGACCGTGGGGAAGGAAGGCCAGACGCGATTCTTCTGACAGTGCCCGACGAGATCTTCGTGAAGATCAACGGCGAGCGGCACTACCTGTGGCGGGCCGTCGATCACGAAGGTGAGGTCCTGGAAAGCTTCGTCACGAAGACGCGCGACAGGAAGGCCGCATTGAAATTCCTAAGAAAAGCAATGAGGAAACATGGCCGACCCGAGGTGATCGTGACCGATCGGCTCCGGTCTTACGGCGCCGCCTTGAAGGAGATCGGCGCGTCTGATCGGCAGGAAACCGGCCGCTGGATGAATAACCGCGCGGAGAATTCGCACCTGCCGTTTCGACGACGCGAGCGAGCGATGCTCCGGTTCCGGCGGATGCGATGTTTGCAGAAATTCACCGCCGTCCACTCTTCCGTCTACAACCATTTCAACCAGGAACGCAGTCTCTCCAGTCGGGACAATTTCAAGACCAACCGCGCCGCCGCTCTTGCCGAGTGGCGTCAACTCGGCGCGGCATAGGGACAGTCATACTGTCCTTGTGGAGACTGGTTCGAATTGATCTGACACCACCTACCAGAGAGTTTGAGATGAACCGAGTCGAGGATGCATGGAGGGCCGTGAAAAGTGAACTGGAGTTTCTTCATGCGTCAAAATTACCACGATTAATCAGTAAATGTGATGCGCTCTCCTTCTATGACCTCTTGGAGGGGTTTTTTCCGGTGAGCGTTGATGTGTCTAGACACGCAGAGGAAATTCGTGACGAATTGGCGTCTAAAGAGATTGATTTAAAATCACTTTTCAGTGAGAAATCATACTTCCACCTGCTTTCAAATTTTACTGAACGTGATCTTGAGGGTGTGATAATTTTGCTCTCAGATAGAATTGACGCTGAATTGTGCAATAAGTATATGAAGGCAATGAATTACAACTTTACCTCTTCCAGCGACGCTAAATTAATTGAGGCGCTCCGAAAAAATAAATTTGTAGCAGAGGCGGCGGCTAGTCAGATACGAAAAAACCGCGGTAGTTCTGATGGACGCCGCAGTTTTATTCCTAAAGAATACAATACTGTTCTTGAATTTGTGAAAAACTGAGTTGTCGTGATTTGAAATGCCTCTGGCACAACCGGGGCCAGCGTCAAGGTGCGTTACAACTATAGAACGTCTAAAAAGCGGATTTCACAATGCGGTCCATCCGCTTGCGATCAAGCGCTTTGGGCTCCAAGGGGCGGTGTCAAGTTGAGGTGCTTGAACGGGGCAGGGTGGCAGCGTAGCTTTCGACGATGACCAAATCGAACCTTTTCCGTGGCTTCCGCACCAGCCCAGAAGTCATCCGCTTGGCGGTGATGCTATACGTTCGCTTCCCGCTCTCGCTTCGCAATGTCGAAGATCTGCTGCACGAGCGCGGGATCGACGTGAGCCACGAGACGATCCGGTTCTGGTGGCACAGGTTTGGCCCGATTTTCGCCACCGAGATCCGGCGCAGCCGCGCTGAAAGCATGCGTGCAGTCAGTCGCTGGCGCTGGCATCTGGACGAGATGTCGTGCGGGTCAACGGCGAGCGGTGGTATCTCTGGCGCGCTGTCGATCACGAGGGCGAGGTGCTTGAGAGTTTCGCGACAAAGACGCGGGACAAGAAGGCCGCATTGAAATTCTTGAAGAAATCCATGCGGCGGTATGGCCGTCCCGAGGTTATCGTGACGGACAAGTTGCGCTCCTACGGCGCGGCCCTGAAAGAACTCGGCGCTGTGGACCGGCAGGAGACAGGTCGCTGGCTGAACAATCGGGCGGAGAACTCGCATCTGCCGTTCCGAAGGCGGGAGCGGGCGATGCAGCGGTTCAGGCGACTGCGAAGTCTGCAGAAGTTCGCCACCGTCCACGCCTCCGTCACCAACCATTTCAACTCCGATCGGAACCTCACCTCACGCGCCATCTTCAAGAAGAACCGCGCCGCCGCTCTCTCCGAGTGGCGTCAACTCGGCGCAGCATAGAGACAGTTATTCTGTCCTTGTGGAGAGCAGTTCGAATCGTCTGACGGCACCACGATCGATATTCCCGCGGCTGTTGCAGGTTGATTTAGAAGGGAGCTCAAGTTTGAATAGCGCTGCAAATATTAAGTTGATCGAAGAAGTGATTGACAGTAATTATGAAGAAATAATATCGAACTGCTTTGGATTGTGGATAAATTGCCTTTGGATTCGATATGAGGAACTATCTTCGTTCGATGAGTATCGGGAGGCTTTCTTTCTTTTGCTCCGGCGGTTGCTTGATGAAGGGCACGTTCGTTTTATAAAGCCAGATATTGATATATATTTTGTGGCTGGAAAGCCGCCCCCAAACTTGTCGATTGACGACGAAGAAAACCACTGGATTGCGGATACCGATGGTATCTTGGAGCATTTACGTAAGTCTTGGCCGGAATGTGCAAATAATTTTAATGATGAATCCGTAAGTTTGTTTTTCTTCGAGATACCGCCGTTGATTTGGAAGGATGAAAATGGGGTATGGCGTGGGTCGTGATTGAGAAGCAGGGCGTTGTCAAAGGAACTTGGCTTGCGGCGGGGCAGGGTGCTGAGTAGCGTCTCCAGATGACCAAACCCAGCCCCTTCAAGTGGTTCAAGACCAGCCCGGAGATCATCCGTCTGGCGGTGATGCTCTACGTTCGCTTCCCGCTCTCGCTCCGAAATGTCGAGGACCTGCTCCACGAGCGCGGCATCGACGTCAGCCATGAGACGGTCCGCTTTTGGTGGCACAGGTTCGGTCCTATGTTTGCAGTCGAGATCCGGAAACGCCGCATAGAGGGCATGCGATCGAGCCGCTGGCGATGGCATCTCGACGAGATGTTCGTGAAGATCAACGGCGAGAGGCACTACCTGTGGCGGGCCGTCGATCACGAGGGAGAAGTGCTTGAGAGTTTCGTGACGAAGACACGAGACAGGAAGGCCGCATTGAAATTCCTAAGAAAAGCAATGAGGAAGCATGGCCGACCCGAGATCATCGTGACCGATCGGCTCCGGTCTTACGGCGCCGCCTTGAAGGAGATCGGCGCGGCAGACCGGCAGGAAACCGGCCGATGGAAGAATAACAGGGCGGAGAATTCGCACCTGCCGTTCCGAAGACGCGAGCGAGCGATGCTCCGGTTCCGGCGCATGCGAAGTTTGCAGCAATTCGCCGCCGTCCACGCTTCCGTCTACAACCATTTCAACCAGGAACGCAGTCTCTCCAGTCGGGACATTTTCAAGACCAACCGCGCCGCTGCTCTTGCCGAGTGGCGTCAACTCGGCGCAGCATAGGGACAGTCATGCTGTCCTTGTGGAGACCAATTCGAATCCGTCTGACAGCACCATCATGACTATTCACTCGCCATGCACCTATACGATCGATCCCAACCACCTGAGGAACCAAACTCTGCAAACGTGCTCGATTTCGCACGGCGTGGAAAATGTGCAAGCTACTACTACCGCACGGGTTCCTAACAGGTGCAATTGATCTTCCCCCACTAAAGTGGTCCGCCGTAATGTTTAGGAAAACGGAGGACCGGAATGGCTACGAAGCGGCACAAGCCTGAGGAGATTGTCACGAAACTGAGGCAGGTTGAGGTGCTTGTCGGGCA
>NZ_QEYE01000016.1 GCF_003122205.1 Maritimibacter sp. 55A14
CCGTGTGGCACAGCCCGGTGGCCTTGATCTCCACCAGAACCTCCCCCGCCTTCGGGCCCTCAAGCTCAACCTCCATCACCTCCAGAGGCTTCCCCGCCTCCAGCGCAACCGCAGCCCGCGTTCTCATTCAGTCTCCTCCCTCGCGCCCTCCGGGGCGCAACCTACGGACGATCAGTATGCGGGAATCTCACCCAAATCGCCAGTTTTCTTCCTCCGATAATATGTGTCATCATTGGGTGTTAGCTCTGTAAGACCTTAGTCGTAGAGGCTGAAATGAAGCTGCTCGCGCCACTTGCCGGCATGATTTTTCTGGCCACTGGGCCGGTCTTCGGCGCCGCGTCGAACGATCCCGACTGGCCCTGCATCCAGCGCAAGGTGCCAACGCTTTCGCCCGGCGTGATGTGGCCCCATCCCATGCCGGAGAACGGGCTGACCGAGGAAACCCGCGCCGCGGTCGAGGAAACCTCTGATATTCTGGCACTTCGCCGCGTCACGCTGGAAGAGGCCGAGGCGGCGGTCGCCCGCGCCGAGGTCGCGCATCCGGAATTCGGCAGGGCCGAATACGGCGCGATTTTCGCCCGCGTGTTCGACCGGCTGAACGCGCGGCGCAACGAATTGATGGACGGGATCGCGCGCTATGCCCGCAACCAGGCCCGTATGGCCGAGAACATCGAGGCGCTGCGCGCGCAGATGAAGCGGCTTGAATCCGCCGAATCGCCGGATTTCGACCGGATCGACAAGGTCGAGGCCGAACTCGACTGGCATGAGCGCATTTTCACCGACCGCGCCCGGTCGCTGCGCTATGTCTGCGAGACGCCGGTCCTGCTGGAGCAGCGGATCTACGCGATCGCGCAGATGCTGCTGGCCCGCGTGGACGAATAGGGCGCTATTCCCATTCCAGTTCGGTGAAGGCCGCGGTCACGTTGCGTGGGTGGTAGAGGTCGAAAAGCGCCCAGCCCGGCGCGGCGCTCCAGCCCACGCGGTCCACCGCCTCGCCCAGTCGCAGCCCCGCTTCGATCGCCGCGCGCGTCTCGTCGCGCAGCATCACCAGATAGCCGCGCAGCGCTGCGATGCCCGCGGGCCAGTCCAGCACCGGCCCGCCATGCCCCGGAACGAGGCGCGCGGGCATCGGGTCGCCCAGCGCCGCCAGCACGTCGAGCCAGCCCCTGAGCGAGCCGTCCAGCGCCGGGCTGTGCTCGTCAAAGACCAGATCGCCGGTGAAGAGCGTGCGCGTCGCGACATCATAGACAGTCAGGTCGCTTTCGCTGTGGGCAGTGGGGCGCGCGACCAGCAGCAGCTCCCGCCCGCCCAGATCGATCCGCGCGCTGTCCTCGACGGTGCGGGCGGGGACCGGCAAACCGCTGCCCGCGAAGCCCGGCCCGATCAGCCGGCCGTAGCTTTCGCCATAGCTCTGCGCCCGCGCGGCCAGGGCCTGCGGCAGCTTGGCATGGCCCCAGATCTCGGCCCCCGCCTCCGCCAGGACCGGCGCGCCATAGACGTGATCGGGATGCATATGCGTCAGGATCATGTGCGAGATCGGTTTGTCGGTCACGCTGCGCAGCGCGAGATAGACCTGTTCGCCCACCGCGCGCGAGCCACCCGCGTCGATCACCGCAACACTGTCGCGCCCGATGACGAAGCCGATATTGGCGACGTCGCCCAGATTGTCCGGCCCGACATCGGCGACCTGTCCGCGATGCACATGGACCCCCGGCGCGATCTCGGTGAATTCGAGATCGGAGCCGGGTCGTTCCACGCAGCGCGGATCGCGCGCCACATGATCCGCCCCCCAGTCCGGCGCAACGTCCGGCAGCCGCGCGAAGGCCGCCGGGCAGTCCGGCGCGGCCACCGGAACCAGCCGTTCGGTGCAGGACTCCGGTGCGCCGGCCAGGCACAGGCTGAGCAGGATCTCGAACATCGGGCGGCCTCGCGGGACTGGTACTTTGGGTTGATAGGTCTAACGCGAATTTCATGCTAGGGTCCAAGAATTACATGTGGAGATCGCGATGAGACTGCCCCTGTCCCTGCTTGGCGCCCTCTTCATCGGGCTCGCCGGCCCCGGCACCGCCGAGGAACCGAGCAACCCGCTGACCGACAGCGAGACCTGGCGGGATCTGCGCTATGGCATCCTGGGCGACGTGATCCCGCAGGAGGGCGGCGCGATCTTCGCGGTCGATGCGCCCTACCGGACCCATGACGCGGCAACGGTGCCCGTGGTCATCCGGCAGACCGACATGACGCCCGGTCCGATCGGGAAGATCACGCTCGTGGTGGACGAGAACCCCGCGCCGATGGCCGCCGAAATCCGTTTCGGCCCCGGCATGGCGCCGCTCAGCTTCGAGACGCGGGTACGGGTGAATTCCTATTCCAACATGCGTGTCATCGCCGAGACGCCGGTCGGCAGCTACATGAGCGGGCGATTCGTGAAGGCCTCGGGCGGCTGCTCGGCGCCGGCGACCCGCGATCCCGAGGTCGCGCTGGCCGAAATGGGCAAGATGCGGCTCAGGCATTTCGACGACGAGGCCCGCAGCGGCGCCCGGCGCGAGGCGCAGCTCATGATCCGGCATCCAAACTATTCCGGGCTTCAGCGCGACCAGATCACCCAGCTTTTCGTGCCTGCGCATTTCATCCAGTCGCTGGAGGTCTGGCAGGGCGATGAGATGCTCTTCACGCTGGCCGGCGGCATCTCGATATCCGAGAACCCGGTCTTCCGCTTCAAGTATACCGACAACGGCGCCCCCGCGATCCGGGTGCGGGCGGAGGATACCGAGGGCAACGTCTTCGAGCGGGAACTGCCCAAGCCGGGCACGTCCTGAACGGCGCAGCCAGATCTATTTGAAACAGACGATCTCGGCCTCGGCCTGCGCGCGGCGCAGATCGGCCACGATGGCGTCGGTCATGGGCGAGGATTTGAACATCGACATCCGCTCGCCGCTGCCCTGCCGCAGCGACAGCACGGTTTCGGCCTGCACGTATTTCTCATAGGGCAGGATCGAGGCGATCACGTCGATGGAGCAGGAACAGCGGCGCAGCGACTCGCGGCTCTCGCCATTGCTGACCATGCAGCCGAAGACGTAATCCGCCCGCGCCTCGGTCGGATAGTCGTTGAGCCGTTCCGCCGCGCTCTGTCCCAGCGCGACGGCGGGCGTCAATAGAAGCGTGGCAAGCAGAATCGCATGCCTCATTTCCGGACCTCAGCCAGCGACAGTTCCGACACGAAGAACCGCCCAGCGCCCTCGCGCACAGGCGTGCGGGCGATAAACCCGCTGTACCAGCCGGGCACGTCGGGCGAGACGGTGACGGCGATCTCCATATCGGCGAACTCACCCAGCCGGGCACGGTTCTTGTCCTGCGCGAAGGGCATCAGCGTGACGGTCTGTCCGGCATGGGCGGCGCCGTTCCAGGTAACTTGCGTTGCCTCGATCGAGCGCGGCGTGAGCAGCGAGTCCTTGATCCGGTTGCGAATGTAGAACGGGCTGCCGCCGGTGGCCTCGGCCACGTCGCGCACCGTGCGCTCCAGAAAGAACATCGCCATCGGATTGCCCACCGATGCGTCGAATTCCGCCACCGGGCGCGCCTGCCCGTCCTCCATGCGCCGCAGCCGCGCGGCGGTGCCCTCCTCGGCGAGCGCAAGCTCCAGCAGGGCGTCCTCGGCCGCGTCGGGCGCGTCGTCGCGCGCCACGTGGCTGCGGTATTCCAGCCTGTCGCCGGGCGCGAAGGCGTCCAGCGTGCCAGTGCGGAATATCAGGTCATAGCCGTCGCCGGCCAGCGCCGCACCGGACCACAGTACACAGCCCAGAAGCGCGGCCAGTATGG
Organism: Maritimibacter sp. 55A14; assembly: GCF_003122205.1. Lineage (GTDB taxonomy): Bacteria > Pseudomonadota > Alphaproteobacteria > Rhodobacterales > Rhodobacteraceae > QEYE01. The sequence goes on from NZ_QEYE01000016.1 coordinate 3,817, forward strand.
TTTTCTTCATTGCAGATGTCCTCTTCGCGTCGGTATCCGGTACGATCCGCAGCCGACCGCGGCCATCAGGCGCGGTGGCGCGCTTCGCCCATCGGCTGGCAGGTCCAGCGCTCAACCTGCCATTGCGGGTGCTCGCTGACCCAGCGGCTCAGATACGGCATCGCGCCGTAGACGCAATCCCGTGCCGACAGGTTGTTGTACTGCATCGCGCGCTCCTCGCACTGGTCGGGCGCGGCAGACAGGCAGACGATGAAGACCAGCTCTATCATGTTTCGACCCTTGATCCGGCAGGGCGCAGGGCCCGGACGTCGCCGGGCGGACCCGCTTCGCTGCCCCCAAGCCTAACGCATCTCTCTCGCAGCGCACCCCAAATCGCCCGGCGATGCTGCGAATTCGGCACTAAAGTCTTAGATGGCGCGGCCCCGGCGACGTTGACAACAAGCCGTCCGCGCACATCTAATACCTGTGAGACAGCCACGACCCTTAGGGAGGATTCTATCATGGCATGGACGAAGCCCGTTCTTCGCGAAGTCAATTGCGGCATGGAAATCAATATGTACGGCCCGGCCGACGACCAGGAAGGCGGCGTCGTCCTGTTCTGAAATTCTGCCGCGCCGCCGGCGCGATCGGGGTGACGGGTGTTTCAGGCCCTCGTTCTCGGTGCCGCAGCAGGGGGCGGGTTGCCCCAATGGAACTGCGGCTGCCGCAATTGCGATCTGGCGCGGGCGGGTGAGATACCTTCGCTCACGCAATCGTCGCTCGCCGTCTCTGCTGATGGCGAGCGATGGGTCGTTCTGAACGCGTCGCCGGATATCCGGGCGCAGATCGCGGCCACGCCGAAACTTCACCCCAAAGGCTTGCGGGACAGCCCGATATCGGCGGTCCTCGTGACCAATGGCGATATCGACCATGTGGCGGGGCTCCTGTCGCTGCGCGAGCAGCAGGATTTCACGCTTTACGCCACGGGCGAGATCCATGGGGTGCTGGCCGCCAACCCGATGCTGGACGCGCTCAACCCCGCGAGGGTCACGCGAACCCGCGTCGATCTGGACAGCGCGACGGAGCTGCTGCCGGGCCTCAGCGCCGAGCTTTTCGCGGTTCCGGGCAAGGTGCCGCTCTATATGGAGGGCGAAACGGTGCAGACCGATCTGGAGGGCGAGCAGACCACGGGCGTGCATCTGCGCGCGGGCGGGCGGGACATCTACTATGTCCCCGGCTGCGCCGCCGTCACCGACCGGCTGGCCGCGCGCATCCGCGGGGCGGAGATAGTCTTCTTCGACGGCACGCTCTGGCGCGACGACGAGATGCTGCGCGAGGGGCTGAGCGAAAAGTCCGGGCGGCGCATGGGCCATATCTCGATGAGCGGCGCCGACGGCTCGATCGCCGCGCTGGCCTCGCTGGAAATCGGCCGCAAGGTCTTCGTCCACATGAACAACAGCAACCCGGTCCTGCGCCCCGGCAGCGCCGAACGGGCCGAGGCCGAAGCCGCGGGCTGGACCGTGGCCAGCGACGGAATGGAGTTTACCCTGTGACCGCGACGCGCAAGGAATTCGAGGCCAGGCTGCGCCAGATCGGGGCGGAACGGTATCACGACCGGCACCCGTTCCACCACCTGCTGCACGGTGGCCAATGCACCCCCGACCAGGTGCGCGCCTGGGTCATCAACCGCTACTATTACCAGTCGCGCATCCCGATGAAGGACGCGGCCTTCCTCAGCCGGGTCGAGGATCCGGACCTGCGCCGGGCCTGGCGCTCGCGGATCGAGGACCATGACGGCACCGACCGGAACGAGGGCGGAATCCGCCGCTGGCTGCGGCTGGCGCAGGCGGTGGGGCTCGACCCCGATTATGTCGCATCCGCACAAGGCGTACTGCCCGCAACCCGCTTCGCGGTGGACGCCTATGTCCGATTCGTGCAGGAAAAACCGCTGCTTGAAGCCGTCGCGGCCTCGCTGACGGAGCTTTTCGCGCCGAAGATCCATGCCCAGCGGATCGAGGGGCTGCTGGCGCATTACGATTTCGCTGACGACAGCAGCCTGTCATACTTCCGCAACCGGCTTAGCGAGGCCCCGAAGGATGTCGCGTTCGGCCTGAAATGGGTGCTCGACCATGCCGACACCGCCGAGAAGCAGGATGCCGCGGCGGCGGCGCTGATCTTCAAGACCGATGTGCTCTGGGCGCAGCTCGACGCGCTTCACGCGGCCTACGTGGACCCCGCACGCATCCCGCCCGGCGGCTGGCTGCCCGGCGAAGGGCTGCTGGCCAGGGGGGCGGCATGACGCCCGGCGACACACCCCTTCTTCCGCGCGGCGTGCGGCTGCATTTCGACCGGGTGCGCGAAGGCTGGGTGCTGCTGGCGCCCGAACGCGCGATCCGCCTGGACGCAATCGGGCACGCAATCCTCAGCCGGGTGGACGGCACACGCAGCCTGGGGCAGATCGCGGCGGATCTGGCCGAGGCGTTCGACGCGCCCGTGGACGACGTGACCCGTGACAGCGCGGAGTTTCTGGATGCGCTGGCCGAGCGGCGCATCGTAGAGGTGGCGTGATGGAAGCAATACGCCCCCCCATCGCCATGCTGGCCGAGTTGACGCATCGCTGCCCGCTCTCCTGCCCCTATTGCTCCAACCCGGTGGAGCTGGCCGCGCGCGACAGCGAGCTGTCCACCGCACAGTGGCTCTCGGTCTTCCGTCAGGCTGGCGAGATGGGTGTGTTGCAGCTTCATCTCTCGGGCGGGGAGCCCGCCTCGCGCCGCGACCTGACGGATCTTGTCGCCGGCGCGCGGGAGGCCGGGTTCTACACCAATCTCATCACCTCGGGCATCGGGCTGACCGAGAAGCGCCTTGCGGAACTGGACACCGCAGGGCTCGACCATGTGCAATTGTCGCTCCAGGGCACGGATGCGGCGATGGCCGACCGGATCGGCGGCTACAAGGGCGGGTTCGACCGCAAGATGGCCGTCGCGGGCTGGATCGGGAAGATCGGCTTTCCGCTGACGCTGAACTTCGTCATGCATCGCGGAAACATGCACCAACTCCCCCGTGCGCTGGAGATCGCGCTGGAAATGGGCGCGCGCCGCATCGAGGTCGCGACGGTGCAGTTTCACGGCTGGGCGATGCTCAACCGGGGCGCGCTGATGCCCAATCAGGCGCAGGCGCGCGAGGCCAGCCGCGTGGTCGCCGAGGCCCGCGCCGCGCTCAAGGGCCGGCTGGTGATCGACTATGTGCCCGCCGACTACCATGCCAGCTATCCCAAGCCCTGCATGGGCGGCTGGGCCAGCACTGGCATCAATGTCGCGCCCGACGGCACCGTCCTGCCCTGCCACGCGGCGCAGACGATCAAGTCCCTGACATTCGAGAACGCGCGCGACACGAAGCTGCGCGACATCTGGTATGACAGCCCCGCCTTCAACGCGTTTCGCGGCACCGACTGGATGCAGGAACCCTGCCGCTCCTGCGAGCGCAAGACGGTGGATTTCGGCGGCTGCCGCTGCCAGGCGATGGCGCTGGCGGGCGATCCGGCGGCGACCGATCCGGTCTGCGTGAAATCCCCCGATCACGGCGTGGTACAGAAGCTCGCCGCCGAGTTTTCCGAGGGCGACGACAGCGCGCTGACCTGGCGCAGCATGACGGCGCCAGTCGGCTGAACGCGCTGGCCCGGCTGCAACACCAGCCCCGAAACAAGCACCCTGTTCTCACGAAATCGGGTTGTGGCAAGCAGTTGCAACCGTGTATCTAAGTGGGAATCCCATTTGCGGCGCACGGGCCCGGTCCTGTGCGCCGTTAAATAACGCCGGATCAACCGGAACGGGAGCGCGACGGATAACAAGGGGGGCATGCCGACAATGGAAACCGCCGGGAGTTTTCTGCCGATCATAGCGGCGCTGCCTTTTCTGGGCGCCCTGCTTCCGGGGCTGATGATACAGGCGGGCCGTAATACCTGCACCGCCTTCACCCTCGCCCCCACCGTCCTGGCGCTGCTGCTTCTGCTGATATCCGCGCCCGCCGTCATGCGCGGCGAAGTGCTGCTCTTCCGGCTCGACTGGTTGCCCGCGCTGGGCCTCAACGTCACCTTCATGCTCGACGGGCTTGGACTGCTCTTTGCCGGTCTGATCCTGGGGATCGGCGTGCTGATCATCCTCTATGCGCGCTTCTACCTGTCGCGCGAGGATCCGATGGGGCAGTTCTTCACCTACCTGCTGCTCTTCCAGGGCGCGATGGTGGGGATCGTACTCAGCGACAACGTGCTGCTGCTGCTGATCTTCTGGGAACTGACTTCGCTCTCCTCCTTCCTGCTGATCGGCTACTGGAAACACCTGCCCGAGGGCCGGCAAGGCGCGCGCATGGCGCTGGTCGTCACCGGCCTGGGCGGGCTTTCGATGATCGCGGGCATGTTGATCCTGGGCAATGTCGTGGGCAGCTACGACCTGAGCGTGATCCTGACGCAGAAGGAGGCAATCCAGGCCAGCCCGATGTATCTGCCCGCGCTGATCCTGATCCTCGGGGGGGCCTTCACCAAGTCGGCACAGTTCCCGTTCCATTTCTGGCTGCCGCACGCCATGGCCGCGCCGACGCCGGTGTCTGCCTATCTGCATTCCGCCACGATGGTGAAGGCGGGACTCTTCCTGATGGCGCGGATGTGGCCGGTGCTGGCGGGTACGCCGGAATGGTTCTACCTCGTCGCCACGACCGGGCTGGTCACGATGGTGATCGCCGCCAAGATCGCACTCTACAAGGACGACCTGAAAGCGCTTCTGGCCTTCTCCACGGTCAGCCATCTGGGCCTGATCACCATGCTGCTGGGCTTCGGCACCAAGATGGCAGCCGTGGCGGCGGTGTTCCACATCATCAACCACGCCACGTTCAAGGCCGCGCTCTTCATGACCGCGGGGATCGTCGATCATGCGGCGCATGCCCGCGACATCAAGCGGCTGGGCGGGCTGCGGCGGCTGATGCCGGTGACCTTCGCCATTGCCACCGTCGGGGCGCTGTCGATGGCCGGCATCCCCTTGCTCAACGGGTTCCTCTCCAAGGAAATGATGCTGGAGGAAGCCGCCCATACCGTCTGGGCCCATTCGCACTGGGTGGTTCCCGTCCTGGCCACGCTCGGCGCGGTCTTCTCGGTCGCCTATTCGTTCCGCTACATCGTGCATGTCTTCCTGGGACCGGAGCGCACGGACTATCCGTCCAAGCCGCATGACCCGGAATTCGGTATGTGGGCCGCGCCGGGCTTCCTCGTGGTGCTGGTCGTGGCCATCGGCGTGGCGCCCGTGCTGGCCGAGCCGCTGGTCAAGGCCACAGCCGCTTCGGTGACCGGCGGCGGACTGCCCGATTTCCACCTGAAGATCTGGCACGGTGTCACGCCGGCGCTCTACATGTCGGCTGTCGCAGTGGCCGGCGGGGCGCTGCTGCTGGCCTTCCACGCGCCGCTGATGCGCCTGTGGCTGGCCACCCCGCGCCCCGAGGCCAAGACCATGTTCGACGCCGTCACGCGCGCCGCCACACTGGCCGGGCGCGGCTTCACCGACAGCCTGCATGACGGTGCGCTCAGCCGTTATGCAGGCATCTTCACGGTGACCGTACTGGGGGCCGGCGTGTTTGCCTGGACCGGGGGCGCGAGCCTGCCGGCCACCCGCGCGCCGCTGCCTGTGGCGCTGCTGCCCGCCGTGGGCTGGGTTCTGCTGATGGTCGCCACTTTCGCGCTGGTCGCCTTCCATCGCAACCGGCTGATGGCGCTGGTCCTGATGGGGATCGTCGGGCTGATCGTGTCGCTGGGCTTCATCTATCTTTCGGCGCCCGATCTGGCGCTGACGCAGATCTCGGTGGAGGTCGTCACGATCGTCCTGATGCTGCTCGCGCTCAATTTCCTGCCACACAGGACGCCGGCCGAAAGCGGCCCGGCGAAGCGATTCCGGGACGCCGTCGTGTCGATAGCGGGCGGCGTGGCGGTGGCCGGGCTGACCTATGCGATCCTGCTGCGCGATTTTGCGGCCGAGAGCATCTCGGCCTTTCACCTGGACAAGTCCTACAAGGGTGGCGGCGGCACCAATGTCGTCAATGTCATCCTGGTCGACTTCCGCGGCTTCGATACGTTCGGCGAGATCATCGTGCTTGGCATCGCCGCGCTGGTGATCTTCGCACTGACCGACGCGGTGCTGCGGGGTCCCGGCGGGCGCTGGCTGACAAGCTGGGACCCGGTCGGGGACGAAGCTGGCGACCGGCACCCGCTGATGATGGTGGTGGCCACGCGGGTGATGATGCCGATTGCGCTGATGGTCGGCGTCTACATCTTCCTGCGCGGCCATAACGACCCCGGCGGCGGCTTCATCGCCGGGTTGATCGTCGCCATCGCCTTCCTGATGCAATACATGGCCTCCGGCTTCGCCTGGGCCGAGTCGCGCCAGCGCGTGACCTATCACGTCACCATCGGGTTCGGCGTCCTGATCGCCAGCCTGACGGGGATCGGCGCCTGGTTTGCCGGGCGCCCCTTCCTGACGAGCGATTACGGCTACATCACCATTCCGCCGCTGGAAAAATTCGAATGGGCCACCGCGATGGCCTTCGACACGGGCGTGTTCCTGACCGTGGTCGGCGCGGTGATGCTGGCGCTCAACAGCCTGTCGAGCATGGCGCGGCGCACCGGCGAGACGGTGAACATCTTCCCGATGGACATCAACCCGGCGCGTAGCGATGACGACGACGATGGCGAAGGCGAAGGCGAAGGGGGGCGGTAACTTGGAATTGCTCGTGGCAAGCACCATAGGCGTGCTGACGGCGGCGGGGATCTACCTGGTCCTGCGGCTGCGCACCTTTCCGGTGATCATCGGCATCTCGCTGCTGACCTATGCGGTCAACGTCTTCCTCTTCGCCACGGGGCGGCTGGTCGTGAACCTGCCGCCGGTGTTGCGCGACGGGGTCGACACCTATACCGATCCGTTGCCGCAGGCGCTGGTGCTGACGGCGATCGTGATCTCCTTCGGCATGACAGCGGTGGTGGTGATGCTGGCGCTCGGCGCCTATCTGGCCTCGCGCACCGACGGGGTCAACCTGCCCGCCGCGGACGCAGACGAGGAGGCCGGCGAATGAACCACTGGGTCATCGTTCCGATCGTCCTGCCCGCCACGATGGCCGCGATCCTCGTTCTGTCCATGCGCCACCACCCGACACTGGAGAGGGTCTTCTCCGTCGCGACCTGCGCCGTTCTGGTCGCGGTCTGCACGGGGCTTATGGCGCTGGCGGCAAGCGGCACAATTGATGTCTACGAGCTTGGCAACTGGCCTGCGCCCTTCGGCATCGTGCTGGTGCTCGACCGGCTGTCGGCGCTGATGATCGTACTGACCGCAGTTCTGGCGCTGGCGGTGCTTCTCTATGCGATCGGGTCGGGATGGGATCAGCGCGGGCGCCATTTTCACGCGCTTTTCCAGTTCCAGCTCATGGGCATTTTCGGGGCCTTTCTGACCGGCGACGCTTTCAACCTCTTCGTCTTCTTCGAGGTGCTGCTCATCGCCTCGTACGGGCTGATGATCCATGGCGGCGGGCGGCGCAGGCTGCGCGCGGGCGTGCAATACGTGGTCTACAACCTTCTGGGCTCGACCCTGTTTCTCTTCGCGCTGGGCACGCTCTATGCCGTAACGGGCACGCTCAACATGGCCGACCTGGCCGAACGCATCTCCGCCATCCCGGCCGATGACAGCGCATTGCTGCGGGTGGGGGCGATCCTTCTGCTGCTGGTCTTCGCGATCAAGGCAGCACTGCTGCCGCTGCATTTCTGGCTGCCCGAGACGTATGCCGAAGCGCCCGCCCCGGTGGCCGCGCTCTTCGCGGTCATGACCAAGGTCGGGGCCTACGCGATCCTGCGCATGTACACGCTGGTCTTCGGCCCGGAGCTGGGCGCCACGTCCGACATGATCGGCCCGCTTATCATGGGCGCGGCCCTTGTGACGCTGGCCGTCGGCATGGTCGGCATTCTGGGCGCGCGCAGGCTGGGCCGGCTGGCGGCCTTCGCGGCCATCGGCTCGATGGGCACGCTGCTGATCGGGCTTTCGGTTTTCACGCACCAGAGCACGGTTGCCGCGCTTTACTACACGATCCATTCGTCGCTGGCCGGCGCGCTGCTTTTCCTCGTGGTCGATCTGGTGCGCGAGCAGCGCGGTACCGCGGGCGATCTGCAGGAACCGGCGCCGCCCATGGCGCAGCAAGGGCTGCTGGCCGCACTTTTCTTCGGTGCGGCGATCGCCGTGGCCGGCATGCCGCCGCTCTCGGGCTTCGTCGGCAAGCTGCTGGTACTCGACGCGGTGCGCGAGACCACGCATGTCTGGGTGATCTGGTCCACGATCCTGGTCACGTCACTGGTCGCAATGCTGGGCTTCGCGCAGGCCGGCAGCGTGGTCTTCTGGAAGACCGCGCCGGAGCCCGAGGACACGCCCGTACTCGAGGACGCCGCCGCCGAGGCCGTGACCGCGCCACAACCGCCGGTGCTGCCCGTGGTCGCGACTTTCGGGCTGCTTTTCACCGTGGTCGCGCTGTCGGTGCTCGCCGGCCCGGTCACGGGTTATCTGGAGGCCACGGCCGACCAGCTCTATGCGCCGGAGGGCTATATCATGGCCGTCATCGGGCAACGTTGAAGGAGGCGGAGAGATGCTGCGCAAGTGCCTGCCCCACCCGTATCTGACCCTGACGCTGATCGTCGTGTGGCAGATGCTGGTCAACAAGATCACGCTGGGCAATCTGGTGCTGGGGCTGATCCTGGCGTTGATCATCCCGGTCATCACATCCGCCTACTGGCCCAACCGACCGCGGCTGATGAACTTCCCCCGTATCGTGGAATACATCGCCGTCGCCATCTGGGACATCGTGGTAGCGAATGTGCAGGTGGCCTACATCATCCTCTTCAAGACCAACGCGAACACCCACCCGGCCTGGATTTCCATCCCGCTGGATCTGCGCACGCCCGAGGCCATCACCGTGCTGGCGGGCACGATCACGCTGACGCCCGGCACCGTGTCGAGCGATGTCGCGGCCGACGGGCGCACGCTGCTCGTCCACTGCCTCGACGCGCCCGACCCCGACGCGGTGCGCGACGGCATCAAGTCCCGCTATGAGCGCCGCCTGATGGAGATATTCGAATGATCGACTACGCCCTCCTCTTCGCCTTCGGCTGTTTCGGTATTGCGCTGCTGCTGAACATCTATCGCGTCATCAAGTCACCGGGCATCGGTGACCGCATCCTGGCGCTCGACACGATGGTGGTGAACGCCATCGCGCTGCTCGCGCTCTACGGCATCCACAAGGGCACCACGGTCTATTTCGAGGCCTCCATGATCTTCGCGATGACCGGCTTCATCTCCACCGTGTCCTATACGCGCTTCGTGCTGCGCGGCGACATCATCGAATAGGGGGCGGACCATGCTCGCGGATATCCTCATCTCGGCGTTCCTGGTGGTCAGCGGCGTCTTCGGACTGACCGGATCCTTCGGGCTCATCAAGCTGCCCCATCCGATGATGCGCCTGCACGCGCCCACCAAGGCCACGACGCTGGGCGTCGGCGGGGCACTGATCGCCTCGATGCTCTTTTTCCATTTCAAGCTGGACCAGTTCTCGTTCCACGAGTTGATGATCGCGCTCTTTCTCTTCATGACGGCGCCGGTGACGGGGCTCTTCATCGCCAAGGTGCATCTGCACCGCAACGAGACGCCTGACACGCTGCCGCCCACCAGCACCGACCGTCCCTGGGCGAGCTATGAGAGCGACGCGGAGCGTGCGAAAATCGAGGAGGCAAGGGAAGCCGACTGATCCGCCGCTCCGGCCTTGCCACGCCTGCCGATTCACGCCTTGGGCCTGCGGGAGAGGACCGGCCCCGGACAGGGTGCCGTCAGGAATGCGGCTCTCGGACCGGTCATGCCCGGCCGGACGAGCCTTCACTGAAAAACGCGTTCCGGAGCCAGATCCCGATACTTGCCCAATCCGCGAACGACCCGCGCAAGGCCGATCCAATGTCTATTACGGATATCGCCGGACTTCCCCGGAGAGGATAGTGGTGCCGCTGAAGGGCAACGAATACCCATATCTTGCGTTCTCGCCTCGTCTCGCCCACATTGGAAGATCTTATCTTATCTTGTTTCTTAAAGGCCAATCAGCATCAGGTCATTTCAAGCCATCTCACCCCATGCTATATGTTGTGGGTGGATACAAAGGTGGTCTGAATGACACGGGCATTGAACAGGCTCTCTGCGGCAAAGGTCCGATCGGCACCTCCGGGGAAATATGCCGATGGTGGTGGCCTCTGGCTCAACAAACGCCCTGACGGCGGGGCGCAGTGGATTCTCCGCGTCACCGTGCACGGGCGTCGTCGCGAGATGGGGTTGGGATCCCTGCAACATGTCTCACTTAAGGAGGCTCGCGAAGAGGCTGAGAAATGGCGCGCCATCGCGCGCAAGGGTGTCGACCCCGTGAAAGAACGGCAGCGCCTGTCCCGCGTGGCGTCGCGGAACATGCATTTGCTGCGGGACGTTGCACGGGATGCCTTCGAGAGCCGCAAGGCCGACCTGAAGGGCGACGGCAAGGCGGGCCGCTGGTTCTCTCCCCTCGAGCTCCATGTTCTGCCCAGGCTTGGGGGAGTTCCCGTCTCGCAGATCGACCAGCAGGACATCCGCGACACCTTGCGTCCGATCTGGCACACGAAGGCGGACACCGCGCGCAAGGCAATGAACCGCCTCGGACTATGCCTCAAGCACGCCGCTGCCCTCGGCCTCGATGTCGATCTGCAAGCCACCGAGAAAGCCAAGGCCCTGCTCGGTCGGCAGAAGCACAAGGTCCAGCACGTGCCGGCGCTCGCCTGGCGGGAGGTCCCGGAGTTCTACGCAAGCTTGGCCGATGGGACGATCACCCATCTGGCGCTTCGCCTGTTGATCCTGACCGCCGTCCGGTCGAAGCCCCTCCGTTTCCTGCGGCTCGAGCAAGTCGCCGGGGATGTCTGGACGGTCCCGGGCGAGATGCAGAAAGGCCATCGCGACCGAACGCCTGATCTCGCCGTACCGCTGTCGAGCGAAGCGATGGCCGTGATCGAGGAGGCCAGGCCGTTCGCGCGCGAAGGCTTCCTGTTTCCGAGCGTCCGCAAGGGTGTGATCAGCGATGCCACCATGGCCCGCCTGATGGAACGCCGGGGGATGGAGGCGCGACCGCACGGCTTTCGCTCCAGCTTCCGCGACTGGTGTGCCGAGGCGACGGACACGCCGCCCGAGGTCGCCGAAACGGCCCTCGGCCACGTCGTCGGCGGATCGGTCGAACGCGCCTATCGGCGGACCGATTTCCTCGAGCAGCGGCGCGTCTTGATGGAGCGGTGGGCCGATCATGTCAGCGGCGGAAGTGGTCAAGTCATGAGGGTGGCAAATGGCTGAGACCAACTCGTCACGGCCGTGGGGTTGGGAACCGCTTCTTGAGGCGCGTCGGTGGGACGATCTCGAAGACTGGTGCACGCAGTGGCAAATCAATCATCCTGACGATACGGCCCCATTTCGGGCGTTGTTGACGGCACTTCGGGAGGTCGTTCCAACGATCGTTGAAGAGAACGGCATGGAGAGCAGGGAACGGCATCTCAGATGCGACGATGACCCGAAACGCTGGGACGGCCGGGAGGAGCTTAAAGGCGCTGCAAAAATGCTTGAGATTGGAGAACTTGAAGCCGCGATCAAGGGGGCTCCGCCGGTGGCTTCAGAGGCATGGCGCAGAAATCGCGAGATCATCGAGACGGATCTCCACGAGTGTATCGATGCGGAGGAAGTCACGCAGGGTGCGGAGGAACTCTCGCGACGGGGACATGCGCGCGAGGCTCTGGATCTGCTTCGTTATATTGACTTCACGACCTCGTTCCTGCGCGGCGAAATGGACTCGGAGGAAGATCGGGACTGGATGAATGAGGCGATCGCCGAGGTCGCCAATCTCGCTTTTGAAGCGGGGCGTCACACCCAAGTGGCCTGGGGCAAGGAGTTCGAGGAACTCGCGGCTATTCGTGCGAAGCAGACTCATACTCTGGCTCACAAGAACGAAGGACGACGCACATACAACGCCGAACGTACAGCTAAAAAGAATGCGTGGATAAAGCACGCAGAATTGGTCGAAGCCAGTTTGTCGCGTGACGTGACCGGATCTGCGCGGGCAGAGTATATCCTGAAGAACTGGAGGAAGATCGGCGTAGAAGGTCAACGACCAGCCCCACCCAGTAAGAAAACATTAGAGAACTGGATTTCCGAAAGGAAAAAGAAAAAAGCCTCCCGCACACGTTCGTGACCGGGAGAACTGAACAAGTAGATCTCAACCAAACGCAAGCGAATGCATTGGTTCGCAAATCAAACGTGAGGCTGAGCAATGACGGAAAACCATTCAGGCAATTATGCGACCGCCGGCATAGACATGGGAATGCCGGTGATGAGCGGCCAAACGGTTGTGGATCCTCTGATCCGCGACGCGGAAGGTGCCGCGATGCTGGGCTGCTCCAAAGCGACCTGGTGGCGCCGGGTGGCTGACGGCACACTGCCGCCGCCCCTGAAAATTGGCGGCATGTCGCGCTGGAAACGATCTGATGTTTTGGCCGTCATCGAACGGGCCGCGAACGAGCGCGCTTCTTAAATGAGCACTCTACCCAGTATGCGACCGGGCGGGGCACCATCTTCTTGTTCACTTAGTGAAGATGCCGCACCGGCTACGGTCGGTGAAACGAACGAGGCAGTCATGCAAGGAATTCAGATGTTAACATGCACTACCCGTGATGCGATGCCCTTCTCGGGCTGCCCGGGTTCTGCGCAATGCGAGCTTCAGAAGCGTCGGAACGCGATGCAAAAATACGCCAAACGTGACCACAAGCGCGCAGCGCGAATGCTGGGCTATAGTCTCACTCTCGGCACCGTCGAGGGCTGGGAAGCGGCGTCGGAAATTTGGCGATTGCGACTGACTGCCACCGAACGTGCGGCGCTCAGTTGGGCCGCCCTGAGGTCGCTTGACCCGGATCAGGCCACCATGGTCGCCGAAACCGTTCTCGGCGGTGCCGGGGCGCCATTGCCACCGCTCATGGACCCGATGACCGATGCGCGATGGTGGGTAGAGCACGCCAGTTCGGCGGAAATCGAGTCTTACCTCTTGGCCATCCTCAAGCGTGTCAATCCGTGTGTACTCGACATCCGGGCCCGGAAGACACTGTTCTGGACTCTATGGGTGTCCTTTTGTTCACGAGATCAGCGTGCTTTCCTCGCTCGGGCTAAAGGGAAATGGGAAGTTTTCCCCGGAAGCGGTGTCGAAGGGTGAATACGCCCATGACCCACAAAGGGATCCGACCCGTTCCGTCGCCTGAGGCATACGAGGAAGGGAAGGGCCGCTCGGTCTCGATCACACCAACGCAGTTCGTAATGCGGCCGTTTTCCGAGATCCCGCCGAGGCAGTGGCTCTATGGGCAGCACCTCATCCGCGGCTTTCTCTCCCTCACGGTTGCTCCGGGCGGCGTCGGAAAATCGTCCATGCTGGTGGTCGAAGCGATGGCTATGGCGACAGGTAGGCCTCTGCTCGGCGACAAGCCGCATATGCCGCTGCGCGTCTGGTACTGGAACGGCGAAGACCCGCGCGAAGAGATTGAGCGCCGTCTTGCTGGCGCCGCCATACACTACGGGATCTCGCCTGCAGACATTGGCGATCGGTTGATGGTGGACAGTGGACGCGACATACCGATCAACTTGGCCACGGAGAGCCGGACAGGCGTTGTAATAGACAGGTGGAAATCCGACGCCCTAATCGACGCGATTAAGGCAACTCGTGTGGACGTATTGGTGATTGACCCGTTCGTTACCTCGCACAGCGTCCCTGAGAACGACACGACCGCTATGAACGCGGTTGTGTCGGAATTGCGCAGTATTGCAGACGCCACCGGCTGCGCAATTGATTTGGTGCACCATACTTCGAAGGCCGGAGCGATGAACGCGGGTGAATTCGGGATTTTAGCAAGTCGGGGTGCAGGCGCCGTTATTGATGGAGTCCGCTCGGCGAGGCTTCTCGAACGCATGACAGCCAAAGAGACCGCGCGCTACGGTGTAGAGGATGAAGCCGTTACCTATTTCCGAGTGACCCAGGGAAAACCTAACCTTGCTCTGCCGGGCAGACCTGTATGGCGCAGGATGGTTGGGGTGCGCTTGGGCAATGGCCGCGACTCCTGGGAAGAAGGCGATGTTGTCGGCGTGTGCACGGAATGGAATGAGCCTGAGGCCCTCGCAGGATTTTCCCCACACGATTTCAAGAAAGTGCAAGATGCTCTCCGTGATGCGGCGAAAGACTTTAAGGCAAGCGAGCGCGCGGATGACTGGATCGGCTATCGGGTGGCTGAGGCGATGGGACTTGATGTCGGGCGCGGCTTGAAGAAAGAGCGGCGGTCGCCATTGCAGAACCGTGCGAGGGTGAAAGCGCGAGCGCTGATTTCCCGAATGCAAGAAGCCAACGCTCTGGTCGTGAAAGAGTTTCATGACTCGCGAAACGGCCGACCAATCAAAGTAGTGACCTTGGGTGATCCGGTCACAGGTGACGATTTTGCCACCTTAACGTGATGCGTTCCGCAGTCAGATTCACTGCGGCGGATTACTGCGGTTCACTGCGGAAATGGGAAAACAGGCGGGCGGACGATAGTGTCCGCCGCCGCAGTCATTTCCCTATAGGGGGTGCGACTGCGGCGAGCCGACGCTTTGCAGGGCAATACCGCATGCAGATAACCGATCCAACTGCGGTACATCTTGGTGATCGTGCGGACACCTCGCGCGAGTCACTTCGGATCAAAATAGTTGGCACCGAACCCACCCGGAAAGTCACCTCGTGCCTATAGGGCTAACAAACAAAACTGGACAAGACTGGACTTTCTCATGGGACGACGTTCGAAACTGGAAATGCACATCCTCGCTCTGGTTTTGGCTCGACGGGAGAATGAGCGCGAAGAGCCTGAACAGTATCGCCTCTGCCCGTTTACGGCGCGTTGGCATGACAGCAAGCACCTGACCTGCAATGAATGCATGAATGGCGTGTGCGCCCGTTTCCAAGAGCTAGGGCTGAACAACGACGGCATGCCTCTTCCGAAACTTGAACGCCCGATCTGCGGCGCTCGAACTAGGGCTGGCACACCGTGCCAGGCACGCGTAGTGCCAGGTAGACGTCGCTGCCGAATGCACGGCGGGCTCAGCACGGGGCCCAAAACCGATGAGGGCCGCAGAAAGATTGCCAAAGCGCAAAAGCGTCGGTGGCGGAGGAGCGGTCGCGCTTGACGACGAATGGGCATTTGTCGTTCTAAGGGCGCGATCAAGATTTAGACGGGTTCCGGGGATCACACCATCGGGGATCATGGCATTCGGCGACGTATGAACGCCTCGACATGGGGTCTTACTCACGACTGGATTAAACTCCATCATTCATAATGTTGCCGCCAAACAAAGAGAGCTGTCAGATAGTAGCTTGTGCGACAACACAGGGCTGCAGCGCGCTGAAGAAGGCCAACACCTGATCCGTCCGCAACTTCTTGCGCAGAACTGGCTGCCCCGTGGGTCTGAAACTCATCCTTCGCCTGATCGAGCCTGACCGTGATAATCTCTGACATGACCGCTCTTCTCTGTGGATCCTTGCAGACCCACCTTGACACACCGATGCTGTTGGGGGCGGTCACATCATCAACGCCTCTGACAATGCCCTGTTGCATCCCAAGCGACACGTTAGTAATTATTTACTATCTTATCGGAATAACCAGGTTGTGATGACCAAAAACACCGTGCCCGAGCGCCGAAAGGAAATCGTCGAGGCGACGACCCGCCAAGTGCCGAAACTTTGCAACGGCCTTCTATCCACGCAAGCAATCGCAAATCATATCGGCATCACTCAAGCTGGGCTCTTCCGACATGTCCTGACCAAGAAAGACCTGAGGATCGTCGTGTTGACCGAAATCGAGTGCCGCGCCAGACGCGCATGGGATGAGGCTAGTCGAGGATACGACCCTTCCGTCGTTCGGCTTCGGAGAATCCTGTTGGCACAGATCAAACTGATCGAAGACTATCCAGCGATCCCTGCACTTCTGTTTTCCACCGGATGGCTCGCCGCCAAAGAGGTTGTCTACCCGATACACGTGTGCATCATGACGGCACTCCGCCTGCGCGTCACGGAAGAACTCTCCGCGGCGGTGCGGCTGGAAGCGATCGACACATCCAGATCGATACGCTCGATATGGAATCCTTGCTGATGGGAGTGGTCCAGGATCGCGTGCTGTGCTGGTCACTGACCGGACGCAAATACAGTCTGGTGGCCAAGGGTGATCGAATGATCGGGCTGCAACTTTGCCTGTCCGGACTGGAACCCTGGGGAGACTGATCGTGAAGAGTCCACTTCTGTTGAAACTTGTTCCACCGATCGTCCTCGGCGTGAGCGCCGCCGCATGGCTTATCTCGACGGCCGAACCTCCAGCGCGGATTGAACAATCCGAGCGCAGCGTCGTCGCGCGCACCATGACGGCAGAGACGACCCGAGTGCGAACGGTCGTGCGTGGCTACGGAAATGTGCACGCGGCCCGCAACTGGGAAGCGGTTGCCGAGGTTGCCGGAGCTGTCGTCTGGCGTCACCCCGATCTGGATACCGGCAATATCGTCACCGAAGGCACCAAGGTCCTGCAGATCGACCCGACAGCATATGATCTGGCTGTCGCTCAGGCCGAGGCCGATCTGGCCGCATTGGAAGCGGACGCCGCGCAATTAACCGTCGACGAGGCGAACACCGACCGTCTTCTGGAACTGGAAAAGGACCGGCTGAAGCTGGCCGAGATCGAATTGGCGCGGATCCGCGACCTGGCCGAGCGCGGAGTTGCGGCTCAGTCGGCGCTCGATGTCCAGGAACGCACGACATTGCAGGTGCGACGTGGCGTGGAAGAACTGCGCAATGCTCACGCTCTGATCCCCTCCCGCCGCGCCCGGCTCGACGCGCAGGTGGCGCGGACGAGCACCATTCTGGCCCGCGCAAAGCGTGACCTAAACAAGACCGATATCGTGGCGCCGTTCGATCTTCGGGTCAGCAAAGTGCATGTCGAAAGGCACCAGTATGTGGGTGCCGGTCAGCCCCTGGTTGCTGCCGACGACATTGCTCGGGTCGAGATCACGGCACAGATCCCGGTGGACTCGTTCCGCCGCCTGCTGAGCGGCACAATGAAAAGCGGCCCAATGACGCTTTCGGATCTTTCCGACCGGTTCGCCAAGGTTTCCGCCGAGGTGCGGCTCGTCTCAGACCCATCCCAGACCTGGACCGGCCGACTGGTACGGGTGGAAAGCGCGCTCGATCCGCAGGCCCGGTCGGTGCCCGCTGTCGTCGCTGTAGATGATCCCTATGCCGGGGTGAACCCTCCGCTGCGCCTACCGCTGGTGCCCAACATGTATGTGGAAGTCATACTTACCGGGCCCGAAGGTCGCGCGCGCGTCACTCTGCCCGATAGTGCTATCCATGAGGGCGATATCGTTTATCTTCGAAACGTTGAAGGCCGTCTCGAATTGCGGGAGGTGTCGGTCGACTGGCGGCAGTCGGGAATGGCGGTGCTGGATGATGGCGTCGCGGCTGGAGAAGACATCATCCTTGACGATCTGATGCCGGCGATCCCGGGCATGATCGTCGAACCAGCGGAGGTATCGGAATGATCCGCTGGTTCGCCGGGCATCCCACTGCCGCCAATCTGTTGCTTGTGCTCATATTCGCGGCCGGCCTCATGGCCGCGCCGACGCTGAAACGCGAGACTTTCCCTGATTTCCGCCCTGTCGAGGCGGAAATCAGCGTTATCTATCGCGGCGCCACGGCGGAAGAGGTCGAGGACGCCATCTGTCGGCGTATCTGGGATGCGGTCGAAAGCGTCGAGAATTTGGAGGAATTGACCTGCACCGCGCAGGGTGGCGTTGCGCGGGCCATCGCCACAATGGCCCCGTCCGGCGACAGTGCCAGATTCGTGAATGATCTGCGCACCGAGGTGACGGCGATCGACGATTTTCCCGACCAGGCTGACCCGGCGATCGTGCGCGAGCTTCACCGAACCGACAATGTCACCTCAGTCGCGGTGGCGGGCAATCTGCCCGCAGCGCATTTGGAACGCTATGCCGCGGATCTTCAGGATAAATTGTCGACCCTGCCGGGGGTCGCGAGAGTATCGATCTCCGGCTTCGGAACACGGCAATTCCGCATCACCGTCCCTCGCGCAGTGTTGGAACAGCACAACCTGACCGTAACAAAACTTGCCGCAACAATTGGTGCGCAGAGCATTGACCGGCCGCTCGGCACGCTTGAAACCGCCGACCGCGAGATCAGCCTTCGCTTCACAGACGAGCGGCGCAGCGCAGCCGGCCTCGCCAGCCTGGTGGTGTTGTCCCGGCCGAACGGTGCCGAACTGACGTTGGGGCAGTTCGCGACCATTTCCGAGCACTACGCGCCGGAGGAGGAACGCGCCTTCCTAGACGGACAGCGCGCGGTCTTCCTGCAGGTGGATAAGGCGCTCGGGGCTGATGCGCTTAAAGTATTTGACCACGTGGCAGAACTCGTGGCTGTCGAGCGCGTAGCCTTGCCGGACACGCTCAGGCTGGAAATCGTCAAGGACATGACCAGCATCGTGCGCGACCGGCTGACGATGCTGGTGGAAAACGGTGTGCTGGGGCTGATCCTGGTCGTCGCGGTGATGAGCGTTTTCTTCCGGCCCGGCTTCGCGATCTGGGCTGCAATGGGCCTGCCAGTGGCCTTCATGGGCGCGTTCGCCGCGATGGCGCTGCAGGGCCTGTCGCTGAACATGATGACGCTGGTGGCTTTGTTGATGGCGATCGGGATCGTGATGGACGATTCAATCGTTATTTCCGATGCCATCGCAGAGGCCGCGGCGGGCGGTGCCTCGCGCACAGAGGCAGCGGTGAAAGGCACATTGGCGGTGATGCCGGGGGTGCTGTCCTCCTTTGCCACCACCATCGCGGTCTTCGGCCCGCTCGCCTTTCTTGCGGGCGAATTGGGCGCCATCCTCGAAGTCGTTCCGATGGTGCTGATCGCGGCATTGGCGGCAAGCCTGGCTGAAGCGTTCTGGGTGCTGCCGCATCACCTGAGCCACGGGCTGAAAGGGGCGGAAAAGCCGCCGTCGCGGTTCCGTGCGGGATTCGATGCACGTTTCGAACGGTTTCGCGAGAAGCGGATTGGCGCCATGGCCGACATGGCAATCCGGCGAAGATACCTCGTCACCGGCGCGACGATCGCGGCACTGATCGTCACCGTGGGGCTTCTGGGTGGCGGTTATCTCAAGCGCGAGGCGATCCCGGCCATCGACGGAGACGTGCTGGAGGCACGCATACTCATGCCGCAAGGCACGCCATTTGCGCGCACCTCAGAGGTGGCCGACCGGGTGAGCGCCGCATTGGGCCGGGTGGATTCCGTATTTGCGCCCGATCAGCCGGACGGCGCGGCGCTGGTGAAGTCCGTCCAGACGCGCTTCAACTACAATGCCACCGCCGGCGAATCCGGCCCGCATGTCGCCACGATCAGCGCCGATCTGCTGGGCGCTGAGACACGGACCGTCACACTGGACGAAATCGTGACGCTTTGGCGCGAAGAAATCGGCGATGTCCCCGGTGCCCTCGCGATCCTTCTGACGGAACCGAGCATCGGGCCGCAGGGGATCGCCATTGAGATCCGGCTGTCGGCACCGGATCTGGAGGAATTGGCCAGGGCCGCCAATCGCCTACTGGCCGAGGTCCAAACCTATGCCGGGGTGCTCAATGTCACCCACGACCTGCGCCCCGGCAAGCCGGAACTGCGGCTGCGCCTCGCCGAGGGTGCGACCGGGCTGGGACTGACCGCGCGGGATGTGGCCGATCAGATCGGCGCCGCCTATCTGGGCCGCGTGATCACGACCGTGCAGCAAGGTGACATCGCGCATGAGATCGAACTTGAGCAAGCCGCGGAAGATCGCGACTCGCACGACGATCTGCGCGATTTCACCATCACCCTGCCGGACGGCCACACAGTACCGCTCTCGACCGTGGCGCTCTTCGACGAGGCGCGAGGCTGGTCCGCCATCACCCATATCGATGGGCAGCGTACCGTGACGGTGCAGGCCGATGTCGACACGCGCATCGGTAATGCGGACGCAATCGTATCTGAAATGTCAAATAGCTTCCTTCCGCAGCTTGCGGCTGAATTCCCCGGCCTCGGTTTCGAGGTTGCCGGACAGAGCGCCAATTCTGCGGAAACCGTCGTTTCGATCCTGCGCGGTTTCCTGATTGGGCTGGTCGGCATCTATGTGGTGCTGTCGTTCCAGTTCCGCAGCTATGTGGAACCCGTGATCGTCATGATGTCGATCCCGCTGGCCTTCATCGGCGTGGTGCTGGGGCACCTGATCATGGGCTACAACATTTCGATGCCGTCGCTAATCGGCGCCGCATCGCTGGCCGGCATCGTCGTCAACAACGCAATCCTCCTGGTGCAGGTCATCAAGTCTCGCACCGCCGAGGGCATGGATCTGGCCCGTGCCGCAGGTCAGGCCAGCCGCGCCCGCTTTCGCCCTATTCTGATGTCGGTCTCGACCACGATGATGGGGCTTGTGCCGCTGCTGCTTGAGACCAGCACACAGGCCCAGACGCTGAAGCCGCTGGTGATCTCGGTCGTCTTCGGCTTGTTCTCCGCCACCATCCTTGTCCTGATCGTCCTACCCGCGTTTTACGCCATGCTCGGCGATCTTGGGCTGGCGCGGGCGAAGGGCGGCCCAAATCCGAACGCTTCAGACGAGAAAGAGGCTACTTCTCCATGATCGAGACACCCCCAGGCCGCCGCCCGCACGTCTTTCCGAAAGGGCCGTTTCGAGGATTGAACACGCGCGCCACCATTGCGGCCACGGGTCTGGTCGGGCTTTGGGTCATACTCGGAACGCTACGGCCGGATCTGGTCGCAGTTGTCCTGTCCGATGTCCGTTCGGCAACCGGGCCCACGCTCGGATGGTACTATGTGCTGCTCGTCACGGTCATCCTGGCCATCGTCCTCTGGCTCGGTCTCGGCCGCTACAGGAACGTGCGCCTGGGTGCAGATGACGAGCGGCCTGAATTCGGAATGGTATCATGGATCGCCATGCTTTTCGCGGCCGGAACTGGTGTTGGGCTGCTCTTTTGGAGCATCGCCGAACCTATCAGCCATTTCCAGGGCAATCCGTTCAGCGACAAGCCCAAAACACCAGCGGCGGCGGTGGACGCTGCGCGGCTGACATTGTTCCACTGGGGCCTACACGGTTGGGCCATCTTTGCTCTGATGGGCGCCATGCTGGCCTATTTCAGCTATCGCGGAAACCTGCCGCTGACGACGCGCTCTGCTCTCTATCCTCTGATCGGCAAACGCATCTACGGTTGGCGCGGGGATCTGGTGGATACCTTCGCCGTCGTCAGTACAGTCTTTGGGATCGCCACGACGCTCGGGCTCGGAGCGGCGCAGATGAATGCTGGCCTCCACTGGCTGACCGGCATCGACATTTCGATCGGCCGTCAGTTGACGATCATACTGTTTGTAACAGCTTTGGCGATCTTATCGGTCGTTTCCGGAGTGCGCCGCGGCGTGCGCTGGCTAAGTATCGGGAACATGTGGCTCGGTGTCGGATTGCTGATGTTCTTTATGATCGTCGGGCCAACGAGTTGGCTTCTGCGTTTCATAATCCAGAGCGCGGGGAGCTATGGGCAACACCTCATAGAGATGAGCTTCTGGACCAATGTCACCGGCGCGTCCGACTGGCAACAATCCTGGACTGTGTTCTATTGGGGCTGGTGGCTTTCGTGGACGCCTTTCGTCGGAATGTTCATCGCGCGGATTTCGCGCGGGCGCACCTTGCGCGAGTTCGTCTTCGCCGTACTTCTGGTACCGACCTTGTTCAGCCTGATCTGGATCGGCGCTCTTGGCGGCACAGCATTGCACAGTGAACTCTATGGGATCGGAGGGATATCAGATGCCGTGACCCGCGACGTGACCCTGGCGCTCTACGAAACCATCGATGTCATCGCTACGCCAGGCCTTTCCACCGCCGCGGCCATTATTGCAACAGTTCTGATCGCAACATTTTTCGTCACATCGGCGGATTCGGGCATTCTCGTGATCACTACTATTCTCTCGCTCGGAAAAACTGACCCGCCGGTCACCCCCAGGATTGTCTGGGGGGTGGGCATTGGTGCCTTAACGGCCGTCTTGTTGGCGGGCGGCGGCGTGGCCACGCTGCAGTCAGCAGTCGTGATCGCAGGCTTACCATTCTCGTTTGTCATTATGGCTATGGTAATCGGGTTCTTGAGAGCCCTCCGAAACGAGCCTCAAGCTCCGCGCGATCCCGCAAAAACCCACCTGCCCGCCGAGCCATGGACAGGCATCGATTCGAAGCAGGATGGAGAACGTGATGTCGGTTGAAGCAAATTGCAAACTGCATGGACGTTTAGCAGATGGGTCTTCTTCAAGGAAGCCATCTGGAGCCGGGCGTAAAACGGGGCGGTGCTCAGCCAGGAGCCGGGGTTGCCCGCTGCCGCAATACCTGAAAATCGGGCTCTTGTCTTCCGCCATTCTGATTGCTCTCTGCGTGCGGAGCGACGCCCAAAAATCACTTTCGGCGGCTGAAATCGAAAATCGGATTGTCGGCCACTATTTCCAGGGAAGAAAGGGCATCCTGTCGGTTTCGTTGCACTATGGCACCGATGGGACGGTCACCATGCGCGCGCCGCTTGGCACGGGAACAGGCCGCTGGGCGCTGTCGGGCGACCGACTTTGCGTCAAACTGGAAACCGGGCCGCGGAAGGCGGATGAGTGCCTGGCATTCGCAAGCCAACCGGATGGAACCTATCGCGCCTCCAATGGCATGCGGTTGATTCCGGTGGAGTGAGTTGCTTGCTACCGATCAGTTGAGAAACTGGACCCATCGTGATGTCGCGCCCAAACGGTCGGGTGGTCAAATTGGCACCCGGCACCATCCCGAAGAATGGCAATCAGATTTCTTCGTTAGTCTGGTGATCGACCTGTTTTCCGTCAGCGTAGGGTTGAACTCTATGCGCGCATTCGAATAGCGCGCGTTCCAGATCTTTGGCGATAAGCTCGGTGCGAGATAGGATATAGTTGGCGGTTTCCGCCGTTGGATCTGTCTGCTCAAGGGTGGCACGAAAAATCTCCAGCCACCGGGTGGAATCCTGCCTTTGGAGATCGCGCAGGTTTCGATGTGCCGCGACCAGATCGCCGAAATAGACGTCCCTATGCAAAGCGATCGAAGACCAGAAGGCCGTTATCCACTCGACTTGCCGATCTTCATCGTCCTCCGCCCCCACCGCACGTATCCGTGCGAGCCGCTTGTCTGCACGAACGCGAGCCGCGATGAACTTGGCATCCGTCGTAGATAATCCTCGTCGATCCCCAACACCTCGGCTGCCTACCTCAGTTGGGCACGCGTTTTCGAAAAGTATTTGTGCTCGACAGTGAACAAGCCGGGCATATCGCGCCTCCTTCGCGATTCAACCGACGCCTGCTGCTATTCCGGGGCGGTGCTAATGACCTCGTTCTCCCTGTCATCAGCACCGCCCTCCCGACCCGCAGAAGATTGGGGGAACGTCCCCGGGATCGCAGCTCTTCTATTCAGCAAGCAGCGGAAAGCGATCCGTCGCATAGCGTGCGTGGCAGGCAGTGCAGGCCTCGACCATTCGGCCGAATTCTGCATGTTGCGCATCGCGGTCACCATCGCGTCCGGCTTGTGCGAGGTCGGCCGAAAGCGCGTGGAAGGCGCGGTCCCGCGCCACGAAATCCTCTGGCACGGCCGCCATCAGATTCTGCTTGTCTTCAGACGTCATGGATTGCTGTAGGATGAAACTATCGTGGATCTGCTGCGCCAGTCCCGCAACGCGCGCGTCGTCTCCGGCGATCAGCGCCGAGAAAATATCCTTGCTGGCCTGCTCGATCGACAGCATCTCCTGACGCAGCAAATTGCGCAGCTTCGGCGTCAGATCCCGGGAAACCGGACCCGCCTCCTGTCCTGTCGTCGGTAGCCCGGCTACCAACCCGAGCGCCATTGCCAACGTGGAGACTACGAGCGGGAACTTCCTCGACTTTCCATAGCTTCGCATCTTGTGAACCCTCCTTGTTGTGCGTGGCTGTTTCAGGGATGTTCGTTTCGCGGCTCTGGAGCGAGCCCGTCCGGATCGCGGATAGCGAGGCCGACAACGACGCCCCAGACGACGGTTCGCAGGCTCATTGCCCAGACCGTCCGCATCTCATAAGCGCCGCCAAGGAGAACATGGACCGCGAAGGCGATCATCACCAGGACCGTGGCGGCAAGAATTGTGGTCGAAAGCCCAACCGCCCAGATTTTCCGCAACATGAGGCCGATACCCGCCGCGACATAGGCGAATCCGGCCAGAAAGTTGAACCATAGAACAAAGGGGACCACATCGCCGACCGCTGCGCGCGACTCTGGGCCGCCGAAAAGCACGCGGCCGCCCGATAAAACCGTCAGAACGCCGAAGAGCGCGACAATGACCGCTGCAATCAGGATATCCCATCGTCTGTTTTGCATGTTCCCTATTCCTGTTCTTCGTTCTTTTGAGCGTCTGCCGACGCATTATTCCTGAAACACATAGGTTCCCGGCGCGTCTTCGAACCGCGGCTGGTCCTTGCGGCCCATCGGGAGTGGCGGCAAGGTCATGTCGCCCGAGCGCGCGGCCAGCCATTCAGCCCAGGCCGGCCACCACGACCCCTCCCTCTCGGGCGTCTCGTCCAGCCACGTATCGGCATCCATGTGCAAATTCTCGGCTGTGCGGTGTCTCACCCGATAGGTTCGGTGCGGGTGGCCCGGCTCGGAGACAATCCCGGCATTGTGCCCGCCGCTGGTCAGCGCGAAGGTCACATCGGTGTCGCCCAGCATGTCGATCTTGAAAGCAGAGCGCCACGGCGCGACATGGTCTTTCAACGTGCCCACGGCAAAGATCGGCACCCGGATGTCCGAGACGTGTATCGGGCGGCCCGCAACCTTCAGCCTGCCCTCGGCGAGATCGTTATTGAGATAGAGCTTGCGCAGATATTCCGAATGCATCCGGTAGGGCATCCGTGTCGCGTCGGCATTCCAGGCCATCAGGTCGTTCATCGGGGCACGTTCACCCAGCAGGTATTCACGCACCATCCGCGACCAGATCAGGTCGTTTGACCGTAGCATCTGGAAGGCGCCAGCCATCTGCGTGGTGTCGAGGTAGCCCTGCCGCCACATCACACTGTCGAGGAACGCGAGCTGGCTTTCGTTGATGAAGAGCGCCAACTCGCCCGGCTCGGTGAAATCGACCTGGCTGGCCAGCAGCGACAGCGAGGCCAGCCGGTCGTCACCATCGCGCGCCAACGCTGCGGCGGCGATCGACAACAGAGTGCCGCCGAGGCAGTAGCCGACGGCCTGGACCTTCTGATCCGGAACGATCTCGTTGATGGCATCCAGCGCCGCCATCACCCCCAGCTGACGATAATCATCGAGTGTCAGGTCGCGGTCGCCTTCGTCGGGGTTCTTCCACGAGATCATGAAGACCGTGTGGCCCTGCTCGACCAAATAGCGCACCATCGAGTTTTGCGGCGAGAGGTCGAGGATATAGTATTTCATGATCCAGGCCGGAACGATCAGGATCGGCTCAGGTCGGACCTTGTCCGTGAGTGGTGTGTATTGGATGAGCTCGATCAACCGGTTGCGGTAAACGATGCTGCCTTTCGTCACCGCGACGTCCCGGCCTGGCTGGAAGGAGACGGCACCTTTGAGCGTCGCTCCCGCCATACTGTCCTGCATGTCTTGCAGGTAGTTCTGCAAACCTCGGATCAAGTTGAGACCGCTGGTCTCCTGTGTCTTCTTCAGAACTTCGGGGTTGGTCCAGAGGAAGTTTGAAGGGGAAAACACGTCAAGCGCCTGGCGCGTTAGGAACTGCAATTCACGTTCATGCCGGGCTGTAACCCCAGGCACATCGGTGACGACGTTGTGCCACCATTGCTGTTGCAACAGAGAACCCTGCTGAATCAGGTTGAAGGGCAGCATTCGCCAAGCGTCACCGCGAAAGCGGTCATCCTGCGGCAACGGATTGATGCAGGGCGCCACCGCCTTGTTTGAACCGGCACTCGCCACTGCGTGGCGCATGTGCCGGACGATCTTCTCACTGGCCTTTTCCGCGAGTTCCAGCCGCTTTCCCGGCGCCGCGACAACATGCGTCGCCCAGTCGAACCACGCATTCGTCAAAGCCGCGGGCGACAACCCGTGTGTGAAACGTGACAGCCAGACCTGCGCCGCATGGTTGAGCGCTTCGTGAAGAGTACCCGGCGCATCCGGGCAATCGTCGGTGGCTGCGGCCGTTGTCGTCATGGCATCCTGCCTACGTTCAAACTCTGGTTCCAACCCAATGCGACCGCCGCACTCAGGCGCCGCTCGCTCGGAATCTCGCTCCCCTTGCGTGTACGCAGCTTCACTACTTGATCCGAGACTTGCGGCTCCATTGATCCTCCCTGAAGCCCGGCTGGCCATTGCGAGACGTTGGTTAATGGCGCCAGTGGGCAATATCGAATCAAGATAGTAATTGATTACTATATATATTCAAGCCATGATGCGTGACAAGGAAGGCAATCACCACGATTAATTAAGGAGACTGCCGCATGCTTACCGGCAAGACCAACATCGTGATGGGGATCGTTTCTCTGGCGCTCTTCATTCTCTACGGGTTCGTCCTGATCTTCCTGCGCGATTTCACGCCGGGAAGGGAACACTGGATCGTGGACTATGCGGTAGGTAAGCATTTCGAAACCCGGCTTGCGCACGTTCACGGCAACCTGTTCGCGCTCATTAATATCGCGGTCGGACTGGTGCTTTTGCGCCTTCCGGCGTCGCGGGGCGCAGCCTGGATGTCCGGGTTGGCATTGCTCGGGCTGCTGATGCCTTCGGGGATTCTGGCCAAGATGCTGCTCGGCGCGCCGCCGATCTTGGTCATGTTCTGGGGGATTTCCATGGTCGCCGCCATGACATGGGCGGCTGCAGACGTATGGAAAACGGAGATTTTCCAATGACGAAGACAAGAACGAAGAAAATCCCGGCGGAAGAGCGCCGGAACATCACCGTGGAAGCGGTCATCGATCTGGCCGGGTCATCCAATCCGGACAGCATCACGACGGCGGCCATCGCCAAGCACATGAAGCTGACACAAGGCGCGATCTTTCGTCATTTTCCAAACAAGGACGCGATCTGGAAAGCGGTCATGAATTGGGTGGCCAAGAACCTCATGGCCCGGATCGATCACGCTGCCCAGGATATCGCATCACCCAAGGGAAAGATGGAGGCGATGTTTCTCGCCCACATCGCCTTCGTTGCCGATCACCCGGGCGCGCCAAGAATGCTGTTCGGAGAACTTCAGGGCGCTCGACAGACACCGGCCAAGCGCCTCGCGCAGAGCATGATGAAACAATACGCGGCACGCCTGCGCGACATGATTGCGAGTGGCAAGGAGTGCGGCGAATTGCGCAATGATCTCGATGTCGAAGCGGCGGCCACGCTTTTCATCGGCACCGTCCAGGGGCTCGTGATGCAATCCCTGATCGCGGGCGACATGGGCAAAATGCGTGCCGATGCGCCGCGGGTTTTCGCCATTTATCTGCACGGCATTTCAAAGGCCCGTGACACCGGGGAGCAGGAGTGAGATGACGGCGAGGATCAGCTTTCTGGGCGCCGCGCGCGAAGTGATCGGCTCCTGCTACCTGATCGAAGCAGGCGAAGTCCGGTTTCTGGTTGCTTGTGGCATGTTTCAAGGCGGGCGCGAAGCCCCCGCCCGCAATCGAAAACCCTTCGATTTCAAACCGAAATCAGTTGATTTCGTTCTGCTGACACATGCGCATACCGACCACAGCGGCCTTCTCCCAACGCTAACCAAAGCAGGTTTCAAGGCAGCACCCCGTCATACATTCGTCGTGCATGGCGAGGGAGCCGCGGCAATGGTACTCGCTGAAGCACTTCGGACCAAAAAGGGCTGGACGGTGACCGTTCCCAAACCCTGTGCAAGTTACAGTCCGGGCCCACGGCCATGACCATTGATAGGACAAGGGACAAGGTAGGGACCGATCATATCCTGCACGGTCCCGCATATCGGTTGGCGCACGAGGATCCAGACTTTCTGGTCGAGGACGATCTGCGTCCGGCGCGACTGCAACTCGCACTGATCAAGCCGGAGCGCACGCTGCGCAACCATGCGATCCACTCGATGGTGGTTGTATTTGGCAGTGCCAGTATCATTCCGCCCGAGGTGGCAGAAACACAGTTGAATATAGCCTGGGCGCGCCACCGCGGCGGCCCAACATCCGAACACCAACTTCTGGAAGCCGAACGCTGGGTTCATTGGGCGCGCTACTATGTGGAGGCACGGCGCTTTTCCGAATTCGTCTCGCGGCAATTTCAACGGGAAGGGCGCCGGGATTTCCTCGTGACCGAAGGAATGATCGCTTCGCAGGATCGTGACCTCTTCCGTTTTGTCGAAACAGCAGATCAGGCCGTGTCGATCCTGAAGAATTTCTATGGCGGTCAACCTCCAGATGAGCCGGTGCATGTCCGAGGGCACGACATGAAGGGAGCCAAATAGGGATGTCACGCAAAATCTCCATCGCTCTTGTGCTCGCCGTGCTTGCAGCATTTGTGGGTTATGCTTTGTGGACGGTTTTCCTCGCGCCGAGCGCATTACCGCCCGAGGGGTTCGCGCGGGGCAACGGTCGGGTCGAAGCCGATCTTATCGATGTTTCGACCCGTCTATCGGGACGTGTGGCCACAATTGCGGTGCAGGAGGGTGATCTAGTCGCAGCAGGCGACGTTCTTGCCGTCATGGACACCTCCGAACTTGAAGCACAAAAGGCGCGCGCGCAGGCGGCGGTGGCTAGCGCAAAGGCCGCGGTGGCCGTGGCCCAGGCGGGCGTGACCAAGGCTGAGGCCAGCCTCGCACTCGCGCAAAGTGAACTCGACCGCGCCGAAGAGTTGAGCGGGCGCGATGTCATCTCGCGAGCAAACTACGACATTCGTCACGCCGAAGCGCAGGTTGCTGAGGCGAGCCTCGCCGCCGCACAGGCAGAAACCCGCGCCAAAGAAAGTGCAGTCGACGCGGAGATGGCGAGCCTCCGCGAGACAGAAGCGCGGATTGACGACAGCACGCTCCACGCATCCGGGGCGGGTCGCATCCTCTACCGTCTGGCCCAGCCCGGCGAGGTTCTAGGCGGCGGCGGCAAGGTGCTGACGCTCGTGAGCCTCGGCAATGTCTACATGGAATTCTTCCTACCGGCGACTGCGGCGCCGCGCGTCAGGCTGGGTGACGAGGCGCGCATCGTCGTTGATGTCATGCCTAATGTCGCCCTCCCCGCCACGGTGAGCTTTGTTGCGCCCCAAGCGCAGTTCACGCCCAAGCAGGTCGAAACCATCGAAGAACGCGAAAGCCTGATGTTCCGGGTCCGCGTCCGCATTCCACAGCAGTTGGTCGAAGCCCGCCTCGCCCAAGTCAAGACCGGAGTGCGCGGTGTTGCCTGGGTGCGTTTGGTCAAGCCCGATGGTGGCGTACCAGATTGGCCCGAAGGGCTGACGCCGCCCGTGGTAGCGGTCCTGCCCGCGCCTATGACGGTTGACGGCGAAACCAACGCCGGGACCGGGCAGTGACCGGCCCGGAGACCCTCGGCCCCGTCGCTTCTCTCGAGACAGTGAGCCATCGCTACGGAAAGGTCACCGCCCTGGGCGAGGTGACGCTGAGCATCCCGATGGGGTACATGGTGGGACTAATCGGGCCGGACGGCGTGGGCAAATCGACTTTGATGGGGCTCATTGCGGGGGCCAAGCGGCTACAGACCGGTCGTATCGAGACGCTGAGCGGTGACATATCCCGAGCCCGTATACGTACAGAGATGGGACGGCGCATCGCCTTCATGCCGCAAGGTCTGGGCAAGAACCTCTATCACGACCTGAGCATCCGTGAGAATCTCGAATTCTTCGGCAAGCTCTTCGGCCAGGGCCGGACCGAGCGTGCCACGCGCATCGACCGCCTGACACGCGCGACCGGTCTCGCGCCGTTTCTCGACCGCCCGGCGGGAAAGCTCTCAGGCGGCATGAAGCAGAAGTTGGGACTGTGCGCCGCACTGATTCACGATCCCGATTTCCTGTTGCTCGATGAGCCGACGACCGGTGTCGATCCACTGTCGCGGCGCCAGTTCTGGGACCTGATCGCCGCGATCCGCAGGGACCGCCCGGAGATGAGCATTCTGGTCTCGACCGCTTACATGGAGGAAGCCGAGGAATTCGAACATCTGATCGCCATGAACGATGGCAGGGTGCTGGCCGAAGCGAGCCCAAGCGACATGATGGCGCAAACCGGAACCGCCACTGTCGGCTCCGCCTATGTCGCGCTGCTGGGCGGCAATGTGTCGGAGCAGAATGAAGCGCATGTCCCACAGGCCAAGACCAACACCGCCACCGATGAGCCTCCCGCGATCCGGGCAAGCGGCCTGACCAAGCGCTTCGACAGCTTCACCGCCGTCGATGCAGTCAGCTTCGAGATCCGGCGCGGCGAGATATTCGGCTTTCTTGGCTCGAACGGCTGCGGCAAGACCACGACGATGAAGATGTTGACCGGGCTCTTACCCGCCACCGAAGGAGAGGCGTGGATCTTCGGCCGGCCTGTCGATGCGCAGAACCTCGAGTCCCGCCGCCGGGTCGGGTTCATGTCGCAATCCTTTTCGCTCTACAGCGAGTTGACGGTTCACGAGAATCTCCTGCTGCATGCCCGCCTCTTTCATCTTGGTCCTGACCTGACCAAAGAAAGCATGGCCGATCTGGTGCCTCGTTTCGGGCTTGATCCTTACCTCGATCAAGTCGCCGCCGCACTGCCGCTCGGGGTCCGCCAGCGTCTGTCGCTGGCCGTGGCGGTCATCCACGCACCCGACATCCTGATCCTCGACGAGCCAACTTCGGGCGTCGACCCGCAGGCGCGCGATGCGTTCTGGGACATGCTGCTCGATCTCGCGCGCAAGGACGGGGTGACGATCTTCATCTCGACGCATTTCATGGATGAGGGGATGCGCTGCGACCGAATCTCGCTGATGCATGCCGGCAAGGTTTTGGTGACGGGCGCACCGCAGAAGATCATCGAAGACCGTGGTGCTGAAACGCTCGAGGATGCCTTCGTCGGCCACATGCTGGACGCGATGCCGCCCGAAATATCCTATGGCGATGCCATGCTGACGGCCGAAACAACGCCACTCACGACGTACCCCGCCTCCCGTTTCAGTCTCGGGCGGCTTTTCGCCTTCACGACACGCGAAGCGATGCAGGTCCGCCGCGACCCGGTGCGGCTTGTCTTTTCGTTCGTCGGAAGCGCGGTGCTGCTTTTGATCATGTCATTCGGGATCTCGCAGGAGGTTCGCGAAATTCCCTTCGCCGCCTTCGATCAGGACAATAGCCCGGAGAGCCGCGCCTACCTGTCGGGGTTCGAGCAATCCGAGTGGTTCCTCCAACGCCCCGCTATCGGCAGCGCGGAGGAACTCGAACGTCGCACGGCCAGCGGAGAGCTTGCGTTGGCTCTCCAGATCCCGCCCGGTTTTGGCCGGTCGGTGCGGCGTGGTAAGACAGCCGAGATCGCTGCGCTGATCGATGGCACTGACACCAGCCGCGCGGGAACGGTGGAAAGCTATGTCGAAGGCGCGCATTCCCATATTCTGACCACGGGCGCGCAGTCGGCGCTGGCTCTGACCGGACTTGGTGCTTCGGCCGGACCGAACCAGGCCTTGCCCGCGCAATTGGAGCCGCGGTTTCACTACAATCCGGCGATGGAGAGCCTGCCCGCCGTCGGCCCCTCGATCCCACCACTTCTGCTGCTGCTCTTCCCGGCAGTCCTGATGGCAGTGAGCGTGGCGCGGGAAAAGGAGATCGGAACGATCACAAATTTCTATGTCACCCCCACCAGCCGCGCCGAATTCCTGATCGGGAAACAACTTGTCTATGTCGCCATCACGCTTCTGAACTTCGTGATCCTGACAGTACTGGTGGTCACGGTTCTGGACGTGCCGCTCAAGGGCAGCCCGGCGGCCCTGGTCATGGGCGCGTTGCTTTATTCCGTCGCCGCCACGGGCTATGGCCTTCTGGTTTCAATGATGGCGAGCACACAGGTCACCGCCGTTTTCGCAGCGGCGATCCTGTCCGTGATGCCGACGCTGCAGTTCTCGGGCATGATTACGCCGGTCTCTTCGCTGGAAGGACCTGCGCGCATCCTCGGCACATTCTGGCCCACGACATGGTACATGGAGCTGAGCGTTGGCACCTTCACCAAGGGGCTGGGCCTGTCGGACCTCTCCAGCCACCTCTTGCGCCTTGCCTCTTTCGGACCTGTTCTGACCGCACTCGCAATCCTTCTTCTGAAGAAGCAGGAGAGGTAGCGATGCGCTGCCTTTCCAATATCTTCTGGCTTGCCGGAAAGGAGTTGAAGAGCGTCCTGGGCGATCCCGTGATGGTTGTGCTGATCCTGTGGTCGTTCATCGTCGCCGTGATCCTCGAAGCAAGCGGGGCCGGCGACACGGTTTACAATGCCGCCATCGCCATCGTCGACGAGGATGGCTCCACTCTCACCCGGCAGATCGCGGATGCGCTCGACCCGCCCTGGTTCCAGCCGCCGCTTATGTTTGGTGCCGACGAGGCCGCGGCGGCGATGGACAGGGGCCGGATCATGTTTACCCTCGGCTTCCCACCGGGTTTCGAGGCCGATGTGATCTCTGGACTGATGCCCACGGCCCAACTTCAGGTCGACGCGACTGCCGTCAGCCAAGCGCAACTTGGAACCGACTACATCTCCAATATTATGGTCTCGGAAACGCGCACCTTCCTGACCGGCAATCCTGACGCGCCCGACCCCGCCGTAGCGCTGGAACTGCGCCGGGCCTTCAATCCGAACGGTGATCCGATCTGGTTCAAATCCGTTTCATCGCTTTTGAACCAGCTGTCGCTGCTGACCATCGTGCTGACCGGTGCGGCAATGCTGCGCGAACGCGAGCAAGGCACGATCGAGCATCTCATGGTGATGCCGCTGACACCGTGGGAGATCGCGCTTTCGAAAGTGCTGGCCAATGTGGTCGTTGTGCTTGCAGCGTTTACGCTATCGCTTCTTTTCGTGGTTCAGGGATTGCTTCAAGTGCCGATGCAGGGGTCGTTGGCGCTCCTCCTGGCCGGCACCGCGGTCTATCTTGCGGCCGCGGCGGCCATCGGCATGTTCCTGGGTACAATGGCACGCAGCATGGCGCAGTTCGCGCTGCTGGTCATCATGGTGATCATCCCGATCATCATGCTCTCCGGCGGAATGGGCGCGATCGAAAGCCAGCCCGACATCACTCAGAAGATGACAATGGCGTTGCCGTCACGTCATTTTCTGACCTTCGCCAAGGCGGTAGTGTTCCGCGGCGCGGGAGTGGACACCGTCTGGGTGCAGCTGGCGCTCATGGGCGGGCTGGGGTTGGCCTTCTTTGCTGCGAGCCTCGCGCTATTTCGCCGGTCTATGAGCCTGGTTAGGTGAGCACATTCCGCCCGATTTCGAAGAACCCGTGAGAAGGGTAATCCCAGAGCAATCAGCCTTGGCGGCTCCTTCCCGCCCTCTCCGCTAAGGAATGGGAGCAAAAACTGACTTGTAAGGAGATTTCACTTCAGGGTCAGGGTTCATAACCAGAACAGGACGGCGGCAGCGAGAGCGCATGCGGACAAGAAGACCTTCAGGCATCCGCACACTGGCGTCGGCCAGCATCGTGATCCAAGCTGATCCGATGATCTGGCTGCCTAGGTCGGTGTTCACGATCTCGAGCGAGCTAAACTTGGTGATGGCGTCTCTCAGCGCCTCGACACGGAAGTTGGCATGCATCGTGTTGGATAGTCGCTAGTGTTCTGAGTCTGACGCTTGCTACCTGTTTCCCCGGATTTCGTCGAGTTTGTCCAGCGCGCGGCGTTCGCGCGTGAGAATATCGTCGGCAGTCTTGGTCCAGATTAAGGGCTTCGGTTTCGCGTTATGCTGCAGCAGGTAGTCGTAGATGGTGGCCTCCAAGTCATCGACGCTGGAGTAGCTGCCGCGACGGATGCGCCTGGACGTGATCTCGGCGAAGAAGCGCTCGACGAGGTTCAGCCACGACGCACTGGTTGGCGTGAAGTGCAGCTTGAAGCGTGGGTGTTTTTCCAGCCAGGTTTTGACGTCGGGCGTCTTGTGCGTGGCGTAGTTGTCGAGAACCAGGTGCACGTCGCGAGGATTTCTGACGGCCCGGTCTATGCGGCGCAGGAAGGTAAGGAACTCCTTGGCCCGGTGGCGCGGCAGACATTCTCCGATGACCAGCCCGGACTTGACGTCGAGCGCGGCGAACAGCGTGGTCGTGCCGTGGCGCTTGTAATCGTGGGTCATGGTGGCCGCGCGACCCTTCTTGAGCGGCAATCCCGGCTGGGACCGGTCAAGCGCCTGAATTTGCGACTTCTCATCGACGCACAGCACCACGGCCCGCTCTGGCGGATCGAGGTAGAGCCCGACGATATCGGAGACCTTCTCCTCGAACATCGGATCGTTCGAGACCTTGAACCCGCGCGTCAGATGCGGCTTCAACCCCGCCTCGGCCCAGATGCGCCCCACGCTCGACGGCGAGATGCCCACGGCCTCGGCCATCGCGGAGCGGCTCCAGTGCGTGGCATTGGGCGGCGTCTCCTGCACGGTCCTGGCGATCACCTTCAGACGCGTTTCCCGGGCCAGCGGCGGCACCCGCGACGGCCGGGTCTTGTCGCGTTTCAGCCCGTCCAGGCCCTCGTCGAGATACCGCTCCTGCCAACGCCAGACCGTGGGCTTCGACGTTGTCGCACGCCGCATGATCTCGTTGGTGCCATGGCCGTCCGCCGTCGCCAGAACGATCTCGGCCCGCCAGACGAGCTTGCGTGGGGTGTTGCGGTCAGTGACCAGGGCTTCGAGCCGCGCACGGTCACCGGGGTTCAGGTACAAGCAGATGTCATCACGTCTCATGTCCAGAGCATGACACATCTGAACCGGAACGGGAATCTTCCGTCAGGTGGCGAACACTAGCTCAGCACTTTCCTTGTGGCCCAATCCATGAACGCCACCAGATACAGAAAGCCGCGTTCAATTGGGATGAAGGTGATGTCCGCATACCAAACTTCGTTCGGCCGGTCGATCACCATCTTCCTCAGCAGATAAAGATAGATCGGGTGCTGTGGATGCAGTTGGCTGTTCAAGCAATGGCGCCAGCGCTCTTCTGCGCTGGCGCATATCGGAGAGTAATAACACTGCGTCCAGAAATAAGCGGGCCCGCCACGATAGACGGAAATGGGCTCGGCTAATCCGGTTTATTCGGCATGATGTGTGAGGCCTTGGTCGAGAGAAATATCTCCTCTACAAAACCAACAAACTCCAGTTCGGCGCTCGCCCGCGCACGGGCAGCGGCCACCTCTTCATACGTTTCCGGTTTCCCGGCTGCCATCTGGGATGCCTTTACCAAGTGAAACTTTTCCTGAATCGCGTGACGCACCTCCTCGACGAGCAACTCTTCCAGCGCATCCGTCGCACCGGACTCGAGTGCCCGCTCGGCGGCCGGAATTGCGGGGCCGAAATCCATATCCGCGGTTTTCAGCCCGGTGTATGGGGCCCCTTCGCCGTCACGATGCAGACGGACCGCCGTCTCTATAAAGAAGCGATCGGCCAGTTCCTGTGCTACACCACCCTTAGCGCGCACTGCACGTGATTTCGCGAAAGCCGCTTGCACCTCTGCTTCTGCTGTCACCGGAACATACCGCAAAACCAAATTGACGTTTCCGGTTTGCAGGGAGTTTCCGGCGGCAGTTGCCACGGGACCCCCGAGGGAATCGCAATGGGCTTGCGCCTTGGGGGCAATTAGAAAGAGCCCACTCATGAGGGCAGCAACAATGAGCATCGTCTTCATCTTGGTTCTCCATCGTTATTGCCGGATCAGTTTCCGGCCTGCTGTTCAAGATGACGACAGCTACGCGATGTTTCTGCGACTTAGGTCGCATAAGGAATTTTTTTCGATTTGGTTGACCAGAAGAGCTCAGTGACCCGGACCGTGGTTAGCGCATGGCGCTGACGTCAGACACGCCGACAAGTTGTCGATCCGGCACCAGAAGTTGATGCAGGACAAGGCGACCGGAAGCTTTGTCTATTACTTTCACAATCGCATGGAGGAGGCACATGGTGAATCTGAATGCCATTGGTGACATCGTTCGGAAGGTCCCCTACTTTGACAATCTGGACGACACTGCTTTGGTTAATCTTACGCGGCGGGTACGGGCGCGCAGCTATTCTCCGGGAGAGGCAATCCTAATCGAGGGTTTGGCCTGTGAAGGGCTTTCATTCGTAATCAGCGGACATGTGCGAGTATATCGCTCAACGCCGGACGGGCGCGAACAGGTCCTAAGAGTCGTGGGACCAGGACGAACATTCAACGACGCGGCGGCGCTTGACGAGGGGCTCAGCGCCGAGAGTGCAATGGCTCTCGGTCCGGTTACGGTCGGTCTGATACCGAGCGCCACACTCCGAGTCCTGTTCCGACAGCACCCAGAGGTCCCCTTAGCAGCAACCCGCCTCATGGCAACGCGTCAGCGCGCACTCGCTCATATGGTCGAAGCTCTGGCGATGCGAGACATCACTGCACGGGTTGCACGGCTGCTCCTTGGCTGCGTGGGTCAGCATGAGGACATGGTCGAAGGCGCACCAGATGCCTGCGCCAGAATCACACAGCAAGAGATTGCGACAATGATTGGATCAGTACGCGAGGTCGTCCAGAGAGCCTTGAAAAAGTTGGAGAAAGCCGGTGCGATCGAAGTCGAACGCACGCGAATTCGCGTCGTGGACATGAACGCGCTGGAACGATTCAGTGAGGCGCCTTCGGATTGAATGAAAGCCTTGGGGCGAATGTCGGATTGTGGGCGGGCTGAGTGCGCGACGATAATTGCCGACCAAGGCAACCAGTTGACGTCCATAGACTTAATAACGGCGCTAAAGTGCACCGAGAACCAGATCAGCATGGATGCCAAGGGGACTTGGCGTTATTACGTCTTTGTCGAGCACCTGTGACGGACCATCCAATATGAGGAAGCCTACCTGTGCGCCTATGACAGCGTGACTGCCGCCCGCGAAAGTCCCGGCCGGTATCTTGCGTTCTACAACACAAGGAGACCGTATTCATCGCTGGACGGGCAGACGCCGGATCAAGCATATCTCAATACGCCCCGGTCAATCTCGGTCGCGGCATAACCGGTCGGGGAATCCACCTACCAAACGGCTCGATACTGTTCGAACAAACCGAACCACCTCTCCGTATTCTCCGAGGGGAAATCCTGTGTCAGGTTACTCCCACGCCATCCTTACCGTAGTGCGTTAGGGCAAGAAGCGCATTAATGTCAGTTATCTCCATTCGATCGCGCGTAACTCGCACACCATACTCGGACAGCTGTGCCAATGCGCGTGAGAGGCTCTCAGGCTGCATCCCGAGATACGCGGCCAAAGTCGTCTTGTCATATGGAAGCGTGACAAACGTTTTGCCCTTCCGTGTCCGCGCATGAGTCTGCAGGAAATTTGCGAGCCGCTCGATAGCCTTCCGGGATTTAAGTGCCTCGATCTGATCATACAACTGATCGTTGACATCGAATAGGTGATGGAGGAGCGCCTTACCAAACTCGGGGTCCGCTTCAAGCGTTTCGCGCATTATTTGCGCCGGAAAGACAAGCACCTTGCTTGGCGAGACTGCGCTGGCGTGATGGCGATATCGCCCATTGCGCATTCCTTCGTCGACCCCAAGGGTTTCCCCTTGCCTCTGCATCCGGATCACCGCCTCGTCCCCGGAGTGCCGGACACGATAGAGTTTGACCCATCCAGTCAGGATCACGAAACACCTGTCGGCGGGCATTTCGTGCGAATAGAGTGTTCGTCCGCGCTCGTATTCGACAATTCTGGCATGAGGGACCAGTTTGCTTCGGCCAATCAGGCCAATGCGAGATAGGACAGGACAACGGTCCACCGCAGCAGATAGATCTGGGTTCATCAAATTGCTCGACTCTGCTCGCGCAAAATTGCACCTCAAAAGTATCTATGGTTTCGGCGCGGGCTCAAGGGAATATACGGGTCATCTTAGTTGAGTTGGGCGTGACACTAGGTTTATATGCACCCGCATATGAATGCGCCTGGTTGTACCGCGACACGATCGACCGCGCGGCGCTGGCGGAATTCCTTTCGCTTCCCGGTCTGCCCAAGACTTGGCCGCGGATGGCCGAAACTCGACGCGCCCGCGGGTTCGTGTAGGATTAGCGACCCCAGTTCAAAACTCCGGAAGAAAGGTTCATGCCATCCGGATCAGTTCCTTATGCGTTGACGCAAAAGGGCGGGGCCGTAGAGAGCCGCGAAGCCGCCAAAGGCGAAGATCCAGGCGAGGCCAGATAGCGTGTAAAGCAGCCCTGCCTGGTCCGGCCAGAGCCCGGCTGCCAGCCGGACGGTGGTCGACAGGAGCAGCGCGAGATAGAGCGTGACGGTGCCGCGGCATGCGCTAAGCGTCTGACCGGTATGACCCAGCGTGGCGCGCGTCATAACCGCCATGGTCGTCGTGCCGACTGCGCCGGCCATCCACAGATGCTGTGCCGAAGCGCCACCAAAGACGCCCGGGACAAGGATCGCGGTCGCGAGCGCAAAGGCCCCAATCGGCAAGAAAATGAAGCCCAGATGCAGCACCCATAGAAGCGGTTCGGCCAGAATGCGTTGGCCTGCCCAACGGGACAGCCGGAGGAATTGCCCCCCTCCGGCCACAAAAAGAAATGCCGCCGTCAGCGGCGCGAAGGGTGCCGCGATCCAGAAGACGAGCGCGACGAGCAACACAAGCAGCGCGACCTTGTCGAAGCGCTGCATCGGTGGAACCGGCAGACGGCCCGGCCCCTGACGCACCAGCCAGTTTCGAGTGAATGAGGGAATGATCCGCCCGCCTATCACAGCAATCATCATCATCGCCGCGCCAAGACCGGTTCTCAGGCCATAGCCTTGGGCGGCATAAATGCCCTGCGCTGCTTCCCAGTGAAAGATCGCATTGGCGACCGTGAAGACGGTAAGCATGGCGAGCACGATCAGGTTGCGCCAGTTCTTCCCAACGATGATCTCGCGCGCGAGGGCACCGGTCAGCGCCACCGGCATGGCGAGATCGGCGAGCGCCACGGCAAGGGGCGGCAGGCCGGCCGAGAAGGTGACCGCCACCCGCCCACCGATCCAGAGCGCAAACAGCCCGCCAAGCGACCAGCCGACGATCGGCAACTGCCCGGTCCAGTTGGGAACAGCCGTCAGGAGAAAGCCCGCGATAACGGCGGTAAGATAGCCGAAGAGGAATTCGTGAGAGTGCCAGTTGACAGGATCGAAGCGTGTCGGCAATTCGACGGCTCCCGAAAGCATGGGTATCCAGACCGCCATCGCGAGTGCCGCCCAGACCCCGGCACCGAGGAAGAAGGGGCGGAACCCGAAACTCAGGATCGCCGGTCCGCGCCACGCGCGCATCTGTTCTGCGGTGGTGGTCATTCTTTCGTCCGTTCGGACCGCACCCCGGCCTCGGTCACGATGAGGTCGAGGGGGATGTCATGAGGTTGCGGGAAGATGGTCGCGATGTGGGCGGCGTTGAAGCCGATCCCGATCACGAAGGGGCGTGGTTTCAGTGCCGCCAGCGTGCGGTCAAAATAGCCCCCGCCATAGCCGAGCCGGTAGCCTTCGGCGGACCAGCCGACCAGCGGCGCGAGCGCGATGTTGGGCGACAGTTTGGGTGCGTCGGGTGGCGGCACGGGGATGTTCCAGTCCCCGCGTACCATCTTCGTCTCAGGCGTCCAACGGCGGAATGTGAGGGGCGCGGCTTTGGTCTCCACCAGAGGCAGGGCGACGGTGACGCCGGCCTTGTGAAGCTCGGTCATCAGCGGGCGCAGGTCGGGTTCGCCCTTGATCGGCCAATAGGCGGAAAAGACCTGGCCACGGGCACCGCCAAAACGCTCCTCCAAGACGACCCAAAGATGATTTATCAGCGCCGCGCCCGCGGCCTGCCGGTCTGCCACTTGCATTGCCTGCCGTTCGGCGCGGAGCCGGGTCCGTTCGGCCCTGCGCCAGCGCGCGACGTCGCGGGCCTGCTCGGGATCTGTGGCCAGTGGATCGAAATAATTCGGCGCGACGTCTGCTGCGTAGCACGGCGGCGAGGAAAACCCGCTCTTGCAGCGGAAGTTTTTGAAGTCATCGCTCATGTCGCTACCTCGGAGTTGTTCGAGCCCACGGCACCCAGAATACGTTCCGCTTGCGCGACCATATCCGCAACGCGCGTGGCGCCTGGGACGATATCGCAGATTGTGCCAACACCCTGACCGGCATAGAGCGCCATGGCCTCGAGATCGCCGGTCGTGTTCCGCAAAGGCGAGTCCGTGCTGAACCGCAGGCGCGGTTGATCGTCGTCACAGGCGATGGTCTCGCGCGGCAAGGCGTCGGGGTCGTGTCCCAGATAATGGCCGTTCAGCGCATCGGTCACGCTGTTTCCAATCACCCGCACCGCCGCACCCTTGGGCCAGTTCAGGACGAAGACATCGGTCAGGACCGTATCCTTTCCGCTCGCCGCGGCGATGCGGGCCTTGTGATAGGGATGAGCGAAGGATTCTTCGGTAGCCAGAAAAGCCGTCCCGCATTGCACACCGCTGGCCCCGATTGTCAGCGCAGCGGCAAGGCCCGCGCCGTCCGGGATCCCGCCCGAAGCGACGACAGGCAGATCTGTTTGCGCAAGGATCGCTTCGGTCAGAGCAAAGGTCCGGCTGCGTCCGTGCACATGGCCACCCGCCTCGACGCCCTGCGCGATGATCACATCCGCCCCGGCATCTTCGGCGATTCGCGCCGCCTCGACCGTGCCAACCTGGTGCAGGACAAGGCAACCTGCCTGTTTCACGCGCGCGACGACACCCGGCATGACGTCCCAGAAGAACGAGAAGGCCGATACGCCAAGATCGAGGCAGCATGCGATCTGGGCATCGAGCAGCCCTGGCTCCGTTGCCGCCGGAATGAGGTTGACGGCGAAGGGCCGATCGGTTGCGACCTGCATCGCGGTGACTTCCTCGGCAATCGGGCTCGGGTCTTCGCGCACCATACCCAGTATCCCGTAGCCACCCGCATTGGTTACGGCGGCTGCCAGTTCCCAGCGGGAAACGCCGCCCATCCCGGCAAGCAGAACGGGCACCTCGCATCCCAGCAGATCGCAAAGCGGCGTGTGAAGTGAAACCTCAGGCTGTCGTTTTGTCATGTCCGCCCCCCTCCAGTTCAAACCTTCGGCGCAGGTAATCCCGCAGTACGATGGCGTTGTTGTGCTCCTCGTCCTTCGAACTGTAGAGCAGCGTGACGACGCCTTCCCGTACATATCCAGCAAGTTCCCTGACCAAATCGTCCCTAGCGGCAAGCTCCGCCTGATAGCGCGTGTTGAATTCCAGCCACCGATCCGGATGGCTATGGAACCAGCGCCGCAGATCGTTGCTCGGCGCGATCTCCTTGCACCAGCTGAAGAGCCGGGCGCGATCCTTCGCCACACCACGCGGCCAGAGACGATCGACAAGAATCCGCTTGCCGTCCGAGACACGCGCCGCCCGATAGACCCGCTTGATGCGGACGCGCTCGGCGGGGGTGTCGGGAACGGGCGGTCTTGCCGGCATCAGCTGTCCCATTTGTCCGCGTTGCAGATCAGGTCAACTGCTTTAAGCGAATGCGCCCAGGCCGCGCCGGCGCGCATTTCCGCAGCAACCCAGATCGCCTCCATGATCTGCTCGCCGGAGGCGCCCTCGCGCCGGGCCGCTTTTACATGGCCTTCGATGCACCACGGGCATTGGGTCACATGCGCAACCGCCAGGGCGATAAGCTGCTTGGTGCGCGTATCGAGGGCGCCTTCGGCAAAAACCGCTTTCGAGAACGCGCGGAACACGTCTTCAGTGTCCGGTGCCAAGGCATGACGTCGGTCAACAAGATTCCTGGTCGGCTTCGGAAGATGCAGATCAGACATGACGTGCCCCTTGGGTCTCGAATTGAGGAAACAACACGTCGTTCTCAAGCCGGATATGCTCCTCGAGGTCGGAAATGAACTCGGCGAGACCGGCATAAAGTACGGCCCATGTGCGGCAGGCACCATCAGGTAGTGCGAGATCGTGGGTCAGGCGGCGGATCTCGGCAACTTCCTGGACGTGGTCGTCATGATCGGCCCGCATGACCGCGATCGGGTTTTCGATGCCGGGCATGCCTCCGATGCGGATGGCGGGAAAGAGGATCAACTCCTCCTTCTTCATATGCGCTTCCATCTCGCCGATTATGCGCCGCAGAAGATCGGAAAGACCCTCGGGGACATCCTTGTCGCCGAAATGAACGGTTTCGACCTTCTCAGCCAGATCGACCAGTGGCGGCAACTGCTCGCGATGGTGCGCATGATAGCGGGTTTCGATGAAACGCGTGAGTTCGGCGAGATCGTGGATGGGAACGTTTTCGGTCATCAGGGCATCCTTTCATCGGCGGATAAGTGGAACGGCGTCCGGCACATCCTGCGCTTGCGCGACCGCCATGTTCAGGGAGCGCGCAATCCGTTCGGCGCGCTCGATCACATGCGCAGCACCGGCGGGCGTGCAAACCTCATGCGCGGTCTCACGGAAGAGCGCGAGCCAGCGGTCAAAATGGGCGGCATTGATCGGAAGCGGGGTGTGGGCCGGCACGGGCGCCCCGTGATAGCGGCCGGTCATGAGCGCGACCGAGGACCAGAACGACACCATGCGTTCCAGATGCGGTCCCCAATCGGCAATCCGCGTGTCGAAGACCGGGCCGAGAACGGCATCCGTGCGCACCTTTTCATAGAAAGAATGCACGAGATTGGTCAAT
This sequence comes from Maritimibacter sp. 55A14, assembly GCF_003122205.1. GTDB lineage: Bacteria > Pseudomonadota > Alphaproteobacteria > Rhodobacterales > Rhodobacteraceae > QEYE01. The sequence goes on from NZ_QEYE01000016.1 coordinate 46,779, forward strand.
ATTTCTTCGTTCAGTCCCGTCCGCGCCATGAGATCGGCCGTCATTACCGGTCGGGCGGAGACGATCCTGAACTCGACAGATGACATGGGCACTCCGACGCTTTGGACTTGATTTCACGCTTACATCTGTTAATAGGTATTGTAAATACCAATTTAATCCTTAACGAGGTCCCATGCGTCTAACATCTTTCACGGACTATGGTCTGCGCATGCTGATGCGCATGGCAAGCGCGCCGGAACGGGCCTTCTCGACCGCCGATCTAGCCGATGAATTCGGTCTGTCCCGCAACCATCTGACGAAAATCATGCAGCAACTCGCGCGCGGTGAGTTCGTCGAGACCCGGAGAGGCGGCGGCGGCGGCGCCACATTGTGCAAGGCCCCCGAAAACATCCGGCTTGGCGACGTAGTGCGGCTACTTGAACAGGGTCAGGCGCTGGTCGAGTGTTTCGGGCCAGACGGTGGCGAGTGCACGATTGACGGTTGCTGTCGCCTGAAAGCCCGTCTGCGCCAGGCCGAGACACGTTTTCTGGAGGACCTGAACCGTTCTACGCTCGCGGATATCGCCTTGCCGGTGCGGTCAGCGGCATGATTGGCATAGGCGAAGTACGATGACCAGCACACTGAGCATCTCCGAGCGTCAGATCGGTTTGTTGTTGTCGGTCCTGCTGATCCTGCTGGGACTGACAATGGCTGCCGCTGCGCGGCATGGCGTGATGGCCGCGCACGGCTTTATGGCGCTGGCGCTCGGGCTCGGGCTGGTCTTTATTCTCGGCAGTGCGATCTACGATCCGGAACCACCCAAAGCTCGGATGACCCGTTACTACGATGCTCCGACACGGTTCGGTATCATGATGACACTTGTCTGGGCGATGATTGGCATGGGCTTCGGCGTCTGGGTCGCGGCCCTGCTCTACTGGCCCGAAGCGACGCCCGCCGTTCCCTGGACCAGCTTCGGCCGGCTGCGCCCCGTGCACACGACGGGCATCATCTTCGGTTTCGGCGGCAACGCGTTGATCGCAACCTCCTTCCACGTCCTACAACGCACCTCGCGTGCGCGTTTGGCCGATTCCATCAGCCCGTGGTTCGTTCTTCTGGGCTACAACCTGTTCTGCCTATGGGCAGTCACGGGTTATCTGATGGGCAGCACCCAGTCGAAGGAGTATGCCGAGGCGGAGTGGTATGCCGATCTCTGGCTGGTTGTGGTCTGGGTAACCTATTTCACACTCTACATCCGCACACTCGCCCGGCGGAACGAACCGCATATCTACGTCGCCAACTGGTACTACATGGCTTTCATCCTGGTGGTGGCGATGCTGCATATCGTCAACAATCTCGCCCTGCCGGTCCGTTGGACGGCGGCCGAAAGCTTCCCTGTCTGGTCGGGCGTGCAGGATGCGATGGTGCAATGGTGGTATGGCCATAACGCGGTGGCCTTCTTACTGACCGCCGGGTTTCTGGGGATGCTCTATTACTTCCTTCCGGTGCGCTCGGGGCGGCCGATCTGGTCCTACCGTCTCTCGATCGTCAGTTTCTGGGGCATCACCTTCTTTTATATCTGGGTCGGCTCGCATCACTTGCACTACACTGCGCTGCCCTACTGGGCACAGACGCTGGGCATGACCTTCTCGGTGATGCTGCTGGTGCCGTCCTGGGCATCGGCGGGCAATGCCATCGCCACTCTGAACGGCGCCTGGCACAAAGTGCGCGACGACGCGACGCTGCGTTTCATGTTCGTAGCGGCGGTGTTCTATGGCCTCTCGACCTTCGAGGGTTCCTTTCTCGCGATACGGCCGGTCAATTCGCTGTCGCACTATACGGACTGGACGGTGGGGCATGTGCACTCGGGAACGCTGGGATGGGTCGCCATGATCGTCTTTGGTGCGATCTACACCCTGGTGCCGCAGCTTTCGGGACGAGAGGCGATGGCGTCGCCGCGTGCGATCGAATGGCATTTCTGGCTCGCCGTCACGGGCACGCTCATCTACGTCGTGGCAATGTGGAACGCCGGCATCACGCAAGGGCTGATGTGGCGGGCCTATGACGAGAACGGCGCGCTGTCCTACAGCTTCGTTGAGTCGGTCGAGGCGATGGCACCCTACTACCTGCTGCGCACGATCGGCGGCGCATTATTCCTGACCGGGGCGGTGATCTGCGCGTGGAACTGCCGGGCCACGATGCGCGCGGCAATGGGCGAGGCAGCCGACCGCCCCCTCGCCCCGCAACCGGCTGAGTAGGCGATGCTGAAACTGCATTACAATCTGGAAAAGGTCTCGATGGGGCTGGTCGCGGCGATCATCGTCGCCGCATCAATCGGCGGCATTGTCGAGATCGCACCGCTTTTTACCATCGACGAGACGGTCGACGTTCCTGACGATCTGCGACCGCACACGCCGTTGGAACTGGCTGGGCGGGAGATTTACATCCGTGAGGGCTGTTACGCCTGCCACAGCCAGATGGTCCGCAGTCTCGCCGACGAACTGGACCGCTATGGCCCTTATTCGCTGGCCTCGGAAAGCGCCTACGATCATCCGATGCTTTGGGGGTCGAAGCGCACTGGCCCGGATCTGGCGCGGTTGGGGGGCAAATATTCGGATGACTGGCATGTACAGCACCTGATCGACCCGCGCAGCGTGGTGCCGGCGTCGATCATGCCGGCCTATCCCTGGATGACCCGGTCGCTCGACACGAAGTTACTGGGTGACTCGCTCGCCACCTTGGCCCGCGTCGGTGTGCCTTATAACGCCCCAATGATTTCAGAAGCAGCGGCTGACGCGCAGGCCCAGAGTCGCCCAGACAGTGACGGTGCCGATGGCGTTCTGGAGCGTTATGGCAACAACGTGGCGGTTCGCGCGTTCGACGGTGATCCGTCGCGGTTGACCGAGATGGACGCGCTTGTGGCCTATCTCCAGTCGCTTGGGACACTGACCGAAGCCCCCTACGAGATATTGGCGGAGGGCGACCAATGACGCATGATCTGCTTGTCTATCTATCCAAGACGGTCGGTCTGATCTGGCTGATGGGGATTTTCGTCATCGCGGTCATTCGGGCCTATAGTCCCTCGCGCCGCGCGGCGCATGACCGGGCGGCCCGGTCAATCCTCGGCGAGGGGAACGGCGATGCCTGAATCAACGGACCCCAGGGAACTGCCCGGCGCCGACCCTCATACCGGCAATCGCAAGGTCGATCCTGTCACCGGCTATGAAACCACCGGTCACGACTGGGGTGGAATTACCGAGTTGAACACGGCCTTCCCGAAGCTGGTAATCTGGGCTCTTGTCCTGACCTTCCTTTATTCCGTCATCACCTGGATCCTGCTACCCGCTTGGCCAACGGGGCGCGACTATACGCGCGGACTTCTCGGGCTCGATCAGGGCGTCGAGGCGGTCAAGGGGTTTCGCGACCTTGCTGCCGGGCGGCAGGACTGGATGTCGCATTTCACGGGCGAAAATTTTGCGGCGCTGCAATCGGACACAGGCCTGATGGCCGCGGCGCTGCCCGCCGCCGAGCGATTGTTTGCAGATAATTGCGCCGCCTGCCATGGTGTTTCGGGGCAGGGCGGTCCGGGCTTTCCGGTCCTCTCAGATGGCTACTGGATGTGGAGCGGCGATCCTGAGGCAATCGCCGAAACGATCCGTTTTGGCATCAATTCCGATCACCCGGACACGCGCTTTGCCAAGATGCCGGCATTTGACTGGATGGAGCGGAGCGACCGATCCGCGCTTGCGCAACTTGTCGCGGATTTGCCGAACGGTCCTGTCAAACGCCACAGCCCGGCGGCAGCGCTGTTTGCCAACAACTGCGCCTCCTGCCACGGCGAAAACGGGTCGGGTGGCCTGGAGACCGGCGCACCGTCGCTGACCGACGGATCGGTCATCTATGGGCAGGATGAACAGACAGTGCTGAATACCATCACTCACGGACGCCACGGCGTCATGCCCTCTTGGGCCGACCGGCTGTCTGACGCCCAGATCAATCTGCTGGCGCTCTATGTCGCGCAGTTGAGCGAACTCAGCAATGAGGTGGCCCAATGACGTTGCGCGCGCAGAAACGGTTGGCCATTGCGGCGGCGCTCCTGGTCGTCGCGGTTTTCGTCAGCGCCAACACGCATCTGCTGTCCGTCGCGCTCGGCTCGCAACCTGCCTGCACCGCAGCCTTTGGCGCGGCACCGGCCAAGCGGGCCTGCTGAAAGGAGACCGGTGATGCTCGAACCACTGCCAACCCTTCGCAAACCGGACCGCGCTGCGTCGTCCCACGCCCGCCACCTGCCCGCGCGGACCGCCTTAGGCTGGCTGAGCGGCGGTTGGCGCGACGTGCGGGTTGCGCCCTGGCCCAGCCTGGCCTACGGGCTGTTTCTTACCCTGGTGTCCTATGCGGTGCTCTGGGTGCTCCATGCCAGCCACTTGCTTTATTTGGCGCTGCCAGCGGTATCGGGTTTCCTCATCGTTGGGCCGTTCCTGGCCATCGGCCTATACGAAAAGAGCCGCCGCCTGGCCGAAGGCGACTCCGTCGCGCTGGCCAATATGCTGGCGTTTCGCCCAGCCTCAGGCGCACAACTGGCCTATGCCGGGCTACTGCTTGGGCTTCTCATACTCTTCTGGCTCAGGGCCGCGGACCTTCTATATGCGCTCTTCTTTGGCCTGAAACCCTTCCCGGGGGCTTCGGATGCGCTGACCAACGCATTTACCACGCCCCAGGGATGGGCGCTGATCGCGACGGGCACGCTGGTGGGCGGGCTGTTCGCAGCCTTCGCCTTCGCGATCAGCGTCTTTTCCATTCCGATGCTCGTGTCGCGAAAAACGGATGCGCTGACCGCGATGGGGATGAGTCTTGCCATGACGTCCCAGAACCTGCGGCCGATGCTGGCCTGGGGCGTGATCGTCACCGCGGGACTGGCGTTGTCTGCTCTCACCGGACTGATAGGGCTGATCGTCATTTTTCCGGTTATCGGTCATGGCACCTGGCATGCCTACCAGGCGATCTCGGGAGAGCAGACGTGAGCCTTTTGCTACTCATTCCACTATCAATCGGCCTTGGCCTGATCGGACTCGCCGGGTTCTTCTGGGCACTCAGGAACGACCAGTTCGACGATCCCGTCGGCGCGGCGTGGCGGGTCATTTCACCCGAAACCCCATCACAAACGGAAGGAAACGAAGATGACAAGCTGGCTGTCAACATTGAAGACCGACACGCCGGAAGAAGGGTATGAACTCGCGGTCAAACTCGCGCGAGTGGCGGTAAAGCTGACGCAACCCGATGCTGAGGTCCGGGACCAGTTGCGGCCCGAATATGCCGAGGACTCCGATGCCTTGATCGCCGCCAGCCAGGTCGTTGCGACACATTTCGCGACAGTCGCTGCGGCGAATGATCACTGGCGGGACAAGTCATGAGCGATGTCGAGTGGAACGGAGACGAGTTCGTCGTGGACGCAAACCTGCTGTCCGCGGCATTCGATATGCCCGCCGGGGAGATCAGGACGCGCATGCGAGATGGTCAGATAACTTCGCTTTGCGAGGCTGGACAGGGCGAGGATGAAGGCCGTTGGCGGCTCACCTTCCGCCACGGCGCCCGAGCATTGCGGCTGACCGTGGACCGACAAGGCACGGTACTGGGAAAGAGCACCTTTCCGGTGGCCTCCCGAAACGCCGCCAACCTGCAGCGGCCGCGTGCAAAACAAGGTACTGGGGTGGTGACCAAGAACAAGGAAAGCCGGCACTTGTAGAAATCTGCGAACCTTTTTGGTTCTGGCGCATCAAAGAGACAGGTGCCCGCAAGTGCGGGATCGCCAGAACATGAAAGGAATCGACATGAGAACAACTTGCCTCGTGGCTGCCGCCGCCCTTGCATTCTCCGCCAGCAGCGCCTTCGCTCATGATGAGGAGGCTTTGCAGATGTCACCTCCGGGTGAGCCCTACATCCAGGTCAGCGATGCCCTGCCGCTGCCGGAATTCATCCCCGGTCTTGGAACGCTCTTCGTCAATCCCGACACGCTTCCAGCCGGCCCCTTCCTCGCCTACGACCATGACGGGAAACTCTCCGCCACGGTCTACATGACGCCGCTCGAAGATTTGCGGAACGGTACGTCCTACGATGGACTGGGTGTTGGGAACCACACCGTGTCGTCCGTCGATATCTATTACAATGCGGGGCATCCCGGTGTGGACAAACCGCATGCCCATGTCGTGCTTTTCCATGACGAAGACGCCAGGTCGAGGCTCGCCGAGTGATGCTGGCGCGCAGGGAATTTCTCTCGGCGGGGGGTGGCATGCTTGCCACCCTCGGTCTGCCTGGCACGGCGCGGGCGATTCAGGTCGAGACCATCGAAATGCAGGGCACGGCACGGGGCGAGCGCGTCTGGTTCGCGCCCGTTGGTATTGCAGTTCCTCCCGGAACGATCCTGAGGTTCGTGAACCGCGACCCCGGTAACAGCCATACCGCGACCGCATATCATCCGGACATCTATGACAGGCAGCGGCGCATTCCCAGGCGCGCTGAAGCGTGGGACAGCGAATTCCTCCTGCCGGACGAAAGTTTCGAGATCACGCTGACGGTTCCCGGTGTCTATGATTACTACTGCGTTCCGCACGAAATGGCCGGCATGGTTGGCCGGATCGTCGTGGGGCGCCCCGGCGACCCAGGCTGGGAGGCAGCGGTCCCGGACAGTGACGATCTGGCCCCCGAAGTGCTCGCCGGATTTCCGTCGGTGGACGATATACTTGCGAAGGACCGAATTCTGCAAAGGGAAGCGCAATGAGTCCCGCACCCAAAGCGCCCACTCACGCACAATCTCGAGGGATGGGTCCCGGTGCGACCGAAGCGCAACTTGTGGCGGCTGCCGCGGAGAGATCAGAGGCTGCCGTGCGTGAACTGATCCGCCGCAATAATCCGCGGCTCTTCCGAGTTGCACGAGGGATCGTCTCAAATGATGCCGAAGCCGAGGATGTGATCCAGGAAACCTACCTCACGGCGTTCACGAATCTGGACAGTTTCCGAGGCGGGTCCGCATTTTCGACCTGGATAACGCGGATCGCGATCAACAACGCTTTGACGCGCCTGCGCCGGGAACGTCCTGAAGAGGAGTACGATACGGTGAACGAAAGCGATCACACGTCCGTTCTGCCCTTTCCGGGTCAGGCGCCAGGAACCGCAGAGGCCCAACTTGAGCGCCATCAGTTGCGGCGGCTGCTCGAAGAGTCGGTTGCCAGTCTGCCGCCGGAGTTGCGTCTGGTCTTTATCTTGCGTGAAACCGAGGGCATGGCGGTCAAGGAGATCGCAAGAGACCTCGAACTCAATCCTGTTACTGTCAAGACACGGCTCTTTCGAGCGCGCAAGTGGCTGAAGGTCGAGTTGGAGCGGCGCGTTCAGGGTGGTTTCGACGCCATCTTTCCCTTTGATGGGAAACGCTGCGCGGATATGGCGGATCGGGTAGTGGAAGGCCTGACCAGCGCCGGTGCTATTGGCAACAAAGGCGTGTAGGATTCTTCGCAGAACCCATCCGAACATCTCGTCAAGATGCCACCGCCGGTTCGAGTATGCGCGAAGATGCTGCGCGCGTTTGTTTCAGATCTCCGCTGCGAATGTCGGCCCAAACCATTGGCACCAGAACCGCGCGGATTCGTGGCTCACGTCGACGCCACCCGCATCCTGCAAGTCATCGACATTGTGAAGCGAAAGCGGAAACCGGATGTAAAGCATAACCGCTAGGCTGGTAATCTCTGGGCAAGTTCGGAAATAGCGAGATGGGCTGCGTTCGGTTATGGCCGGACGCTAGGAAACTGCCCTGCCCGCATCAAGTGCCATCCGTCTGACAAGACCGTCGTTGGGTAGTCTCCTTCGCGCGGTCAGGCCGTTTCAGCCATGGCAATGCGTCGATAGCCGGCTTGTCCGTGATAGAACCCGTTGCTGAACCGTACCCCCCTACAAAGGTCACGCAGCGAGACTTCCGCCTCGCCTAACCCAATTGTACCGTCCAGCACATTACGGAATGCTGACGCCACAGCCACCATATCGACCGACTGCGGCATCAGCCGAAGATGCGTGACGCCATCGGCCACCAGCCGCCCCGTTTCAGGCAACAGGTCGATATAGCTCTCTGACTGGGTCTGGATGCCGTTCACCCGCAGGATCGGCCGGTCGTCTGTCGTGCGCAGCGGCATCCCGTCGGGGTCGTCCGCGCAGATGAACTGGCAATTGTCCTTGGTCCGGCCATGGGCGCGGGCGTGGTAGCAGCGCGCCGACACGGCAAGCGAGGCGCGACCGAAGACCTGCACCTCGACGCCCAGCCCGAGTTCCCGCGCCGCCTGCGCGGCCACTGCAATGGCCGCGGCGGGCATCTCTCCGGGCAGGCAGACATGCGTCGCGCCCTGCCCGGCCATCCAGGCGATGGTCGCCTCGTTATAGGCGTTCATGAACGGCCCGATGCGATGCGGGCGGCGGCCCCGCGCAAACAGGCCGGCAGCATTGTTGATCTCGATCTCGGGGCTCTCCATCGCCGACAGATCCCCGGTCGCCTTGCGCTCGCGTTTCAGCATGACCTCGGCCAGCGACGACAGGATCACCGTCTTGCCGGCGCGCTCCAGCCGCTCGATCGTGGCGGGCAGATCGGCCTCGTGAAAGGGCGCGCGCTTGGAGCAAATCACCTCACCCAGATAGACCTCATCCACCGGGGCTTCGTCGGCGACGCGGGCGTAGAAATCGCGCCGCGCGTCCGCGGACCAGTGATAGGTGATCGGGCCAAGGGTCAGTTTCGTCATCTCTCTCACCGCCATTTCTTCGTCTCGAAGGCGCCCTGGGTCTGTTTCTGCCCCTCGGTCAGCGCGACCAGATCGGCAATGTTCGCCTGCCGCCCCGCCCGGATATCGTCCACCGCCCGGCGGAAGGCCGAGACCACGCCGCGCACATAGCTCTTCGACCGCTGCCGCCCCTCGATCTTGAAGGCATGGACGCCCGCGTCGATCAGGTCGGGCAAGAGCCGCGAGAGATTGAGGCTCACAGGTTCTTCGAAGGCATAATACCCCTCGGACCTGTGCGGGGCGGTGTAACGGCCCTTGCAGATCGTGGGATAGCCCGCCTTCTCGCCGGGGCCGAAACAGTCGATGGTGAAGCCCGCCAGTTGCGAGGACATCGACCCGTCGCCGTGGCGCGCATACTCCACGTCCGAGGCAGGCGAGCACACGCCGTCCATGTTGGTGGATTGCCCGGTGAGATAGTTGGTCAGGCTGCACCGCCCTTCGACCATCAGCCCGTGATTGCCGAAGATGAAGGTCTCGATCTCGCAGGGAATCTCTTTCCGGATTTCGCGGATCTCGGGGATCGTCAGGATGCGCGGCAGAACCACACGCTTCACCCCGAAGTGTTCACAGTAATAGCGAATCGCCTCGGGGCTCGATGCGGCCGCCTGCACCGACAGATGCAGGCGGATACCGGGATGGCTGCGCGCGATGTAGTCGGCCACGCCCATATCCGCGACGATGAAGGCATCGACGCCCAGGCGTGCGCCGATGTCGGCCGCCTGCCGCCAGAGATCGACCTTGCCCGCCGGCGGATAGGTGTTGAGCGCCAGCAGAACCTTGGCGCCCTTGGCGTGGGCATGGGCGACCGACTCGCGCAACTCGTCCGGGGTGAAGTTCAGCCCCGGAAAATTCCGCGCGTTGGTGGCGTCCTGAAAGCCGCAATAGACGGCATCGGCGCCCGCATCGACGGCGGTGCGCAGCGCGGCGGGCGTTCCGGCTGGGCAGATCAGTTCGGGATTGCTCATGGAAACGGGTGTCCTTCCGGTTCGCTTGGATAGGCTCGCCGCAGCCTTGCCAGGATCGCGCGACCGGGCGGCCCGAAAATCTCGGCCGTCTCCTCGGCGATCGAACCATCGACATCGTCCAGCGCATTGCGCAGCCGCACCACCGCTTCGGTATCGCCCGCAACCTCCAGATCGCGCGAGAAAAAGGCGGCGTCGCCATCCTCCTCCGAGTCGAGCAGTTCCAGCAGCAGCAGGAACCGCCCCCGGATAACCGCGCCGGCGCGGGGCGCGGCATCGCGCGGCACGGCGCGGAGGACGAGCGCCTGCGGGTCCGGGCGAAGATGGAGGGCAAAGGGCAGTTCCACCGGGTCGATCAGGAAGTCGGTCGATCGGTGCGGCCCCAACCGCGCGAAGAGCGACAGGTGATTGCGCGCGATCTTGCGGACGACACGGGACAGGAGCGGTTGCACGAGCAAGCAGGCCAGCCGCGACACCGCCGCCTGTCCGGGCCTCTGTGCAAGGGTGGAGGCGCCGGCACTGACGCTCATGGCCGGAGTTCCCGTTCTGCATGCACTCCGGTTCCGGTCGAGATCAGGCCGAGCGGCATGTCACGGGGTTGCGGATGGATCGTCTTCGGCTGCGCAGCGGTGAGCGCGTCGCCGATGGTGACGGGCCGCAGCGTCAGCATGGCCGGCGTCCGCTCGAAAGAGGCGGGATCGCCCTCGGGCGCCGTGGAAGGTGGCGAGGCATATGTTCCGGATACGCTCAAATATCGGGCTCGAAACGGGGGAAGAGCACGTCGTTCTCGAGGTACCTGTGCTCGTCGAGATCTTCGGCCAGCTTGCCCAGGCCGGCATAGAGCCGGATCCAGGAACCGCAGGCATGGGAAGGCAGCCGGAACCCGTGCGTGATCGCTGCGATCCTGTTCAAGGCCGCCTCATGTCCGGCGTGGTCATCGCGCAAGAGGGAAATCGACTCGTCCACTTGCCCGGACATCCCGGCATCGAGCGCGGGAAAGACAACCGCTTCCTCGTTGCGCATGTGGTCCTCAAGGTCCGCGATCATAGCCTCGAGCGCCTGCGTCAGCCCATGCGGAGCGTCGATGTCATTGGCGTGGACGGTCTCGACCTTCTGCGCCAGCGCGATCAGTTCAGGTAACTCGCGCCGGTGCGTTTCATGATAGCGCACAAGGATGTGTTCGATCAGCGTCGGTGTCGGCGGCTGTGGCGCGAGGGATTCGACAGTTTCGATCATCCAAACCTCCTTGTCGGGCATCGCGTCGCCCAACCGACGTGCGCGCTTGTGTAAGAACCCGTATGTTCGATCTCGACGACATGTCCGGTCTTCGGTCCTTGATGCGACCGTGACGAATTGGTATCTGAGTTGCGCATATCATCGACCTAATGCGTAACTCAAATACCAAATCAGGACCGCGACCTTGCGCCTCACCTCCTTCACCGATTTCGGGCTGCGTGTGCTCATGCGGATGGCGGGCGAGCCTGAACGCCCCTTCACCACCGCGGAACTGGCCAACGAGTTCCGCATCTCGCGCAATCATCTGGCCAAGGTGATTTCGGCTCTCTCTGCGGGGGGGTATCTTGAGACCCGCCGCGGTGGTGGCGGCGGCGCCGTACTTGCACGGCGGCCCGGTGACATCCGCCTCGGCGATGTCGTGGCTCTGCTGGAGGCGGATCAGGCGCTGGTGGAATGCTTCCTACCCGGCGGCAAAGCCTGCACACTGCTGCCCGCCTGCCGACTGAAGGCGCGGCTGGCCCAAGCCCAAGCCAGCTTCATTGCTGACCTCAATCGCGGCACGCTGGCCGATTGCGTCTATCGACCCGTCGAAGCATGACGCGCAACCAAGACGATCCAGCCCCAAGACGGTTGCGAAGTGGCGCAAACGGGCGACGGTCGAGGATCTGAAGACCGGTGCTAAGGAGCCGCGATGGACGGTCTTGACCGGCTGACGTTGATCGCGCCTGAAGTTGTGGTGGCGATCCTGGACGGCACGCAAGGGCCGGAGGTGATGTCGGCGCGGGTACTGGAGCCGTCTCCGGTGGAGTCGGATGAGCAATTCCCCCATTTCATTGCCGCCTAGACCAGATCACTGGCAAACTAGCAGTAACTTGCCTGCCTGATGAATCGCGTTGCGTCCGAAGTCTCGTACTTCCGGTAGCGTCCGCCAGAATACCGCGGACAATCCAGCGCGTTACCGCTGGCGATGACAGCTGCCGCAAGATCTGTGTCACCGACAAAGCAACTGCCGATGTATCTGTCGTAGCTCTTTTCGCCATTCAGTTTGCAGAGGACAATCTGACCGGCCACAAGCCGCTCCAGCTCCTTTGTTGCTGCCCTGTAGCGGGGTTGACCGCGCTCGGGAGCGTCGAGGCCGTTCAGCCTCACCTTGATGTTGCCGAGCCACAAAGTGTCGCCATCAACAACATGCGCTCTGCCCTTTAGGTCTTGTGCGACACTGGGAAAAGCAATGAAGACGCTCAGCAGGATGGTCAGAACACAGCGCGTCATGCATTCACCTGGACAAGAATTTCCCCTAGAGGTCAGGCGTTTTACTGGCTCTGTTGCACAAATCGGGTGATGGCCGCGGTTCCCCTTTCCCCGGACAGACCTATCCCACGGCTTCAGTGACGGGTATGCCGAGCGCGGTGTAGCCATTCAGGACGGCGATGCGGACCTGGAGTTCCGCGATCTGGCGATCGAAGTCTCGCGCCATGAGGCGCTGGTCCAGCAGTTTCACACAATGCATCTTCGTCTCGACGCGGCTCCGGCGGTGGTATCCGCTCCATCGTCGCCAGAGCGCGCGGCTGAGGTATTTGGCAGCGCGCAGGGCCTCGTTGCGCGCCACGGCGCCGGCGGTGACGGCCTTCCATGGCTTCGCGTTTCTGCGAGGCGGGATCACGGCGTGGGCCCCGCGGTCAGCGATTGCTTCGTGGCACTTGCGGGTATCGTAGGCGCCGTCTGCGGTGACACTGCCGATCTCGACCTCTCGCGGGATCTGGTCCAGCAGGTCGGGCAGCACCGGCGCATCTCCGATCTGGCTCCCGGTAATCTCGACGGCCCGAACCTCCAACGTTTGCTCGTCGATCCCCAGGTGGATCTTGCGCCAGACCCGCCGTTTGGGGCCTCCGTGCTTGCGTGCGTGCCACTGGCCTTCGCCCTCGACCTTGATCCCGGTGCTGTCGATCAGCAGGTGCAGCGGGCCCTTGGAATCGCGATACGGGATGTTCACGGCTAGGGTCTTCTGGCGACCCGACAGCGTGCTGAATTCAGGCACCGTCCAGTCGAGGCCAACCAAGCGTAGCAGGCTTTCGACGAACCCGGTCGTCTGCCGCAACGCCATGCCGAACAGCACCTTCATGGAGAGGCAGGTCTGAATGGCAGCATCACTGTACGTCTGCTGTCGGCCACGTCGACTTGTCGGCGCGGCCTCCCAGATCATCTCGGGGTCGAACTAGATCGTCAGCGAGCCTCGGAGGTTGAGCGCTTCATTGTAGGCCGGCCAGTTCCTGGTCCTGTAGGTTGGGGGTGTCGGTCTGCTCATGCATCCCAGCTACCACGCTGGATTCCCGAGATGAATCCCTTAAGGGATATATGCAACAGAGCCCCTGGGCTTCCTCCACCAGCCCGACGATCCCGGCATAGGTGCTGTCCTTCGCCTCTCGGGCCGCCGTCAGGTCGAAGGCGTCGCCCGCGTTGGTCGAGCCGCTCATGGCGTCGGCCCCGCGCGCCAACCGCACCGGGAGGGACTCGCCGGTCAGCGCCGAGGTGTCGAGGAAGGCCGTGTCGGAGGCCACCGTGCCATCCACCGGCACCACGTCGCCCTGCCGGATCAGCAGGCGATCGCCGGGTGCGAGTTCGTCAAGTGGCACCTCCTCCAGCCCGCCGTTGCGGTGCCGGGTCGCAGTCCGGGGCACGCGGGACAAAAGGTCCTGCATGGAACGACGGGCACGGCCTCGGCGAAGGCTTCGAGGAAGGTGCCGCCCGAATACATCACCGCGACGACCGCCGCGGCCAGCGTCTCGCCGAAGACGAGCGCCGCCGACATGGATAACGCGGCAACGATATCGAGGCCGACCTCGCCGCGCCCGATGCTTCGGACGATCTCGACCACGAGTGCGGCCAGCGCAGGAACGACTCCTGCGATCCGGACGAGGTTCGCGATATCGGGTTGGCCCGCCAACCAGAACGCCAGTCCACCAGTCAAGCCTGCCACGGCCAGCAGCAGGATTGCAGTCTTGGAGCGACCGGTACGGGACTGTTCCATGCGGCTCATGATCCCCCGGCTGAGGCGATTGCCTCTGGTTCTTCGCAAAAAAGTCGTCCGACTCCCATGCCCCTCGCGTTCCCTTCATCATCGCGCAGGAGGAACAGAGCGTCGAGCCCGCGTTTTCTTGCGATTGCCGCGCCCCTCTCCCGGCCGAGCACCATCAGCGCCGTCGCCCAGGCATCCGCCTCGGCACAGCTGCGGGCAACGACGGTGACGGAGGCAGGCAACGCGATCAGCGGTGCGCCGCGTCTCGGATCCATGGTGTGCGACAGGCGTCGTCCCTGCACCTCGACCCAGTGGCGGTAGTCGCCCGACGTCGCCACGGCAGCGTCCTGCAGCGCGAGAAGCGAATGGGGCGTCCGGCGCTCCGTGTCTGGCGCTTCCACCGCGATGGTCCACGCCTCTCCGTCCGGCCGGAGGCCTGTCGCGCACATTTCCCCATCGATTCCGACAAGGGCGTTGTCGATACCGTGGTCGCGCAGTGTCTCGGCCAGCCGGTCCACGCCATAGCCCTTGGCGATGCCGTTCAGGTCCAGCGCGATGGGCGCGACCTTGCGCATGTGGTCGCCGTCGAACTCCAGAACCTCATGCGCCGGGCGGCGCGGGGTTTCCATCGCTGCACGGATGCCGTCGGGCGCTGCGGCCTCCGGCCCGAAGCCCCAGGCCATCACCGCGTCCCCCATGCCGATGTCAAAGGCCCCGCCCGAGGCGCGCCCGATTTCGAGTCCGAGGCTCAGCACCTGCCGGAGGCGCTCGGGCACCGGCACCCATTGGCCCACCGGCGCCGCGTTGAGCCGCATCAGATCGCTGCCCGCGTTCCAGGTCGACATCTGTCCGTCCACTTCCTCCACGGCCGCTTGCAGCGCCGCGCGGATCGGGTCGGGGTCGACGCTCGGCTCTGCATAGAACAGTGCTGACCAACGCGTGCCCATCGTCGGGCCGTTCAGAGCGATGCGCGCGCTCTCAGTAGACATCTTCGACATACCGTCCCTCCGCCTTCAGTGTTGCAGGCGAAAGCCCGGCCGGCGCGAGGATCTCGGCCAGCGCCTCGGCCACGCCCGCGGCCATGTCGCGCCCGCCGCAAACCATCACGCGCGCCCCGTTGCGGATGAACTCCGCGACCTGAGTGGCCTCGCCCCGCAGCGCGTCCTGCACGTAGTGGGGACGCGCCCCGCGCGAGACGGCCGTGACCAGCCGGGTCAGACGCCCCTCATCCTGCCAAGCCGCCAAGTCTTCGCCGTAGAAGAAGTCGCTGTCGGGATGACGCATGCCGAAGAATAGGTGGATCGGCCTGCTGCGCAGGTTGCCGCGCACGAAGCCGGCGAGCGGCCCGATGCCGGTCCCCGCGCCGATCAGGATCAGCGGCGCGCGGCTCCGGCCCGGGCGGAAACCGGGGTTGCGGCGGAGAAAGGCGATCACCGTTTCGCCCGGCTCCAGCGCCGTGAGCTGGCCCGAACAGAGGCCGCCGGCATGCTTTTTCACGACGATCTCAATGAAACCGTCGCGGCGCGCGGAGGCGAGTGAGTAGAGTCGCGGGACGGCGCTTCCCTCCGGCACGACGCCGACGAGGTCGCCTGCCGTGAACCGGGCGAACCCGGAACCGGTCAACCGCTGCCAGAGCGAGACGCGCGGCAGGGCGAAGCGGAGGATCGCGGTCGGGGCCTGCACCTCGGCGCCGTAGTCCCGTCGCGAGACGAGGGTCAGCGTCTCGGTCGTGGGCAGAACGGGCTGGTGCGACAATTCGAGGGGGATCCCAAGCGCCTCACCAAGCGCGCGGCCCCAGCGGACAAAGTCTTGCGGGGACTGGCGGTCGATGGTGTCGAGAGGCAGGAGTTCGGGCCAGCCCTTCGCCTGCGCCGCCGATGCGACGGCCTTGGCGAAGGCGCAATAGGCCGGAAAGCTGCGGTCGCCGAAGCCGAGCACGGCCAGATGAATGTCAGGCGCAGGATCGACAGCGCTGAGCCGGTCGAGGAATCCCTCGGCCGAGGCCGGCGCCGCACCGTCGCCATAGGTCGCGGCGAGCACGATGATCCGCTCGGCCCTCATGTAGCGCTCCAGGGCGAATCCCGACATCGCGCCGACATGGACGCTCTGCCCGGCTTTTGTCAGAGCGGCGTGGAGCGTCGCGGCGAAACCCCAGGTGCTGCCGCCCTCGCTGCCGACGAGCAGGATCGTCTCAGCGCGCCCGGCCGGCCGGTTGCCCCGGATGCGCGGCCGCCCCCGCCGCCCGGCAAGCCAGACCAGAACGCCGGTCCCGCCCATCGCCGGCACGCCGAGCGCCGTGAGCCCGAGCACGAGGCCGAGTGTCGCCGCGCCTTGTCCGGTGTGGAGCATGTAGACGGTTTCCGAGATGCGCTCCCACCCGGTCAGGTCGGCCCATGCCAGCAGCGCGCCGGAGCCCTGGTCGAGATACCCCGTCCCCCGGTCGGTCTTCAGCGTGAAGGTGTCCGTCGCATCGCCGGGATAGGGAAAGCTCAACTCGCGCAGTTCGGCGACGGGCGTCTGCCTGAGGGCCGGCATCTGGTCGAGAGCGAATCCGGTTTCACCGCTCACCTCGGCGGGGAAGCCTGGCGTTGCGCCGCCGTCGGGAAGGAGATCGAAGGTGGACGCCGTCATCCACAAAGCCGTGGTAGACGAGAGCACAAGCCCTATCACGGCAACCCGAGCGACCTCGACGTGAAGACGACCGGCAAGCGGACCGCGCAGAGGCGCGAACCAGAGCCGCCAGCCGCCCGCCCGTCGCGCCACCAGCGCCGCGCCCGAAAGCGAGAGGACCAGAATCGCCGCCGCCCCCGCCGCCATGGCGATGCGCCCGCCGTCCCCGAGGAACAGCGAGCGGTGAAGGTTGGTGAGCCAGCGAAGGGTCTGGTTGGGGTCGGCCGAGGCCACGCCCTCACCCGTCACCGGGTCGATCACGGCGGCGCCCGGCGCGCCCTGGTCGAACCAGTAGGCCGTGATCCGGCCCGAGGGTGATCGGCGGATCTGCTCGACGCCTGGATAGACCGCCTGGATGCGGTCCGCGAGGGCGGCGACCGTGAGCCCAGTCTCCGCCTGCGGCGCGGCAAGGCGTTCGGCCGCGGGAAAGACCGACAGCGCCGCGCCGCTGAGAGCGAGGATGGTGACGAGCGCGAGGGCCAGCAGACCCGGCCAGCGATGGAGTGCGCGGATCATGGCCCTCACTCCTCACATGTCGTAGGCGAAGCTGGCGACGTAGCGGCGCCCGTTCACCGGCGTGCCCGCGCCATCGGTCGTGAGCGGCACCGCCACCTCGTTCGGGCTGTCGCGCATGTCCTCGACGGCGGCGTCGATGTGGAGCGTGTAGCCCGCATCGAAGAGCGCATCGGCCAGGTCGAGTGTGATCTCGAGCGTTCGGCCCGCGCCGACGCTGGCGCCGGTTATGCCGTTCACCTGCGCGGTATCGCCACCCGTGGCGCGGTACCAGTCGCTCAGATGCTCGTAGTACTTGGACTTGCCGCCAGCCATCCAGAGACTGCCGACATAGGCGCCCGAGGCGTCGGTGACGTAGAGCGCAAGATATGCCCCGTCGCCGCCGTAATTGTTGAGGGTCGTGGTCAGGGTCACGGGACGCGCCATGGCGAGGCCGGGAAGCGTCAGCGCGGTGGTGAGCGCGAGTGTCGCGAGAAGCGATTTCATCGGATTGATCCTTGTTTGGCTGGTTGCTGCAGGACGGCTCAATTCACCTGAACCTGCGGCGGAGCGTCGTTCCCGAAGAGGCCGTTTTGCGGCGGTGCGACGGTGCCGGCGGGCGCGGGATTGCGGGCGCCGCCGCGATCGTCGTCATCATCGTAGTCCATCTCGACGACCTGCAGTGTCGCCGGGTCGAGTTTCACCTCGATTTCCCGTCCGTCCGCGTCACGGCCCTTGATCTCATAGCAGCCATCATCGATCTCGAAATCGCGCACGGTCCAGCCCTTCTGCTGGGCCAGCTGCATCGCGGCCTCGCGCGACTGCCACTGGTCGCGGGGCGCCGAGCAATCGTCGTCATCGGCCAGCGCGGCGCCGACGGGCAAGAGGGAGATGATGGCAAGGGCGGTCAGAATCTTTTTCATGGCAGGGTCTCCTTTCGTCTGCTGAGGACAATCTGGAGAGCCGACCTGAGGGCTTCCTGACACGTTGGCGATTCCTGCTTCAGCTTGCCGTCAGGAAGAAAAAGGCCCCGCCGGTGAAAGCGGGACCCGGTGTGGCCGCAGGGACGTCGACCTTAGGGTTCCGGGCTGTCAGGCAATATCGCCAGGACCGGGCGCGCGCTTGTCGCCGATGACCATGGCACGGACGAGGTTTTCGCGGTGTCGGACGGACGCCAGCATGACGCCACCCACATGCATCGCCGCGAGCAGGAGCATCAGGTTGGCCAGAGTCTCATGAACCTCTTCTAGCGCACCTTCGACTTTGCCACGCTCACCGTACTCGTCCCCGTCGTCATCAGCCCAGGCGGGCGCCACGATCTGCGTTATGTCTGGCAGCATTGCCACCCGGTCTGGCTCCGCCATGAGCCAGCCAGTGAAGGCCGTTCCCGACAGGGTCACGAGCAGCGCCACGATCATGGCCGCGCCCGCCGGATTGTGACCGAGGTAGCGCCGCTCCTTGCCGCGCACCATGTCGCCGATATAGGCCAGCGTCGCTGCGGGGCCCTTCAGGAACTGAGCGAAGCGCGCATAGCGGCTGCCGACAAGACCCCAGACGAGCCGGAATGCGACAAGACCCGCAACAACGTAGCCCGCGACCTCGTGGACGGTATCAAGTTCTTCTGCGCTCAACCAGGCCACCGCGAACGCGGCGACGAGGCCCCAATGGAACACGCGTACCAACGGATCCCAGACCCGCACCTTGCCGGCTGTCCCGACATCCTTTTCTGGTGCATCTCGCGCGCTCGTTTCAGTCATCGTCGCCTCCTTCACGATCCCGGACCCGATCCTGATCGCGCCGATCGTCGTCATCCTCGTCCTCGTATTCAAACTCGATCACTTGAAGCGTCGCCGGATGGACCGTCACTTCGATCCGGCGCCCCTCGGCGTCGCTTCCGTCGATTTCATAGCAGCCGTCGTCGATCTTGATCCGGCGTACAGCCCAGCCGTTTTCTTCGGCCAGCCGGGCGACGGCGTCACGCGGCTGCCAATCGGCCATCGGCACGAAGCAGTCGTCGTCCGCAAGCGCGACGCCGGCCGGGAACACCGCGAGAAAGCCGAGAATTGTCAATGTCTTCTTCATGGGCCAAACTCCTCGTCGTTCGCCTCTTGATGCATTTCATGCACGGCGAAGCTGACGGCAGCCTGAAGAGGCTTGGCCCACCGGCTTCAGCTTCGCGTCAGCCAGACGGATCATGGAGGGCCATCGGGAAAGGACGGGGACGACCATGCGCATACTGCTGATCGAGGACGACACGACTCTCGGCGCCGCAGTGCGCGACCAGATCGCGACCGATGGCCAGTCGGTGGACTGGGTCACCCGGCTCGACGCCGCGGGCGACGCGGTGAAGGCAACGTCCTACGACCTGATCCTCCTAGACTTGATGCTCCCGGATGGTCGCGGCATCGGGTTTCTCAAGGGCTTGCGCGTGCGGGGCGACGTGACGCCGGTCATCATCCTGACCGCGCTCGACCAGGTGTCGGACCGGATCGAAGGGCTCAATGCGGGCGCCGATGATTACCTCGTGAAGCCCTTCGACTTGGCCGAGCTGTCGGCCCGGATCGGCTCGGTCGCCCGACGCTACAGCGGCAACCCGAACCCCATCGTCACCCATGGGCCGCTCGACATCGACCTGGCCGCGCGCAGCGTGCATCGCGACGGCAGGCCGGTTCCGCTTACGGCCCGCGAGTGGGCGCTGTTCGAGGCCTTCCTCGCGCGCCCCGGGCAGCTCTTGTCCAAGGCGCAGCTGGAGGAGAAGCTCTATGCATTCGACGCCGAGGTGGAAAGCAACACCATCGAGGTCCATGTCAGCCGCCTTCGCAAGAAGCTCGGGAGCGCGGTCATCGAGACCGAGCGTGGCATGGGCTACAGGCTGGGCAAGCCATGAGGCTGCCGCGCAGCCTGCAGGCCCGGCTCGGTCTGTCGCTGGGCCTCGTGCTGACGATTCTGTGGCTCATGGCCGCGACGGTCACGGCGGTGATCGTTCGGGGCGAGTTGGACGAGGTTTTCGACAGCGCTCTGCGTGAGACGGCGGAGCGGATCCTTCCGCTGGCCGTGACCGATATCGTCGGACGGGAAGATGAGGGGGTAACGCAGCGGCTCGCCCCGATCCGGGAACACGACGAGTTCTTCACCTATCTCGTCCGAGATGCCGAAGGGCGCATCCTGCTGCAATCTCATGCGGCGGACCCCGCCGTTTTCCCGCCTTACGAGGGACCGGGGTTTCAGCAGACCGCCACACATCGCCTCTACAGCGATGCGGCGCTTCAGGGGACGATCCGCATCACGGTGGCCGAGCCGTTGGCTCATCGCACGTCCGTCGCCCGCGAAATCCAGATGGGCCTCGGCCTACCGCTGCTGGTCGTGCTGCCTGTCGCGCTGGCGGCGATTATCTTGGCCGTCCGCTTCAGTCTGGACCCCCTGCACCAGTTCCGTATGCGGCTCGAGGCGCGCGGCGTCCGCGACCTTTCAGAGGTGCCTGCGGAGGACCTGCCGACGGAGATCGCTCCGCTGGCCGCAACTTTGAACAGCCTTCTGGCCCGGTTGCGTGACGCGTTCGAGGCCGAGCGCAGCTTTGCGGCGAACGCTGCCCATGAGCTTCGAACGCCGCTGGCAGGCGCCATCGCGCAGGCGCAACGGCTTCGGTCGGAGACGCATGACCCCGCCACTGATGCGCGTGCCGCCGAGATCGAGGCGACGCTCAAGCGGCTGACCCGGCTCTCCGAACGACTCATGCAGCTTGCGCGAGCGGAAGGCGGGCGACTGCGGATTGACCGAAGCGCGGACCTGAGAGCCGTCGCGCGTATCGTGGTGGACGATCTCGGCCGCGCGGGCACGCCGGGTCGCATCTCGCTTTCACTGCCGAGCGCGGCTGTCATGTCGGACATCGACCCCGACGCCTTCGGAATCCTCTGCCGGAACCTCGTAGAGAACGCCCTCCGCCACGGAGCGGAGGATGCTCCGGTCGACGTGACCCTGACGGGAGAAGGGCAACTGATCGTGGCGAACGACGGTCCCGTCCTGCCGCGCGACACACTCGACCGCCTGACGGCGCGCTTCGAGCGGGCAAGTTCTAGCCCGGACGGCAGCGGGCTGGGCCTCGCCATCGTTGCCGCCATCGCGGACCGGATCGGAAGCCCGCTCAATCTGGAGTCGCCGCGTCCGGGTGCCTCCTCCGGCTTCCAGGCGTCCCTCAGGCTCCCGACAGATGTCACCGACCCTTGCGCGAGGAGCGATGCGCAGTAGGCGGAATGAAACGCGCCGGCGACATCTTCTGGGCGACAGGGCGCTCGACGTCACCAGGGTGCTGTCAGACGAATTCGAACTGGTCTCCACAAGGACAGCGACACTGCCCCTTATGCCGCGCAGAGACCGCGCCACTCGGCCAGAGCGGCGGTACGGTTTTGCTTGAAGTGATCCCGTTTGGAGAGACTGCGATCCTGGTTGAAGTGGTTAAAGACCGAAGAGTGGACGGCGACGAATTTCTGCAGACTTCGCATGCGCCGGAAGCGCTGCATCGCTCGCTCTCGTCGTCGAAATGGGAGGTGTGAGTTCTCAACCCTGTTGTTGAGCCAACGGCCACATGATTGCAGATGGTCACAACGCAGGTCGCGAAGTGCAACTTTGTAGGATGGGAACCGATCGGTGATCAAAACCTCTGGCTGACCATACCGTCGCCTCAGTTTTCTAAGCATTTTCAATGCGGCCCGCTTGTTCCTCCGCCTTTTGACGACGCTCTCCAGAACCTCGCCTTCGTGATCAACCGCTCGCCATAGGTAATGGCGTTCGCCATTGATCTTCACGAAAATCTCATCAACATGCCACTGCCAGCGCGAGAAAGCGCGCAACTGCTGAACACGCCGCCGACGGATCTCGGACGCAAATATCGGCCCGAACCTGTTCCACCAGAACCGGATGGTTTCGTGGCTGACATCGATGCCCCGCTTGTGCAGCAGGTCCTCGACGTTTCGAAGCGACAGAGGAAACCGCACGTAGAGCATCACCGCCAGGCGGATGATCTCTGGGCTGGTTTTGAAGTACTTGAACGGGGAGCGTTTGGTCATCCCGGAAGGCTACCGAGCCCCCTGCCCGATCTCAAGCAAAGTTTCTCTGACAAGACCTGGGTTTGGTCATCTCGAGACGCCACTCAGCCCCCTGCGCCGCCGCAAGCCAAGTTCCTTTGACAACGCCACAGCGAGCCCCGCTTGCGCAGCGCGGCGTTATAACTGGACCAGTTGGTCGCGCGGTAGCGGGCGGGGATGGCTTGCTCATTCGACCCGTGTAACCGCATGGATTCCCGATGTGAATCCTCAACGGTCAAAGTTTTGCAACAATGCGTTCTATACCAAAAATGATCCAAAAACTGGAAAATCAAGCTATTGGGAGTGATCCGGTGCATATTTGGTAGACTCATGCCTCCAAGTATGCAAACAACTTACGCACAAAAATAACAACAACGGGGGCGCGGCAGGCGAAATCTACGTTGATGCCCCTCAATAAAGGCCAATTCCGGGAACAATCCTGGAGATCAAAATCCAACGTAAAGGGAGCCAATCCATGGTCTACAGAAAAGGCATTAGCCGCCGAGATTTTTTTAAGAAGTCGTCATATACCATCGCCGCGGCAGCAGCGGCAGCCGGCGGCGCTGCGTTCGAGGTCCCAAGTCTTATCGGACCGGCTGCGGCCCAAGGTAGCGAACCGACCGGCGACCCGATCCATATCGGTTTTTTGGCTGCTCTGTCCGGCCCGGACGCCGGCTGGGGATTGCCGGGTCTGACCGGCAACCAGTTGTTCATCGACAAGGTGAATGCCGAAGGAGGCCTTTTGGTCGGCGGTGAAAGGCGGCCTCTGAAAATGTTTGCTTTCGACGACGAGGCGACCGGCAGCAAGGCGCTTCAGGGCGCCAAGGAACTGGTGCTGCAGAACGACGTGAAGTTCATCAGCGCCATCGGCGGCAATCCGGCGGACGCGACGCACCCCTACCTGAGCAAGATGAAGGTGATCTACGCCAGCCTCATTTCGACCGACATCAAGCCGGATCGCCCCTATCTGATCGCCGGCGGCGACGTGACGCCCCGGATCGACATGCTGCGGCCCTTCTATCACCGCTTCGTCAATCCGGACCTGCATAGATGGGCGGTGATTTCCCAGGACGACACGATCGGCCTGACATCGCAGGCGTGGGAGGTCGGCTCGGCCCTGTCCGACGGATGGGAGGTCGTATACGACGAGCATTACGCCATCGAGACCACCGACTTCGCCCCGGTCGTCACGGCGATGCTGGCGACCAACCCCGACGTGGTCAGCCTGAACTTGTCCTATCCCACGTTCGTGGTGCAGATCATCGAACAGCTCTACCTGCAGGGCTACAAGGGCCTCATCTCGGCCAACTACCTGGATACGGAATCGATCCTGCAGAAGGTTCCGGCAGAGTTCCTGGAAGGCGCGACCGACAGCTTCCCGCTGTTCGACGACCCTTGGTGGGGCTCGCCGTCGTGGCAGCACAATTTCATCGAAGCCTGGATGGAGCGCTACGGGCCGGGTGCGCCCGAAGACGTGCACCGCGAGATCACGGGGATCGACTGGGATCACGTGATCACCCTCAAGGTCTGGGCCGAAGGCGTGACGCTGGCCGGAACGGTCGATCCCGATCAGGTGCTCGAAACCTTGCGGGGACAGGACTCGATCCCCAGCATCCTCGGGCCGGCAACGATGCGCGGCAAGGAAATGTGGGGGATCGACAACATGATCTCGCCGCCGATCCCGATCAACGAGGTGCGTGGCGGGACCAAGCGCGTCCAAGCGCAGATCCGGTTCGAGGACTGGTTCGAATCCCGCAAGGAAAGCATCATCAAGGTCGTCGAGGAAAAGGGCCAGATGTATTATCAACGCTGAGGGCCGCGACTGGGTATCCGGTCGCAACAGCAGGCGCGACACGCGCGCCTGCCGCGGTCTTTTGCATGCAGTCTGTCAGAAATCACGGATAGATCATGGACTCAGCCACGCTTCTTCAAACCTTCGCCAACTCCATCGTCGCCGGATCCATCTACGCGGTGATCGCTGTCGGTCTGGCGATGGCATTCGGCGTCATGAAAATGGCGAATTTCGCCCATGGCGAATTCTTCATGGTGGGGGCCTACACGGTCTATGTGTGCTACGGCCTCATGGGCTGGCCCTTTCCGGTCGCGGTTCTGATGGCGATTCCCGTGGTTGCGCTGCTGGGCGTGGCAACCGAACGCTTCATTTTCAGGCCGACGCGCGAGAACGTGCTGGCGGGATTCATGGCCACGGCGGGTCTCGCGCTGATCCTGCAGGTGCTGATCGGCCAGATCTGGGGCGTGGGTCTGATGCGCTCGGTGCCCACACCCTACATGGGCGCGCTGGATCTGGGCGGCGTGAGGATCGGCTGGCAACGCGTGCTGGTGATCCCGTCGGCGATCGCGATGCTGTTCGCGCTGTGGTATTTCCTGTACCATGCGAAGGCCGGCAAGGCCTTGCGCGCCTGCGCGCAGGATCCCGAAACGGCGCGGCTTCAGGGCATCAACATCAACCGGATGACCATGCTGGCCATGGCCATATCCGGCGCCCTCGCGGGGCTTGCCGGCGCGCTCATGGCACCGATCCATCCGGTCACCCCCTATATGGGGCATGGCATCATCCTGACCGCGTTCATCGTGGTCGTGATGGGCGGCATGGAAAGCATCGCCGGCGCCATCCTGGCCGCCGTTCTGCTGGGCTTCATCCACACCTTCGTCACGACGCTCTCTGACGCGGTCACCGCCCAGATGGTCGGTGTGGCCTGCATGGCGGTCGTTCTGATCGTCAGACCTCAAGGCTTGCTTGGAAGGGTGAAAGCGTGACACGCACAAACTGGACATTCGCCGCATTCCTCGTTCTCGTTCTGGCCGGGGCCTGCGTAGCCCCCTTCCTGGTCAAACCCTATACGTTGGAAATCCTGATCATCTTCCTGATCAACCTCATTCTGGTGTGCAGCTACCGGATCCCGGCGATGACCGGCGACTGGTCTCTGTCGCATGTGGTCATGATGGGGGTGGGGGCCTACACGACCGCCCTGCTGTCCACGCATTTGGACCTGTCCATCCTGTTGACCGTCCCGCTATCGGCCATAGTCGCCGGGATCCTCGGCTATATCATCGTGCTGCCGATGATCCGCACACGCGGTTTCGGATTCTTCATCGCCTCATTCGCGATCGGCGAATTCGTCCGGCTGACATGGGTCAAGTTCCGCGATGTCTTCGGCGGGCCGCGCGGCATGATCGGTATCCCGAACGGCGAGATCGGATCGATCGACCTGTTCTTTGCAACCCCGTCCTATTTCTTCATGCTGGTGATTGCCTTCATCTGCCTCACCATCATGTACCGCATCGACAAATCCCGGATCGGAAGCACCTTCGTGGCAATTTACAAGGACGAGGAGCTGGCCGAGGCGGTCGGGATCAACGTGCCGCATTACCGTGCGCTGGCCTTCGCCACGGGCACCTTCTTTGCCGGCATCGCCGGGGCATTGCTGGCGCACCGGCTGGGCGCGGTGGATCCGAAGGGCTTTGACATCAACACGATGGTCTATCTGATCATCTGGATCGTGGTCGGAGGCTCGGCAACCTTCTGGGGCCCCATCGTCGGGCTCATCGTCGTCACCTTCGCCTTCGAATGGACACGCCCGCTGTTGGAGTGGCGTCCGCTGCTCTTCGGCGGGCTTCTGATTTTCTTCCTTGTCTTCCTGCCGGGCGGTCTGGAGAGCCTCTTGGCAAAGATCAGACAGCGTCTCGTGCCGGGGCAGAATGACGACGCGGCGGCATCCCCGGGCACGGCAGGCGAATAGGCTGCGCGGGCGCGGATCGCGGATTTCGGAGGAACGACAGAATGGCATTGCTTGAAATCAAGGGACTGACGAAACGTTTCGGCGGCCTGCTTGCGGTGAACAATGTGGACCTCTCGATCGAGCGCGGAGAAATCCGGGGGATCATCGGGCCGAACGGCGCGGGCAAGACGACGCTGTTCAACCTGGTCAGCGGCACCTTCGCGCCCACGTCGGGCACCATCACCTTCGACGGCGAAGTGGTGTCGGGCAAGAAGCCGAGCCATATCGCGCGCGCCGGGCTTGTCCGCACCTTTCAGCGCAACGCCCTGTTTCCGAGCTATACGGTGCTGGAAAACGTCATGCTGTCGCGGCACATCCAGTCCGACGAAACCCTGCTCAAGGCGATCCTCGGAACCGACAGGCGCGACGAGGAAATGAACCGCGCCCGGTGCCGGGAAATCCTCGCCTTTCTGGGCCTGACCCCGTACGAGAACGACCTGGCCGAGAATCTCGCGCACGGGCACCAGCGTATCCTGGGTATCGCCAACGCGCTGGCGGTCGAGCCGAAACTGATCATGCTCGACGAACCCGTCGCCGGCATGAACCCGACCGAGACCGCGACAGTCACCGATCATATCCGCCGCCTGCGCGACGAGTGGAACATGACCGTCGTTCTGGTCGAACACGACATGCGCACCGTGATGGAGACATGCGAGTATATTTCCGTCATCAATTTCGGAGAATTGCTGACCGAAGGCACACCGGAACAGGTTTCAGCGAACCCCAAGGTGATCGAAGCCTATCTCGGGTCGGAAGAGCTCGAGATTTGACGGAAACCCGGGAAATGAACGTGAGGATTGAACGCATATGTTGAGCTTGAAGGATGTCTGGGCGCACTATGGGTCGGTCGCGGCGGTCAAGGGCATTTCCGTCGAAGTGGCCGAAGCGGAAATCGTGACCCTCATCGGCTCCAACGGTGCGGGCAAGACCACCACCATGCGCACGATCTGCGGGTTGCACAAGCCGACCAAGGGTGAGATCCTCTTCGAGGGCAAGCGCATCAACGGCCTCGATCCGGAAAAGATCAATGCGCTCGGGATCGCCATGGTGCCCGAAGGCCGG
The DNA here is from genome assembly GCF_003122205.1 of Maritimibacter sp. 55A14. Taxonomy (GTDB): domain Bacteria; phylum Pseudomonadota; class Alphaproteobacteria; order Rhodobacterales; family Rhodobacteraceae; genus QEYE01. Next base: position 73,887 of record NZ_QEYE01000016.1, read on the forward strand.
CACGTGTTTCCACAGCTCACGGTCATGGAAAACCTCGAAATGGGCGCCTACCTGAGAAAGGACGCCGCCGGGATCAGACGGGATCTCGAAGAGATGTTCACCCATTTCCCGATCCTCAAGGAACGCCACAAGCAATTGGCCGGAACCATGAGCGGCGGCCAGCAACAGATGGTGGCCATGGCGCGCGCGCTGATGTCGGGCCCGAAAGTGCTTCTGCTGGACGAACCGTCGCTGGGGCTGTCGCCGCTGATGACTCAGCAGATCGCAAAGATCATCAAGAAACTCAACGAGATAGGCCGCACGATTGTTTTAGTCGAGCAGAACGCGCGCCTGGCCTTTCTGCTGGCCAAACGTGCCTATGTCATGGAAATCGGGCGCATATCAATGTCCGGGCTCACGGTGGACCTGAAGGACGATCCGAAAGTACGAGAGACCTATTTGGGCGTTTGAAGGGGCTCTCATGATGGGTTGGGTAGCCCCTCCTGACGGCACTTGTGCCACAATGATCTGAGCAGGATCAGGAGGATTTGGTTATGAAAAAAGTATCGATCATTGGCGTTGACCTGGCCAAGCAGGTCTTTCAGTTGCCTAGTCCAACGGCCAAGGGTGAGGTTGTGTTCCGCAAGAAGCTTTCGCGCAAGCAGTTCCTGGCCTTCATGCAGGCGCAACCAGGGTGCTGCGTGGCAATGGAAGCATGCGCGACCGGTCAGCACTGGGCGGGGGATGAGGTCGCCGAAGCTTCTTGCGCGGAACGGCGCGACCGCAACCGTCAGCCCCATGCACCTGAAATACATTCTTCGCCAGATCGAGCCCGACCGTGGTAATCTCCGTCATGACTGTCCTCCCTTGTGGATCATTGCAGACCCACCTTGGCACAGCGATGCCGTCGGGGGGTGGTCACATCATCAACGCCGACGAAATACCCGATGCCCCTGCGGAGATCCCGCTTTTTCGAGAATGACGATCCGGCCCTCGACGTTTTCACCACGCTCCAATAGACATTCGGCAAGCTTCCACGCTGTCGAGACACCATGGATACCAGCGCCTATGATTACAAAATCCGCGTGTCCGGAAACGCCATCTTACACTTCGCATCCTCATCGAATGGTCAAACCTTGAACCCCCAAACAAACCAAAATTAACCGTTTTCGGAACCAATATTTGCATTTTTGGCGCGCTAATTCTGATAATGGTTTAGAAATGGATCAAAATAAGGCCGAATAAAATGGGCAGAGGCAGTTTCTCCGACGTGGCCACGGAACTGAGACGATCCATCGAAAGTGGCGAGTTCCAGCGATTTGAGCGTCTGCCGCCGTCGCGGACACTTGCCGAGAATCTCGGTGTCGCGCGGAATACGCTGAGGGCCGCGCTGATTCAACTCGAAAAGGAGGGCCTGCTCGAAACGCGGCCTAGAAGCGGGACCTATGTGACCTCTCCTGATCAGGAAGTTGTTGTCCTGACCGCCGTAGAAGAAGCGACACCTCTCGAACTGATTGACGCGCGCTTTGCCCTCGAGCCACACATCTGCCGTCTATGCGTGCTGCACGCACGGCGTGAGGATTTCGAGTTGCTGGATAGCCTCTGTTCGAAGATGGAAACAGCCATCTGCGACCCCGTGACGTTCGCGGGAGCCGACACGACCTTTCACCGCGCCCTTGCTCTGGCAACCCGGAACGACCTGTTGATCTGGCTTATCAGCCAGATCAATATTATCCAATCGCTCGACAAATGGACGCGCATGCGGCATTTGACACTTGATGAACAGATTATCCGTCAATACAATAAACAGCATCGGGAAACCCTGAATGCGCTGCGCTCGCGCGAGCCGGAGCGCGCGGCGGTCAAGATGAAAGAGCACCTCGAAACCGCGCGCATATCGCTGATGCGTGCCGAGGAGGACTCTGTCGCAAATCGAATGATGGCCTAGGTTCCCCTTTCCCCAGAAGACTTACCCTGTGGGCTCCGTGACGGAGGGGGAAAGATTCGAACGCTCGGCATTTGATCACTTGACCTGCCCCTTTTTTCAGGGCCACTCGTAAGTCGAGCTTGTTCCCCTTTTGTGTGTCATCATTCGGCGGCATGAGCAATGGGCGCAGGCGCGGAGCCATCAGGTAGCTCAAGCGGCTGCGCCCAT
>NZ_QEYE01000017.1 GCF_003122205.1 Maritimibacter sp. 55A14
ATCATGTTCGGTAGGCTCAAAGACTGGCGACGGGTCGCAACCCGATATGACCGATGCCCGAAGGTATTCCTCTCCGCCATCGCACTCGCCGCAACCGTCATCTATTGGCTATGAGTCCTGACCCTAACCCAATAAAGATGGGGTATGCCTCAACGGGAATCGGGCTTGGCATATCAACCCCCCATCCGCGCAATATCGGTGCGAAGACAGGTAGGATGAACGCTGTGCCAAAAACAGGGATTACAAGACTTCCCCAAATCTGAACGCTGTCTGCATCTCGTGTGGTGCCGCGGATTACGAACCACACGCACCGACATAAGAAAATCAAGAACCTCTGCATAAGACATCCTCATATCACGAGTCTCCCCGCGATAGATAGTCCGTATGTCAAGGGGATACACCCCCCAGTTTTTAACCGATCGGGATGCACTCTGAATGGCACAGGAATGGATGATCGACGTTCTGGAGGATCTCAAGTCCTTCGCACAGAAGAACGGGATGCTGGCACTGGCTGAACAACTCGACGACACGATCCTGGTCGCGGCTGCGGACGTGAGGTTGGGCAGCGGTCCCGGCGGTGCGGGGAAAGTGCATGCCGACAAGACTGGAGCGCTTTATCGGGCGCATGGATCAGGCGACATCGCTTGACGGTCTGCAAACCCTGGTAGAGGGGCTCCGCGATCTCTACGAGGTCGAGCATCTGATCTATCATTCCGTCAAAGGCGAGGGCGGGCAATACGCGGCCCGCACCTATAACGAGACCTGGGTCGGCCGATATATCGAGGAAGACTATGCCCGGATCGACCCGGTCGTTCTGGGCTGCTACCAGCGCTTCAACCCGGTAGACTGGAAACAATTGGACTGGTCAGGCCGCAAGGTCCGCGACTTCCTGGCCGAGGCGATCGAAACCGGGGTAGGCAACCAGGGTATCTCCGTGCCGATCCGCGGGCCGAACGGCCAGTTCGCGGTCTTCACTGTCAATCACGGCTGCCATGATGCGGATTGGGCGGCTTTCCGGCAGACCCATGCGGCGAACCTGATCCTGATCGCCCATTTCATCAACCAGAAGGCGCTGGAGATCGAACGCGGATCGGACCACGTTCCCGCCAGCGCCTTGTCGCCGCGGGAGGCCGACACGCTGACCCTGCTCGCGCTGGGCCTCAACCGCGCCCAAGCCGCGGAACGCCTTTCGATCTCGGAACACACGCTGCGCGTCTACTTGGATTCGGCGCGCTTCAAGCTGGGTGCTGCCAACACAGTTCAGACGGTTGCCCTGGCGCTCTCGCGCGGGCTGATCCTGGTCTGACCGGGGCCATTGCGCGCAGTACACGTTACCGCATCAGACCATGGTTGCTCCCTCTGCCGCCACCGGCAACGAGGCAGCCCACGATCCGATCCGTCCAAGGCCGGCCGGGCTGGCCGCCGGGGTGCTGGCGAAGCGCGATCCGGCCGCGCCGCCGCCGCCTGATCGGCGCTGGCCTCCGCCTGTCGCGGGCGATAGCATGGGCCCGATCCCCGCAGCACCAAGGGCGCGATGCAGTTTTCCGAAGACCAGGCCGAGGCCCATGACCGTATCGCCGCCCTTCTGAAGGACGCGGGCGTGGATATCCTGGACGGGGTACTCACCCCCCTGCGCGAGGGCGGCGAGAGCGACGTTCTGGCGGTCATAGGCAAGGCCGGATCGGGAAAGACGATGCTGCTCGCCGCGCTCTACGAGGCGCTGACCGATGCGGGGGTGGAGCCGGTCTCGGGCGACTGGGAAGGCCGCCGGCGGCGCGACCGGCGCACGCTTGCGATCCTCGCCCCGACGAACAAGGCGGCCAGCGTCCTGCGCAATCGCGGCGTGCCGGCAACCACGATCCACCGCATCCTCTACACCCCGGTCTACGACCCGGAATACGAAAAGATCGCCGAATGGCTGGCCGGTAGCGTCGAGAAGCCGGAAATCGAGGGCCTGACCGACGCCGCGCTCAACCGGGCCGCGGCCTTCTTCGCCAACCATCGCTCGATCCCCGGCGCGCTGGCCGCCGCGGGCTTGCGGGGCTCCGATTTCATCCGCGGCTGGAAACGGCGCGAGGACCCGCTCGATATCGGATTCGTCGATGAAAGTTCGATGCTGGATGCGCGCCAGTTTGACGATTTGAAGGAGATATTCCCGACCCTCGTGCTCTTCGGCGATCCCGCGCAGCTTGCCCCGGTGGGCCAGTCCGGGGAAATGGTCTTCGACACTTTCCCGCCGGAGCGGAAGCTGACCCTGTCGCGCATACACCGGCAGGCCGAGGACAATCCGATCCTCGATCTGGCCCATGCGCTGGGCGACCCGGAGCTGACATTCGAGGCCTTCGAACGGCTGATCGAAGCGGCCGCCGCCCGCGACGACCGCGTGGTGGTGGCGCCGCGCGTGGATGCCGGGCTGATGGCACGCTTGCCGGTGCTGGTCTGGCGCAACGCGACGCGCATCCGCCTGATCCACGCTTTCCGCGCGGCCTATGACGCGCCGCCCGATGCGCTGCTGCCGGGCGAGCCGCTGATCTGCGACGGGATCGAACTGCCGCTCAAGCACCGCAGGAAACGCATCGACCTGGAGGCGCGCGGCCTGATCAAGGGCGCGCAGGTGATCTACAAGGGGCCGGGCAACAAACCGGGTTTCTCCCGGCTCCACGTCATTGGGGCGGAGGACCCGCAGGTGTCCGCCGCCTCGATCGTGAAGATCGAGATGCCCGATGCCGAGGAACCCTTCATTCCCTTTGCTGCCCATATGGGGGCCGCCTTCCTGCATGGCGCGGCGGTGACGGTCCACAAGGCGCAGGGCTCGCAATGGCCCGCGGTGCAGGTCTTCGCGCCCGACCTCTACGCCGCGGCGCGCTCGGGCCGGACCGAGGCGGGCACGCCGCTCTGGAAGCGTCTTGCCTATGTGGCGATCACCCGCGCCGAGCACCGGCTGATCTGGGTCACACGCTATCGGCTGGCGCGGCCCACCGCGCCGCTGAGCGTTTCGGACCTTTCGACGCCCGATGCGCCGCCGCTGACCCTGACCGCCGCCGGGCAGGAGGGCTAGGCAATCACCGCGCCGAAGCCGTGCCGGGCTAGGCGCCGCAACCGGGAGGACCGGAGAATGGCACTGGAGATCATCGGGGCGGGTTTCGGGCGGACCGGGACGAACTCTCTCAAACGCGCGCTGGAGCATTTGGGTTTCGGCCCATGCCACCACATGTTCGAGGTCCGCGAGAGCCCCGAACAACTTGCGCTCTGGCAGGCGGCGGCGCGAGGCGAGACGCCGGACTGGGACCGGGTTTTCGCCGGGTTCCGGTCGCAGGTCGACTGGCCCGGCGCCCGCTTCTGGCGGGAGCTCGCGGCGCAGTACCCTGCGGCGAAGGTAATCCTGTCGGTCCGCGACCCCGACAAGTGGTTCGACAGCGTGCAGGCCACGATCGGCCGCTTCATGGCCGATCGCGGCAAGCACGAGACGGCGCAGGAGAACGCGCTGGCGGAGATGGCCCATGAGTTGGTCGTCCGGCAGATTTTCGACGGCCGTCTCGACGACCGGGCCTTCGCCACAAAAGTCTTCCGCGATCACGTCGCCGCGGTGAAAGCGGACATCCCGCCCGAGCGCCTGCTGGTCTTCGAAGCCGGCGAGGGCTGGCCCCGGCTCTGCGATTTCCTGGGCGTGGAGGTCCCCGACGCGCCCTATCCGCACACCAACACCACCGCCGAATATGCCGCGCGCCGACAGGCGGCGCCCGACTGACCGGCCGTGGCGCGCGCCATCAATGCCGGTTGGCACCCGCGCGCCGCGCTTCTACACTCGCCCCGAACCGACGGCCTCGAAGGGAGCCCCTCCATGCAATGCGTCTTCGTCCAGATCCGCTGCACCCCCGGCAAGACCTACCAGGTCGCCGACGCCATCTATGACCGTGAAATCGTGTCGGAGCTTTACTCGACCAGCGGCGATTTCGACCTGCTGGCCAAGGTCTATGTCCCCGAGGATCAGGATGTGGGCCATTACATCAACGAGAACCTGATCAACATTCCCGACATCACCCGATCGCTCACCACCATGACCTTCAAGGCGTTCTGAGGGGCGGCCGGGGGACTGGAGAGAGGGCCGCCATGGCACGGACAACTGCGATCACCGGCGCGGGGTCTGGCATCGGCGCGGCGACGGCGCGCGCCTTTCTGGACGCGGGCTGGCGGGTGGCGTTGATGGGCCGGCGTCCCGCCCCGCTGGAGGAGGTCGCCGCCGGGAACCCGGACGCACTGGTGGTGCCTGCCGACGTGTCGGACGCGGACCAGGTGGACCGCGCTTTCGCTACTCTGGTGCAGGGCCTCGGTCGGCTCGACGTGCTCTTCAACAATGCCGGCGTCTTTCCGGCGGCGGCGACCATCGACGAGACCGACCCGGCGGAGTGGCGCCGCGTCGTGGACATCAACCTTACAGGCGCGTTTCTCTGCGCCCGCGCGGCATTCGCGCAGATGCGCGCGCAGCGTCCGCAGGGCGGGCGGATCATAAATAACGGCTCCATCGCCGCGCATGTGCCGCGGCCGCGTTCGGTCGCCTATACGGCCACGAAACACGCGATCACCGGGCTGACCCGCGCGCTGTCGCTCGATGGGCGGGACTTCGATATCGCCTGTGGCCAGATCGACATCGGCAATGCCCGCACCCCGATGGTCGAGGCGCTCTCGCGCCGCGATCCGCAGCCCACGATGGATGTGGCGGACGCGGCGCGCGCGGTTTTGCACATGGCCGAATTGCCGCTCGAGGCCAATGTCCAGTTCATGACCCTGATGGCGACCAAGATGCCCTATATCGGGCGTGGCTGACGGATCTGGCGTGGATCAGAGCCGGATGCGCTGGAAGACCGCCGAGGCCCCCCAACCCGCCAGGATGGCGATGAAGATCGACAGCAGCCCATAGAGCAGTGGCTTTTCATGGGCGAGGTCGAAAATCCAGCGTTCCAGTCCCACCTTGCTGACCTCTATCACAGTCTCGTGGCTTGATACGACCTGCCTGTCGCGGGTCAGGAAAATGCGCGCGGTGTAGTGGCCTTCCACGAGGTTGGCGGGCAGGGCCACATTGGCACGAAAGAGCGTCTCCTGATCCAGCCGCACGCCGCCTTCGGCGGTCTGGTAGAGGTCGTTCTTTTCCCGCAGACGGACCACGGCGGACGAAAACGTCTGCGCATCGGTGATCGTCATAGGGGCGCCGACCGATCGGATCATGCGGTTGATGCTGATCCGGTGGCGCAGATCCTCGACTTCCGAGAGCACCTCGTTCAGCGGGCCGGTGCTGGCCACGGCATAGAAACTCGGCGCGGCATCGACTTCGACCGAGTCGGTGTTCACCCAGATGCTCCAGACCCGTTCCTTGCGCCGCACGACGACCGGGCGCGATGGGCCGGTGATGGTAACGATGACCTGGAGAGGCCCGGCCTCGGGCGGCGGCGCCATGCGCTTCACCGCACCATAGACCACGATCTCCGAGCCGTCGAAATTGGCGGTGATGGAGACGCGGTTCTGGCTCAGCCCCGCGACGACCTCTTCCTCGGCCGATGCACCGATTGGCAGGAGCAGCAGAAGCGTGAATGCCAGGATGCGCTCCATGTTCATTCCGCCACTTTGCCGAGGGAGTAGAGTTCGGCCGGCTCGATCAACAGTTCGAGCGCCAGCTTTCCGCAGACCACTAGTACGAGAACCGCCAGCAGGATGCGCAGCCGTTCAGCCTGCATCTTGACCCCGATACGGGTTCCGATCTGTGCCCCGAAGACGCCGCCGACAAGAAGGAACACGGCCAGTGCCATGTCCACCGAAAAGTTTGTGGTGGCGTGCATAAGTGTGGTGAATGCGGCGACGAAGATGATCTGGAAGAGCGACGTGCCCACCACCACCTTGGTCGGCATGCCGAGCAGATAGATCATCGCCGGCACCATGATGAAGCCGCCGCCCACGCCCATGATCGCGGAAAGCACACCGACGAAGGCGCCGACGATGAGTGGCGGGATCGCACTGATGTAAAGCCCGGATGTGCGGAACTTCATCTTCAGGGGCAGGTTGTGGACCCAGATATGCTGGTGCCGCTTGATTACCCGGCCCCTGCGCGACGGGTCGCGCGCGCGCATCAGCGCGCGGAGGCTCTCGATGAACATCAGCCCGCCGATGATGCCCAGAAACACCACATAGCAGAGCTTGACCAGCAACTCGACCTGACCCATCGCCTTGAGCATCGCAAAGACCTGCACGCCCACCGCGGCGCCCACGAGACCGCCGCCCAGAAGCACCGTGCCCATGCGCAGATCGACGGTCTTGCGTTTGAAATGGGCCAGTACCCCGGACAGCGAGGACGCGACGATCTGGTTCGCGCCTGTCGCCACCGCCACGGCGGGCGGGATGCCGATGAAGAAGAGCAGCGGGGTCATCAGGAAGCCGCCCCCGACGCCGAACATCCCCGACAGGACGCCCACCATCCCGCCGAGCCCCAGGAGCAGGAAAGCGTTGACGGAAACCTCGGCGATGGGAAGGTAGATCTGCATGATCCATTTCAAGCAGGGCGGCGCGTGCAGCACAAGAGGCAAGCCGGTCGTCGCGCCAGCTGGACCGGCAGGTTCTCCCGTCTGGACGGGGTGCTCAGCCTGAGGCGAACGATTTGCGCAGCACCAGCGCGTCCAGCGGCCGTCCGTCAGGCCTGCGATAGTAACCGGCGCGGCGGCCCGCACCCCGGTATCCCATTCGGGCGTAGAGCGCGCGCGCCGGGGCGTTGTCTTCGGCCACTTCCAGGAATATCTCCGCGGCCCCTTTCGCTGCGGCCAGGGCTTCGAATTCCGCCAGCAGGGTCTGCCCGCGGCCCGCGCGGCGCAGGTCGCGTGCGACCGCGATGGTCAGCAATTCGGCCTCGCCCGCGACGACCCGGCCCAGTGCGAAGCCCGCCTCGCCGCCGCAGAAGACCGTGGAGCGCTCGGCCAGCAGGGAGGCGAATTCCGGGGCGCTCCAGGGGCGGGGCGTGGTGAAGGCCGCGGCGTGCAGCCGGGCCAGCGCCTCGGGCAGCGTCGGCGGGGCAGGGGTCACGGCAGGATGACCGGCGGCTGGTCCGAGGCGGGCGCCGCGTCCGCCCCTCGCAGATAGAGCGGTGCAGGGCGCGGCTGCGGGCGGTCCCGGCGGCGCGCGGCAACTTGAGCGATGGCTTGGGCGACAGGCAGGCGCGGCGCGGCGGCGCGTGCGCCCAGAACCGCGGCCACCGCCCCGGCCTCATGCCCGATGCAGGCGGCGCCCGCGGCGCCGGGCAGGGGCGGCAGCGCATCCAGCGGCGCGGTCACGGGCGCGGCGGCCTGCTCCCCGTCCAGAAGTTGCAGATGAACCATGCCGCGCCGCGCGTCGATGGAGGCCAGGACCGGGCCGGGCGCGGCCTCTGCCAGCGCCTCGAACCCGCTCACCCCGATCGCCGGGCGGCTTAGCGACAGCGCCAGCCCGCGCGCCGCTGCCACTGCGATGCGGATGCCGGTGAAATTCCCCGGCCCCGTGCCCACCGCCACGGCATCGAGATCGCGCCACCCGAGGCCGCCCTCGGCCAGCACCTCCTCGAGCAGCGGGAAGAGCCGTTCGGCCTGTCCGCGGTCCATTTCCTCGCTGCGGGTGGCCAGGACCGTCCCGCCCGACAGCAAAGCGGCCGCGCAATGCGCGGCCGATGTGTCGAAGGCCAGTATACGGGCGGCGTCAGGCGGCAACGGGCCTGACCTCGACGACCTCGGGGATGTAATGGCGCAGCAGGTTCTCGATCCCCATCTTCAGCGTCAGCGTGGAGGACGGGCAGCCCGCGCAGGCCCCCTGCATGTGCAGATAGACCACGCCCCGGTCGAAGCCGTGAAACGTGATGTCGCCGCCGTCCTGCGCCACGGCGGGACGCACGCGAGTATCCAGCAACTCCTTGATCTGGCGCACGATATCGGCATCCGGGCCATCGTGGTCGGCGTGCGCGTTCTCGTCGCGGTCGCCCTCGATCACCGGCTGGCCGGACTGGAAATGCTCCATGATCGCGCCCAGGATCGGGGGCTTCACATGTTCCCAGGCGACCGAGTCGTCCTTGGTGACGGTCACGAAATCATGCCCGAAGAACACCCCCTTGATGCCCTCGACCGCGAAAATCCGGCTGGCCAGCGGTGATTTCCCGGCCGTGTCGGGGGCCGGGAAGTCGGCCGTGCCGTTTTCCAGCACGGTCTGTCCGGGCAGGAATTTCAGGGTCGCCGGGTTTGGGGTCGATTCCGTCTGAATGAACATCGCGCGCACCTCTTTTCTATGCCTTGAGATATGCGCCCGCCCCACCGTCATGTCAAGATTTAGAACGATTCCAAACTGGTCAGGACACCGATTCCAGTTCTTCCTTGCTGAGCCCACCCGGCACAATGGTGATCGGGATCGGTAGCGTGCCCGACGACCGGCTGAGATGCGTCACCAGCGGTCCAGGACCGTCGCGCGAAAGTCCCGCACCCAGGACCAGCACGCCGACATCGCGGTCTTCCTCGATTTGCGCCAGGATTTCCGGCACCGGTTCGCCCTCGCGGATCACCAGTTCCGGATCGACGCCCTGCCGGTCGCGCATCCATTTGGCGAAGACCTCGAAATGCACCTCGATCCGCTCGCGGGCCTCGGCGCGCATGATATCCGCGACACCGATCCAGTGCTGGAACTCCTCGGGCGGAATGACCGCCAGGATCTGCACTCCGCCGCCGGTGCGCGCGGCCCGCATCGCGGCGAAGCGCATCGCGTTAAGGCATTCCTTGCTGTCGTCGAGCACGACGAGAAACTTGCGCATGGTCCTGCGGCCTCCCTTGACCGGTGGATGATGGCCGGGCGCGGGCGGCGTTGCAAGCGCGCCGTTGCCGCCTCAAGCCTCGCTGCGTGCCCAATCCCAGTACATGTCGCGCAGCCGTCGCGTGACCGGCCCGATCTGGTAATGGTTGTCGTCGAACCGCGTCACCGGCGTGACCTTCATCAGGTTGCCGGTCAGGAAGACCTCGTCGGCGGTATGGAAATCCTCGAATGTCAGTACCGTCTCATGCGCCTGCACCCCGTCCGCCGCCAGGTTGGAGATATGCCGCGCCCGCGTGATGCCCGCCAGGAACGTGCCGTTGGGCACCGGCGTGAATATCTCGCCGTCGCGCACCATGAAGACATTGGCCGTCGCCGTCTCCGCGACATTGCCCAGCGCGTCGGCCACCAGCGCATTGCCGAAACCCTTGGCACGGGCCTCCGCCAGCATCCGCGCGTTGTTGGGATAAAGGCAGCCCGCCTTGGCGTTGACCACCGCATCCTCCAGCACCGGGCGGCGGAACCGCGTCGTGGTCAGCGTCGTGGCGGTGTCGGGATCGGGCATCGGCACCTCTTCGAGGCAGATGCAGAAGCCCGTCGCGCCGGGTTCCGGAATGATGCCCAGATAGCCGCCGTCGATGCCCCAGTACATCGGACGGATATAGACCGCCGCATCGCGCGGATAGGCCGCGAGCCCCTCGTGGACGATCTCCACCATGCGCGCGGTCTCCACCGTGGGGGTCAGCATCAGTGCGCGGGCGGAGGCGTTGACGCGCGCGCAATGCGCCTCCAGGTCCGGCGCCAGCCCGTCGAACCAGCGCGCCCCGTCGAAGACGGTCGTGCCCAGCCAGGCCCCGTGATCGGCGGCGCGGATCACCGCCGGATCGTCCTCGTGCCAAGTCCCGTCGAACCATGTGCGGATATTCGTGCCGACCGCCATTGCGCCCTCCCTGCCTGCCGAGCGCGCATCTTGTCACCGCGAGCGCGGGGCGTCCAGCCGGATGCAGCGTCAGGCCGCCTCGGCGATCAGCGCGGGGACGTCGAGGGGCGCGTTGGACATCTTCAGACCGCCATCGGCGTCGCGCGGCCAGTCCTCCTGCGGCCGGTCGCGGTAGAGCTCCACCCCGTTTCCGTCCGGGTCGCGCAGATAGACCGCCTCGCTGACGCCGTGATCGGCCGCGCCGTCGAGTGGGATGCCCGCCGCCAGAACCCGGCGCACCGCATCACCCAGGCTCGCCCGGTCGGGATAGAGGAACGCCGTGTGATAGAGTCCCGTATGTCCCGGCGGCGGCGGCGTCGCGCCACGGCTCTCCCAGGTGTTGAGCCCGATATGGTGGTGATAGCCCCCCGCCGACAGAAAGGCCGCGCCGGAGGCGTATTTCTGCTGCAACTCGAATCTGAGAACCCCGCCATAGAAGGCGATGGACCGGTCGAGGTCGGCGACGCGCAGATGGACATGTCCGATGCGGGTCGCCGGGTGAACGCTTTTGGTCATTGCTCTGCTCCGTGATCTGTTTCCATCAATATAAGGCGTTCGCAGAAGCGCGAAAACACGCGCCCTCGCACCGCTAATGTGCATTCATGCCAAAGCCGCCGCCGCCCGCCGCGGAAAGTTGCCGATCCGGCACACCGCCACCCGCCCCACGAAAATTTTAATGGCGGGTGCGCTTGGCTTCCGGCAATCAGACCCCAGATCGGGTCAACACGATGAAAGGCAGGACCATGACGCAACGCAGATTCGACCGCCGAGGCATGCTCGTCACGGGCGCGGCAATGCTGGGCAGCCTCGCCAGCCCGGCGCTGGCGCAGGGCCTCCCCGGCGATACGCCCCCGGTGACGGTGCGCCGGAACGCCTCGAGCTTCCGCACGCTCGTCTGGCAGGACCATTTCGAGACGTTGGAAGGTGGCGCGATCCTCGCCGACACGACCTCGCGCGCGGTGCATTACTGGTCCGAGGATGAAAGCATTTACCGGCTCTACCCCTCCTCTGTCCCGATGAGCGAGGATCTTACCCGCCGCGGTCTGACCCGCGTCGTCCGCAAGGTGGTCGGCCCGACCTGGCGGCCCACCCCCTCGATGAAGGAGCGCGACCCCAGCCTGCCCGATGTGGTCGGCCCCGGCCCGGACAATCCGCTGGGCTCGCATGCGCTCTATCTCGCATGGCAGTTTTACCGCGTCCACGGCACCCATGACACGCGCAAGATCGGGCGGCGCTCCTCCTCGGGCTGCATCGGCCTCTATAACGAGGATATCGCCGAGCTTTTCGAGATGGCCGAGGTCGGCACGCAGGTGCGGCTGGTCTGACCGTCCGGAATCCTCCACCGGCCTTCTTCTTGCCTCCAATATCCCCGCCGGAGGCCCCGCGGCCGCCCATGGCGGCCGCATCGCAAAATCTTGGGCCGCGCATGGCGGCCGCAACGCAATGTCTTGCGCCGCGCGCGCGCCGCCGGTCAGGGCGCGCGGTCAGCCACGCACCATGCCCACGATATCGAAGGTACGCTCCAGGATCGGCTGCGCGAGGACGCGGGCGCGCGCCGCGCCGTCGGCCAGGATGCGGTCGATCTCGGCCGGGTCGTGCATGAGCCTCGCCATCTCCGCCGAGATCGGCGCAAGCTCCGCCACCGCCAGATCGGCCAGCAGCGGCTTGAACTCGGAAAACGGCTTGCCGCCATGCTCGGCCATCACCTGCGCCACGGAACCGCCGGAAAGCGCGGCATAGATGTTCACCAGGTTGCGCGCCTCGGGCCGCGCCTCCAGCCCGCCGGGCGCCTCGGGCAGCGGTTCGGGATCGGTCTTGGCCTTGCGCACCTTCCGTGCGATCGTGTCGGCATCGTCGGTGAGGTTGATCCGGCTCATGTCCGAGGGGTCGGATTTCGACATTTTCTTGGTGCCGTCGCGAAGCGACATCACCCGCGTCGCCGCGCCCTCGATCACCGGCTCCACCACCGGAAAGAACTCCACGCCATAGTCGTTGTTGAACTTGATCGCGATGTCGCGGGTCAGCTCCAGATGCTGTTTCTGGTCCTCGCCGACTGGAACATGCGTGGCGTGATAGGCCAGGATGTCGGCCGCCATCAGGTTGGGATAGGCGAAGAGCCCGACGCTCGCCTTCTCGCGGTTCTTGCCGGCCTTGTCCTTGAACTGGGTCATCCGGTTCAGCCAGCCCATCCGGGCCACGCAGTTGAAGATCCAGCCCAGTTCGGCATGCGCCGGGACCTGGGACTGGTTGAAGAGGATCGAGCGCGCCGGGTCGAGCCCCGCTGCCAGGTAGCCCGCCGCCAGTTCCCGCGTCGCGCGGCGCAGCGCGTCTGGCTCCTGCCAGACGGTGATCGCGTGCATGTCCACCACGCAATAGATTGTCTCGACGCCGCTGTCCTGCATCTCGACGAAACGCTTGATGGCGCCCAGATAATTGCCCAGCGTCAGCCCGCCAGAGGGCTGGATGCCGGAAAACACGCGCTGCGGAAAATCCGGCGCGCGGCTATCAGGCATGTGGACCGTATCGCCCATCTCTAGTATCCCCCAGGAGGAAAATCCGTCCGCAGGCTTATCGCCGCCGGACCGTCAGGCGTCAACCGGAGGTTTCCGTGCATGTTCCAGCCAGATCACAACGCCTCGCCGCTCAACCCGCTGCCCTGGGCCGTCAGTTTCCTGGCGCTCCTCGTTACCGGGATCGAACTGCTCTTCGGTGCGGGTGAACGCGGATTCATCGGCGGACCCGAGGCGGTGGGCTGGCGGTTGACGGCGATCCGCGACTGGGGCGTGATCGACCCGGTCTTCGACTGGATGGTGCAGACCGGCCAGTTCCCGCCCTCCGAGCTTGCACGGCTGCTCACCTATCCGCTGATCCATGCCGGTTTCACCCATGCGCTCTTTGTCGTGGTCTTCATCCTGGCGCTGGGCAAGATGGTGGGGGAGATCTTCAGCCCCGCCGCGCTCCTGTCGGTCTTCTTCGGCTCCGCCGTCTTCGGGGCGCTGGCCTACGTGCTGCTGCTCGACGAACGCACGCCTCTGGTGGGTGGGTATCCGGGCGTCTACGGGCTGATCGGCGCGTTCAGCTATATCCTGTGGATGAATCTCAGTGCGACCGGCCACAACCGATACCGCGCCTTCACGCTCATCGCGGTGCTGCTGGGCATCCAACTCGTCTTCGGGCTGATCTTCGGCGGCGGCAACGACTGGGTCGCGGATTTCGCGGGCTTCGTCATGGGGTTCTTCATGTCCTTCGTCGTCAGCCCCGGTGGGGTCCAGCGGATGCGCGACTGGGTGGCGCGCGCGCGGCAGCGCTAGACAGCCGGGGCCGCTCAGCCGCGCTTCAGGGCCGAGCGCAGATCCGTGGCCGTGAAGGCGCCGGTCGCGATGCTGGCCAGCCCGTAGAGCAGCATTCCCGCCGCCACCAGAAGCGCCAGCGCCGGTCCGCGCCAAAGCCCGCTCTCCCAGGCCGGCGCCAGGACGAGGTTCAGCGCGAAGAGCCCCGCCGCCATCAGCCCGGTGGCCAGCAGGATGCGCGGCAGACGCCGCCTGAGGCGCGCGTCGAACTGCGCCGCCGCGCCCATCCGCCGCGAGCCGCGCCAGAGCAGCGCCGCCATCGCCCAGCCCGCCAGCGTGGTGCCCAGCGCGGCGGCGAGATAGCCCAGCGTGAAGCTCAGCCCGATCGCGAAGGCGGCGTTCACCACGAGAGCGGCGAGCGCGAAATAGAACGGCGTCTTCGTGTCTTCGCGCGCGAAGTAGAGCGGCTGAAGCACCTTTTGCAGCACGAAGGCGGGCAGACCCGCGCCATAGATCGCCAGCGCCGCGGCGGTGGCTGCGCTGTCGCCGGCCCCGAAGGCGCCGCGCTCGAAGAGGACCGAGATCAGCGCATGCGGCACCACCATCAGCGCCGCGGCCGAGGGCAGCGTCAATGCCAGCGCAAACTCGGTGGCGCGGCTGAAGGCGTGCTGGCCGCCGGCTTCGTCCCCGCCGCGCAGACGCCGCGACAGGTCGGGCAGCAGTACCACGCCGATGGCGATGCCCACCACGCCCAGCGGCAACTGGTAGAGCCGGTCGGCATAGTTCAGCCATGCCACCGCGCCGTCGAAGAAACTCGCGACCTGGCGGCCGACCAGAAGGTTGATCTGCACCACCCCGCCGGCCAGCATCGCGGGCGCGGCGATCACCGCCAGGCGCCTGAGTTCCGGGGTCATGCGGGGGCGGTGGAGACGCACGCGCATCCCCGCGCGGTCGGCGGCGCGCCAGACCAGCGCAAGCTGCGCGACGCCCGCCAGCGGCACGGTCCAGGCCAGAGTCGTGCCGATATCCCAGCCCAGCGCGCCGGCCAGCAGAATGGCGCCGATGAAAAGCACGTTGAGCAGCACCGGCGCGGCGGCGGCGGCGGCGAAGCGGCCCATCGCGTTCAGCACGCCCGACAGGAGCGCAGCCAGCGAGATGAAGAGGATATAGGGGAACGCCACGCGCCCGAAGGCCACCGCCATGTCGAACCGCGCGTCCCCCGCGAAGCCCGAGGCCATCGCCAGCACCAGCCAGGGCATGAAGACCTGCGCCAGAAGCGTGAAGACGACCAGCAGCGTGGCCAGTGCCGTCATCGCGTCCGACGCGAAACCGCGGGCGTCATCGCCGGCCTCCAGCCGCTTGGCGAACATCGGCACGAAGGCCATATTGAAGGCGCCCTCGGCAAAGAAGCGGCGGAACATGTTGGGCAGCGAGAAGGCGATCAGGAAGGCCTCGGCCACCGGCCCCGCGCCCAGATACGCCGCAATCAGAATATCGCGCAGGAAACCCAGCATGCGGCTGGCCAGCGTCCAGACGCCGACCGTGAAGAAGCCCCGCACCAGCCGGATCGGCGCGGTCATTCCTGGGCCCTTTCCGCGCCCTTCGCAATGGCGTCGGCCAGCTTGCGTTCCAGCGCGTCGCGCTTGGCCTGCGAATGGAGTTTCAGGCCGAACATGTCCTTGACGTAGAAACTGTCCACCGCCTGCGCGCCATAGGAGGCGATCACCGCGCTGGCGATATAGATGTTGTTGGCCGCCAGCACCCGCGTCAGATCGTGCAACAGGCCGGGACGGTCGCGCGTATCGACCTCGATGATCGTGTAAATCTCCGAACCCTCGTTGTCGAAGGTGATCGAAGTCGGGACACGGAAGCGGCGCTCGCGTTTCTTGAGTTTGTCACGGTCGGCCAGCGCGGTGCTGGCCACGACCTCGCCCTTCAGGGTCTTCTCGATCATGCTGCGCAGCCGCGGCAGCTTCTCCTCGCTATAGGGATGGCCGGCGGCGTCCTGGAGCCAGAAGACCGGCGTCGCGTAGCCGTCGGAGGAGGTGAAGGTCTTGGCTTCCACCACATTGGCGCCGACCAGCGCCAGCGCGCCCGCGAGCCGCGAGAAGATGCCCGGATGGTCGGCCAGTGCGAAACAGGCCCGTGTCGCGTCGCGATAGGCGTCCGGCGTCAGCTCGATGCGGATCTCGTCATCGCCGATATCGCGCAAGAGCCGCGCGAAGACGGCCTGCGTGCCGGTGTCGAGCCCCTGCCAGTACTGCGGGTAGTGCCGGTCGCATTCATGCTTGAGCGCCGCCTTGGGCCAGTCGCCCAACTCGGCGCGCAGAGCCGCCTTGGCCTCGTTCACGCGCTTGGCGCGCCCGGCTTCCTCCAGTCCGCCCTCCAGCGTCTCGACCGTCGCATTGTAGAGCTCGCGCAGCAGCACGGCCTTCCAGTTGTTCCAGGTGCCGGGGCCGACGCCGCGGATGTCGCATACGGTCAGCACCAGCAGCAGGTTCAGCCGGTCGCGCGATTTCACCAGCCGGGCGAAGTCGCGCACGGTGCGCGGGTCGCTTAGGTCGCGCTTCTGGGCTACGTCGGACATTAGCAAGTGATGGCGCACCAGCCATTCCGCGGTCTCTGCCTCCGCGGCGTCCAGCCCCAGCCGCGGCGCCAGCCGCCGTGCGATGCGCGCGCCCAGGATCGAGTGGTCCTCGGGCTGGCCCTTGCCGATATCGTGCAGCAGCAACGCCACGTAGAGAACCCGGCGGTTGACGCCCTCGTTCAGGATCGACGAGGCGATGGGCAACTCCTCCACCCGCTCGCCGCGCTCGATCTCCGCCAGGTTGGAGATGCACTGGATGGTGTGTTCGTCCACTGTGTAGTGGTGGTACATGTTGAACTGCATCATCGCCACGATGTTCTGAAACTCGGGGATGAAGGCGCCCAGCACACCCAACTCGTTCATCCGTCTGAGCGAACGTTCCGGGTTGCCGTGCTTGAGCAACAGGTCGAGGAAGATGCGTGTGGCCTCGGGATCGTTGCGCAACTCATCGTCGATCAGGTGCAGGTTACCGGTCACCAGCCGCATCGCGTCGGGGTGGATCAGGTAGCCGGTGCGCAGCGCTTCCTCGAAGAGCCTCAGCAGGTTCAGCTTGTCGGCCAGGAAGGCGGTCTCGTCGGCCACGACGATCCGGCCCTGGGCGATGTCGTAGCCCGGCTTGAGCTTGCGCCGCCGCCCCGCGCGGCGCAGGAAACCCACGACGGAAGGCTCCTTCTTCACATGCGCGGCCTCCAGTGCGGTCAGGAAGATGCGCGTCAGGTCGCCCACCGCCGTAGCGTGGCGGAAATAGTCCTGCATGAAATGTTCCACCTCGCGTCGCCCGCCGCGATCTTCGTAGCCCAGCCGCTGCGCGACCTCGACCTGATTGTCGAAGGTAAGCTGGTCCATCGGGCGGCCAGCGATCAGGTGCAGGTGGCAGCGCACCGCCCAGAGAAATGCCTCTGCCCGCTCGAAGGTCTCGAATTCCTCGCGCGTGAACATGCCCAGGCCGACCAGGTCATGCGGGGCATCGACCCGGTGCAGGTATTTGGCGATCCAGAAGAGCGATTGCAGGTCGCGCAGCCCGCCCTTGCCTTCCTTGACATTGGGTTCCAGCACGTAGCGCTGTCCGCCCTGCTTCTCATGCCGCGCGTCGCGTTCGGCCAGCTTGGCCTCGATGAACTCCCGTCCGGTGCCCTTGAAGAGATCGTCCCAGAGCGCCGCGTCCAGCGCCGCCGCGAGGCTGTTGTCGCCATCCAGGAACCGATGTTCCAGAAGCGCGGTGCGGATCGTCATGTCCTCGCGCCCCAGCCGGACGCAATCCTTCACGGTGCGGCTGGCATGGCCTACCTTGAGCCGCAGGTCCCACAGGATGTAGAGCATCGACTCGATGACGCTTTCCGCCCAGGGGGTGATCTTCCAAGGCGTCAGGAAGAGCAGGTCCACATCCGAACAAGGCGCCATCTCGGCGCGGCCGTAGCCGCCCACGGCGAAGATCGCCAGACGCTCGCTCTCGGTCGGGTTGGGCAGCGGGTGAAGGTAGCGGCGCGCGACCCAGAAGACCGCCGTCACCACCTGATCGGTGAGCCAGGAATAGGCACTGGTGGTGGCGCGTGCCTCCAGCGGGCGGTCGCGGAATGTCTCCGATATCGTGGCAAAGCCGGCCTTGTAGGCCGCGCCGATCTCCGCGACCGCGGCGGCGCGGATCGCCCGCGCGTCGGCGCAGTCCTCGAACTGCGCGGCCAAGGCTCCGCGGAGGGCGTCGGGATCGAAAATCTCCCGTGCCGGACAGATCAGGGCTGTGGGGGCCGCGCGCGGCCGGAGATCCGCGGGGTCAGAGACCGGCGGCGCCGAAGCTTCTTGGGGCAGGGTCAAGGATGGTTACTTCGCTGTTCTGGATCTGCGCGATGGCGAGCGCGCGCTCGTTGGTGCCGTCCCGGCGGAACCGGAACACGCCGTTGACCCCGGCAAAGCCGGAGGGCTGGGTCAGCGCCTCGGCCCCCAGCGCCCCGGCGCCGCCGGTCTTGATCAGCGCGCCGATGGCCGCGATGCCGTCATAGGCGAGCCCGGCCAGCGGATGCGGCGCTTGACCGAAAGCCTGCGCATAGCGCGCCTCGAACCGCGAGGCGAGGCCGGGATCGGGCATGGTGAACCAGCCGCCCTGTACGCCGGGCAGCGCGAGGGTCTGCGCCGGGATGTCCCAGCGCGTCAGTCCCATGAACTGCACCTCCTCCGGGCCGACGCCGTTCTCCGGCAGAAGCTGCGTCAGGATCGGCAGCGCGCCGGCGCTGTCGGAGGTGAAGACGATGGCGTTGGTGTCCGTCTGCGTGGCCTGCTCGACGATCGGGCCGATGGCATCGACCACGCCCTGCTGCGAGAACTCGTAGCTCGCCGTGCCCGTCAGCGTCGCGCCGGTGCGGGCCGCGGCGCGTTCCACGGCGCGCTGGCCGATGCGCCCGGCGAGGTTCTGCGCATGGACCACCATCACCCGGTTGCGGCCCTGCGCCGTGCCGTAGCGCAACAGCCGGTCGGCGGCATTCTCGAAGGTGTTGCCCAGCAGATAGACATTGCCGCCCGCGATCTCGGGGTTGTTGGAGAAGCTCAGGACGCTGACGCCGCGCCCGGCCACGGCCTTGCCCGCCGCGTTCGCCGATTCCGCGAAGAGTGGCCCGATGATGATCTTCGCGCCGCCGTTCACCGCTTCGCGCGCCGCCTGCGCGGCGGCCTGCGCGCTGCCGCCGGTATTGTAGACCCTCAGGTCGATCTCGGCGCCGTCGAGATCGGCCAGCGCCATGCGCGCGGCGTTCTCGAGGCTCTGCGCCAGCGCCTCGGTCCGGGCGTCGCCGGAACCGTAGGGCGCCAGCAGTGCCACTGGCACGGCGTTGCGCGTGTTGATCAGCGGGCCGCCCCCGACGGTCGCGCCGCAGGCGGCCAGAAGCCCGAGGCCTGCCAGCAGGATGCCTCGTCTCGTGGCGCGCGCGGCGCGATGCGTAAGGCTGGACATTCGCGGTCTCCTCGAACACAGATCAAGACTGAAGCACGGCGGTTGCCGGAAACCTATCGGGTCGCTGTCGCCAAGTAAACGTCGCTCTGCCGCAGGAGGCGCCATTGCCGCAATCTCCCGCCGGTCTCGCGCCCGGTCTCAATTTCGTGGCCACGCCGATCGGGGCGGCGCGCGATATCACCCTGCGCGCGCTCGACATTCTGGCCGCGGCGGATGTGATCGCGGCCGAGGATACCCGCACCGCGCGCAAGCTGATGGACATCCACGGAATCGCGCCGGGTGACCGCCCGCTCATCGCCTATCACGACCACAACGGCGCGGCGCAGCGCCCGCGCCTGCTCGCGTTCCTGCGCGAGGGCCGGTCGGTGGCCTGCGTGTCGGAGGCCGGCACGCCGCTGATCTCGGATCCGGGATATGTTCTGGCGCGCGAGGCGATCGCCGAGGGGATCGAGGTGCGCGCGGCGCCGGGTGCCTCGGCATTGCTTGCGGCGCTGACCGTCTCGGGCCTGCCCAGCGACCGATTCTTCTTCGCCGGTTTCGCCCCGCCCGCGCAGGGCGCGCGGCTGAGCTACCTGAAAAACCTGGCCGATGTGCCGGGCACGTTGATCTTCTACGAGTCGCCCAAGCGTGTTGGGAAATTGTTAACCGACATGGTGGAGGCTCTGGGCGGTGCGCGGCAGGCGGCGGTCTGCCGCGAGTTGACCAAGAAGTTCGAGGAAACGCGCCGCGGCTCGCTGGCCGATCTGGCGGCGCATTACGCGCAGGACGCCCCGCGGGGCGAGGTCGTGGTGCTGGTGGATCGTCCCGGCGAACGGCAGGCCAGCGCCGATGAGGTGGAGGAGGCGCTGAAGATGCACCTGGCCGAAGGCAGCGTGAAGGACGCGGTGGCCGCCGTGACCGAAACCTACGGCCTGCCGCGCCGGGAGGTCTACAAGCTGGCGCTGAAGCTGGAGAAGGGCGTCTGACCGGGCTGACCGGATATCACGCCGGGCTCGCGGCGGAGGAGGCCGTGGCGCGCGACTACCTGCGCCGGGGCCACGCCCTGCGCGCCCGGCGATGGCGCGGCAAGGGTGGCGAGATCGACCTGATCCTGGATCGCGGCGCCCTGACCGTCTTCGTGGAGGTCAAGAAGAGCGGCACGCTGGATACCGCTGCGGCGCGGCTTTCGACCCGGCAGATGGCGCGGCTTCGCGTGGCGGCCGAGGAGTATCTGGGCGGACTGCCCGCCGGGCGCGACAGCGAGATGCGCTTTGATCTGGCCTGCGTGGACGCGACAGGCCATATCTCGGTGATCGAGAACGCGATAACGGACTGAACGGCGGCACCCGCCTCCCAATGCCGGAGATTGCAACCGGCGCGCGGGTCGGCCAAACAGGATGCGCAGGAACAGACAGGATCCGCCCATGCCGCTCAATGTCGCCATCCAGATGGACCCGATCGCGCCGGTCGATATCGACGCCGACAGCACTTTCCGCATCGCGGAGGAGGCGCAGGCGCGCGGGCACCGGCTGTTCTACTACACGCCCGAGCATCTGGCCTTCGAAAACGGCGCGGTCACCGCACGCGGCTGGCCGCTGGAGGTGCGGCGCGAGCGCGGCAACCATTTCACGCTGGGCGAACGCGCCCATATCGACCTGCGCAGCCAGGATGTCGTCTGGCTGCGCCAGGACCCGCCTTTCGACATGAGCTATATCACCACCACGCATATCCTGGACATGATCCATCCCGAGACGCTGGTGGTGAACGACCCGTTCTGGGTGCGCAACTACCCGGAGAAGCTTCTGGTGCTGACCTTCCCGGACCTCACGCCGCCCACCACAATCGCGCGCGATCTGGAGACGCTCAGGGACTTCAAGCACGCGCATGGCGATATCATCCTCAAGCCGCTCTACGGCAATGGCGGCGCGGGGGTGTTCCGGCTCGATCCGCAGGACCGAAATCTGAACGCGCTCCACGAGCTCTTCACCGGCATCAACCGCGAGCCGCTGATCGCCCAGAAATTCCTGCCCGACGTGGCGGCGGGCGACAAGCGCATCATCCTGGTGGACGGTGAGCCCGCGGGTGCGATCAACCGCGTGCCCGCGGTCGGTGAGACCCGGTCCAACATGCATGTCGGCGGACGGGCCGAGAAGGTCGGCCTGACCGCGCGGGAGCGCGAGATCTGCGCCGCGATCGGCCCGCTTCTGCGCGAGAAGGGCCAGATCTTCGTGGGCATCGACGTGATCGGCGGCTGGCTGACCGAGATCAACGTGACCTCGCCCACCGGCATCCAGGAGTTGGAGCGTTTCGACGGCACCAACGTGGCCGGCATGATCTGGGACGCCATCGAGGCGCGCCGGGCGGGACGGTGACCTGGCGGCTGCGGCTGATCGACGGCTGGCTCAGGCGCGTCGAGAAACCGTGGCTGGCCCGGTCGGCCGAACCGCAGGCGATGCGCGTCCGGTTCGAGCGCACCGCGCGGCTCATCTTCCGCGACCCGCCCTTTGCGACGGTCCAGCCCGACCGCGTAGGTGGCGTGCCGGCGCTCTGGGTTCGGGTGCGGGTCACGGCGCCGGCGGTGCTGCTCTATTTCCACGGCGGCGGCTATGTCTTCGGCAGCCCCCGGACGCATTGCGCGATGGCGGCGCGGATATCCGCCCTGACCGGGTGCGCGGTCTGCCTGCCGGACTACCGGCTGGCGCCCGAACATCCCTTTCCCGCCGCCTTCGCGGATACCTGCGCCGCCTGGGATGGGCTTTTGGCGCGCGGCTATAGCCCCGGCGACATCGCGCTGGGCGGCGACAGCGCGGGCGGCGGGCTGGCACTGGCGCTTCTGGGCCATCTCTGCCGGGCGGGCGCCGCGCGCCCGGCGGCGGCCGTGGCCTTCTCGCCCTGGACGGATCTGACGTTATCGGGCCAGTCCATTGCCGCGAACGCTCGGTCCGAGGCGCTGTTGCCCGCGCATCGGATCGAGGACGGGCGGGATCTTTATCTCGGCGGGCGCGACCCGGCGGACCCACGGGCCTCCCCGCTTTTCGGGGATTTCCCGGATTGCCCGCCGGTGCTCATCCAGGCGTCCCGCACGGAACTTCTGCGCGACGACGCGGTGCGGATGGCCGACCGGCTGGAGGCGCAGGGCGCGCATGTCACGCTCGATCTCTGGCCGGACGCACCGCATGTCTGGCAGATCTTCCAGGGCTGGCTGCCGGAGGCCGACGCGGCGCTGGCACGCGCCACCGGCTTCCTGCGCGATCAGCTCTCGGCCACCAGCCGGTAGGATACCGCCTCGGCCACATGCGGGCGGGCGACCTGCGCCGCGCCGTCGAGATCGGCGATGGTGCGGGCCACCCGCAGGACGCGGTGATAGCCGCGCGCGGAGAGGCCGAATTTCCCGGCCACGTTGTTGAGCAGCGCGCGTCCCTCGACATCGGGACGGGCGATCTCCTCCAGCTCCTCGCCCTCGGTGTCGGCGTTGACCCGGACATCCGGGCGCCCGGCATAGCGTGCCGCCTGCACGGCGCGCGCCGCGGCGACCCGCGCGGCCACCTCGGTCGTGCCCTCGCTGGCGGCGGGCAGTTCCAGATCGGCGACCGAAACCGGCGGCACCTCGATCCGGAGATCGAACCGGTCCATGAGCGGGCCGGAGATTCGGCCCAGGTAGTCCTCCCCGCAATGGGGCACACGGGCGCAGGCCCGCGCCGGATCGGGCAGGTACCCGCATTTGCACGGATTGGCTGCCGCGATCAGCAAGAAGCGGCAAGGATAGCGGATATGCGCATTCGCGCGCGCCACCACGACGTCGCCGGTCTCGATCGGCTGGCGCAGCGTCTCCAGCACCGGGCGGGGAAATTCCGGTATTATGGAGCAAACTCACCAAATATGATGATGTTTTCAACCACACTTAGCCGCACGTCTCGGAATGATAAGCGGCCTTCAGACTGCTTCGGCCTCCGTATGCGATGCTTGCTTCATTGCCTTGTAAGTTTTCTTAGCTTGCGCATTCCTCGCAGACGCAAGCTCCTTCTTAGCCATATCTTCAACAGATTGCGCCACTTGGGGGAAATGCATCACTGTCCACTGCCCCACGCGCTCAATGTCGTATTCCGTGAGCCAATCGGAATCCGCCCACTTCCTGAGGTAAATGCGAAGGGCCTCCACAAAGAGATCGGAACCCCCGTCCTCTGCTAGAACCCCCTTGAGGGCCTTACGGTCGCTGGGCCGAAATTCGTGAAAACGGTATGTCAGGACTTTGGGATTTTCCTTTGAAGTCATAGCATTCCCCTCAAGTTTCACGTATATCGTCCAATTGGACGCTCTCGTCTATGAGGCCCTTGAACCTCTCAAGAACCTTGCCAGCCTGCGCATCTGTTGGCGGCGTGATTCTACAGTATCTACCAGAACTTACGTTCACGAACCACAAAAGTTCCCCATCTACCTCATCTAAGAACAACTCACCGGCTGTCCTAGCTGGGCCGCCCATGAGCAATGTCGGATGTCCCAGCTTCTTCTCCTCTGCTGGGTGAACCGGAAAATTGCGCCTTCTCGGGTATCCCTCAACCGTCATCCCATCGATCGTCTCGGCGAGTTCCTCGACCGCTATATAAATGTCACCGTTTCCATCCATCGCCCAGATATATGTAATTGTTCGGGCGGAATGACGGAAAAGATGTGACTCGCTGGCAACGCGAAGATCGCTGAGGCTTCTACCAATTTCCCCAGCCAATAGGCACTTTGAAACCGGAGCGCGGGATTCTTCCCACTTGTCAACACTTTGCGGCTCCCTGGGAACCCCGAAATCATCGTCTAGTATCAATGAAGCCAACCCCGTCCCAAATCTTTTCATTATTCCTACGCCCAAAAACGTAAGAAATCAAACGGGGTGCGTTGGGCATTTCAGGCCTTAAGACCCTAAGTTGAGAGACTGCACCCCTATCGCATCCATGCACATCAAGAAGAACGCGGTTGTGAAGCTGCCCCGGCTTATCTTGTTCGCTATGTTCCGCTCTGTTTCCGGCGTCCCGAGTGCTGTCAGGCGATCCGCGAGCTGACCATAGGTTATCCCGCGCCGTTTGAGTTCGGCCTTCAATATGTTCTTAGCTTTGGCCTCGTAGCTTTCCACGACTGCCGTGTCCTTGGGCATGACCTGACCTCCAAAAAACATCATATCCGATGATATAACCCTTGTATCCGGTGAATGCTACACCTATATACGGTGTACAACATCATCGGATATGATATGGCACAGCATTTTCTCCTTTCTCCCGCCGCAAAAACGCTCTCGCTTGTGAAGGTCATGCGCATGTCTGACCGGCAAGCCCGTGAGGCTTTTCGTGCGATCCGTTGGGCCGATACGGATGGCGATCCGGTGTGCCCCGAGTGCGGCTGCCTGGATCACTACGACCTCAAGTCCCGTCCGGTCTGGAAGTGCAAGGGCTGCGCCAAACAGTTCAGTGTCACCAGTGGCACGATCTTTCACAGCCGCAAGCTTCAGGTGCGCGACATCCTGGCCGCAATCGCGGTCTTCATAAACGGTGCGAAGGGCTACAGCGCGCTTCAACTCTCCCGTGATCTGTCCGTTGACTACAAGACCGCCTTCGTTCTTCTGCACAAGGTGCGCGAGGCCATAGGGATTGCCCGCGACCACGGTGCGCTTTCGGGCGACGTCGAAGTTGATGGCGCGTATTTCGGCGGCTACGTGAAGCCCGCCAATGAGCGGATGGACCGCAAGGACCGCCGCAAGATGGAAAACCAATCAGGCAAGCGCCAAGTCGTAATCGTCGGTCGCCAGCGCGGCGGCTCAACTCACACCCATGTTGCCCAAAACGAAGCGGCGGGCGTGTCGTTTGTCCGCTCGCACGTCGAGCCGGGGTCAACCGTCCATGCGGACGAGGCGTCCCATTGGGACAAACTGGCGGCACATTTCCCGATAAAGCGCATCAACCACAAGGAAGCGTACTCCAAGGATGGCGCCTGCACGAACCAAGCCGAAAGCTTCTTTAGCCGTCTGCGTCGGGCCGAGATCGGCATCCATCATCATATCGCCGGGAAGTACCTCCACGCATACGCCTCCGAAATGGCGTGGCGCGAAGACATGAACCGCCAGCCGAACGCAAACCAGTTCGCGATGGCTGTTAGCGCCACCGCCACCGCGCCCCAATCGTCGCAATGGGCCGGGTATTGGCAGCGATCAGGCGTGTGAGGTAAAGAAACGCTGGACGGATTCCCTACAATTGCTTAGTTTAAAGATGCGAACGGGGAGACCTTTCGGCCTCCCCGCCTAGTAGATGCCACCCTACGGGGCTGCACCCGGATAGCCATGCTACGGCATCGCACACCGGCTGGAAGGGGTTATCGGCATAGTGGCCACCCCCATCTACTCCCCGGCAACTTCCAGTGCCGGGTCTGGCCCGCGCGGGTCAGGAAGATTGATCGAATGGCTCCCGGTTACTCCCATTCGACCTTTTCTGAGGAAGCGTCACCTTCCTCGGCGTCTGACCGACCCGAGGGTCGGTCATTCTCGTTGAGGGGCAACCCCTCTGAAATTTCATGCGGCATTATCCAGCCGCGACTGTCATGTGCGATCCGCCCCTCATTCTTCAGCCGCGAGAGCCGCGTACGGACACTGTTGATCGTGGTCTCAATGCCAAGGTGCCGAATGATGAAATCCAAAATTGCGACGGGCTGCCGCTTGCCATTCTTGATGGCCTCGATCACAGCTTCATCGCGGGCCATCTTCGGGCCAGAACCTGACAGCACAGTAGACTGAACGCCAGACCGCCCCCGGTCACCCCGTACGCCCTCGATTGCTGCGATGGCCGCATCGTATTCAGCAATCTGCGCATCAAAAGGCGCACACGCCTCGTTGCGCTTCTTGATGATTTTGTCGCGCTCATCCTTAAGAAGGGTGATCGGATCGCCTGTCATGAACGTGTCTCCGCAAATCTATCCCCCGCGTTATGGGGGTGACGACGAGATTCGTCAAGGGTTCAATAACAGGGGTGATGAGTCGGGATTATCCTATTACGATGCCGGAACAAACGAGAACATGCCTCAAGGGGCTGCGCCCTCGTTTAGTGTCCACATCTTGTACGGGCCGTTCTGGTCGTGGTCCTTGGTCCAGCCCACGTCCTTGATAAGCCCCTGATTGACACAGCCCTTTATGCAAGCCCCGATCCGCTTCCGCAGTAGCGCATAGGTCGCCTCATCTGCTGCAAGGCCGCGATCATCAACCCAAGCTTCCGTGATCTGGCGGGACGTGAGCGGGCCGTCTGCCTCGCGGAAAGCGTTCAAGACGAACCGCTTCACGCTGCCCTTCTCGGCCCGGTGCTTCGTCACGTATTCCTTTATGGCGTAGCTATCGGCTGCCGGATCGAAAAGCCGGATCGCCGCGTCCAGGTGGTCTATATCCACGGTCAGCTTCTTGATCTCGGCTTTGTAGCGGGCGCGCAGGTCGCTCAGTTCCTTGCGCTTGGCCTTAAGGCCGGAAACGGTGTTCGGGCGTTCATATGTCGGTGTGTTCTTCATACATGGCAATGTACATCATCATTTACAGCGTATCAATCATCATATTTGGTGAGTTTGCTCCATAATACCGGGAAATTCCGGGAACTCGTCGAGGAAGAGCACGCCGTTATGGGCCAGCGATATCTCGCCCGGCTTCGCACCCTTGCCGCCGCCCACGATCGCCGCCATCGAGGCGGTGTGATGCGGCGCGCGATAGGGCCGAAGCCGCGATATGCCGCCTTCGTCCAGGAGTTCTGCAAGCGAATGGATCATCGAGGTTTCCAGCGCCTCCGCCGCTTCGAGCGGTGGCAGGATACCGGGCAGGCGCGCGGCGAGCATGGACTTGCCGGACCCCGGTGTGCCCACCATCAGCAGGTGGTGGCGGCCCGCCGCGGCGATCTCCAGCGCGCGCTTGGCGCGTTCCTGCCCCTTCACGTCGCGCAGGTCGCGCGCGCCGGAACGTTCCTCCACCTCGCCCGGCTCGGCCGCGGCCAGCACCTTTCGGCCGGTGAAATGGTTGACGCAGTCGAGCAGCGTGGCCGGGGCGATCACCTCGGCCGCGCCGACCCAGGCGGCTTCCGCCCCGCAGGCGCGCGGGCAGACCAGCCGGCGGTCGGCCTCGGCGGCGGCCAGCGCGGCGGGCAGCGCGCCGATCACCGGCACCAGCGATCCGTCCAGCGACAACTCCCCCAGCGCCACGGTCTCCTCCATCGTGTCGCGGGGCAGGATGTCGAGCGCGGCCAGCAGCGCCAGCGCGATCGGCAGGTCGAAATGCGAGCCCTCCTTGGGCAGGTCGGCGGGCGAGAGGTTGATCGTGATGCGCTTGGAGGGCAGGGCGATGGACATCGCCGTCAGCGCGGCGCGGACCCGTTCCTTCGCCTCCGACACCGCCTTGTCCGGCAGTCCCACCAGCGAGAAGGCGGGCAATCCGGGGCTGACGGCGCATTGCACTTCGACGATCCGGGCCTCGACCCCTTCGAAGGCGACCGTATAGGCGCGCGCAACCATCCTGCCTCCTCGCGTTCAGCTTGGTTAACGCCTAACGGGGGAGTGGTTTAGGAATCGTAAATGGCCATGAAGGCGGGCCAGGCTTCCGGGTCCGCGAGGGTCTTGTCGCGGCAGAAGGCATTGCAGAAACCGAAGCGGCGGTCTCCGATATCCAGGAAATGCGTGACCGGCTTGCCGGAATAGGGGCAGGCGGCGTTCTCCGAAGGCCCGGCTGCGGCCGCCCGCGCCTCCAGCAGCGCGGGGCCTGGCCAGGTCACCTGCCGCCAGGGCCGGTCATAAACGGGCTGGTGGACGCCCTCGGCGCGGCCCATCGCGCGCCAGCGGCGGAAGGCCGGGTCGGCCAGATGCGCCGCGACATAGTCCGCATCCGCCCCGTCCACCGGCAGCCCGTAACCCGCGATGCGCGCCGCGACCGGGGCATAGAAGGCATCCGCCGCGCAGTAGGCGCCGAAGAGCCAGGGCCCCTCACCGTCTGCCTGCCCGCGCGCCATGTCCCAGAGCGTGCGTATCCGGGCAAGATCGTCCAGCACCGCCGGCGGGGGTTCGAAATCGCCATAGGCCACGCCCAGATGCATCGGGCAGTCCGTGCGCAGCGCCTGAAAGCCGGAATGCATTTCCGCCGCCAGCCAACGCGCCGCGGCCCGCGCCGCCGGGTCTGCGGGCCAGATCCCGGCATCCGGATGCCGCTCGGCCAGGGTTTCCGCTATGGCGAGCGTATCCTGCACGACCACGCCGCCGGGGGTACGCAGGACGGGCACCAGCCGGGCCGGCGCGTATTCGGACAGGACGGCATCGAAATCGCCGCTGTAGAGCCGCGCCATCCGGGTACGGACGGGCAGGCCGAATCGCTCCAGCAGCAGCCAGCCCCGCAGCGACCAGCTCGAATGCGTGCGATCCCCGATGACCAGTTCGTAATCCATGCGTGAAGATTGCGCCCTTTCTCGCAGGGGTCCAATCATATTGCGTGGGCTGTCGCATCACCGGCGCTGAATGTTTCGGCAATGCCCCGGAACTTTATCCGGTCGCGCCGGTTTGACCTTGAAGTGACGGAATGTCGTAATGGGACCGTATAAACTGTAGAATGATCCGTATGCGGAAGTCCTGCGTATCAAAACCATAAGAGGGAAGCCCATTATTCTACAGGGGGCGCCATGGCCGCGAACATGAATGCCGACCAGAACTTTTCCCGCAAGGCGATGAAGGCGGAACTGCTCGACGCCGAGACGGAGTTGCAGCTTGCCTATGCCTGGCGCGACAAGCGCGACGAGCAGGCGCTGCATCGTCTGATCACCGCCTATATGCGGCTGGCGATCTCGATGGCGTCGAAGTTCAAGCGCTACGGCGCGCCGATGAACGACCTGATCCAGGAGGCAAGCCTGGGCCTGATGAAGGCCGCCGACAAGTTCGACCCGGATCGCGGCGTGCGCTTCTCGACCTACGCGGTCTGGTGGATCAAGGCCTCGGTGCAGGATTATGTGATGCGAAACTGGTCGATGGTGCGCACTGGCTCCACGTCCTCGCAGAAGACGCTTTTCTTCAACATGCGCCGCGTACAGGCGCGGCTGGAGCGTGAGGCGACCCAGCGCGGCGAGGAGCTTGACGGCCACCAGTTGCGTGAGCAGATCGCGCGCGAAGTGGGCGTGCCACTGCATGATGTCGAGATGATGTCGGGCCGGCTTGCGGGCTCCGATTTCTCGCTCAACGCCACGCAATCGGCCGAGGACGAGGGCCGCGAATGGATGGACACGATCGAGGACGAGGGCCCGCAGGCGGATGCCCTGGTGCAGGCCCGGCGCGACCGCGAGACGCTGCGCGAATGGCTGGCGCAGGCAATGGGCGTCCTGAACGAGCGCGAGCGCTACATCGTGACCGAGCGCAAGCTGCGCGCGGAGCCGCGCACGCTGGAGAGCCTCGGCAACGAGATGAACCTCTCGAAGGAACGCATCCGCCAGCTCGAGGCGGCGGCTTTCGCGAAGATGCGCAAATCGCTTCAATCCGAATCGGAAGAGGTCATGGCGCTGCTCGACTGACGCGCGGGCTTGTCCGCGCCGGGCCACTGTGCAAGCAGACGTCCATGCTACGTGCGCTCGCCCTCCTGTCGCTCATGCTGGTGCCCGGTGGGGCTGCGGCGGGGCGAATCGAGGCGGAGGCGCTCGACGATCTGCCCGGCGCACAGGTCGTCATTCTCGGCGAGTTCCACGACAATTCCGCGCATCACGCCAATCAGGCCCGCACGCTGGCGGCGCTGAAACCCGCGGCCATCGTGTTCGAGATGCTGACGCCGGATCAGGCCGCCCGCGTGACCGAGGGGAACCGTGACGACCCGCACGCGCTTGCCGCCGCGCTGGACTGGGCGGCCTCGGGCTGGCCCGATTTCGCGATGTACCATCCGCTTTTCACCGCCGCGCCGGGGGCGCGGATCGTCGGCGGGGCGCTGCCCCGCGAGACCGTGCGCCGCGCCGTGCGCGAGGACCCGGCGAAGATTTTCGGCCCGGAGGCCGCGCGGTTCGGCCTGGACCGCCCGCTGGCGGCGGACGAACAGGCGGCGCGGGAGGCCGAGCAGATGCAGGCGCATTGCGACGCGCTGCCCGCCGGCCTTCTGCCGGGCATGGTGGCCGCGCAGCGCCTGCGCGATACCGCGCTGGCGCGTGCGACGCTGGTGGCGCTGGAGGCCACGGGCGGGCCGGTCGCGATCATCACCGGAAACGGTCATGCGCGCGTCGACCGCGGCATCCCCGCCGCGCTGGCCCATGCGCACCCCGGTCTGGACGTGCTGAGCATCGGACAGTTGGAGGCCGCGCCGGACGGTGGGGAGGTGCCCTACGATCTCTGGCTGGTGACGGACCCTGCGGAGCGCGGCGATCCCTGCGCGGGTTTCTTACCGGATTAGGATGCGCGGCGCGTCATTCGCCCTCCAGCCAGGTTTCGAAGCGGCGGGTGCGCAGCGCATGGGTGTTGGCGTACCAGTCGCTGTCGCGCACCAACGCGCGGTCGCCGTGCTGCGGGGCGTTGGGCAGGTGG
Source organism: Maritimibacter sp. 55A14 (assembly GCF_003122205.1). GTDB lineage: Bacteria > Pseudomonadota > Alphaproteobacteria > Rhodobacterales > Rhodobacteraceae > QEYE01. The sequence continues at coordinate 30,108 of NZ_QEYE01000017.1, forward strand.
TCGCGCATCGGCACGCCATGTTCGGGGTGCAGCCCGACCCGCTTGAGTGCCGAGCGTCGCGCAGGACCGTAGGGTATGCGCTCGGCCAGCGCGGCCTGGGGCGCGGGCGCGCTGGCGAAGCGCAGGAAGTCCAGCGCCGCCTCCGGCGCGTCGCTGGCGGCGGCCACGGCCCAGACCTCGACCCCGATGATCCGGCCGTCCCAGATCACGCTGAGCGGTGCGCCCGCCTGCTGGGCCGCGAAGAACCGCCCGTTATAGCCCGCGGCCATGGCCACCCGGCCCTCGGCCAGCCATTCGGCCGGCGCTGCGGTCTCCTCCCACCACAGGATTTCGTCGCGAATCGTGTCGAGCTTGCGCAACGCCAGACGGAGGCCCCGGTCGGTGCTCAGCAGGTCATAGACCTGCGCCGTGGGCACGCCTTCGGCCATCAGTGCCCATTCCAGCACCACATCGGGGCTGCGCGGCAGCGCGCGGCGGCCAGGAAACCGAGCGAGATCGAAGAAATCCTCGACCGTGGCGGGCTTCACGCCGGGATAGGCCCGCGCGTCATAGGCCATGACCGTGGCAAAGACGTTTTGCGCCACCGAACAGCCGCGGAACGCGCCCTCCATGAAATCGCGCATCGCCGCCGGCCCGCCGATCTGCGCGGGTTCCAGCGGGCGCAGGAGCCCGGCGTCGCAGGCCGCGATGGCCTGGTCCTCCAGCATGTCGATCACGTCCCAGCCTTCGATCTTCGCCCGCTGGCGCAACGCCTCCAGCGAGCCGTCGTAGCTGCGAATGTCGAGCGGTGTTCCGGTGGCCTGCGTGAAGGGCTCGAAAAGCGCGGCGCGCTGCGCGGCCTCATAGGCGCCGCCCCAGCTCACGACGGTCAGCGGGTCCGGCCCGGCGTCCTGCTGCGCGCCCGCCGGTGTGGCGCAGAGCGCCAGAACCACAAGGAACCATCTAGACCGGCGCATTCTCCTCCCCCCTCAGATCCTGCATCGCGGCCAGGTAGGCGCGGATCAGCGCGGCCTCGCTGATCACGCCCTCAAGCCGCCCGTTGTCGCGGCTGACCACTGGGACGGCATCGCCGATGAAGCTGCCCAGTTCCTGCATCGCCTGCCAGATCGTGGTGTCGGCATGGAAAGTGACCGGCGCGGACTCGGCGGCGTCGGCGGCGCTGCCGGCACCGGGCCGCCCGGCGCGCAGCACGCCGACGAGTTGCCCCTCCGCGTCGGTCACGAAGACCTCGGCATAGGGGCTTGCGGCGCCTGTGCGCTGCGCCTCGTCCGCCGGCATTTCGGCCGTGGCGGACGGGAAATCAGTGCTCATCCACTCGGCCACGGTCATCGCCTCGAGCCGCGCGCGGTCCCGCCCGGCCGAGAGGTCCACGCCGCGCCGCGCGAGTTGCACGTCGAAGATCGAACGCCCGAAGACGCGATAGGCGATCAGGTTGGAGAACACCACCGCGACCATCGCCGCGATGGTCAGGTCGTAGTTCCGTGTCAGCTCGAAGACGATCAGGATCGTGGTCAGCGGCGCCCCGATCACCGGGCTGGTGACGGCCATCATCGCGCAGACGGCATAGACCGCGACGCCGGACGTGTCGGCGATGCCGGCGGTGTCGAGCAGTGACCAGGAAAGCGCGCCGAACAGGATGCCGATCAGCAGCGCCGGGCTGAACACGCCGCCGGCGAATCCGAAGCCCACGCAAAGCGCGGTCAGCACGATCTTGGCGGCAACCAGCACCACCAACTCGCCGGGGCGGAAGGCGCCCTCGATGGTGGCAAAGCGCAGCGCCTCGCTACCGATGCCCAGCACGTCGGGAAGTGCCAGCGCCGTCACCCCCACCGCGAGCCCCGCCAGCGCAGGGCGCAGCGCCGGCGGAAGCGGCAGGCGCGCGGCCTGCACGGCACTGGCCAGCACCAGCCGCATGAAGATCAGCGCGACCCCGGCCGAGGCCAGCCCCAGCAGCGCGAAGAGCAGGAATTCGTAGCCATGCGCTACGCCGCCGAAATCCACCAGAAAGAGCGGCGGACGCTCGAACATGACATTGGCGACGACATAGCCCGTCGCCGAGGCAACCGTGGCGGGCGCGAAGGCCTGCATCGAATAGTGACGCAGGATCACCTCATGGGCGAAGACCAGCCCGGCGATGGGCGCGTTGAAGGCGGTGGAGATCGCCGCGGCCACGCCGCAGGCCACGGCGATGGCGGGCAGGTTTGGCACGCCCAGGCGCAGCCTCTCGACCCAGCCGCCGATCATCGCGCCCAGATAGACCATCGGGCCGTACTGGCCCACCGAGGCGCCGAAGCCCAGCGACACCAGCGCGGCGAGGCTGGAGACCGCGCCGCCGCGGGTCGAGGGCAGCGGCGCGCGCAACTGGACCGCGCGCACCACATCCGGCGGGCCGAGCGCGCGGCCCTCGGGCGAGAAGCGGCTCAGCATCACCCCCACGATCAGCCCGCCCAGCGTCGGAACCAGCACCGTCGCCGCAGTGACCAGGCCTGGATTTCCTTCGAGTTGCACCCGCGCGCGCGGCGAGATCAGCAGCGCATGGTTGAGCCATGAGACGCCTTCGACGAAGCCGATCGCCGCAAGCGCGGCGGCAAAGCCCACGACGAGCGCCATGAGCGTCAGGACGACAGCGCGCATGAGCGGCGGCGCGGCGCGGGTCCGGTCCGGGGCGGTGGTGTGTGTCATATCCGCACTCTCCCCCGGATCGGCGCGTGGCGCAACATGCACGGGCCGTCGCTTGCCACGGGCGGACGGGGCGCGTAGAAATCGACAAGGCGCGCGCCGGGGAGATGTTGAAATGCTTGCAGGCAAACGGATTCTTCTGATCGTGGGCGGCGGGATCGCCGCATTCAAGTCGCTCGACCTGATCCGCCGTCTGCGTGAACGTGGCGCGCGGGTAACGCCGGTGCTAACCCGCGCGGCGGAGGAGTTCGTGACCCCGCTATCGGCGTCGGCGCTGGCGGCGCAGAAGGTTTATCGAGACCTCTTCGATCTGACTGACGAGGCCGAGATGGGCCATATTGAGTTGAGCCGCGCCGCCGATCTGGTGGTGGTCGCGCCGGCCACCGCCGACCTGATGGCGAAGATGGCGCATGGCCATGCCGACGATCTGGCCTCCACCCTGCTGATGGCGACCGACACGCCGGTTTTGATCGCGCCCGCGATGAATGTCCGCATGTGGGAACACCCCGCGACGCAGCGAAACCTGGCGGTTCTGGCGGGCGACGGCGTGGCCCGTGTCGGCCCGAACGAGGGCGACATGGCCTGCGGCGAATACGGTCCCGGCCGCATGGCAGAGCCGCTGGAGATTGTCGCGGCGATCGAGGCCCGCCTGGCGGACGGTCCGCTAAAGGGGCGGCATGTCGTGGTCACGTCCGGCCCCACGCATGAGCCGCTCGACCCCGTGCGCTACATCGCCAACCGCTCCTCCGGGGCGCAGGGCACGGCGCTGGCGCGCGCGCTCGCCGTGCTGGGCGCGGATGTGACCTTCGTGACCGGCCCCGCCGAGGTGCCGCCGCCTGCCGGGGTACGGGTGATCCGGGTCCAGACAGCGGCGGAGATGCTCGATGCGGTGCAGGCCGCGCTGCCCGCCGATGTTGCGATCTTTGCCGCGGCGGTCGCCGACTGGCGCGCGGCGGCGGCCTCGGACCGGAAGATCAAGAAGCTGGGGCGCGGCGACGTGCCCGCATTCGAGCTGGCCGAGAACACCGACATCCTCGCCACGGTCGCGCAGATGGCGCAGGGCCGCCCGGCACTGGTTGTGGGGTTCGCCGCCGAGACCGATGATGTGGAGGCCAACGCCACCGCGAAGCGCACCCGCAAGGGCTGCGACTGGATCCTGGCCAATGATGTGCGGCCCGCGACCGGCATCATGGGGGGCAGGGAGAACGCGGTGACGCTGATCACCGAGGCCGGGGCCGAAGCCTGGCCGCGGATGTCCAAGGACGACGTTGCGGCGCGGCTGGCCGCCCGCATCGCCGAGGTGCTGGCATGAGCGGGAAGGGCGCGGAGTACGTCCCGCCGCCGCTGACGGCCGCTGCCGCGGGGCCGGTCCTGCGTGTGCTGCGCGAATCCGGCGCCGATCCGCAGGTGGCGCTGCCCGCCTATGAGACCGAGGGTGCGGCGGGCGCCGACCTGCGCGCCAACCTCGCGCCGGCCGACCGGGCGGCGGGGCTGAGCCTGCCGCCCGGCGGTCGGGTGCTGGTGCCCACCGGGCTGCGGCTTGAAATCCCGCCTGGCTTCGAGGTGCAAATCCGCCCGCGCTCCGGCCTGGCACTGAAGCATGGCGTGACACTGGCCAACACGCCGGGCACCATCGACAGCGACTATCGCGGCCCACTCGGCGTCATCCTGATCAATCTGGGCGAGGACGCTTTCACCGTCGGCCATGGCGAACGCATTGCCCAGATGGTGATGGCCCCGGTCGTGCAGGCGCGCATCGAGGCGGCGGACGCGCTGGGCGGGACCGCCCGCGGGGCGGGCGGATTCGGTTCCACGGGGCGCGGCTGATGGCGCTGGTGCTGGCGCTCGCGGCGGGGCTGCTGCTGCTCGGCCGGGTGTTTCGGGTGCCCTGGGGGCCTCAGGCGGCACTGCTGGGCATCCTCTTCGGGGCCGTCGCGCTGATCCAGATGACGTTGCCGCAGGGTCATGCGCTGCGCGCCGCCACGGGCGGGTCGCTTGCCAACTGGGGCATCCTCGCGGGGCTGGGCGCGCTCGCGGGGGGCTATGCGCTGCTCCTGCGGCACCTGCGGGCGCGGGCCGCGCCAACTGAGCCCCCCGCCGGGCAAGGGACCTTCAGCGCCGCCGAACTGGAGCGTTACGCGCGCCACATCGTGCTTCGCGAACTGGGCGGGCCGGGACAGAAGAAACTCAAAGGCGCGCGGGTTCTGGTCGTGGGGGCCGGTGGGCTCGGCTCGCCCGCGCTGCTCTACATGGCGGCGGCGGGCGTGGGCACGATCGGCGTCGTCGATGATGATGAGGTCAGCCTGTCGAACCTCCAGCGCCAGGTTATCCACACCGACGAACGTCAGGGCATGGCCAAGGTCTTTTCCGCCCAGATCGCGATGCGGGAGATCAATCCGCACGTCACGGTTCGTCCCTACCGGCGGCGGCTGGACGCGGAGACGGCGGAGGCGCTTTTCGCCGATTACGATCTGGTGCTCGACGGCAGCGACAATTTCGAGACCCGCTATCTGGTCAACGCGTCCTGCGTCGCGACCCGCACGCCGCTGATCGCCGCCGCGATCACCCAGTGGGAAGGGCAGATCAGCCTCTACGACCCGGCGCGCGGCGCGCCCTGCTATGCCTGCGTCTTTCCGCGGGAACCGGCCGAGGGGCTGGCGCCCTCCTGCGCCGAGGCGGGCGTGATCGGCGCGCTTCCCGGCGTCGTCGGCGCGATGATGGCGATGGAGGCGATCAAGGAGATCACCGGCGCGGGCGAGAGCCTGCGCGGGCGGCTGATGCTTTATGATGCGCTCCATGGCGAGAACCGCATTGTCAGGGTCGCGCGCCGCGCGGATTGCGCGGTCTGCGGTGGTATCTAGCGGCGCGTCCTGAAGACCTGGATCGAAGCGGTTACGGTAGACACTGCGGGCCTTCGTTAGGTTGCAGACGAGCCGCGCGAGCGCGGCGCGCGCCAGAGCCCGGATCGCCCCGCGTCAGAGCATGCTCGGCACGACCTGGTCGGGCGGCCGGTGGCCGTCGGCGAAGGTCTTGATGTTGATGATCACCTTCTCGCCCGTCTCGATCCGCCCCTCGATCGTGGCCGAGCCCATATGCGGCAGCAGCACCACATTGTCGAGTTGGCGCAGCCGCGGATTTATGTTGGTGCCGTGTTCGTAGACGTCGAGCCCCGCGCCCGCGATCTCGCCCGTGCGCAGCATCCGCGTCAGCGCGTTCTCGTCCACGACCTCGCCGCGGGAGGTGTTGACCAGCACTGCGCTGGGTTTCAGCAATTTCAACCGCCGCGCGTTGAGCAGGTGGAAGGTCGAGGGCGTGTGCGGGCAGTTGACCGAGACGATGTCCATGCGGCTGACCATCTGGTCGAGGCTTTCCCAATAGGTGGCATCGAGTTCCTCCTCGATGCTCTCATGCAGCCGTTTGCGGTTGTGGTAGTGGATTTGCAGGCCGAAGGCGCGGGCGCGGCGGGCGACGGCGCTGCCGATCCGGCCCATGCCCAGGATGCCCAGCCGCTTGCCGCCTACCCGGTGACCCAGCCGCGCGGTGGGCGACCAGCCCTCCCAATTGCCCGACTGCATCAGGTTCGCGCCCGACCGGAAGCCGCGCATGACCCAGAGGATCAGCGACATGGTGGCGTCGGCGGTGTCCTCGGTCAGCACGCCGGGCGTGTTGGACACCAGGATGCCGCGCTGCCGCGCCGTCGCGACGTCGATATGGTCGAAGCCGGCACCGTAATTGGCGATCAGTTTCAACTTGTCGCCCGCTTGCGCCAGGAGACCCGCGTCGATCGTGTCGGTGATCGTGGGCACCAGAACGTCGGCGCGGCGCATCGCCCCGGTCAGTTCCTCACGCGACATCGGCGCGTCATCTTCCCGCAACTCTACATTGAAGAGTTCCTTCATGCGGGTCTCTACCGCTTCGGGTAACCGTCGCGTCACGACAACACTGAGTTTCTGGCCTGGCATTTCGCATCATCCCGTACTGGAATTCCTGTGCCCATAGTGACAAGATCGGCCGCCAAGGGGCAAGGCGAAAGCCGCGGGCAAGACCCCGGAGGCAGCGACAAATGGAAACGGGCGGAAGCGGGGCATGAGGATGCGACTGGCGTGGCTTTGCGTGGCCGTGGCGATTCTGGTCTGCGGCCCGGTCCCCCCCGCCCTGGCGGACGGCGCTGCGCAGGGGGCGGAGCGCGGTCCGGTGACCAACCTGCCGCTGCCGCGTTATGTCTCGATGAAGACGGCGGAGGGCAATGTCCGGCGCGGCCCCAGCCTGACGCACCGCGTGGACTGGGTCTTCAGGCACGAGAACATGCCGCTTCAGATCACCGCCGAATTCGGCCATTGGCGGCGGGTGCGCGACCGCGACGGCGCGGGCGGCTGGATGCATTACGCTCTGCTCTCGGGCGTGCGCACAGTGATCGTCGAGGCCGAGATGGTGGACCTGCTGAGCAAGCCGCTGGAGAAGGCGCTGCCGGTGGCCCGCGCCGAGGCCGGGGTGATCGCGCGGCTGGGTGCCTGCCGGCCCGACTGGTGCCAGATCACGGCCGGCGGCAATACCGGCTGGGTGCGCAAGCGCGACATCTGGGGTGTTGAACCCGATGAACTGCGCGACTAGGACGGGCCTTCCCGCGCGGCCTTGCGCGGCCCTTGTGCCCGGACCCGCGCGATGACCGACAGAACGCATCACAGGCTCGATATCTCCGCCGGTCTGGCTTCGGTCGCGGTGGCCGGTATCCTGGTGGCGCTCAAGCTCTGGGCGCTGGCGGCAACCGGGGCGCTTTCGGTCGCGGCGAGCCTGGCCGACAGCGCGTTGGATCTCATGGTTTCCGCGATGGGGCTGATGGCGATCGTCTATGCCGCGCGTCCGCCCGACGAGGATCATTCCTTCGGCCACAGCTCGGCAGAGGATCTGGCGGCACTGGCCCAGAGCGTTTTCATCACCGTCTCCGCCTGCGTCATCGGGTGGGCCGCGATCCGGCGCCTGCTGGGAGACACGCCCGTCGTGCTGAACGCCGAGGGCCGCGGGGTCGCGGTGATGGCTATATCCATCATGCTGACCCTGGCGCTGGTGGCCTGGCAGCGGAGCGTTGCGCGGCGCACCGGCTCACGCGTGGTGGCGGCGGACCAGTTGCATTACATGGGCGACCTGCTGCCCGCGTTCGGGGCGATCCTGTCGCTCGCGGTGGCGGGCACGCTGGGGCTCTACAGTATCGACAGCGTCGTGGCGCTGGGCGCGGCGGCCTGGCTGCTGGTCGGGGCCGCGCGGATCGGCAAGGGTGCCTGGGACGCATTGATGGACCGGCAGGCCGACCCCGAGGTGATCGCCGGGATCGAGGAACTGGCGCGGGGCTGGCCGGGCGTGCACGGCTTCCACGACCTCAAGACGCGCATGGCCGGGCGGCGGATCTTCGTCAACATCCATATCGAGCTCGACGGCGGCCAGACCCTGCGGGAGGCCCATGACATCGGCGCGGGTCTGCGCCGCGCGATCATGGATCGCTATCCGCAGGCCGATGTCATCATCCACAAGGACGTAGCCCGCCCCGCCGCCGGTTGACGCTCGCTGCGCCTTCAGGCAGCCAGACCGCGGCCCTTCAGCAGCGCCTCCACCCCCGGCAGCCGGCCGCGGAACGCTGTATAGAGGTCTTCGGCTTCCGCCGTGCCGCCGCGCGACAGGATGTTGCGTGCCAGACTCTCGGCCAGTGCCGGGTCGAAGGCGTCGCCGGCCTCCTCGAAAGCGGCGAAGGCATCGGCATCCATCACCTCCGACCACATGTAGCTGTAATAGCCCGACGAATACCCATCGCCCGAGAAGACATGCGCGAAATGGGGCGTGGCGTGGCGCATGCCGATAGCGTGCGGCATGTCGAGACCGGCCAGCAGTTCCGCCTGGCGGGCCATCGGATCGGCGGGCGCGTCGCCGCTGTGGAAGGCCAGGTCGACCAGCGCGCTGGCGGTGTACTCGACGGTGGCGAAGACCTGGTCATAGGTCGTCGCGGCCAAGACCCGCTCGCGCAGGGCGTCGGGCATCGGCGCGCCGGTTTCCGCGTGCCGGGCGTGTTTCTCCAACACCTGCGGGACCTCCAGCCAATGCTCGAAGAGCTGGCTGGGAAGTTCCACGAAATCGCGCGCTACCGCGGTGCCGGAAACCATCGGATATATGACATCCGACAGCATCACATGCAGCGCATGGCCGAATTCGTGAAAGAGCGTGCGTGCGTCGTCGAAGGACAGTAGCGCCGGCTGGCCGGGCGAGGGTTTGGCGAAGTTGCAGACGTTGACGACCATCGGGCGCTGGCCGCCGTCCAGCCCGTGCTGGCGGCGGAAGGAAGAACACCAGGCCCCGGACCGCTTGGAGCCGCGCGCGAAATAATCCGCGATGAAGACGGCCATGTGCCGCCCGTCCCGACGCACCTCCCAGGCGCGGCAATCGGGGTGGTAGAGGTCCGCCTCCAGCTTGTGAAAGCTGAGCCCGAAGAGCCGCCCGGCGCAGTCGAAGGCCGCCTCCACCATGCGTTCGAGCTGGAAATAGGGCTTCAGCTCGGCCTCGTTCAGATCGTGTTCCCCGGCCCGGCGCTTTTCGGCATAGTAGCGCCAGTCCCAGGGTTCCAGCCGGCCGTTGATGCCGTCCTCGTGCAGCATCTCCTCCAGCCGCGCGGCGTCGCGGAGCGCCTGCGTGCGGGCGGGTTCCCACACCGCCATCAGCAGATCCCGCACGCGCTCCGGCGTGCCGGCCATTTCCGTTTCCAGCTTGAAATGCGCGAAATCCGGATAGCCAAGCAGATGCGCACGTTCCTCGCGCAGCGCCAGGATCTCGGCGGCGATGGCGCGATTGTCGCTCTCCCCGCCATTGGCGCCGCGGGCGGCCCATGCGACATGGGCGCGCCGCCGCAGGTCGCGGCGCGGGCTGAATTGCAGGAAGGGCACGATGAGCGAGCGCGAGAGGGTCACCGCGGGTCCCTTCAGGCCGCGCTCCGCCCCGGCCGCGCGGGCCGCATCCATGACGAAACCCGGCAGGCCCTTCAGGTCGTCCTCCGACAACTCCATGTGCCAGCCACGTTCGTCGGCCAGAAGGTTCTGCGTGAAGCTGGTGCCCAGCACCGCCAGCCGGTCCTTGACGGACTTCAGCCGGTCATATGCCGCGCCCTGCAATTCCGCGCCGGCGCGCCGGAACATGCGGCGATAGAGTTTCAGTACGCGTCTTTCCTCGTCGCCCAGCCCGGCGGAGTCGCGAACCTGCCAGACGGCCTCGATCCGGGCAAAGAGATCGCGGTTCATCGTGACTTCGGACGCATGGGCGGAGAGCTTGGGCGCCAACTCGCGCTGGAGCGCCTGCCGGGTGTCGTTGCTGTCGGCACCGGCGAGGTTGAAGAAGACCCCCGCGACGCGGTCCAGGTCGCGCTCGGCCCGCTCGAGCGCGCCGATCGTGTTGGCGAAATCGGGCGGCGACGGATCCGCCGCGATCTCCGCCACGCGGGACTTGGCGCGGGCGAGCGCGGTCTCGAAGGCGGGCGCGAAATCGGCATCGTCGATCTCGGCAAAGGGCGGCAGGCCGAAGGGCGTGGTCCAGTCCTGCAAGAGCGGGTTGGTCATGAATGTCTCCTTCCGGCGGTGAGGCTAGGCCGGGCGGGGCACATGGTCCAGAGGGCGCGGACATGCCGTAGGCATTGCGGTGTGGCGCGCCCCGGCTGTGGCGCCGTTCGTGCCCGGAATGGCCGCACAACGCCCCCTTCGGCATCGCGTGGCCTGCAAATAACAAACTAAAACAATCAGGATTGACGGGTGCCCGAGGATCGGGCAGATTGGGGCCGTCCCCAGCCACTCGACCGACCAGCCAGGGCACCGCAACGAAGAGGTGTTTGAAGATGTTTGCGAAAGTGACAGGGCCGGTCCAGCCGCCATATCCCGCCGGTGCCGGATGCGTGCTGAGAGACGAGGTGCTGCGGCTCGTGCCGGAAGACGGCCTGCCGGGCGCGACGCTGCTGGAGGCGCTGCTCGACCGGATGGAGCGGGTGCGGTGATGGCCTGCCAGACGACCGCCCGCAATAGCCCGTCTGCCGCCGGCGGACCGCCCGTGCACGATGCGCGCGAGCTGGTGGCGGGCGGTGCCTGCGCCCGAATCGTGCTCGACGGGCAGGAATACACGCTGCGCATCACCCGCGCCGGCAAGCTGATCCTGACCAAATGAACGACGGAAGCGAACACGGCGCCGCGCCCGTCGCGCGGCTCGATGCGCTGCCGCCGCTGGAGGCGCTGCTGGTCCGGCATCTGCGGCTCTGGTGTGCCGGGCCCGAGCATCAGGCCGAGGTCTGGAACGCGCTGGCCACGGCACTCGGCCCGGCGGCCGCGCGGCCGTGTCTCAACGCGTTGGAGCGGCTGATCGGCCTGATGACGCGCTGCGGCCGCAGACCGCTCATGCGCCACGGGACCGAATGCGTCTGCGTGGGCTCCGACGAGGCGGTCTTCGCGCGGTTCGTCGCCACCGCGGCCGAGGGCGCGCGCGAGGATGCCATGCTTATCGCCTCGCTGATGATGCGGCCCGACATGCTGGGTTGCGCAGTGGACCTGGCCGGTACGCTCGGCGTGCTCGCGCAGCGGGCCGTGGAATGCGGCGCCGGCCGGCGCGACGCCGCGGAACCCGTTCGGGGCACCGTCCTGCACTGAGCCCGGCCCCGGTGGCGGTGTGCCGCCGGGTCCGGCCCCCCGCTTGCCAAGCCTGCGTGTCGGTTTCGGCACGGGGAATGTCGATACACCCCTCAATTTCGCCGCGCCAGCCATTATGACGGTACCAGAATCTGGACATGCGCGGAGCCAAGCCATGAAGACCCACGTCAAGGCCCTAATCATCGGCGGCGGTGCCGTTGGCACGGGGATCGCCTATCACCTCGCGAAATTCGGCTGGAAGGATGTCGTGCTTCTGGAGCGCGACGAGCTGACCTCGGGCTCCACCTGGCACGCCGCGGGGCTACTGCCGCTCTTCAACATGAGCTACGCGGTCGGCCATATCCACGACTATTCGGTGAAGTTCTACAAAACGCTGGAGGAGGAAACCGGCCTCAATGCCGGATTCTCGGTCGTGGGCAACCTGCGCATGGCGCAGACCCAGGACCGCATGGATGAGTACATGCTCTACGCCACCACGGCCGAGACGGTGGGCGTGCCCTATGAATGGCTGAGCCCCGCCGAGATCAAGGCGCGCTGGCCGCTGGTCAATACCGACGACCTGAAGGGCGCGATCTTTCACCCGACCGACGGTTACATCAACCCCGCCGACGTGACGATGGCGATGGCCAAGGGCGCGCGTCAGCTCGGGGTGGAGATCATCCGCAAGCGCCAGGTCGACAGCTATGAATGGACCGGCTCGGAATGGATCGTGCGCGGCACGGTTATGACCGAGAAGGGCGGCAACCTCGTGCCGTCGGAGGAGACCTTCGAGATCCATGCCGAACATGTGGTCACCGCCACCGGCAACCATGCGCAGCGCACCGCGAAGCTGCTGGGCATCAGGAGCCCGGCGATCCCGGTGGAACACCAGTTCATCGTGACCGAACCCGACCCCGCGCTGGTCGAGTACCGCAAGAGCCACGGCGAGCACCCCGTTCTGCGCGACGCCGACGCCAAGTGGTACGTGCGCGAGGAACGCGGCGGCTGGATCCTCGGGCCCTATGAATGGAACGCGCCCGCGCGGTTTGCCTATGGCGTGCCCGACAGTTTCCGCGCCGACCTTTTCCCGCTCGACCTGGAGCGGATCGAGGAGGAATACATGTCCATGATCCACCGCATTCCGTCCTCGGAAGAGGTGGGGCTGAAGGACGATTTCAACGGTCCGATCTGCTACACCCCCGACGGCAACCCGCTGGTCGGCCCGGCGCCGGGCCTGCGTAACATGTGGCTGGCCGAAGGTTTCTCCTTCGGGATCACCGCCGCGGGCGGCACCGGCTATTACATGGCGCAGATGATGGTGGAGGGCGAGGCCGAGATCGACATGGCGTCGCTCGATCCCAAACGGTTCGGCGACTGGATGACGACGGAATATGCCTGCCGCAAGAACGAGGAAGCCTATTCCCACGTCTATATCCTGCACTATCCCGACGAGGAGCGCGAAGCCTGCCGTCCGCTCAGGACCGCGCCGGTCTACGACCGCCAGAAGGCCGAGGGCGCGCAGTTCGGCTGCGTCAACGGCTGGGAGCGGCCCAACTATTACGGCCCCAAGGACGCGCCCGAGAGTTTCGACCATGACGGCCGCAGCTTCCGTCGCGGTGCCTGGTGGGAGTACACCAAGGCCGAGGCCGAAGCGGTGCGCAACGGCGCCGGGCTCTTCGATGCGACCGCGTTCACCAAGCATATCGTCCGCGGGCCGGGCGCGACGGCCTTCCTTGACTGGTTCACCTGCAACAGGCTGCCCAAGGTGGGCCGCATCAACCTGACCTATGCGCTGACCGATGCGGGCACCACGCGCACCGAATATACCATCGTGCGGCGCGGCGAGGACGATTATTACCTCGTCTCCGCTGGTGCCTGGACCGCTTATGACAGCGACTGGCTGCGCAAGGCGGCCGAGGACAAGCGCGACGAATTCGGCTATGTCGAGATCCACGACGCCACGACACAATGGGGCGTCTTCGCCATCGCCGGACCGAAATCGCGCGACATCCTCAAGGAGATCGTCAAGGACGCCGATCCCGACACGGTGCTGGGCAACAAGCGCTTCCCCTGGCTTTCGATGCGCAATATCGAGCTGGGCATGTGCCCGGTGATGGCGGTGCGCGTGGCCTATACGGGCGAGTTGGGCTGGGAGTTGCACCACCCGATCGAGATGTCGGCCTACCTGTGGGATCAACTCATGGCGGCGGGTGCGAAGCACGGGCTCAAGCTCTGCGGTGCGCGGGCGCAGAACTGGCTGCGGCAGGAGAAGAGCTATCGCGCCTTCGGCAACGAGCTGGGCCGCGACGCGACCCCGCTGGAGGCCGGGCTCGACCGCTTCATCGACATGTCCAAGGATTTCTGCGGCAAGGCCGCGATGGAGAAGACGGGCATCCGTTCGAAATGCGTAACCGTGCTGATCGACGGGCCGTCGGACGCCGATCCCTGGGGTCATGAGGCGCTCTATGACGGCGATACCAAGGTTGGCCGGCTGACCTCCGGCGGCTGGTCGGTGGCCTTCGGGCGTCAGATCGGTATGGGCTATGTCGCACCGGACCTAGCCGAGGTCGGCACAAAGCTGAAGGTCAGGATGCTCGATCAGCTTTGGGATTGCGAAGTGGTCGAGGACAGCCCCTATGACCCGTCCAACGCGGTGATCCGCGTCGACGGCTGAGCGTGGATTGCACCCGGCCCCGGACAGAGCGTCCGGGGCCGGGTGCCCCACGGGCTCAAAGCGCGGCGGCGATGGCGGGCAGGTCACTGAATTCCGCGAAGAGCGCGCTGTGCGGGATGCCCGCCACCGGACCCTTGCGATAACCTTCGGTAAAGAGCGCGAAGGGCGCGCCCGCGGCTTGTGCGGTCTCGGCGTCGATCTCGCTGTCGCCCACGAAAAGGCAGGCGCGGGCCTTCAGGCCGGTCATCGCATGGCGCAGCGGCGCGGGGTCGGGCTTGCGCACCACCAGCGTGTCGCCGCCCACGACGGTCGCGAAAAAGGCATCCAGCCCGAAATGGCGCAGCACCGAAAGTGTGGGCGCATGGGGCTTGTTGGTGCAGAGCCCCAGCGGATGGCCCGCCGCGCGCAACTCATCCAACGCCGCTTCCACGCCGGGATAGAGCCGGGTCAACTGCACCGCGCCCTCATAGCGCGCGATGAAGGCCTTCGTCAGCCGGGTGTGGTTCTCTGGTGCCTCGGAAATTCCGCGCGCGGCCATCATGCGGCTGACGAAGGCGCCCGCGCCGTTACCGATGAAACTGCGCGCCTCGGCGAAGGTCAGGGGCGGCAGGCCCTCCTCGGCCAGCACCGCGTTGCCCACGCCGTGAATGTCGGGCGCGCTGTCGATCAGCGTGCCGTCCAGATCGAAGATGATGGGCAGGCTCACTCGGCGGCGGCCTGCGTCGCGGTTTCGGCGGCCTTGCGTATGGCGCGGATATTCGCGCCGTAGGGCGCCGGGTCGGCCACCGATCCGCCCTTGAAGACGGCGGAACCCGCGACCAGCACATCCGCGCCTGCCGCCGCCACCCGCGGGGCGGTCTCGGGCGTCACGCCGCCGTCGATCTCGATATGCACGGGCCGGTCGCCGATCATCGCGCGCAACTGCCGGATCTTTTCGATCTGCGAGTCGATGAATTTCTGCCCCCCGAAGCCGGGATTGACCGTCATTACGCAGATCAGGTCGACCATGTCGAGAAGCGGCTCGGCCACACTGGCAGGCGTTCCGGGGTTGAGCGCGAGCCCCGCCTTCGCGCCGGTGGCGCGGATTGCCTGAAGCGTGCGGTGGGTGTGGGGGCCGGCCTCGGCATGGGCGGTGATGATGTCCGCGCCGGCCTCGGCGAAAGCCTCGATATAGGGATCGACCGGCGCGATCATCAGATGCACGTCCATCACGGTCGTCACATGGCGGCGGATCGCCTTGACCAGCGGCGGGCCGAAGGTCAGGTTGGGCACGAAATGCCCGTCCATCACATCGACATGCACCCAGTCGCAGTCCTGCGCCTCGATGGCTTCGATTTCCCTGCCGAAATCGGCGAAATCGGCGGACAGGATCGATGGGGCTATCTTGATCGAGCGGGTGAAGGTCATGGCGGCAGCCCTTTCGAACGATGCAGCGGAAACGATACAGGCGGGACCGGAGCCCCGCCTGCGTGAGTCTCTCCGTTGGGCCGCGTCTTAGCAGCCCCGGCGCGGATCAGCCATAGACCAGTTCAGGCAACCAGGTGATGACCTGCGGGAAGAGCATGCAGATCGCCAGCCCGACCAGTTGCAGGAACAGGAAGGGTAGGGCGGACCGGAAGATGTCTGACATCGGGATCTCCTCGGGCGCCACGCCGCGCAGGTAGAAGAGCGCATAGCCGAAGGGCGGCGACAGGAAGCTCATCTGCATGTTCACCAGGTAGAGCACGCCGAACCACAGCACCAGGTCGTCGGGGTTGTCGAAGCCGAAAGCCTCCGCGCCAAGCGCCTTGATGATCGGCACGAAGATCGGAACCGCCAGCAGCAGGATACCCACCCAGTCCAGGAACATGCCCAGAACGATGAGGATCACCTGCATCATGATCAGGATGCCCCAGGGGCCCATGCCGGTCGCCGCCAGGCTTTCCTGAACGAATTGCTGCCCGCCTTCGAGTACGTAGAGCCCGACGAAGATCGTCGCGCCGAACATGATCCAGATCACCATGGCCGAGGCTTTCAGCGTCGTGATCGAGGCTTCACGCACGGTCTGCCAGTCCAGCTTGCGGTGGATGGCCGCCACGATGAAGGCGCCGAACGTGCCGATGCCCGCGGCCTCCACCGGGGTGGCGACGCCGGTGAAGATGACGCCCAGCACCACCACGATCAGCATCAGGGGTGCCGCCATGTTGCCCAGCAGCCGCAGCTTCTCGGCGTTGCTCACGCGCTCCTCCACCGGGATCGGCGGGCCCTTGCGCGGGTCGATGTAGCACATCACCGTGACATAGAGAATGTAGAAGCCCGACAGCATCAGGCCCGGCAGCACCGCGCCGATGAATAGCTCGCCCACCGACTGTTCCGCGACCACGGCATAGATGATCGCCAGGATCGAGGGCGGGATCAGGATGCCCAGCGTTCCGCCGGCCATGATCGAGCCCATCGCGATCTTCGGGTCGTAATGGCGCTTGAGCATCGCGGGCAGGGCGATGATGCCCATCGTCACCACCGCCGCGCCGATCACCCCCACCATCGCGGCCAGGATCGTCGAGGCGATGATCGTAGCCGAGGCCAGGCCCCCCTGCACACCGCCCAGAAGCTTGTAGATGACGTCGAACATCTCGTTGATGATCCCCGCCCTTTCCAGCATCGCGGCCAGGAAAATGAAGAGTGGAATGGCCGATAGCTGATAATTCGTCATCAGCGGGAATATTCGGCTCGGCACGATGTTGAGCGCGCGCTCGTCGCCCAGCACGAAGAGGAACACGCAGGCCAGCCCGCCGGTCACGAAGGCCAGCGGCAGGCCCGCCATCAGCAGCACCAGAAGGCTGCCGAACATGATGAGCGTCAGAAGCTCGATCGAAATGTCGATACCCATCCGTCAGTTCCCCCGCGCGATTTCGCGAACGTCCTTGGCGAGCTTCGAGATGCCCTGAAGCACCAGAAGCAGTCCGCCCAGGACCATTACCCATTTCATCGGCCAGAGCGGCACTTCCCATTCGTTGAAGCTGATCTCGCCCCAGCGGATCGCCGGGTCGGTCCAATCGCTCAGCGACAGGCTGCCCAGCATCGTGCCCAGCCCGATCTCGCCGCGCGCCCAGTCGGATATGACCGCGTTTCCGGACGGCACCGCGATGGCGTCCATCGCGAAAATCCAGGAGGTCACCAGCAAGGTGCCGGCGAAAATGAAGAAGAAGACCGACGTGGCCAGGTCGACGATGGCCTTGTTCTTGCGCCGCATCGGGGCATAGAAGATGTCCACCCGTACATGGGTTTCGGTCAGCATCGCATAGGAGCCGGCGATCAAATACTGCATGCCGAACATCAGATACATCGCCTCATGCGCCCAGTTCGTGGGGCTGTTGAAGACGTAGCGCGCGATGACCTCGTAATAGTAGACGAAGACTGCGATTACGGCCCAGTAGCTGACGAATTCACCGCAGAAGAGCGAGAGCCGGTCGATCCAGTTCTCCGCGTATTCGCTGTCGTGCCTCGGGCTGTCTTCCTCCTCAAGGGCCCGCAGCGCGCGCTCCTCGTCGCTGATCTCCTCCGCCTCGGGCAGGGTCGCATTGGCGCGGCGCACCATGCCGGGCATCAGCAGCAGGTCGGCCGCCAGCATGGCCAGGATCAGGAAGAAGGCATAGCGCGCGGCGTTCGACCAGAAGGCGCGGCGCTCGCCGGCGTCCTCGGCCACCGGGCGGGCGGCTTCCAGGTCCGCGCGCGACCTTTCCAGCCGCGCTTCGCCGGTCTCGATCTGCCTCTGCGACCGTTCCAACCGGCGCTCGGCGGAGCGTTCCGCGAAGGAGCCGGGCTCGACCTGCGCCAGTTCCGCCTCCAGCTTTTCGACATCCGCGCGGGCGCTTTCGATCCGGGGTTCTTCCCGTGCGATCGTGCTCTGCGCGACGCGAAGCAGGTTGTTCGCGTCCGACTGTTCGCTGCGGGCATCGCGCTCGTAGCCGTTGGCTGCAAGGATGAAGATGAAGATCGGCAGGAATACGAGGCCCAGAAGGTTCTTGAGATAGAACCGGTGCAGGCCGACGATGCCGCCGGTGACGAGGATCAGGTAGCCCAGGGCGACCGAATAGGTGCGCCGGGCGGGTTTCGGACGTCGCGACAGTATCATCGCCACGATGGGAAAGACGATCAGTCCGACCCAGTAGAACCAATGCGGCAGCGTGAAGCTGAGACCAGGCATGCGGGCATCCAATGTTTTCTAGCGGGTTCTTGTGTCACCGCCCGCCCCGACAGGCGGGGCGGGCGGTCTATGGCCGCAGCGGCGGCCGGTTCCTCATAACCGATCAGAGATCGAGCGTCAGCCCCTCGGTCTGCGCCGGGTCCACGTAGCCCAGCGAGCCGGACTGCATGTAGTCGAGCTGGATCTTGAAGATTCGCGCCGCATCGGGATCGCGGTTGGCATATTTGAACCAGATCGGCACCGCGACCTCGGTCATCAGCTCCACGTCGTCCTGCGTCAGGCGCGTCACTTCGGTGCCGTCGGCCTCGAACTTGCCCCAAGCTTCCTGGTCGGCGGCCTGGATCGCGGCATGGTGCATGTCCGAATAGACATGGGTTTCCATTTCCACGAACTGCTGCATTTCCGGGCTCAGCGCGTCCCAGGCGGCCTGGCCCACGGTGATGTCCATGAGGTCGACCGGCTGGTAAAGCGACATGAAGCCCGGAGGGCCCATCGAGATATACTTGGTCACCTGGCTGAAGCCGAGCGAGTAGTTCACCGCCGGACCCACGTAGTCGGCCACGTCGATGGTGCCCTTCTCCAGCGCCGGGAAGATCTCGGAGCCCGGAAGCACGGTGGTTTCCGCCCCGATTTCGGTAAAGACTTCGGCCACCATGCCGCCCGGCAGGCGCATCTTGCGGCCGCGGAAGTCGTCGATTGACCGGATCGGAACCTTGGAGTGGATGATGTTCGGGCCGTGATGGACCGGACCCACGAAATACATACCCTGCTTGGCATAAAGCTCGCGCGCGATCTCCAGCCCGCCGAGGCCGTAGAAGAACACGTCCCACTCATGCGGGTTGCGCAGGCCCAGCGGATAGCTGGTCAGGAAGGTCGCGGCGGGAATGATGCCCTGAGCATAGATCGTGAACGGGTTCACGGCGTCGAGCACGCCGTTCTTCACCGCGTCGAAAAGCTGGAAATCGCCCACGACGTCATTTGCGCCGAAGGGCTGGAAGGCCAGTTCGCCGCCGGTCTTTTCGGCAATCGTGCCGCACCAGTCCTTGAAAATCTGAAGGCCGGCGCCGCCGGGCCAGGAGGTCTGGATCTTCCAGGTCGTGCCGTTGGCCTGCGCGCCGGCCACATGCGGTGCGGCAAGCGCGGCCGCCCCGGCTCCGGCGAATTTCAGCATCGCGCCGCGGCGCGTTGTCAGTGATGTCTTCATGGTCATCCTCCCGTTTGAGTCGGCTTTGGCAGCCGCGCTTGCGTCGCGCAGCCCTCGCCGGGCGATCATAACGTGAGCGGTGGTAATTGGTAATATTATTTTTCCAATAACGCCGTGATTCCGGATTTTCTTTCACCGTCAGTCGGTTAGTGCGCCGGCTATGAAAATACGGCCAGCCTCCGGCGGGAGACTGGCCGATTCGACGCGGTTTTTGTGTCCCGTTGCGGCGGGTTAGCCCAGGACCGCCTTGACGGCTTTCGCGGTCTTGTCGACCACGATATCCGCCTCGTCGGGCGTGATGCAGAGCGGCGGCGCGAAGCCCAGGATATCGCCCTGCGGCATGGCGCGGGAAATCACGCCTTCAGACAGCAGCGCGGCGGCCAGTCGGGCGCCGACCTTGCTGGCGGGGTCGAAGTAGGTGCGGCTCTTCTTGTCCTCGACGAATTCGACGGCGCAGAGAAGGCCCTCGCCCCGAACGTCGCCGACATTGGCATGCGCGCCGATCGCGTCCTGCATCGCGGCTTTGAAATAGGCGCCGGTCTGGCCCGCATTGGACACCAGACCGAGTTCGTCGATGAGCTTGAGGTTGGCTACGCCCGCGGCGGCCCCGATCGGGTGCGCGGAATAGGTCCAGCCGTGGCCGATCGGACCCAGCTCGTCCGCGCCCTGTTCCAGCACCTTCCAGACCTTGTCGGAAACGATGGAGCCTGAGAGCGGCGCATAGGCCGACGTCAGCCCTTTGGCGATGGTGATGATGTCCGCCTCGATCCCGTAATGGTCGGAGCCGAACATCGTCCCCAGGCGCCCGAAGCCGGTCACCACCTCGTCGGCGATCAGCAGGATGTCGTGCTTGCGCAGGATCGGCTGGATCGCTTCCCAATAGCCCGCCGGCGGCGGCACCAGGCCGCCGGTCCCCAGCGCCGGCTCGCCGATGAAGGCGGCGATCGTATCGGCGCCCTCGCGTTCGATCAGCGCCTCAAGCTCGGCGGCGCAATGGGCCACGAACTCCGACTCCGACAGGCTGGTATCGGCGCGGCGATAGTAATAGGGCGCCTCGGTGTGGATGATCTGGCTCATCGGCAGATCGAATTTCTTGTGGAACAGCTCCAGCCCGGTCAGCGAGCCGGTGATCAGGCCCGAGCCGTGATAGCCGCGCCAGCGCGAGATGATCTTCTTCTTCTCGGGGCGGCCCAGCACGTTGTTGTAGTACCAGACCAGCTTGACGTTGGTCTCGTTCGCGTCCGACCCGCCGAGACCGAAATAGACCTTCGACATGTTCTTGGGTGCGCGGTCCAGGATCATCTTGGCCAGCGTGATCGAGATTTCCGTGCCGTGTCCCACATAGGCGTGGTAATAGGCCAGTTCGCGCGCCTGCGTGGCGATGGCCTCGGCGATTTCGGGCCGGCCATAGCCGACATTGACGCAGTAAAGGCCGGCGAAGGCGTCGAGCAGGCGCACGCCGTCGCGGTCCTCGATATAGACGCCCTTGCCGCCGGAGATGATGCGGTTGGGGGCCTCGCCGCGGGCGAATTGCGCCAGGTGGGTGGAGGGATGGAAGAAGTTTTCGCGGTCCCACTGGCTCAGTTGATCGTTGGTCAGCATCTCGGTTTCCTCTTGCTTGTTCCGCGGGGGCGGACTGCGGCCCCCGGCTTGATATCCATGCGGGTGTCAGGCCCAGTCGCGGCAGACATACTTGACTTCGGTATAGGCTTCCATGCCCAGCCGGGCGCCTTCGCGGTTGATGCCCGACTGCTTGTAGCCGCCGAAGGGAATGGGCGCACCCGTGACCTTGGTCCGGTTGACCGCGACCATGCCGTATTCCAGCGCGCGCGAGGCGCGGTAGATGCGGCGCGGGTCCATCGTGTGCAGATAGGCGACCAGCCCGTACTCGGTGTCGTTGGCGCGCGCCAGCACGTCCTCCTCGGTGTCGAAGGCTGTCAGCGCCGCGACCGGCCCGAAGGTTTCCTCGTGCATGATGCAGGCGGCGTCCGGCACATCTGCCAGCACCGTCGGCTCGAAGAAGAGATCGCCCGCGGCGTGGCGGTTGCCGCCGACCAGGCAGCGCGCGCCCTGTTTCAGGGCGTCGGCGACGTGCTCCTCCTGCTTGGCGATGGCGGCGGCGTTCATAAGCGGCCCGATATCGGGATCGTCGAGGCCCGGCCCGACGGTCAGCTTGGCGGTGGCGTCGGCGAATTTGCGACAGAACTGGTCGTAGACCGGCCGCTCGATATAGAATCGGTTGGCGCCCAGGCAATCCTGGCCCGAGGTTGCGAATTTCGCCTTCACCGCCTCGGCCACGGCCTGATCGAGATCGGCATCGGCGAAGACGATGAACGGGGCATGGCCGCCAAGCTCCATCACCAGCCGTTTCACGGTGTCGGCGCATTGGCGGTAGAGCAACTGCCCGATATTCGTGGAGCCGGTGAAGGACAGCGCGCGCACGCGCTTGTCGCTGGTCCAGGGTTCGACCACGGTGCTGGCGCGGCCGGTGATGACATTAAAGGCGCCCGCCGGCATGCCGGCGCGTTCGGCCAGTTCCGCCAGCGCCAGGGCTGAGAAGGGCGTCTCGCCCGAGGGATGCGCCACGACCGTGCAACCCGCCGCCATCGCCGCGCCGGCCTTGCGGGTCAGCATGGCAGAGGGGAAGTTCCAGGGAGTGATGAGCGCGGCCACGCCCATCGGCTCGCGCCAGACCTCGACCTCGGCATCGGGCAGGTGGCTTGTGACGCCCTCGATATTCGGGCGCTTGGCCTCCTCCGCGTAGAATTCCACGAAGGAGGCGGCATAGTCGATCTCGCCGCGCGATTCCGAGATCGGCTTGCCCTGCTCGAGCGTCATCATCAGCGCCAGATCTTCCTTGTGCTCGATCATCAGCTCGTACCAGCGGCGCAGGATGCGCGAACGTTCCTGCGGCAGCAGCCCGGACCAGATCGGGAAGGCGGCATGGGCGGCGTCCACGGCAAGGCGGGATTCGTCGGCCGAAAGGCTTGCGACCTCGCCCAGCCAGCTTCCGTCGGCCGGGTTGGTCACGTCGATCGTGGCGCCGTCGGCGGCGCCGCACCATTTGCCGTCTATGTATGAGAACTGCCGCACGAGGCGCGGGTCCGAGAGATGGCCAAGCGGGCTGTTGGGCAGCGGTTGCGTCTGCGTCATTCGATCCTCCGGTGGGGAATGCGGTTTGTGCGCAGCCTAAGTCGCGGCTTGGCGAAAGTGGCTCCAAAGCCTGCGGCCCGCGCAGAGGATTCCTCCAAACTTGGCCGGGGGTGGCAGTGGATTCTTCTGTCAGCCGGGGTCAGGCAGCAGTCCGGGAGGTATGCCGGCAGAGGATTTGACTGGCTTGGTCACGATGTAGGTGTAGTAGCGGGCAAGCCCGATCCGGGCCTCCAGCATGGTGTCGATCAGCCGCTGATAGGTGTCGATATCGGTGGTCACGACCTGCATGAGGTAGTCGAACCCGCCACCCAGCGCCCAGCAGCCGGTGACTTCCTCGTAGGCCATGACGCCACGTTCAAATGCTTGAAAGGCTTCGGCTTTATGCCCCTCCAGCTCCACCGCGACGAAGATTGTCACATGCGGGCCGAGCGCGCGCGGCGAAATCTCGGCATGGTAGCCCGCGATCACGCCGGCCTCTTCGAGCCGCTTGAGGCGCTCCCAGCAGGGCGTGGGCGAGAGGTTGATGCGGCGCGCAAGTTCGGCCTTCGTGATCCGCCCCTCGGCGGAGAGTACACGAAGTATCTCGATATCGCGGGCGTCGAGTTTCAGCACCGATCCGATCCCTTGTCGCTACCGGGCGATCTTTGGTCGCCTTCGTTGGGGTAACCTGCCCCCCAAGCAGCATTTTTATGTCCATACCCACTGCCCCGCGTTCCGGAGCGAAGCGAAACGACCGGAAGGGCGGGCAGCGACCCAAAGCAGCATGTCGGCCGCGCGAAAGTCAACTGCCTTGCAGTCTGGCCTCGTGCGGACCTGAGCGTTCCGGCCCGCAGGCCAGGAAGGAGATCGAGCAATGCCTATCGAGAATGCCCCGTTCAGCGCGCAGGAGTATCAGCGCCGCCTGGCCAGGACGCGGGCCGCAATGGAAGCGGCCGGGATCGACGTGCTCTTCGTCGAGGACCCGTCGAACATGGCCTGGCTGACCGGTTATGACGGTTGGTCCTTCTATGTCCATCAGGGGGTGATCGTCACCCATGACACCGATCCGATCTGGTGGGGGCGGCTGCAGGACGGCAACGGCGCACGGCGCACCGTCTGGATGGAGGATGGCTGCGTGACCTCCTATGCCGACCACTTCGTGCAATCGACCGTCTATCACCCGATGCAGGCGCTGGCCGCCGACCTCAAGGCGATGGGGCTGGGCGCCGCCCGGCTGGGGCTGGAACTGGAGAACTACTACTTCTCCGCCAAGGCCTACCTGGTGCTGCGCGAGGAAATGCCGGAGGCCGAGCTTGTCGATGCGACCGCGCTGGTCAACTGGCAGCGTGCGATCAAGTCCGAGGAAGAGATCGTCTTCATGCGCCGCGCCGCGCGCATCACCGAGCGGATGATCGACGGCCTGGTGGAGCGTGTGGCGCCCGGCGCACCCAAGAACGAGGTCGTGGGTGAGATCTACCGCGATGCGGTCGGTGGCGCGGACGGGCATTGGGGCGACTACCCGGCGATCGTGCCGCTGCTGCCTTCGGGCGCGGATGCGACCGCGCCGCACCTGACCTGGGACGGGCGCGCCTTCGAGGGGGGCGAGGCGACCTTCTTCGAGATCTCGGGCTGCTACCGGCGCTATCACGCGCCGCTCTGCCGCACGATCTTCCTGGGCACGCCGCCCGATGACATGCGCCGCGCCGAGGCGGCGCTGGTGGCGGGGCTCGAAGCGGGGCTCGATGCCGCCCGCGTGGGCAACCGCGCCTGTGACATCGCCAACGCGCTCAACGGCGCGCTGAAAAAGGCCGGGATCGACCGCACCGGGCGCTGCGGATATCCTATCGGGCTGAGCTATCCGCCGGACTGGGGCGAGCGCACGATCTCGCTGCGCCCGGAGGACGAGACCGTCCTGCAACCGGGCATGACCTTTCATTTCATGCCCGGATTGTGGATGGATGACTGGGGGTTGGAGATTACCGAATCGATTCTGATTCGGGACAGCGGCCCGGCAGAGCCGTTTTGCGACCGTCCCCGGCAGCTATACGTGAAGGACTGAACATATGTCTGAACTAGGTGAAACCGTCAGCATCCTGCATGACCTGATCGCCTTTCCGACCGTGTCGGCCTGGTCGAACCTGGAAATGATCGCCTATCTGGCCGAGCGGCTGGAACGCGCGGGGGCGCGGGTGACGCTCTATCAGGACGACACCGGGCAGAAGGCCAATCTCTTCGCCTCGCTTGGGCCGGAAGAGCAGGGCGGCATCGTCCTGTCGGGCCATTCCGACGTGGTCCCCGCGCAGGGCCCGGACTGGACCTCCGATCCCTTCGAGATGGTGGAGGACAAGGGACTGCTCTATGGCCGCGGCACCTGCGACATGAAAGGCTTCATCGCCGCCGCGACCGCGATGGCGCCCTTCTATGCCGAGCGCCGGCTGAGCCGACCCATCCATTTCGCTTTCACCTATGACGAGGAGGTGGGCTGCCTCGGTGCGCGCAACCTGGTCGATGAGCTCAAGGCGCGCGACATCCGACCCGAGATCGCGATCATAGGCGAACCGACCTCGATGCAGATCGTCGAGGGCCACAAGGGCTGCCATGAATACACCGCCGAATTCTGCGGGCTGGCCGGGCATGGCTCTGCCCCCGACCGGGGGGTGAACGCCGCGGAATACGCCTCGCGCTATGTGGCGCGGCTCTTGCAGTTGCGCGAGGCGCTGAAGGGCCGGGCGCCGGCCAACAGCCGGTTCGACCCGCCATGGACCACGATCAATATCGGCCGCATTTCGGGCGGCGTGGCCCATAACGTGATCGCCGACCGGGCCGAGGTCGAGTGGGAGATGCGCCCGGTTCAGGCCTCAGACGCGATCTTCGTGCTGGAGGATCTGCACGCCTACTGCCAGGAGGACCTGCTGCCCGCGATGCGCGCGGTGGAGCCAGAGGCGGCGATCCTGACCCATGTCATTGGCGAGGTCTGCGGGCTTGAACCCGCCGACGAGAACGCCGCGCGCGCCCTCGTGGCGGAACTGACCGGCAATAACGGCGCCGAGGTCGTGCCCTTCGGCACCGAGGCGGGGCTGTTTCAGGAAATGGGCATGTCCGCGGTGCTCTGCGGTCCCGGCTCCATCGAGCAGGCGCACAAGCCGGACGAATATGTGGCGATCTCCCAACTCGAGATCTGTCTCGACATGCTCAAGGCATTAGGCGAGAGGCTGGAGCCGGCGGCCTGATCGCGGTTGCGCGCTCAGGCCGGGAAGTGGCAGGCGACGGCGGTTCCCGTGACGTCGCGCAGGTCCGGGCGGTCCGCGCGGCACCGCGCCTGCGCCTTCGGGCAGCGCGGAGCGAAGGGGCAGCCTGGCGGCATGTTCACCGGATCGGGCAGTTCGCCCGGCGCGGCGGTCTGCGCGAAGGAGCCGCCCTCCAGCCGGGGAATGGCGGACAGCAGGAGTTGTGTATAGGGATGGCGCGGGGCGCGGAAGATTGCCTCCACCGGCGCCAGTTCCATCACCCGGCCCAGATACATCACCGCGACGCGGGTGGCGAAATGTTCCACCACGCTCAGGTCGTGGGTGATGAACATGTAGGTCAGGCCGCGCTCGGCCTGGAGATCGGTCATCAGGTTGAGGGTCTGCGCCTGGATCGACACGTCGAGCGCAGAGATCGGCTCATCCGCGACGATAAAGGCGGGGTTGGTCACCAGGGCGCGGGCGATGGCGATGCGCTGGCGCTGGCCCCCGGAGAACTCATGCGGCAGCTTGCGCAGCCAGGACGGATCGCAACCCGTCGCCGCCAGAACCGCCTCGATCCGCTCGCGCAGTTCGGCGCGGCCGAGGCCGGGCTGGAGATGGCGCAGCGGCTCGGAAAGCGTGTCGAAGACCGTGCGCCGCGGATTGAGCGAGGCATAGGGGTTCTGGAACACCATCTGCATCTGCGCGCGGATCGGCTTGCGGGCGGCCTCGTCCATCCCGTCGATCCGTTGTCCACGGAAATGGATGCTGCCCGCCGAGGGTTTCAGCAGCCCCATGATCGCGCGGCCCAGCGTGGTCTTTCCGCAGCCCGATTCGCCCACGACGCAGAAGCTCTCGCCCTCCGCGATGGCGATGCTGACGCCGTTGAGCGCGTGGAGCACGGGTTTCTCGCGGCTGAGAAAATGCGTGGGCAGGGCGAAACGCATCTCCAGGCCCTCGGTGGTCAGGATCGGGGCGCTCATGCCCGGCTCTCCGCCCGTTCGGCATGGTGGCAGGCGACGCCGGCGCGGAAAGCCGGCGCCTCGGCCGCGCAGCGCGCGGTCGCGAGCGGACAGCGCGGGTGATAGGCACAGCCGGAGGGCAGGGCGGTGATCGGCGGCATGGAGCCCGGTATCTGGTCGAGCCGCGCGCCGCGCCGGGCCTTCTGCGGCAGCGCGCCCAGCAGACCGCGCGTATAGGGATGGGCGGGCGCGTCGATCAGACGGCGCGTCGGTCCCGCCTCGACGCAGAGCCCGGCATACATGATCATCAGCCGCTCCGTCACCTCGGCCACCACGCCCAGGTCGTGGGTGATCAGGATCAGCCCGACATTGTTCTCGCGGCAGAGCCGCAGGATCAGCGCCATGATCTCGGCCTGGATGGTAACATCGAGCGCGGTGGTGGGCTCGTCGGCGATGATGATCTCGGGCTCGGTCAGAAGCGCGATGGCGATCACCACGCGCTGGCGCAGCCCGCCCGAAAGCTCATGCGGGTAGGCGTCGATGCGCGACTCCGCCGAGGGGATGGAGACCTGTTTCAACCGTTCGACCGACAGGCGCCGCGCCGCGGCCTTCGAGATGTCGCGGTGCGCGCGGAGCGTCTCGATCATCTGGGTGCCGATGGTCAGCACCGGGTTCAGCGTCATCATCGGATCCTGGAATATCATCGAGATGCGGTTGCCGCGAATGTCGCGGATCGCGGGTTCCGGCAGGCGCAGGATGTCCCGGCCGTCGAAGAAGATGGAGCCAGCGGTGATCCGACCCGGCGGTGCGATCAGATCGAGGATCGCGAAAGCCAGCATCGACTTTCCCGCGCCGCTTTCGCCCACCACGCCCAGCCGCTCGCCGCGCTCCAGCGTCAGGTCGACGCCGCGCAGCGCCTCGACCTCGCGCCTGCCGCTGGGAAAGGCCACGTGCAGGTCGCGGATGTCGAGCAGCGGCATCAGTCCTCCCCCCGCCGGAGTTTCGGGTTGAGCGTGTCGCGCAGCCAGTCGCCCAGCAGGTTGAGCGCCAGGATCAGCGCAATCAGCACCAGCGCGGGATAGAGCGTGATCCACCAGCTTCCCGAGAAGATGAACTCGAACCCCGACCGGATGAGCGAGCCGAGCGACGGGCGCTCCACCGGCATGCCGAGGCCCAGGAAGCTCAACGAGGCTTCGATCATGATCGCCTCGGCCACCTGGATGGTCGAGATTACCAGCACCGGTGTCAGGGTGTTGGGCAGGATGTGGCGGAACATGACCAACCGCGCCGGCAACCCGATGACGCGGGCCGCGTCCACGTATTCCTTCTTCTTCTCCGCCAGGACCGAGGCGCGCACGGTGCGCGCGAATTTCGGCCATTCGGCGATGCCGATCACCGCGATCAGGATCGGAATCGCGAGTTGCGAATAGGTCGCCGCGCCGAAGGCCGTCTGGAAGATCGCCAGCGCGATGATCGCCATCATCAGCGTGGAAAGCGAGAGCTGGATATCCGCCAGCCGCATGAGAAAACTGTCGATCCAGCCGCCGCGATAGCCCGCCACCAGCCCCAGCGTGACGCCGATGACGCCCTGCACCGCCACCGCGCCCAGCCCGATCAGCAGCGAGATGCCGGTGCCGTACATGATGGTGGAGAGCACGCCGCGTCCCTGCGCATCCGTACCCAGCAGGAAGCGCGGGTCGCCGCCGGGCATCCAGCTTGGCGGCATCTCGCTGTCCATGATGTCAAGCTGCATCAGGTCATAGGGGTTCTGCGGCGCGATCAGCGGCGCGGTTGCTGCCATCAGCACCAGCACCAGCGCCACTGTTCCGGCGCAGATCGCCACCGGGTCGCCCAGGAAACGGGTCGTGAAGGCGCGGGCGGAAATCATCTCAGGCGCGGGCTCCGGGCAGTTTCACCATTGGGTTGATGAGCGTGTAGATCAGATCGACGATGGTGTTCACGATCACGAAGATCAGCCCCACCACGATGATGTAGGCGATAATCAGGGGTGTATCGACGCGGTTCACCGCCTCCAGGAAGAGAAACCCCATGCCGGGCCACTGGAAGACGGTCTCGGTCAGGATCGTGTAGGCGATCAGCGTGCCGATCTGAAGCCCGCCGACCGTCACCACCGGCAGCAGAGTATTGCGGAACGCGTGCACATAGCGGATGCGCCGCGGGCTCAGGCCCTTGGCCTGTGCGAAGCGGACATATTCGGTGCCCATTGCTTCCATCATCTCGGCGCGGATCAGCCGGATGAAGAGCGGCAGCATGATCGAGCTGAGCGTAACCGAGGGCAAGAGCAGATGCGCCAGCCCGTCGGCGGTCAGAAACCCGGTCTCCCAGCCCCAGGGCAGCGCCAGCGTCTCACCGCGCCCGAAGGCTGGAAGCCAGCCCAGTTCGACCCCGAAGAACCAGACCAGGAAGATCGCGGTCAGGAAGACCGGCACCGAGATGCCGATGATCGAGAAGGACATGATCGCGCGCGCGGGCCAGCTTTGCGGGTTGATCGCGCAATAGATGCCCGCGGGCACCGATAGCGACACGAAGATCAGCGTGGCTCCGATCACCAGTTCGAACGTAGCGGAAAACTTGTCGGCGATCACCTCCAGCGCCGGGCGCTTGAAGAAATAGGAGGTGCCCAGGTCGCCCCGCACGGCCTTCGACAGGAAGCGCGCATATTGCACGGCAAAGGGATCTTTCAGGCCCATCTCGCCGCGTAGCGCCTCGCGCTCGGCCTCCGACACGGATTGCCCGACAAGCTCGCGCAGCGGATCGCCCAGGTTGCTCTGGATGGTGAAGCCGATCAGCGAGATCACGAACATCACCACCAGCGCCTGCACGGCGCGCCGGATCAGGAAGGCGAGGATATGCATGGGCGCCCTTCGCGAGAGGGGCCGGGGCGCCTGTGTTCCGCGTCCCGGCCCGGTTGGCCTATTCGACCACCAGATCGCCGATATAGGGGAAGTTCATGACATTCAGGATCGGCTCGATCTTGACGTTCTTCTTCGCCGCCCAGGCCAGATCCTGCCAGTGGAAGGGCACGAAGGCGGCCTCGTCATAGAGGATCTGTTCGACCTCCTGCAGCATCGCCGCGCGCTTCGCGGTATCGGTCTCGGTCAGCGAGGCGAGGGTCAGTTCATCTACCCGCGCATTCGAGTAGTTGCCGGAATTGTACTGGCCGCGCCCGGTGTCCGCGTTCGGGGTCATGGCGAGGAACTCGTAGAAATTGGCGCTGTCCTCGGTATCCGAATGCCAGCCGATCATCATGATGTCGGCGGCGCGTTCGTCGAATTTCGGCCAGTACTGCGCCTTGGGCATGGTGGTCAGGTCCACCTTGATGCCGATCTTGGCCAGCATCGCCGCCGAGGCCTCGCAGATCTTGAAGTCGTTCACATAGCGGTTGTTGGGGCACATCATGGAGACGTTGAGCCCGTCGCCATAGCCCGCCTCCTCCATAAGGCTTTGCGCCCTGGCCACGTCGAACCGCGGGGTGAGCGCGGGATTGTGGCCCAGGTATCCTTCCGGGCTCATCTGTGCGGCTGTTGTTCCGAAACCCTTCATGATCTTGGCCACGATGCCTTCGTTGTTGATCGCGTGCATGATTGCGTTGCGCACACGTGCGTCGGCGAAGGCTGGCTGGCGTTCCTGGTTGAGTTGCAGCGTGATGATCCGGGTGCCCGTCATGGTGACCAGATCGACATTCGGGTCGGCGTCGATGCGTTCCAGGTCGGTGGGCGGTACGGGGGCGATGAAATCCACATCCCCGGCCAGCAGCGCCGCCACGCGCGTCGGGGCCTCCTTGATCGGGGTCAGGATGGCCTTCTGGACGTTGCCGGGGCTGTCGGTGTCCCAGTATTCCGGGTTGCGGGTGAACTCCACCCGCACGCCCTGCTCGCGCGCGGTGATGGTGAAGGGGCCGGTGCCCGAGACGTTCTGCGATGCAAAGCTGTCGCCATGCTTCACGATCTCCGCGCGGCCCTCGTAGAACTTGCTGTCCATCGGGAAGACATAGGTGGCGGTATGCAGCACCAGCGGGCTGGGGCCGTCCGTCTTTATCTCCACGGTCAGGTCGTCCACGGCCTCGGCCGAAACCCAGCCCGAGAAGATGCCCTTGAAATCCGGCGAACTCTTCAGCCGCTCGATGGTCCAGACCACGTCCTGCGCGGTCATCGGATTGCCGCTGTGAAAGCTCACGCCGTCGCGCAGATGAAACCGCATGGTGGTTTCGTCCACCCGTTCCCAGCTTTCGGCCAGCCGGGGGTCGAAGCCCAGGTCCTTGTTCCAGCGCACCAGCGGGTCATACACCATATGGCTGAGTTGCAGCGTACCGCCGGAAAGCTGCTCATGCGGGTCGAGCGACACCGGGTCGGCGTCGTAGGCGAAGTTCACGGTCTGCGCCGCGGCGCCGGTCGCTGCCAGCGCCAGGACGCATCCGATCGCGATATTGCGGAAATAGCCCATCGTCTTCTCCCTGTTTGTGCGTGGGTTTGGCAGGGATTGTTTACGATGCGGCGCAAAATGCAAGCGGCCTACACGTCATGGTGGAACGACGTCGCGGAAGCCCACAAAAAAAGGCCCGCCACGGGGGCGGGCCTTCGTTCTGTCATCCGGGCAGGTGCCCGAACGCGGCCGGGATCAGTCGGCCAGCGCCAGGTTGGACGCCGACTGGCGGCCGTCGCGGCCGGTTTCCATGTCGAAAGTCACCTTCTGGCCGTCATCCAGGCCGGTGAGGCCCGCACGCTCGACGGCGGAAATGTGGACGAACACGTCCTTGGACCCGCCCTCGGGCTGGATGAAGCCGAAACCTTTGGTGGAATTGAACCACTTGACGGTACCGTTAGCCATTTGAATAGTCTCCAGTTTTTTACGCTGCCCACGTGATGCGGCAGCCCGGCGCAGTCAGTGCAAGATCGAATTGACTGTTGCCAGTTAAGGGAGACAGCAGAGTCGATAGTGGTAACGTCGCGTCGGTCATATGGGCACAGTCCGCCAGAAAAGCAAGAAAAAATCGCGGCCGGCCGGCGGGTTCGGGCACGGGAATTGACCGGCGGGGCGGACCGGGTCAGTCTGTCCGGCATGGTTGATGCGGTGCTTCTCGATCTCTCCGGCGTGCTCTATTCCGGCAGCCGTGCGGTGCCCGGCGCGGCCGAGGCGGTCGCGCGCCTGCGCGGGGCAGGGCTGGGGCTGCGCTTCGTGACGAACTCCACCCGGACGCCGCGGCGCGGGCTGCTCGCCAAATTGGCGGGGATGGGCATCGAGCTGGAGGAAGGCGAGCTTTTCACCCCGGCGCGCGCCGCGCTGGACTGGCTGGAGGCGCGCGGGCTCACCGCGCATCTGCTGATCCATCCCGACCTCGAGGAGGACTTCACGGACCTGCCCGAAGGCGGGCGCGGGCGGGCCGTGGTGCTGGGCGACGCGGGCGAGGCGTTCACCTATGCGCGGCTCAACGCGGCCTTCCGGGAGCTTGCCGGGGGCGCGGACTTTCTGGCGCTGGCGGCCAACCGCAGCTTCATGGACGCGGACGGTGCGCTCTCGATGGATGCGGGCGCCTTCGTGGCGGCGCTGGAATATGCCAGCGGTGTCGAGGCGGAGGTGCTGGGCAAGCCCGCGCCGGGCTTCTTCGGCGCGGCGCTCGACAGTCTCGGCACGGCGCCCGAACGCGCCGTGATGGTGGGCGATGATGCCGAGGCCGACGTGGCTGGTGCGCTCAACGCCGGGCTGCGCCACGCGGTGCTGGTGCGCACTGGCAAGTATTGCGACGGCGACGAGACGCGCTTCGACCCGGAGCCGAGCGTCACGCTCTCCGATATCGGCGCGGCGGCGGACTGGATACTGGATCGCGCCGGCGCCTAGGGTAACGGCCAATTGGCTTCCTCCGCGCCCCGACCCCGGAACCGGGGCGCGATGGTTCCGGGTTCGCAATAGACAGACAGACGCTCGGCGCGGCTGTAGAACGGCGCGAGATGCCGGCGGATGCTGCCGAGGCCGACGAACCGGTCAATCGAGCGCAGCAAGTGGTCCTGCGGAACATGACGGTCCAATGAAAACGCGTAGGACGATGCCGCCTGGCCGCTTGGACTTTAAGCCTTGAGGAGCGCGGAGACTTCCGGCCAGGCGTCGCGGCCCTTCACGGCCATGAGCTCCAGCCAATTCGCGTCATGCGCGTCTGTGATAGCAGTTTTCCAACTCGGCCGGGCCTGCAGCCTGTTGTACCATTCCGCTACATGTGGGCGCTCGGCATACAGGTTGCTCAGCCCCAGCGTGTCGAGCCGGTGTACGTACGGCGCCATGTCGAGATCGGCGAGTGAAAGCGCATCACCTGCCAGCCACGGGCTTTTGGCGAGGGCGTCTTCCATTTCTTCAAGCAAGGCGTCGAAAGCAAAGACCGCCGTGCGGAAGCTCTGCGCCTCGTAGCCCAGTTCAAAAGCCTCGCGCTGCCGCTCGCGGCTGGCCGGATCCCGCACAGATTTGAGATGGGCTTCGATTTTCTGGGGTGTGTCGAGAAATTTCAGAAAGGCGAAACGCAGCGCAATCACGAAGCTCAGGACGGTGGTGTGCGGGCTGTGCAACCCGGTGTCCAGCAACATCGACCAATAGCGTTTGCGCGCGCGCCACCACGGGTCTGCCGGCATCAGGCTGGGCCCATCGAACGCCTCGGCGATATATTCATTGATGATCGTCGATTCCGTGATGATCCGCCCGTCGTGCACAAGCACCGGCACCACGGCTCTCGGGTTGAGCGCAAGGAACGCGTCAGTGAACTGATCCCCTTTGGCAAGAGCGCGCTCTGTCGCTTGCCGGATGACAGCGGGCAGAACCTGCGCGCGATAGTGCTTGTCGGCATGCAGGTCTTCGGTGAAGTCCTCGGCGTCAAAGGCAAGCGCCTTCGCCGTTTCCGGGTAAAACCGATCCGCCAGCGCGGCTTCGGCGCTGGCGTCACGGAAGACGCAGGGTCCCGCGCCGTTGACCGCCACGCGCACGCCCTCAGGCCCGCGCGCCACGAAGGCGCCGCAGAGCACGTAGCCAGAGGCCGGGTGCGGCAGCTTGAAGTAGCCGGCGGCCTCGGGCAGCGGAAAGGTGATCGCGGTCTGGATTTCCTGGCTGTCCAACGCGGTGCTGAACATGCCGGTAAAGAAATCGTCTGCCGCGATCTCGCGCCGGTTTGTATGGATCACTGCGCCGACACAAAGCACCGCTCCAGGGTAATCGGCCGCCGGGTCGTTGTTGGCCAGCGAACCGCCGATCGTGCCCATGTTGCGCACCATTGGATCTCCGCCATGTGCCCGGCGCGCGGAACACCGTATTCGGTGAAGGCGGCGGTAATCTGCTGGCCCAGGTCGTCATGCACCACCTGTTCGAGCAGCGCCTGGCCGAGCCCCATCGCGGTGGCCCCCGCAAGCTGGCCTTCAAGCAGCAACGGGTTGACGGCACGGCCCACATCATCCACCGCGCTGTAGCGCATCAGCGAGACGGTGCCGAAATCCGGGTCCACCTCGACCTCGGCGATGTGGCAGCCATTCGGATAATTTTGCGGTTGCGCCGTGTAGGTGCCCACCGCTTCGAGCCCCACGCCGAGCTCGGCCGGGTGGCCCTGGACGCGGTAGCTGGCCACGGCCACTTCCGAGAGGCTCATCGACGCGTTCGAGTCACGGCTCACGAAAAGCCCGCGCTCGAACTCCAGCTCGCTTTCGGCCACGCCTATGAGCTTGGCGGCGATGCCCCGGCCGCGCGCGATAACCCCGTCACAGGCACGCCGCAGTGCCGAGCCACCTACAGTAACGGAGCGCGAGGCATAGGTGCCGTCGCCATAGGTCACCTGATCGGTATCGCCATCCACAACCGCGATCTGGTCGAAGGGAAGGCCAAGCCAGTCATGCACCATTTGCCTGTAGAACGTGTGCTGGCCCTGCCTCCTGTGACACCTCACCTTCATACGCGGACAGTCGCTGGCGGTCCTGCTTTGAAAGCGGCTCATGTGCAAACAGGTCCGCCATCTCAATCACAATGACAAGGACCCCCGGCTTTAAAACTGCCCTCCACTTCGAGATGGCGGAAACTGGGTCGGAGAGATAGGAAATGGCGAACGAACACCAGATCAGGTCGAAACGGCCGCTGCCCCATTCCGCAGGCTCTTCGATGGACGCATTTACGAACCTCGCGAAAGGCACTTGCTGTGAAGCGTGAGCGATCAACTCGCCATCGGTGTCTATACCGGTAACGTCGGCGGCACGCGCAGCAAGGTCCGCTGACACCGTTCCGGAACCGCAACCGAAGTCGACAACGCGACAACCGGTCAACGGGCCAAGTAACTCATACACGGAATAATAATCGCGCCATGCGCGTTGCCTGTCGTATTGTTCGGCCAGCGTAGTCATTTTCAAGTCACGACACGTCATCTTGCGATTACGTATCAGGCCAATATGCGCCACTCAAACGTCCCCCTGGTCCCGCGGTCTGGGCGTTCCCGGTGTCGGAAATTTGGCGTCCGCAGCGAATGCCGGGAAAGACGGGCCGCACTGCAGCGGCGACAAAGGACGGCCAGCGGCAGGTTGGGCCGTTACTTGACCTCAGATTTCGTCTGTCATATCAGTTCGGGCCGGTGCGCGGGTATGGTGTAATGGTAGCGCCCTAGCCTTCCAAACAGGTGTTGTGAGTTTCGCAGGGCATCGCGGTGTTGCTAATAGTTTCATTTCATTTAAGAATGTATTGCGTGAAGTATCACGAAGTTGCACCTCTTATCACCCCGTTACCTGCAAAAAACCTGCAAAATGCCAAAGCTCACTGAGACCTACGTACGCAAGCTGCCAGCTGCAAAGTCCGGCGCGCAGAAGCACTGGGACAGCGAAATCAAGGGTCTCGCCCTCTTCGTGGGGAAGCGGTCCAAGACCTGGTATTTCCAGAAGGACGTCGGCGGCAGGACGCAGCGGATCATGATCGGCCGCTATCCGATCATAACGGCCGAAACAGCGCGCCAGACCGCCATGGGCTACGCGCTGGAGATGTCGCGCGGGGCCGGGAAACAGATCCAGATCGGGGCTCCGACACTGGAGGCCGCGATGGAGAGCTATCTCGCGCGTCCGAAGTTGAGATCGGAAACGCATCGGGTTGGCATGCGCCAGCAGTTCGACAAGCATCTGAAGGACTGGCTCAGGTTGCCCCTGGACGAGATCACCAAGTCGATGGTCGCGGACCGGCATCGATCGATGGCCAAGACACCCTCCGGTGCCAATCACGTGCTCAAGTACTTCCGAACTGTCTGGAACCACGCGCGGCGAACATACGACCTCCCGGAATCTCCCACGATGGCCATCGAGTGGTACGAAGAGAAGCCATCGGGCGCGATTATCGAGGACCTGCCGCGCTGGCGGCGGGCCGTCGACGATCTGTACAACCCGATCCATCAGGTCTTCTACGAGCTGATCCTGTTCACGGGGCTGCGCAAGACCGAGGCCCTGACGCTCGAATGGAAGAATGTCCACGACGGGCACCTTCATTTCCCGATAACCAAGAACGGTCGCAGCTTCGATCTGCCCATTCTCCAAATCCACCACGAGATCCTGGCACCGCTCAGGGGGCTCGATCGCAAGTGGGTATTTCCGTCGCCCAAGAGCTCGAAGGGGCGTCTGACGTCGCCGGAGAGGCTGGAGTGGAGCCCCCATGCTCACCGCCGGACCTTCGCGACGGTCGCGATGGAGGCCGGTGTCCTTGAGGAAGTGGTGGGACGCCTCTTGAACCACACGCCGCTCTCGATCACGGGGCAGAGGTACACCAGGCCGTCGCTCGACGCGCTGAGGCCGGCCATGGAGATGGCCTGTGGGGAACTCTCGCGGCGGATCGCTTAGCGAATCAGATTTCTTCTACCCCACTGAAAACGGATAGATTTTCACACTGAAATGTGAAATAAGCCTCGGCTTTCACTCTCGAGCGTGAAGTGCGGCCGAGCTAGTGTCACGATGTCGGGTTTTTCTTGCATTCTTGGACCTGGATTTCGTGAACTGCTGACCTCTTGAAGAATAGGAGGCCAGCTTGAGGTCCGGAGCAGAGCAGCGACTTCTCAACAGAGCCGAGGTGGATCAGCACTACGGTATCTCGAAACGCTTCCTCGAGATCGCGGCGACGAAAGGTGAAGGGCCGCCCTTTGTACGCATCGGCAGGAGCGTCAAATACCGGCGGGCGGACATAGAGGCCTGGATCGACAGCTGTCGCGTCGACCCCGCCGAAACGGCGTCCCGGTGAGCAATTTCGAGATGACGCCAATGGCCGGTCTCCAATGGCGCCCGCAAGACAAACTGCAGGCATGACGGGCAAGAAGCTCGATATCAGCTTGCTCGACAAGTGGCGGGCAGCGAACCGAGCCATGCTTGACCCACGCTTGAATCCAACGGATGCGTGCGTCTTCTCAAGGTTGCTTTATCACCACAACTCAAAATCCGACCGGTGTTTTCCCAGCCAGGACACTCTGGCCGCAGCCCTCGGCGTCACGACGCGCACAATTCGGACCAGCCTAACAAAGCTTGAAAAATCCGGTTTTATCCGGAAACTTGGCCAGCGCAGAGGCGGTGGGAGCATCAACTACCGTCTCAACATTCTCGGAGAGGAAGAATTTTTCCGGACGGGGGGAAAGAAACTTCCGAAAGGATGGAAGCAAACTTCCGACGATACATGGAAAGAAAAAGAGAAAGAAAAAAGTGAATTTGCCAGCGAGAGGGAGGAGGTTCCCGTGATCCATGGCTCTTCTTACAGAGAGACGGTTCGAGCGGAACGTAGCCCGGAGAAGTTTCAAGGAGCGCTCGTCGGAATGCTTGGAGGTGGCGAGCGTGGATGGAAGGTGCTGGTAGAGGCTCCCGAGAGCCTGATGGGGCGGTTGGAGAACTCATACCTGCGAGAAGAGATCAACTTGAGCGAGGCGAAGAAACAGCTGCTTGACCATCTGGCCGCCTCTGTAGGTGAGTTCGGTCCGTAGCGGCCTGGCGGTCAAGCGCATTCGGGCTGAGAGGGCAGGGGGAGGGGTCAAAATACTGAGGGGGCGGCTTGGGGGCCGGAGCGGGAGCCTTTCTTTTCAGCGAATGGAAATTGAATAGGAAAAGCCCCGTTGCGATCTTCCTCAGTGCCGAAGGCCTGAGCTACTCCCGGAAAATCGGACACTGACATAAGCCACGATTTTCCAGCAGACCCGAGGCAATTCGGGCGATTGAAACAGCAATCTGACTGGACATAATGAGAACATCACTACTCGCCTTTGAAATCTCACAATTCCTGTGGATAACCTGTCCACGGATCAGGCATTGCGAGAAATGCGTTTGGAGGACGGCGTACAACCCAAAGCCGCGCGTGCGGATGCGCTCCTGCAGCGGTGCGTGTCGATCGATCTTGAGATCGATCCCAAAACCAATCGCATCCACAGCTTTTCGGGCGTCCGCGTGGGAGCTGAGGAGTCCTTCGTATTCAAGCGTGGGAACCTAAGTGACGGCCTCGAGGGCCTAGACCGGTTCTCAGGTGCTGCGGAGTTCGTACTCGGCCATAATTTCATCACCTTCGATGCACGTCATCTGGAAGCAACGAAGCGCGACTTGCGCCTTCTCAAAAAGCCTATCATCGACACGCTCTGGCTCAACCCGCTCGCCTTCCCACGGAACCCTTACCATCACCTGGTGAAGCATTATCAGGACGGCCGGCTCCAGGCGGGACACGTCAATGATCCCGAGCTTGATGCCGAATTGGTCCTGATCGTCTTGAACAACCAGATCCAGGCGCTCTCTGAGATCGATCACGCCGATCCAGAGACGACCAGGGCCTACCATTTCCTGACGACCGCGCATCCCAACCATGCAGGCTTTGATGCAGTTTTTGAGCATGTACGCGGCGCAAGTCGGCCTGGACCTGCGGAGGCTCAGACGGCCATTCGCGTTCTTCTCCGCGGTGAGGCTTGCGTCCATCAGATCGAGACTGTCATTCCAGAAGCAGCGCGTGATGGATGGCCTCTCGCTTACGCCCTCGCCTGGATTTCGGTGGCGGGCGGAGATTCGGTCATGCCACCTTGGGTGCGCTATCAGTTCCCTGAAGCCAGTCGCTTGGTGCGGCGTCTCCGCGATACGCCCTGTACGGATCCTGACTGCAACTGGTGTAGGGAACAGAATGATCCAAAGGGTCTCCTAAAGCGATGGTTCGGGTTTGAGGGTTTCCGCCCAAAACCTGCTGGTCCTGATGGCAAGCCGCTCCAAGAAACCATCGTCGCCACTGCCATGGGAAAGACCCCGATCCTTGGCATCCTCCCCACCGGAACTGGCAAGTCCGTCTGCTACCAGCTGCCGGCCCTCTCTCAGTTCACAAAGACCGGTGCTCTGACCGTCGTGATCTCTCCCCTTGTTGCCTTGATGGCCGACCAGGTTGAAGGCATGCGCCGGCAAGGGATCACCTCCTGTGCCACGATCAATGGCATGCTCTCGATGCCCGAGCGGCAGGAGGCTCTAAACCAGGTGCGCCTCGGTGAAGCGGCGCTCCTCCTCATATCTCCAGAGCAGCTCCGCAGCCCGTCAGTCCGCTCCGTTCTCAAACAGCGGGAAGTGGGTTACTGGGTGCTCGATGAAGCGCATTGCGTTTCCAAATGGGGGCATGATTTCCGGCCGGATTACCGCTACGTCGGGCGTTTCATCAAAGAATACTCTGGCGACGAGGAGCCGGCGCCCATTATCTGCCTGACGGCGACCGCCAAGCCTGGCGTGATCCAAGACATTATGGATCATTTCCAGACCAAGCTTAGAGTCGCCCTCGAGTTGCTCGATGGCGGAGCCGTCCGTGAGAACCTCTCTTTCGAGATCGTCCCTACCGATAAGGGCAAGAAGCTCGGAGACGTGCTCAAAGTCCTGGAAGAAGCATTGCCAGGAACGGGGACCTCCGGCGCGATTATCTATTGCTCCACACGCTCCGCCACGGAGCGGGTTGCATCCTTCCTGCAGGAGCGAGGTTACGCCGCTGCGCATTATCACGCCGGCCTGAAACCGGAAGAGAAGCGCGATGTGCAGATGCAGTTTGCCGATGGTGAGCTCCGAGTCATTGCGGCCACCAACGCGTTTGGCATGGGGATCGACAAGCCGGACATCCGTCTGGTCGTGCACGCCGACATCCCGGGCTCTCTCGAAAACTATCTGCAGGAGGCGGGGCGTGCTGGCCGCGATCGGGATCATGCCCGATGCATCCTGCTCTTCAGTCGCGACGACATCGAGCGCCAGTTCAGTCTCTCGGCCCGCTCCCGGCTTGAGAAGCGTGAGATCGGCGCCATTCTGAAATCTCTCAGACGATTGGATCGACGGACCAAGCAGAAGGGCCAAGTGGTCGCCACGCCCGGAGAGATCGTAAGAGAAGAGAAGGACCTTGAGTTCGAGCGGGACTCTGCGACAGACGACACCAGAGTCAAAACGGCCGTCTCCTGGTTGGAGGAAGCGGTCCTCCTCAAGCGGGAAGAGAACCGTGTCCGCGTCTTCCCGTCGTCGCTCCGAGTCCGCACGCTCGAAGAAGCCGGGAAGATCATAGCGAAGGCGGATATGACGGAGGGTTACCGCGTCAAGCTCAAGGCTCTCGTCCAAAGCTTGATCAGTGCTCCTCCGGATCAGGGCATCTCGACGGACGAGCTCTGCGGTATCTCGGGCTTCTCGCCTGGTCAGATGCGCAAGGCCCTCAGTGACCTTGAGGCTCTCGGCATTGCTTCGAATGACACGGCCATCACGATCTTCGTTCATCTTGGCGTCGAAGACTCCTCCGAAAAGCGCCTCCTGGAAGCGAATAGTCTTGAAAAAGACCTGATCGACAGGCTGCGCGAGTTGGCTCCTGATCTCGAGCTGGGTTCCGCATCAACGCTCAATCTAAAGATCGCCTCCCAAGAGCTCCGCGACGCCGGTCATACGACCGTCCGACCGGACATCGTCGACAAACTCGTCCGGGGGATCGCTCGGGATGGTCGCGACGAGAGAGAGGGCATTGGGAGCCTTCAGGTCCGAAAAATCGACCGGGAGCACCTCTTTGTCCGAATGCTACGAACCTGGCAGGCACTGTCGGTCACGGCCCAGCTGCGTCGCTTGGCCGGGCGGGTCCTCCTCACCGCGCTTCAGAATGCGGCACCAGACAAAGCCAGAGGCAAAGATATTCAGGTCGAGACGACCTTGGGGGCCTTGATGGCCTCTCTGAACGACGACCTCGAGCTCTCGAGTGCTGTCATAGATCCGACGAAACTGCTCGATCGGGCTCTCCTCTGGCTTCACGAGCAGGGGGTCGTCACGCTCGGAAAGGGTCTCACGATCTTCCGGCCAGCGATGACGATCCATCTTGCTCCTGGAAGCCAGAAATTTACTGAATCCGATTTTGAGGCGCTGAAGCTCCACTACCAAGAGCAGGTTCTCCAGACCCACATTATGGGAGCTTATGCCGAGCGGGGCCTTGGCTCCATGAGTGATGCGCTAAAACTCGCGGAAGAGTACTTCAGGCTTGATCGAGACGACTTCGTCCAGAAGTGGCTCCCTGGTCGAGGTCCGGAGCTCCGCCGACAAACCACGCCCGAATCCTGGCGAACGATCGTTGAGTCTCTGGGCAACTC
This sequence comes from Maritimibacter sp. 55A14, assembly GCF_003122205.1. Lineage (GTDB taxonomy): Bacteria > Pseudomonadota > Alphaproteobacteria > Rhodobacterales > Rhodobacteraceae > QEYE01. The sequence continues at coordinate 71,401 of NZ_QEYE01000017.1, forward strand.
TAACCAATCCCGGATCGTGGCGGATGACCGCGAGCAAACAAACGTGTTGATCTTGGCGGGCCCAGGATCCGGTAAGACCCGGGTCCTGGTGCATCGGATTGCATACCTCATCCGTGTAAAGCGCGAAAACCCGCGCGGTATCATTGCTCTCGTCTATAACCGCCACGCCGCGACCGAGATCCGGCGGCGGTTGTTCGAACTGATCGGCGATGATGCGCGGGGCGTGACCATCTCGACCTGTCATGGTCTCGCGATGCGGATGGTTGGGGCGAGCTTTGCCAAGCAAGCTGAGAAGGTGGACAGCGTCACCTTCGACAAGATCATGGCACAGGCTGCGGCGCTCCTGAAGGGCGAAGGCCTGTCGCGCGATGAGGCCGAGGCTCAGCGCGACACGCTCATTGAGGGCTACAGATGGATCCTAGTGGACGAGTATCAGGACATCGGGCCGGAGGAATATGAACTCATCGCGGCCGTTGCCGGGCGCTCCATCGAGGACGAGGACCGGCGTTTGAGCCTTTTTGCTGTGGGTGACGATGACCAGAACATCTACGCCTTCACCGGCGCTTCGGTAGAGTTCATTCGCCGCTTCGAGGAGGACTACAAGGCCCAGCCCAGCCACCTGATCGAGAACTACCGCTCGACGGCCAACATTATCCACGCCTCGAACCATGTGATCGCGTCGGCCGCGGAACGGATGAAGGTGGGTCACGATATAACCGTGAACCATGCACGGAGGGACGATCGGCCTGGCGGTCTGCTGGAGCGCCTCGACAGCGTCGGACATGGGCGCGTCCAAGTGCTGAAGGAAGCCGGCAACCAGCTCACTCAGGCCGTCCTGGCTGTCGAAGAGCTGGAACGGCTCTCGAAGATCGTTCCGAACTGGGACTGGGCAAAGGCGGCGATCATTGCGCGAGAGTGGAGTTATCTGCAGCCCGTGCGGAGCTACTGCGAGGCGCGTGGCATACCCGTCCAAACCGCCAACGCCGATCTGCCGAACTTCTGGCGCCTCAGAGAAACCCAATCTCTTGTGAGTTGGCTGAAGGACCGCGATCGATCCGGGCTTCGCGTCTCCGAGCTCGCAAAGTGGATGGAGGCGCAGCCCGAGGGCCCGTGGTGGTCTGTACTTCGAGAAGGTGTGGACGACTTCGTCTGCGAAGTCGGGGACCGTGAGACAGACCGCAAGGACGTGCTTGAATGGCTGGCGGAATGGGGGCGCGACATCCGCAAGCGTCAGAACGGCCTGCTTCTGCTCTCCGCCCACCGAGCCAAGGGCCTCGAGTTTGACGATGTTGTGGTCCTAGATGGCGCTTGGGAGAAGCGATCCAATGGAGAAGACCGAGATGCGGCTCGGCGGCTTTACTACGTGGCTATGACGAGAGCTCGGCGCAGCCTGGCGCTCATGACCATGGGCAACCGGCATCCGATCTTCGATGGTTTGAATGACGACGCGTTCTTGATCAGAGGGTGCAGTCAGGGCGCCGTGGATGTCTCCGAGTGCAGTAAGATCTACAAGACCCTCGATCCGTCTGAGGTCGACCTGAGCTTTGCTGGGAGACTCGGCGCAGGTAACGCCTCACTAGCAGCCCTCGATCGGCTAAAGTCAGATGACCCGCTGCTACTGGCCCGACGGGGCGATCAATGGATGATGACGGATATCGAGGGCACGCCCGTCTGCCGCCTCGCCAAGAAGTTCGTGCCGCCAGTTTGGGCCAAGTTCCTCCATGGCAGCGTTTACGCGATCTCGACGCGGTTCCGCGAAGACTCGGCGGAGGAGTATCAGGATCATCTCAAGCGAGACGCGTGGAGCGTAATTTTACCGGAGTTGGTCTTCATGGGAGAAGACCGTTCCACATTAGGCAATTTACCTCATAGGCAATAGAATTCTTCTTTTTCAGGCTTAACCCGCACTCTCACCACTTGAAAACGAATTCGCGGTGAAACGCCAGGTAGGGAAGTTGCTCAGGCCTGAATGGCCCGCAGTTTACTTCAAGCTTTAGGGTCAGGACTCATAGCCAATAGATGACGGTTGCGGCGAGTGCGATGGCGGAGAGGAATACCTTCGGGCATCGGTCATATCGGGTTGCGACCCGTCGCCAGTCTTTGAGCCTACCGAACATGAT
>NZ_QEYE01000018.1 GCF_003122205.1 Maritimibacter sp. 55A14
TTGAGCACATTCGCCATCCGGCAGACATGGCCGTGCAGCTCCGCATAGGTGATGTGCCGCGCCGCGTCGCCGGGATCGTCGGGCTCCCAGATGATCGCGGTCTGCGCGCCGCGCGTCTCCAGATGCCGGTCCACGCAATTGGCGCAGACATTGAGCGTGCCGTCCTCGAACCACCTGATCGACACGTCCGGATAGGCGAAGCTCGTGTTCTTCACCGTCCCGTAGGGCCGCATCCAGTCCAGACGCCCCCCAGCCTCGCCCCAGAACCCCTCAGGATCCGAAACCGAGCGCGCATACATCTCCTCGTAGCGCGCAGCGTCGATATGGGCGGTCTTGACGAAATCTTCGGCGGGCGGAAAACTGCTGTCGGTCATGGCGATGTCCTGTCGTTCTGATACCGCTCCGGGCGTGCGGCCCGGAGCCTCCTCCCCCGGCTCAGATGGCCAGGTATTCGTGGCGCAGGTCCTCGTTCTCGAGCACTTCCTTGGCAGTGCCGTCGAAAACAACCGACCCTGTATCAAGGATCACCGCCCGATCGGAAATTTCAAGGGCCGCGATCGCATTCTGTTCGACAATTACCGTGGTGATCCCCTGTTCGCGGATCAATTGGAGGGTTTTCTCGATCTCCCGCACGATGACCGGGGCGAGGCCCTCGTAGGGTTCGTCGAGCAGCAGCAGCTTGATGTCGCGCGCAAGCGCCCGGGCGATCGCGAGCATCTGCTGTTCGCCGCCCGAGAGCGTCACGCCTTCCTGTTTGCGCCGCTCGCCAAGCCGCGGGAACAGCTCGTAGATACGCTCCAGCGACCACCCCTTGGGCTCCACGATCTGGGCCAGTTGCAGGTTCTCCTCCACGGTCAACCCGGCGATGATGCGACGGTCCTCGGGCACAAGCGAGACGCCCGCGATCGCGGCTTCATGGGCCTTCTTGTCGTGCAGGCGCTGGTGGTCGAGCCAGATCTCGCCATGCGTCAGGCTGGGGTTGTCCAGCCGCGCGATGGTCCGCAGCGTCGAGGTCTTGCCGGCGCCGTTGCGGCCCAGCAGCGCCAGGATCTCGCCCTCGTGCACCGTGAAGCCGACGCCCTGCACGATGTAGCTTTCGCCGTAATAGGCGTGCAGGTGATAGGCCGAGAAAAAGGCCGGCGCCGTGGTCGCGTGGCTGGCGGCGAGTTCCAGCGAGTGCTTGCTGGAAGTGAATGCCTTTGGTTCGCTGTTCATTGCCATGTCCTTCAGTGTCCGCCGAGATAGGCTTCCTGGACCTTCGGGTGGCCCTTGATATTGTCCGGCGTGTCCTCGACCAGGGGCGTACCCTGGGCCATGACGGTGATCCGCTCGGCGAGGCTGAAGACCACATGCATGTCATGTTCGATGATCGCCATGGTGATGTCGCGCTTGTCGCGGATCTCCTTGAGCAGGTCGATCGTGTTGTTGGTGTCGGCCCGCGCCATGCCCGCAGTCGGTTCGTCCAGGAGCAGGAGTTTTGGCGACTGCGACAGGCACATGGCCATCTCCAGCCGCCGCTTGTCCCCGCGCGAGAGGCTCGCGGAATGTGCGTGCCGCTTGTCGATCATGTTCACGTCGATCAGCATCTGTTCGGCAAGGGCGATGATGTCGGCCTCGTTCTCGACGGTCTCGAAGGCGTGCATCCGGTAGGAGCCGTCGCGCTTCGCGAAGAGCGGGATCAGCACGTTCTCGAACACCGTCAGGTCGGCGAAGATCTCGGGCGTCTGGAACACGCGGGAAATGCCCATCTGGTTGATCTTGTGCGGCGCCACGCCCAGCAGGGACTGGCCTTCGAACATCACCGAGCCGGTATCGGGGATCAGCTTGCCCACCAGGCAGTTGAGGAAGGTGGACTTGCCCGCCCCGTTCGGCCCGATGATGGCGTGAACGGTGTTTTCCTTGACCGTGATGTTGACGTCGTCGAGCGCCTTCAGGCCACCGAAACGCTTGGAGACGCCCTTGACTTCGAGAATTCCCATCGGTGCCTCCTTACTCGGCCGGGGTGGTGGCTTTGGAGCCGTCGTCGGACCTGTCCTCGGCCTTCCTGCGGCGGAAGAGCCCTGCGATGCGCTGGCCCAGTTCCACCAGGCCGCCAGGCAGGAAGATGACCACCAGCATGAAAAGCATGCCGAGCGTCAGGTGCCAGCCCTTGCCCACGAAGGGATGGATGAGCGTGATCAGAGCGTCCTCCAGCCCGTCGGGCATGAAGGCGAACCAGCCATGCAGGACGTTGTCATTTATCTTCGAGAAGATGTTCTCGAAATACTTGATGAAGCCCGCGCCCAGCACCGGCCCCATCAGGGTGCCCGCACCACCCAGGATCGTCATCAGGACGACCTCGCCGCTGGCGGTCCATTGCATACGCTCGGCCCCGGCGAGCGGGTCCATCGAGGCCAGCAGGCCGCCTGCCAGACCGGCATACATGCCCGAAATCACGAAGGCCGCCAGCGCGTAGGGCCGGGTGTTGAGCCCGGTATAGGCCATGCGCGTCTTGTTGGTCTTGATTGCGCGCAGCATCAGCCCAAAGGGCGAGCGGAAGATCCGCAGGCTGATATAGAAGGCGATGATCGCGATCACCGCGCAGACATAATAGCCCACCGAGAAGGTGAAGACGCGTCCGAATACCTCCCACTGTGCCGAGTCGTTCATCTCCAGCCCGAAGAGCGAGGTCGAGGGCAGAGAGTTGGTGATGCTCTCGGGGTCCAGGATGCGCGGGTCTGACAGGGTCAGTTGCAGCCCGGTCTCGCCATTGGTGATCGGGGTGAGCACCGAATAGGCCAGGTTGAAGGACATCTGCGCGAAGGCCAGCGTCAGGATCGAGAAATAGATGCCGGTCCGCCGCAGCGAGATAAAGCCGATCAGCAACGCGAAGAGGCCCGAGACGATGACCGCCAGGATGATCGCGGGGATGATGTTCATGCTCAGGAGTTTGAACATCCACACCGCCGAGTAGCTGCCGACGCCAAGGAAGGCCGCGTGGCCGAAGCTCAGATAGCCGGTCAGCCCGAAGAGGATGTTGAAGCCGATGGCGAAGATCCCGTAAATCGCGAAACGCTGCATCAGGTCGGGATAGCCCGCATTGAACTGCGCCAGCCCGCTGTTTTCCGCGAAGGGCTGAAGCAGGAAGGGCGTGAACATCGTCAGCGCGACGACGATCAGAAGGAACCTTGTGTCCCGCTCGTTGAGGCCGAGGAAGGTCATGCTCTTACTCCTCCATCACGCCCTTGCGACCCAGCAGACCGCGGGGACGGGTCAGCAGGATGACGATGGCGACAAGATAGATGATGATCTGGTCGATGCCGGGCAGGATCGACTTGATCTCGTTCATCGAAGCGAAGCTTTCCAGAATGCCCAGCAGGAAGCCCGCGGCCACGGCGCCGGGCAGGCTGCCCATGCCGCCCACCACGACCACGACGAAGCTCAGGACGAGGAAATCCATGCCCATGTGGTAATTGGGCGAGTTGATCGGCGCGTACATGACCCCGGCAAGCCCGGCCACCGCCGCGGCGAGCCCGAACATCAGCGTGAAGCGCTTGTCGATATTTATGCCCAGCAGCCCGACGGTTTCACGGTCGGCCATGCCCGCGCGCACCACCATCCCGAAAGTGGTGAATTGCAGGAAGGCGAAGACCGCGCCGATGATGAACGAGGCGAAGAGGAAATAGATCAGCCGCCAATAGGGATAGATGATGGCGTTCGGATCGAAGCCCAGCAGCACGCCGAAATCGAGCGAGCCCCTGAATGCATCGGGCGCCGGGGTCGGGATCGGGTTGGCGCCGAAGAAATATTTGACGATCTCCTGCAGCACGATCGCCAGGCCGAAGGTCACGAGGATCTGGTCGGCATGCGGGCGCTTGTAGAAGTGCTTGATCAGGCCGCGTTCCATCACGAAGCCGAACGCGACCATCACGGGGATCGAGAAAAGGATGGCCAGTGGCACGGCCCAGTCGATGATCGCGCCGCCCGTTTCCGGGCCGAACCAGCCCTCGACATAGGGCGACTTGACCTCCAGCGGGTTGCCCAGAAAGTCGGTGCGCGTCTCGTCGATCGTAATGTAGGACAGCGTCAACAGCTTCTGGAAGGTGACCGCGCAGAACGCCCCGATCATGAAGAGCGCGCCGTGAGCGAAGTTGACCACGCCCAGCGTGCCGAAGATCAGCGTCAGGCCCAATGCGATCAGTGCATAGGCCGAACCCTTGTCGAGGCCGTTCAGGACTTGCAGGAGGATAGCATCCATCTTGTCCACCCGTGATTTGCAGTGGTGGGTCCGGCAGACTTGACCGGAAGGACCGGCCGCGCGTGAAGCGCGGCCGGTTTTTCTGCTGCCGGTCGGTCAGGCGCCCGGATTGCAGTCGCCCAGCGCGCCGCCCGCGAACATCGGGTGATCCGGCGGATAGGTGACCTGCGCGGCCGGGGTGACCTCGACCACTTCCAGAAGGTCGAATTCGGATTCCGGGTTCTCTTTCCCGCGCACCACGAGCACGTCCTTGAAGCACTGGTGGTCGTCGGCGCGGTAGAGCGTCGGGCCGTTGCCCAGCCCGTCGAACTCGAAGCCTTCCAGCGCCTCGGCGATGCCGCAGGGGTTGAAGGTGCCCGCGCGCGTTGCGGCATCCGCATAGAGCAGGGTCTGCACATAGCAGGTTTGCGCGGCCTGGCTCGGCGGACGGCCGTATTCCTTGCCGAAGGACTGTGTGAAGGTCTTGGAGCCCTCGTCGGTCAGCGACCAGTGCCAGTTGGTGGAGCCGAAGATGCCCTTCACGTTCTCGCCGGCGCCCTGCGCCATCAGGCGCGAATAGAGCGGCACGACGATCTCGAAGTTCTTGCCGTTCACCTGCTTGTCGCGCAGGCCGAACTGCACGGCGTTGGTCAGCGAGTTGACCATGTTGCCGCCGTAATGGTTCAGGACCAGAACGTCGGCGCCCGAGTTCAGGACCGGCGCGATATAGGACGAGAAGTCGGTCGCGGCCAGCGGCGTCTTGACGGCGTTGACGGTTTCCCAGCCCAGCGCCTCGGTCGCGGCCTTGATCGACTCCTCCTGGGTCCAGCCCCAGGTGTAGTCGGCGGTCAGGTGATAGGCCTTCCGGTCGGAGCCGTACATTTTCTCGAGCACCGGTGCCAGCGCCGCGCCCGACATGTAGGCGTTGAAGAAGTGCCGGAAGCCGTTGGCCTTCTTGTCCTTGCCGGTGGTGTCGTTGGAGTGCGTCAGACCGGCCATGAAGATCACGCCCGCCTCCTGACAGAGGCCCTGCACGGCGATGGCCACGCCCGAAGACGAGCCGCCGGTGATCATGATGGCGCCATCCTTCTCGATCATCGACTTGGCGGAGGCGCGCGCGGCGTCGGACTTGGTCTGGGTGTCGCCGGTGACGAACGCGACCTTCTTGCCCAGGATGCCGTTGCCCTGAAGCTCCTTCGAGGAGAAGGTGTTCAACATGCCGCCGTCGCCTTCGCCGTTCAGGTGCTTGACGGCCAGTTGGTAGGCGCGCAACTCGTCCGCACCCTCATCGGCATAGGGGCCGGACTGGGGCACGTTGAAGCCCAGGGTCACGGTGTCGCCGGACGGCTCGTTGGTGTAGGCGTTGGCCATCGACGTGAAGAACGTCGGCATGGCAAGGCCGGCACCTGCCACGGCGCTGGTTTTCAGCACACCCCGGCGGGTGAAATTCGATTTGGACATGTAATCCTCCCATAGGTTTTGACGACGACCTCCTCCACGAGACGCCGGACCCTTTACAGGTCGTCGTCATTATGGGGGGTGCTTAGAAAATTACGCAACAACCGCTTGCTGTATAATAATAAATTTGTGAATATCTACACAAGATTTACACCCGAGGTGTAAATGAATTTACCAGCGGCCGGAAAACCGGCGCGATTTCAGAGGCTTTGACGTGGCGTCACGAACCTTTATCGGCCAACGTATCCGTGAGCGGCGCATGAACCTTGGCCTGCGCCAGGCCGAATTGGCGCGGCGTGTCGGGATTTCGGCTTCCTATCTCAACCTGATCGAGCACAACCGGCGCAGAATCGGTGGCAAGCTGCTGCTCGATCTCGCGGCGGAACTCGGGGTCGAGGTCGCCACCCTCACCGAGGGGGCGGAAGCTGCCCTTCTGGGCTCGCTGCGCAGCGCCGCGGAACGCATCGAGGGGACGGGCGCCGACCTCGACCGCGTGGAGGATCTGGCGGGCCGGTTTCCCGGATGGGCGCAGCTCATCGCGGCGCAGGACCGCCGCATCACCGGGCTGGAGGAAACCGTGGACAGCCTGTCGGACCGGCTGACACACGATCCGTTCCTGTCTGAGTCCATGCACGACATCCTGACCACAGTCAGCGCCATCCGCTCCACCGCGTCGATTCTGGCCCAGACCCCGGATATCGAGGCCGAATGGCTGGCCCGATTCCACGACAACGTGTTCCACGACAGCCGCCGCCTGTCGGACACCACGCAGGAGCTGGTGCGCTATTTCGACCAGATCTCGCGCGAGGAAACGGGCTTTTCCACCGCGCCCGACGCGGCCGCCGATTTCGCCGAGGCGAACGCCTATCACTTCCCCGAACTGGAGGCGGGTGCGACGCCCGAGACGCTGATCGACCGCGCGGCGTCGCTGACCGGCGAGGCGGAAAGGGGCCTGGCGCAAGCGTATCTGGAACGCTATTGCGCCGACGCTCAGCGCCTGCCGCTGGCGCCCTTCCAGGACGCCTGCGCGCGGCTCGACCACGATCCGGGGCGGCTGGCTGCCGAGTTCGGTGTCGATCTGCTTGGCGTGTTCCGGCGCCTGGCGAGCCTGCCGCCCGATGGCGCGGCGCCGGATTTCGGGCTGGTGATATGCGACGGCTCGGGCACGCTGATCTTCCGCAAGGCGTTGCCCGGCTTCTCGCTGCCGCGTTATGGCGCGGCCTGCGCGCTCTGGCCGCTCTTCCAGGCGCTGATGCGCCCGGCACAGCCGCTGCGCGCGGTGATGGAGACGCCCGATGAGCTGCGCTTCCTGGCCCATGCCGTCTGCCTGCCGGTCACCGGCGCCGCTTTCGACGGGCCGCAGATCGTCGAGGCGGCGATGCTCTTTCACCGGATCGACGACCGCACGGCGGAGGCCTCCGCGGCGCAGGTCTTTCGCGTGGGAACGAGCTGCCGCATCTGCGCGCGGAGCGACTGCGCGGCGCGTCGTGAGCCGTCAATCCTGCGGCACAGCACATGACGGCATGTTGCGGGTTTTGACACCGGCGTCAAAGCAGGCATTATGGCGGAAAAAGAAAGCACTGACCGGCGTGATGCGGACAAGGTCACAGGGGGGAGACCGCAGATGGGCAAACACGTCCTTCTGATCGAGGATGAGCCGAATATCATAGAGGCCATCCGCTTCATACTGGAACGGGACGGCTGGCGCGTGAGCACCCATTCGGACGGGGCCGACGCGGTGGAGGCCGTGGGCGCGCACAGACCCGATGTGGTGATCCTGGACGTGATGCTGCCCAACCGCAGCGGGTTCGACATCCTCAAGGAACTGCGCGGCCACGACGGCACGGCGGCGCTGCCGGTGCTGATGCTGACGGCCAAGGGGCAGAGCCGCGACCGCGCGCTTGCCGAAAGCGTCGGGGCCAGCCGCTTCATGACCAAGCCGTTTTCCAACCAGGAGGTGCTCGCCTCGGTGCGCGAGCTGACGGGCGGATGAGCCGGCGGGCCGAACACGCGCTACTTCTGGAGCAGCGGAACTACCGCCGCCGGCGGCTGCATGATGCGGCCTTCCTGCTGCCGGTCCTGGCGGTGCTGCTCTTCCTATTGCCGCTGATGGGATTCCGCGCCGAGGACGGGTCGGAAGGCGTCGTCTCCACCCGTGCTGCGGGGATCTATTTCTTCGCTGCCTGGGCGCTTCTGGTGCTGGCCGCCGGCGTGCTTTCTGTGCGCCTGGTACGCGGCGGCGGCGACGAGCGCCCCGCAGGCGGAGGAGACGGGGGCTGATGGTCGGCTTCGACACGCTCGTCGTCGTCTGCATCGTCTATGTGGCGTTCCTGTTCATCATCGCTTTCGCCGCGGAACGCCACGCGCAGGGCGGCCATGCGGGCTGGCTTCGCTCCCCCGTCATCTATACGCTGTCGCTGTCGATCTACTGTACCGCCTGGACCTTCTATGGCGCTGTCGGCTACGCGGCGCGTTCGGGGCTGGAGTTCCTGACGATCTACCTGGGACCCACGATCGTGTTCGTCGGCTGGTGGTGGTTCCTGCGCAAGATGGTGCGTGTCGGGCGCATGCAACGCATCACCTCGGTGGCCGACCTGATCTCGTCCCGCTACGGCAAGTCGAACTTGCTGGCGGTGATCGTGACGCTGCTCGCGGTCGTCGGCACCACGCCCTATATCGCGCTCCAGCTCCAGTCCGTGACGCTGAGCTTCGACGTCTTCGCCGCGCCGGCCGCGGAGGCCTGGGCGCCGCGCGACCGCACCTCCACCGCTTTCTGGGTCGCGGTGGGGCTGGCGCTCTTCACCGTGCTCTTCGGCACCCGGAGCCTCGATGCCAACGAGCAGCACCACGGGGTGGTCACCGCGATCGCGGTCGAGGCGGTGGTCAAGCTGGTGGCGCTGCTGGCGGTAGGGGTCTTCGTGGTCTGGGGTGTGGCCGGCGGGCCCGGTGCGGTGCTCGACCGTATCGACGAGAGTGCGATCGCCCAATGGCAGGGGACCGGCGGACGCTGGGTGCCGCTCATCTTCCTGTCGGGGGCCGCGGTGATCTGCTTGCCGCGGATGTTCCAGGTGACGGTGGTGGAGAATTCCGACGAGCGCCACCTGGCGACCGCCTCCTGGGCTTTCCCGCTCTACCTGCTCTTGATGAGCCTCTTCGTGGTGCCAATCGCCGTGATCGGCTTGGCGGTCCAGCCGCCGGATGCCAACCCCGACCTCTTCGTGCTGACCCTGCCGCTGGCCTTCGAGCGCGAGACGCTGGCGTTGCTGGCCTTTCTCGGCGGTTTCTCCTCGGCCACCTCGATGGTGATCGTCGCGGCCATCGCGCTCTCCACCATGGTGTCGAACCATATCGTCATGCCGCTCTGGCTGCGGATGCGCGAGGGCACGGCGACGGTCTCGGGCGACGTGCGTAATGTCGCGCTGACGGCGCGGCGGCTCTCGATCGGCGGGGTGCTTGCGCTGGGCTATACCTATTACAGTTTCACCAGCGGGTCCGAGGCGCTGGCCGCCATCGGGCTGATCAGTTTCGTGGGCGTGACGCAGGCGCTGCCGGCGCTGGTGGGCGGGCTTTTCTGGCGCGGCGCCACGCGGCGGGGCGCGGCGGCGGGGCTGATCGCGGGTTTCGCGCTCTGGCTCTACACGCTGTTCCTGCCCAGCTTCGGCGGCTCGTGGCTGCTGCCGGCCACGATCCTGGCCGACGGACCTTTCAGCATCCACTGGCTGCGCCCGCAGGCGCTGTTCGGCATCGGCGGGGACGACCCGCTGATCCACGCGATGGGGTGGAGCCTGGGCGTCAACACGGCGCTCTTCGTCGTCGTCTCGCTGCTGAGTTTTCCCTCGCCGCTGGAGCGGCTCCAGGGCGCGCAGTTCGTCAACGTGTTCCAGCATTCCACCGGGCCGGGCGGCTGGATCGGCGGCTCGGCGGCTGCCGAGGATCTGCTGATCATGTCGCAGCGCCTGCTGGGCGCGCCCGAGGCACAGGCACTTTTCCAGGCCGCGGCGCACAGGCAGGGTAAGGAGGGCAACCTGCCCGATCCAACCCGCGAATTCATAGACCTCTTGGAGCGTGAGCTTTCCGGCTCGGTCGGTGCGGCCACGGCCCATGCGATGGTCGGGCAGATCACCGGCGGCGTGTCTGTCTCGGTCGAGGATCTTCTGGCGGTGGCCGACGAGACGGCGCAAATCATGGAATATTCCGCCCAGCTTGAGGCGAAGTCCAAGGAACTGGCGGAAACGGCGGCGCAATTGCGCACCGCCAACGCCATGCTCACGCAACTCAGCGTGCAGAAGGACGCCTTCCTGAGCCAGATCAGCCATGAGCTGCGCACGCCGATGTCCTCGATCCGGGCGTTCTCGGAGATCCTGCGTGACACGCGGGGGCTGAGCCAGGAGGAGTTTCAGCGATTCTCCTCGATCATCCATGACGAGAGCCTGCGGCTGACGCGGCTTCTCGACGACCTGCTTGATCTCAGCGTACTGGAGAACGGGCAGGTGACGCTGCACCCGGAGGAGGGCAACCTGGCCGACCTGCTGGACCGCGCGGTCTCCGCCGTGGTGCCCGAGCCGCGCGACAGCCGCCTGAAGATCCGCCGAGAGCCCGTGCTGGAGGACGTGCCGCTCTACACCGATTGCGACCGGCTGCGGCAGGTTTTCATCAACCTGATCGGCAATGCGCTGAAATATTGCGACGCCGCCGAACCGGAGTTGCGCATAAAGGTCCGGGTCAACGGCACGCGCGTCGCGGTCGAGTTCAAAGACAACGGAAGCGGCATCCCGGAGGGCCAGCAAAGCCTCATCTTCGAGAAATTCGCGCGGCTCTCCGATCATTCCGCGGCGGGCAGCGCCGGGTTGGGCCTGGCGATCTGCCGCGAGATCATGCGCAACCTGGGCGGCTCGATCAGCTATATGCCGGGTCCGGGCGGCGCGCGGTTCCGCGTCTCGCTGCCGCGCCGGGTGGCGCAGGCGGCATGATCGTCGCGAAGGTACACGCTTTGTAAAAGATTCCGCGCGACATCTGGTCCGTGATGTCGGATCAGATCAGTCCAGATGCGCCCGAGACGGCGGTTCCGGTCCTGCGGCGGATGCTTTCCGCGGGGCGTGGCCACGCCTCGGCCTGCGGCGCGGAAATGGCGGAGGGACTGCGCCGCGCGGCCGCCGCCGCGGCGCGGTCGCGTCTCGGGCTGGGCTGCGACCTGGACGCGATCGAGGGTGAGGTCGCGGGGCTGGAGGAGATGCTGGCTGCGGTGCCGCGCGACGCTCTGATCGCGCTGGTGTCGCGCGAGGGCGGATCGGGCGGGCTGGTGGCGATGGACGCCGCGCTGGTGGAGGCGCTGGTGGCGATCCGCATCACCGGGCGTGTCCCGCGCGGGGCCGAAACCGATGGCAGCGGGCGGCGGGCGCTAAGCACGGTGGATGCGGCGCTGGCGCGCGATTTCATCGACGCGCTGCTGGCCGGGCTGGACCGCGTGCCGGGTCTTTCGGGGGCCGCGCGGTTGCGCTTTGCCGATTACCTGACCGACCCGGCGCCGCTGCGCTACAGCCTGCCTGCGGGTGGCTGGCTGCGCGTGACCTTCGAGTTGCGGCTGGGGGCGGAATCTCCGGTCGGGCGGATGCTGATCGCCTTGCCGCAGCGGGCCGGGGCCGCGCCGCCCGGTCCGCAGGTCGATCCCGATGCGGACTGGTCGGCGCGGCTCGACGCGGCGCTGGGTACTGCGCCGATCCGCCTGAACGCGGTGCTCGACCGGATGCGGCTGCCGCTCGCGCGGCTGAAATCTCTGGCGCCCGGCGACGCGATCGAATTGCGAGCCGGGGTGCTGTCGCAGGTCACGCTCGTCTCGGCGGAAGGGCGCAGGATCTGCACTGGCCGCCTGGGGCAGGCGCGCGGCCACCGCGCGCTGCGCATCGGGCCGGAGCCGCCCGCGCTGACGCATGAGATGGTCGAACTGGACGAGCCGGGGCAGGCGCCAGACACGGAGGCCGGCGCGCCCGAGCCGCCGCCGGAGTAGACCCGAGCCCACGCGCGCCGCATCGGGAAGGTGTTGCCGCGCCGGATCCGGATGAGCCACGCGGCGGGCGCACCGCCGGACCGTTCCGGGGTTGGGCGGCCCCAATCGCCGAAACAGTACGGATTGGCACCGGCGCCACCGCTCGGGCCGGTGGCTCGTCCATGGCCCCCCAGGGTCGGACGGGAGGTCGGTGATGCGATGCCCTTCGACGCGTGGTGCAGGGGTGGGTCCGAGACCTGTGCTGGTGCGCCCGTTCTCGCCGCCAAATGACGCTGTGGTAATGGGCGGTTCAGGAGCGCCGGAAAAGGCGACGCACGGCGAGGCTCTGCGATCTATCGTTCGCGTAGCGTGCGGAACGGGCTGCGCACCGGGCGGCAGGTGGCGCGGTCCCTGCCGGTTCGCACGCGGCGCAGGGACGGCAGGTCGGTCTCAGGCCGCGCAGCGGACCGTTGGCGCCGCCGGTTCGCGGCCTGTGTGACACCACCTTTCCCGCCGCGTGGCCTGGTCCGTCTCGGGCGTCGCCCCCCCCTGAGCGGGCGGGGCAGCACGCCCCGGCCGGGCGGTCAGTCCTCCTCTTCCTTGTCGAGCGAGTTCAGCACGATCTCGCCCGTCTCGTGGAGCCTCCGGATCTCCTGGATCAGCGCGGCATGGGCGGCCTCGCCATCCTTGCGCTTGACGCCCGCGCGCTCGGCGATTTCCTCGCGCAACTGCTCTGCCTTGCGCTTGGACATGTTGTCGAGCAGGAACTCGACCGCGTCGGGCGCAACCGCACCGCCGGCGGCGAGCGCCGTGACGAGTTGGTCATTGTCGATCCCGCGGAGCGCCTTGGGTACGTCCAGCGGGTCCAGCCGTTCGGGAATATCGGCGAAGGTAAAGATCGTGCGCCGCACCTGTTCGGCGAAGTTCTGGTCGGCGCTGTCGAGATCGTCCAGCAGCGTCTCCCGCGTGGCGGCGGGCGCGAGGTTCAGGATCGCGCCGATTCGCGCCGCGGGATCGTCGCTGAAGGCGCGCGCAGGCCGGTCGTCGAGCCGTGCCGTCAGGGTCTGGCCGATCCGCGTGACGGTCTCGGGTGGCGTGCCTTCGGTGGCGGGGATCGCCAGGGCCACCGCGCGCGCCTGCGCCCCCGGCATCCGTTCCAACAGCGCAGCGGCCTTCGCTGTGGAAAGTTTCGACAGCACCACCGCGGCGACGAGCGGACTTTCTCCGGCGATGAACGGCATCAGCGTCTCGGGTTCCAGCCCGGCGATTCGCGCCCAGGGATCGGCCCCGCCATGCGCGGCCTGCGCGCGGCGCAGATAGTCGCTGGCGCCCGCGCTGATATGGTTCTCCAGAAGCGCCAGCGCGCGGTCGAGACCGCCGGGGAAGGTGATTCCGATGCTTTCCATCTCCTCCAGGAACTCGAGCACCACCGCGATCAGCGTTTCCCGATCGACATAGCGCATCCCCGCCATTGCGGCGGTCAGGTCCGCCTGCATCTGGTCGTCGAGATGCGACAGGGCCGGGATCGTGCCTCCGTCGAGCAGCAGCCGCACGATCACGGCGGCCTTCTGACGTTTGGCCAGCGCGCGCGCCGCTACCCGGATGGGCAGGCATGCCCGGCGGGGCCGCGACTTGCAGGGCGCGCCCATAGATGTCGTCCTGCGGGTCTGCGATGTCGGCCATCTCTCTCACCTCCGTTCCGTCTGATCGCGGCTATCATCGGTACGCCGGGTTTATTTTCGCTTACGCGGCTGGCAGGGACTTGCTGGCCGCGGCGGCGGCCGGTTTACTGGCGCTGTCCGAGACGGCAGGAGACCCCGATGACCGACCCCGTGCGCCGCGAATTCGGCCCGCCCGTGCTGCACGATGCGGGCGAGGCGGGCCTTCTGGTCGCCTTCGGGACGGTCTATGATCCGGCGATCAACCGGGCGGTCATGGCGTTCGATGCTGCGCTGCGCGCCGAGATGCCCGCAGGCGTGATCGAGACCGTGCCGACCATCGCCTCGGTCCTGATCCGCTACGACCCGCTGGAGCTTGAGCCGGGGCGGTTGCGTGCGACGGTGGAGGAGCGGCTGGCCGCGCGCGACTGGTACGACGCGCCGCCGCCTCCGGGCCGGAGGCTGTGGCGGGTGCCGGCGGTCTATGGCGGCGCGGCGGGCCCGGACCTGGCCGAGGCGGCCGACCTCGCCGGGTTGAGCGAGGAGCAGCTTGTCGAGGATCACGCGGGCGCGCGGCTGAGCGTCCTGATGCTGGGATTCGCGCCCGGCTGCGCCTATCTGGGCGGGCTTGGCGCGGCCTGGGACATGCCGCGGCGCACCGGGATCGCGCCGGAGGTGCCTGCGGGCTCGGTGCTGGTGGCGATCCGGCAAACGGTGCTGCCCTCCACCCCTATGCCGACTGGCTGGCGGCGGATCGCGACCTCGCCCTTTCGCAGCTTCGATCCGGGTTCCGAGCGGCCCTTCCTGCTTGCGCCGGGCGACGAGATCCGCTTCGAGCCGGTGAGCGAGGCGGAGGCCGCGCGGTTCGATCCGGCCGCCGCGCGCGGCGAGGTGCTGGAATGAGCGGGCTGGAGATCATGGAGATCGGCGCGGGCGCCACGGTGCAGGACCGGGGCCGCGCGGGCTGGCAGCGCTACGGGGTCACGGCCGGGGGCGCGGTGGACATGGTCGCGCTGGCCGAGGGGCAAGCGATCCTGGGCAACGGGCGCGACGACGCGGCGCTGGAACTGGCTGTGATGGGCGGACGGTTCCGCGCCACCGGCCCGCTTCTGGTGGCCGGCAGCGGGGCGGACATGCCGCTCAAGGTCAACGGCGCGGCGCAGACCTGGCGGGCGGGTGTGGCGCTGGAGGCCGGCGACGAGCTGACGCTGGGACCGGCGCGCGGCGGGGTCTATGGTTATCTGCATGTGGCGGGCGGCATCCGCAGCCCGGTCGTACTGGGTGCGCGCTCGACCCATCTTCGGGCGGGGCTGGGGCTGGTGCCGGAGGCGGGCGTGACGCTGGAGGCCGGTCGGTCAGGCGGTACGCCGGGGCAGGGGCTGCCCGCGCCGGATTACTTTTCGCGCCGGAGCTTGCGCGCGATGTGGGGGCCGCAAAGCGCGGTTTTCCCGGAGGAGGTGCGTGCCGGTTTCGCCGCGGCGACTTTCCGCGTCACCTCGCAGCGCGACCGGCAGGGCGTCCGGCTGGAACCCGATTGCGGGCCGCTCGAAAGCGCCGAGGGACTGACCATCGTCTCCGACGCCGTGGTGCTGGGCGATGTGCAGGTGACCGGCGACGGGCAGCCCGCCGTGCTGCTGGCCGACCGGCAACCCACCGGCGGCTATCCCCGGATCGCCACGGTGATCGGCGCGGATATTCACGTTCTGGCGCAGATGCCGGCGGGCACGCGCTTTCGGCTGGAAATGGTCAGTCGCGACGCCGCCGTGGCGGCGCTGGGCCGCCTGCGCGCCGAGATCGCAGCGCTGCCGGGCCGCGTGGCGCCGCTGCGCCGCGACCCGCATGACATGGACGACCTGCTGGCGCATACTCTGATCGGTGGCGTGGTTCGGGGAGACGAAGATGACGGTGATTGATCTCAATTCCGACCTTGGCGAGAGTTTCGGGCCCTGGCGGATGGGGCGCGATGCCGAGATGCTGGATATTGTGAGTTCCGCCAATGTGGCCTGCGGTTTCCATGCCGGCGATCCGTCGGAGATGGCGCGCACTGTCGCGCTCTGCCGCGATAAGGGCGTGGCGGTGGGGGCGCATCCGGGCTTCCACGACCTGGAGGGGTTCGGGCGGCGGCGCATCCTGGGGCTGACGCGGGGCGAGCTGACGGCGATGATGCTCTACCAGATCGGTGCGCTGGATGCGATCGCGCGGGCCGAGGGTATCCGGCTGAGCCATGTGAAGCCGCATGGCGCGCTCAACAACATGGCCAGCGAGGACCGCGCGCTGGCCGATGTGCTGGTGGCCGCGATCCGGCTGGCCGATCCGGCGCTGCCGGTGCTGGCCATCGCCGCGACGGCGCTGGAGGCGGCCGCGCGCGCCGATGACGGCCCGGCCATTTCCGAGGTCTTCGCCGATCGCGGTTATAATGACGACGGCACTCTGGTGGCGCGCGGCACCGAAAGCGCGATGATCGAGGACCCCGAGGCGGCGGCGGAGAATGTCCTGCGCATGATCGGCGAGCAGGCGGTGACATCCGTCAACGGTGTCAAGGTGCCGGTGCGCCCCGAAAGCGTCTGCGTGCATGGCGACGGTCCGGCGGCGGTGGCGATGGCAGCGCACATTCGCACCCGGCTCGAGGCCGCGGGGATCGTGGTGGCGGCGCCCGGCAGAGGCGGCTGAGCGAAGCGTCAGTCGCGGATCGCCCGGTCAAGATTGCGCGCCCGGTTCAACTCGGCCTCGTCGAGCCCGGTCACGTCGCGGAGCCGCGTGGATGCGAGGTCCGCCTCCGCCAGCCGCGCGCCGGTCATGGTCGCACCTGTCAGGTCCGCGCCGCCCAGGGTGGAGGAGCGTAGATCGGCGCCGGTGAAGTCCGCGCCGGTGAGTGCCGCGAATTCCAGATCGGCATGCCGCATGTTCGCGCCGGTGAAATCGGCCCCCGCGGCGCGCGCCTTCCGCAGCACCCCGCGCATCATCCCCATCGACTGGTTCTTCATGTCGGCGGAGAAATCGGCGCCACGGAACCGCGCGCCGGACAGGTCGGCGCGGGTGAAGTCGGCGGCGGCGCGGCTTTGCGAAAGGTCCGCGTCGTGCAGGTCGGCGCCGCCGAGCTGGGTCTGAAAGAGGCTCGCCCCGGTCAGGTCGGCACCGGAGAGATCGGCCTTCAGCATCCACGCCTGGTCGAACACCGCGCCGCGCAGCGAGGCACCGGCCAGCGACACGCCATTCATGCGCGCCGCGCGAAACACCGCCCCGTCGAGCGTCAGGCCGGAAAGGTCGAGCCCGTTCAGCATCTTGCGGGTCAGGTCGAGGGGGTCGTCCGCGGCGATCAGCGCCTCGATATCGGCGCGCGACATCTCGGCCTCGGTCATCTTGGGCGAGGACATGTCGAGCCCCTGCATCGCGCTTTGCGCGATGGCCTGCGGGGTGCCGAGAAGCATCAGGAGCAGGAGGAGTTTGCGCATTGTCCGGCCTCCGCGATTGCGGCCCGCGGCCGGAGCGGTGCCCGGCCGGGCACGGGGGCCAGCCTACGGCCCGATGCGGCGCGGATCAAGCCGGGCGGAGACGCGAAAGGGCCGCCCGCTTTATGCGGGCGGCCCTTTGCGATGGTCGGCGACCCGGCGGTCACTTCTCTTCGGGAAGGTCCTTGCCGGTGCCGGTCTCGTCTTCGTCGGTGGTCTCGTCCTCGGCCACGGCTTCCTCCAGCTCGTCGAGCTGCGCCGCGCCGATATCCTCGAAAAGCTCGGCGATCTCGAATTCGGCCTCGGCCTCTTCCTCGGCGGCGAGTTCCTGGATCGTCTTGCCCCTTGCCTGAAGCTCGGCCTCGTCGGCGGAGCGCGCCACGTTCAGCGTGATCTGTGCCTCGACCTCGGGGTGCAGGTTCACGGTGACGTTGTGCAGACCCAATTCCTTGATCGGGCGGTCGAGCACGATCTGGCGGCGATCGACGGAGAAGCCGGCCTCGGTCGCGGCGTCGGCTGCGTCACGGGTGGAGACCGAGCCGTAGAGCGCGCCGGAATCCGCGGCGGTGCGAATCACGACGAATTGTTGCCCGTCGATCTTGGCAGCCAGCGCGTCGGCCTCTTTCTTCGTTTCCAGGTTGCGCGCTTCGAGCTGCGCTTTCTGGGCCTCGAAAGCCTTGATGTTGAGGTCGGTGGCGCGCAGCGCCTTCTTCTGCGGCAGCAGGAAGTTGCGCGCGTAGCCTTCCTTGACCGAGACGACCTCGCCCATCTGGCCCAGTTTCGCAACCCGTTCGAGAAGTATGACTTGCATGATCCCTTCTCCTTATTTCACGGCGTAGGGCAGCAGCGCGAGGAAGCGCGCGCGCTTGATTGCACGGGCCAGTTCACGCTGCTTCTTGGACGACACCGCGGTGATGCGGGAGGGCACGATCTTGCCGCGCTCGGAGATGTAGCGCTGCAGCAGCTTGGTGTCCTTGTAGTCGATTTTCGGCGCGTTCTCACCCGAGAAGGGGCAGACTTTGCGCCGGCGGAAAAACGGTTTGGTAGCCATGGTTTACTGTCCTTTCCTGAGACGCTGGATCAACGGCGGCGTTCGCGGTCGTCGCGTTTCTGCATCATCGCCGACGGGCCCTCTTCATGGGCGTCGACCTTGATGGTGAGAACGCGCATCACGTCGTCGTGGAGACGTGCCAGACGCTCCATCTCCTGCACGGCGGGCGCCGGGGCGTCGCTGCGAAAGAAAGCGTAATGGCCCTTGCGGTTCTTGTTGATCTTGTAGGCCATCGTCTTGAGGCCCCAGTATTCGCTGTCGACCAGCTTGCCGCCATTGTCGGCGAGGATCGCTCCGAAATGTTCGGTGAGCCCTTCGGCTTGCGAGTTGGACAGGTCCTGACGCGCAATAAATACATGCTCGTAGAGCGGCATGTGCATCTTCCTTGTTTTCAGGCGGGCTTCAAAGACCGGGCGTGTCCTTCGCCGGCCCGGTCACGAGGGGCCCCGCGACATCCAGAATTCTGGCGAAGGATGGGGCCTTATACATGCGGCGGACCCGGATGCAAGAGGGCCGATGTTCGCGCGTGCACAACGGATGTTGGCGAATGCGGGGTTGTATGCACAGACGTTTGCGCCAGTTTAGGCGGATAAAATCGTAACCGAAAAGGACGGAGTTCCGATGAAACATATTCTTCTCGCCGCCGCACTGGGCGCCGCGACCACCGGCATGGCGATGGCCGAGCCGGTGAAATACGAGCTCGATCCGAGCCACAGCCAGATCCTCTACTCCTTCAACCATCTCGGTTTCTCGACGACCTGGCATATCTTCTCGGAAGTCGAGGGGGAGCTCATGTTCGACCAGGAAGACCCGGCGAATTCCTCGGTCAGCGTCGCCTTCCCGCTGCGTTCCATGTACACCGGCTGGGACAAGCGCTTCGACCACATCATGTCGGGCGATTTCTTCGGCGCGGACGAGGATGCGATGGTGACCTTCGAGTCCACCGGGATCGAGGTGACCGGCGAGAATACCGGCAAGATCACCGGCGATCTGACGGTGAACGGCGTGACCAACGAGGTGGTTCTGGACGCAGTGCTGAACACCACGGGCATGCATCCGGTCAATCAGGTCGAAGGCGCGGGCTTCTCGGCTACGACCACGATCCTGCGCAGCGACTACAATGTCGGCGCCTTCGCACCCAATGTCAGCGATGAGTTGGATGTGCAAATCAATATCGAGGCGATGAAGGCCGAGTAGACCGGCATCATGCACGAGAGAAGGGCCGCCGGTACATTCCGGCGGCCCTTTTTGTGTTGGGCGTGGGGGCTATCGCGCAGCGCGTTCAACCGGCACTACCCGCACCCGCCCCGGATCAAGTCCGGGGCTGGCTTGGAACCGATCAGCCACAACCGGCCCTATTGCGTGGCGCGGGTCGCGGTCAGGTCGACATCGATTGCAACCTCGAAGCCCAGCGTCTTGGGGTCCGAAACGCCGGTGCCGATCTCGAAGTTGCGACGGTCGAGCACCGTACTGCCTGTCATCCGCGCGGTGTCGCCCTCGATCGCAAGTTCGAAGGGCAGGCGGACCGGGGCGCTTGTCCCCTTGATCGTGACCTGACCTTCCGCGACATAGCCGCCGCCATTGCCACCAGGCAGGATGTCGGCCGTGAAGGTCGCCGTCGGATACGCCTCGGAATTGAAGAAATTCGCGCCCATCGCCTGGCTCGTGACCTGGCCCAGGGTCAGGCTGGGGACGGAGATCGTGACCTCCACGCTGCCGTGTTTGCCTTCTGTCGCGGTCTCGGCGAATTCGATTGCCGCGGTCCACTCGGCGAACTGCCCGGTGACGGGCGTGCCGTTCTGGGTGATCGTCAGGCCGAGCGTGCCCTCCTGCACCTCCCAACCCGATGCGACCTCGGCCAGGGCGGGGGCGGCGTCGCGCGGGGCGGTCGCGGCGAGCGTGGTCGCAAGCGCCAGTGCCCCACCATAGAGCAGCGCCGCCGTCAGCGCCGGCGCGGCGTGGCCGATGCCCGGCGGCGGTGTCGCCACGATCGGACGGCCCGGCAGCATCCGCCGCAAGGTCGCGTCGCCGTCGATGACGTGATGCTTGAGCGCGCCCGCGACATGCAGCACGACCGCGGCGATCAGGACCTTTGTAAAGACCCCGTGCCAGGCGGCGAACATTTCGGCCAGATGCGGATCCTTTGGAACGAAGGGCAGGTTCTGGCCGAAGGGCCACCAGATCGGCGCGAAACCTTCGGACGCGGAATGTTCCAGCCAGCCCGAGAGCGGCACGATCACCAGCGAGGCGTAGAGCAGCCAGTGCACCGTTTCCGCCAGAAAGGCCTCGCCGCGCTTGTGCGCGTTGAGCAGTGTTGGCCGGGTCTGGGTCAGTGGCCAGCCGATGCGCGCGAGCGCCACGAAAAAGAGTGTCACGCCCAGGGTCTTGTGGATGCGGAAGAGCAGCGTCTTGGCAGCGATCTCCTGCTGACTTTCCATCGGCCATTCGTTGGCGACCCAGCCCAGCGGGAGGAGCGTCAGAATCAGGGCAGCGGTCAGCCAGTGCAGGCTCTTGGCGACGCTGCCGTAATGCAGGTCGGTGTTGGTCAGCGACATCGGCGCGGTCTCCGTGTTTGCGGTTGGCCTGAACCTAGCGGAGCGGTGCGCGGCATCAATCGCGATCAGCGCACAGCCATTGTGCGGGGGTATCGGCAATTGCGCGCGGCGCCCCGGCGCGCTATGCGATGGCGAGTGACATGTCAGGAGGAGCCAAGCATGAGCCGCGCTTTCATCTTTCCCGGCCAGGGGGCGCAGACCATCGGCATGGGGCAGGCCCTTGCGGAGAGCTATCCGGCCGCCCGCGCCGTCTACGAGGAGGTGGACGAGGCGCTGGGCGAGAGCCTGTCGGCGCTGATCTGGGGGGGCGAGATCGAAGACCTGACCCTGACGCAGAACGCACAGCCGGCGCTGATGGCGACCTCGATGGCCGCGATGGCGGCGCTGGAGGCCGAGGGCGTGGGCACCGGCGCGGCGGGTTGCGTGGCCGGGCATTCGCTGGGCGAGTATTCCGCGCTCTGCGCCGCCGGGGCGCTGGCGCTGGCGGATACCGCGCGGCTTCTGCGCCTGCGCGGTCGCGCCATGCAGGAAGCCGTGCCGGTGGGCAAGGGCGCGATGGCCGCGATCCTGGGGCTCGACTTGGCGGCGGTGCGCGAACTGGCGGAGGCTGCCGCGGGCGAGGAAATCTGCGCTGCAGCCAACGACAACGATCCCGCGCAAGTGGTCGTCTCGGGCCACAAGGGCGCAGTCGAGCGCGCGGTCGGTCTGGCCAAGGAGAGGGGCGCGAAACGCGCGATGCTTCTGCCGGTCTCGGCGCCGTTCCATTGCAGCCTAATGGCGCCGGCCGCCGCGGCGATGGACGAGGCGCTCTCGGCCGTGACGATCCGCGCCCCGCATGTGCCGGTCGTGGCTAATGTCCGCGCCGCGCCGGTCTCCGACCCCGAGGAGATCCGCCGCCTGCTGGTCGAACAGGTGACGGGGGCGGTGCGCTGGCGCGAAAGCGTGGCCTGGATGGCCGCGAACGGAGTCACGGAAACCTGGGAGATCGGCGCGGGCAAGGCGCTCTCGGGCATGGTGCGGCGCATCGCGCGCGAACTGGAGACACGGAATGTCGGAACGCCGGACGAGGTCCGGTCGGCGGCGGAAAGCATTGGCTGACGTATAGGCGAAAAGGGGAGACCATGTTCGATCTGACAGGGAAATGCGCGCTGGTGACCGGCGCGTCGGGCGGTATCGGCGGGGCGATCGCGCGGGCCTTGCACGCAGCAGGCGCCACGGTCGGGCTGTCGGGTACGCGGGTCGAGCCGCTGGAGGCGCTGGCTGCGGAACTGGGCGACCGCGCCCATGTTCTGCCCTGCAACCTGAGCGATGCCGACGCCGTGACGGCGCTGCCCAAACAGGCGGCCGAAGCGATGGGAAGCGTGGACATCCTGGTCAACAATGCCGGGATCACCCGCGACAACATCTTCATGCGGATGTCCGACGAGGAATGGCAGAGCGTGCTGGACGTGAACCTGACCTCGACGATGCGGCTCTGCCGCGGGGTGCTGCGCGGCATGATGAAAGCGCGCTGGGGGCGGATTGTGAATATCTCCTCGGTCGTGGGGGCCACGGGCAATCCGGGACAGGCGAACTACGCCGCGTCCAAGGCGGGCATGATCGGCATGTCGAAGTCCCTGGCTTACGAAGTGGCGAGCCGCGGGATCACCGTGAACGCCGTTGCGCCGGGATTCATCACCACGGCGATGACCGACAAGCTGACCGACGACCAGAAGTCCGGCATCCTGGCGAAGATCCCCGCCGGGCGCATGGGCGAGGCGGACGAGATCGCGGCGGCCGTGCTCTATCTGGCGGCGCCCGAAAGCGCCTATGTGACCGGTCAGACCTTGCATGTGAACGGCGGGATGGCCATGATCTGAGGGCTGTCCGAAACCGTTTGCCTATGGCGGCGAGTGTGCTATAGGCGGCGCAGTTTCGCCGGGGGCGGTCCACTCGCCGCGCGGCAGGCCCGCCGAGGCGGCGGGGATGAACGGCCCGTCAGGGCGTGCGAGCGAAGACGAATACGGGACCTGGTTCCTGCAAACAGAATGAGGAATTGAGAACATGAGCGACATCGCAGATCGCGTGAAGAAGATCGTTGTCGAGCACCTGGGTGTTGAGGAAGACAAGGTGACCGAGAGCGCCTCGTTCATCGACGACCTTGGCGCCGACAGCCTGGACACCGTGGAACTGGTCATGGCTTTCGAAGAAGAGTTCTCTATCGAGATCCCGGACGATGCGGCCGAGACCATCCAGACCTTCGGCGATGCGGTGAAATTCATCTCCGAAGCCTCGTAAGGACGGCTGGTCAGAGAGTTTCCGGAAACGGCGTCCCGCGGGGCGCCGTTTTCATTTTCGGCGGGTTTCGTCGCGTCGGGATCATTTTTGGTCGGTGCCACCGGATACGCTATACTCCGGCGGGCGTAGGGTCTGCGCGCATTGGCGTTCCAAAGGGGCGCCGACAGACTTCCCCCCACCCGACGCGCGGCGATCTGTGGGCCGCGCGGCGCTGAACACAAGGGTGACCAGAGATGATGATTCTACCGACAATTGAAATTCAGAACGGCCGATGCGTGAGCCTGCCGCGCGGGCGTCTGGACGAGGCCGACATCTGGCATGTCGATCCGGTTGAAAAGGCGCGCGAATTCGCCGCCGCAGGTGCGGAGTGGATGCACCTGACCGATTTCGACGCGGTGAGCGGGCATAATGGCGATCGCAAGCTGGCGCTGGAGATCATCCGCCATGCCGGGATCCCGGTGCAGCTTGCCGGGGGCTTCCGGACCCGCGAACAGATCGAGCACTGGATTGAACAGGGGGCGGGCCGAATCGTGATCGGCACGATGGGCACGCGTGACCCCGCAATGGTCAAGGAAATGGCCAAGCGCCACCCCGATCAGATCGTGCTTTCGGTCGATGTCTTCGGCGGCAAGGTGATGGTCGAGGGCTGGACCAAGGCTTGCGCCATCACCCCGGAGGCGCTGATCGAAGCCTTCGAGGGCGTCCCGCTGGCCGCGATCCTGATCACCGATATCGACAGTGACGTGGACGCGACCGAGGGGTCTCTGGGCGTGATCTCGCATCTGGCGGGGACCTCGCGCACGCCTGTCATCGCAAGCGGACTGGTCCAACAACTCGACGACATCTCGCGGTTGAAATACGTCCACAACATTGCCGGGGCGTTGGTGGGCCGCGCGCTCTTCAACAAGAGCTTCTCGCTTGAGGAGGCGCTGCACGTCGCCCGCCCCGAGCACGAAGAAACCGCGGCCTTCATCTGACCGCGGCAATTTCCGGCGCGGGCGGCGGCGCCCGCCCTTGCCCCTGCTCTGGAAACCCGTGTATCACGGGCGCTGATGCAGCCGAGGCAATGAGGTGAGAGATATGCGTCGTGTCGTCGTGACCGGATTGGGGATGGTCACCCCGCTTGCCTGCGGGGTCGAGGAAACCTGGTCGCGGCTCCTGGATGGGAAGTCTGGAGCCGGAACGATCTCGCGTTTCGACGCGGGCCACCTTGCCACCACCTATGCCTGCGAGATTCCGATGGGCGACGGGTCGGACGGCAGTTTCAATCCCGATGACTGGATGGAGCCCAAAGAGCGCCGCAAGGTCGATGATTTCATCCTCTATGCGATGGCGGCCGCGGATCAGGCGGTGAAAGACGCGGGTTGGACTCCCGACCGAGAGGAGGACCTGCTGCGCACCGGGGTGATGCTGGGCTCGGGCATAGGCGGGCTGCAATCCATCGCCGAGACGGCCGTCCTGCTGAAGGAACGCGGCCCGCGACGCGTGTCGCCCTTTTTCATTCCGTCGGCGCTGATCAACCTGGCCTCGGGGCAGGTGTCGATCCGCTACGGCTTCAAGGGGCCGAACCATGCGGTGGTCACGGCGTGCTCCACCGGCGCCCATGCCATCGGCGATGCGGCGCGGCTGATACAGTGGGGCGATGCGGAGGTGATGATCGCGGGGGGCGCGGAGAACCCGATCAACGAGATCGGCATCGCCGGTTTCAATGCTTGCAAGGCGCTCTCCACCAAGCGCGGCAACGAGCCGGAACGCGCCAGCCGGCCCTACGATGCGGATCGCGACGGTTTCGTGATGGGCGAGGGCGCCGGCGTCGTGGTGCTGGAGGAATACGAGCACGCCAAGGCGCGCGGCGCGAAGATTTATGCCGAGGTGATCGGCTATGGCCTGTCGGGTGACGCCTATCACATCACCGCCCCGTCCGAGGACGGCGATGGCGGGTTCCGATCCATGTCTGCGGCCCTGGCACGGGCGGAGATATCGGCCGGCGATGTGGATTACATCAACGCGCATGGCACGTCGACCATGGCTGACGTGATCGAGCTGGGCGCAGTCGAGCGGCTTCTGGGAAGCGCTGTTGAAGGCGCGACCATGTCTTCGACGAAATCCTCGATCGGGCATCTTCTGGGTGCGGCCGGTTCGGTCGAGGCGATCTTCTGCATCCTGGCGCTGCGCGATCAGGTCGCGCCGCCGACGATCAATCTGGACACACCCGCCGTGGATACCCGGCTGGACCTGGCGCCCAACGCGGCGCGCGAGCGGAAGATCGACGTGGCGCTGTCCAACAGCTTCGGCTTCGGCGGCACGAACGCCTCGCTTGTTCTGAGGCGGGCCGCCGGCTGATGGGACGGCACCTGGCGTCCAATGTCCTGACGCTGCTGGTCGTAGCGCTGATCGCCATTGGCGGTCTGATCGCCTGGGGCCAGAAGCAGTTCACCGGGCCGGGACCGCTGGAACAGGCGATCTTCTTCGAGGTGGAGCGCGGCGCAACGCTCAACCGGGTGTCGCGCGATCTGGCGGAGCGCGGCGCGGTGTCGAGCGCGCCGATCTTCCGAATCGGCGCCGATTACACCGACAAGGCCGGCGATCTGAAATTCGGCACCTACGAGTTGCGCGCGGGTGCCCCGATGGCTGAGATACTCGACATTCTGACCAAGGGCGGGCAGTCGAGCTATCGCTATGTGGCCAATTACATCATCGGCGTGGGCTCGGTGGAGATGCGGCTGAGCGAGCGGACGCCGGGCACTGGCGAGGTGCAGGAAGTAGCCGCCTTCGCGCCGGATGGCGATGTGCCGGACGTCTATGCCGAGCTTGTCGAAAGCGGGCGGCCGATTGCCTACCGTGTGACCGTGGCGCCGGGGACGACGGTCTGGCAGGTGGCGCAGGGGCTGGGCGCAGCCGGGTTCCTGGCCGGTGAGACAGGGCCGCTGCCTGACGAGGGCATGATCGCGCCCGACACATACGAGGTGCGCAGCGGGTCGGACCGGGCGGCGCTTCTGGCCGATATGGTGGCCGCGCAATCTGCGATCATGGCGGCGGCCTGGGAGGAACGTGCCGCCGATCTGCCGCTGGCCAGCCCGGAGGAGGCGATGGTCCTGGCCTCCATCGTGGAGAAGGAGACGGGCATCGTGTCGGAGCGGCGTCAGGTGGCCTCGGTCTTCGTGAATCGCCTGAGGCAGGGAATGCGGTTGCAGACCGACCCAACGGTGATCTACGGGATGACCGAGGGCAAGGCCGCGCTGGGCCGGGGCCTGCGCCAGAGCGAGCTGCGCCGCGACACGCCCTACAACACCTATGTGATCGAGGGGCTGCCGCCGACGGCCATTGCCAATCCGAGCCGGGACGCCATCGAGGCGGCGGTCGATCCTGCCGAGACCGATCTGCTCTTCTTCGTGGCGGACGGTTCAGGCGGGCATGTCTTCGCCGAGACGCTTGCAGAGCACAATCGCAATGTGGCGCGCTGGCGGGCCATCGAGGCCGAGCACGCGGAGTAGGCCACGGGTGCCAGCGCGTGCGCGCTATGCGTTAACCCATTGGTAACAATAAATTTCTTGATTTTCCGAACGGTCCGAAGTATACCTTCGGGCAAGCTGGAAGAAATGGGCAAGCGGCGTGGCGGGGTCACGCCGCTTTTCTGTTTCTCTCGTGCGGAGCATGCATGAGAGGCGGGCTTACCCATACATGGCGATTGATCACTCCCACGGGGACAGACCGAAGGACGCGCTGCTTCAGGCGGCACGGGAACAGTTCGAGCGGACGCGGCGGCAATTGAGGGATGTGCTGGCGCGGATCGAAGCGGGAGAGGCGGCGGCGGTCGCGCAGCTTGAAACGGCGCGGCAGCAGCTTTCCAAGTCCCTGACGAATGCGATCCAGGAGGAATCCAGATTTGAAGAATTCTGCAAGGCGGAGCGCGGCGCCGTCCACGGCCATGCCATCGACTTCGATGCGGCGCGCGCTGAAATCGGGCGCAGACTTGCTCGCCTCCGCGACAGTGGAGGAGGCGGAGGCGTTTCTGGACGGCCTGAGTGAGGAGTCGATGCTGGCGCTGCCCTGGCTCTTCGAGTTCTGGGCGCTGGAGCACCAGTTGCCGCCCGAGGGCGACTGGCGCACCTGGGTGATCCTGGGGGGGCGCGGGGCGGGCAAGACCCGCGCCGGGGCCGAGTGGGTCCGCGCGCAGGTCGAGGGCGCGCGCCCCCCCGATCCGGGCGCGGCGCGCAAGCTGGCGCTGGTGGGCGAGACGGTCGAGCAGGTCCGCGAGGTCATGGTCTTTGGCGACAGCGGCATCCTGGCCTGCTCCCCCCCCGACCGCCGCCCGGTCTGGGAGGCGACGCGCAAGCGCCTGGTTTGGCCCAACGGCGCCGTGGCGCAGGTCTTTTCGGCCCACGAGCCCGAAAGCCTGCGCGGGCCGCAATTCGACGCGGCCTGGCTGGACGAATTGGCGAAGTGGAAGAAGGCGCGCGACACCTGGGACATGCTGCAATTCGGCTTGCGGCTGGGCGACTGCCCGCGGCAGGTCGTGACCACCACGCCCAAGAACGTGTCCGTCCTGAAGGAGATACTGAGAACCCCCGGCACGGTCGTCACCTCGGCCCCGACGGAGGCCAACCGGGCCTGGCTGGCAGGATCCTTCCTCGAGGAGGTGCGGCGCAGATACGGCGGCACGCGGCTGGGCCGGCAGGAACTGGACGGCGTGCTGCTGGAGGATGCGGAGGGCGCGCTCTGGACCTCGGCGGGGATCGAGGCCTGCCGCATCGTCGAGGTGCCGGAACTGACACGCATCGTCGTCGCCGTCGATCCGCCGGTGACCGGCCATGCCCGGTCGGATGCCTGCGGCATCGTCGTGGCGGGTGCGGTGACCGAGGGGCCGCCGACCCAATGGCGCGCCGTTGTGCTGGAGGATGCCAGCGTGAGCGGCACCTCTCCGCAGCGCTGGGCGCAGGCGGCGATCGACGCGATGGCGCGGCACGGCGCGGACCGGCTGGTGGCCGAGGTCAACCAGGGCGGCGACCTGGTGGAGAGCGTGATCCGGCAGATCGATCCGCTGGTGCCGTTCCGCGCGGTGCGCGCCGCGCGGGGAAAGCAGGCCCGCGCCGAACCGGTGGCCGCGCTCTATGAGCAGAGGCGCGTTACCCATTGCCGTGGTCTGGACGCGCTGGAGGATCAGATGTGCCGAATGACGGCGCAGGGCTTTGAGGGCAAGGGCAGCCCCGACCGCGTGGATGCGCTGGTCTGGGCGCTGACCGATCTGATGATCGAGCCGGCCGCGCATTGGCGCAGGCCGCAGATGCGCGCGCTCTGAGAAGGGCACGGCGGCCCATTTTTCAAAAGTGAAACGAGGCGGCTGTCTGGCTGTCATCATGTCTCACCTCAGCAAGGGGAGCCAAACCGTTATGGTATTGCAGATATTTCGCCGCGAGAGGCCCGAGCCGCCAGAGGTCAAAGCCTCGGCCACAGGGCCCGTCGTGGCCTTGCACGGGGCCGGGCGCGTGGCCTGGAGCCCGCGCGATACGGTGTCGTTGACGCGCACGGGATTTACCGGGAACCCGGTCGGATTCCGCTGCGTGAAGCTGGTGGCGGAGGCTGCGGCGGCTCTGCCGCTGGTCTTGCAGGATGACGGGCGGCGCTTCGAGGCGCACCCGGTTCTGCGGCTGCTGGCGCGGCCCAACCCGGCGCAGGGCCGAGCCGACCTGCTGGAGGCGCTCTATGGTCAGTTGCTGCTGTCGGGCAACGGATATGTCGAGGCGGTGGGCGGCGAGGGGCTG
This sequence comes from Maritimibacter sp. 55A14, assembly GCF_003122205.1. GTDB lineage: Bacteria > Pseudomonadota > Alphaproteobacteria > Rhodobacterales > Rhodobacteraceae > QEYE01. The sequence continues at coordinate 28,410 of NZ_QEYE01000018.1, forward strand.
CCACAGGAGTTGCACGTGCTGCGTTCCGACCGGATGAGCCTGATCCCCGGCGCGGATGGCTGGCCCATTGCTTATGAGTACAAGGTCGGTGCCAAGGCGCACCGCTTCGACATGACGGACAGCATGCCGGTTTGCCATATCCGCAGCTTCCATCCGCAGGACGACCATTACGGGCTGTCGCCCTTGCAGGCGGCGGCCTCGGCGGTCGATGTCCACAATGCAGCGAGCCGCTGGTCCAAGGCGCTGCTGGACAATGCCGCGCGGCCGTCCGGGGCGATCGTCTATCGCGGCGCGGACGGGCAGGGCGCGCTGTCGGAAGATCAGTATGCGCGGCTCCAGGACGAGATGGCGAGCTATCACCAGGGGGCCGTCAATGCCGGTCGTCCGATGCTGCTGGAAGGCGGGCTGGACTGGAAGCCGATGGGTTTCTCGCCCTCCGACATGGAGTTCCAGAAAACCAAGGAGAGCGCCGCGCGCGAGATCGCGCTGGCCTTCGGTGTGCCGCCGATGCTGCTGGGGCTGCCGGGGGATGCGACCTATGCCAATTACCAGGAGGCGAACCGCGCCTTCTACCGCCTGACGGTGCTGCCGCTGGCCGCGCGGGGTGACGGCAGCGCTGGCATCTTGGCTGGCCGGGTTCTGTGGCGAGTTGCTCGAGTTGAAGCCCGATCTCGACGCGGTGCCCGCCCTGGCATTGGAGCGCGAGGTGCATTGGGCGCGGATTGCCGGCACGGATTTCCTGAGTGAGGCGGAGAAGCGCCGTCTGCTGGGCTTGCCGCCACGCCCGGAGGAGGAATGACGGCGCGCCCGAAAGGCACCGGGTCGCGGTTTCTCTATGAGCCTTTCGATCCCACTGCGGCGCGGCTGGAGGCCAATGAGCGCGTGCTCGACGAACGCTGGTCGGCGCTGGAGCGGCGGTTGCAGGTGATCGAAACGGTGCTGGAGCGGGTCGAGAAACGGCTGTGGCTGGCGGTGTTCGCGGTGGCGAGTTTCGTGCTGACCCAGGGCGCTTTCAGCCTTCTGAAGATGATACCATAGGAGGAAATTGTCGTATGACTGAAAAAACTTGCGTTCCGACGCTCGAGCACAAGTTCTGCCAGTTCGACGCATCGCTCGATGTCACGGACACGGCCGAGATCTCGGGCTATGCCTCGCTTTTCGGGCGCGGCGACCAGGGCGGTGACGTGGTGCTGAAGGGCGCTTATACGCATTCGCTTCAGCGGCTGGGCGCCCAGGGCCGGTCGGTCAAGATGCTCTGGCAGCACGACCCGGCCCAGCCGATCGGTGTCTGGGGCGATGTGCGCGAGGACAGCCGGGGCCTGCATGTCAAGGGCCGCATCCTGACGGATGTGGCGCGCGGGCGCGACGCGATGGCGCTGGTCCGGGCAGGGGCGATCGACGGGCTGTCGATAGGTTATCGGACGGTGAAGGCCCGGAAGGATGCGAAAGGCCAGCGCCTGCTGGCCGAACTGGAGCTTTGGGAAGTGTCGCTGGTGACCTTCCCGATGCTTCCCGAAGCGCGGGTGGGCGCGAAGTCCGGCAATGCCGGCGACGCGGCACTCGCAATCGCGTTGGCGGAGATGTTTCGCGATGCCGGACGCACGCTGGCCGAGGAACGGGCCGGCGACCACCCCTGATCCCAAATACAGGATTTCCCATGACCGAGACCAAGACCAAGTCGCGGGGCGGCGTCGGAGTGCCCGATCCCGGCCCGCTTCCGGACGTGAAAGCTGCGATTTCATGTTTTTTGAGTGAATTCAAAGGCTTTCAATCCGACATCAGGACCAGACTTCAACAACAGGAAGAGCGAATTTCCATGCTGAACGCCAAGACCATGACCCGTAAGCGCCCGGCGCTCTCGACCGCCGCCGAGCCCGACCTGCCGCATCGCAAGGCATTCAATGCCTATCTGCGTTCCGGTGACGATGACGCGCTGCGCGGTCTGCAGTTGGAGGAGAAAGCGCTGTCGAGCGCGGTGTCCGCCGAGGGCGGGTATCTCGTCGATCCGCAGACTGCGGAGCGCATCCAGGGGGTTCTGAACTCCGCCGCGTCGATCCGCGCCATCGCCAACACGGTCGCGGTCGAGGCCACCGCCTATGACGTTCTGGTGGACCATACCGATGTCGGCGCCGGCTGGGCGACCGAGACGGCCTCGGCCACCGAGACCGGCACGCCGCTGATCGACCGCATCTCGATCCCGCTGCATGAGTTGAGCGCGCTGCCGAAGGCGTCGCAGCGGCTGCTCGACGACAGCGCCTTCGACGTGGAGGGCTGGCTGGCCGAGCGCATCGCCGACAAGTTTGCGCGCGCCGAGGCTGCGGCATTCATCAATGGTGACGGTATCGACAAGCCGACCGGGTTCCTCAACCATTCGACCATCGACAATGGCTCCTGGAGCTGGGGCAGCCTGGGCTATGTGCCTTCCGGCAAGGATGGCGATTTCGCCGATGTGAACCCGGCGGATGCGATCGTCGATCTGGTCTATGCGCTGGGCGCGCGCTACCGCGCCAATGCGAGCTTCGTGATGAATTCGAAGACCGCCGGGGCCGTGCGCAAGATGAAGGATGCCGATGGCCGCTTCCTGTGGTCGGACGGGCTGGCGGCGGGCGAGCCCGCGCGGCTGATGGGCTATCCGGTGCTGATCGCGGAGGACATGCCCGATATCGCGCTGGGCAGCCACGCCATCGCCTTTGGCGATTTTGGTGCCGGCTACACGATCGCCGAGCGGCCCGATCTGCGCATCCTGCGCGATCCCTTCTCGGCCAAGCCGCATGTGCTCTTCTACGCGACCAAGCGGGTGGGCGGCGATGTCAGCGACTACGCCGCGATCAAACTGCTGAAATTCGCGCTGACCTGAGCCGCGAGGTGACGGTTTGAGCGATGGCCCCGCGCGGTTTCGGCTGTGCGGGGCCGGGCGTGCGCGTCTGGCGTTGTCCAGCTGTTCCCTTCCGTCCGAGCGGCGCCGGGCGGCGCGCGCCCGAACGGTCCCCTGACGGAGATTTCCCATGATGTTAACCGAACTGACCAGCGTGCTGAGCACGGCCGTGCCGGTTGCGGAATTCCGCGACCATCTACGCCTGGGCCGCGGCTTTGCCGACGATGGATCGCAGGACGCGATCCTGGAGAGCTTTCTGCGCGCGGCCGTTGCGGCGATCGAGGCGCGTATCGGCAAGGTTCTGATCCGGCGGGATTTCCTGTGGTCGATCGGACGGTGGCGCGAGCCTGAGGCGCAGGCGCTGCCGGTGGCGCCGGTCGTCGCCCTGTCTGAGGTGCGGATCGTTGACGGGCTGGGCGCGGCGCATGTCGTCGATCCCGCGGCCTACCGGCTGGTGCAGGATGCGCTGCGCCCGCAGATCGCTGCGGCGGGCACCGCCCTGCCGCATGTGCCTGCGGGCGGGTCGGTGGAACTGGTGTTCCGGGCCGGTTATGGCGACACTTGGCCGGAAGTGCCCCTGGACCTGAGCCAGGCGGTCTTCCTTCTGGCCGCCCATTACTATGAACACCGCGCCGAGGCGGAGGGAGGTGGCGCGGCAATGCCATTCGGCGTCATGGCGCTTATCGAGCATTACCGCACCGTGCGGGTGATCGGGGGTGCCCGATGAGGCCGGTCCGTCTTAACCGCAAGCTGGTTCTGGAGGAGGCGCAGGGCCTGCTGGACGGCGCGGGCGGATTCACCGAGATGTGGGTTCCGCTGGGCACGATCTGGGCGGATCTGCGCCCGCGCACCGGACGTGAACGCGGCGACGGTGCGCTCAACGTGTCGGACATGGCCTGGCGTATCATTGTGCGCGCGGCCCCTCACGGCGCGCCGTCGCGCCCGCGCCCCGACCAACGCCTGCGCGACGGCGGGCGGGTTTTCCGCATCGAGGCCGTCGCCGAGGAGGGGTCGGACGGGCGATACCTGATCTGTTTTGCCAGCGAGGAGGCGGGCGCATGAGCTATGCGGTCTCGCCGGCCTTGCAGACTGCGGTCTATCAGGCGCTGGTGTCCGATCCAGCGCTCGGGGCGCTGGTGGGCGGCAATATCTTCGACATGCCGCCCGCAGGTGCCTTGCCGCAGCTTTATGTCAGCCTGGGTCCCGAGGAGGCGCGCGACCGGTCCGACGTGTCGGGGCAGGGGACGCGGCTGGATTTCAGCGTGAGCGTTGTGGGCGACGGCACCGGTTTTCAGGCCGTCAAGAATGTGGCGGCGGCGGTGGTGGATGCCTTGGTGGACGCGCCGCTGGTGCTGGCGCGGGGGCGGCTCGTGGGGCTGAACTTCCTGCGTGCCCGCGCGCGACGGGGCACCGGCGGCGAACAGCGAGAGATCGACCTGCGCTTCCGGGCGCTGGTCGAAGACGATTGATCCCTGGACAATATTTGGAGACACACATGGGCGCCCAGAAAGGCAAGGACCTCCTGGTCAAGCTGGACCTGACAGGTACCGGCACGTTCGAGACCATCGCGGGGCTGCGGGCCACGCGCATCAACTTCAATGCCGAGCCGGTCGATATCACGTCGCTCGACAGTCTCGGGGGCTGGCGCGAACTGCTGGCCGGCGCTGGGGTGCGGGCGGCCTCGATAACCGGCTCGGGTGTCTTCCGCGACGCCAATACCGACGAGCGCGCGCGGCAGATATTCTTCGACGGAGAGGTGCCAGATTTCCAGGTGATCATCCCGGATTTCGGCATCGTGGAGGGACCGTTCCAGATCACCGCGATCGAGTATGCCGGCACCCATGACGGCGAGGCGAGCTACGAACTGACACTGGCCTCGGCGGGGGCTCTGACATTCACGGGCATCTGATGGTCAATCCGTGGGCGGGCGAGGTTGCGCTGGTGGTGGATGGCGAGCGGCATGTCTGCAAACTGACCCTCGGGACGCTGGCCGAATTGGAGGCGGCGCTGGAGGCAGGGTCGCTGCTGGACCTGGTGGAGCGGTTCGAGACTGGCGGGTTTTCGACGCGCGACATCCTGGCGCTTGTGGTGGCCGGGATGCGCGGCGGCGGCTGGCAGGGCGATGCGGGCATCCTGCTGGCGGCGGAGATCGGCGGCGGGCCGATGGAGGCCGCGCGGGTGGCTGCGCAGCTTCTTGCGCGCGCCTTCCATGTGCCGGACGCGTCCGCGCCATGAGCATGCTGGACTGGCCGGGGCTGATGCGTGCGGGGCTCTGCGGGCTGGGATTGCGGCCGGCGGAATTCTGGTCGCTCACGCCGGCGGAGCTGATGACGATGCTGGGCCGCGCCGCGCCCGCGCCGGCGCTGTCGCGTGACCGGCTGGAGGAACTGGCCCGGCGCTATCCCGACATGGAAAAGAGGGCAGAGTGATGGATTTTCTGGACGATCTGGAGGGGCTGGACGAGCAGGTCCGGGCTCTGGAGACGAGCCTCGGCGGGGCGCGGGAGGTCTCGGCGGCCTTCCAGGGGGAACTGGCGTCGATGCGCCAGATGATGCTCTTCACCGGGCGCGAGGTGGGATCGCTGTCGCGCAGTATCGGCAGTGGGCTCAAGCGGGCCTTCGAGGGGCTGGTTTTCGATGGCGACCGGCTGTCGGACGCATTGCGCGATGTCGCGCGCTCGATGTCGGACGCCGCCTTCAACACCGCGATCCGACCGGTGCAGAACGCGCTGGGCGGGCTGGTGGCCAATGGCGTGAACGCGGCTGTCTCGGACATCCTGCCCTTTGAGAACGGGGCGAGTTTCAGCCAGGGGCGGGTGCGGCCTTTCGCCAGCGGTGGCGTGGTCTCGGGCGCGACGCTCTTTCCGATGCGCGGCGGCCTGGGCCTTATGGGCGAGGCCGGACCCGAGGCGATCATGCCGCTCGCACGCGGCGCCGACGGGCGGCTGGGCGTGCGCACGCAGGGCGGCAGCGGACGTTCTGTGCAGGTGACGATGAATATCAGCACCCCGGATGTCGAGGGGTTCCGCCGCTCGCAGTCGCAGCTCGCGGCACAGGTCGGCCGCGCGCTGGGGCGCGGCACGCGCAACAGGTAAGGACGGTCGATGAGCTTTCACGAGGTACGATTTCCAGCCGCGCTGAGCTTCGGGTCGGTGGGCGGGCCGGAGCGGCGCACCGAGATCGTCACGCTGGCCAACGGCTATGAAGAGCGTAACACGCCCTGGGCCGACGCACGCCGGCGTTACGATGCGGGGGTGGGGCTGCGGTCGCTCGACGATATCGAGACGCTGATCGCCTTCTTCGAGGCCCGGCAGGGGCAGCTTTTCGGGTTCCGGTGGAAGGATTGGACAGATTTCAAATCCTCTCTGCCCTCACGCGAACCGGGCTTCGGGGATCAGGTGATCGGGTTGGGCGACGGCTTGGCGCGCGCTTTTCAGCTGACCAAGCGCTACCGGTCCGGCGAACAGGAGTACCGCAGGCCGATCACCAAGCCCGTGGCCGGCAGCGTCCGGTTGGGGCTGGGCCGCGACGGGCTGGTGGAGGGCGTGCATTACGAGGTGGACGTGACGACCGGGCGCGTGACGCTGACCGATCCGCCGCCCGAGGGCGCGGAGGTGACGGCGGGGTTCGAGTTCGACGTGCCGGTGCGCTTCGACACCGACCGCATCCAGACATCGGTGGCGAATTTCAAGGCCGGGGAGATCCCCAACGTTCCGGTGGTGGAGGTGCGCGTCTGATGCAGGAGTTGAGTGAGAGGCTGGCGGCGCATCTGGCCGGCGGCGTGACAACGTTGACCCGCTGCTGGGCCGTGGCGCGGCGCGACGGGGTGGTGATGGGGTTCACCGATCACGACCGAGATCTGGCGTTTGATGGCATCGTGTTCCGCGCCGCGTCGGGGTTGACGGCCTCGGCGCTTCAGCAAAGCTCGGGCCTGTCGGTGGACAACGCGCAGGCCGTGGGCGCGCTGTCGGGCGCCGCGGTGACCGAGGCCGATATCCTGGCGGGGCGGTTCGACCGCGCGGAGGTTCGCATCTGGCTGGTCAACTGGGCCGAGCCCGAAGATCGGCTGATGCAGTTCCGCGGCAGTTTGGGCGAGATCCGCCGCGCCGATGGCGCCTTCGAGGCCGAGTTGCGCGGGCTGGCCGAGGCGCTCAATCAGCCGCAGGGCGCGATTTTCCACAAGCGCTGCGCGGCGGTGCTGGGCGACGAGCGCTGCCGTTTCGATCTCGAAACGCCGGGTTTCACCGAGACGCGGGCGGTGGAGGTGGTGGAGGACGGGCGTATTTTCCGCTTCGCGGAATTTGCCGGGTTCCAGCCGCGGTGGTTCGAAAAAGGCACCCTCCGGGTCGAGGACGGTCCCGCGACCGGCCTGGTTGGCGTGATCAAGAACGACCGGATCGAGGCGGACGGGCGGTTCCTGGAGCTTTGGGAGTCGCTGCGTGCCGATATCCGCCCGGGCGACCGTGTCCGGATCGAGGCGGGCTGTGACAAGCGCGAGGAAACCTGTCGCCTGAAATTCGATAATTTTAAGAACTTTCGTGGCTTCCCTCATATTCCAGGCGAGGACTGGCTGACCAGCTACCCGGTGCAGGCGGGCCGGAACGATGGCGGGAGCATGAACAATTGAGCGCGATCGGCGGGGAGGCGGTACGGATCGCCCGCGGTTGGATCGGCACGCCCTACATGCATCAGGCCTCGGCCAGGGGCGCGGGGGCGGATTGCCTGGGATTGCTGCGCGGCGTCTGGCGTGGGCTCTACGGGGCGGAGCCGGAAACGGTGCCGCCCTACACGATGGACTGGTCCGAGCCGTCGCACCGCGAGGTTCTCTGGCAGGCGGCGGAACGGCATCTCATTGCCTTGCCCGAAGGTGCCGCGGGACCGGGGGAGGTTCTGCTCTTCCGGATGCGGCGGGGAGCCGTGGCCAAGCATCTGGGGATTTCAGCGCGGACCGGCGCGGTCCCCACATTCATTCACGCCTATAGCGGGCACATGGTGGTGGAAAACCCGCTCTCCGCGCCCTGGGCGCGCCGGATCGTGGCGCGGCTTCAATTTCCGGAAAGGAGGTCCTGATGGCGACCATTCTGTTGTCTGCTGCCGGGGCGAGCGCGGGCGCGGCGATCGGCGGCTCGGTCCTGGGGCTCTCGTCGGCGGTGATCGGCCGGGCGGCGGGTGTCACTTTCGGCCGGGTGATCGACCAGAAGCTGATCGGTCAGGGTTCGGATGTGGTGGAGACCGGCCGGGTGGAGCGTTTCCGCCTGACCGGCGCGAGCGAGGGCGCCGCGATCCCGCTGACCTGGGGGCAGGTGCGGGTCGCGGGGCAGGCGATCTGGGCGTCGCGCTTCCGCGAGATTGTCACGGAGAGCGGTGGCGGCGGCAAGGGCGCGCCGAGCCCGCCCAAGACCCGCAGTTTCAGCTATACGGTCAGCCTGGCCATTGCGTTGGGTGAAGGCGTGGTCACCCGCTTGGGCCGCGTCTGGGCCGATGGCGTGGAAATCGCGGTGGATGATCTGAACCTGCGATTCTATCCGGGCGACGAGGTACAGATCGCCGATCCGCTGATCGAGGCGGTGGAGGGTGCGGGGCGTGCTCCGGCCTATCGGGGCACGGCCTATGTGGTGATCGAGGATCTGGACCTGTCGCGCTTCGGCAACCGGATCCCACAGTTCAGTTTCGAGATCTTCCGCGCCGCACGGCCGCAGGCGGCGGCCGGGCCGGGCCGGCCGGGCGATCTGGTTCGGGGGGTGGCGCTGATTCCCGGCACCGGTGAGTATGCGCTGGCCACGACATCGGTCCATGTCTCCGACGGGCCGGGCGTGAACCGTTGGCTCAACGTCAACACGCCGGGCAGCCGCACCGATTTCGACCGCTCGCTGGAGGCGCTGCGCGAGGAGGTTCCGAATTGCGGCGCCGTATCGCTGGTCGTGAGCTGGTTCGGTACCGATCTGCGTGCCGGACGGGGGCGCGTCGAGCCGCGCGTTGAACGGGCCGATCACGAAGGGGTGGAAATGCCCTGGCGTGTGAGCGGCGCGAGTCGCGCGGGCGTGGCCGAGGTCAGCCGGATCGACGGCCGCCCGTCTTTCGGCGGCACGCCGGCCGATGCAGCGGTGATCGAGGCGATTGCGGCGCTGCGCGCGGCCGGGCATGCGGCGATCTTCTATCCATTCGTGTTGATGGACATCCCGGCGGGCAACGGGCTGGCCGACCCCTGGAGCGAGGCGGAGGATCAGCCGGCCTTTCCCTGGCGCGGGCGGATTACGTCGGAGGTCGCGCCCGGTCGGCCGGGCTCGCCCGACGGGACGCAGGCCGCCGAGGCGGAGGTCGCGCGTTTCTTCGGCACCGCGCAGGTTGGGGATTTTACGCCTCAAGGCGCGGGCGTAGTCTATGCCGGGCCGCAGGAATGGTCCTACCGGCGCTTCGTGCTGCACTACGCCCATCTCTGTGCGCTGGCGGGGGGCGTTGAGGCATTCGTCATCGGTTCGGAACTTCGCAGTCTGACGCAGATCCGCGGCGCGGGCGGAAGTTTCCCGGCGGTCGCCGCGCTGCGCGCACTCGCGGGCGATGTCCGCGCGATCCTCGGGCCTGAAACCCGGATCGGTTATGCCGCGGACTGGAGCGAGTATTTCGGATATCATCCGCAGGACGGATCGGGCGATGTCTATTTCCATCTCGACCCGCTCTGGGCGGATGTCGCAATAGACTTCGTGGGGGTCGACAATTACATGCCGGTCGCCGATTGGCGGGAGGGCGAGGACCATGCCGACGCGAAATTCGGCGAGATTTACAATCTCGACTATCTGCGAGGCAATATAGCGGGCGGGGAGGGCTTCGATTGGTTCTATGGCTCCGAGGAAGAGCGCGCGGCACAGATCAGGACACCGATCACCGATGGCGCCTATGGCGAGCCCTGGGTGTTTCGGTTCAAGGATCTTCGCAACTGGTGGTCGCAGCCGCATTTCGAACGGATCGGCGGCGTGCGGCAGGAGACGCCCACGGCCTGGGAGCCGCAGTCCAAGCCCTTCTGGTTCACCGAGATCGGTTGCGCGGCGATCGACAAGGGTGCCAACGAACCCAACAAATTCCTGGATCCCAGATCGAGCGAGTCTTCCCTGCCGCGATTTTCCAACGGCCGGCGCGACGACCTGATGCTGCTGCAATATCTTCGTGCGGTGCTGGGATTCTGGTCCGAGCCGGAGAACAACCCGGTCTCGGAGATCTATGACGGGTCGATGGTCGATCCGTCGCGCATCCTGGTCTGGGCCTGGGATGCGCGCCCCTGGCCGGCCTTTCCGAACAACACCGCGCTCTGGTCCGATGGCGACAATTTTGCGCGCGGGCATTGGCTGAACGGGCGCCTCACGCTGGAGACGCTGGACGACGTGGTGGCCGAGATCAGCGAGCGTTCGGGGATGGACGCCTTCGATGTCTCGGGGCTTTATTCGGTATTGCGCAGATATGAGCTGTCGGATGTCTCGACGGCGCGCGCGGCGATTCAGCCGTTGGTTCTGGCCTATGGGTTCGACGCGGGGGAGCGCGGCGGGACGCTGCGCTTCTTCAACCGCGACGCGGCACCTGATGCGGTGCTCGACGAGCCGCGTCTCGCGGTTCTGCCGGGTGAGCCGGCGGGCGTGCAGACCCTTCGCGAGCCGGACGCCGAAACCGCTGGCCGCGTGCGGGTAATTTTCGTGGAGGCCGGCGGCGATTACGAAGCGCGCGCCGCCGAGACAATTTTTCCCGACGAGGAGACGCGCAGCGTGGCGCAGACGGACCTGCCGCTCGCGCTGACCCGTACGGAGGGGCAAGCGGCGGTCGAATGCTGGCTGGCCACGGCACGGGTGGGGCGCGATACGGCGCGGTTCGCGTTGCCGCCCTCGGCTATGCATCTGGGGGCGGGTGACGTTGTGCTGCATCGTGCCGGCGGGGATGACACGCTTTACCGGATCGACAGGGTGGAGGAGGCCGGCGCTCGGCTTTGCGATGCGGTGCGGGTGGAGCGCGGGCTCTACGCGCCAAGCGATGAGACCGAGCAGCTACCGCGGTTGCGCGCCTTCGCGCCCGTCACGCCGGTCTTTCCGCAATTCCTGGACCTGCCGCTGTTGACCGGCGACGAGGTGGCGCATGCCCCGCACTTGGCGGTGAGCGCCACGCCCTGGCCTGGCACCGTTGCAGTCTATTCGGCGCCATTCGACGAGGGCTACACGCTCAACCGGCTTTTCGAGACACCGAGCGTGGTGGGTGTGACCGAAACGGTTCTGGTGCGCGCGCCGTCGGGGCGGTGGGACAGGGGACCGGCGCTGCGGGTGCGAATGTTCGGAGGGGCGCTTTCCTCTGTCTCGGCGGAGCAGGTGTTGGCCGGTGCCAACGCGCTGGCGATCGGCGACGGCTCGACGGACAACTGGGAGGTGCTGCAGTTCCGGGATGCGGTGCTCGTGGATGAGGGGCGCTGGGATCTGACGCTACGGCTACGGGGGCAGGCCGGCACGGATGGTATTCAGCCCGACGCATGGCCCGTCGGCAGCCGGGTCGTGCTGCTGAACGGCGCGCCCGCGCAGGTCGACCTGCCGCTCTCGGCGCGCGATCTGGAGCGAAATTTCCGGATCGGTCCGGCGCAGCGGCCGGTGGACGATCCGGTTTTCGTGCATGTGGAGCAGGCGTTCCGCGGGATCGGGCTGCGCCCCTATGCGCCGGTGCATCTGCGGATGCAGGCGCAGGCGGACGGCGCGCTGGACCTGAGTTGGGTCCGGCGCAGCCGTATCGACGGCGATAGCTGGTCGTCGATCAAGGTGCCGTTGGGCGAGACGCGGGAAGCGTATCGGGTCCGGGTGATCCGGGACGGCGTAATCCTGCGCGAGGCGGAAACCACCGCGCCCGGTTGGCGCTACACCGCCGCGGCGCAGGCAGAGGATGGAGTCGCGGTGGCTTTCGAGTTGGCCGTGGCACAGCTTTCGGACAGTTTCGGGCCGGGACCCTTCGCATCGGTGGAGATCAATGGCTGATGCGGCCGGTCCTGCACGGGGATGTCGTGACCGCGGCGCGCGCGCTTTTGGCCGCGCCGCCGCTTTTGCGCGGCATGCTGGCAGAGCGGCTTGTGGCGGAGGCATGCTGGGCCGATATTTGGCGCAAGCGGCTGAGGCGGGCGCATCCAACCTGGGGGGACGGCACGCTGGAGGCGGCGGCGCGGCGGCGCGCGCTGGCGCGGGAGCCCTTCCTGAACGACGCGGATTATTGCGCATGCATGATGCTGGTCTTCGAGGCGCTGCTGGCGCGGCGCAGGGCGGGCCGGGCAATCAGCCGGAAGCGCAACTGACGCATCGCGTGACGGTCGGATCGAGGTCGAGGCGTCCGGGCGCGATCTCCTCGCCGCAATCCTCGCAATAGCCGAATTCGCCCGCGTCGAGGCGCGAGAGCGCGGCCCGGATGCGCAGGATCATCTGCTGGCGGCGGGCATGGGTGGCGTTCGCCATCGCCTGCTGCTGCATGGCGTCCATGCGCGACAGGCGCCCCACCGATTGCTGGTCCAACGCGACCGTGTCGCGGCTGCCTTCGGCCGCCTTATCCTGATCGGAAAGCTCCGCCAGCATGTCGTGCAGGCGGGTCCGGAAGGCCGCAAGACGGTCATCAGGGACGGTCATGTTACGGATTACCCTTTCTCATTTGGTCCGTAGCGCTTATCTGGTGTAGAAGATGGGCATCCAGGAGGAAAGCGCCATGGCCAAGAGACGCACGAATCTGTCCGCGATCGACCCGGTTTGGGACCGGATCTGCGACGAAGCCGAGCGGGTGGTTCAGGAAGAGCCGCTTCTGGGCGGGCTCGTGCATTCCAGCCTGCTGCACCATCCGACGCTGGAACGGTCGCTGGCCTACCGGCTGTCTATGAAACTGGCCTCCGGCGAGATGTCCGAGCAAATCCTGCGCGAGATTTTCGACGAGGCGCATGGCCGCGCCCCCGAACTGGGCCGCGCGGCGCGGGCCGATCTGGTGGCGGTCTACGAGCGCGACCCGGCCTGCCACAGGCTGTTGCAGCCGGTTCTCTACTTCAAGGGCTACCAGGCGGTGCAATCCTACCGGCTGGCGCATTGGCTCTACGAGATCGGGCGCAAGGACATGGCCTTCTTCATCCAGATGCGCGTCTCGGAAGTGTTCGGTGTCGATATTCACCCGGCTGCCCGGCTGGGGCAGGGGATCATGATCGACCACGCCCATTCCATCGTGATCGGGGAGACCGCGGTCGTCGGCGACAATGTCTCGATGCTGCACTCGGTGACGCTGGGCGGCACCGGCAAGGAGGACGGCGACCGGCACCCGAAGATCGGCGATGGCGTGATGATCGGTGCGGGTGCCAAGGTGCTGGGCAATATCACCGTGGGCCATTGCTCGCGCATCGCCGCGGGTTCGGTCGTGTTGGAGGCGGTGCCGCCGATGAAAACGGTGGCGGGCGTGCCGGCGAAGATCGTGGGCGAGGCGGGATGCGCGCAGCCCGCGATCAGCATGGACCAGCTTCTCAACAGCCCCAGCGAAAATCTCTGAGCCATTCAGGCCCCGCGCAACGGTTGAGGAAAACGAAAACGCCCGCCTGTCCAGGCGGGCGTTCTTTTGTGTTCGCGTGTGGCCCGGTCAGGCCAGCATGCCGAGCGGGTTTTCCAGGTGCGTCTTGACCGCGGCCAGAAATTCCGCGCCGAGCGCACCGTCGATGACACGGTGGTCGACCGAGAGCGTGCAGGACATCACAGTGGCGGTGGTCAACTCGCCATCCGCGCCGACAACGGGTTTGCGGACCCCGGCGCCCACGGCCAGGATCGAGCCGTGCGGCGGATTGATGACGGCGTCGAAATTCTCGATCCCGAACATGCCAAGATTGGAGATCGCAAAGCTGCCGCCGACATATTCATGCGGCGCGAGCTTGCGGTCGCGGGCGCGGCTGGCGAGATCCTTCATTTCCGCCGAGAGCGTCGAGAGCGTCTTGAGATGCGCGTCCTTGAGGACCGGAGTGAAGAGCCCGCCTTCGACCGCGACGGCCACCGCCACATCCGAGGGTTTGAGTTTCAGTATCCGGTCACTGGCCCAGACCGCGTTGCAGTCGGGGACTTCCTGCAGGGCCAGCGCGCAGGCCTTAATGATGAAGTCGTTGACCGAGAGTTTCACGCCGCGCTCTTCAAGCTGCTTGTTGAGCTGGGAGCGGAATTTCAGCAGCGCGTCCAGTTCGATATCACGGCGAAGGTAAAAATGCGGGATGGTCTGCTTGGCCTCGGTCAGGCGAGCGGCCACGGTGCGGCGCATGCCGTCGAGCGGCATTTCCTCGTAGTCACGATCCGCGAACATCTTGGCCACCTGATCCGCCGACGGGCCGGACGGGGCGGCCGCCTGCGCCGCAGGGGCGGCTTTGGCGGCGGGCGCTTTGGCGGCCTCGGCTGGCTTTGCGTCCTCCACATCGGCCCTGACGATGCGGCCATGCGGGCCGGAGCCCTTGATCGCGGTCAGATCGAGGCCCTTCTCGGCGGCGATCCGGCGGGCGAGGGGGGAGGCGAAGATACGCTCCCCCTCCGCGGTTTCCGGGGCGGCCGGGGCCCTGGTGTCCGGGCCGTTCCCACTTTCAGGTTTCGTGGCCGTGTCTTCGGATTTCGCGGGCTTGTCTTCCGTCTTCGGCTTCTCGGAGCCGTCGCCGCCCGCGGTGTCGCTCTCGATATCCTCAGCGCTCTCGCCTTCCTCCAGCAGCACGGCGATGGGCGTGTTGACGGCGACATTGGCGGTGCCCTCGGAGATAAGGATCTTGCCGATCCGGCCCTCGTCGACGGCCTCGAATTCCATCGTCGCCTTATCGGTCTCGATCTCGGCCAGAAGATCGCCGGAGGAGACCTCGTCACCCTCCTTGACCAGCCATTTCGCAAGCGTGCCTTCCTCCATCGTCGGAGACAGCGCGGGCATGAGAATTTCAGTGGGCATGGGCGGCGCTCCTCAGCGGTATGTCACTTGCTTGACGGCGTCCAGCACCTCGGCGACCGAGGTCAGCGCCAGTTTCTCGAGGTTCGCGGCATAGGGCATGGGCACGTCCTTGCCGGTGCAGTTGATGACCGGCGCGTCGAGATAGTCGAACGCCTGCTGCATCAGCACTGCGGAAATGTGGTTGCCGATCGAGCAGACCGGCCAGCCCTCCTCGATGGTGACGCAGCGGTTGGTCTTCTTTACCGAGCGTATTACCGCGTCGGTGTCCATTGGTCTGAGCGTGCGCAGGTCGATCACCTCGGCCTCGATCCCGTCCTCGGCCAGCTTCTCGGCCGCTTCGAGTGCGTAGGTCATGCCGATGCCGAAGCTCACAAGCGTCACGTCCGAGCCCTCGCGCCAGATGCGCGCCTTTCCCAGCGGGACGGTGAAATCGTCCATCACCGGCACTTCGAATGACTTGCCGTAGAGGATCTCGTTCTCCAGGAAAATCACCGGGTTGGGGTCGCGGATCGCGGATTTGAGCAGCCCCTTGGCGTCGGCGGCGGAATAGGGCTGCACCACCTTGAGTCCGGGGATCTGCGCGAACCAGGCGGCGTAGTCCTGGCTATGCTGGGCGGCAACGCGCGCCGCCGCGCCGTTGGGGCCGCGGAAGACCATAGGACATCCCATCTGGCCGCCGGACATGTAGAGCGTCTTGGCCGCCGAGTTGATGATCTGGTCGATGGCCTGCATGGCGAAGTTCCAGGTCATGAATTCCACGATCGGGCGCAGCCCGCCGAAGGCGGCACCCACGCCCAGCCCGGCGAAGCCGTGCTCGGTGATCGGCGTGTCGATCACGCGCTTGGCCCCGAATTCGTCCAGCAGCCCCTGCGTGACCTTGTAGGCGCCCTGGTATTCGGCCACTTCCTCGCCCATCACGAAGACGCTGTCGTCGCGCCGCATCTCCTCGGCCATCGCATCGCGCAGTGCCTCGCGCATCGCGGTGGATTTCATCTCGGTCCCTTCGGGGATCTCGGGGTCTTGCGGGGCGGGTTCGGATTTCGGTTTCGCGGGGGACTTGGAGGATGCGGGCTCCGCCTTTTCCGCGGGTTTGCTTTCGGTCTCGTCGCCGCCCGACTCGGCGCTCTCGATATCCTCCGCGCTCTCGCCTTCCTCCAGCAGCACGGCGATGGGCGTGTTGACGGCGACATTGGCGGTGCCCTCGGAGATAAGGATCTTGCCGATCCGCCCCTCGTCGACGGCCTCGAATTCCATCGTCGCCTTGTCGGTCTCGATCTCGGCCAGGATGTCGCCGGAGGCGACCTCGTCGCCCTCCTTGACCAGCCATTTGGCGAGCGTGCCTTCCTCCATCGTCGGAGACAGCGCGGGCATAAGAATCTCGGTAGGCATGTGCGGTCTCTCCTCAGGCTTCCTGCGGCACTTCGGTGGCGTAGATGTCGGTCCAGAGCTCGCCCTCATCGGGCTCCGGGCTTTCCTTGGCGAAGTCGGCGGCGGCGTTGATCGTGGCCTTGATTTCCTTGTCGATGGCCTTGAGGTCCTCCTCGCCCGCATGCTTGCCCGCAATCAGCACGTCGCGGATATGCTCGATCGGATCCTTCTCGTCGCGGATTTTCTGAACCTCTTCGCGGGTGCGGTATTTGGCCGGGTCGGACATGGAATGACCGCGATAGCGGTAGGTTTTCATCTCCAGGATATAGGGGCCCTTGCCCGCGCGGCAGTGCTTGACCGCCTTCTCGCCCGCTGCCTTGACGGCCTCGACATCCATGCCGTCCACGGCCTCGCCCGGAATGCCGAATGGCTCTCCGCGCGTGTAGATCTCCGGCGTGGAGGTCGACCGCTTCTGCGATGTACCCATGGCGTACTGGTTGTTCTCGATCACGAAGATCACCGGCAGCTTCCAGAGGCTCGCCATGTTGAAGGTCTCGTAGACCTGGCCCTGGTTCGCGGCGCCGTCGCCGAAATAGGTGAAGGTGACACGGCCGTTCTCGCGATACTGGTCCGCGAAGGCCAGTCCGGCGCCCAGCGGGACGTTGGCGCCGACGATGCCATGGCCGCCGTAGAAATGCTTGTCCTTGGAGAACATGTGCATCGAGCCGCCCTTGCCGCGCGAATAGCCGCCGTCGCGTCCCGTCAACTCGGCCATGACACCGTCAGGGTCCATCCCGCAGGCCAGCATATGCCCGTGGTCGCGATAGGTGGTGATGCGCTTGTCGCCTTCCTCGGACGCGGCCTCCAACCCCACGACGACGGCTTCCTGACCGATATAGAGATGGCAGAACCCGCCGATCAGCCCCATGCCATAAAGCTGGCCCGCCTTTTCCTCGAATCGCCGGATCAGCAGCATGTCCCGGTAGAATTGGAGAAGCTCTTCCTTCGAGGCACTTGATTTGTTGGAGGTTTTTCGGGTGGCCATGATGCGCGATCCCCTAGCTTTAAAAGTAGTTCAACATTAAACAATATTATATAACGCAGGAGTCGCCGCAACGCACGGAAAAATTGCGAGGGTGGCCGATGGCCGGAGTCGAGCGGTTCAGCGGATGATGATTTCGTCAGCCCGGATCAGGCCAAGCACCTTGCGGGCCTGCTCGTCGAGCAGGTCGAGGTCGAGATAGCTGTCGGACATTCGCCTTGTGCGGTTTTCCATCCAGGCGATCTCGCGCCGCAGGGCCTCGCGTTCGGCCTTCAGCGCGTCACCCTCGGCCTCAAGCTGGATGCGGCGGAACAGGCCGTAATCCCCCTGCACGGCGGCGAATGTGAAATACGCGCCGAGTGACATGGCCAGGGTCAGATAAATCGCCGCGCCGATCGCGGGGCGCCCGTTTCCTGGGGACATAACCGTCTACTGCCTCTACATGCCGCGTCTTTTGTCGCGCGGCTGAAGGCCACTCTGCCACAGGTGATTCGCCTTGTGAATCCCCCATCCCTTAAAAAGCGGTGCGGTGGCGGAAAAGCCCCGGCCGCGCCGCAGGTTCAGCCCGCCACGGAGGCCGCGTGGATGCTGTCGATGGTGGCGGCCAGCGTGGCGTTGAATTCTGCATCGGACTGGTCGGCCGAAAGCCCCTCTGTCAGCGCACGGGAAAAGGAGGCGACCACGCCCGCATTCTGTGCCAGCCGGGCATTTGCCTCGTCCCGCGAATACCCCCCGGAGAGCGCGACGACCCGCATCACCGCCGGATGATCCACCAGCGGATGGTAGAGATTGGCAACCTCCGGCAGGGTGAGTTTCAGCATCACTTCCTGGCCTTCCGGCAGGGCGTCGAGATTGCGGGCGATCTCGGCCAGCAGAAACTCCTCGGCTGCCGCTTTGTCGTCGATGCTGATCGTCACTTCGGGCTCGATGATCGGGATCAGCCCGTGGCCGAGGATATGGCGGCCGATCTCGAATTGCTGATCGACGATCGCGCGGATGCCCGCGGGCGCGGCCGCGTCGATGACCGAGCGCATCTTGGTGCCGAATATGCCCGCCGCCTTGGCGCGCTCCAGCAGCGCATCGAGATCGGGCATCGGCTTCATCAGCCGCACGCCGTCGGCGCTGTCCGCCAACCCCTTGTCGACCTTCAGGAAGGGGACCACGCGGCGGTCCTCCCACAGGTAGGTGGCCGAGGGCTTGCCCGCGATCTGCCGATCCATCGTCATCTCGAAGAGGATCGCGCCGATCACCCGATCGCCGGTGAAGGCGGGGGCCTGGGCGATGCGCGCGCGCATCTGGTGGATCAGGTCGAACATCTCGGCCTCGGAGCCATAGGCGTCTTCTCCGATGCCGTAGAGCTTCAGCGCCTTGGGCGTGGAGCCGCCGCTCTGGTCCAGCGCCGCGATGAAGCCCTTGCCGCTGCGCATCTGCTCTGCCTGGGTCTGGTTGGTCATCTCGCTCTCCACTCTCGGCCGACAATGATTTCCCGCGACAATACCGGGACGCGGGCGCCCCTGCGCCTGTCTAGGTCAAGGCGCGTGGCTTTTCAATCGGCCCGCGCGCAGGCTTCCAGTGCCGCCACGCCGGGCAATGTCTTGCCCTCCATCCACTCCAGGAAGGCGCCGCCGGCGGTGGAGATATAGCTGAAATCCCCGGCCACCCCGGCATGGTTGAGCGCCGCCACCGTGTCGCCGCCGCCGGCCACGCTGACCAGCGCGCCGGAGCGGCTGAGTTCGGCGGCCATCTTGGCGGCGGCCGTGGTGGCGGCGTCGAAGGGCGCGATCTCGAAAGCGCCCAGCGGGCCATTCCAGATCAGCGTGCGGCAGGCGCGGAAGGCGCTGGTGATGCGCGCCACGCTCTCGGGGCCGGCGTCGAGGATCATCGCGTCCTCGGGGCAACGCGCGGCGTCCACGACCGAATGCGGGGCATCCGCCCGGAACTCCCGCGCGACGACCACATCCGAGGGCAGCAGGATCTCGCAGCCCGTCTCCGCCGCGCAGTCCATGATCTCGGCGGCGGTGCCGGTCATGTCGTGTTCGGCCAGCGACCGGCCGATGCCGATATGCTGCGAGGCCAGGAAGGTGTTTGCCATAGCGCCGCCGATCACCAGCTTGTCCACCTTGCGGATCAGGTTCGACAGCAGTTCGATCTTGGTGGAGACCTTGGCGCCCCCCACGACCGCCAGGACCGGGCGTTCCGGAGTGGTCAGCGCGGCTTCGAGTGCGCGCAGTTCCGCCTCCATCAGCCGGCCCGCGCAGCACGGCAGCAGATGCGCCAGCCCCTCGGTGGAGGCATGCGCCCGATGCGCGGTGGAAAAGGCGTCGTTGACATAGACATCGCCCAGCGCCGCCAGGGTCGCGGCGAAATCGGCATCGTTGGCCTCCTCGCCGGGATGGAATCGGACATTTTCCAGCAGCAGCACGTCGTCGCCCGCCACCAGCCCCGCGGCGCGCGCCGGCGCCTCCTCCAGCGTGGCGAACCCCACCAGCCGGCCCAGCGCGCGCTCCAGCGCGGGCAGGACGACGGCCAGCGACATCTCCGGCACGGCCTTGCCCTTGGGGCGGCCGAAATGCGCGAGCAGGATCGGCTTGCCGCCGGCCGCGATGATGTCGTTCACGGTGGGCAGGATGCGCCTGATACGGGTGTCGTCGGTGACCAGCCCGCCCGAGACCGGCACGTTGATGTCCACCCGCACCAGCACGCGCTTGCCGGCCAGTTCCATGTCGTCGAGGGTCTTCCAGGCCATGTCGTCTCCTGCTCAGGCGGACCGTGGCGCGGGGTCTAGCGCCAGAAGGCCAGCCATTCGGTCAGTTCGGTGAGCTTCTGAACCAGGAACAGAGTGTTCGCCCAGTCGAAGATCTGCGCGTCGATCACCAGCAGCAGGACCAGGGCCAGCGCCAGGAAGAGTGCGATCCTGTCGGTCATGGCCCCGGCCCCCGCCCGCGCGATCAGAGTTGCCGGCCCATTGCCACGGCCATGTCGGCCATGCGGCAGGAGAAGCCCCATTCGTTATCGTACCAGGCCAGCACCCGCACCAGGCGGCCGCCCACGACCTTGGTCTGGTCGGGCGCGAAGATCGACGACTCGGTGGTGTGATTGAAGTCGATGGAAACCTTGGGCTCGGGATCCCAGGCCAGGATGCCGGCCATCGCGCCTTCCGCGGCCTTGCGCGCGGCTTCGTTGACCTCCTCCACGGTCACGTCGCGGCCCGCGACGAAGCTCAGATCGACGGCCGAGACATTGGGCGTGGGCACGCGCATCGCGGTGCCGTCGAGCTTCCCGGCCAGTTCCGGCAGTACCTCGCCCAGCGCCTTGGCCGCGCCGGTGGAGGTCGGGATCATCGCCATCGCCGCGGCGCGCGCCCGGTAGAGGTCCTTGTGGCGGCGGTCCAGCGTCGGCTGGTCGCCGGTATAGCTGTGGATGGTGGTCATGATGCCGCTCTCGATGCCGAAGGCGTCATGCATCACCTTGGCCACCGGGGCCAGGCAGTTGGTGGTGCAGGAGCCGTTGGAGATTACCAGTTCGGACGGCTTCATGTCCTTGTCGTTCACGCCGAAGACCACGGTGCGGTCCGCGCCCTTGGCGGGGGCAGAGACCAACACCCGCCTGGCGCCATGCTCCAGATGCACGGCCGCCGCCTCGCGCGAGTTGAACTTGCCGGAACATTCCAGGACGATGTCGCAACCCGACCAGTCCAACTCATGCGGGTCGTAGGTGGAGAAGACCTTGATCGGCCCGCGGCCCAGATCCATCGTGTCGCCCTCGACCCGGATATCGCCGCGGAACCGGCCATGTACGCTGTCATAGCGCATCAGGTGGGCGTTGGTCTCGATCGGGCCGGTCGCGTTCATCTTGACGACCTCCACATCGTTGCGCCCGCTCTCGATGATATGGCCAAGGGTGCAGCGGCCGATCCGGCCCATTCCGTTGATCCCGACGGTGATGGTCATGGGAATACTCCTGCGCATGATGGGTTTGGCGGCCATATAGCGGCCCTTGCGCGGGGCTGAAAGACGTAAAAGGCAGGCAGGCCGCACTGTTAGCGCAAACTGCGACAAGCTTGCCGCGCCGCGCGCCGCGCGGCTTGCCTGACGCGGGCCGCAACGCTATCAGCGACAGGACCCGGGCGGAGGATCGGACATGAGCGGATTGCTGGCTCTCCTCGACGATGTTGCGGCGATCGCCAAGGTTGCGGCGACGTCAGTCGACGATATCGCGGGCGCGGCGGCCAAGGCCGGTGGCAAGACCGCGGGCGTGCTGATCGACGACGCCGCTGTGACGCCGCGCTACGTGCACGGATTCGCGCCCGCGCGCGAGCTGCCGATCATCTGGCGGATCACCAAGGGATCCTTCCGCAACAAGCTCTTGGTGCTGCTGCCCGTGGCGATGGCGCTGTCGCATTTCGCGCCCTGGGCGATCACGCCGCTCCTGATGCTGGGCGGCGCCTATCTCTGTTTCGAGGGGGCCGAAAAGGTCTTCCATTTCCTCTTCCCGCATGGCGATCCGCATGTGGAGGCCGACATGGCCACCGGCGATCCGGGCCACCTTGAGGAACGCAAGGTCGCGGGGGCGATCAAGACCGATTTCATCCTGTCGGCCGAGATCATGACCATCGCGCTGTCCGAGATCCCGGCCGGCGCGTTCTGGATGCAGGCCGCGACACTGGCGCTGGTCGGCATCCTGGTGACGGTCGCGGTCTATGGCAGCGTGGCACTGATCGTGAAGATGGACGATATCGGGCTGCATCTCGCGGGCGCCGCCCGCACGGCGCCAGGCCGCGCGCTGGGGCGCGGGCTGGTGCGCGCCATGCCGCGGCTCATGAGCCTGCTCTCCACGGTGGGCACGGCGGCGATGCTCTGGGTCGGCGGCGCGATCGTCCTGCACGGGCTGGAAGTGCTGGCGCTGCCCGGTCCGGGCCACCTGATCCACGGCATCGCCCTGGCCGCCGCCCATGCCGCGCCCGCCGCGCTTGTCGGCGCCGTGGAATGGGCTGTGACCGCCGGGCTGAACGGGCTCTTCGGCCTCGCGCTGGGGCTCGCGCTGATCCCGGCCGCCACCCGTCTCGTGGGCCCGCTCATCGCCGCGCTGCGGCCGCGGGCGGACTGACCGCCCGGTTTCTTCTTGCCCGAAATATCCTCGGGGGGCGGCCCCGCGCCGCGGGGCCGGGGGGCAGACAGCCCCCCAGCCCGGCCGGTCACTTCAGCAGCGACTTCACCTTCTCGGCGGTGGCCTCCGCGGTGATGCCGAAATGGGCGTAAAGTTCGGGCGCGGGCGCGGAGGCGCCGAAATCGTGCATCCCGATGAATCCCGACTTCTCGCGCCGGCCGCGCTCGCCATAGAGCCAACGGTCCCAGCCGAAGCGAATGCCGGCCTCCACGGCGACGCGAACCGGTCCGGCGGGCAGGACGCGCTTGCGATAGGCCTCGTCCTGGGCCTCGAACAGCTCCCAGCACGGCATCGAGACCACGCGCGTGCCGATGCCCTCGGCCTCCAGCAGCGCGCGGGCGGCCATCGCGATCTCCACCTCCGAGCCGGTGGCCAGCAGGATCGCCTTCCGTTTCGCCCCGGCCTCGGCCAGCACATAGGCGCCCTGCGCGGTCAGGTTCTTCACCTTGTGCTCGCGGCGCAGCGTGGGCAGGCCCTGCCGCGACAGCGCCAGCACCGAAGGGGTGCGCACACTGGTCAGCGCCAGTTCCCAGGCCTCGGCGGTCTCCACCGCGTCGGCGGGCCGGAAGACCCTTGTGTTGGGCGTGGCGCGGCAGATCGCCAGATGCTCGACCGGTTGATGCGTCGGGCCGTCCTCGCCCAGCCCGATGCTGTCATGGGTCATCACATAGACCGTGGGCACCCCAATCAGGGCCGAGAGCCGCATCGCGCCCCGCGCGTAGTCGGTGAAACACAGGAAGGTGCCGCCATAGGGACGGATGCCGCCATGCAGCGCCATGCCGTTCATCGCCGCCGCCATGCCGTGCTCGCGGATGCCGTAATAGACATAGCGGCCCTTGCGGTTGCCGGGCTCGAAAATGCCCAGATCGCCGGTCAGCGTGTTGTTGGAGCCGGTCAGGTCCGCCGAGCCGCCGATCGTCTCGGGCATCACCGGATTGATCACCTCCAGCGCCATCTCGCTGGCCTTGCGGGTGGCGACCTTGGGCGCCTCTTCGGAGAGCTGCTTCTTGAGTGCCTTGATCCGGGCCGAAAGCTGCGCTGGCGCTGCGCCCGAAAGCACGCGCTCGAAGGCACGCCGGCGGCCGGCGCCCTGTTCGGCGAGCCGGGCTTCCCAGGCCTGCCGCTCATCCGCGCCGCGCGCCCCGATTGCCGCCCATTGCGCGCGGATGTCGTCGGGGATCTCGAAGGGGCCGTAGGGCCAGCCGTAGATCTCGCGGGTGGCGGCGATCACGTCCTCGCCCAGCGGCGACCCATGCGCGGCCGAGGTGCCCTCCTTGCCCGGCGCGCCGAAGCCGATATGGGTGCGGCAGGCGATCAGCGTGGGCCGCGAGGATTTTCGCGCCGCGCTCAGCGCCCGGTCGATGTCGTCCGGGTCGTGCCCGTCGCAGGAGAGCACGTGCCAGCCCGCAGCCTGGAAGCGCTTCTTCTGGTCCGTCACGTCCGACAGTTCGATCTTGCCGTCGATGGAGATGCCGTTGTCGTCCCACAGCACGGTGAGCCGGCCCAGCCGCTGCCGCCCGGCAAGCCCGATCGCCTCGTGGCTGATGCCCTCCATCAGGCAGCCGTCGCCGGCGATCACCCAGGTGTGGTGGTCCACCAGCTTGCGCCCGAAACGCGCGCGCAGAGACTCCTCGGCCATCGCGAAGCCCACGGCGTTCGATATGCCCTGTCCGAGCGGCCCGGTCGTGGTCTCGACCCCCGCGGCATGGCCGTATTCGGGATGCCCCGCGGTCCGCGCGCCAAGCTGGCGGAAATTCCTGATCTCATCCAGCGTCATGTCCTCGTAGCCGGTCAGGTGCAGCAGCGCGTAGAGCAGCATAGAGCCATGCCCGGCGGACAGGATGAAACGGTCGCGGTCGGGCCAGGCGGGGGCGAAGGCGTCGAACTTGAGGTGCTTCTCGAAGAGCACCGTGGCCACGTCGGCCATGCCCATCGGCATGCCGGGATGGCCCGACTTGGCGGCCTGCACGGCGTCCATGGCCAGGGCGCGGATCGCGCAGGCGTTCTGCCAGTGCTGGGGATGGGTCTTGCGAAGATCGGCGATTTCCACTGGGGCGCGCTCCCTTGAGGTCGCTGTCGCGACATTGGACATTGGGCGCGTGATAGCAGCCCGCGCGTGAAGTGCAAGCGCTGCACCGCCGCGTCGTTGCCGGGGGGCAGCATTTTCCGCACGCATTGGGTAGACTGGCGCCGGGAGCGCGTTTGGTCGATTCGGAACGGGCTGGAACGGACAGGACGGACGCATGAGCGAGTTGAACGAGTTGGAAGGCCGCATCCGCGCGGCGCTTGACCGGATCGCGGCGGGGCTGGATGCCGGCACCGCGACGGGAGGTGACCGGAACGCCGCACTCACGGCAGCGCTGGAGCGTGCCGAGGCGACGGTGCAGGAGACCGGCGAGCGGATCGCGAAGCTGGAGGAGAAGGTCGCGGGCCTGATGGAGCATATTTCACTCAAGGAAACCCAGATCGCCCAGCTTGGCAACGTGAATGCGGAACTGCGCGCCAGCAACGCCAAACTGCGAGAGCAGAACGAGGCGATGCTGGGCGATGCCGATGCGGTGGAGGAGGGGCTGCGCGCCGAGTTGCACGCGCTCAC
Source organism: Maritimibacter sp. 55A14 (assembly GCF_003122205.1). Lineage (GTDB taxonomy): Bacteria > Pseudomonadota > Alphaproteobacteria > Rhodobacterales > Rhodobacteraceae > QEYE01. The sequence goes on from NZ_QEYE01000018.1 coordinate 53,393, forward strand.
AGTCGCACGCCAGGCCGAGGCCGCCGAGATCGACGCGATCCTGCGCGACCTCAAGCCGCTTCTGGAACAGGAGGCCGCAAATGCCTGAGGTTTCGATCGAGATCGGCGGCCGGGTCTTCCAGGTCGCCTGCCAGGACGGGGAGGAGCATTTCCTGCGCGCCGCCGCGGCGATGCTGGATGGCGAGGCGCAGGTTCTGGCCGAACAGATCGGCCGGCTGCCGGAATCGCGGATGCTGCTGATGGCGGCGCTGATGCTGGCCGACAAGACCGCCGGGCTGGAGGAGGATTTGCGCGCCCTACGCGACGATCTGGCCGAGAAGCAGGCGCTGATCGAGGAGATGCGCGAGACGCCCGCGCCCGCTCCGAAGCGCGTCGAGGTGCCGGTGATCCCCGCCGAAGTGACCGAAACGATGGCCGAGATCGCGGCGCGCGCCGAGGCGCTGGCCGATCAGGTGGAGGAACGCGCCGCCGGCTGAGCCGGCGGCGCGAAGGAAATGAAAAAGCCCGGCGCGGGGAACCCTGCCGGGCTTTCTGGGCCTTCGGGCTGCGCCGCGTCTAGGCGTTGGCTTCGCGGATCTTCTCGGCCGCGGCCTTGTCGTAGCCGACGCCCTGGGTCTCGAAGAGCTTGTCCAACTCGCCCGACAGCGTCATCTCGGTGATGATGTCGCAGCCGCCCACGAACTCGCCCTTGACATAGAGTTGCGGGATGGTGGGCCAGTCGGAATAATCCTTGACGCCCTGCCGGATCGCGTCGTCGCTCAGCACGTTCACGTCGGTGAACTCCACGCCCATGTAGCTCAGCACCCCCGCCACGCGGGAGGAGAAGCCGCATTGCGGCATGGATTTGGTGCCCTTCATGAACAGCACCACGTCGTTGGATTTCACGGTGTCGTCGATCTGGGTCTTTGCATCGGTCATCTCGGGGCCTCTGTATTTGAAGTGGTCACTGCGGGCTCGCTTGCGTCCGTCTCGCCGGGCGGCGGCACGTAGCCGGGAGCGCTCGTATCGATTGGAAAGTTAGACCGGTCGTAGACGGCCGGACCGTGCTTCCACCACTGTCGGACCTTCATCCAACCCGCCCCGACGAAGATCGCGACGAAGGGCGTCAGGACCAGAATGGCCAGCGGATGTGGATCGAGCGCCGCCACGATCTAGCCCGGCGCCTTGGTGGTCAGGGCGAGCGCGTGCAACTCGCCATTCGTCCCGTCCATCTTTCCCTTCAGCGCGGCATAGACCGCACGTTGCTGCTGCACGCGGTTCTGGCCGCGGAAGCTCTCGTCGATCACCTCGGCCGCGTAGTGGTTCCCGTCGCCGGCCAGATCGGTGATCGTGACCTGCGCCTCGGGGAACACCTCGCGGATCAGTCGCTCGATCTCGGCTGCTTCCATCGCCATCGGCTTCTCCCTTTTCGGTTCGCAACAGAATTAGTGCGCGCAAAGCCGCAGAGCAAGGTCTGCCGTTCAAGCCAGGGCGGCGGCGAAGGCGCCGCGCCAGAGCGATTTCAATTCGTCCATCGGTGTGGCCGACCCACCCAGGGCGATCCCGGCGTCGCCGAACCGGCCGACCTGCTGCGCGGGCACCCCGGCAGCGTCGGCCGCGGACAGCAAGTCATCGAGCGCGTCCGGCGCCACTGCCAGAAGGTAGCGCGCCTGATCCTCCCCGAAGAACCAGCCGGCATCGCCGTCCTTCAGCGCCAGCCCGGTGCCCGCGGCCTCGGCCATCTCGAAGCCGGCCAGCGCCAGCCCGCCATCGGAAAGGTCGGTCGCGGCCCGAATCAGCGCGTGATTGGCGCGCAGGAACTCGCCATGCCGCCGTTCGGCCTCCAGATCCACGTGCGGCGCGTCGCCGTCCTCGCGCCCGAAGGCCTCGAAAAGCAGCGCCGACTGGCCCAGATGGCCCTTGCCCGTGCCGATCAGTACCGCCGCGTCGCCGTCCTGCGCAGGTCCCGCGATCATCTCCTCCAGCGAGGCCAGCAGCCCGACCGCGCCGATCGTGGGGGTGGGGAGGATCCCGCTGCCGTCGGTCTCGTTATAGAGGCTCACATTGCCCGACACGATGGGCATGTCGAGCGCCGCGCAGGCCGCGCCGATGCCCTGTATGCAGCCCACGAACTGGCCCATGATCTCGGGCTTCTCGGGGTTTCCGAAGTTCAGGTTGTCGGTGCTGGCGAGCGGCCGCGCGCCCACCGCGCAGAGGTTGCGATAGGCTTCGGCCACCGCCTGCTTGCCGCCTTCCACCGGGTTGGCGCGGCAATAGCGCGGCGTCACGTCCGAGGTGAAGGCCAGCGCCTTGCCGGTGCTATGCACCCGCACAACGCCCGCGCCCGCGCCGGGGCGGCGCACGGTATCGGCCATGACCATATGGTCGTATTGCTCGTAGACCCAGTTCTTTGCGGCATGGTTAGGCGATGCCAGAAGCGCGCGCAATCCTTCGACCGGCGCGATCGCGGGGACATCCGCCAGCGGCGCGGCGGGCGCCGTTGGCTCCCACGGGCGGTCGTATTCCGGGGCGGTGCCCGAGAGCGCCTTGAGCGGCAGGTCGGCCATCACCCGGCCGCCATGCTCGATCACGAAACGGTCCTCGGCGATGGTCTCGCCCACCACGGCGAAGTCGAGATCCCACTTGTCGAAGATCGCGCGGGCGACGTCCTCCTTCTCGGGACGCAGTACCATCAGCATGCGCTCCTGGCTCTCCGAGAGCATCATCTCGTAGGCGGTCATGTTCTCTTCGCGGCAGGGCACCCGGTCGAGATCGAGCCGGACGCCGAGGCTGCCCTTGTCGCCCATCTCCACCGCCGAACAGGTCAGCCCCGCCGCACCCATGTCCTGGATCGAGATCACCGCGCCGGTCTGCATCAGCTCCAGACAGGCCTCCAGCAGGCGCTTCTCGGTGAAAGGGTCGCCGACCTGCACGGTCGGGCGCTTCTCCTCGATCGTGTCGTCGAATTCAGCCGAGGCCATGGTCGCTCCGCCGACGCCGTCGCGCCCGGTCTTGGCGCCCAGATACACGACCGGCATGCCGACGCCGGACGCGGCCGAATAGAAGATCTTGTCGCTCTCTGCGAGTCCCGCGGCGAAGGCGTTGACCAGGCAATTTCCATTATAGGCGGGGTGGAAGCGTACCTCACCGCCCACGGTGGGCACGCCGAAGCAGTTGCCGTAACCGCCGATCCCTTCCACCACACCGGCCACCAGGCGGCGTGTCCTGGAGTGATCGGGGGCGCCGAAGCTCAGCGAATTCATGGCCGCGACGGGCCGCGCGCCCATTGTGAAGACGTCGCGCAGAATGCCGCCCACGCCGGTCGCCGCGCCCTGGTAGGGCTCGATATAGGAGGGGTGGTTGTGGCTTTCCATCTTGAAGACCACGGCCTGCCCGTCGCCGATATCCACCACGCCCGCATTCTCGCCCGGCCCGCAGATGACCTGTGACCCCTCGGTGGGCAGGGTGCGCAGCCATTTCTTGGAGGATTTGTAGGAACAATGCTCGTTCCACATGGCCGAGAAGATGCCAAGCTCGGTAAAGCTGGGGTCGCGGTTGAGAAGCCGCAGGATCTCGGCGTATTCCTCGGGCTTGAGCCCGTGCGCTGAGATAAGCTCCTCGGTGATCTGCGGCTCGTTCATGTTGCGTCTTCCCCTGCCAGCCCGGTCGCGCCCGTCATAGGCCAAGCCGGCACGATGGAAAAGGGGCAAGAGGGCGCGCCCGGCGCCAAAAAAAAGGCCGAGACGAAAGTCTCGGCCGAAGTCCAACAGGGAGGTAGAAGAGGCTTGCCGCAATGCAGCGAAACGCCGTCTTCTGAGAAGGCATGTAGGGGCTGGTTTCTGTGCAATCAAGAAAAAACACGGACGGTGCGTCGCATAGCAGCTATGGCTGTTGCGCATATCTCGCGTAATTCGACAGCAAGGAGCGGCCTATTCCGCCTGTTCCTTCGCCTCTTCGAGTTCGCGCAGGCGCTTGCGATAGGCAAAGATCTCTTCGGTGACGAACGTCCGGAACGCCTCTATCCGCTTGGAATGACGCAGTTCTTCCGGGTAGGCAAGGTAAACAGGCACTTCGTTGGATGCAATCTCGGGCAGAACCCGCACAAGATCCGGGAAGTCGTCCGCCAGATAATTGGGCAGAACGCCAATCCCGAGATGATTGAGCACGCCTTGTAACACGCCGAAGTAGTTGTTTACCGTCAGGTGCGCCTGGATATCGGCACTCAGCAGCGTGCGGACCAGCGTCGCACCGGCGCTGACCTGGGCGCTGGTTGTGTTCTGGCTGATCACCCGGTGTTGCGTCAGTTCCTCCAACTTTTGCGGAGTGCCGCGCGCCGCTAGATATTCCGGCGAGGCGAAAAGGCACATATGCACGTCCATCAGCTTGCGCCGCACGAGATCGGCCTGGCTGGGCTCCTTCATGCGGATCGCGACATCGGCCTCGCGCATCGGCAGATCGAGCACGCGCTCCTCCAGCATCAGGTCGATCTTCAGGTCGGGATAACGGTCATAGAGCTTGCCCAGCCGCGGCGCGAGCCACAGCGTGCCGAAACCGATCGTGGTGGTCACGCGGAGTTGCCCGAATACCTCGTCCTCGCTGTCGCGGATGCGCGCCTCGGCCGTGTCGAGCCGGCGCACCATCGCCGAGGTCGCGTCGAAGAGAAGCTCCCCCTGTTCGGTGAGAATCAGTCCCCGCGCATGGCGGTGGAAGAGGGTGGTGTTGAGGCTTTCCTCCAGTGCCCTGACCTGGCGGCTGACCGCCGATTGCGACAGATGCAGCACCTCGCCCGCATGGGTGAGACTGCCGGCATCCGCCACGGCGTGAAATATTCTTAGCTTGTCCCAGTCCATGACTGTCGGAGTCTTTCCCTGTCGGGGGGATGCGTTTGGTCAAGTTACCCGGCCCCATGCTGCATTTGCAAATGGAGAGTTGTGAAAAAATTCCCCTATGAAGGTCAGTTTCTTTGACCTAATATCAGACTATATTGCAGGCCATAGGGAGGCACGCCATGAGCATAGAGGATATTCGTCTTTCGGACCGGTTCGATCTGGGCAAGTCCCAGGTCCTGCTGAACGGAACGCAGGCCCTGGTCCGGCTCATGCTGATGCAGAAGGCGCGCGACCGCGCCCTGGGGCTGAACACGGCGGGCTATGTCACCGGCTATCGCGGCTCGCCGCTGGGTGCGGTGGACATGCAGATGGCGCGGGCGGGAAAACTTCTCGAAGCCGCCGACATCACCTTCCAGCCGGGGCTCAACGAGGACCTGGCGGCGACCGCGCTCTGGGGCTCGCAGCAGGCCGAACTGCGCGGCGAGGGCAAGTATGACGGGGTGTTCGGGCTCTGGTACGGCAAGGGGCCGGGGGTGGACCGCACCGGCGACGTGATGCGGCATGCCAACATGGCCGGCACCAGCCCCCATGGCGGCGTGCTGATGGCAATGGGCGACGACCATACCGGCGAAAGCTCCACCACCTGCCACCAGTCGGACTGGGCGCTGGTAGATACCTACATGCCGGTCGTGTCGCCCGCGGGCGTGCAGGAGATCCTCGATTTCGGGCTCTACGGCTGGGCGCTGTCGCGGTTCGCCGGCGTCTGGGTCGGGCTCAAGACCATGAAGGACACGATCGAGGTCACGAGCGTCGTCGATGGCAGCCCCGACCGGCTGCAGTTCGTCACGCCGGACTTCGAGATGCCCGAGGGCGGGTTGAACATCCGGCTCGGCGATCACTGGATCCCGCAGGAAGCCCGGATGATCGACTACAAGCGCTACGCGGCCGAGGCGTTTTCCAAGGCCAACCGCATGGACAAGCGCGTCTGGGGCCGGCCCGGCGCCAAGATCGGCTTCGTGGCGGCGGGCAAGAACTGGCTCGACCTCGTACATGCCTTCGACCTGCTGGGCATCGACGCGCCGGAGGCCGACCGGCTGGGCCTGACCACCTACAAGATCGGCCAGACCTTCCCGCTGGACATGGACGGCTTCCACGACTGGGCCGAGGGGCTGGACCTGATCGTGGTGGTCGAGGAGAAGCGCAAGCTGATCGAGGTGCAGATCAAGGAGGCGATCTTCGACGACCGCCGCGGCCGTCGCGTCTATGGCTGGTACAAGGGCGGCGCGGGCGGCATGCATCAGGAGGAGTTGTTCCCGACCCGCATGGCGCTCGATCCGGTGATGATCGCCGAGAAAATCGGCGCGATCCTGATCGAGGAAGGCCGCGGCACCGACCGCGTCAAGGCGGGGCTGGCCTTGCTGGAGGAAGCCCGCAAGGCCGACAACGCCCCCGAAATCGCGTCGCGGCTGCCCTATTTCTGCGCCGGCTGCCCGCACAACACCTCGACGAAACTGCCCGAGGGCAGCCGCGCCTATGCCGGAATCGGCTGCCATATCATGGCGCTCTGGATGGACCGCGAAACCTCGGGCTACACCCATATGGGCGGCGAGGGCGCGAACTGGATGGGCGAGGCGCCGTTCTCGACCCGCGATCACGTCTTCCAGAACCTGGGCGACGGCACCTACAACCATTCCGGCATCCTGGCGATCCGGGCGGCTTTGGCGGCGGGCACCAATATCACCTACAAGATCCTTTACAACGACGCCGTGGCGATGACCGGCGGGCAGCCCAATGAGGGCGATCTTCATCCCGACCGGATCGCCCGCGAATTGCAGGCGATGGGAGTGGAGCATATCGCGCTGGTCTATGACCCCAATGAAGAGCCGGATCGCAAGAGCTTCCCTGCCGGGCTGACCTGGCACGAGCGCGACGAGTTGCCCGAGGTGCAGGAGAAATTCGCCCGGACCAAGGGCGTCTCGGCGATCATCTACGTGCAGACCTGCGCGGCCGAGAAGCGCCGCCGGCGCAAGCGCGGCACCTTCCCCGATCCCGACAAGCGGGTCTTCATCAATACGGATGTCTGCGAGGGCTGCGGCGATTGCGGGGTGCAGTCGAACTGCGTCGCCGTCGTGCCCAAGGAGACCGAACTTGGCCGCAAACGGGCCATCGACCAGTCCGCTTGCAACAAGGATTTCTCCTGCCTCAAGGGCTTCTGCCCGTCCTTCGTGACGCTGGAGGGTGCGAAGATCCGCAAGGAGGCCAGCGTCGAGGTCGATCTTCCGGATCTTCCCGAGCCCGTGCTGCCGCACATCGACGGGACCCATAACGTAGTGATCACCGGTGTCGGAGGGACCGGCGTCGTGACCATCGGCGCGATCCTCGCGCAGGCCGCGCAGATCGACGGCAAGGGCGCGGGAGTGATGGAAATGGCGGGGCTCGCGCAGAAGGGCGGGGCGGTGCATATCCATTGCCGCCTGGCCGAGCGGCCCGCCGATATCTCCGCCATCCGGGTCGCCACGGGCGAGGCCGATTGCGTGATCGGCGGCGACCTGGTGACGACGGCGGGGGCCAAGACGATCGGGCTGATGAAAACCGGCCGCACCCTGGCGGTGGTCAACAGCCACGAGATCATCACCGGCGCCTTCACCCGCGATCCCGAGTTCCGCCTCCCCTCGGAGGAACTGACGCTGTCGCTCCAGGCCCGGCTGGGCACCGGACGGGTGGATTTCCTTGACGCCACGGAACTGTCGCGCCGCCTGATGGGCGACTCGATCTATTCCAACATGATGATCCTGGGCGCGACCTGGCAGCGAGGCGGCGTGCCGCTGAGCCTGGAGGCGATCGACAAGGCGGTGGAGCTGAACGGCGCGGCGGTGGAACGCAACAAGCGCGCCTTCAGCCTGGGCCGCTGGGCGGTGGAGCATCCCGCCGAAGCCGCCAAGGTGCTGACCGACACGGTGATCGACAAACCCCGGAGCCTGGAAGAACGGATCGCCTACCGCGCCGATCACCTGACGGCCTATCAGTCCGAGCGGCTGGCGCGGCGCTATCGCAAGCTGGTGGATCAGGCCGGGGACGCGGCGCTACGCGAGGCGATCGCGGAGGGCTATCACAAGCTGCTGGCCTACAAGGACGAGTACGAGGTCGCACGGCTGCTGCTCGACACCGAGGCGAAGGCGCGGGAGGAATTCGAGGGCGATTTCACCATGACGTATCACCTTGCGCCGCCGATCCTGGCAAAGGAGGGCCGGGACGGCCGACCGAAGAAGCGCGAGTTCGGCCCGTGGATCCGCAAGGGCTTCGGGATGCTGGCGCGGCTGAAATTCCTGCGCGGCACACCGTTCGACCCGTTCGGACGCTCGGCCGAGCGCCGGATGGAGCGCGCGCTTATCCAGGAGTATGAGGCCGACATGAAAAAGGTGCTGGCGCGCTTCGGACCCGAGACGCGGGAGACCTGCATCGCGCTGGCCCGGCTGCCGCTCGACATCCGCGGCTTCGGCCCGGTCAAGCAGGCCAATGCCGAAAAGGCCGCCAAGCGCCGCGAGGAGCTTCTGGCGGCGCTGCGCGACCCTCAGGGGGCGGCGAAAGTGGCGGCGGAATAGATCCTGCGCTTGCAGGAATCATGCAGAATTTGGAGACAGTCATCGTATTTTATCGGCAATTGTTTTCAAAATTCGAACAATCAGCCTTTCTTGCGGATCAGATACGCGCGCGCTGCGCCGGCGGGCTCACTGCCCAGCAGTTCATGCCCCTGTTCGGTGCAGAAATGTGGCACATCCACCACCGCCGCGGGGTCGTCGGACAGCACCCGTAGTACCGCGCCAGGCGCCAGTGCCTGAAGCCTCTTGCGGGCCTTCAGGACGGGCAGGGGGCAAAGCAGCCCGGTGGCATCGAGTTCGGCATCCCAGCTCATGCGCCGCACTCTAGCCGCAGGTTACAGACTGTCCACGGGAATTTGAAAGCTTTCCGAGTGACCCCGCCCGCTCGAGCGGTTACACCAAGCCCATGATCGGAATCGATATCATCGACGCAAGCCTGCTGCCCGCGATGCTGATCGCGCTGGCGGCGGGGCTTTTGTCCTTCCTGTCGCCCTGCGTGCTGCCCATCGTACCGCCTTACCTGGCCTATATGGGCGGCATCTCGATGACCGAGATGGCCGGCACGGGCGGGGTGCAGGCGCGCAAGCCGTTGCTGGCCGCGGCCTTCTTCGTGCTGGGGCTCTCCACCGTCTTCATCTTCCTGGGCTTCACGGCCTCGGCCTTCGGCGCGCTCTTCCTGCAGAACCAGCAGATTTTCAACACGCTGGCGGGCATCGTCGTGATGATTTTCGGGGCGCATTTCGTGGGCGTCTTCCGCATTCCGTTTCTCGAACGCGAGGCGCGCATCGACGCGGGCGACCGGGGCGGATCGGCCATCGGCGCCTATGTTCTGGGGCTGGCCTTCGCCTTCGGCTGGACGCCCTGCATTGGCCCGCAACTCGGCGCGATCCTGACGCTGGCCGCGTCGGAGGCCTCGGTCGAGCGCGGCACGACGTTGCTGGCGGTCTACGCCGCCGGGCTGGGCATACCCTTCCTGCTGGTCGCCGCCTATTTCCCGCGCCTGACCGGGCTGATGGGCTGGATGAAACGCCATATGGAGCGGATCGAGCGGATCATGGGCCTGCTGCTCTGGACCATCGGGCTGCTGATGATCACCGGCGGGTTCTCCGATCTTTCCTTCTGGCTTCTGGAAGCCTTCCCGTCGCTGGCGCTTCTGGGCTGAGGCGGGTATCGCGCCGGGGGGCTTATTTTCGCCCGCTATCCTGTCTATGCTGCCCGCGCAGGCGGCAGAAACGAAGGGCGCGATGACGTCAGGCGAGGCAGAATCGGCAGCTACAGTGCGCCGGCGGCGGGTGTTCTACATCCCCGGCTACGATCCATTCCACCCGCGCCGCTACCGCGAGCTTTATCGCCGCGAGGCCGCCGCGCAGGCGGAAATCTCGGGCTACCGGATCGCCGTGACGGGCCGCACCGGCGCCGAGGTCTATGGCTGGGACGTGGCCGCGGCGATCGAGGGCGCGGAGGTCACGGCAGATATCGAGGTCCTTGTCTGGACCGACATCGTGCGCGATTCGATGACGGGCGGCATCGTGCAGACCTATCTGCTGTTGCTGCGCACCGCCTGGATCTACATCTCAACCGGCGCGTTGTGGCGGCTGGTGCGGCTCAGGAAGGGTCCGGTCGTCGCGGCGCTCTACCCGGTGGTGATGCTGCTGGGGCAACTGGCGCTGGCGCTGCTGCTGGCCTGGGGCGTGGCGCGGCTGGCCGGGCTTCTGCTGCCGGGCTGGGCGGGCTGGATCCTGGGGCTGGCGCTGGTGCCGCTGGTGCTGGAGTGGTTCCGGCGCCTCGACGCGAAGCTCTTCGTCTATTACCTGATGCATGACTACGCCTTCTCGGCGCGCTGGCGCGGGGCGATGCCGCCGGTTCTCCAGGCCCGGATCGAATCTTTCGCCGACCGTGTGGCGGAGGCGCTGGCGGAGAAGCCCGACGAGGTGCTGATCGTCGGCCATTCCTCCGGCGCGCATATTGCACTGGCGATGCTCGCGGGGCTGATCCGCGCCGGACGCCTGCCCGCGGACGGACCCACCGTGTCGCTGCTGACGCTCGGCCAGGCGATCCCGATGGTCAGCTTCCTGCCCGAGGCGCGCGACCTGCGCGCCGATCTGCGGTTGATGAGCGAGCAGACCCATGTGGCGTGGATCGACATCTCGGCCCCCGGCGACGGCTGCTCCTTTGCGCTTTGCGATCCGGTCAGCGTCTCGGGCGTCGCGCGCGCCGCCAAGCGCTGGCCGCTGGTGCTGTCGGCGGCCTTCACGCAGACGCTCGCGCCGGAGACCTGGACGCGCCTGAAACGGCGCTATTTCCGGCTGCATTTCCAGTATCTCTGCGCCTTCGACCGGCCCGGCGACTATACCTATTTCGCCGTCACCGCGGGGCCGCGGACCCTGTCCGCGCGCTTCGCGCATCGTGCCCCCTCGGCCAGCCGGATCGAGACACCGCTCTCGCCCTACCGGGACTGCGCGCCATGAGCCGGCTGCCGCCCAAACCCGCCTCGCGCCCCGGCGGCCGGGTCTCGGCCTGGCGTTACCTTAGGCTTTTCCGCCAGGACATCTTCTCCAGCCAGCCCGCGCGGCTCTACCGCGCCTGGATGGCCGAGTTCCGCACGCCGTTTTTCCGCTCCTACCTGGTCAACCAGCCCGACCTCGTGCATCTCGTGCTGCAGGACCGGCCCGAGGATTTCCCGAAATCCGGCCGCATCGCCGAGGGGCTGCGCCCGCTTCTGGGCCGGTCGGTCTTCCTGACCAATGGCGAGACCTGGAAGCGGCAGCGCCGGATCATCGACCCGGCCTTCGAGGGCGGGCGGCTGCGCGACACCTTTCCCGCCATGGTCGCGGCGGGGGAGGCCGCCGTGGCGCGGCTCATGCCGCTTGCCGATGGCGACGCGGTGGAGGTGGAGGCGCAAACCTCGCATCTGGCCGCCGACGTGATCTTCCGCACGCTCTTCTCGATCCCGATCACGCATCACCTGGCGGCCCGCGTCTTCAGCGAGTTCCGGGACTACCAGCGTACCCAGCCGCTTCTGAACCTGGCCGCCTTCGTGCCGCTGCCGCGCTGGATGCCACGGCTCCACGGACGCCGGACGCGGCAGAGCGCCCGCGCGATCCGGCGGCTGATCACCGCGCTGACCGAAGACCGCCGGCGGGCCATCGACGCAGGGACCGCCCCCGACGACCTGGCGACCAAGATCATGACAACCGCCGATCCGGAGACCGGCGCGCGCTTCGCCACAAGCGAGATGGTGGACCAGGTCGCGATCTTCTTTCTCGCCGGGCATGAGACATCGGCCTCGGCGCTGGCATGGGCGCTTTACCTGATGGCCGAGAATCCGGAGGTGCAGAAACGGCTTGCCGCCGAGGCGGAGGCGGTGCTCGCGCAGGGGGCAGCCTTCGGTGCCATGTCGCGGCTGCCGCTGGCGCGCGACGTCTTCCGCGAGACGCTGCGGCTCTACCCGCCGGTGCCGATGATGGTCCGGCAGGCGGCGTGCCCGGAGCGATTCCGAGACCGCGAGGTGGCGCCGGGCAGCCAGATCGTGCTGAGCCCCTGGCACCTGCACCGGCATGAGCGGCTCTGGGACAATCCCGACGGGTTCGACCCGGAGCGCTGGCGCACCGGGAACGGCAAGACCTGCCAACGCGAGGCCTATATGCCCTTCTCGGCGGGGCCGCGCGTCTGCACCGGGGCGGGGTTCGCGATGGTGGAGGGACCGCTGTTGCTGGCGATGCTCTGCCGGGCCTTCCGCTTCGCCCCGGTGCCGGGCGACGCGCCGGTGCCGGTGGCGCATCTGACGGTGCGTGCGAAAGACGGAATACGGCTGCGGCTCACGCGCCGCGACGCCCCGCCATCGGCAGGAGGCGAGGCCGGTTAACCCTTGCGGTAATGGCGCAGGACATGGACCCGGATCGCCGAGGCCAGGCCCGCCTCCACCCCGCGGGCCGCGTCGATCTCGGCGGCGAGAACGTTGACGGGCTTTCCCTGCTCGGCGGCGATCTCGCGGAAGGCCTGCCAGAACTCGTCCTCGAGCGAGACGCTGGTGCGGTGCCCGCGCAGCGTGAGCGAGCGTTTGACGGGCCGCGCGCTCATCGGGCTTGCCGCGCGCGACGCGCGGCGGGGCGGGAGGGGGCGCTGCCCCCTCGGCGTGCGGCCTCACCCCCGGAGTATTTGGAGAAAGATGAAGCCGGGGCCGGGCAGGGTGCGCGGGCCTCAGTCATCGGAGCGCCTGTGCTGGTCGAGCGTTCGGCGGGCCTTGTCGGCCCGCGCCTCTTCCAGCGCCTTCCGGGCCTTGCTGCGGCCATGCAGGCGCGCATTTTCTTCGGCGCGGGTTTTTTTGGCGGCCCGCGCCTTTTCCTTGCGGAAACGGTTCAGGTTGACCGGCCCGTCATTCATGCCGGCGTACTCATTTCGGTCCGATCATGTCTTCGGGGCGCACCACGCGGTCGAAGGTTTCCGCATCGACGAAGCCCAGCGCGATCGCCTCTTCCTTCAGCGTGGTACCGTTCATGTGCGCGGTCTTTGCGACCTTGGTGGCGTTGTCGTAGCCGATCTCGGGCGCGAGCGCGGTGACCAGCATCAGGCTCTCGCGCATGAGTTTCTCGATCCGGGGTTCGTTGGCGCGGATGCCCGAGAGCATCCGCTCGGTGAAACTGTCGGCGGCGTCGCCCAGAAGCTGGATGGATTGCAGGAGGTTGTAGGCCATCATCGGGTTGTAGACGTTGAGCTCGAAATGCCCCTGGGAGCCGGCGAACTTGATCGCCGCGTCGTTGCCCATGACATGGGCCGCCACTTGCGTCAGCGCCTCGGCCTGCGTGGGGTTGACCTTGCCCGGCATGATCGAGGAGCCGGGCTCGTTTTCCGGCAGGATCAGCTCGCCCAGGCCCGAGCGGGGGCCGGAGCCCAGAAAGCGGATGTCGTTGGCGATCTTGTAGCAGGCGCCGGCGACAGTGGCGAGCGCGCCGGACATGAAGACCATCGCGTCATGGGCCGCGAGGGCCTCGAACTTGTTGGGGGCGGTGACGAAGGGCAGGCCGGTGATCTCGGCCATGTTGGCCGCCACGGTCTCGCCCCAGCCGGGCGCGGTGTTGAGCCCGGTGCCTACGGCGGTCCCGCCCTGCGCCAGTTCGTAAATCCCGTGCAGCGCCGATTGCACGCGCGACATGCCCATGCGGATCTGATGCGCGTAGCCGGAGAACTCCTGCCCCAGGGTGAGCGGCGTGGCGTCCTGCGTATGGGTGCGGCCGATCTTGATGATGTCCTTGAACTCGTCGGACTTGGCCTCCAGTCCGGCGGCCAGTTTCTCCAGCCCCGGCAGCAGCACGTCGCGCACGCTCATCGCGGTGGCGATATGCATGGCGGTGGGAAAGGTGTCGTTGGAGCTTTGCCCCATGTTGCAGTGGTCGTTGGGATGGACCGGATCCTTGGAGCCGATCTCGCCACCCAGGATTTCGATGGCGCGGTTGGCGATCACCTCATTGGCGTTCATGTTGGATTGCGTGCCAGACCCGGTCTGCCAGACGACGAGCGGGAAATTGTCGTCGAGACGGCCTCCGATCACGTCGCCGGCGGCCTGGATGATGGCGTCGGCGCGTTTTGCATCGAGCTTGCCGCTGGCCTTGTTGGCCTGGGCGCAGGCTTTCTTGATCACGCCGAGCGCGCGGACGATCGCCACCGGCTGCGTTTCCCAGCCGATCGGGAAATTCATCAGGCTGCGCTGGGTCTGCGCCCCCCAGTACTTGTCGGCGGGAACCTCGAGCGGGCCGAAGCTGTCGGTCTCGGTGCGGGTCTTGGTCATGTGCGTCCTCCGTTTGCGGCGTCAGTCATAACGCCAAACGGGGGAAATTCAATGCGGTCGCGCGGCGCGGAAGCGGTAAACCTGCGCGGGCGGCAGGTTGGCCCAGACCATGCCCAGATCCTCGACCTCCAGCCCCAGTTCCGCGCGGCGCTCGGCCGATACGATCTCGCGCGGGCTGTAGGTGATCTGGGTGAAGAAGCCCTCGGGCCGCATGACGCTGAAGGCCTTGCCCAGGAGTTCGCGCTGAAGCTGCGGGCGGGCCAGCAGCGGCACGCCGGAGATCACCGCCGCGACGCCCGTGAGGCCAAGGTCGCCGATGTCCTGCGCGGGGCGGTTGAGCACAGAGACGCCCGGAAAGGTGTGGGTCAGTTCCTCGCAGAACCGTTCGCTCGTCTCCAGAAGGGTCAGGCGCTCGGGCGCGACGCCGCGCTTAAGGATCGCGCGGGTGAAGGCGCCGGTGCCCGGCCCGATCTCGACCACCGGGCCTTCGGTGCCTTCCAGACCCAGCGTCATGCGCCGCGCGGCCGCACCCGAAGACGGGCCGATGGCGCGCACATCGCCGGGATTGCGGATCATCTCGCCCAGAAAAAGCGCAAGTTCCTTTACCATGACGGATCTCCTTCGCAACTTCCCGACAGGTATACGCGCAGGGGCGGCGGGTTCAACCCGTGGCGGGAAAACTTCATGCAGACGTTACCCTCGGCGCGGCGAACCGCCTATTTGCGGAAGCTGTCTAGGCTGACGACCTCGGCCTCTTTCTTGCTGTCCTCGAGGATCTCCTGATGCGGCGCCTCGGCGATCTCCTCGCCGTCCTCGGCGTCTTCCGCGTCGGCCGTGGCTGTCTCGAAGCGCAGGCCGAACTCCACCGAGGGATCGACAAAGGTCAGGATCGCGTCATAGGGGATGACCAGCGGTTCGGGACGGTCGCCGAAATTCAGGGTGACGGTGAATCCGTCGGGGCGCACGTCGAGATTCTCGAACCAGTGCTGGAGCACGATCGTCATCTCGTCGGGATAGCGTTCGCGAAGCCAGTCCGCGATCACCACATCGGGATGGTTGGTGTCGAATGTGATGAAGAAATGATGCTCGCCGGGAAGCCCATGCGCGGCGATGTCGCCCAGGACCTCGGCAATCAGTCCGCGCATCGCGCGGTGCATCAGATTTCCATAGTCGATAGTGCGCTGCATGGCCGATCCCTAACGGATGCAATGGGCCAAGCATAGGGGATTCGCGAGGGATGAAAAGGGGGCGCGATGCGCGTTATCCGTGTGCTGTGGAAGTGCAGGCTTCTGTTGCCAGGTGCCTGCGAACCCCGCCTGACGTTGCTAGACGCCAGGGCTTAAGTTTCGGTGTTGTTACTGCTTACGCAGCAACGGCCACCGGAGCACGGTTGTCGTTGGCAACTGTACTTTGCGGACCGATAACGGTGGTACCTCACCGGGCGAAAGCTGACACCTTTAGACGTTCGTCGATCCTGTTTCGGCCCCTGATGCCCCCAACGAGGGAGAATTGGTGGAGCCGCCGGGTACCGCCCCCGGGTCCGATCCGCTTATTACGTGCGCGTTTATCGCCATAGTCCCCGAACGGGAACGCAACAGATGTAAGCTGTCCGGCGCTTCGGATCAAGGGGTTCGACGCGGCGCGGGCCGGCGCGCGCCCACCACCGGATGCCCGACCTCGCGCAGGAGCTTGGCGCGCATCGCGCGTTCGTAATCGCCGTAATCGGCGGCGGTCTCGACAAAGGCGCCGGGGCCGCGGATCACCTCGCGCAGGTAATATTCGGCCAGCGGCACGCCGCCGGCGATGTCGCCGGAATGGTCGAGCGGCAGCGCCCCGCCGATGACCAGCCCGTTGACCGTCACGCCGGGCAGGGCGCGTGCCGCTGCATTCGGTGCTATGCCGCTGTTGTTGCGCCCGTCGCCGGAGATGTCGAGCGTCGCGCGGCCACAGGCTGGCGCGCCTTGCAGAAGGGTGGCGGCATGGGTCATGGCCGCCCCGATGGCGGTGCGCCCGGCCATGTTGCCGCGCCGTTGCGCCGCGATGCGCCGGATCGCGGCCTCGCTGTCGAGCAGCGTCCAGCCCAGCACCTGCGCCTGCTGCACGGCGCCCGACCATTGGAAGACCGCCAGCGCGACCGGCGGCGCGGCCGGGTCGAGCAGGATCTCGCGAACCTCCGGCGCATCGAGCGCCCGCGACAGCCCCTCGGTCTGCTGGCCGAACTCGCGCGTGTCCACCGAGGCGGAGACGTCGAGCGCCAGCACCAGGGCCAGCCGGCAGGCCGCCGCCGGCGCGGGGCCGAGCGCCAGGCAGAGCGCGAGGGCGCGGGCGCGGCGCATCCGGTCAGCCGCCGTCCCTGGCGCCCGGACCCGCCGCGCCGACGATCAGACTGCCGATCTCGCGCAGGAGTTTGCGCGTCATGGCGCGTTCGAAGGCGCCGTAGCCGGTCGCCGGCTCAAGGAACGCACCGGGGCCGCGCAGCACCTCGCGGCGGAAATAGGCGGACAGCGGCGCGCTGCCATCCTCGATCACCAGCGCGTTGACCGTCACGCCCTCGAAGGGGAAATGGGCATAGGCCAGATGCGGGCCGAAGCCGTCATTGTTGATCCCGTCGCCGGAGACATCGACGACCTTGCGCGCACAGTCGGGGGCGCGGGCGAGCAGCCCCGCCGCGTAGCCCAGCCCGTAGCCCAGCGCGGTGGGGAATTCCGTTTCCGAGCGTTGGGCCGCGGCCAGTCGCACCGTCACCCGTGCCAGGTCCGCCTCGCTGCGCAGCGCCGTCCAGTCGAGCACCGTGCTCTGCTTGTAGCGCCCGCTCCATTCGAAGGCGGCCAGGCTGACCCAGCGGCCGGGCGTGCCCAGCAGGGCGTTGCGCACATCGGGCGCGTTGAGCGCCGCCGCCAGCCCGTCGCGCTGGAGCGCGTATTCGCGCGCATCGACCGAGGAGGAGACGTCGAGCGCCAGCACCAGCGCCAGGTCGCAGCCCGCCCGCGCGGGCAGCGGCAGGGCCAGCGCGGCGGCGAGGCAAAGGGCGCGGAGCGGGACCATCGCCCTACCAGTGGCCCGTGTTGTCCATGCTCGCCCAGGGCTCCGCCGGGGCCTTGGCCGCGCCCGCCTGCAAGAGCTCCACCGAGACGTTGTCGGGCGAGCGCACGAAGGCCATGCGTCCGTCGCGCGGCGGCCGGTTGATCGTCACGCCATTGTCCATCAGATGCTGGCAGAGCGCGTAGATATCCTCGACCTCGTAGGCGAGATGCCCGAAATGCCGGCTGTCGGAGGGTAGCCCGTCGTCGCCGTCCCAGTTATAGGTCAGTTCCACCGGCGTCTCGGGCTGGTCCGGCGGGGCCATGAAGACCAGCGTGAAGCGCCCCGCGTCGTTGTCCCAGCGGCGGGTTTCCTCCAGCCCCAGCAGGCGGAAGAAATCCATCGTCGCGTCGAGATCCTTCACGCGCACCATCGTATGGAGATATCGAATCTTCATCTTGTGTCCCTCCCGTGTCTTCCCGCAATATATAGCTAAGCCGAATCCGCAAATCCGACCGCCTCAGGGGGTAACATATGCCACTCACACCGGAACAACAGGCCGAGATCGACACATTGCGTGCCACGCCCCGGCCGACTCTGCGCGCCGTCTCCGAGGGGATGGAGGCGCATCTCTACACCGCCCATCCGGTGCTCGATCACGGCTTCCTGCGGGTGATCGACTACATGGGCGACGACAGCGCCATCGTGCAGGCGGCGCGGGTGAGCTATGGCGCGGGGACGAAGCATGTCTCCAACGATGCCGGGCTGATCCGCTACCTGATGCGGCACTGGCATTCGACGCCCTTCGAGATGTGCGAGGTCAAGTTCCACGTGAAGCTGCCGGTCTTCGTGGCCCGCCAGTGGATCCGGCACCGCACCGCGAACGTCAACGAATACTCCGCCCGCTACTCGATCCTCGACCGCGAGTTCTACATCCCCGAGCCCGACGCGCTGGCCGCGCAATCCACCGTCAACAACCAGGGCCGCGGCGCGGTGCTGGAAGGGGCCGAGGCCGCGCGCGTGCTGGAGACGCTGAAATCCGACGCCGCGCGGGCCTATGACCATTACGAGGAGATGCTCAGCCAGGACGGCCAGCAGGGTCTGGCGCGCGAGCTGGCGCGGATGAACCTGCCGGCCAACGTCTATACGCAATGGTACTGGAAGACCGACCTGCACAACCTCTTCCACTTCCTGCGCCTGCGGGCCGACGCCCACGCGCAATACGAGATCCGCGTCTATGCCGAGGCGATGTGCAAGCTGGCGGCCGACTGGGTGCCGCTGGCCTATGCGGCCTTCGAGGACTACCGGATGGGCGGCGCCACGCTCTCGGCCAAGGCGCTGGACTGCGTGCGGCGGATGCTGAAGGGTGAGGAGGTGACGCAGGAGAACTCCGGCATGTCAAAGGGGGAGTGGCGGGAGTTTCAAAGTGTAATTGATGGTTAGGGTCAGGACTCATAGCCAATAGATGACGGTTGCGGCGAGTGCGATGGCGGAGAGGAATACCTTCGGGCATCGGTCATATCGGGTTGCGACCCGTCGCCAGTCTTTGAGCCTACCGAACATG